>NZ_AP023257.1:1690000-2930593 GCF_016756595.1 Mesorhizobium sp. L-2-11 | reverse complement strand
CGACCGATTGGCCGAACTCGGCCATGGTCATCAACCCTTCGGCCATCATTTCGTCGAAGCGGCGCGGCGAGTTGACCGAAATGATGGTGGTGACGCCGGGATCTTCGCACATCTGGTCGAGGCTCAAGCCCCGCGAAATCGCCATCATTTCGATGCCGTCGAGCGCCCTGCCGCGGCCGATCGCCGAGACGTGAAAACTCTTGTCGGTCAGCGTCAGATTGGCGAAGTAGGTATCGAGATGGCGCGAATTGGCCGGCAGTTCCACCGGCGCGCAGACCTGGTTGCCGAGCATGTGGATGCAGTTGAAATGCTGCGCCAGCCGGGTGAGATCGCAATAGTCGCGCAAATTGCCGGCGCGCCGGCCGCGTTCCATGTCATGCACGTTGGGCGGTCCGGCGACGAGCGTGAAATTGATGGTGTTGCCGCCGAGATGAACGGCACGGACCGGGTTGCGCGGCGTCAGCCTATAGCTCGATCGCGTCGTCTTCAGTGCCTCGTCGACCATGCCGTGGTCGATGCGGACAGTCATCGACGCATGATCGACCTTGGCGCCGGCCTTCTCGAACAGCGAAAGAGCCCGCGGGCTCATCACCTCGATGCCGAAATTCTCCAGAATGTGCATCGACGCCTGGTGGATCGCCTCGATCTGGTCGGCCGAGAGAATCGCCATTGGCGGATAGGGATTTGTCACGCGGCGCAACGGCAGTTGCGGAATGGCGGCCGGCCCCCTGTTGCTGGTTCGCTCGGCGCCGCGCTTGCGTCTCGGTTCGTTCATGCGGCGCATCAAAGCGCCGGCACGACGATCGGGCTGTCAGAAATCCGCCACCTGCGGGCGCGATTTTAGCCAAGGCGGCATTTTGACAATTTCGTGCCGACAAAAGCGACGGAAAATGTCGGAATATCTATCCTCGCTATGCCCCGGGCAAAGCAGCCGATGGATCCGTTAAGGAACGCAGCAAGATTCCTTTTATGTTTTCGGCCTAATCCTCTTCCAATGGGCAGGTCGAGTTTTAGTAAAATTGTAGCCGTTACCGTGCTGCTGGCGCTGTCGGCCTGCGCGACGCCGCCAAACCATATCAATGATGTCTGCGCCGTGTTCCACCAGAATGACGGTTGGTTCGACAACTGGCAGGCGGCGGCCGAACGCGCCGAACGCAAGCACGGCGTGCCGGTTCCCGTGCTGATGGCGACGGTGCGCAAGGAATCCGGCTTCAAGAGCAACGCCAGGCCGCCGCGCAAGAAGCTGCTCGGCTTCATTCCCTGGAAACGCGTCTCCAGCGCCACCGGCTTCTCGCAGGCGCTTGACGGCACCTGGGCGCAATATCAGAGCGAGACCGGCAGCTGGGCGGCGCGCCGCACCAGCTTCGCCGATGCCGTCGATTTCGTCGGCTGGTATCATTCCAAGACATCAGACACGCTCGGCGTCGCCCGCAACGACACCTACAATCTCTATCTCGCCTATTATCTCGGCTGGACGGCCTATGGCCGCGGCAACCGCGGCGATGCCGGCGTGCAGCGCTATGCGCGGGCCACCGAGCAGATGGCTCGGGACTACGCCGCGCAGCTACGCCACTGCGCGCCTTGACGGCGCCACGGACCTAACCGTCCGTCAGCTTCGGCCTCTTGCCGTGTGGACGCTGCGGCGGGGCGCCGGCAAAGCCCGGACCGACGCCCTGCGGCGCGTCGTCCGGCACGCCTTCATTGGCGGCATGCTCCTTGTCGAACTTGATCACCGGCTCCATTTTCGCCAGCACGTCGTCGGCAAGCCAGCACAGGCTCATATGACCGTCGCCGAGATTCTTCACCGGCGGCACCTGCGTCTCGCAAAGATTGTCCGGCACGAGCTTCTTGTAGCCGCAGCGGGTCTGGAACGGGCAGCCGGTTGGCGGGTTCATCGCCGACGGGATGTCGCCTTCGAGCACGATGTGCTTCTTGATCACGCTGGTGTCGGCGATCGGGATCGCCGACAGCAGCGCCTCGGTATAGGGATGATAGGGCGGCGAAAAGATCTGGTCGGTCGTGCCCTGCTCGACGATATAGCCGAGATACATGACGACGACGCGGTCGGCGATGTAGCGCACCACCGACAGGTCGTGGCTGATGAACAACATCGTCGTCTTGTTCTTGCGCTGGATGTCCATCAACAGCTCGGTCACCGCCGCCTGCACCGACACGTCGAGCGCCGAAACCGGCTCGTCGGCAACCACCACCTTGGCGTCGCCGGCAAAGGCCCGCGCCACGCCGATGCGTTGCTTCTGGCCGCCTGAAAGCTGGCGCGGCTTGCGGGTCTCGAACGCCCGCGGCAACTTCACCAGGTCGAGCAGTTCCAGCATGCGCTGGCGGCGATCGGCAACGGTGTTGCCGACATTGAACTTTTCCAGCGTGCGGATGATCTGCGAGCCGACCGTGTGGCTGGGGTTGAGCGTGTCGAACGGATTCTGGAACACCATCTGGATCGACGACACCGTCTCGACGCTGCGGTTTTCGACCCCGATCGACTGGATTTGCTGGTTGCCGAGCGTCACGCTGCCGGAGCTTGCCGTCTCCAGGCCGAGCAGCACCTTGGCCAGCGTCGACTTTCCGCAACCGGACTCGCCGACAATGGCGACGGTCTCGGATTCGCGCGCCATGAAGGAGATCGTTTCATTGGCCTTGACGACACGGCCCTCGCTCGAGCCGAACACCTCGCTGCCGCCGACCTTGTAGTACTTTTTCAGATCCTCGATCTTGAGCACCGGCGCGCCGGGCTCGACGCGCTCGTTGACTTTCTTGGCGCCGGGCGGCAGCGCTTCCCAGTCGATCTCGTTGAAGCGCACACAGCGCGAAAAATGGCCTTCATGGCCGTCGACCGCGATCATCGGGATTTCGGCGGCGTTGCAGACGCCCTCGACGAAATGGTGGCAGCGGGGGCCGAAATTGCAGCCCTTCGGCCGCTCGTGCGGCAGCGGCAATTGCCCCGGGATTGAGATCAGAGGCCGCGAATTTTTGTCGGCGCCGGGCAGCGGGATCGAACGGAACAGCCCTTGCGTATAGGGATGGCGCATCCGGTCGAAAACGTCCTTGATCTTCCCGGTCTCCACCGCTTCGCCCGAATACATCACCGTGATGCGGTCGCAGGTTTCCAGGATCAGGCCGAGATTGTGCGACACGAAGATCATCGAGGTGCCGAACTTCTCGCCGAGCCCCTTGACCAGGTCGACGATGCCGGCTTCGACCGTCACGTCGAGCGCCGTCGTCGGCTCGTCCAGCAGCAGCAGCGCCGGCTTCGACAGCAGCGCCATGGCGATGACGATGCGCTGTTGCTGGCCGCCGGAAAGCTGGTGCGGAAACGAGCGCATCATGCGCTCTGGATCGGGCAGCCTGACCGCGCGCACCATTTCCAGCGCGCGCCGATAAGCCTCTTCCTTCGACACCTTGTCGTGGATCAGCGGCACTTCCATCAGTTGCTGGCCGACCTTCATCGCCGGGTTCAGGCTGGCCATCGGCTCCTGGTAGATCATCGCGATCTTGTTGCCGCGGATGGCGCGCAATTCCTCGTCGGACAGTTCGCCCATGTCCTTGCCCTGGAACTTTATCCGGCCGCCGACGATCTTTCCGATGTTGGAGAGGTCGCGCATGATGCCGAGCGACACGGTCGACTTGCCGCAGCCGGATTCGCCGACGATGCCCATCGCTTCGCCAGGCATCACCGTGCAGGAAAAATCCATGACGGCCGGTATCTCGCCCTTGCGGGTGAAGAAGGAGATCGACAGGTTCTCGATCTCGATGATCGGCCCATTGTTCGGCCCATTGGTCGGCTTTGCCGGATTTCGAACTGCCTCATTCATGGGTCGCTCCAATCCTGGTTCTTTCAAGCATATCGGGTCGAGAACCCGTCCATCAATCTTTCATCGATTGCTCACGCAGCGAGTCGGCCAAGAGATTTAGGCCCAGCACGAACGACATCAGCGCGATCGTCGGCGGCAGCGCCGGATGGATGAAGGAGCGCAGCAGCCGGCTGGCATCCTTGATCGCGGTGCCCCAGTCCGGGCTCTCGGGCGCCAGACCGAGGCCGAAATAGCCGAGCGTGCCGAGCAGGATCGTGGTGTAGCCGATACGCAGGCAGGCATCGACGATCAGCGGCCCGCGCGCATTGGGAAGTATCTCCCACAGCATGATGTACCAGGGCGATTCACCGCGCGTCTGCGCCGCCGCCACATAGTCGCGCGTTTTGATGTCCATGACCAGGCCGCGCACGATGCGGAACACGCCGGGGCTGGAGGCGAACACCACCGCCACGAAGATGTTGAGCTGGTTGGGATCGATATGGATGATCCTGAACGGATCGGCATCGAAGACCAGGCCGGCATAGACCCAGCCGCCAACGATCAGCGTCAGCCCCAGGAGGATGTAAAGGCGGTCGGGCCGTTTCTTGTAGCGCGTCCAGAACAGCACGCTGAAGAAGATGATCGGGAACAGGAAGAACAGGCCGGCCATCGCATAGGGTATAGGGGTCTCCATGATGCCCGGCGTCACCAGAAGGTAGAACAGCAGGATCACCGGGAAGGCAAGCACCAGGTTGGCGAGGAATGACAGCACCGTATCGATCCTGCCGCCATAATAGCCGGCCGGCAGGCCGAGCGTGATGCCGACCATCAGCGCAAACCCGGTCGCCGCCGGCGCGATGATCAGCACGATCTGGCTGCCGTAGACCATGCGGCTGAACACGTCGCGGGCAAGCTTGTCGCCGCCGAACAGGTAGACAAGTCCCGATTGCGGCTCGACCGCGCCCGGCAGCGCGTCCTTCATGATCGGGATCTGGACAAGCGGATTGAACGGCGAGACGGTCGACGCGAAGATCGCCGTGAACAGCCAGAATAGGCAGATGCCGACGCCAACGATGCCGACGCTGCTGTCGAAGAGCTGACCGTAGAGGCCAAGCCTCTTCTTGTAGGCGAAGCTCGCCCCCATCACCAGGACGAGAGCGATCCAGACCGGCCAGAAACGCGCAAGCACGCCAAGCACCACATTGAAGGCGCCGATATATTCAAGCTGCATCCGCTCGATCCCCTATTGAACTCTGATACGCGGATTGAGAAACGCGTAGCCGACATCGGAAATGAGCTGCGTGATCAGGACGATGAACACCGAAACCAGGGAGCAGCCGAGCAAAAGATCGATATCGTTGTTGCCGGCCGCCTCGACCAGCGTGTAGCCAAACCCCTGGTAGCGGAACATCACCTCGACGATGACGACGCCGGTGAGCAGCCAGGGAAATTGCAGCATGATGACGGTGAACGGCGCGATCAGCGCGTTGCGCAGCGCGTGCTTGACCACGACGCTGCCGAAGGAGAGGCCCTTCAACCGGGCGGTGCGGATATATTGTTGCGTCATCACCTCGACCATCGAGGCACGGGTCATGCGGGCGATATAGCCGATGCCATAGATCGCCAGCGTCATCACCGGCAAGGTGAAGTTGTAGAAGGTGATGCCCCGGCTGGCGGAAGCCGCCGAACCGTTCAGCAGGCCGAGCCACGAGGCGAAGATGACGGTGAAAATGACGCCGGACACATATTCGGGCGTCGCCGTCGAGGTGATCGAGGCGACCGACAAGGTCCGGTCGGTTCGCGAGCCTTCGCGCATGCCGGCGAGGATGCCGATCAGCAACGAGATCGGCACCATCACCACAAGCACCCAGAACATCAGGATTCCGGTGGCGCCAAGCGCCGGGAAAAGTTTTGACGCGACCGTTGTCTTGAACTTGGTCGAGCAGCCGAAGTCACCCTGCAGCACGCCGGAGAATGTTGGCTCGACAGGATCGTTGCAGAAGGAAAAACGTCGCGCGGGTTTGCCGGTTGCCGGATCTGTGACCGGCTGTTTGGGCACGATACCCAGCCATTGAGCATAGCGGGAGAAGAAATTCTGCCGGTAGCCATGGTTGACCAGCCAGTCTTCGAGCTGCTCGGCCGAGGTGTGCATTTCGGTCTGGCTGATCGCCAGTTTTTTCAGATTGGGGTCGAGATTGATCAGGAAGAACACGACCATCGTCAGGCACAGCATCGTCAATGCCATGGTGCCGAGGCGTCGAAGGATGAAAGAAAGCATGGCGGTCCCCTGCCGGTCTGGTTGGGGTTGAGGCCGGCTCGGAGCCAGTTCAGCCGCAAGCGGCAGAGCTGGCTGTCAAACGGACCCTCAGAATGCGATCAACCCTGTTTTATTGCACGTCCCTGTCCGAAGAGCCCGCGTTTTTTGCTGCGCCGAGCTTCGGTTGTGGGATCATGCAAGGCGTGGGTGGAAGGGGCGAACCGCCCCTTCCACGATCGATCCGATCAGGCCTCCTCGTCGAGCCAGACCTTGCCGTAGTCGCGCTCGAAGGTCGGGTGCATGGCGTAGTTCTTAACGGCAGCGACCGAATGGCTGTAGAGCTTGCGCCAGTAAGGCTGGATGATGATGCCGGAATCCTGCAGGATCTGCTCGATGTCCTTCATCATTTCCTTGCGCTTGGCGGGGTCGGCGACAGCGAGCGCCGCGTTGAGCTTGGCGTCCCACTCCGCATTCGCCCATGCCGTCTCGTTCCAGGCTTCACCGCTGCGATAGCCGATCGCCAGAACCTGGACTCCGAGCGGCCGCATGTTCCAGTTGGTCATCGACAGCGGATATTTGGTCCAGTCGTTCCAGAAGGTCGAGCCCGGCAGCACCGTGCGCTTGACCTTGATGCCGGCGTCGCGCATCTGCGCGGCAATCGCATCGCCGGTGTTCTTGTGCCAGTCTTCGTCGACCGTGATCAGCTCGTGCTCGAAGTCGGCCTGGCCAGCTTCCGCCATCAGCGCCTTTGCCTTGGCCGGATCGCGAGCAATCTTCGCCAGCTCGTAATATTCCGGATGGATTGGCGAGACATGGTGGTTTTCGGCAACTGTGCCGGCATTGCCGTAGCCGAGCTGCAGGACGACAGCGTTGTCGACCGCAAGCTGCAGCGCGTTGCGAACCTTCTGATCGTCATAAGGCTTGTTGGTCACATTGGTGCGGCAGACGATCGTCGAAGCGGTGACCACCTCGGACTTGACCAGATCGACACCGTCGAGGATCGACACATAGTCGGCCGACGTCTCGAAATTGGTATGGACTTCGCCGGCTTCGAAAGCGCTGACCATCGCCGCCGGATCGGTGCCATAGTCGATGAACTCGATGCCATCGAGAAAGACCTCGCCGTCCCACCATTTGTTGTCTTCGCGGCGCTTGTAGACGACCTTCTGGCCGACATCGTAGGAGACCAATTCAAATGGGCCGGTGCCGATCGGGCAGGCTTTGAAATCGCCGCCCTTTTCGTCGAAGGTCTTGTGGACGACGAGGCCGGGATAGTCGCATACGTTGGGGATGAGCGCGATATCCGGCGTGCTGAGCGTCAGCTTGATCGTGTGATCATCGACCTTGGTGACGGCGCTCTCATCCAGCTTGTCGTCCTTTACCAGCGAGCCGAGACGACCGGGCATCGAATTGCCTTCGGCCTTCTTGTCGGCCCAACGCTTGAAGTTGAAGATGACATCGTCGGCGGTGAACGGATCGCCGTTGTTCCAGGTGACGCCCTTGCGCACATGCAGGGTGTATTCGGTGGCATCGTCGTTGACGTCCCAGCTCTCGAGCAAATAGGGGCGGAACGTGTATTCGTTTGTGTACTTGACCAACGGCTCGATCGCCTGGCGCTCGGCATTGGCGATTTCCGACCAGTCGGCCTTGCGCGGATCCTTCGGATCCTTGATCCACATAGCGACCTTCAGTATGCCGCCCTTCTTGCCCTGCACGTCCTGCGCTCTCGCCGGCGTCGGGTCGGCAAGGCCGAGCATGCCATAGGCCATCGCCGTGGACGCGCCGAAGACACTGGCCAAAGCGAGAAACTCGCGGCGATCAACACGTCCCGCCCTGGCTTCCTCGGCCATTGCATGGATGTGATCCGGAACGCGGTCACCATTACTCTTGTAGATTGTCATCGAGAACTCCCATTGTTGGCTTTCTGCCTTTTACCATTCCGCATCCGGGCCATGATGTCAAAAACGGCACGGGTTGGGAACATGCCAAGGAATGTGCAACTTTGGAAGGGAAGCAGTTCGCGTGATAACGACAGTCTTGGCGCAAAATCGCTATTGCCCGGCAGATTTCGTTCGAGCTGCAGCGGTTCAGAATAAAAGCGTTCCGTAGCGATCTTTCGCGCCCCCTCTGTCCTGCCCCTCTTTACCAAAAACTTGGCATCTCCCCCACGTGGGGGAGATTGGCCTTCATCACTGATTTCGCCAATCACCAACCTTGCAAAAAGGACGCTGTCCGCGAAGCTGCCGATCTCCCCCACGCGGGGGAGATGTCCGGCAGGACAGAGGGGGGCGCGAAGGATCGCCACAGGTCGGTTGTTATCCTAAGCCGTGGCATTCTTCGGCTGATGTCACGCAATGGATCCCAGGGTCTGCGCGCGTCGCTTCGCTCCTTGCTTCGCCCTGGGATGACGAAGAGGATGGGTGGTTCGGCCAATCACAAAAGTCGCGATTTGCCATCGAGATTGGCGGCTGACAGACACCACCGGCGGTTGCTGCCGATCGGCCCCGACCTGGCAAAGTCACTGTGCAGAGCTGCTAGTCACGATCACTGTGCAGAGCCATAGCTAGTCGCGCAAAACTGTGCAGCGGTTTTGCGACAACGACATGCATGAACAACAACTAATCTAAAGCGCGTCGCATGAGGCTGGCCTAACGCGACGCGCTTTATCTGAAAATCGCTTCCGATTTCGGCAACATGCGCGTCGGCCGGCTTAGTACTCGCGCTCGTAGAAAACGCCGCCCTTGGCTTCGCCGGCGTCTGTCGCCTCGCCGCGCAATTTGACGCCGCGGCCGACGTCGAGATCGATCGCCGCCTTGCCCGAACCCGGCTTGTCGCCCTTCTGGATCGTCACATAGGTGCGGTCGTTGAGATATTTGCCTGCCGAGACCGCAGTGCCGCCCTCCTCGTCGGTGATGACGTCGAGATCGTCGACGCCGATGGCGCTGCGCAGGTTCTGGAGCAGCGAGGTCGAGCCGCCGATACCGGCCAGTTGCGCGGCGGCTTCGGCAAGCTGGGCGATCTGCAGCGGCGACAGGTTCGACATCGAGCGGCCGAAAATCAGTTGCGCCAGGACCTCGTCTTCCGGCAGCGCCGGCACCGACGAGAAGTTGAATTTCGGATTGGTCGCCTCGCCCGACACCACGATGGTGACGGTGGTGCTGCTCGTCGTCGATGTCGCCGTGAGATTGAGATAAGGTACCAGCGACCCCGAAAAGCCGACCGTGCCTTCGGTGAAGGTCAGCCGCTTGGCCAGGATCGACAGCCGACCGCGCTGCAAGTCAAAGGTGCCGACCGCTTGCGGCGACGATGCTGGGCCGGTCAGCCGCAGCGAACCGCCAAGCTCGGCATCGACCCCCCTGCCCTGGATGAAGATCTGGCTGGGCGCGTTGACCGTGACATCGAGGTTGAGGCCGCCGCCGCCGCTGCTGCTGCTCGCCGTCGCCGGGCGCAGCGCCTTGTCCTGCGCGCGCACGGCGGCCGGTGCGTTCTTGTGCCTGACGTTGAGCGCCGCCAGCGAGCCCGGCAGCTTTTCGGGAACGGTGATGACGGTCTTGGCCAGGTTGATCGTACCCGAGATCACCGGCGCCGACGCGAGTGGCCCCTTGATGGTCAGGTCGCCGCCGAGATTGGCGGTGACCACCCTGCCGTCGGTGTAGCGGCCGTCGACGAGCTTGACCGACAGGTCGGCCGGAAAGCCCTGCGCCGGATTGATGCCGACCGTGCCGCTGGCCGACAGGCTGCCGCGCGTCGACAAATTGCCGGTCAGGCGGTTGATCCTGGCGACGCCATCGCCGATCGCCACATCGGCGGTGATGTCGTTGATCGCAAGTCCCGAGCGTGCATCGATCAGGCGGGCACCCGACGTGCGGACCGTGCCTGAGATCACCGGCGCCGTCGCCGGGCCGCGCACCTTCAAATTGACGTCGGCCGTGCCGTTCAACGACAGGCCTTGCGCGGCCAGCGTCCGGGTCAGGAAGGCGAACGGCACCTTGCCGGAAAAGTCGAGATCAAGGGTGGGCGTGCCTGATGTCGTCATCGTGCCGCCGCCCTTGAGGCCGAGGCCGGCGGCATCGCTCATATTGGCCTCGAAGCTCAGTCTGTTACCGGAAAACGTGCCGGAGGACGAAACGCCCATGCCGCCGAAACCGGCGCCGCGGGTCTGCGACGTCTGGACGCCTGCGGCGTCGACCTTGAAGGCGACGGCCGGATTGGCCGGCGCGCCCGTCACCTTCACCGTGCCCGAGATCGAGCCGGCGGCATCGAGGCCGGGCGAGAAACTGTTGGCGAGCGACATCGGCACCCGCGCCAGCGTCGCGTTGAGATTGAGCGCCTCCCCGACCTTGCCCGAAACCGTCGCCGTGCCGCCGCCGAGGTTGAGTGCGAGCCTGTCCAGGCTGGTGGTGCCGTTGGCGATGGTGATGGTCGAGGTCTGGGCGATCGCCGCCTTGATGCCGCGCATGGTCGCCTGGCCGGAGGCGAGCTCGACCGTCGTCGTGCCATTGGCGAGCCTGACGCGGCCGGCCGCCCTGGCCGGAATGTCCTTTACGGTGGCGCCGCCGGAAAAGCCGGTCCAGTCGCCGTCGCGGGTCAGATCGACATCGATGCCGCGAATGACGGTGCCGCCGGAGGTGACGCTGTCGGCACGGATTTTTCCGGAGATCACCGGTGCCGCGAGATAGTTGGCGATCGATGCATCGATGGTCACCGTCTTCGCCGAAACATCGCCGCTTGCAATCGAAGCCGTCGAAGCCTTGACGGTGACCTCAGGCGCATTGCCGGTCTTCGAGAACACGATCGTGCCGCGCACGTCGCCTTCCGCCTTTTCCAGCGCCAGCGCTGCCAGCGGTCCGATGTCAGGCAGGTCGAGCGCCACGGAGCCTTCAGGCACGAAAGCCTCGTCAAGCGCCAGGTCGCCTGATATCCGGTTCTTGCCGAGTGACAGCAAAAGCCCGTCGATGGCGCGCTTGCCGTCGGATGTCGCCAGCACGGCGCTGCCTTGCAGGGGCTGGCCCGCGACATTTCCGGTCAGTTGGACATTGGCCGCCGGGTTGGCGGCATCGGCCTTGCCGGTGGCGGTGAGGCTCAGTCCGGTGATCTCACGTTCGGCAACCGAAAGCCGGTCGCTGTTGACCGTCAGCGACAGCTCGGGCGCGGTGCTGGCGCCTTGCGCGTTCAGCGCGAAGGTGATGGCGCCGTTGGCGTCCCCGGACAGCAGCGAGATGTCGGCCAGTGCGCCCTTGATGTCGACGGTGAGCTTGTTGTCGGCAAGGCTGGCCTGCCCGTCGGCGGTCAGCGCGCCGGACACCAGCCTGATGGCATTGGCGGTGACATTGCCATTGGCGTCGCGCTTCAGCGCGGCACTGAGTTCCGTCCGCTGCGCAAGGACGCCGCGCGCTGCCGCCGGCAGCGCCGCGGAAACGGCGTCGGTCTTGAGGTTGAGGTCGATGGCGCCATCGCCCAGCGAGATCCTTCCATTGAAGCCGGTGTTCAGCGCGTCGCCTCTCACCGACCCGCTGTCGATGACAATGCCATCAGTCGCCAGGCTGCCGGCGACTTGTGCCGTGATCTTGCCGGCGAGCAGCGGCGCTATGGTCGGATTGTCCAGGCCGATCTTGTTTGCCGTTACCGTGCCGGAGACCGGCCCGGTCCGGCTCTTCACGTCGAAAGCGTCCGAGTGCAATGCCAGCGTGAGCCCCTCGACATCGCTGAATTTCGTGGCGACCGAAGGCAGAACAGCGGAAATGTCGAGCCGCGGCTGCGTGCCCTGCCCTGCAGCCTTTACCGAAAGCGCCCGCAGCTCGAGCTTGATCGGGCTTTCGGTGCTGCCGAGCGCCAGCGGCAGGCTCGGGCCGGTCGAAGCGAGGTCGAGCGAAAAATCGCTGGCGCCGTTCGGATTGATGGTGCCGGCAGCCTTGCCGGAAATCTTGTCTCCTGAAAGCGTCGCGCGGTCGATGGCGACGCCGCCGGTGGAGGAGAAGCTGCCTGCCGCATCGAGGTTGAGCGGCCCAAGCCCCGCCTGGCGGGTCTGGCTGGTCTCGGCGCCGCTGAGCTGCGCATCAAAACGAATGTCTGGGGCTGCCGATGGTCCCGTCACTTGCGCCGTTCCACCGAGCCTGCCCGCGGCGTCGAGGCCGGGTGAAAAATCATTGGCCAGGGCGGCCGGCAGTGCGGAAAACTCTGCCGCAAGGTCGAGCGTCTGGCCGGCAGTGCCGGACACGGCCACCGATCCGCCGCCGATATCGAGCATCAGCTTCTCGATGCTTGCGGTGCCATTGGCGATGCTTAAGCTCGACGGCTGCGCGATCCCTGCCTTGATGCCGCGAATGGTCGCCTCGCCGGAGGCGATCTCGATGCTTGTCGTGCCGTCCGCGATCTTCACCCTGCCTTCGGCCCTGGCCGGAATGTCCTTGACAGTGGCGCCGCCGGAAAAGCCTGTCCAGTCGCCGTCGCGGGTGAGATCGACGTCGATGCCACGAATGACGGTGCCGCCGGAGGTGACGCTGTCGGCACGGATTTTTCCGGAGATCGCCGGTGCCGCGAGATAGTTGGCGATCGATGCGTCGATGGTCACCGTGTTCGCCGAAACGTCGCCGCGTGTAATCGAAGCCGTCGAAGCCTTGACTGTGACCTCAGGCGCATTGCCGGTCTTCGAGAAGGCGATCGTGCCGCGCACGTCGCCGTTAGCTTTTTCCAGCGCCAGGGCTGCGAGCGGACTGATATCGGTTAGATCCAGCGCCACCGTGCCGAGCGGCAGGAATCGATCGTCGAGAGCAAGGTCGCCCGAGACTTTGTTGTCGCCCAATGACAGGCTTAGTCCGTTTATGGACCGCTTTCCCTGGCGCGTTACCAGCGACGCCTTGAAATCGAGTGGCTCGTCATTGACGGATCCGGTGAGCGAGATATCGGCCGCCGGGCTGGCGATGTCGCCCTTCCCCGTCGCGGTGAGCTTTAGCCCGGTGATTTCTCGCGCCGCCACCGAAAGCCGCTCGCTGTCGACCGTCAGCGACAGGTCCGGCGCTGTAACAGCGCCCTGCGCGTTCAGCGCGAACGTGATGGCGCCCTTGGCATCCCCGGACAGAAGCGAGATGTCGGCCAGCGCGCCCTTGACGTCGGCGCTGACCTTGTTGTCGGCGAGGCTGGCCTGCCCGTCGGCGCTGAATGCACCTGATACCAGCCTGATGGCGTTGGCGATAACATTGCCGTTGGCCTCGCGCTTCAGTGCAGCGCTGAGCTGCGTCCGCTCGGCGAGCACGCCGCGCGCTGCCGCCGGCAGTGCTGCGGAAGCTGCAACCGCCCTGAGGTTGAGATCGATGGCGCCATCGGCCAGGGAGACCCTTCCATTAAAGCCGCTGTCCAGTACCTCGCTCGTCACTGAGCCGCTGTCGATGACGATGGTGTCGGTAGCGAGATCGCCGGCGACCTTGGCAGTGATCTTTCCGGCGAGCAGCGGCGCGATGGTCGGATTGTCCAGGCCGATCTTGTCCGCCGTCACCGTGCCGGAGATCGGCCCTGCCCGGCCCTTCAGATCGAAGGCGTCGGAATGGAGCGCAAGCGCGATGCCTTCGGCCTTGGCGAGGTTGGTGGCTGCCGACGGCAGTGTCGCGGAGATATTCAGCGTCGATTGCATGCCCTGCCCCGCGACCTCCACCGAAAGCGCCTGCAGCTCGAGCTTGATCGGGCTTTCGGTGCTGCCAAGCGCCAGCGGCAGGCTCGGGCCGGTCGAGGCCAAGTCGAGCGAAAAATCGCTGGCGCCGTTCGGATTGATGGTGCCGGCAGCCTTGCCGGAAATCTTGTCTCCTGAAAGCGTCGCGCGGTCGATGGCGACGCCGCCGGTGGAGGAGAAGCTGCCTGCCGCATCGAGGTTGAGCGGCCCGAGCCCCGCCTGGCGGGTCTGGCTGGTCTCGGCGCCGCTGAGCTGCGCATCGAAACGAATGTCAGGGGCTGCCGACGGTCCCGTCACTTGCGCTGTTCCACCGAGCGTGCCCGCGGCGTCGAGGCCGGCTGAAAAATCGTTGGCCAGGGCGGCCGGCAGCGCGGAAAACTCCGCCGCAAGGTCGAGCGTCTGGCCGGCGGTGCCGGACAAGGCCACCGATCCGCCGCCGACATCGAGCATCAGCTTCTCGATGCTTGCGGTGCCATTGGCGACGCTTAAGCTCGACGGCTGCGCGATCGCCGCCCTGATGCCGCGAATGGTCGCGTCGCCGGAGGCGATCTCGATCCTTGTCGTGCCGTCCGCGATCTTCACCCTGCCTTCGGCGGTGGCCGGAATGCCGGCGACGGTGGCGCCGCCGGAAAACCCGGTCCAGTCGCCGTCGCGCTTCAAATCGACACCGATGCCGCTGATCACTGTGGCGCCTGATGTGACCGTATCGGCCTTGATCGTGCCGGAGATCGCCGGTGCCTTGAGATAGTTGGCGACCAGCGCGTTGACGGCGATGGTCTTCGCCGCCAGATCGCCACGCGAAATAGACCCGCTCGTCATATCGATGGCTACCGTCGGCGCGCCACCATCATTCGAGAGGCGGATGCTGCCCTGCACGTCGCCGGCCGCCGTCTGCCCGGCAAGCGCGGCCAGCGGGCCGATATCAGGCGCTTCGAGTGTAAGCGTGCCGAGCGGCAGCAAGCTGTCGTCGAGCACGAGATCGCCCGAGACCTTGTTGTCGGCCAGCGATAGGCTAAGCCCGTTGAGGGAACGCGTTCCGTCATGCGTCACCAAAGATGCCCTGAGATCGAGCGGCTGGTCGTCGACCGACCCGGTCAGTGCGACATCGGCAGCGGGATTGACGATGTCGGCCTTGCCCGTCGCAGTCAGCTTGATGGTTTTGACCGTGCGGCCCGACGCGGTCAGGCTGTCGCTGTCGGCCGAGACCGAGAAATCCGGCGCCGAGCGCGCGCCGCTCGCCGCCAGCGCGAAATTGACGCCCCCGCCGACCGGTACGCCGACCATCGGCGACAGCACCGAAACGTCGCCGAGCGTGCCTCTGATGTCGGCCTGGATGTCGGTGCCGGTCGCGCTGGCGGTGCCGCTGGCGCTGAGCGAGCCCGAATTGAGTTGCAGCGCATTGGCGGCAAACAAGCCTTGCGGGTCGCGGGTCGCGGTCGCCGAGAATGTCACGCGCTCGCCGAGAACCGGGCGGATCTGCGGCGGCAGCGCAGTCGAGACGGCATCGGCATTCATCTTGAGCGTCATCGCCAGATCGGCCAGAGTCACCTTGGACGTCACCGAAGCATTGAGCGCATCGCTGCGCAGCGTGCCTTGATCGACGACGATCTCGTCCGTGCTGACCGACCCGGCGAGGTCCGCGGTGACCCTGCCGGTCACCAGCGGCGCCAGCGTCGCCACGTCGGTGTTCAGGCCGCCGGCGATCAGCTTGATGGTGACCGGTCCGCTGCGGTCCTGGATGTCGAAGCCGTCGGAATGGATTTCGGCCACCAGATCGTCCACCCGGGTGCCGCCCGCCACCACCGAGACCAGGGACGCGCCGATGTCGACTATCGGCGCCTTGCCACCGCCGAACGCGCGGGCCGTGGCGCCGGTGATCGCGACGGTCACCGGCTGTGCCGCAGCGCCGAGGCTGAGCACGATTGGCGGACCTTTGGCGGCGAGGTCCACCGAAAGGTCGCTGGCGCCGTTGGGGTCGATGATGCCCGCAGCGGTGCCATGCACGGCATCGCTGTCGATGTTGGCGCGCTCGACCTCGACGCCGCCCGTCACGATCGCGGTTCCGGCCAGGTCGAAGCTGGTCTTGCCGGCAAACAAGGATTTCAGATTGTCGGGCAAGAAGCGCTGGAAGTCGCCGTCGCCCTTGGCCTCGACATAGTTGCCCTTGTCGGTGACCTGGTGGCGACCGGTGAGCTGGGCGACGATCTGGCCGTCGACGACGAAGGTACCGATGCCGCTCCAGTTGGCGACCGGCCCGGTGCCGGTGACGACGATGTTCACCGCCGGCGCATCGGGCAATTTGAGCAGATTGGCGATGATGCCGCCGGCCGGCTCCGATGCCTTCAGATCGAGGTTCAGCTTGTTGTCGGCAGGCGCGAAATGGATATTGGCGTCGACCTTGCCTTGCCTGCCGTCGCGGCGCGTGATGTTGAGGCTGGTTTCGAGCGCCAATGGCGCCGCGTCGGCCTTGAACGATCCCCTGGCGGCGAGCTCGGCGATACCGCTGCCGGCCAGCGCCTGCCCGAGCGCGATTTCCGGCAGGTCGATCTGCCTGATGTCGAGCGACACCGGCAGCGTGGTGGCGCCAGCCTGGCTCGGCTGCGTGCCGGCCACCGGCAGCCGCGCCAGCTCAATGCGATCGGCGGCGACGCGGCCTGCGCTGAAGTTTTTCGACAGAAGCGCCAGCGGCGACCAGTCGACGGCCACCTTTCGCGCCACCAGCCAGGCGCCCTGGCGATCCTCCAGCACCACATGGTCGACCGTCAGCGCGCCGGACCAGATGCCGTCGATGCCGCTGACCGTGACCTTCCGGTCATCGCTCGACGCCACGGTCGAGATGATGCCGGCGAGATTGGCGCGGCCGCGCTCGGTCTTGGTCAGCACGACGAGCGCACCGACCACCGCCGCCACCAGGACGAGCAGCGTGTAAAGGGCAATGCGAAGGACGCGCTTGAACATCGTCATCAAAACGCCTGGCCGATACCGGCATAGATGCCGAAATCCGGGTCGTCGGGATCCCGGTTGAGCGGCACCGCCGCATCGATGCGCAACGGTCCGAACGGCGTAATATAGCGCAAGCCGACGCCGGCGCCGACCTTCATGCCAGAAAAATCCGGGAATTGATCGGTCGAGACGGTGCCGGCATCGACGAACGGCACGACGCCGATCGTGTCGGTGATGGCGATGCGCATCTCGATCGAGGTCTCGAACAAGGACAGCCCGCCGATCGGCTCTCCGTCGGCGTCCTTCGGACCGATGCCCTGATAGGCATAACCGCGCACCGAGCCGCCGCCGCCGGAATAGAAGCGCCGGTCGGCCGGAACATCCTGAAGCCCGGCGCCGATGATCGAGCCGATGGCGACGCGTTCGGCCAGGACGAACTTCGAGGCCGCGTCGAGCGCCTGATAGGCCGATCCTTCGCCCCTCAGCTTGACGAAGGCCGCACCGTTCAAGATGTCGTAGCTCGGCTCGGCATAGGCCAGCGCCCTGAATCCGGTCGTCGGGTTGAGCCGGTTGTCGCGGTTGTCGAAGACATAGCGCAGCGGGATGCTGGCGATCAGAAAAGTGTGCTTGCCGAAGGAATCGGTGATCTTCGAATAATCGAGCGCGACTTCCGCTGAAACCGTCTGCTGCCTGTCGAGGTCATACGACAGGCCGGTGTTGCCCTTGACCGAGAAACGGTCGTAGGCGTCGGGATGCTCCAGCACGGTGTTGGCGCCGGCGAAGAATTTAGACGCCGGCCCGACCACGCCCGGCTTTTCGAACATGATGCCGGCATTGTAGTTCAGCTCGGTCAGTTCGTTGCTGCCGATGCCGCTGATTTCACCCTCGATGCGCAGTTTTTCGGCACGGCCAAACAGATTGCGGTGACCCCAATAGCCTTCGAGGCCGAGCCCCTCGGTGTTGGAGAAGGTGCCGCCAAGGCCGAAATAGCGCGGCTTGCGCTCGCTCACCTCGACGCCGATCGGGATGTTGCCGTCGACGTCGAGACTGTCGGCCTCCTTCAGCGTCACGCTGTTGAAGACCTCCAGCCCGAGCAGCCGGTCGCGCGCCTCGTCGACCTCTTCAGGCGAATATTGGCGGCCGCGCTTCAGGCCGGTCATGTATTCGGTGAAATCGCGGTCGACCTTCTCGGTGCCTTCGACCGTGGTGTCGCCGTAGCCGGCAAACGGCCCGGCGGCTACAGTCAGCGTCACGTCGAGCGTCGAGGTGGCGTGATCGGCAACGATCTCGCGCTCGGTCGCCTTGGCCAGCGGCCTGCCTTGCTCCTTGAGCGCCCGCACGATCGACGCCTCGGCCTTGAGCACGGCGCCGGAACCGGCATCGCCGCCGGCGATCAGGCCGAAATCGGCGCCCGACAGCCCCGCCGCATCGCCCTCCAGCCTGATGTCGCCAAGCGTGAACTTCGGCCCGGCGGCAATGTTGATCACCACCGGAATCGGCTGCGGACCCGAGAATTCGGCGTCGGGCGGCAAATCGTCGAGCCGCTTGCCCTCGATGGTAATGGTGACGACGCCCTCGTAGCGGGCGTCCGCATAAAGGGCGGCGACAAGCTGATCGCGGTCGCCGCGCGCCTTGGCCAGCAGGCCAAGCGAACCGGAGACCGGACGTTCTTCGTCGTCCTTCAGCGCCGAGGCGTTTTCGAGCTTCTCGGCGAGATCCTCGTCGGCGTCGGGCGCCTCGATGGTCACTGCATAGCGCAGCGGATCGACGATGTCGGCATCTTCATCCTCCGACGATCCCCACAGCTTGATGCCGAAGATCTCGAAAGCGGCCGCATTTCCGCTCGCGCCAATCAGAGCAGTCGAGCATAGCAAGGCGGAAAGCAAGGCGAGCGAAACCACGCGCCGTGGCGCGGTTCCTCCCGAAATCTGCCTTTCATACGCCGACATTACAACTCTACACTAGCGGCCAAAGCTAAAATTGGAATGAAGTTCTGAATTGCTCGTAAACGGGCCACAATCCAAAGCCACAATCCAGTTGCCACAAATCCAATTGTCCGAAACGGACAGGGCTTGGAATTCACACCTTCTGCGTCGCCGCAAGAAAGCGTGATCCCTGTCCTATCGAGGTACTACCGGTCATCGGCCGGAAAGGAAACCGTTGGCAGGCGGGAACCTGCCGCGTCCTCGTGTTGACAAGCTGGACCGAAGCTTGAACATGTCTGGACGTAACGTGGACGTAACGTAAGCAGTGTCCGGAGGGGTGTCATGGCAATGCGCGCGGCTCGTGGTCTGTCGGTTCTTTTTCTTCTCTTTTTTGCCTGGGGCAGCGTCGCGCAAGCGACTGAGGCGCGCCGGGTGGTGACATCGGACAATTCCGATTATTTCGGCTTCGATCTCAGATCCGACCAGAATGTCAGCCTCGACCAGTGCACGACGACATGTCTCGGCGATCCCGCCTGCCGCGCCTTCACCTACAACCCCAAGGCCAAATGGTGTTTTCTCAAATCCGACTATAACACGCTGAAACCCTTCAAGGGCGCCGTCGCCGGCAAGATCGTCAACGTCGAAGGCGACCCCGATATCGGCGCGCCGCCGGAACTCGCCTTCTTCCCCGCCTGGATGGCCGATCAGGCCCAGCAATACCGCAGCAGGCTCACCGGCCCGGCCTACACCAAGCCCACCGAAGGGCTGACGGCGCTGCGGGAGGCGGCCAAGCAGGCGTCGCAGGCCGGCGACCACCGCTTGGCGGTTCAAAAATACGAGGCTTTGGTTTCGGTATTGCCCGACGATGGCCAACTCTGGCTTGAACTGGCGCGGGAAACGCTTGCCGTGCAGCCGACCGCCAACAGCGCCGAGGCGTCGACCCTGCCGGCGAACGCCACCTCCGCCGGCTTCAACGCCTACAAATTGCTGCGCACCACAAAAACGCGCGCCGAAGCGCTGGCACTGCTTGGCGACGGGCTCGATCGCCGCGACCTCGCTCGGCCGGCCCTGCAGGCCTACGAAGCGAGCCTCGCGCTGGTCAGTTCGCCCTGGGTCACCGCCGCCTATCAGGACCTCAAGGCGCGCAAGGGCTTCCGCGTCGTCGATCACACGGTCGACGCCGACACCAGCGCGCCACGCATCTGCGCGCAGTTTTCAGAAGACCTGGTCAAGACCGGCGTCGACTACGCGCAATTCGTCACCGTCGACAACGCCACCCCCAAAGGCGTCGAGGCCAAGGACAAACAGATCTGCGTCGAAGGGCTCGAGCACGGCCAGCATTACGACGTGACCTTCCGCCCCGGCCTGCCGGCCGCCATCGGCGAGGTGATCTCCACCCCGGTGGTGCTGTCGATCTATGTGCAGGACCGCGCCCCGTCCGCCCGTTTCACCGGCGACAGCTTCGTGCTGCCGGCCGGCGCGCGCCGCGGCATCCCGGTCGTCACCGTCAACATGAGCGCCGCCGAAATGAAGCTTTATCGCATCGGCGACCGCTCGCTGACCCAGCTTCTGTCCGGCTATCAGTTCCTGCGCCAGCTTGACGGCTACGACATCTCCAACATTTCCGATCAGATGGGCGAGCCGGTGTGGCAGGGCCAGCTCGCCATCGCCAACGACCTGAACAAGGAAGTCACCACCTCCTTCCCGGTCGACGAAGCGCTGCCGCAGCGCAAGCCCGGCGTCTATGTGCTGACCGCGCAACCGGTCGACGAGAACGACAACGACTATGATTCGCGCGCCACGCAATGGTTCGTCGTCTCCGATATCGGCCTGTCGACCTATACCGGGCAGGACGGGCTGAACGTCTTTGCCCGTTCGCTCGGAACCGCCAAGCCGATATCAGGCGCTGAACTGACGCTGCTGGCCAGGAACAACGAGATCCTCGGCACTGCAACCACGGACGCGGAAGGCCGCGCCGTCTTCAACCCCGGATTGACGCGCGGCGACGGCGGCATGGTGCCGGCCGTGCTGACAGCCAGGCAGGGTGACAGCGACTTCGTCTTCCTCGACATGGGCCGCGCCGGCTTCGATCTTTCCGATCGCGGCGTCACCGGGCGTCCGGCGCCAGGCGCGCTCGACGTCTATGCCTGGACCGAACGCGGCATCTACCGCGCCGGCGAGGACATCCATGTCGCAGCACTTGCCCGCGACGGCGCCGCCAAGGCAGTCGAGAACCTGCCGCTGACCTTCATCTTCACCCGTCCCGATGGCGTCGAGAACCGCCGCATCGTCAGCGACGGCGCATCGGCCGGTGGCCATGCCGTCGACCTGCCGCTCGAACCCAACGCCATGCGCGGCACCTGGACGGTGGCGATCCACACCGACCCCAAGCAGGCGGCGGTCGCCAGCCAGATGTTCCTGGTCGAAGATTTCGTGCCGGATCGCATCGAGTTCGACCTGTCTTCCGACAAGCAGGAGATCGCGCAGGGCGAGACCGCCAACGTTACCGTCGACGGCCGCTTCCTTTATGGCGCGCCGGCCGCCGGGCTGGCGCTCGAAGGCGAGCTGACGCTGTCGACCACTCGCGACTGGGATCGCTTCAAAGACTATTCCTTCGGCCTCGCCGACGAGCAGTCGGCGGAACCGTCGGTCACCCCGTTCGCCGGCCTGCCGGTGGTCGGCGACGACGGCAAGGCGATCTTCCCGGTTTCCGTCGACCAGTTGCCCTCGACCACCAGGCTGGTCGACGCCAAGGTTACGGTCAGGATGCGCGAGACCGGCGGCCGCGCCGTCGAACGTTCGCTCAACATCGCCATCCGGCCGCAGGGCCAGATGATCGGCATCCGCCCGGATTTCGACGGCGACGAGGTGCCGCAAGGCGGCACGGCGAAATTCGGCCTGATTGCCGTCGACCCCGACGGCAAGCGCGAGGCGCTGCAGGGCGCGCAATGGTCGCTGGTCAAGGTCGAACGGAATTACCAATGGTACCGCTCCAGCAATTCCTGGAATTATGAGCCGGTCACCTTCACCAAGTCGGTGGCCAGCGGCCGGGTCGACCTGACCGCCGACGGCGAGGCCACCGTCTCGTTGCCGGTCGACTGGGGCCGCTACCGGCTCGAGATCGAGACATCTGACCCGCAAGGCCCGGCGACCAGCTACGAATTCGACGCCGGCTGGTATGTCAGCGCCACCACCACCGAAACACCCGACGGCCTCGAAATCGCCCTCGACAAGGACAACTATGCGGCGGGCGAAGTGGCCAAGCTCAAAGTGTCGCCGCATTTTGCCGGCGAGCTGCTCGTCACCATCGGCGCCGACAAGCTCTTGAAAACCGTCACCGCCAGCGTGCCGACCGGCGGCAGCACCATCGACATCCCGGTCGGCGACGACTGGGGCGCCGGCGCCTATGTCACGGCAACGCTGTTCAGACCGGGTGATGCGCAGGAAACCCGCATGCCGGCACGCGCCATCGGCGTCAAATGGCTGAAGGTCGATCCTGGCTCGAAAAAGCTCGCCGTCAGCTTGACGCCGCCGGACACGACAATGCCGCGCCAGCAGCTGTCGATCCCGGTTTCGGTGGCCGGCGTGCAGCCGGGCGCCAACGCCTATGTCATGGTCGCGGCCGTCGATGTCGGCATCCTCAACCTGACCAACTACAAGGCGCCGGATCCGGAGACCTGGTTCTTCGGCCAGCGCATGCTCGGCCTTGAGGTACGCGACCTCTACGGCCGCCTGATCGACGGCTCGCTGGGCACGACCGGCAAGCTGCGCAGCGGCGGCGACGGCGCCAATATCCAATCGCAAGGCAGCCCGCCGACCGAAAAGCTGGTCGCCTACTTCTCCGGTCCAATCCAGCTCGACGCCGACGGCAAGGCGCGGATCGACTTCGACATCCCGCAGTTCAACGGCACTGTGCGCGTCATGGCCGTCGCCTGGACCGAGGACGGGGTCGGCCATGCCCAGTCCGACGTGATTGTGCGCGATCCTGTGGTGATCACTGCCGGCCTGCCGCGCTTCCTGGCGCCCGGCGATTCGGCCGTCATGCGGCTCGATGTCACCGACGCCGATGGTCCGGAGGGCGACTATGCGCTGTCGATCGACACCACAGGCGATCTTTCGACCGGCAATGCCGCCCTGCCCGAGAAGCTGACGCTGGCCAAAGGCAAGCGGCAGACGCTGACCGTGCCGCTGATCGCTGAGACGCCGGGCAACGCCTCGATCACCATCAAGCTCGCCCATGCCGATGGCACCGCTGTCGAGCAGACGCTCCATGTGCCGGTGCGCCCGGCGCAATTGCCGGTGACCACCCGCATGGTGGTCGACCTCAAGGGCAAAGGCGGGTCGCTGCGCGTCGACAAGGAGCTGCTGGCGGCAAGCCTGCTCGACGGTGCGTCGGTCAGCGTCGGCGTTTCACAGGCGGCGGCCTTCGACGTGCCGTCGCTGCTGATGACGCTCGACCGCTACCCCTATGGCTGCGCCGAGCAGACCACCAGCCGCGCCATGCCGCTGCTCTATGTCAATGAGATGGCATCGGGGGTCGGCATGGCCAGCGACGCCGACCTGCACGGCCGCATCCAGGACGCCATCTACAAGGTGCTGAGCTATCAGGCCT
Organism: Mesorhizobium sp. L-2-11; assembly: GCF_016756595.1. Taxonomy (NCBI): domain Bacteria; kingdom Pseudomonadati; phylum Pseudomonadota; class Alphaproteobacteria; order Hyphomicrobiales; family Phyllobacteriaceae; genus Mesorhizobium; species Mesorhizobium sp. L-2-11. The sequence goes on along the minus strand of NZ_AP023257.1, from coordinate 2,907,387 downwards.
CGGCCGGCAGCTTTGGCCTGTGGGGTCCGGGCTCCGGCGACCTGTGGCTCGACGCCTATGTCACCGACTTCCTGACCCGGGCGCGCGAGCAGAAATACGACGTGCCGGCGCTGGCGATGAACCAGGCGCTGAGCAATCTGCAAAACGCGATCGGCTATGACCAGGACGTCAAGGATCGCGGCAGCGAGATCGCCTATGCGCTCTATGTTCTGGCCCGCAACAAGAAGGCCTCGATCGGCGATCTGCGCTACTACGCCGACACCCAGCTCGAAGCCTTTACCAGCCCGATGGCCGTCGCCCAATTGGCGGCGGGCCTGGCGCTCTATGGCGACACGCAACGCTCGGAAGCCACCTTCCAGGCCGCCCTGCAACTGGCCCATTCGACCTCGGCATACGACTACTACAGGTCCGATTATGGCTCGCCGCTGCGTGACGGCGCGGCGATGCTGGCGCTTGCCGCCGAATCCAAGCCGGTGCCGACGATCGTGCCGGCGCTGATCAAGCGGGTGACGCAGGAACGCGCCGCCGTCAGATGGACCAGCACGCAGGACGAGTCCTGGATGCTGCTGGCGGCACGTGCCCTGAAGGCCGGCAATGATGCGATCGCGCTGACCATCAATGGCGCGCCGCATGCCGGCGCCTATTCGGACCAGATCGCCGGCAGCGACATTGCCGACAGTACGCTGACCGTCGCCAACACCGGCAGCAACCCGTTGCAGGCGGTCGTCACCACGGTGGCCTCGCCGATCCAGCCGCTACCGGCCAGCGGCGACGGCTTCACCATCGGCCGCACCTACTACAAGCTCGAGGGCACCGAAGCCAATGTCACGCAGGCGACCCAGAACGAACGGTACGTCGTGGTGCTCAATATCTACGAGCAGAACAAATGGCCGTCGCGGCTGGTGATCACCGATCTGCTGCCGGCCGGCTTCGAGATCGACAATCCGGGCCTGGTTTCCAGCGCCCAGTTGTCGAATTTCTCCTGGCTGGCCCAGACCGACGCCGCCCATCTCGAATTCCGCGACGACCGTTTCGTCGCGGCTTTCAATCCGAACGACGGCGAAGGCGACCGCAACATCACGCTCGCCTATGTCGTTCGTGCGGTGACGCCGGGCACCTATGCCCACCCGGCGGCAACCGTCGAGGACATGTACCGGCCGCAATATTCGGCCCGCACCGCGACCGGCATGATGGAGGTCAAGGCGCCGTAAGGCAAAGATGGCGAACAGGAACATGGCGATGGCGCTGCCCCTCATTGCCCTGCCGGGCATTTCTCCCCGTATAGAGACGGGGAGAAAGAGGCCTGCGCCAAAGTTTTCGCCAATCTCGAACGCTGCAGAAGAGCCGCCGTGGGCCATGACAGCCCACTTCTCCCCGTCTCTATACGGGGAGAAGGTGCCGGCAGGCGGATGAGGGGCGGCACCGTGCTTTCCCGAAAAATTTTGCGCCGCTCGGCCATCGCCGCCGCCTCCCTCGCCGGCTTCGTCGCGCTCGCCGCCGCCACCCTTTGGCAGCTCGACCGCGCGTTTCCGCCGCCGCTGCCGGCGGCGCTGACGGTATCGACCGAAGTTGAGGACCGCCACGGCCAGCTGTTGCGGGCCTTTGCCACGCCGGACGGCTATTGGCGGCTCGACACCCGCCTCGATCAGGTCGACAGACAGTTCGTCGACATGCTGGTGACTTACGAGGACAAGCGCTTCTGGGACCATCGAGGCGTCGACGTGCTGGCGCTGGCCCGCGCCGCCGGCCAGTTCCTGACCAATGGCCGTATCGTCTCCGGTGGCTCGACGCTGTCGATGCAGCTCGCCCGGCTGAGCGAACCGCGCGACAGCCGCAGCCTCGGGTCCAAGCTCAAGCAGCTGCTGCGCGCCCTGCAGATCGAGCGGCGGCTCAGCAAGCGCGAGATCCTCGAACGCTATCTGACGCTGGCGCCCTACGGCGGCAATCTCGAAGGCGTGCGCGCCGCCTCGCTGGCCTATTTCGGCAAGGAGCCGAAGCGGCTGACCGTCTCGGAGGCGGCGCTGCTCGTCGCGCTGCCGCAACTGCCCGAAAAGCGCCGGCCCGACCGCAACCTTTCAATCGCCCACGCCGCCCGCGACCGGGTGCTGACGCGCATGGTCGCGTCAGGCCTGCTCGGCGAGCGCGAGGCCGCACGTGCCGCGCTCGACGACGTTCCCGCCATCCGCCGTCCGCTGCCGGCGCTTGCCGCCCACGCCGCTTATGCAGTGCTGCCCAGGGCCGTCACGGGCCAGAAGCTCAGACTGACGATCCGCAAGAGCGTCCAGGAAGGGCTGGAACAGGTGGCCCGGCATGCCGCAACCAGACTCGGCCCCCGCCTGTCCGTCGCCATGGTGCTGGCCGACGCCCGCACCGGCGACATCCTCGGCGAAGTCGGCTCTGCCGACTATTTCGACGCCAGTCGCTCCGGCTGGATCGATATGACCCGGATCGTCCGCTCGCCCGGTTCAACGCTAAAACCGTTCATCTACGGGCTCGCCTTCGAGCAGGGATTGCTGGCGCAGGAAACGCTGATCGACGACAGGCCGACGGATTTCTCCGGCTATCGGCCGAAGAATTTCGACATGGGCTATCAGGGCGACGTCAGCATCAGGCAGGCGCTGCAGCTGTCGCTGAACGTGCCGGCGATCAGTGTGCTCGACGCGGTCGGGCCGGCGCGGCTGCTCGCGCGCTTCCGGCAGGCCGGTGTCACGCCCATCCTGCCCGTCAACCAGGCGCCGGGTCTCGCCATCGGCCTTGGCGGCGTCGGCGTGACGCTGCGCGACCTTGTCCAGCTCTATGCCGGGCTCGCCAATGGCGGCAAGGCACACACGCTGCATGACGGCACCGAGCCGGCGAATGCCGAGCGCTCGACCGCTACAATCCTCGACGATCAGGCGAACTGGCAGATCACCGACATATTGTCGGGCGTCAAGCCGCCCGAGGGCGCCGCCCAGCGCGGCATCGCCTACAAGACCGGCACCTCCTACGGCTACCGCGATGCCTGGTCGGTCGGCTTCGACGGGCGCTACGTGCTGGGCGTCTGGGTCGGCCGTCCCGACGCCGGCGCGGTGCCCGGCCTGTCCGGCTATGTCTCGGCCGCACCGATCCTGTTCGAGGGCTTTGTCCGCTCCGGCCTGGCTGCCGTGCCGCTGCCGGGCCAGCCGGCCGGCGTCGCCAGACCCAGGCGCGACGATCTGCCGGTCACATTGGCGCGCTTCGGTTCTGGCGCCGACGGCCTGGTCCAGGCAACGCCGACTGAGCCCGCACCGACGATTATATTTCCGCCCGACGGCGCCCGCGTCGATCTCGGCGCCACCGCCGCTGAGGCCGCGCCACTGGTGCTGAAGCTGCAAGGCGGCCGCGCCCCGTTCCGCTGGCTGGCCAACGGCAAGCCGCTGGTCGGCCTCGACCGGCGGCGCACCGCGACCTGGCAGCCGGACGGCGCCGGCTATTCGACCCTGACCGTGATCGACGCGGCCGGGCGTGCGGCCAGCGTGAAAGTGTTCGTTGAATAGGCGGCGCCAAAGGGGATAGCAGGATACCCATGCCTGTTCCGAGGCACCCCCCTCTGGCCTGCCGGCCATCTCCCCCGCAAGGGGGGAGATTGGCAGCTTCGGCGCTCCGCTCATTCTGCAATGTCGGAGATTGGCGAAGGTCGAAGTGAGATCTGATCTCCCCCTTGCGGGGGAGATGGCCGGCAGGCCAGAGGGGGTGTACCGAAGCGCGTCTTCCGCAAGCTCGCTTCATGTGCCCGGATTCCGCACCCAGCATTGCGAGGCAGGAATTTCTTTGTAAAGGCGAAAGCCAGCGAAAAATTGCTTCAAAACGCCAAAAAAAGCAACGTTGAATGCATCTAAATTCTACCGATTCAGTAGATTGAGATGATGTCAACGGAGGCGGAAATGACCAATCCTCATTTCAGGAAACTGCTCGGCGCACTGGTCGCCACGTCTGTCCAGTTCGGTACGCTCGGTTTCGCGTTCGCCGATACCACCATCCTCAACGTGTCCTATGACCCGACGCGTGAGCTGTACAAGCAATTCGACGAGGCCTTCGCCGCCCATTGGCAGGCCGAGACCGGCGAGACGGTAACCGTCCAGCAGTCGCATGGCGGGTCGGGCGCGCAGGCCCGTGCCGTGATCGACGGCCTCGACGCCGACGTGGTGACGCTGGCGCTCGAGGGCGACATCAACGCCATTGTGGAGAAATCGAAGAAGATCAATCCCGACTGGCGGACCAGGTTCGAGAACAATTCGGCACCCTACACCTCGACCATCATCTTCCTCGTCCGCAAGGGAAACCCGAAAGGCATCCAGGACTGGGGCGACCTGGTCAAGGACGACGTCCAGGTGATCACGCCGAACCCCAAGACTTCGGGCGGCGCGCGCTGGAACTATCTCGCGGCCTGGGCCTATGCGAACGCCAGGGATGGCGGCGACGAGGCCAGGACAAAGGAATTCGTCGGCAATCTCTACGCGCATGTTCCAGTGCTCGACACCGGTGCACGCGGCGCGACCGTGACTTTTGCGCAAAAAGGCCTCGGCGACGTGCTGCTGGCCTGGGAGAACGAGGCCTATCTGGCGCTCGATGAATTCGGCGCCGACAATTTCGATATCGTCTACCCGCCGACCTCGATCCTGGCCGAGCCGCCGGTCGCCGTGGTCGACGCCAATGTCGGTGCCAAGGGCACGCGGAAAGTCGCCGAAGCCTATCTGAGCTATCTCTACTCCAAGGAGGGCCAGACGCTGATCGCCAAGAACCACTATCGCCCGTCGAAGCCGGATTTGGTACCGCCCGAGGACCTCGCCAAGCTGCCGGAGATCAAGCTGATCACCATCGACGATCCGCTTTTTGGCGGTTGGAAGAAGGCGCAGCCTTACCATTTCGGTGACGGTGGTATATTCGACCAGATCTACAAGCCGGCCCAGTAGACCCAGTAAGCTAGATTATTCAGGACTGACATGACCACAGCACCCGCCAAGGCGGGGTGGCGGTTCAGACAGCCGAGTGTCATTCCGGGTTTCGGATTGACGCTCGGCTTCTCGCTTGCCTACCTCACGCTCATCATTCTCATTCCCCTGTCGGGGCTGATCTGGCGATCGGCCGCGCTTGGCTGGGCCGATTTCTGGGCGATCGCCACCGACCGCCGCACCATCAACGCGCTTGAAATCAGCTTCGGCACCGCCTTCATTGCCGCCATGGTCAATGTCATCTTCGGCACGATCGTCGCCTGGGTGCTGGTGCGCTACAGCTTTCCTGGTCGCCGCATCGTCGATGCCATGGTCGACCTGCCCTTCGCATTGCCGACGGCGGTGGCCGGCATCGCGCTGACCACGCTCTACGCGCCGAACGGCTGGCTCGGCAGCCTGCTGGCGCCGCTCGGCATCAAGGTCGCCTATACGCCGCTCGGCATCGTCATCGCGCTGATCTTTATCGGCCTGCCCTTCGTCGTGCGCACTGTCCAGCCGATCATGGAGGAGATCGACAAGGAGGTCGAGGAAGTGGCCGCCACGCTCGGGGCTAATCGCTTGCAGACCATCGCCTGGGTTCTGCTTCCAGGCCTGGCGCCGGCCATCGTAACCGGTTTCGCGCTGGCTTTCGCGCGCGGCGTCGGCGAGTACGGCTCCGTCATCTTCATCGCCGGCAACCTGCCCTACAAATCCGAGATCGCGCCGCTTCTGATCGTGATCCGGCTCGAGGAATACAATTATGCGGCGGCGACCGCGATCGCGGCGATCATGCTCGCTTTGTCGTTCGTGATGCTGCTGGTCATCAATCTGGTGCAGACGTGGAGCCGCAAGCGCTATGGCTGATCCGGAGATCAAATCCTACGCACCGCACCACGAAAGCCAGTCGGCGGCAGTGACCGAAAGCCGACCGGCGAAAGCCGTGCTGATGATCGTGACCTTTGCCTTCCTCGGCATTTTCCTGCTGTTGCCGCTGATCGTCGTCTTCAACGAAGCCTTCGCAAAGGGCCTCAGTGACTATACGGAGGCGCTGACCAGCCCCGACACGCGCTCGGCGATCTATCTGACGCTGCTGGTGGCGGCGATCTCGGTGCCGCTCAACATCGTCTTCGGCGTCTCCGCCGCTTGGGCGATCGCCAAGTTCGAGTTCAAGGGCAAGGCCTTCCTGACCACGCTCATCGACCTGCCGTTTTCGGTCTCGCCGGTCATTTCCGGCCTGGTCTATGTGCTGTTGTTCGGCGCGCAAGGCCTGCTCGGAGCCTGGCTGAAGGCGCATGGCATCGTCATCCTGTTTGCCGTTCCGGGTATCGTGCTGGCCACCATCTTCGTCACCTTTCCCTTCGTCGCCCGCGAACTGATCCCCTTGATGCAGGAACAGGGCAATGGCGACGAGGAGGCGGCGCTGTCGCTCGGCGCCAATGGCTGGCAGGCGTTCTGGTACGTGACGCTGCCCAACGTCAAATGGGGACTGCTCTACGGCGTTCTGTTGTGCAATGCCCGCGCCATGGGCGAGTTCGGCGCGGTGTCGGTGGTGTCGGGCCACATACGCGGGCTGACCAACACCATGCCGCTGCATGTCGAAATCCTCTATAACGAGTACAATGCCGCAGCCGCCTTCGCCGTCGCTTCACTGCTTGCCGGCCTGGCGCTCGTCACGCTGGTCTTGAAAACACTGCTCGAGATGCGCTACGGCGCCGAGCTCGCCGCGACGCGCGGACACTGAAAAAAGGAATGGTTGATGGACGTTCGCGTTGCCAACGTGCGCAAGGAGTTTGAGCGGTTTCCGGCTCTCCACGACGTTTCGCTCGACATCAGGTCCGGCGAACTGATCGCGCTGCTCGGGCCGTCCGGCTCCGGCAAGACGACGCTGCTCAGGCTGATCGCCGGGCTGGAGCGTCCGACCAAAGGAAAGATCTTCTTCGGCGAGGAGGATGCGTCACAAAAGTCGATCCAGGAACGCAATGTCGGCTTTGTTTTCCAGCATTATGCGCTGTTTCGCCATATGACGGTCGCCGACAATATCGGCTTCGGCTTAAAAGTCCGGCACGGGCCGTCACGGCCGTCGGCGCAGGAAATCCGCCGCCGCGCCTCAGAGCTTCTCGACCTCGTCCAGCTTTCCGGCCTGGAAAAGCGCTATCCGGCGCAGCTTTCCGGCGGCCAGCGTCAGCGCGTGGCGCTGGCCCGCGCGATGGCGATCGAACCGGCGGTGCTTTTGCTCGACGAGCCGTTCGGCGCGCTCGACGCCCAGGTTCGCCGCGAGTTGCGCCGCTGGCTGCGCGACATCCACGACGCCACCGGCCACACCACGGTCTTCGTCACCCATGACCAGGAAGAAGCGCTCGAGCTTGCCGACCGCGTCGTGGTGATGAGCCAGGGCAGCATCGAGCAGGTCGGCACCGCCGATGAAATCTACGACACGCCGAACTCGCCCTTCGTCTACGGCTTCATCGGTGAATCGAGCGCGCTTCCAGTCAAGGTCGAAGACGGCCAGGTCTGGATCGCCGACCGTCCGATCGGGCTGTCCGCGCCGCAGGCACCGCAAGGCGAAGCGACGCTGTTCTTCCGCCCGCACGATGTCGATCTGGTGGACGAATGCAATGGCTGCATCGCCGGCACGGTCGCCGCCAGCCGCCGCGTCGCCGGTACCAGACGGGTGGAGCTCGAGATCGGCGGCGAGCGCCAGCGGGTCGAGATCGAGCTGCCCGTCGACCATCCGGCGGCGCAGAAAACCCGGGTGGCGTTCAGGCCGCGACGCTGGAAGCTTTTTCCGGCTGCTTGATCCGGGTTGCGGACCATGTCGCTGATAATGTTGGCGTCCAGCATGAACGTTAAAAAAATATTCGGATGCGCGAGCAGCGCCGACAGGCCAGCTTTGCGGACCGGCTCGATGACCAAGCGGTCGCCTTCACGACTGATCAAGACCTTTTCGCCGGGAAGTTCGAACTCGACAGGAATGCGCACCGCTTGACTGCGATTGTTGCGAAACAGCTTCGCCTCTTTCGGTGGCGTTTTGGAATGGCGGTGCTGGGGCATTTCAATGGCTCCTTTGTACATACAATGCAGATGCCAACAGAGTCGCGATACAATCGTCTTGCCAACGCATGGGGACCATTGCCCAAGTGTCCCTAAAGACTCTGCGTGAAAGAAAATCCTAGTGACGGCCCGGAATGGGAACATTTTTCTAGCGGTGACGTGGCGAATCCGTCCTACGTGACTCGTCGCCCATCATGCCTTGCCGCTATGCTTCGGCAATAAGCTCAGTGCATTGGAGTTCTGTTTTCATGAAGCGATTTTTGCTCGGCGTCGCCGCATTGGCCGGCCTGTTCCTGGCATCCTCCCAAGCCTGGTCGGCCGACAAATTGCTGAACGCGTCCTACGATGTCGGCCGCGAATTGTTTGCGCAGTTCAACAAGGCCTTCGTCGCCGAGCACCCCGGCGTGACCGTCGACCAGTCGCATGCCGGGACGTCGGCGCAGGCGCGTGCCATCGCCGAGGGCCTCGGCGCCGATGTCGTCACCTTCAACCAGGTCCTCGACATCGACTTCCTGGTCTCGAAGGGTCTTGTCTCCGCCGACTGGCAGAAGGATTTTCCTGACAACGCTTCGCCTTTCTATTCGCTGCCTTCCTTCCTGGTGCGCGCCGGCAATCCGAAGAACATCAAGGATTGGAACGATCTCGTCCGCGACGACGTCCAGGTGATCTTCCCCAACCCGAAAACGTCGGGTAATGCGCGCTACACCTATCTCGCGGCCACCGCCTACGCCAAGGAGGCCTTCAAGGGCGACGACGCCAAGGTCAAGGAATTCGTCACCAAGCTGTTCAACAACGTGCCGATCTTCGACTCCGGCGGGCGCGCCGCTACCACCACTTTCGTGCAGCGCGAGATCGGCGACGTGCTGATCACCTTCGAGTCGGAAACGCGCGGCGTCCGCAGGGAGTATGGCGATGACAAGTTCGAGCAGGTGACGCCTTCGGTCAGCCTATTGGCGGAGTTTCCGGTGGCGATCGTCGACACGGTCGCCGACGAGCATGGCACGCGTGACCTCGCCAAGACCTATCTCGACTTCCTCTACACGCCGCAGGGCCAGGACATCGCCGCCCGCAACGGCCTGCGGGCTCGCGACGCGGCGGTCGCCGCCAAATACAAGGCCGAGTTTCCCGATGTCCGGCTGCTGACGGTGGAAGATGTCTTTGGCGGCTGGGCCAAGGTCCAGGCCGAGCATTTCGCCGCCGGCGGACTGCTCGACCAGACCTATGGCAGCCGTTAGGGCGACGTGCGTCCACTTGGACGCACAAAGTACGCTCTAACCCTTTGAATCTGCGCATCGTGCTTTCCGAAAATCGATTCCGATTTTCGGGCCTATGCGCCGAAGCAAGCGATCTTCGAAATTGATGGAAAGCCGGCTTTTGCCGGCTTTCTTCGTTTTCGCGGTCCGGAAAGGTGATTTCCCGCATTTTCGGGCGCACCATCTAAAACGTCACGAAGAATCAATGTGTTTGTGCCTACCGTGCCATCAGACGGCTTGTTTTCGCGAAACTGTATCGCACGACCAAAACGTCATGATTTACACACAAACAACAGCCAGATGCGGGCGGTTGGGGTTTCATGAACTGAATCGGGCATGCTTACCAAAAAAGGCAAATACGGCCTCAAGGCCCTCGTGCATCTGTCAGGCTTGCCGGTCGGCCAGCTTGCGTTCGTCAACGACATTGCCGTCGCCAACAACATCCCGAAGAAATTCCTCGATGCCATTCTGGGCGAATTGCGCAATGCCGGCTTCGTCCAAAGCCGCAAGGGCAAGGAAGGCGGCTATCGCCTCGCCCGCCCGGCCTCCGAGATCAAGATCGGCCATGTCGTGCGTGTCCTCGACGGGCCGCTGGCGCCGATCCCTTGCGCCAGCCGCACCCAATATCAGCGCTGCGAGGATTGCGACGAGGCGACATGCCAGGTCCGGAACATGATGCTGGAGGTGCGCCAGGCGATCGCCGAGGTGCTGGACAATCGCAGCCTCGCCGCCATGCGCGACGCCGACAATGACGATTTTCCAGTCGAATTGACGTCGCAGATCTGATCTGGCGTCCTAAGGCGATATCGGCGCCAGCGACCCCTTATGAGTTCCGCTCGAACAGCCTCATCACGTCGGCGACAATGTCGGCGATCGGGCGCGTCGCATCGAGCGTCAATGCGTTCTCGTCGGCTGCCGTCGCTTCAAGCGTGGCGAACTGGCTGTCGACCAGGCTTGCCGGCATGAAATGGCCCTGGCGGGAGCCGACGCGCTGCTTTGCGGTCGCGGGATCGATTTGCAGGTGGAGGAACAAAATGTCCTGGCAAAAGCCGCGCAGACGCTCGCGGTAGCTGCGCTTCAGCGCCGAACAGGCGGCGACGACCGCTTGCCCATCGCCGACCGATCCGGCAATGCGCCGGCCGATCGCGTCGAGCCAGCCTTCGCGCAATGCGTCGGTCAGCGGCTCGCCGCTTGCCATGCGCGCGACGTTTTCCGGTGGATGCAGCCTGTCGCCCTCGACGAAGACAGCGCCCAGCGCCGCCGCCAGCGCTTCGCCGACGGCCGACTTGCCACAGCCGGCGACGCCCATCACCACGACGGTCGATGCGGGCCGAATGCGATCGCTCTGCATATGTGCTGTCTTTTCGTCCACGATGCGGGTCAGCGGCTGGCCGGCGCGCGGCCGTAAAGCAGCAGCATGGCGACGATGACAACGCCATAGATGATCTGCCGCCCCGCCTCCGGCATCTGCATGACGGAAAGAATGGATTGCAAAAGCGTGATCAGGATGACGCCAGCGACCGTGCCGAGATAGGAGCCGCGTCCGCCGAGGATCGAGGTGCCGCCAAGCACCACCGCAGCGATCGACGGCAGGAGATAGGCGTCGCCCATCGACTGCGCCGCCTTGGAGGCATAGCCGGCCAGAAGCACGCCGCCGAAGGCGGAGAGCCCGCCGGACACGGCGAAGGCGATCAGCACCACGCGCCGCGTGTCGATGCCGGAGAGGTAGGCGGCGCGCTCGCGGTTGCCGATGCCGTAGACCGTGCGGCCGAAGCCGGTGCGGGTCAGCACGAAAACCATCGCAGCACCGATCAGCGCCCAGATGACGACGGCGTTGGGCACGCCCGGAATGGCAAAGCCGGTCGCCAGATAGCGCATCGCCCGGGTCGCCGAATCCTGAGGCGAGAAGCCGCCTGTATAGACAACCATCAGCCCTTGCGCGACTGCATTGGTGGCGAGCGTGATGATCATCGAGGGAATGCGCAGATAAGCGACGCCGATGCCGTTGACGATGCCGATCGCGGCGCCGCAGAAAATGCCGAACGGGATCGCCAGCGCCACGCCGAGCGGGCCGTAGGCGGCAGCCGCACAGGCCATCATTGCGCCCGCCGCCACCGACCATGGCACCGACAGGTCGATCTGGCCAAGCAGGATGACCAGCATCATGCCGGTGGCGATGACGCCGAGAAACGAAGCCACCTTGAGCTGCTGCAGGAGATATTCCGGCGACAGGAAGCTACGCGAATAAAGGCTGCCGACAAACAGCAGCAGCACGATGCAGGCAAAGGCGGTCAGCACCGCCGGATCGGCGCAGCGGATGAATTTTGGCATGCGGCCGGCGATGCCGGCGATGGTCGTTTCGCTCACAGGAACCACTCCAGCCGGTTGCGGACCCTGAACAGGGCGAAAGCGCCGAGGCTGACGGCGATCAGCAGGATGACGCCCTGGAACAGCGGCTGCCAGAGCGGATCGAAATCGAAGACGAAGAGCAGGTCGCCGATGGTGCGGAAGGCGAGCGCGCCGAAAATCGCGCCGATGGCGCTGCCCTTGCCGCCGAACAATGAGACGCCGCCGAGCACCACGGCGGCGATCGAGAACAGCGTATAGGCATTGCCGCTGGCATAGGCCGCCTCGCCTGTATAGGTGAAGAAGGTCAGGAACAGCCCGCCGATCGCGGCCAGCAGGCCGGCCAGCACATAGGCGGCGAATTTTCCCCGACGGATCGGCACGCCGGACATGTAGGCCGCCATCTCCGAAGATCCTGCGGCATAGGCCGCGCGCCCAAGCACCGACCGGCTGAACGGCACCCAGACGACGAGCACGACGGCCAGCAGCGCCACCAGGCTCGCCGGCACCACGCCGAACAGCCGCCCGGTCAGCGCGTCGGCAAGATCCTCGTTGACCGAACCGCCCGGGAACGGTCGCAGCAGCAGCGCGATGCCGAAATAGACCGCGCCGGTGGCGATGGTGGTGACGATCGGCTGCAGCCGTCCGTAGATGACGATGGCGCCGTTGATCGCCCCGCACAGCAGCCCGGTGCCGAGCACCGCGACGACGCCGAAGGCGGTCTCGACGCCGGTGCCGATGACCAGCCATGAGGCCAGGCAGTTGGTCAGCAGAAAGATCATGCCGACGGAAAGGTCGATGCCGGCGGTGATCACCACCAGCGTCTGCGCCATGGCGACGAAGGCAAGCAGCACGCCCTTGTTGGAAGCCGTCTGCACGACATTGGCGGTAAAGCCGGCCGGATGGTTCGAGGTGTAGATCGTGAACATCAAGATGAAGATGCCAAACGCCAGCAGCGTTCCGCGTTGTTCGGCAAGCCAGTAGCGCCAATCTTTCACGCGTCCGCTCCTCGGGCTGGCGTCTTCGCCATGCCTCGGGCTGGCGTCTTCGCCATGCCTCTAACAGGCATCTCTTCGCCATGGATGTTGAGCGCGCTGGCGATCAGTGCCCGCTCGGTGATCTCGGCGCCGACCAGCTCGCGCTTGACCGCCCCGTCATAGAGCACCAGCACCCGGTCGCAGCAGCCGATCAGCTCGTCATAGTCAGTCGAGTAAAACAGGATCGCCGCGCCCTGGTCGGCGAGCTTGCGCATCAGCTGATAGAGTTCCTGCTTGGTGCCGACGTCGATGCCGCGCGTCGGGTCGTTGAGCAGGATGATGCGCGGCTGCCGCATCAGCCATTTGGCGATGACGACCTTCTGCTGGTTGCCGCCGGACAGTGCGCCGACCGGAATGTCGAGGCCGGCTGTCTTGATCGCCAGCAGGGCGACCATGTCGTCGATCAGCCGCTGCTCGGCAGCGCGATCGATGATGCCGGCCCTGGACAACCGGTCGAGTGCGGCGAAGGAGAGGTTTTCGCGGACTGTCATCGGCAGCATCAGGCCTTCGGTCTTGCGGTCCTCCGGGATCAGCGCCATGCCGATCCGGTCACCGCGGGCCTTGGCCGGACTGGCGATCGCCACCGGTTTGCCGTCGATCAGTATCTGGCCGCTAAGGCCGCGCAGCACGCCGAAAAAGGCGAGCAGCAATTCACGTTGGCCCTGGCCATCGAGGCCGCCGAGGCCGACGACCTCGCCTGCGCCGACCGTGAGCGAGATATTGTCCAGCCGGTCGGTCCACGACAGTTTTCGCGCCTCAAGTACCGGAGCGGTGGTAGCCGGCGCGCGCACCGGCTTCTGCGGGAAAATATGGCTGTATTCGCGGCCGATCATCAGCTCGACGACCTCATTGTCGCTCTTCGAACCCGCAGCATAGCTGGCGACGTTGCGGCCGTTGCGGAACACCGTGCACTGGTCGGCTAGCTCGGCGATCTCGTTCATTCGATGCGAGATGTAGAGCAGCGCCAGCCCTTCCGAGCGCAGCCGCTTCAAGACGCCAAAAATCTTGGCGACGTCGGCCGCGGTCAGCGCCGAGGTTGCCTCGTCGAGGATCAGGATGCGCGGCTTCCTGGCAAGTGCCTTGGCGATCTCGACCATCTGCCGTCTTGAAAGCGGAAGATCCTTTACCAGCGCCAGCGGGTGGATGTCGGCGGCGCCGGCGCGAGCCAAGGCTTCTTCCGCAATGCGCCGCTGCGCCTTGCGGTCGATCATGCCGAAGCGTTTCGGCGGATCGGAAATGACGATGTTGTCGGCGACGCTGAGTTCGGGGACGAGCGACAATTCCTGGAAGATGCAGACGATGCCGGCCTGGTTGGCCGCGGCCGGCGACGCGAAGCTCACCTCGGTTCCGCCCAGCATCATGCGGCCTTCATCAGGCGCGACGACGCCGGCCATGACCTTGATCAGCGTCGATTTGCCGGCGCCGTTTTCGCCGAGGATGGCGTGGATGCCGCCTGGCGTGACCGAAAGCTCGGCCTTTTCCAGCGCCCGCACACCGCCATAGCGCTTGGATATGCCCTCCATGCGGAAGAGCGGCACCGCACCGTCCATCGGCCCCTCCCAAGGCGCTTGTTCCTTCGGGGATCGGCGCCGCTTGTATCTTGCGGCGCCGGTCGATCAGTCTACTGGTTCTCCTTGCTCTGGCCCATGATTTCCTGCGCGGTGAAATTGATGCCGCAGGTCGGGAAGGAATTGCCGACGAAGAAATTGTCGGACTGGTCGGGGAAATAGTCCTCGCCCTCCTTGAAGTTCGGATCCTCGACGATCGCCAGCGGCAGCTTCACCGCCTGCGGGACGACCTGGCCTTCGAGCGCGGCGATCGCCGTCTTGATGGCGACCGCCACCTGGGCGGGTCCGGTTCCGGCCGACGAGCATTTCAGCCCTTCTGCGGCAAATTTGGCGCAGAATTTGCGGAAGCCATTCTCCGTTTCGCCGCCGAACGGCACGAACGGATGCTTGGCGTCGATCATCGCCTGGACGATGCCGGTGTCGCCGCCCTGCCCGGTGACGCCGTCGAAGGGACCGTTGGTGGCGATCGCGTCGGCCGTAGCCTTTTGCGCCACGCCGTCGTCCCATTTGCCGACGACTTCGGTGACCTCCCACTTCTTGCCTGAAGCGTTGAGGGTTTCATGGATGCCGTTGTGGCGGTCGGTGTCGACCGACGTGCCGGCAACGCCGCGCACCTCGAGGAGCTTGCCTCCATTGGGGATATGCTTGATCAGCCAGTTGGCCCACAATTCACCAAGGCCTTTCTGGTCGACATTGACGTTGATGGCGTCCTTGGTGTCGAGGATGTTGTCGAAGGCGACCAGCACGACGCCTGCTTGCTTGGCGCGTTTGATGACCGGACCGAACGCCGTCGGATTCTGCGCGTTGACGACGATCGCGTCATAGCCGGAATCGATGAAATTGTTGATCGCCGAAATCTGCGCCGGCACGTCTTCGCCGGTCGACACGACTTTGAATTCTTTGAGCTTGGCCGCGACCTCCGGCTGCGCCGCATAGGCTTTTGCCGTCTGCACCATCTGGATGCGCCAGGTGTTGGCGATATAGCCATTGGCGAGCGCGATGCGGTAGGGGCCTTCCTTCTTGGGGAACTTGAAGAACTGCGTGTCGGCCGCCCATGGCGCGAAGCATTCCGGCTCGGCGGATGGGCCTGCGACGATTTCGGCTTCGGCGAGCGCCGACGAACTCAGCATGACGCATGCAGTGGCGGCAACGATGCCACCAACAAGTGACTTGAACATCGATATTCCTCCCAGTTGCAGTCTCTGATTGTTCTTACGCGTCGCGTCCGGCTCCGGCACCTCCCGCCTTGCCGTCGCGCTTTCAGGGTGGCCGAATGCCGACCCGATCTCCTCCCCTCTGTCAGTCAGTAAACCAGAATAAAAACTATCATATTATACATAATAAACAAGCATCTGCTGTCGCTTATGTATAATAAACAGACGTCGCTGTTTTGCGAGTTTTCGCGCGGCGATAAACGGTAGCGCTACCATGACGTAGAGTAAAGCGGCATTTCGCGATGCCTGCAAGCGCTTTCAGCGGGCAGTGCTCTCACGGCACTTGAGTTCGAAGCCGAGGTCTACGACCGGCTGTTGCGGCCGCTCGCCTGCAATCGCCGCGAGCGCCATGGCGACCGACAGCCGGCCGATCTCGTAGCGAGGCGTCCGCACGCTGGTGACGGAGGGGAAAGCCACTTCCATCATGTCGAGATCGTTGAAGCCTGTGATGCCGATCGTCTTCGGCACGGCGATCGAGGCGCGGTGGCACTCGAACAACGCGCCGAGCGCGATGTCGTCATTGTTGCAGAAAACCCCGTCCAGTGTAGGCATCTTGGCCAGCGCGTCGCGAAACAATTCGCGCCCGAGCGTCACGCTGGACGGCACCGGCGTGGTGGTGACCAGCCGCGCGTCGAACAGGCCGGCCGCCTCCATCGCCGCGCGATAGCCGGCCAGACGCCGCTGCGAGCGCGGGTCCATGCGCGCGCCGATGAAGCCGATGCGGCGATAGCCCATTTCGATCATGTGCTCCGTCGCCGCCCTGCCGCCGTCTAAATGCGAGAAGCCGACCATCATGTCGACCGGATCGGGCCCGGTCTCCATAACCTGCACCACCGGGCAGCCGGCTGTCTCGAGCAGTCTTCGCGAAATTGGCGTCTGGTCGATGCCCGCCACGATCAGCGCCGCCGGGCGCTGCGGGCCGAACACCTGCAGCAGCCGTTCCTCCTCGAGGCCGGAATAATGGGTGTTGCCGAACTGGATGCGGTAGGAGCTGTCCGACAGGCTGTCATAGATGCCGCGCAGCACTTCGGCAAAGACGCTGTTGGTGAGCGACGGCACCAGCACGCCAAAGACCTCAGCGCGTGCCGAGGCCAGCGCTCGAGCATTCGGGTCGGGCAGATAGCCGAGCTCATCGACAGCCGCCTGGATCTGGCGGCGCAGATCCTCCGAAACGCGCGCCGGATCGCGCAAGGCGCGGGAGACGGTGATGGCGCCGACGCCGGCCCTGCGCGCGACATCGGCGATCGTCGGACGGCCGCCGCCGCGGCGCGAGCGCGGTTTGGTCATAGCCTCGTCTCGAACGCGGCGCCCTCGCCGAAACGCGGCCGCGAAATGCTGTTCAGCGTCTTTGCCACTGTCGCCATGCCAACCCGACTTGCCGCACCGGACTTGCAGCACCCGTCTGGCGTCGCGCAGCCTTAACCCATTGTCAAGCGAACCGGCCAGGACAGCTATCCGAACTCGGGTGGTGTCCCAGCTTGAATTTGGGTGGGTTCGCCGGCGTCTTGTCGGCCACCGTGCTCAGGCTTCTACGCCATTGCGTCGTCCGCTGCGCCAGTTCGTGGCATAGGGCAACGCGAACAGATAGAGACCGCTGAGCATGAGCAAGCCGAGCGGGATCAGCGGCATGAGATATATCCAGTAGGCGGGCTCGACACCTACGCCCAAGGTTATGAAGATGGCAGCGACGACAGCCGTAAAAATGATCGACAGCCAGCGGTGGAATTGCCGGATCCACATGTTCCAGTTCATTTGAGACCTCCTCTGAAGACGAGCCGCGCGACCCGCTTGGCGGCCTTCTTTGCTACCTTGTTTCGTTGACGGACGTCTTGTCGGGCATTGCGTTTCGCCCGCAGATGCCTATCGCACCGGCACGGCTATTCTATCCGCGCCAGGACCTGCTCCAGCTTAGCAAAGAACCGCTGCCACCCGTGTTGGGCGCCCTGATAGTACTGCTGCTGATCCGGCCGGAAGCCCAACTGCTCCATGCGCAGATGGGTCCCCGTGCTCGTAGGGGTGAGCGTCCACGTGACGACACTCCTGAGATCCTTGGTATCCCACGTGTAAGACAGCGTCTTGTTGGGCTCGACTGCCTGGACCTGACAATCGACCGTCCCCCAGTCCGCGCTCAGATTGAAACGGTGCCCCTCGTCTGGCTTGAAATCGTTCTTCATCAGCCACTCCTCGATCAGGTGTGATTGGGTGAGCGCGCGCCAGATCTTTTCCGGCGGAAAAGCGACCTCCCGTTCGACAACGACGGCGCGCGTTTCGGTTTCGGTATTGGTCATTGGTCCATCCTTTTGAGCAGATCTTCGAGATTGTCGAACCGGCTTTGCCAGAACCCAGCCATTTGGTTTGTCCAGTCGATCAGCGGCGCCAAGGCGCCAAGCTCCGCGCTATAGTGCGTGTTGCGGCCTTCGTGGCGGTCGCGCACCAACCCGGCCTGCTTCAGCACCCCAAGATGCTTTGACACGGCCGGTTGCGAGACCCCGGCCCGAGCGGTCAGGGCCGCGACGGTTTGGTCGCCGTCGCGACACAGCCGCTCGAAGATGGCCCGTCGCGTCGGATCGGCAAGCGTTTTAAAGAGGATCTCATGCGGCTGTGACATGGCAATCGATAACTCGCCGGCTATTGGAAAACCAATAACCGCCGAGATATGTGTAAGTCAAGTAGCAACGTGGCCGGTCTCTTCCACCGCTCCGACCAGCGTGGTCGTGCTCAGGCCATCGCCGCTGCGCTGCGCCGTGCCTTCCACAACAGCAGCACCATGGCCGCTATGTTCAGCAGGTTCCAGGCAATGCCGTTGAGGAACGCGGCGGCGTAGGAGCCGGTCAGATCGTAGATCCAGCCCGACATCCAGCCGCCGATTGCCATGCCGAAGATGGTTGCCATGATGACGATGCCGACGCGCTGGCCGGCTTCCTTGGCGGGCATGTATTCGCGCACGATGATGGCGTAGCAAGGCACGATGCCGCCCTGCGACAGGCCGAAGACCAGCGAGACGAGGTAAAGCGAGGCGAGCCCGTCGAAGGGGATGTAGAACAACAGCGACAGGGCTTGCAGCACCGAGCCGATCAGCAGGGTTTTCACGCCGCCGATGCGATCGGCAAGGAAGCCGGACGCCAGCCGGCTGACGACGCCCGCCGCCATCATGATCGACAACATGTCGGCGCCTCGCGCCACGCCGTAGCCGAGATCCATGCAATAGGCGACGATATGGACCTGCGGCATCGACATCGCCACGCAGCAGCCAAGGCCGGCGACGACGAGCAGCACCTGCAGCGCTGCCGGTGACAGCGAGATCGGCTGGACCGGCCGGCTGCCGGGTGAACCGGGAGCGGCGGCCTGTGGTGCGCCGCGCCTGAGCAGCAGGATCAGCGGCAGCATGGTGGCGAGGCAGACGACGCCGATCGCGGCATAGGTGAATCGCCAGCCCTCGCTCTGCATGACGTAGGGCATTGCCAACGGCCAGATCACCCCGGCGAGATAGCTGCCGGCGGCGGCAGCCGTCACCGCGACGCCGCGGCGGCGGTTGAACCAGTGCGAGATGTCGGCGATCAACGGCCCGAAAATCGCCGACGTGCCGACGCCGATCAAAAGCCCCTGGACAAGGGTGAACTGCAGGATCGAAGTGGTCAGCGACGCCAGCAGGAACCCGGTACCGAGCGTCACCGAGGCAATGAGCGCCGGTATCCAGTAGCCGATGCGGTCGATGGCGCGGCCGACCAGCACATTGCCGACGGCGAAGCCGGCCATGGTCGCGGTATAGGGCGTCGAAGCGGCGGCGCGATCGACGCCGAATTCGGCCTGCATGGCAGGCAGCACCACGACCACCGCCCACATGCCGACGCCGCCGATCGTCGCCAGCAGTACAGAAATGCCGAGCCGCAGCCAGGCATAGGCGCTGTCGATGCCGCGGCTGCTTGCCTGGCTGGAGACGGTTGTGGTCAAGGCGTTTCCTGTCCGCGGTTGTGCGCAAGTCGACGGGTTCGACACCACTATCGGCAGGATTGACGGCGCCGTGCAGCGCCACATCGCGCAATTGCGTGGCTCCAGGGATTTGCGCTGCAGTGGAACGGTGGCCGCCGTCCCGGAGTTTTTCATCAAAACTTGCCAATAGGCCAATAGAAGGAAGAAGGAGTTTGTCATGACCGCGAAAAGAAAATGGTCGGCCGAGGTCACCGAGCACAGCGATGCGCTCGACCTCGAGGAACACATCTTCGAATCCCACGACCCCAAGAAGATTGCGGCCTCGCTGAAGCGATCGGCCGAGCACAGCGACCGGCGCAAGGCCGGGCCGTTCCAGTCCGCCATGTCGATGCTGAATTTCTACATCAACCGCGCCGGCACGAACCTGCCGGCCAAGCAGAAGAAAGTGCTGGAGGAAGCCAAGGACGAACTGCGCGCCGCGTTTGGGCGCCCGAGAGAAGATTAGAGGATCGACCTACCTCGACTTGATGACGCTGTCGGTATTGGCCAGGAGCTTGCGGACGGCGTTGCGCGCCGCGTCCGGTCGCTGCAGGCGGATGTTCTTTTCGATCGCCTCGTGCAGCTTCTGCGCGTGCTGCAGATCGTCCACTTCCCGCGTCGTATAGGCGAACAGATGATCGAACGCCGATTCGATCAGCACGCCAAGCGGCACCAGAAGATCGTTGCCGGAGGCGCGCAGGATGGCCAGATGAAAACGCGTATCGGCGCGGGTGCGCTCCTGCAGCGTCGTCGCCTCCCCCATCTCCCGGCAGGCCTGGCTGATCTCGGCCATCTGCTCGTCTGTGCGCCGCGTGGCGGCAAAGGCGGTCGCTTCCGGCTCGATGATGTGGCGGAACTCCTGCACCGTTTTCAGGAACACCTCGCGGTCGGGCGATGTCGCGTACCAGGCCAGCACGTCGCGGTCGAGCAGGTTCCAGCGCTCTTTCGGCTCGACCCAGCTGCCGATCTTCGGCCGCGACGCCAGCAGGCCCTTGGCCATAAGCATCTTGATCGCTTCGCGCACCGCCGAGCGGCTGACGTCGAAGGTCTCCGACCATTTGGCTTCATTGGGCAGGATGGTTCCCGGCGGATAGTCGCCGCGCACGATCCTGAGACCGATTTCGTTGGCCAGCGACGCATGCACGCTCGACCCAGGCATACGCGCCGCGTTGGCGCGGCGCACGACAGCCGGGCGCTCGGCGGACGCCGCCTTGGCCGGCGTTTTTCCCTTATCCAGCTTCCCGTCCCGCATGCATTCACAAAGTCCGGATTCCGAAAGCTGTCAAGCACGGGAAAAGCCTCAGGCTGCAAAGCCTTGCTTCTGTGCACAGATCAGCCCGAATGCATCGACCTCGTCATGTCGTCTTGACGTATTTCCGCCAGCTGTGTTCCGGGCGGAAACCGAGAATATCCCGCGCCTTGCGGTTGGAGAGCAGCGTTTCGTATTCACCAAGTTCGCCCTTGACCGGCACGCCGGGATAAAACCGCTTCAAGAGTTCAGCCGTCGGCAGGTCGGACGAGGTGTCGTCATTGGCGGCGTTGAACACCTGAAAGCCGAGACCGTCCTTTTCGATGGCGCGCAGCGTGATCTGGCCGAGGTCGCGCGCGTCGACATAACTCCAAGCGATCCGCTTGCGAAAACCTGGGTCGGCGAACCATTTCGGGAACAGCGAATATTCATGCGGCTCGATGACGTTGCCGATGCGCAAGGCGTAGATGTCGATGCCGCTGCGCAGGGCGAAGGCGCGCGCCGTCTTTTCGTTGACGATCTTCGACAGCGCGTAGCTGTCCATTGGATCGACGTCGTAGTCCTCGTCGAGTGGGAAATGTGTCGGATCGCGCGGCTCGTTGGCGAAAACCAGTCCATAGGTCGTCTCGCTGGAGGCAATCACCACCTTGCGGATGCCGAGTTTCACCGCCGCCTCGATGACATTGTAGGTGCCGAGCGCGTTAATGCGGAACACCTCGTTGTCGGGCGTGATCATGATGCGCGGGATCGCCGCGAAATGCACCACGGCATCGACCGGCTGCGCGCGCAGCGACGGGTCGAATTCATGCAGGCCCATATAGCTCGACAGCGCATTGAACACCTGCCCGCTGTCGGTGATGTCGGTGATCAAGGTGCGCACCTTGGGATTGTCGAGCGGCCTGGTATCGATGTTGAGCACCTGGCAGCCCTGCTCGAGCAGATACTGCACGACGTGACGCCCGGCCTTGCCGCTGCCGCCGGTGAACATGATCCGCTTCGTCATTTTGCTCTCCACATTCGCCAAGATTCAGGTGTATTGTCAGACAATATCGAACTCTGCAATCGTCTGCCAACCGCCTGCGGCAAAAACCCGCTTCAACAATTCGCCTGCCGAAGTGCGGCGCCGTCATCGAGACCGCAACACAGGATTACAAGACATGAACAGCACCACCGCCGCGAGCGAAAAGATCGGCTTCATCGGCCTTGGCCTGATGGGCCACGGGATCGCGAAGAACATCGTCGACAAGGGCTATTCCCTGACGTTTCTCGGCCGCAAGAACCGCGCCCCGGCGCAAGACCTGCTCGGCCGCGGTGCGAAGGAAGCCGCGACCTCGCGCGAGGTGGCAGCGGCATCCGATATCGTCTTCATCTGCGTCACCGGCTCGCGCGAGGTCGAGGCCATCATCCGCGGGCCGGGCGGCCTCAAGGAGGGCCTGAAGCAGGGTTCGGTGGTCGTCGATTGCTCGACCTCCGACCCGACCTCGACGGTGGCGCTTGCCACCGAACTCAAGGGGCTCGGCGTCGACTATGTCGATGCCCCGCTCAGCCGCACGCCGAAGGAGGCTTGGGAAGGCACGCTCGACGCCATGGTCGGTGCATCCGACGCGGTCTTTGCCCGGCTGAAGCCGGTGCTCGACACCTGGGCCGGACGCATCGTCCATATCGGCGACACCGGCGACGGCCACCGCATGAAGCTGCTCAATAATTTCATCTCGCTGGGCTATGCGGCGATCTATTCCGAGGCGCTGGCGCTGGCCGAAAAGGTCGGCATCTCGCCGTCGCGCTTCGACAGCGTCATCCGCAACGGCCGCATGGATTGCGGCTTCTACCAGACTTTTATGCGCTGGACGCTGGAGGGCGACCGCGACGCGCACAAATTCACCATCGCCAACGCCTTCAAGGACCTCACCTATCTCGAATCGATGGCCGGCGCCGCCGGCATCGCCAACCCGCTCGGCAACGCCACCAAGAACGCCTTCGCCGGCGCATTCGCCGCCGGGCCCGCTGATCAGTATGTGCCGATGCTGGCGACGCATATCGGCAAGGTCAACGGCGTCGATTTGACGCCGACGAAAGAGGGGGAGAAGCAGACGATTTGAGGCTCGGCCGTCCCTTCTCCCCTTGTGGGAGAAGGTGGCCGCGAAGCGGCCGGATGAGGGGTGTTCCAGGGAACGCCAACGCCTCATTTCTTCCAACACCCCTCAACCGTATTGGCGCTACGCGCCAATCCACCTTCTCCCACAAGGGGAGAAGGAAAGGTGCATAAATCACCGCCGCGACCGCCCGATAACCTCATCGGTGTTGGCGAGCAGCCTGTGCACGGCATTCCTTGCAGCCGCCGGCCGCTGCAGCCGAATGTTCTTCTCGATCGCCTCATGCAGCGCCTGTGCCCGAGGCTGGTCGCTGGTTTCGCGCGTGACGAAAACGAAGAGATGATCGAGCGCCGATTCGATCAGCACGCCGAGCGGCACCAGCAGGTCGTTGCCCGAGGCGCGCAGGATTGCCAGGTGAAAACGCGTATCGGCGCGGGTGCGCTCCGGCAGCGTCGCCGCCTCGCCCATCTCCCGGCAGGCCTGGCTGATCTCGGCCATCTGCTCGTCGCTGCGCCGGATCGCCGCAAAGGCGCTGGCTTCCGGCTCGATGATGTGACGGAATTCCTGGACGGTGCGCAGGAACATTTCGCGATCGGGCGCCGTCGCATACCAGGCCAGCACGTCGCGGTCGAGCAGGTTCCAGCGCTCTTTCGGCTCGACCCAGCTGCCGATCTTGGGGCGTGAGGCCAGCAGGCTCTTGGCCATCAGCATTTTTATCGCTTCGCGCACTGCCGAGCGGCTGACGTCGAAGGTTTCAGACCATTTGGCTTCGTTGGGCAGGATGGTTCCCGGCGGATAGTCGCCGCGCACGATCCTGAGGCCGATCTCGTTGGCCAGCGACGCATGCACGCTTGATCCGGGGATCAGCGCCGCGTCGGCACGGCGGGCGCCGACCGGGCGGCCGACCGGCGCCTTGACCTTGGCCCGTGCCTTGACCTTGGCCTGTGCCTTGACCGTGGCCTTGACCGGGGTAAGTCGATTTTTCGATCTGGCGTCCGACATCCATGTCCCCGGCACAGGCTGAACTCAAGGCGCGGCAAAGCAGGAGCGGTTCGCCCCACCACGGTCACCTCGTAAATTTTCGTGAACCGGCGTGACGGGGCGCCCGTCGAGCGGACGCCCCGAAAATGCGAACCTACTTCTGGATGCAGGTGTCGGCCGTGTCCTTGGTGCACTCGTCGAGACCGGTGAAGACCGGATCGGCGACCGGCTTGCCTTCGATCAGGTCGATCATCACCGAAGGCGCCTTGTAGCCCATCTCGAACGGCCGCTGGCCGACCAGCGCGGTCACCAGGCCCTCTTTGGCAATGGCCACTTCCTCACCGATCGTATCGGCGGCGCCGATGACGAACTCGTTCTTGGCGATCTTGTCGGCCATCGGCTTGAACAGGTCGCGATAGGGCTGCGGTGCGCCAAACAGCGGCCAGCCGCCCATGATGCCGAAGGCGTCGAGATCGGGATTGGCAGCGAGGATATCGGTCATCGCCTGCACGCCCTTGGCGCCGTCGTCATTGGTGAACACCGGGCAGCCGGCGACCTCTGTCCAGCCGCCCTCGCCCTTGAGCGCCGGGAGATCCTTCTGGCCCGTAAGCGCGTCGCGCATGCCCTGGGCGCGGCGCAGGATGTTGTCGGCCGCGGGATTGCCCTGGATGGTGCAGATCTTGCCACCTTCGGGCTTGGCCTTCTTGATGTACTCGCCGATCTTGTAGCCCATCAGGTAGTTGTCGGTGCCGAGATAGGTCTTGCGCAGCGCCGCATCTTCCTTGCTGAGGTCGGCGTCGAGCGTCATGATCGGGATCGACGGATTGGCGCTTTTGATCGTCTGCGCGATCAGCGGTGCGTTGGACGGCGAAATCGCCATCGCCACCGTGTCCGGCTTGCTCAGCATGTCCTGGACGATCTGGGCTTCGCCGGCTTCGTCCGAGGTCGATGCCGGACCGGTGTAGAAGCACTCATACTCCGAGTCGGCGTTTTCCTTGTTCCATTTCTGGCAACCCTGGTTGATGGCCTCGAAGAACGGATTGTCGAGCCCCTTGACCACGATGACGAGCTGTTTCTTGGCCATGGCCGGCCCGGCGCCCAACGCCAGCATGGCGACGGCAGCGAGCAATAGTGATTTCCTCATTTCAGTCCTCCTTGAAACAGACGGACACGGCGTGCCCGCCACACAGACCAACCCGGATGCGCGATGACAGAGGTTCGTTTCGCGAGCGCTCGTGTCGTCAAGCCGGGCCGATAAGAATTTCCAGATGCGGTTGCAGACCAGCGCGATAGGGACGCTGCCAGATCCTCGACCGATAAACCTCCGTCTGCTCAGCCCCGGCGAACCGGGTCAGGAGATCGGCATAATCTCCTCCGACGCCTAGCTAATATCGGCTTGCGACGGACGTCAATTGCTATTTGTCCTACAAAACGGATTTTTCGAAAGAAGCCGCTGTTGACGGCAAGGGGGCATATGCGTAAATGGGCGAAAGCGCGGTTCCCGGGAGGAGCTGGGAAGAGCTAGGCCGCGGCAGGACCGCAGGCCGAAAGCACGGAGGAAGCAGTCTGGTGTCGGTTCTCGCACTCGCCAACATCTCAAAACATTTCGGCGCCATCCAGGCCGTCAACGACGTTTCGCTGTCGATCGAGGCCGGACAGGTGGTCGGGCTGATGGGGGACAACGGCGCCGGCAAGTCGACGCTGGTCAAGATGATCGCCGGAAATTTCCGCCCGAGCCATGGCACGATGCAGATGGACGGCAAGGAGCTGATCCTGCACAAGCCGGTGGAGGCGCGCCAGCACGGCATCGAGATCGTCCATCAGGATCTGGCGCTGTGCAACAATCTGACGGCCGCCGCCAATGTCTATCTCGGCCGCGAGCTGCGCCGCGGCGTCGGGCCGTTTCGCATCCTCGACTACGCCGCGATGTACAAGCGCGCCGGCCAGATCTTTGCCGTGCTGAAATCCGAGACCCGCCCGCGCGATCTGGTCAAGCAGATGTCGGGCGGCCAGCGCCAGGCGGTGGCGATCGCCCGCACCATGCTTTCGCAGGCCAAGATCGTGCTGATGGACGAGCCCACGGCGGCGATCTCGGTCCGGCAGGTCGCCGAGGTGCTGAACCTGATCCGCCATTTGCGCGACCAGGGCATTGCCGTCGTGCTGATCAGCCACCGCATGCCCGACGTCTTCGACGTTGCCGACCGCGTCATCGTCATGCGGCGCGGCCGCAAGGTCGCCGACAAGACGATCGCGTCGAGTTCGCCCGAGGAAGTCACCGGGCTCATCACCGGCGCCATCGAACAGGTTTGATGCCAGCCGGGTTTCACCACGCAAGCAGATAAAGGTCGACGATGGCAGTAACTCTTGACCAGACGATCGCGCAGAAACAGCACACTTTGCTGACCAGGGTGTTTGCCAGCCAGACCTTCTGGGTGGTGATCGCGGTCATCCTCGCCTGCCTGTTCCTGTCCGTCGCCACCGATTCCTTCGCCACGACGAAGAACCTCTACAACATCACCCGCAACATCACCTTCGTCGCCATCGTTGCACTCGGCATGACCTTCGTCATCATCACCGGCGGCATCGACCTGTCGGTCGGCTCGGTGCTTTGCCTGTGTTCGATGGTGCTCGCCGTGACCATGCATGCCGGCTATGGCATCGAGGTCGGCATTGCCGCTGCGATCGCGACGGCGCTGATCATCGGCGCCTTCAACGGCATCCTGATCGCCTATCTTGGCTTTCCGCCCTTCGTGGTGACGCTCGGCATGCTGTCGATCGCGCGCAGCCTCGCCATGGTCGCCTCCAACAACACCGTCGTCTTCCAGTTCGGGCCCGACCACGACAAGCTTCTGGCGCTGGGCGGCGGCGCCTTTGTGTTCGGCATCGCCAATCCGGTGCTCTACATGATCGTGCTGGCGCTGATCACCGGCTTCGTCCTGCGCTGGACGAAATTCGGCCGGCACATCTTCGCCATCGGCGGCAACGAGCATGCGGCGACGCTGACCGGCGTTCCGGTGCGCCAGATCAAGGTCGCCGTCTACATGATCTCGGCGCTGGCGGCGGGCCTTGCCGGCATCATCCAGACCGGGTGGCTGGGCGCCGTCACCACCAATCTCGGCAACGGCATGGAGCTTCAGGTCATCGCCGCCACCGTCATCGGCGGCGCCAACCTGGCCGGCGGCATGGGCACGGCGTTTGGCGCCGTCGTCGGCGCGGCGCTGATCGAAGTGATCCGCAACAGCCTCGGCCTGCTCGGCATCAACGCCTTCTGGCAGGGGACGTTCATCGGCGGCGCCATTCTGATGGCGGTGCTGTTCGACCGGCTGCGCAATTTCCGGCGCAACGAGTAGGCCGCAGGTCACGCGCGCTATTCGTTGCCGTTGCTATCGCTCAGTCTGAAAATCGGCCGGCACGGTTCATGACGGGCGCCAAGCGTATGCTCGCGCCTTGACGCAGGCCCGGACTGAGCCGCACTATCCCGATTGCAGGCGAAGGGAGGCCAGTCGCCTGCGGGAGGATATACCCATGACGGAAGCGATCAGGCTCTACTGGGGCCGGTTCGGACATGTTTCTGTCCTGAACGTCGCCAGCGACTTCGTCACCCATGCCCATGTCGAGGCGCATATCATCATCTGGCTGGAATGCACGGCCGGCGAGATGACCATCGGCCGCGAGACGGTGCGGCTCGGGCCTGGCACCGCCGCCGGCATCAATTCCTTCCAGCCGCACAGCCACGCTTTGTCCCGCGACGGCCGGCCCGGCCTGTTCCTCGCCTTCTACATCGATCCGGACTGGGCGCGCCGGCGCCGCGACCTGCCGTCGACCGCGCCGCTGTTTTCAGCACCGGCCATCGCGCTGGAGCCGTGGCTGCACAGGGCGGCAGCCAATCTTCTCGACCATCTCAGCGACAATGAGAGCATCGACGACATCGCCAATTACGAGATCGAGCGCTTCATCGACAGCGTGCTCGACGCCGCCGACGCCTCCGCACCGAAAATGGCGTGCGCCCGCGTCCACAGCGTGCAGGATTTCCGTGTCCGCAAAGCGATCCAGCTGATGAAGGCCAATGTCTGCGAACGCATCTGCTTCGACGAGGTGGCGCGCAGCGTCGGCCTGTCGCGGCCGCATTTCTTCGCGTTGTTCAAGGAGCAGACCAATTTGACGCCCAATGTCTACTGGAACACGCTGCGCATGGAGGAAGCGGTGCGGCAGTTGCAGTGGTCGCAGGAACCGCTGATCTCGGTCGCCTGCAATCTCGGCTTCACCACGCAGGGCAATTTCTCGCGCTTCTTCCGCGACCATGCCGGCGTTCCGCCGACACTCTATCGCGAGGCGGCGCGAGCCATTTCCTGAGCCATTTTCAGGCTGCCGTTTTTTCAGACTTATTGATAGGCGTTCAAGACGCATTGATAAGCGCTGCCGAACTCGCCGCCCTACCCTCGCGACACAGCTATCTGCAAGGGAACGATCATATGGCGAAAGTCACTGTCTCCAGCGTCATCGACGCACCGGTCGAAAAGGTCTGGGCGCGGATACGCGACTTCAACGGGCTGCCGAGCTGGCACCCGCGCATGGTCGAGAGCCATATCGAGAACGGCAAGGACGCCGGCGCGATCGGCTGCGTGCGCAACTTTCAGCTCGCCAGCGGCGCCCGCATCCGCGAGAAGCTGCTCGACTTCTCCGACGACAATTTCCTCGTCAGCTACTCCATCCTGGAGACGCCGCAACCGCTGACCAACCACCAGGCGACGCTGCAGCTGCGCCGGGTTACCGATGGCGACCGCACCTATGCCGAATGGACCGCAAGCTTCGACGCAGCCGCGGAAGAAGCTGACAAATTGGCCGAAGGCATGGGCGCCAACGTCTTCCAGGGCGGCTTTAACGCTTTGAAAAGTCATTTCGCTGGCCAAAGCTGAGCAAAGGAGCGTGCCATGGCGCTTGCATTGCAGAATTTCTCGACGGTCAAGGACGCCAATGCGGCGCTGAAAGCCGCCGGCACCCGCTATCTCGGCGGCGGCACGCTGGTCGTGCGCGCCGCCAATGAAGGCGACGTTTCGGTCTCCAGCCTGATAAGGTCGACCGAGCCAGCGCTGTCGGCCATCACTGTTTCCGGCAGCGAGGTCCGCATCGGCGCTTCGGTGACCATGGCGGCGATCGCTCGTCACCCGGATCTGACTTCCCTCAGCCACGCAGCGCGCGCCGTCGGTGGGCCGGCGATCCGCAACATGGCGACCGTCGGCGGCAATCTCTTCGCGCCGGCGCCCTATGGCGATTTTACCGTGGCGCTGCTGGCGTTGGAAGCAGTTGTCGGCACCGATGACGGCGAGGTGCCGATCGAAGCCTTCCTGGCAAAACGCGAAAGCAATCACGCCATCGTCACTTCGGTCGACTTCAGCTTGCCAGTCGACGGCGGCTTTCGCTTCCTGAAAGTGTCGCGGGTCAAGCCGAAAGGCGTCTCTGTGCTGAGCATCGCCGCCGTGCTGGAACAGGCGCCGGACGGAACCGTGTCATCGGCGCACATCGCGCTTGGCTGCATGGCCGACCGGCCGATGCGCGCAAAGGCGGCGGAGAAGGCGCTGCTCGGCCGGAAACTCACCAGCGATGGCATCGCGCCAGCGCTGGCTGTTGCGAGCGACGGCACCTCGCCGATTACCGATCCGATCGCCAGTGCCTGGTATCGCAACGAAGTCCTGCCGGTCCATCTCGGCCGGCTTTTGCTCGCCTGAAAGCCAGCTTGGCTGCGGCGCAAGGAGTAAAAAAAAATGGCAAAGGTCCCGGTTCAGTTCACGCTCAACGGCGCGGAGAAGGCCGAATTCATCGACAGCGGCACGACGTTGCTTCATGCACTGCGCGACAAGATCGGGGACACCTCGCCGAAAGGCGGCTGCCATCAGGGCACATGCGGCGCCTGCTCGGTCATCATCGACGGCGAGCTGCGGCTGTCCTGCCTGACGCTCGCCGAGACCTGCAACGGCGCCGCCATCACCACTACGTCGGGGCTTTCGCAAGGCGGCGTACTGCATCCTTTGCAGCGCGCCTTCCTCGACGCTTTCGCCACCCAATGCGGCTTCTGCACGCCGGGCATGATCATTGCCGCCAAGGTGCTGCTCGATCACACGCCGGACCCCAGCCGCGACGAGGTGGTCGAGGCGCTGTCGGGCAATATCTGCCGCTGCACCGGCTACGAGCCCATCATCCAGGCGGTGCTGACCGCCGCGCGGTCCAATTCGCAGAACGCGGCTTGAGGGGAGTAAAAAGATGGAACTCCGCAAGAGCTATTTCGCCGACCAGCGCAAGGACGATCTGCACGAGATCGGCCAGCCGCGGCCGCGCTCGGATTCGCCCGGTCATGTCACCGGCAAGACCGCCTATTTCGCCGACCGCAATTTTCCAGGCATGCTGCATCTGAAGATGGTGCGCAGCCCGCATCATCACGCCCGCATCCGCAGCATCGACACTTCAGAGGCGCAGATGCATCCGGGCGTGGTGAAAGTCCTGACCGCCAAGGACGTGCCGCACAATGTCTACACCATCCTGATCCTGATCCAGATCGGCCCGGAAGACGAGACGGTGCTGGCCGACGGCAAGGTGCGCTGGAAAGGCGAAGCCGTGGTGGCGGTGCTGGCCGAGACCGAGCGTGCCGCCCAGGAAGCAGCGGCCAAGGTCAAGGTCGACTACGAGGTGCTGCCGGCCGTCTTCGACATGGAAGAAGCGCTTAAGCCCGGTGCGCCCGTTGTCAACGAATATCACGGCCGGAATTATTACCTCTATGACAGCGGCGAATGCCGCAAGGTGCGCTTCGGCGATGTCGAGGCCGGCTTCGCCGGCGCCGATCACGTGCTCGAACAGACCTATCAATCGTCGCCGATCGAGCACGCGCCGACCGAGACGACCGGCTGCATCGTCGCGCCGGAGGGCAACGACCGCTTCACCTGCTACACCAACACGCAAGCGATGTTCTTCACGCTCGACAACGCCTCGATCATCCTGCAGATGCCCGGCAACAGACTGCATTTCGTCGGCGGCACCGTCGGCGGCGGCTTTGGCGGCAAGGTCGACGTCATCGTCGAGCCGATCGCCATCCTCGGCGCCAAGCTGACCGGGCGGCCGGTCTCCTTCATCTACAGCCGCGAGGAGGAGATGCAGATTTCCTCGCCGCGCGCCGCCGAAAAGGTCGTCATCAAGGACGGCGTCATGAAGGATGGCCGCATCGTCGCCAGAAAAGTCACCGGCTACACCGATGCCGGCGCCTATTCGCGCCATTCGCCCTATGGCGCGCAGAAGGGCGCCGCTCACTATCCCGGCCCCTACACCATCCCGAACGTCTGGATCGACACCTACTGCGTCTACACCAACCGCACCCCCTCCTCCGCCATGCGCGGCTTCGGCGTCACCATCGGCGATTTCGCGCTTGAGGTGCAGATGGACAAGCTCGCCCGGCTGATCGGCATGGACCCGCTCGAATTCCGCTTCATCAACGCCTACCGCGACGGCGACATGAAGGCGCACCGCCAGCCGACCGAGGGCGCGGCCCTGATCGAGTGCATGCAGGAAGCCTCGCGCGCCGCCAACTGGCCGGTGGCGGAAAAATTCATGGCGATGTCGTCCTACGCGAAGGGAGCTTGAAATGGCGATCAGGCGCGGGCGCGGCGTCGCCGCGATCAACTATCCGACCGGCATGAATCTCGGCGGCGACCCAACCCAGGCGCTGGTCCATTCGACGCCGACCGGCAATTTCATGGTGACGCTGTCGAGCGTCGATCTCGGCCAGGGGATGAAGCAGATCATGGCGCAGATCTGTGCCGAGACGATCGGCGTTCCGACCGACCGCGTCGTCGTCGACACCGCCGACACCGACACCGGCCCGCACTGCATGGGCACCTTCGCCTCGCGCGGCACGCACCGCGCCGGCAACGCCGTCATCCAGGCGGCCAGGGAAGCCCGGCAGGTGATGCTGGAAGTTGCCGCCGAGGAACTTGAAGTGAACGCTTCGGATCTCGAGACCGACGGCCAGGGCAACATCCTGGTCAAGGGCGCGCCGCAAAGATCGATCTCGATCTTCGATGTCGCGCTGTCGGCTCACTTCAAGCGCGGCCGCTCGATTTCCGGCCGCGGCATGTTTTTGATCCCGCGCTCCTATCCCGAGAAAGAAACCGGCGCGATGAAGCCGTCGACCTGCTACGCGCATGCCTGCACGGTGGCCGAAGTCGAGGTCGACGACGAGACTGGCGAGGTCACCGTGCTGACGGTCAAGAACGTCTTCGAGATCGGCCGCGCGCTGAACCCGAAGATGATCGAGCAGCAGCTCGTCGGCGGCTCGTGGATGGGCATCAGCCACGCGCTCTACGAGACGACCGAGCCCTATTATCCCAATCGCGATCACGGCGGCACCGACTTCAACCAGTATCTGATGCCGGGACCGGGCGATCTTGCGCAAACCGAGATCATCGTGCTGGAGAGGCCCTCGGCCGACGGACCCTTTGGCGCCAAGGGGCCGGGCGAAATGTGCGCCAACCCGCAAATCCCGGCGGTCGCGAACGCGGTCTTCGACGCCGTCGGCGTGCGCATCGACACGCTGCCGATCACGCCGGAACGCATCCTGCGGGCGCTGAAGGCGCAAGCCTCGAACTGAGTGTTGGAAATGCCCAAAAAAAGCGCCCGGACTAGAAGTGTCGACACTGTCGCCATTTCGCCGGAGGCGGTGGCATCGCGCCTCGCCGCCTCGCGCTATCTGGCCGATGAAAGCCTGGCCACCGCCATTTTCCTGGCGATCCGGCTGGGCAAGCCGCTGCTGCTCGAAGGCGCGCCGGGCGTCGGCAAGACCGAGGCGGCCAAGGCGATAGCCGAACTGCTCGGGCGCGATCTGGTGCGGCTGCAATGCTACGAAGGCATCGACGCCGCGCATGCGCTTTACGAATGGAACTATCAGCGCCAGTTGCTCGCCATCCGTCATGCCGGCGAGCATGAGGTCGACATCTATGACGACCGTTTTTTGATCGCACGGCCGCTGCTGCAGGTGCTGAAGGCGCCGCAAAAGCGCGTGCTGCTGGTCGACGAGATCGACCGCTCCGACCATGAGTTCGAAGCGCTGCTGCTGGAATTTCTTTCCGAGTTCCAGATCAGCATTCCCGAGCGCGGCACCATCCGCGCGACGGCCCAGCCGATCGTCATCCTGACCTCAAACCGCACCCGCGAACTGGCGGAGGCGTTGCGGCGGCGCTGCGTCTACCACTGGATCACCTATCCCGACGCCGAGCGCGAGGCCGCCATCATCATGCTGCGCGCCGGCGACGTCGCCAACGCCACGGCGCGCGCCGTGGCTGCTGCCGTGCGCGACATTCGCGCCCGTCCGCTGGCCAAGCCGCCGGGCATCGCCGAAGCGGTCGAATGGGCGAACGCCGCGACCATCCTCGAAAAGGGCGGCAGCCCGTGGCCGGAAGCCTTCCGCCGCGCCATCGGCGTACTGATCAAGGACGAGGAGGACCTGTCCTACATCGCCCCCGAGCTTGGCCGGATCGTCGAGGAGGCACTGGCGTGACGGGTGACGTCAAAAATCCCTTTTCCCCGTTCACGGGGAGGCGGCTGAATGTGGATCGATCTCACCGCTTGCGGGACAGCACCCCCCTCTGTCATGCCGGACATCTCCCCCTCAAGGGGGGAGATTGGCAGTTTCGGCGCTTCGCTCAGTTCTGCGATGTTGGAGATTTGCGAAATCCGGGATGTCAGCCGATCTCCCCCCTTGAGGGGGAGATGTCCGGCAGGACAGAGGGGGGTGCGAAGGAATGATGTGGGGAGAAAGCTTACCCCGCGCCGCAGCACCCTTGCTCGGCTTTGGCCGGCTGCTGCGCCGCTACGGCTTTGCAGTCGCGCCAGAACAAGTCTCAGGCTTCATGCAGGCGGTGACGTTGCTCGGGCCCCGCTCGATGGCCGACATCCACGAAGCGGCGCTTGCCACGCTGGCGCCGCCGCCCGACCGCCGCGACGAATTCGAGGCGCATTTCCAGAGCTATTTCTACGGCAACACCGCGGCCGTCATCGAAGGCGAGGCCGATGAGGAAACCCGCATCAAGGACGACGGCGGCGCCAGCGACGAAGAGAACGAGGTGGCGCGCCAGGAGGAAGGCGGCGCGCTATCGTCCGGCGCCGAACAGTTGCGCGCCCGCGACTTCCAGCGCGACGGCGACGGGCTTGCCGCCTTCCGCCGCAAGCTCGCTACCGCCCTGCCCGCCCGCCGCTCCTTCCGTACCGTGCGCACGCACGCGCGCGGCAAGCTCGATCTGCGCCGCTCGCTGCGCGAAATCGTCAGTGCCGACGGCGATATACCGTCGCCGCTGCTGCGCCGCCGGCAGACCGTGCCGCGCAAGCTTTTGTTGCTGATCGACGTGTCCGGCTCGATGAAGCTCTACACATCGGATTATCTCAAGCTGGCGCACGCGGCGGTGCAAGGCGCGGACCGGGCTGAAATTTTCACCTTCGGCACGCGGCTGACCCGCATCACCACCGCGCTGCGCATTCGCGACCGCGACCAGGCGCTCGCCCGCGTCGCAGCATTGGTCGACGACTGGGATGGCGGCACCCGCATGGGACCGACGCTGCTCGCCTTCCTGTCGGTGCCGCGCTTTTCCTCACTTGCGCGCGGGGCGGCGGTCGTCATCCTGTCCGATGCGCTGGAGCGCGGCGACCATGCCGAGCTTGAAATGGCGATGCGCCGGCTGAGCGCCCGCGCCTTCCGGCTGTCGCTGGCGACGCCGCTGGCCGGCGATCCGCGTTTCCGGCCAGCGACGGCAGCGCTTCGCGCCATCCTGCCGCTGCTCGACGATCTGGCCGACGGCTCGTCGATAGCCGGTCTCAGCGATTTCATCCTGTCGCTCGCCCGCCCCGCTGCGGCGGCGGCAGCAATCTGGAAAAGGGTTTCATGATGAAAAAGGCGATCGACGCGCATTTCCACATCTGGCGCCAAGAGGACCAGCCCTGGCTGCGCGGGCCGATGGTGCCGCGCATTTTTGGTCCCTACGAGCCGATCCGCCGCGACTACCCGATCGAGGAATTCCTCGCCGACCAGCAGGGCTCGGGCGTCGAGAAGGCGGTCTATGTCCAAACCAACTGGGCCAAGGAGGATTTCGAGACCGAAGTCGCCTTCCTGCAGACGACGGCTAACGAAACCGGCTGGCCGCATGCGATCGTCGGCTATGCCGACATGACGGTGGACGATATCAGTCCGCAGATCGACCGGCTGATCAAATACCCCCTGCTGCGCGGCGTGCGCATGCAATTGCATTGGCACGAAACGCCGGCCTTCCGCTTCGCCGCGTCCGCCGATCAGGTTGTCGACCCGAAGGTGCGGGCCAATGTGACGCGGCTGAAGGACTTTGGCCTGTCCTTCGACCTTCAGCTTTTCCCGGCCCAGATGAAGGACGGGCTAACGCTTGTCGGCGAAAATCCTGAAACCAATTTCATCCTCACCCATGCCGGCATGCTGACCGACATGTCGGAGGAATCCACACAAGCCTGGAAGGCCGGCCTGCGCACGCTTTCAGCAGCGCCAAACCTCTACGCCAAGCTGTCCGGCCTCGGCACCTTCGTCCATCGCAACGACCCGACGCTGATCGCCTACATCGTCGACAACGCGATCGACATCCTCGGCAGCGACCGTCTGATGTTCGGCTCGAACTTCCCGATCGAGAAACTGTGGACCAGCCACGCAGAGCTGATCAAGGCGCACCGGGAGGCGGTGGCGAAGCATGGTGCGGCCGCGGAGGCGGATATCTTCTGGAACACGGCGGAGCGGGTGTATCGGCCAGTGTGACCTTTAGTTGGATTCGTCCCACGGATTTATGACCGCCACGCCTGCTGCCTCGAAAGGAGACGTGTCGCGCGTGGCGACTGAATAACCGTGGGAGGCCGCTGTGGCGGCGATATACCCGTCAGCTCTATCAATGGCCCTGCCCATCCCCCGCGCATGTGCCATAAGGTTTGCATAGGTCTCCGAGGTCTCCATGTCGAACGGCAGGACACGCCCGGCGAACACCGGCAACACTTCCTGCTCAAGCCGCGCGCGAATCCTGTCTCGACGCTTACCGGCAGGCAGCACTGCAATGCCAAGGCGCAGCTCGGCTACAGTGATCGCCGCCAGATAAAGCGTCTCGACGGACTGCGCGTCGATCCAATCGATGACGCGGCCATTGTTCGTATCCCGCATTGCCTCCGAAATGACGTTCGTATCTAGGAGGATCATCAGTCGAACCTGATCGGCTCGGCTGGCGTCTTGTCGCGCTCAAGTGTGGCCTCGAATGAAGCCCATTCCTCGTCGGTCAGTCTCGCCTCGCGACCGATTTCGGCCAGAAGAGAACCCAGCTTGATCCGCCCTTCTGGTCTTGTCGCATTTTCCAAGATGTCACGGATTTCGGCCTCGGTACTGCGCCCGTGTTGGGCGGCGCGCATCTTGAGAGCACGATGCGTCTCAACGGGCAGATTCCGTATCGTGATCGCCGGCATTGATGATATCACTCCTTATAAATCGTCATCAATGATATCATCCAAGGCAATATGCAGTCAACGAGTTAGCCCACCTTGCCAACCTGCCCTTTCTGTACCCTACTTCGCGTAGGGTCCTGTGGGGCATTTCCTTTCGTCTGATGGCGGTCGCACAGGCCGTCGACCTGCGCGACGGGCTGACGCTGGCGCCGGGCACAGCGGGAATGCACGCGGCCGTGCGTGCCCTCGTCGCGCCGCTCAGGGAAGACGGGACGCTGGGAATCGACGCCGAGGCGCTTTACGCTGGCGCTGGCGACGGGAACATGGCGGCCATAGTGCCGTCGCATATGTTGGCTGACGATATTGTCGAGCAGCCGGCGCGTCTCATCCGGCGTCGATGTTCTCCATGAACCGACCGAGCTGATCCGGGTCCATATGCACGACATGCTTGTCTTCGGGATAAGCCATGCTGTTGACGTCGGCGACATATTCGGAAAAAGCGGCGATGCGTTCCGCCTGCAGGCGGTCAAATTCGGCGGCGAAATTGCGATAGACCTTGGAATGGCGCGGCATGTGGCTGCGGTTCTGGCCAAGGACGTCGTCGGCGAACAGATATTGCGCGTCGCAGCCGGTGCCGGCTCCCATCGACAGCATGATCAGCGAGGTGCGTTCCGAAATCGCCTTGGCCACCTCGACCGGCACCACTTCGATCTCGGCGCCGATCGCGCCGGCCGCTTCGTATTGCTTGACGGCCTCGAAAATCTGCATGGCGCTGTCGGCGGTCTTGCCGACAGCCTTGAAGCCGCCGGTCCAGGTGGCGCGCGACGGGATCAGGCCGACATGGCCGATCACCGGGATATTGTCATCGGCCAGCCGTTTGACGGTGGCAAAGCCGGCGCTGCAATAAACCGCATCGGCGCTCGCCTTGTAGAGCCGGAACGCCCAGCGGACGAAATCGTCGGCTGTGCCGATCTCGTAGAAATTGTCGCCCGGCATGGTGAACAGGCTGGGTGCGGCATCGCGGTATTGCGGATTGAGTACCAATTCCGGCGGCACCGAGACGATGTCGACACCGGCTCGTTCAGCAGCCTCGGCCTCTTCCATCGTCAGCACCCGCAGCATGGTCAATTGCCGCTTGCCCTTCATGGCGCGCAGGTCTGCCACCGTCGGTCTTTTCCGGCTCATCGATTTTGGTCCCCTTTTTGCACTACGGAAGGCTGGTCAGGATTTTGCATGATCTTTTCCGAACCGAAGGTCAGCGCAGCAAAAAACCGGTTCCCACTTTTCGGGATCATGCTTTAGATCTGGATCATCACCTTGCCAGCTTCGACCTTCACCGGATAGGTCTGCAGATTGACGCAGACCGGCGCGCCCTTGGCCTGGCCGGTCTTATAGTTGAAGCGGCCATTGTGCTTCGGGCATTCGATGATGTCGTCCATGACAAGCCCATCGGCCAGATGCGCCTTTTCATGTGTGCAAAAGCCGTCTGTGGCAAAGAATTCATCGTCCGGCGAACGGTAGATCGCGAAGCTGCGGCCGCCATGATCGAAGCGGATGACATCCTCTTCGTCGACATCGTCCACGGCGCACGCCTCGACCCAATCGGCCATCTCTATTTTCTCCCGAAATTCCTTCGTTGCGTGCTGCGCAATGCTATTCAGCTGCTGCCGACATGTTCACGTCGTGGAACTCGCCACGGTAGGGCCGTGCCGTCGGCGGCAGCTCGCGCTTGAGGAAATAGTCCTCGTATTTGAGCTGCCTGAGCAGGACCGGCCAGACCTCGCGATAGGCATGCCACATCGACGGGTTCGGCGCCGGCAGATCGTGCTTGATCAATTCATGCAGCCTGGGCAGCGCGTGATAGGGCACCATCGGGAACATGTGATGCTCGACGTGGTAGTTCATGTTCCAGTAGATGAAGCGGCTGATCGGATTCATGTACACGGTCCTGGTGTTGAGCCGGTGATCGACGACATTGTCGGCCAGGCCGATGTGCTGCAGCAGGCCGGTCAGCACCATGTGCCAGGTGCCGTAGAGGCGCGGCCCGCCGATCAGCACCAGCGGTATCCACGACTGCATGAAAACCGCGAGCGCGATTGTGGCGATGTAGATGGCGATATGCCAGCGCGCGGCAATGACGACCTTGTGCTGTTCCATCTCGGGCACGTAGCTTTTCTCGTCCGGCGTGAGCTTGCCGACCGCCTGGCGTACCAGTGCCGGAAGCGAATAGCGAAAGTCGAGGATGCCGGTGAAGACGAGCGCGGTGCGCAGCAGGTCCGGCGGGCGCATCACGGCGATCTCGGCGTCGCGCCCGACAATGATTGTATCGGTGTGGTGCCTGGCATGGCTCCAGCGCCAGGTCACCGGGTTGCGCATCAGCATGAAGCTGGCGATCTGGTAGACGACATCGTTCATCCAGCGCGTGCGAAAAGCCGTGCCGTGGCCGCATTCGTGCCAGCGTGAATCGCTGGCGGAGGCATAGAGCACGCCATAGACGAAGAAGAACGGCACGCACCACCAGGTGCCCCAGAAATAGACGCCGCCGGCGGCGGAGACCAGGATGGCGGCGATCCAGATGATCGTGTCGCGGATCGCCGGGCCGTCGGAACGTTGCATCAACTCCTTGATGACCTTGCGCGGGACATCGGTGTGATACCATTCGGCGGAAGCCAGTCCCGTCTCGATCGCCCTGCGTGTGCTTTCGCCAACCAGGCTGTAATCGCGCTTCACCTTGCCAGCCATTGTGACCTCCAATTTCCGAACGGCCGCGAGCCCTCTCCACTCCGGCCGGGGCCAGCCAACCAACTGGTGTTTCGCCTCGCCTTCGCCATTGTCACGACCTGCCTCCCAGAACAGGAAAATGACCCGATGGCCGCGGATAATCCTCCCGCGGCTGCCTGGCAATCGCTGCGATCCGGCTCTCGGCGCCGGCGATCTCGCCGGCGCCGTCGAGAACCCGAAACACCGCTTCGTACGAACGGCTTTCGCCGTGCTCCAGCCAGATCATCTCGCCGCGTTCGCGCGCTGCCAGATTGCCCAGCACATGATGTGTCGACGGCTCGATGCCGAGCGCATAGTGCCCGGCCTGGAAATTCTGCCACTCATAGGCGCAAGGCAACTGGTGCTTGCGGGTGACGACTTCGAGACCGAGGCCGAGACGGTCGTTGACCACCGCCACCGGCACATCGCCTCTGGCGTCGGCGCCGAGTTCGTGCTGCCAGACCTGTTCCGCAAAGCCCAGTTGCGGTGCCGGCGCCGTGCGGTAGCCGACCTTCTGCGCCTCATAGCGCTCGCCGGCATGGCCCGCCCAGACGACGTCGCGGATCGGCGCCAGGTAGCGCGAGCCCTCGTCGAGCACCGGATGGCTGACATTGATGTGATAAAAGTACATATGCGGTGTGCGGCTGAAGCCGTGATTGACGACGCGGTCCGACAGCCGGATCGCGTTGCCGCCGACATCGGCCTCGATCCGCCGCTGCAGATGCAGATCCTCGCCGAACACCGTCGACTGCTGGACGGTTCCTTCGGCCCACAGCACGCAGCGGTCGCCGTCCCAGGTTTCGCCATAGCCGGTCAGGCGCGCCGGGATGGTGCTGACTCGGCCATGCAGCGAATGGCGCACCGACTTCTTCGGTGGATAATTATAGCTGTCGGCGGGCACCTCGTTCATGAACAATATATGGTCGAGGCCGCAGGTCAGCAGCAGGCCGGAAAACGACCGCGCCCAGGCCAGCCCCTCCTCGCCTTCATATTCATGCAGCCCGGGATGGCGAAAGCCGCTCGGCGAATGCCAGCCGATCGCCTGGCCCTTAAAATCGCAATCGGCGATGTCGAGCGCCCGGTCGACCAGCGCGGTGAAGCGCAGGCCGGAGCCGGTGCGGAATTCGAGCATGCGGATGCCGCGCTCGACACCATCGCCAAGCGTCATCAGCCGCACGCCGGCGAATTGCGACAGCATGCCGGAACGTTCCGAGACCTGCCGGCGCGAAAGCGTCTTGCCGTAAAGCTCTACCATCTGACGGGCAGTTCCTTCACTTCGCTCTCGTCTCCCTGAGCAGGGCCGACATGTCGGCGCCGGTGATGATGCTTTCCACGGTCAGCAGGTCGGTATCGGCGACCGTCTGCTCGGCGACGATCTCCCCGCGGCGCATGACGATGATGCGGTC
Organism: Mesorhizobium sp. L-2-11; assembly: GCF_016756595.1. Taxonomy (NCBI): domain Bacteria; kingdom Pseudomonadati; phylum Pseudomonadota; class Alphaproteobacteria; order Hyphomicrobiales; family Phyllobacteriaceae; genus Mesorhizobium; species Mesorhizobium sp. L-2-11. Next base: position 2,867,037 of record NZ_AP023257.1, on the reverse strand, counting down.
GGCGACCTGAAAGACATGATGGATGTTGTGGGTGATCAAAAGCACCGAATGGCCGGCGGCGCGCACTTCCTTGACGAAGCGCAACACGCCGTGTGTTTCCTCGACGCCGAGATTGTTGGTCGGCTCATCGAGGATGATGACCTTGGCGGCAAACTGCATGGCCCGCGAAATGGCGATCGACTGGCGCTCGCCGCCCGACAGCGTGCTGACCAGCGCATCAGCGTCGAGTTTTTTCGAGATGCCGACGCGCTTCAAAAGCGCCGAGGCGGCGTCGCGCAATTTTGCGAGATCGAGCGGCGCGAACACGCCAAGCCATTTCAGATTGACCGGCTCGCGGCCGAGGAAAAGGTTGCGCGCGATGCTCAGGTCCGGCGCCAGCGACGTGTCCTGATGAATGGTCTCGATACCGAGATCCATCGCATCGCGCGTCGAGCGGATCGAGACTTTCTGGCCGCGCACATAGATGTCGCCGCGGTCGACCGGAAAGACGCCGGAGATCGCCTTGATCAGCGTCGACTTGCCGGCGCCGTTGTCGCCGAGCAAGGCAACGACTTCGCCCTCGTTGAGCGTGAAGGAGGCGCTCTTCAGCGCGCGCACGCTGCCGAAGGACTTTTGCAGATTGTGCAGCCGAAGCACTTCCATGGTCAGCTCCTGGCGGCGTTCTTCTGCAGCAAAGCGTGCAGGATGAGCATGGCAAGGATGATGACGCCGACGAAGATGTTGTAGGCGAGGCCGGGCACGCCGATCAGCACGATGCCGTTGCGGATGCTACGCAGCATCAGCGCTCCGACGATGGTGCCCAGGATGGTGCCGCGGCCGCCGGTGAGCGCGGTGCCGCCGACCACCACCATGGCGATCACTTCGAGTTCGTAGCCGGTGCCGGCAACCGGCGAGGCGGCAGAGATGCGGAAGGCGCTGATCATGCCGGCCAGACCCGCCAGCACCGAGGTCAGGATGAACAGCCAGATCTTGACCGAATCGGCCGGCACCCCGCGCGCCACCGCAGCGTTGCGGTTCGAACCGATGGCGCTGATCCAGTTGCCGAGCTTGGCGTAGTGCAGCACGTAGATCGCCAGCAGCGACAGGCCGATGAACCACCACAGCGAGGTATAGAAACGGAACGTTCCGATATTGAAGCTGCCGGCCAGCAGCGTCACGAAAAAGCCCGGTTGGTCCCAGGATTTCAGCGGAAAGCCTTGCGTAATGTAGAGCGCCGCCCCTCGCACCACGAGCAACATCGACAGCGTCACCAGGAAGGAGGAGATGCCGATCTTGGTGACGATCAGCCCGTTGACCGCACCGATCGCTATGCAGAGCAGTAGGCCGGCAAGCAGCGCGATGCCGATATCGAACCCGCCGTTCTGCACCAGAAGCATGACCACGACCGGTGCAAGTCCGAACACGGCACCGACCGAAAGGTCGAACTCGCCCGCCGTGAGAAGCAGCGTCATGCCGAGCGCGATGATACCGAGTTCGGGCAGGAACGCCATCATGTTGGAGATGTTGAGCGGCGACAGGAAGTTCGCATCGGCGATCGCGAACACCGCCAGCAGGGCAATCAGGATGACGAGCGAAGAGAATTGCGGCGAGCGGATCAGGCTCGACCTTCGTCTCACAACAGGCATTTCCTCTTCTGCGGCGATAGTCATGACTGCTTGGACCATATCTCGGGGTGACGCCCGCCGCCTGCGCAGCGGGCGTCAGTTTCAATCACTTGTCGTAGAGTTTCAGGATCGGCTCGACGCTCGAGGCGTCGTAGAGGCTGAAAGTGTGGATATCGTAGCCGATCGGTTCGCCCGCGGCGGCGAGACCGAGCAGCGCCACCGGCATGAAGCCCTGCGCCGAGGGAAACTGCCAGGCAGCGGCATTGACGAAGCCGGCCTTGACGGACTCGGCAGTTTCCCTGGAGTTGCCCCAGCCGACGACCGGGATCTTGCCGGCCGGCACGCCGGCGCCGTCGAACACCCGCTTGATGCTGGCCGCAACGGAATCGCCGAGCGCAATGATTGCCGGCGGATTGTTGGCAACCATGTAGTCGGTCATCTTGGCGATGATGCCGGCCGGATCGGTGCCGCAATCGACCACGTCATACTTGATGCCGAGCGGATCGAAGACGCTGGCAATGCCTTCGGTCTCGAGTTGCTGATAGCTGGCCCCCGGCACTTCGACCGGCAGGAACACCTTGTCGCCCTGCTTCACCATCTTGTTGTCGACGAGATATTTCGCCCAGATGACACCGGCTTCCCTGAGGTCGGCGCCGACATAGGCCTGCCGGCCGGTCGCCGGATCGTCGGTGTTGAAGAAGACGATCGGGATGCCGGCGGCTTTTGCCGCCTTGACCTCCTCGGTCCACAGGCCGGGCTGCGCCGAGGTGGTGGCGATGCCGTCCGGCCTGGCGGCAAGTGCCGAGTTGAAGGCCTCCTTCTGCGCCGCCATGTCGCCGCCGCTGAAGGAGATCTTGCAGGTCACCTTGAGCTGGTCGCAGGCCTTGGTCGCGCCGGCATTCCAATCGATCCAGAAGGCGTCCGACGGACCGCCATGCGACAGCAGGTAGAACGTCTTGTGAGCTTCCTGCGCCAGCGCCGGTGCAGCCAGTGCAACACCGGCGAACACGGTCGCCGCAGCCGCGATTTTCGGTATGAATCTCAACATTCTCTTCCTCCCTTTTTCGTGGCCGAACCGTGCCGTCACAGTCCGTTGGCGCGGAATTTCTCGTCGAGGAATTTTTTGGCACGAGGCACGTCATCCTCCGAAAGGTGCTCGATGATGACCGGGATGTTCGGGTGCTTTTCGGACAACCGCTTGAGATAGAGGTCGTAGTTGAGCGAACCGAGGCCGGGCGCCGGCAGCTCGATCTCGCCGACACCACGGAAGGTGTGGCTCTCCAGCGCGTCCTCGTCGCCGATATCGGCGTGCTTCTCCGACTTGTCGCCGCCCGAACGCTTGACGTCCTTGGCGTGGGCTATTTTGATCTTGTCGGTCAGCGTGTCGAACACCTGGTTCAGGATCTGGTCCATCCTGTCGATGTTATGGGTCTCGAAATAGTTGGTCGGATCCATCAACAGGCCGAGGCCGGGATGGTCGACCTGCGCGAACATCTTCACCGTCTCCTCGACCGAGCCGACGACATTGTTGACATAGGTTTCGAGCAGGAACACCGCGCCGTGGTCGTAGGCGGTCTGGGCAAGGTCTGAAATGACCTTGCGGCATTCCTCAAAACCTTCCTCGGTCTTGTTCTTGGGATGATGCACCCAGTCGGATTCGGTGTTGTAGGTGCCGGTTTCCGAGATCACGTAAGGCGTGCCGAAATGGCGGGCATTGCGGATGATCTCCTTGAGATAGCCTACGCGCTTCTCGCGCTCGCCCATGTCGGGATGGATGATGTTGGTGTAGCCCGACACGCAGCACACAGGCAGGTTGTGGTCGCGGAATGTGTCGCGAACCGTCCTGGCCTTTTCCTTGGTGATCTGCCCGGCCGACAGGTCGATATCCCTGAAATGCAGGTCGAGCTGCACCGTGTTGAAATCGAGCGCGCGGATCTTCTGCGCGGTTTCCTTGAGGCCGTACGGGAAATAGCCCGTGAAGATACCTGCCTGCATCATGATGTGAAGTCCTCCCTGTAAGCGATTCAGATGACTGAGTTTGTCGAGATTTCGGAAAGCTTGACTGTGCGGCCCTCGTCTATCGAGCGGTATCCGGCTTCGATCAGCGCCATGGTCTTGACGTTGTCGGCGACGGAAAGTGCCGGCGGCTCACCCGTCTTCACCGCGTGCTGGAGCTGCTCCATCACGCCGATGAAGGCGTGCGGGAACCACATTGTCTCCCAGCTGGGTGTCACCCATTCGCCGCCGGTCGTCTCTGTCGAGGCATAGGTCAGCGTCGAGGCAGAGCCTGTCGGCCAGCCGATCGTGCCCTTGGCGACGCCCTTTGTGCCGTCGACGCGCCAGTTGATGTGCTGGTCGTCCTTGTAGCCGTCTTGGCGTGGACCGGACCAGACGTCCTCCAGCGATACGGCGAGCACGCCGGACGGAAATCGCAGCGTCGAAACGGTGATGCCGTCCGAATGGTCAAAGCGCGTGCGCGGATCCTTGCGGGTCAGCGTGGTGATCTCGTCGGGATCGCCGAACAGGAAGCGCAGCACGTCGAGATGGTGGACGCTCATATTGGCAAGCGTCAGCCGGTCATAGTCCTCGAGGAAGCTCTGCCAGTGCGGGATCGCATGCATGTCGATCTGCGCGAAGACGATGTCGCCGAGCGCGCCGCTGTCCATGATCTGCTTCAGCACGCGCATCGATTGGTCGTAGCGCATGTTCTGGTTCACCGAGAGGATCTTGCCGGCCCTGGCCGCCTCGTCGCGCAGTTTGACCGCTTCATCGAGCGACAGCGCCAGCGGCTTTTGCGCCAGGATCGCCTTGATATGCTCCTGCTTCAGCGCATGGCGGATCAGTGCCGGCTGCTGGTCCGGCGGAAACGCAAGGTCGATGATCTCGACGTTTTTGTCCTCGATCAATTGTTCCGGCATGTCGTGGACGGTCGGGATCTCCCAGCGCCTGGCGACCTTCTCGGCGCTGGCCTTGGTCCTGGAGGCGATTGCCACCACGGGAAAACCAGCTTCCTTGTAGGCGGCAAGGTGACATTCCGCCATGATCATGCCGGCGCCAACGCAGCCGATCCTGTATTCCCTGGTCCGGACTTTAACGTCCGGCTCGAAGCCGTTGCCCGCTAACACTCCGCTCGTCATCTGATCCTCCCGAACCTCTTTGCGTGCGGCCGCCGTCATCTTGCCAGCGCTCCCCCGCTTTGCCCGAAATAATGCACCCTGCCCGGCTCGCAGGATATCGCCACCATCGCATCCGGCCTGATGTCCGGCTGGCCACGCAGCAGCGCCCGCAGACGCGCCTGCCCGGCGGCGAGTGTCACGACGGTGTAGCCGCCAAGCGGCTCGACCTCGAACACTCGCGCCGGGTGGCCCGCGCCCCCCTCCGACCAGGCCTTGACCTTGATGTCTTCCGGCCTGAGTCCAATCTCGACGGCATCGGCCGGCGCGGCCTTGTCCGCGATGCGGATCGTGCCTTCCGCCGCCTCCATGCCTTCCGCGCGGCGCACTGACTTCAATATGTTCATCATCGGCGAACCGAGCAGCCGCGCCACATAGGTGCTGGCCGGCCGGTCATAGATCTCGGCCGGCGCGCCGATCTGCCTGATCCTGCCGTTCTCAAGAATGGCGATGCGGTCAGCGACCGACATCGCCTCTTCCTGGTCATGCGTAACATAAATCAGCGTCTTGCCGAGCTCGCGCTGGATGCGCTTCAGCTCGACGCGCGTCTCCTCGCGCAGCCTGGCGTCGAGCGCCGAGATCGGATCGTCCATCAGATAAGCATTGGGGTCGCGTACCAGCGCCCGGGCGATCGCCACGCGCTGCCGCTCGCCGCCCGAAAGCTGCGCCGGCGGCTTGTGCAGAATGTGGCCGATATGCAGCTTGGCCGCGACGTCTGCGACACGATTTTCGATATCGGCCTCGGCGACCCGGCGTTCGACCAGGGGAAAGCGGACATTGTCGCGCGCGCTCATATGCGGAAACAGCGCCAGGTTCTGGAACACCATGGCGACATTGCGCTCGGCTGGCGACACCGTATTGACCGGCCTGCCGCCGATCAGGATTTCGCCGGCGTCCGGCGTCTCCAGCCCGAGCACCAGACGAAGCACCGTCGACTTGCCCGACAGCGGCGGGCCAAAGAAGCAGAAGAACTCATTGTCGTTGACAGTGAACGAGGCGTCGTCGACGGCGAGCGTGCCGCCATAGCGTTTCGTCACGTTGCGGAAGACGATATAGGCCATGGTCTCAGCCCGCCTTCATGGCAAGGCCGGTGGCGGCGTCGAACACGCGCACGGACGCCTGGGCCGGCGCGACAACCGCTGCCTGCCCGATCGCCAGCCCGACATCATTGTCGAACACCGCTTTTACCGCGCTCTCGCCCTGGCCGAGATGGACGATGGTGCGCGCGCCGATGCGCTCGACGAACGTTACCGGCATCGACAGGCCGCGGTCTGAGAGAATCACCTGCTCAGGCCGAAAGCCGTAGAGCACATCTTCCCACGCGGCCCTCACCGCCGGGGCGAGATTGTCCGGCAGCGGCGGCGTGACACCGAGCGGGCCGAGGTCGACGACCAGGCCCCGGTCGCTTTCTGCCGGCCTGCCCCTCAGCAGGTTCATGCCCGGTGCACCGATGAAGCGGGCGACGAAAACGTTGGCCGGATTGTTGTAGACCTCCAATGGCGTGCCGACCTGCTGCAGCACGCCGTGGTCCATCACCGCGATGCGATCGGCCATGGTCATCGCTTCGAGCTGGTCGTGGGTGACGTAGACCATGGTCTGCCGGAACTGCCGCTGCAGCTGTTTCAATTCGGTCCGCATCACCGCCCGGAAGGCGGCGTCGACATTGGACAGCGGCTCGTCGAGCAAGAAAATCGCCGGCTCCATGATCGCCGAACGGCCGATCGCCACGCGCTGCAATATGTTGACCGACAGCCTGTCGGCCTTGCGGTCGAGCAGCGGAGCCAGCTGCAGCATCTCGGCAATCGCGCCGACGCGGCGGTCGATCTCGGCCTTTGGCGCGCCGCGCATTTTTGGGCCGTAGGCAAGGTTCTGTCGCACGCTCATATGGGTGAAGATCGCATAGTTCTGGAAGACGAAGCCGACGCCGCGCCGTCCCATCGGCACGCCGGCCATGTCGCGCTCGCCGAACAGGATCTTGCCGCTGGTCGGCTCTTCCATGCCGGCGATCATGTTCATCGTCGTCGACTTGCCGCAGCCCGACGGCCCAAGCAGCGCCATGAACTCGCCGTCGGCGATGGCAAGATCCATCGTCTTCAAGGCGGTGAAGTCGCCGAACTTCTTGACCAGGTTCTGCAGATGGATGGCGCTCATGCCGGCACCTCCCGCGCCCGGGCCATGCGCTTCATGGCAAACACCGCAGCGATGGACAGCACGATCAGGATGGCCAGCGCGATCGCCGCGACATAGCCCCAGATCAGGTCTTGGGTGGTAAGCTTGTAAATGTAGACCGAGATGGTCTCGGTAGCGACGCCGGGACCGCCGCCGGTCATGATGTAGAGCGTGTCGAAGATCTTGAAGTTCTCGATGACCCTGATTGCCAGTGCGATGATGATGATCGTCTTCATCTTCGGCAGCACGATGGTGACGAAGCGCTGCCAGGGATTGGCGCCAAGCAGCGTCGCCGCTTTGATCTGGTCCCCGGGCACGCCGACCAGGCCGGCAAGCAGGATGAGGAACATCAGCGGCGTCCATTGCCAGATGTCGGCGAGCATGACGGCGACGAGCGCCAGCGTCGGGTCCGACAGCCAGGCGATGGTGACGGGAAAGCCTGATAGCGCCGACAGGATGTCGTTGACCGGTCCGCCCGACTGGAACAGCATGAAGAACATGTAGCCGGCTACCGCCGGCACTACCATCATCGGCATCAGCAGGATCGAATAGAAGATCCGCTTGCCCGGGAACTCGTCGGCAAACAGCGTGGCGAGTGCCAAGCCGAGCAGGAATTCCGCCGGCACACAGACGATCATGACGGTGGCCGTTCTCTTGAGCGCGCTCCAGAAGCGCGCGTCGGCGGCAAGGTCGGTGTAGTTGGCGAAATTGTTCCACAGCGACCAGGCGCTCCACCAACCGAGGCCGGACAGCGGCGACCAGTCGGTCAGGCTGATATAGAGCTGCATCAACAGCGGAAACACCGCGATGAACAGCACCAGGATCTGCGCCGGCAGTGTCAGCCGGAAACCGAGCTTTACCCCTTCCTCCCGAAGGGTCGGCTTTGCCTGGACGGTTTTCATCACGTCCTCCGGAATCGTGGCAGTGACCGCGCTCATTGCTTGAGCGCCCCGAAGGTCAGCCCGCGCACCAGATGGCGCTGGATGGCGATACCCATGATCACGGGCGGCACCGCCGCGATCAGGCCGAGTGCCGCCTTGGCGCCGTAGAGCTGGCCGGTCATCGAAGACGACAGCGACGCCATGTATACCGGCACCGTCACCCATTCGCGTGTCGTGAGAAGCAGCGCGATCAGATAGTCCGACCAGTTGAGGATGAAGACGAACAGCGCGGCACTGGCCAGCGGCGCGCGCATCATCGGCAGCGTGATGCGGGTGAAGACGCGCAGCCGCGAGCAGCCCTCGACCAGCGCCGCCTCCTCGATCTCGCGCGGCATGTCGTCGAAGAAGGTCTTCATCAGCCAGAACGCGAAGGGTAGCGTGACGATGCCGTAGATCAGCGACAGTCCCCACCAGCTGTCGGTGAAGTTGAGAAAGGCCCACATGATCATCACCGGCGTCATCACCGCCATCGGCGGAAACAGGCGGAGCTGGATCAGCGCCAGCGGCAGGTTCTGGCCCGAGCCGAAGCGCGACAGCCCGTAGGCCGCCGCGGTACCCGCCGACATGGCGATCGCCGTGCCGAAGCTGGCCGACAACAGCGACGACAAGATCGGTTTGAGGGCGGTGCGATCGAGCGCGACGATCAGGTTGTTGGTCGATTCACCGAAGACCAAGCGGAAATTGCTGAGCGTCGGATCCTTCGGCCACCAGGTCAGGTCAGTGCCGGTCGCCGACCATTCGCCGATCGGCTTGAAGGCCATCGACACCGTCCACAGGATCGGCACCAGGATCACCGCGATGGCCGCAAGGATCGCGGTATAGCGGAATATTTCGAAGGGAACGGAACGCTTCATCTTGCAGCTTTGCTGGTACCGTCGTTTGCGGAGGCGAAGCGCAAACTCCTCGCCCCATTCGGATCCCGGGAGGAGGATCAGCTGACCGGATCGAGAACGGTGGGCCAGGCCTCCTTGTTGGCCTTGATGGCTTCGAGAAGCTTCTCCTCGCCGGTGCGGCGGGCGATCCTCTTCCATTCCGCCTCGGTGTCGGCCATCGCCTGCTCGGCGGTCTTGGCCTTGGTCAGCGCAGCGACGAGGTTCTCGTCCAGCGCGTTGTGGAAGGCGGTGGCGCCGGGATAGTTGATGGTGGGCACGGTGCGGGCGACCGTCTCGCGCACCACATCCATGTGGTAGGCGTGATAGGTCTGGCGGACCAGCGGGTCGGAGAAATCCGACAGCCGGAACGGATCGAAATAGCCGCCCGGATTGGCGGTCATCCAGGCATAGATGCGGCTCGATCCCAGCCACTGCAGGAACAGGTAGCAGGCCTCCGGATTCTTGGCCTGCGACGAAACCGACGCCGACAGATTGAGCCACAGCACCGAGCGGCTGATCAGCTTGCCGTCGATCTCGCGGCCGGGCGGCAGCATCGAACCGATCTTGCCGGTGACAGCTGAATCCTTGTTGCCGGCATTGTCGAGGAATTTCGGCAGGTTGGAGAAGGCGCAGGTCATCGCGGCGCCGCCCTTGGCAAAATTGCCATACTGCTCCGGCCAGCCCCACGAGATCGCATCCGGCGAATGATGGGCCAGCGAGGCGATGTACTCGTTAACAGCAGCAATGCCTTGCTCGGAATTGATCAGCGGCTTGCCGGTATCGTCGAACAGGAACTGATTGGGCGAAGCCATTGAAACATAACGCTGATACCAGTTGGTGTAGCCCCAGCCCTGGTTGCGCAGATCGGTCGAGCCGAACAGGCCCTTGTCGGGGCGCTGGAAAAAGGCGGCGATCTCGTCATGCTGCTTCCAGGTCTTTGGCGGCGCCAGCTCGTAGCCATGCTTGTCGGAGAAGGCTTTCTTCTCAGCCGCGTCGCCGAACAGGTCGGTGCGGTAGACCCAGGTCTGGAAGTCGCCGTCCAGCGACACGCCATAGGTCGAGCCGCGATACTGGTTGAGCAGCGAAACGCCCTTGGCGCCGTCGACATAGCCGCGCTCGGGGTCGTCCCATTCCGGCTTGTACTGCGCGACGAAGTCGTCGAGCTTCAGGATGCCGCCGGTTTCGGCGAGGTCGCCGAGACGGTTCCATTCCACCGCGTAGATGTCATAGGCCCCACCCCTGGTGGAGATGTCCTGCATCGTCTTGGTGAATTCCTGGCCGTTCGGCACGCCGACGATCTCGAGCGGAATGCCGGTTTCCTTCTCCCACAGATCCTTGATCGAGGGCGCGCCGGCGGGAAATGGCTGCGTCAGCTGGCCGATCGAGCCGTCGGACAGGCCAAGCACGATCTTGGCCGGCGCCTTGCCTACCCCCTTCATCGCCTTGGCCGCCTCGACGGCGCGGCCTTCCGGCGTGTCGGGGCCATACTGATAGCGCTCCGAGCCGTCGAAGCCGGTCGGCCCGCCGATCATGCCCGGCGCCAGCGCATCGGCCGCATAGGCGCGGCTGGGGCGGATGAATTTCGGCGCGATACCTGCGGCGGCAACAAGCACCGCCGCCTTTCCACCGGACGCCAGCAGACGACGCCGCGACATGCGGATCATATCAGACATTGGAACTCCTCCCTCGGGCCTCGGTCCTCCACGGCCCTCATGATGGATATTGACGTCACGGGGCGAAGCCTGTCAACATGATAAATAATCAAAACGCATCATAACATCGCAAAAAGAGGAAAAATGCAGTCGACCGAGATCATCACACTGCACTCGCTGCCTGAATTTGAGGGGCCTGAATTTGAGGCGCCCGAATTTGAAGCGCTTGAATTTGAGGCGCATGAATTTGGGGGCATCGTGTGAAGCACCGACCATTTTCGGCGCGGCTCGACGATTTGGTGTAGCGCCGGCTTGCGCATCGGCTCAGGCCGGATACATCATTTCCCATCAGAATCGCGGACGGCACGAAGCCGTCGTCCGGCATTCGAACCGTTGAACGCGCGATTTTGAAGCGCTGTAGCGCGCAAGCAGTGAGGTGATCGACTGTGCGGTCCACCCTGACAGACATAGCCCGGGAAGCCGGCGTTTCAGCCGCGACGGTCGATCGTGTGCTCAACAACCGCGCCGGGGTCAGGGCGCGCACCCGCGAAGTCGTGCTGGAGACGGCGCAGCGGCTTGGCTACATCGCTGAAAATTCGAACAGCCCGACCACGCGCAATGCACCGCGCGGCGATGTGATACGGCTCGACTTCGCCCTGCCCGCCGGCACCAATTCCTTCATCAAGATGCTGCACAGGCACATCGAGGCGCAGGCGCAATCGCGGCCAGACCTCGATGTGCGCGTCGCCACGATCGAAGGCTTCAATCCCGACCGGCTTGCCCGCCTGCTGCAGGAATTGCGCGGCCAGACGCAAGGCGTCGGCGTCATCGCGCTCGACCATCCGACGGTCCGCGAGGCGATCCGCTCGCTGTCAGCCAGTGGCGTCAAGGTCGTCACCATCGCGTCCGACATCCTGCATGTGCCGAGGGTCGCTTATATCGGCATCGACAACCGCGCCGCCGGCCGGCTCGCCGGCTATCTGCTCAACCGCTTCATGGGCGCTGAGCGTCCGGGCAAGGTCGCGTTGTTCGCCGGCTCGCTCTCCTATCGGGGCCATGAGGAACGCGAGATGGGGTTCCGCCACATATTGACGGAAGAATCGCCCAATCTGCAGATCGTCGAGATGCGCGAGATGCTCGACGACCGGGAAAAGGCCTATTCGGAGGCCGCCGCCCTGCTGGACCGGCACCCGGACCTGGCCGCGATCTACAATGTCGGCGCCGGCAACACCGGCATCGCCCGCGCGCTCAAGGAGCGAGGGCGGGCGCTGTCGACCGTGTTTCTCGGCCATGAGGTGACGGAAGGCACCAAGGAGCTTTTGCTCGACGGCACGCTCGACGCGGTGATCGACCAGAACCCGCGCGTCGAGGCCCGCGAAGCGCTCAACACCTTGACCCACGCGATCAAGGGCTTGCCCTACGAACTGCACCAGCCGCGACTGCAGGTGATCTTCAGGGAAAGCATCCCGGAAATCTGAACGGAAGCTCAGGGATATCGGAGGCCACGCCATCAAGTGCGGCCTGCGGCGCCGCGGCGATCAGGGTAACCTTGAGTTGGATGCCGCACGGACTGATGGCCGGCTAAATCCCGCTGACGATCGCCCCACCATCCTCGCCAACACCAATTGCGATCCGGTCGCCAGAAACAATGCCCGATATATCGCAGACGACCAGCGGCATGCTGATGTCGTAGAGGAACTCGGCGACGATGGCGCCGACGGCCAGGATCGGATCGGGCCGCTGCAGGATGATGCCGGCCGGCGCCGTACCCCGACGGATCGCCTCCGCCAGCACTGAGGACGAGGACGACGAGCCGCGCCCGGATGCCATCACCAGGATCCTGCCAGCGACATTTTGGCCAAGACCGGGATGCGAATGATCGATGATTTCGCCTGTTTCAACGTCGATCCCGCCCCAGAAGCTGAGCGCGTGCGAAAACACCAGCGCCGAGCCTAGCGCTTCGCCGGCAAGCTGGAACGTGCCAACTCTCTTCAACACCGACTTTTCCAGCCCTTTCATGGCCCCCTCACGACGTGCCCGGCCGCTGCCGAACGGATGCAATCCTTTATGTCGCCGAACGCGACGGACACGCCGATATTGCCGGGGGCGTAATGCGCCCATTTGCCGGAGTTGGTCATCACCACGCCGTCGAGACGCTCGATGATGGAGGTGACATAGGTGCAGGTATCCGCAACCGGAATTAGACCGAACGCCTCCATGCCGGCCAATGCGCCCTCATCCTGCAATCTCTTCAAAGTGGCGCGCCCGGTGTTGACGTAGATCGGGATGCCCCTGCGCGGCGCCACCTCGCGCAGCATCGGCAAAAGGCGCATCCATTCCTCGTGCGAAAAATGCGGCGTGCCGAGCGATACGGCCGCAAGCGGCGCACCTTCGGGGACGCTCGACAGTTTTGCCAGCGCCTGGTCGATGTCGGCGCGACAGATCCGGATCGTCACCTCCGGCGCCATGCCGCGAAATGCCTCGTCGAACGTCCTTGCTTCCGGCGTGATGCCGACCGCATGAAACAGCGCCACCGCGCCCGTCGTTGCCGCCGCCGCGCCAAGCGCCTTCAGCTGATCCTCATCGCGCGGCTGCGGCAGGCCCGATATGACAGGAATGCGGTCGCCGCTCCTTTGCCCGACAATAAGCCCGATGCCGACGAACAGGGCATCGGCAGACTCGAAAGAACCGGTCAGCTCGAACAGGATCTGGCCGCGCCGATCATTGGTCAAATGCAGTCCCCAGGCCGGCGCGCGCCCGGTCATCGCGCAGCACAGATCGATGAAATCGCCATAGCGGTTGGTCCGCGCTCCGATCACCGAATTGGCAAAGACGATGGCGTTGGACTCGCCCCAGGCGATCTGCTCGCCAAAGCCCGGCCGGAACCGCGTCTGATAGGGCGCGCAGGTGAAGGTCGCCTGGCAGCCGAGCTCCAGATGCGCCTTCATCAGCCGCCGCGCCGACACTGCTTCCGCAGCCGGCATCTTCACCAGCCCGGGATGGATGAGATCGAACGAGCCAACATTGAGTGTCGTCGGCACCCGAACGCGGCCGCCGCCCTCGACCAGCCTTTCGACGAAATCGAGGCTGGCCTGGCCGTGATACAGGCAGCCGTCGATATGCGCGCCGGCAATGTCCAACAGCTCGCGCGCGCCAACTGCGTTGGAAAAGGCGACCAGTATTTTCATCGCGGCGGCCACGGCCCGGCCGTGCTCGCCGTCGAGCATCGACTGGTCTTCGGCCGTCAATTCCAGCGTCATCGGCAAGCTCCGGGGCATTTATGCCCGATCAAGCTCTCCCTGATTGCGGACTGCCTGACAAGACTGAAGGATTCGATCTGCTAGCCCGCGGCGATCAGCACCGTGCTGTCCGGCGACCAGCGCAGCACCACTTTTTGCCCCTCCGCCAACCTTTCAATGCCGGTGTTCTGCACAATGACTTTGATGGTCTGGCCGTCGCGATCGACAAAATAGGTGCTGCTGTTGCCGGCAAAGATACGTTTGGCGACCCGCCCGCGCAGGGTGTTGGGCTGGGCCTGGTCCGCACCGTCGCCATCGGCAGCAATGCGGATGCGCTCGGGCCGCACCGCGCAGCTGGCCTTGGCGCCGGCGGCAAGCGTCGCGCCTGCCCCGGCTGCGATCGCGGTGCCGTCGGGCAAGCGGATGCCGGTGCCGGTGGTCTCGCCGCGAAAGATGTTGGCGTCGCCGAGGAAGGTGGCGGCGAACTCGCTCTTCGGGCTGTCGTAGATCTCCTCCGGCGGTCCTTCCTGCACCAGCCTGCCGTCACGCAGGATGCCGATGCGGTCGCTCATCGTCAGCGCTTCTTCCTGGTCGTGGGTGACGAAGATGGTGGTGATGCCGATCTCGCGCTGGATGCGCTTCAGCTCGATCTGCATGTCGACGCGCAGCGCCTTGTCGAGCGCGCCCAGCGGCTCGTCGAGCAGAAGCACGCGCGGCCTGGTGACGATGGCGCGGGCAAGCGCTACCCGCTGGCGCTGGCCGCCGGACAGCTGGTGCGGGCGGCGGCCGCCGAGCTTGCCGAGCTGCACCAGGTCGAGCGCACGCTGCACCTCGCTGGCGATCGTTGGCTTGGCCTCGCCACGCACCGACAGGCCGAACGCGACATTGTCACCCACGCTCATATTGGGAAACAGCGCATAGTTCTGGAACACCATGCCGATGCGCCGCTTCTCGACCGGCACCCGCTCGACGCTCTCGCCGCCGATCGCGATCCGGCCGGAGTCGGGAAAATCGAAGCCGGCGATCTGGCGCAAGAGCGTGGTCTTGCCGCTGCCCGACGGCCCGAGCAGCGCATAAAAACCGCCGTCGGCGAAATCGATCGAGACGTCGTCCAGCGCCTTGTGCGCGCCAAAACTGCGCGACAAATTCGCCACCTGCACGCCGGCCATTATTTCTCTCCGCCGAATTTGAAGAACCGTGCCGTGAGCAGCATCAGCGTCATCGAGACGACGATGATGATCGTCGAGACGGCATTGATCTCCGGCGAAAAACCCTTGCGGATCGCGGCGTAGATCTCGACCGGCAACGTCGTCTGGCCCGGCGTCGACAGGAAGTAGGAGACCACGAACTGGTCGAACGACACGGCAAAGGCGAACAGCCCGCCGGCAATGACGCCCGGCATGATCCAGGGCAGCGTCACCCGCGAAGTCACCTGCCACTGGTTGGCGCCGAGCGAACGCGCCGCCTCTTCCAGCTCCGGCGCAAAAGTCTGCAGCCGGGCCGAGACGACGACGATGACATAGGGCAGCGCCAGCGCGACATGGCCGAGCAGGATCGCGAACAGCCCACGCCCGATGCCGACGGCGAAGAAGAAGATCAGCATCGCCGTGCCGGTGATCAGCCACGGAATGGCGATCGGTGGAAACAGCAGCGCCTGCAAAACTTTCTTGCCACGAAATTCATGGCGATAGAGCGCCAGCGATGCCGCCGAGCCGAGCACCGTGGAGATGATGGTGCTGATGATGGCGATCTCGATGCTGTTCCAGGTGGCCGAGATCAGTTGATCGTTCTGCCAGAGCAAGGCGTACCACTCGGTCGTCCATTCGAACGGCAATTGGTAGAAGGGCGAGACGTTGAACGACATCAGCGCCATGATGACAATGGGCAGGTAGAGGAAGGCGAGCAGCAGCCAGATGTAGAGGCGCCCGCACCATTCCAGGATACGCGTCGTCGCCATCACGCAGCCCTCCGCAACACCGGCGACGCCAGCGCCAGGATGACTAGCACGACGGCCAGCAGGATGAACGACAGCGCGGCACCAAGCGGCCAGTTGAACACGGCGACGAACTGGTCCTCGATGATCGTGCCGTAAAAAGTGCCGGTGCGGCCACCGAGGATACGCGGTTCCATGAACGAGCCGACAACGGGAACGAAGATCAGCGCCGCCCCGGCGACCAGCCCCGGCATCGACAGCGGAATGATCACCCGTTTCAGCATCTGCAGCCGCGAGGCGCCGAGCGAGCGTCCTGCCTCGATCAGCGAATCGTCGATCGCCTGCAGCGTGAGATAACAGGTCAGCACCATGTAGGGCACGTAGGAATGGACCAGGCCGATGATGACAGCCGGATAGGAATACATCAGGTCGATGTTGATCCTGAACGGCAGCACGGCGTTGAGGGCGGTGTCGAGAATGCCGCCCTCGCGCAGCACCATCGCCCAGGAGAAGATGCGCACCAGGCCGTTCGACCAGAACGGCAGGATGACGAGCAGGAAGATCGCCTCGCGGCTGCGCCCCCGAAACACCTTGGCCAGCACGTAGGCCGCGGGATAGCCGATGACGACACACCACAGCGTCACCTCGAGCCCGAGCCGGAGCGAGGCCAGCAGCAGCGTCCCGTAAAGGCCCTGCGAGAGGAAGGCCGTGTAGTTGTCCAGCGTGAACGACCACGCCTTCCCCGACAGCGGCAAGTCGGTCATGAACGAGAAAAAAACCATGGCCGACAGCGGCAGGAAAATCGCCACCGTCAGCCAGAGATAAGCCGGCAGCAGCAGGGGCAAAGCCGATCGCAATCCGCTCCTCGAACCTCTCGCGGCCTGTCCTGCCATATGCTCCTCCCCGAAAAAGCTTGCGCTACTTGACGTTGACCTTGAGCTGCTGCCACAGCGCCAGATAGGCCTCGCGCTGCGCGTCGCTGATCGGCGCCTGGAACTGGATGCGCTTGGCGACGTCAGGGTCGCCCATCACCTTGCGGTTGAAGGCATCTTCGGGAAGCGCTGCGACCGCCTTGGCGTTGGCCGAGACCGGCGCGCCGACCTTGGTGACCCATTCGACATAGAATTTCGGGTCGATCATGTAGTTGATGAAGGCTTCGGCCCCAGTGACGTTCTTGGCGCCGACCGGAATGGAGAAAGCGTCGAGCCAGGCGACGGCGCCTTCCCCGGGGATGACCAGCGACACCGGCAGCTTGAAATGCGTCTTGGCGCGGTCGGCCGAGCCGCTCCAATAAGTGCCGATGTCGATCTGGTTGGAGGCGACCATCTGGTTCCAGTCGTTTTCCGAGCTCCAGAACGTCCTGATCTGCGGCATCAGCGAGGTCAGCTTCGCCTTGACCGCTTCCATATCCTTGATGTCGTTGATGTTCTGGCCGGTGGCGATGGCGCCGAACTGGACCGCTTCGACAGCGTCGTCGCGAATGGTGACGCGGCCCTTATGCGCATCGTTCCACATCTCGGCGATGCTGGTCGGCGGCGTCTCGAAGGATTTCTCGTTGATGGCGAGCGCGGTCAAGCCCCACACCCATGGCACGCCATAGACCTTGCCGTCATGATTGAGCATCGGCGAACCCGCCTTGTCCGGGCTGATGTCGGCATAGTTGGGGATCTTCGAGACATCGACCGGCTGGATCAGTTTTTCCGCCATCGCCTGGTCGTTGAAGGCGGCGTTGATCATGACGACGTCGTAGAGGCCGGGATTGGTCCTCAGCTTGGTCAGCATTTCCTGTTCGGAATTGAAGAAGTCGTTGACCACCTTGTTGCCGGTCGCCTTCTCGAAGGCGGCGATGGCCCAGGGCTCGTCGGCGCCGTAACCCTTCCAGTTGAGCACATGCACTTCGGCGGCAGTGGCGGCCAGTGCGGAAGCGAAGACGGCGGTTGCCGTCACAAATGCAGTCAGTTTGGGCATGCGCATGTTGGTTCCTCTCATTGTTCGCCCGGTTGGCGGGCTTGTTGCGTCATTTAGGCTGTCATAAATGGGCCTTTTGCTTCCGGCCGTGCACGGATTGATCGTCATGGCTGAGGAATGTCTGGATCTCCTGGTCGGTCGGCGCCGACGATCCGCCATGGCGGGTGACCGAGAGCGCCGCCGCCGCATTGGCGTAACTTGCCGCTTCGAAGGGCGGCACGCCCCGCGACAGCGCGCTGACGAAGGCGCCGATATGGGTGTCGCCGGCGCCGTTGGTATCGACGGCGGCGACCTTGAAACCGGGCACGGCCTGCGCGCCGCCGTCAGCCAGCCGCACGAAGCAGCCTTTTGCCCCGGCGCGGATGATGACCCCGTCGGCGCTCGGGCAGTGGCTGTCCAGCAGCCGGGCGGCAACGGCCTCGACATCGCCGCGGCCGGCGATCTCGGCCGCTTCCGCTGTGTTGCAGCTCAACCAGTTCGTGCGCGCCAGCACCCGGTCGAGAATGGCGCGCGGAATGTCCGAAATGACCGGCGTCGGATCGAAGACCAGGAAAATCTCCGCCGGCAACGCCTCGATCCAGTCGGCCAGCGCGTCGCGGCTGCCGACATAGCTCAGCGTATAGCCGGAGGCGAACACCCAGTCCCCCGGCGCAACTCGGACGGGCGCCATCATGCCGAAGCTGAGAACACTCTCGGCGCCAGGCCATGACACGAAGGTGCGCTCGGCGTCGCCGCTGATCATGGCGACGCAATTGCCGCTGTCCATCAGCGGCGATGCCGGGGTCAGCGTTTCGATGCCTTCGGCGGCGAAGGCGGCGCGCAGGAAGTCGCCATTGGGTCCGCTGCCGAGCTGGCCGCCGAAGACGACCTTCATGCCGGTGCGGCTGGCCGCGACCATCATGTTGAAACCGCCGCCGGCGACCTGGGCATAGCTCGATGCGGTCTTTTCGGTGCCGGGCGCCGGCAAGGCGTCGATGCGATAGACATGGTCGACCACCGCGCTGCCGATATGGACGAGGCGCCCGCTCATGCCGCCTCCTTGCCCGAGCCGCCTTTCGCCATCCGCACGGCGACCAGGTCGGCGGCCAGCGCCCTCACCTGCTCAATGTCGAGGCCGTTGAGCCGGGCGATTTTTTGCTGCGGCAATCGGCGAAAGCCGGCGCAGGCGCCTGCCATGCCGGCGGCAATGGCGCCGATCGTGTCGGTGTCGCCGCCGAGATTGGCGCTGATGACGGCCGCCTGCCAGGCATCGCCGCCGGCGATTTCCAGCACCGCGAAGGCCGCCGGGACCGATTCCTGGCTGGCGACGCCGGTGCCGACCAGCTCGACGATCAGCCGGATGCCGTCGGCGACAGGCCTGCCGCGGACGAGACCCCTCGCCCAGTCGATCCGCGCGGCAATGTCGCCGCCGGTGACCCAGTGCCCGAGCGCCGCCCCTTGCCTTGCCGCCTCGACCGCGCGGTCTGATGCGGCAAGCCAGTCGCCGCCGGCCACACCGCAGCTGACGGCGGCAGCGACGGCTGCGGCCGAGGCAATGGCGATCGAGGTGTTGTGCGTGGCGCGACAGGTTTCGGCGACTTTGGCGACCAGTGCGTCAAGCGGCTCCTGCGGCATCATGATGCCGACCGGCGCGATGCGCATGGCGGCGCCATTGGTGTCGCCGCTCCGCCCCGCTTCCTCGGCCGGCACGCCGCCATTGATGGCGTCGATGGCCCGCTTGGTCGAAGGTCCGAGCAGATCGTAGCTGCCGCGCGCCTTGACCTCGCGCTCCCAGTCGAGCAGCGCGCTGACCCAGCGCGCGTGGTCGAACCGATCGCCTGAAACGACCAGGATGCGGCCGAGCAGCAGCGCCTGTTCGGTGTCGTCGGTAACGGTGCCGGCGGCCAGGCCCTTCGACACCGGATGGTCGGCGGCGGGCGCGACGAAATCCTCGACACGGCCGTAAAGCTCGGCGATGCGGGCCGGCGACAAAAGCTGCGTCGGCATGCCGAGCGCATCGCCCAGCGCACCGCCGACAAGCGCACCCATCGCCCGGTCGATCGCCTCGCCTGTCTCCATTCTCTGCGCGTTCATGCTCAGAACTCCAGATGAAGCGCGAAATGCGCCGGATTGAGCAGGCTGGTGACATATTCGATGGCGCGGCCGTCGGCGGCGCGCGTCAGGCGCCGCGTGCGCAGGAACGGCGCGCCGGGCGCGCAGTCGAGAATGGCGGCGTCCTCGGCGCTCAGCATCTCGATATCGGCCCACTCCTCGCCGTGATCGGGGACCAGCCCCGCCGCCCGCAGCGTCTGGTGCAGCGAGCCCTCGCGCAGGCCGCGCAGCGGCACGTCCTCCAGTTCGGGCGACAGCGGCAGGCGGCTGCGCTCGATCGAGATAGCGTGGCCGTCATCGGCGTTTGAGCGCACCCGGTCGACGGCGATGAAGAACGGGCTGTCGACGCCGAGCCTGGCGGCGAGCTCGGCATCCTGCATGATCTCGAGCCTGAGCGTGCGCGTCTCGGCATTGGCGCCGGCATTGGCCAGCGCCTGCGACCAGCCGACGGCGTCGTCGACCGGCATGCCGTCGAAGGTGACGAACGAGCCGATGCCGACCTTGGTGGTGATCAGGCCGCGGCTCGAAAGTTCCTCGAGACCCTTGCGGATGGTGTTGCGGCTGACGGAGAAGCGCTGGACAAGCTCGTTCTCGCTCTGCAGGCGGTCGCCGAAGCCGAGCACGCCGGAGCGGATCTCGTGCTCGAGGACGGTGGCGATCCGCTCGGGCTTGCCGGTTCCGGGAGACGACGTACGACGCGCCATGGAATACCTGTTCAGTAAACCTGTATAGTCCTGTTCAATAGCGCGATAGCGCAAGTCATGTCAACGGCTCGCGGGCCGGCACGCCTGATGCAACGCCTCCCGGCACGGTTTCACCGACAGTCAACGACAGACACTGCGGCCAGTAGCCGAGATCGATTTCGGGAGTACACGCTTCGGCCGCGACATAGTTCGCGGCCATTCCAGCTTGGGTTCCTCGCCCCCACGAAGTGGGGGAGAGGTGGCTCGGCGAAGCCGAGACGGAGAGGGGGACTGCGCCCTACGAAAGCCCCCTCTCCGGCCGCTTCGCGGCCACCTCTCCCCCGCCCTTGGCGGGGGCGAGGAACCCAAGTCTTGAGAGGTCGAGCGACAGCGCCCCCTCCAGTCTGCGCCGCGTCGCTTCTTGCTCGCCCTGGGGACGAATGCGTAAATGGCGGGCGGCGAACTAGCGCGTTGAAGCCTTGCCCGACCGGGCAGCCTTTGGCTTTGGCTCCTTGGGCTTGGTTTCCTTGGCGGCCGCCGGCTTCCTGGTCGGCTTGGCTTTCGGCCGGCTTTCCTCACCGTCGATCTCGGCGGCGGCCTGGTCCCAGTGCTGCTGATGCGCGCCGTCGGGCCGGCCGGCCTGTTCCCAGATCGCGTGAGCCCGCCGGCGAATGCGTTCCTGCCTGTTATCAGTCACTGTTGCCTCCTCGGCTCAAATCGGTGAACGACAACTTCTAGCTGAATTTTCGACCGGCGTCTTGGGGGCTTCGGCCCGGGTCGGGTCGTCCCGGCTCAGGTCGGCCCAAATCGGACAGAACCGCGACCCCGAGGAGTGCCGCCTTTTTGGTGATCAGCCCCGCCAGATCCGCGTCAGAGCGCTCCGTTCCGGTTTGCTCACGCACGGCTGCAATTAACGTCTTCATCGACAACAGGGCAGTGCCCCGTTCGGCAAGCAGCTTGTCGACAGATGCGGCCACATTGCGTGACTCGACATGCGGCAACATGGAAATGGCTCCTTTCCGTCCCGCCACGAAGACGACCAACAGCCGGCTGCCTGCCGGCGAGCCGCCGCTCCCTGCGCGTCTTCCCGAGAGAGCGGCGGGTGAAGGTCAGTCGATGACCTGCACGATCCTGCGGGTGCCGGGATCGACCAGCACGGTGCGATCGTCGACAACCACGTATCTGTATTCGACGTCGGGAACCTCGTGCAGTTCGACCGTATCGGGCAAAGTCGAACCGACGTTGAGTTCCACGCCCAGCAGGCTGATCGACGCCAGCGGGTGCCTCTCCACATATTCGCGGACGACCGTCTGCTGCTCGGGCGTGATAATCACCTGGTCTGCGGTGGCTACGCCGACACCGGCCAGCAGAGCCAACCCAGCGGCGGCAGGAACAAGGTGGATTTTCATCGTCTTCTCCTGTCTGGTTTAGGGCTCTGCCTTCCTCAGTCGGGACGACTCAGCCCAACATCGCCAACGCCCGAATTGCCAACGCTCGACGCGACCTTCTTGTTCCTTGAGCGGCGGCCAATCGATCGCCGCGTTGGCTGGCGGTGGCCCGCGTTCCTGGCGACAGGACCGCGGGCCGATCGGTTTGCCCGATCAGCAGCGATACCGGAGGGGGGTGATATCGACTGCTTCGAAATGAACATTTAGCGAGAACTAATGTTCCGCCCCACAGCGAAAAAGCCTGCCGGCGACCTCAGGCGCGCCATGTTGGGGAATCGTTAATCAGCGCCTGCTACTGTAGCGCAATGACCAAGAACCTCGGAATCGCCGAAAGCAGCGCGCCAAAGCAGCCGGCAAGGAGCTTTCTGAGCCGGCTGGCGCCGGCCTTGTTTCCCCTGGTGGTCGTCGCGCTCGGCTATCTCATCGGCCGGCAGTTCTTCGGTTTTTAGAGCGATCTCCCCCTTGAGGGGGGAGATCAGCAGCTTGGGCCTCGGCACTCATCCCGCAACGCTGGTGATTGGTGAAGGCGCCGATGACGGCCAATTGCGATGGTGGAGGTTGGCGCATTACGTCAGACGACCCCCTCTGGCCTGCCCTCTTTGCCAAAACTTGGCATCTCCCCCTCAAGGGGGGAGATCAGCAGCTTGGGCCTCGGCACCCATCCAGCAACGCGGGTGATTGGCGAAGGCACCGATGACGGCCAATCTCCCCCCTTGAGGGGGAGATGCCCGGCAGGGCAGAGGGGAGTCGGTTCGACTGGGCGCGGCCTTCTCTCTTGCGACAGTGGAGGTTGGCGCATTACGTCAGACGACCCCCTCTGGCCTGCCCTCTTTGCCAAAACTTGGCATCTCCCCCTCAAGGGGGGAGATCAGCAGCTTCGGCCTGGCACTCATCCCGCATGACCAAGTCGTCAGCCCCCTAATCCGGGAAAAAGAACACCGGCTCCTCGCATCGGTGGATCCGGCATTGACCGTCAAGCGTCCTGACATAGGCGGCGACAGGCACTTCGGGCCAGTCGCATTCGTTGCCGTAACGGCGGACATAGCGGTCATAGGTGTTGCGGCCGGTGGTCAGCACCACCGCGCGCCGGCTCTGGATCAGAAACTGCGTCTGTTCGCATGTCATGGCGCGCGTATCCGGCCGGGCGTGAGCCATGCTTGTGGTGACGATCAGGATCGCTGCGGCCATTGGGACGATTGGGCGGACTGGCATGCTGCATCCTCGCAAAGGTCGTGCCTAACGCGCAGCTTCGCCCGTGGTTCCGCACCTTCACCTTTCCCGGCATCTCCCGCAAGAGGTGTTACTGCGGCGCACAATGCATGTCGCGCAAAAGTGTGCAGCGGTTTTGCGATAACGACATGCATAAAGAACAACCTGAAGCGCGTCGGCCGGTCGAACGCGACGCGCTTTAGGACGACCGCGATCACTCCTCCTTCTCCGGCTTGAACCGCCTGACCACCACCTCGAAGACGATGTCCGAGATCCACATCGCCGAGACGCCGATGAGGAACGCCGCGGCCAGCGTCGTGGTGTCGTGATCAGCCGGAATCGCCAGGCCTGTGACGCGGAAATAATGCACCACTGGCAATGTCAGGTAGGCCGCCGCCAGCGCGCCGCAGATCGGCGACGTCAGCATTTCACGCAGCTTGTAGCGGTGGCGCGACAAGGCGCGCAAAATCCCGCCGGAAAGGCCGGCGACCACCACCGGCGCCTTGATGCCAAGCGCATCGAGAACTTCTTGTATCATGGCTTCCACCCGCACCATCTGGCGCCCTTGCCGTTGTAGGCATTGATCTCGTCGAGCTCCGGCCGCATCATGGCGGCAACGACGGCGGCGGACGCACGGCGCGGCTGGTTGTGGTCGCACCAGGCCTGGCGCGCCGGCGAAACCGGCGTCGTGCATCCGGCGAGCAACAGGCTCCCAAACAGCAGGCTCCCAAACAGCAGGCTCTTGAGCAGCAGCATCAGCGCTTTGCCCATCGCATCGCCTCCCGCCGTGCGGCTTCGTCCGGCAGGTCGCGCGCCGCGCGCTCGGCATCGGTCGCCTCGCGGTCCATTTCGAGGCGTTCCTCGACGGCGGCAAGTTTTTCCGCCGCTCGCCTGGCCGCATCCCTGTTGGCCCGACCGCCGGCGACAAACAGGCCGATGCCGCCGACGAGCGCGGCAAAAATCGCCATGATCGTCGTGTTGCCGGCGAGCCCGCCCAGCATGGAAAGCACCGACATCTCAATTGCCCTCCACGGCAGGCTGGTTTCTGACGAGGCCGGCGACGCCGTCGCGCACGACATTGATCAGGATCTTGAGCAGGGCCAGCACGCCGGTGATCCTCAGCGCCAGGGCGGCGTCGATGCCGAACAGCGTCCAGTCGAAGCCGACCAGGCCGGTGAGCAGCAGGATCAGCACATTGATCAGATTGTGCGCGGCGTTGGTATTGAACCAGTTCATGGCTTTGCCTTTCGAAACAAGGAGAGGATTGCCGCAACCAACGGAGCCAGCACTGCGGCCCATAATCCGGAAAACGGTCCGGACAGCGGTCCGCGCCGCACTCCGGCTTTGCCCGGCTCTGCCTTCGCGGGACCGTTCGGTTGCGGCGGCTGCGGGATCGGAACCGGCGCCGGAGGGGCCGGCGTGTCCCTGATCTCGATCGGGACGGGCGCCGGAGGCTGCGCTGGGGTTGCGGCCGGCGCGTCCCTGATCTCGATCGGAACCGGCGCCGGAGGCTGCGCTGGGGCTGCGGCCGGCGTGTCCCGAGCCCCCATGATGCCGATCTGAGCGCCGCCGTCTCGTCGATGGCGCAGGCAGCCTTCAGGCGCGGATAGCTGTCGCGGGGATAAGGCTTTTCGCCCCATTTGGCATAGGCAAGGCCGGCCGCTACCGCCTTTGCCCGAGCTGCGCCCGCCAGATTGCGATAAAAGACATGCGGCTCGAACAGGATGACCGGCCGGCCCTGCGCGTCGAAGCCATGCCCGCTGGTTTCGACATCGAGAAAGGCATGGATCTCGTCTTCGCCGACGCCGATGCTGGCACCGAGTTTTGGCAGATCGAGATCGTCCAGGCGCCTGGCGGCGCCCTTGAACGTCATATCCATGGTGTTGTCCTTTCCCAGGTTGATGTTTGCAGGCGCCAGCTTGATGTCTGCAGGCAATTGTGTGAAATGACCCCAAAATGGGGATTTTGCCGATGTCGCAAGACGAAGGAACGGCGCGCTGGACGGTGAAGGCCGAGCTCTGCGCGGTCGGCCGCGACAAGCCGCTGCTGGTGGCGCTGGCGGCGATCCTGTGCCTCTATTGCGGGCTGGTCGCCGGGCCGATCGTCTATGCGTTGCTGGCCTTCCAGGGCATGGCGGATTTCTTCAAGTGACGACGGTTGAGAACAGCTCGACCCGTATTGCCATCGGGAATGGAAATCGCTTAGCCGGAATAAACTGCCCCCATGAACCGTTTCTAACCCGTGGGAACAGGCTGCGGGAGGGCGCGTGACCATCAGGATCAGGCTTCCGGGCGGGACATTGAAAATCAAGAAAAAGCACGAGTTGCGCCGCCGCGAACAGAAGCGCGAGGTGCCGGTCTGGCGGCTCGGAGGCTACTTCATCGTCTGGTGGCCGAGCAGCATTTCGGATCGTCCGTCCGGACGCCCGCCAGGCGTGAGTGGGTGAATTGTGAATTGTGAATTGTGAATTGTGAAGAAGGTGTCCTCACTCTCCTCACTACTCACTACTCACTACTCACTACTACCATTCACCATTCACCCGCCCAGACTGTTCTGGAACCGGCCCCGGAAAACAGCCGCAGAAATAATCAACGATCAGCCTTGACTCTTCCGCCACGGAAGCTCTTTAAGTCGCTGCATTGCACAACGGGGGTTGGGGGCAATGGCAGTGCGTATCAGGTTGCCGGGCGGCACCTTGAAATTGAAGGTGTATCGGGAGTTGCGCGAGCGCGAGCGCGCCCGCCGCATCCCGGTTCTGAAGCTGGGCTCGATGTATTTCAGCTGGTGGTCGAATCGCCAGCGACGGTTGAACGACCAGCCGGGCGACGATCCCAACCGATCTCAGGCAACGCCTTAACGGCCCGAAAAATCTCGAGCGGCTGCGCTCGAACCCTTCCGGTCAACAAACTCGCCCATCGGCGGTTGACTCCCCGGCTGGGGAAGTTCTCTAATTGCGGCTTCGCACATCACCATTGCATTGCACACAGCGGGAGTTGAACCGATGGCCGTGCGCATCAAACTGCCGGGCGGCACCCTGAAGGTAAAAGTCTATCGCGAATTGCGGGGCCGCGAACGCGAGCGCCGCGTGCCGGTGATGAAGGTGGGTTCGCTGTATTTTGTCTGGTGGTCGAACAGCCAGCCGCACAACAAGCCGCAAGACAGCCGTCATTAGCCGTTGCGCCATTCGTAGCGGCTCGGGGTTACGGCATGTCTTTGAACGGGCAGGCCAGCCAATCGACACCGAATTATCGACCCACCAATCGCTCGATACAAGTCATCTGCGAATTGGCGAAATGCTACCTGCATTGGCTCGTTGCCAGAGGCCGGGCCGAGCTGAACGAATTAGAGCGTGAACACCTCACGATCACGCTTGCAAAGCGGAGGTGCTTGCCGCAAATGGTGGCTGCCCAACGGATCTGCCCCTGACAATGCGAAGTAACCTGCCGGTGGCACAAACCCTCAAGCGCTTTTCGGTCCAAGCAATCGATGGCCGACACATCGCTGCGCCAATAATGGAAACCGACGACGAGCACGATGCGCGGGCAGCATTGGAGCTTTGTACGCAAATGCCACAACGGCACTTTATGCTCTGCGACGGATTGCGGGTTATCGCCGAGAGGCAGCAACAGACACAATACGGAAGACACTGACATGACTTTTGTGCCGCCCTTCCTGCAACGCCTAGCGGGCGTCAATGTCGGCGCCGGCACGAAGATGGCCATTCGGAGCGTCCGCACTGCCCGCCGTGGCCATCACTCGATCGGCGAGGACGGGATCATCAACTGCTACTTCTCGTTTGATCGACCAGAAGCGCGGATCACGATCGGACGGCGCTGCTACATCGGCAAGAGCCACCTAGTCACTGCAGAACAAATCACTATTGGCGATGATGTCGTTATCTCATGGGGTACGACGATCGTTGACCACAACTCGCACTCGCTAGATTGGAAGCAGCGAACAAGCGATGTCGCCGAGTGGCATCAGGGCAGGAAGAACTGGTCGGGTGTCGGCATCGCGCCGGTCACAATCGATGAGAATGTCTGGATCGGCTTTGGCGTGACAATCCTGAAAGGTGTCACGATAGGCAAGGGCGCGGTCGTCGGCGCAGCGTCTGTCGTCACGAAGGACGTGGAACCCTTCACGGTTGTTGCCGGCGTTCCGGCTAAAAAGGTCCGTGACCTTTCAGAATCAACTACTTAGTGCTGCAGAGCGCTCCGGCCATATACGTCATGTTCCGCACCGCCGTCTTGGGCGCGACCTTGAGAAATTCGGTCCGCAACTTGTATTTCACCCATCCTTTGGACCGCCCGGCCAAGTGCTGTTCATAAGCGAGATCGTGAGCAAACGTCATCAGCCTATCGACCTTGAGCCCGGAAGTATTGAGCAGATTTTCGAACGTCAGCGGCGTGTAGAAATTGATATGCCCAAACGGCCCGGACATCCGAATGGCGCGATTGAGATTTCTCGTATGC
This sequence comes from Mesorhizobium sp. L-2-11, assembly GCF_016756595.1. Taxonomy (NCBI): domain Bacteria; kingdom Pseudomonadati; phylum Pseudomonadota; class Alphaproteobacteria; order Hyphomicrobiales; family Phyllobacteriaceae; genus Mesorhizobium; species Mesorhizobium sp. L-2-11. The sequence goes on along the minus strand of NZ_AP023257.1, from coordinate 2,839,583 downwards.
TCCAGCGGAACCTCGATGTAGAGCTTCTTGCAGACCCTCGCCGCCTCCATCAAAAACATCCGCTCGTGCTCGACGTGCTCGACGACGTGGATGGCCAACCCCAGATCGAACGACTTGTCGGGGTGCGGAATGTGGTAGCCATCAAAAACATCTAGGCTCTTCAGACTAGGGATTTTCCGTGCCTTGATGGCCTCAATACCGAGGTCGAAATCTCGACGGCCCCCAGTGTCTTCGCCAGATTTCGCTCGTTGAGCTTGTCCAGCACAGCCCCTTCACCGGCCCCGATATCAAGGACCTTTTCGAAGGTCTCCCCCGGGAGGATCGCTTCTATATGGGCGACTGATTGCTGCGAAGCAATTTCGCGTTTCGCGGCTACTTTGCCATCTGCGTAGTAGTCATCATAGATCGCTATAATGCTGCCGGCGTCCGCCATAGAGAAATCCTCCTAAGGATCGCCCCCGCCAACCCAACCGTGCCATAGCGCACGAACCGCGTCCAGTGCGGACTAGGCCCCTCCCAGCCACACTTCGACGAGTCCTTCGGCATCGTCCTTAGGCACTGTGATTTCTCGACTATAAGTCGGGTCATCGGGCATCGTGATTAGGATTTTCTTGCCGACGGTCACCCATTCCTCACCCTCTTCGAGCGTCGAGATCACTTTACCCTTGCGCTGAATTGCGAATGGCATGGCCTTATCCCCTTTCCGCGACGTATTCGATGAAGCGCAACGCATTGCCGTCGTGGCCGGCATCGTTGAAGTGCAGACCCTCTTGGTAGGCCCCCGAGTTGATATAATCGAACCCGTCGATTGGCACCGATAGCACATTGCGCGACCGGTAGGTTTGGCGGATCGCGCCAAGTGCCGCATCGTAGGTTCGGCCGCCCGTATAGTTGCCATCCCAAGACGAGGACGGGCGCGTTGGCGGCATCACGAAGATGCGAGGTGCTAAGGCCGCCTCCAGCGTGTCGATTATCGACGTGATGTTGGTCGAAATCGTCGCAGGCGGCGTGCCAAAACTGTCGTTGATGCCCAGGGCGAGGACCGGAACGATCTTGCCGCCAGCATAGCCGCATTGAGCGATGGCCGAGGCAAGGCGTGCCGCATTGAAGGAGGCGAACGTATAGCTGCCATGCGAGGCGCGCAGCGTGCGCAGGCGCGGACGTGAGCCGGCCGCCTTGATGCCGAGACGTATAAGCCCGGTGATCTCCACGGGTCCGCCTACGGCCGTGAGGGTATAGTTGCCGCTCGCTGCCTGCCCTGTCAGAGACGGGCCGGAATATTTATCGAGCGCCAGAGCGCCGGCAGCGTTCACAGTCTTGTAGGCCGCGCCGCCATTGAAGGCGAAGGCGAGCGAGCCTTGACCGGCGTCCTGGGTGTAATGGACATCGACCTGCTCATAGGCGCCGGTGAACGCCAGCGATGCGCCATCCGCAAGGATGATGCTTTCGCCGAGCGGCCCGCGCGTTCCCGTCGAGACGGTTCCGCTGGTGGTGACGCCATAGAAAGCCGGCAAGTAGGTAGAGCTTGGCCGCAATGCCGTCATGCCCGGCTCATCATCGGCGACGCCGAGATTAGCAAACTGCGTCACCCGATTGAACCAGTGCGCCGGGCCGTTGCTGGCCAGCGCCCAATGACCAATGCTGTCGGCGATCAGGCAGAGCACATCGTTGTTGGCGATATGCTCTGCCATCTTGGCGCGGAAGCCGTCATAGAGATTGAACAGCGACGGGCGAGCCGGAACGAAGAACCTTCGGCCGCCGACGAACAGCTTTCCAGGCCCCCAAAAACCGTCACCCGACTTAGGCATAGCCGTCAATGCGAAGCTGCCGGGCGGCACATACGGGTTTGGATGAGCGGCGGCCGAGGCGAAGATTGCAGTTGCATCAACGACACCATTCGGGTCGGCATCGGCCAGCAGGTTCATGCCAGTGTTCTGCGCACCGCCATTCTTGGCCACCTCCACGTCCGCGACAAGGCCAGTCTTGATCGTGAACGCGACCTCATAGCGGTGCTGGGTCGATGACGCCACAGTCGCACCGTTCGACAGCGCAGCGGCCTTTATCCATGCGGGAATGCCTTCCGGATTGACGCTGTTCTGAAACTTGTAAGCGCCACCGCTGATCGCCGGATATTGCCCGGCTGCTATCGGGATGCTGAGGGGAATTTCGCTCACACCATTGGCTAGTGTGATTTGATGCGTGCGGATCACGTTGACGGTTAGGTCTCCATTGTACTGGATGACATGGATACTGGCCGCGCCGGCGCCGCTAGCCCCGACATCAACTCCGGTAATGTAGCCATCGGCCGCCGCAGGCGTTTGCATGACGACGCTGTAGTTGGCGGGGGTGTTCGTGCCGGTGTTGACCAGGTCCGGCCGGCCGATATCGATGCTGGAACCCAGCGTTTCGACAATAGCGTCGACAGAGCCATCAGCTCGGCGAGCCTTGGCCGTGATTTCACAGAACCGCCTGCCACTGTACGCCATTCGTCGTGGTGATGGTCTTCGCCGTGTGGCTGGTTGGGATAGTCGCCGTATGCCAGCGAGCTTCGCCATTGGGGATCGTGGCCGCCGTAAAGTAAAGCGAGCCGCCGGATACCGGTTGAAGGCCAACAACGCATCCCGCGGGCTTGTAGACGCTCAGCCCTGAAATAGTGGATACACCTGCCGGTGCGCTAACCAGCTGTGTCGGAACGCCGGCGTCAGAGAGAGAGCCGTCGCCCTCCACTTTCGAAACCACGACACGCAGCGTACCAGGAGCAGTCATCGCCACAGGCAGCGCCGACACATATTCATCTACTGCGGCGAGAGAGCCCGGCCAGTAATAGACGTTCGCGCTCGCAGCTGCGCCGGCGCCAGTCAGCGCAGTTGGCCCGACCGTCCGCGAGCCGATCAGGGCGGAGACTTCCGCTGCCGACGCCCTAACCCCGGTGTCCGCCGCCACCGGCCCGGCCGTCACGTTGTGCAGCCCAAGCACACCGGTCGAAACCTCGGTCCAAAAAAACTCGCCGACATCAGCATTCCTGCCGAGCACGACCGCCGCACTTGCACCGGCCAATCCCGCCGATGCGGCGAAGCTGAAGCTCGAAGCCACCGTGTAGGAGCCCGGCGCGGTGATCAGGACTTGCGTCAGCGCGCCGCCGGCGACGACGAAGCGGCCGGCGGCGCCCGAGCCGGCGCCGCCGGTGAAGGCCAGATCGAAGGTGCCGTTGGCGCCGCCGGCGCCCGCCGTGATCGCACCACTGCCGACGACGCCAAGGCCGATCGCCGCCGCAATGGTCGGAAAGATGCCTTTGCCAAAAAGCGACGCATCACGCGCGGCCTGGGCGCCGGCCAGGTTGGCCGCGGTGGAAGCGACATCGGCGGCGGTCTGTCCGGCATTGGCAGCGGAGGTGGACGCGCTGGCGGCGGCCTGGCCGGCACTGGCCGCGCTGGCATCCTTCAGCGCCTGGGTTGCCTCGCGCAGCGCTTCCACCGCATCGACCACCGCCGCAATGTCGGGCGGCACGAACGGCGCAATGCTGATGGCATCGCTGCCGACCACCGGCTCGTCGGCGCTGAATTCGAACACCCGGCCGGCATTGACCGACCCGATCTGGACGTGAACCGTCGTTCCCTTCTGCAAGGTGCGGGCGCTGCGGGCGTCGGCGGCGCGGAACCATTCGCCTTCGCTCACCGTGTAGATGCCGTTCTGCGTCGGGTCGGCCTGGTCCTTGACCAGCACGCGGTCGCCGACCGCGCATGGCACGCCGTCGATCGCCTGCAGGCCATGAAGCAGGATGTTGGCCGTAGTCGCCAGGCGCACGGGTTCGCGTTCGCCGGTCAACAGTCGAACGGCGGCAGTTGCAGGTCGGGCCATCAGGCTTGCTCCATGAAAAAAGCCCCGCAAAAGCGAGGCTTGAAAAGGGCTCTATGATTTCAGCGGGCGCGGGACGTGTCGTCTATGGCACATCTGTGGTTTGGGCCGGCCTGGACTAAGCCCTGCGGACGGTCGCTGCCGGCCGGCCCCGCAGCCGCCAATCCTAACGTCTGCCACTAGCCATAAGCCACGACGCCTTCGTCATCCCAATGCGGAGCAAGGAGCGAAGCGACGCGGCGCAGACCCTGGATCCATTTCGTGACATCGGAGCGTCACTACGGTGCAGAACCTTTTAATGGCGGAGCGAGGCGCCCCCCTCTGTCCTGCCCTCTTTGCCAAAACTTGGCATCTCCCCCACTTGGGGGGAGATCGGCCATCATCACTGATTTCGCCAACCACAAACCTTGCAAAAAGGACGCTGTCGGCGAAGCTGCCAATCTCCCCCTTGTGGGGGAGATGTCCGGCAGGACAGAGGGGGGCGCGAAGGATCGCTACGGAGCGCCTTTATCCTGAACCGCCGCAGCTCGGCTGATGTCACGATCGAAAAAGCTGCGACCTATGGCAATCCGCCGACGCGCCTGCCGACGCGCCTGCTTGTCCAGCCGGCGATCGTCAGCCCCAACGCCATGCCGGCGCAGTCGGCAACCCAGTCGAATCCGTCCAGATCGCGCCCTATCAGTTGCGAGCCCTGAAGCACCTCGATCGCCGCGCCGGTAAGGGCGAGGACAAGAATGATCCTTGCCTTGTGTTCCGGCCAGCCGAGGCTGCCGAGCGCCGCCAGCACGGCGAAGGCGATGGCATGCTGCAGCTTGTCGTCGTGAAGCGTGACGGCGGTGCCGAGATCCGGCAAGAACCGCGCCGGCAGAAGCGTGAGCAGGAGAACACCGGCCAACGTGACCGGGAACACGATCCTTGCCAGCATCGGATAGGACTCTAAGCGCAACAAGGCAGGGTCAGTCCTTCATCTGAAGGGCCAAGGGTGGCCGGTGGATTTTGACGTTGCCGATCCAATGATCGCATCAGCGCTTGGGAATTTCAAATCCAGAACCACAAGCCTGTGTTGCAAAAAAGGCCGCCGTCGCTTTTGTCGCTCTGGAGACGACCACAGTGCTGCGTGCATTGCCAGCGGCGATTTCAGCAACTCTGGGGTTTTCCCGTGAAAAAGCCCCGCAGGACCGTCGGTGGGCTGACAGCCGATGCAACAGGCCGGTAAAAAGGACATCCAGCCGCGGCGCGGACATCAGTCTTGCGCCATGCCGGCCTGCGAAGCGAGCGCAGCCCTGTCCTCGGACGTAAGGTCGGCGAGGCGGGCGTCAGCCGGCGCAGCACCCAGAATTTCGGCGGCGCGCTTCGGGTCGTTGGCGATCATCGCCTGGGCGAGCGCCTTTGCCGTGTTACTGCGCCAGCCGGTCTCGGCCAGCTGCCGGGCCACCGGGTTGCCCATCTTGGCGATGAAGTCGAAGCCGCTCTGCCTGATCGCCTCGAACGCTGCGGTGTCGTCCGGATCGCTCTGCGCGATGGCATTGAGCTCCGCAGCCTGCGCCTTCGACCATTCGGCCTGCTCATAGGCCTGGCGGCGGGCATATTGCTGTGCGGCCATGCGCGCCGACCCGGCCAATCTCAACGCCTCTTTCTGCCTGATGAAGCTGGCGCGTTCGCTTTCCGGCATTTTTGGCACGGTGCTGTCGAAGATCTTGTCGAACAGGCCCGGCTTGACGACACCGTTGCGCGCCTGGCCATACATGGCGTCGTGCAGGCCACGGCCGTCGGCCGGCGCATTCTGGATCGCTTCTTTCTCGGCCTCGGCAATCTGCCGGTTCAGCTCGCGGCCGATGACCTCGGCGTCGAAGGCATCCTGCTGCTGCTTCTGCTGCCGGAACCGCTCGGCGACGGCCGAGAGCTCGTCGCCAAAACCTTGTATCGCGGCGCCGACCGGCGAGCTGTTGGGATAGGAAACCACGCTGCCGGTATCGAGCCGTCGCTGGGCGAGCTGGAGGGGGATGGTCGCCATCAGTAAAGCCCTCCGCCCGGCGCTGCCGGAAAGGCGCTGTTGCCGAACGTCACCGCTCTGCTCGGGTCGTAGAGGCCGGAAAGGCCGGACACGAGATTGCCGCCTGCCCTGAAGATCGAGGCAGCCGCCGACTGCCTGCCGGAAAAGCGCGAGATCGCGGCCTGCGTGGTCAAATTGTTCTGGCGCAGCTGCGAGCCGTACTGGATCGCCTTGATGTCGAGCTGGCCCTGCCTTGCATTGGCGGCGAGCACCTCGGTCGGCGAGCCTGACAGGGCGACGCCCGAGGCGCCGGCCCGGGCGCGCGCCTGCGACAGCAACAGATCCTGCTTGTGGCGCTCCTGGCCCTGCTCGAAGGCGGCGCTTAGCGCGTCGGCCCGCGCCTGCTGCTCATAGGCTCTGGCCTGGTAGTCGGCCATCTGCCGCGACTGCTGGCCCTCGGCCAGCGCGCCGCCGACCGAGAGAGCCGTGCCGATAAGGGCAAGTGTGCACATGGTCAGCCGCGGCCCCGGCCACGCAGCGAAAATCTGGCCGCGATGCCTCCGACCGGCGCGCCGAGCGCCGGTCGCGGGTCGAGCGCGCCGCCGGGGCTGAGCAGCGACAGAAGCATCTTGTCGGCCTGGATCGCTGCCGCGCTGAGACGAGCCGGGGCTGTCGCGCGCCGCCCGGTCACGGCGGCGCGCCGGATGGCGGTCGGGTTGATTTTCAGGTTGGCGACGCCGGCGGCGTCGAGCTGGCTGTTGGCGGTGGCGACGGCGCGGCGCAAGGCATCGGCGTCGAACAATTGCTGGCGCAGCTGCTCGATCAGCCATTGCGCCATGCGCCAGCGCTCGTCGAGGGCAGCGGCGTTTGCCCTGATCTCGTCGGCAAGTGCTGCGATGTCGACGCAGGCTTCACCTTGCGCCGCGGCGCGGCGCGCGTTCGCCGCCTCACGGGTTTTCTCCAGCAGCGCAACGACGGCGTTGGCCTCGGAGAGCGCAGCGCGCGTCGCCGCCAGGTCGCCACGGCCGAACATCGCCCGCCCCTTGGCCTTTTCGAGTTCCAGTTTGCGGGCGGCAGCATTTTTGAGGTCGCTATCGAGTAAGGCGATGACGGCAGCAAAATCGGCAGCCGTCCGCGCCCTGCCGAGCGCTTCGGCATGAGGGGATGGGGTCATTGAAGGGTCCCTTTTTTGGAGGTGAGGAGCGGTCCGCGCAGCTGCCGATCTCCCCCACAAGGGGGGAGATCGGCAGTTCGGGCGCGGCCCCTATTCCTGCGACGCTGGTGATTGGCGAAAGCCGGGGTGAAATCCGATCTCCCCCCAAGTGGGGGAGATGTCCGGCAGGACAGAGGGGGGCGCTGTCCCGCCGACATTGATATCGGCAACACAGGCACAAAGGTTCGAGAGGCTTGATTAACAACCGCCTCGGAGCGCGATGCGGGAGGACCGAAATACGGCAGTTCCTACGCCTCACTATCGAACACCGGCGTGAATGCCCGGATCGTGCATGGCGTCGGGTTGGTGTGGTGGATTCTTACCCGCCCCTGCCCTTCCCAACTATCGTCGATCGGCACCTCGACATTGCCGGTGAACAGATTGGCCCTGCCATTGGGCGTCACGACCGAGGGAATGCGGACCGGTTCCCAGCGGCCACGCTGCATCGAAGCGATCTCCAGCCCGGTCGTGTCCGTCTCAAACAGCGAGAGAATGACCTTGGCGACTTTCTTGCGACGCCCGACGATCGAGCCGTCCCTGCCGCCGACATCGAGCTCCAGCGTGTCGGCGCCCGCCTCGTAGGGTAGGCCGACAGACCATTTGGCCGCCATTGCCCCGCCGGGCAAGGAAACCGCTCCAGCGGCCACGACAAGGTCATGATAGACCACGCCATCCGCCAGAGCATCGACCGTCTCGCCGTTGAGATGATCGAGCCCTGTGACCGTCCCCACGGCCACGCCGCTGTAGGTCAGGCCGCAATCGACCTCGAACGCGTCGGCAACCTCGCCATATTCAAAGGGCACAGACTTGATTTCGATGGTGCGCTTGGTCGTTCCATCGATCGTGCGTTTGACGACCAGCCAGAGATCGTCATTGCCGTCCTGCCCCGGCGTCACCACCGCGCTTTCAACGACGCCCCAGTCAGAACCGGAAAAGGTGCCGGCGATGCGATGCCGGTGCATGCCGCGGACTTCCTGCGAGGGCTGGTGCGTGTAGCCGCCAAGTTCGCCATTATCGAGCGGGAACCACAGCAACGGGTCGGGATCGGTCTGGAACGCCAGTTCGACAACACCCTTTTTCGGAATATGCTCGGAAACCTGCCCGACGTCGTCGGAGGTGAATTTGCCGGACGCGCTCTGGGTCAGTTCGGCGATCGATTTGCGCGACCGGGTGACGAACAGGAATGATTGCCCGGCGTCGACCGGGCGCAGCGGCGCGCAGCCAAAGGTGCGCGAGCGGCGGTTCTTGAACGATGACGGCGTCAGCGCCTCGTCGATGGCCGAGCCGGACAGCGCCCGGATGCCGCCCAGTGTGCCAATGATCAGCGCCCCGTCGGATTCGGCAATCCAGGTGATATCGTTGGCCTGGCCGCCGCCGGCCTGGACGAACTCCAGCGCGGCGTCATCTTCCTCGCCGGTGGCGAAATTGTCGAAGTCGCCGGTTGCCGAGGCGTAGACCGAGAATTTTCGGCTGAAGGCCAGGCGCTCTTCGTACAGCGAACCGCTTTCGACGTATTTTCCGGGAACGAAGGTGCCGAGGCGCCAGCGGGCGATCGGGCTGAGATTGGGCAGCGCATGCCCATACAGCCTGACTTTGACCACGGTCGCGCTGCTGCGGCTGGTGATGCGCGCCCAGCGCCAGACAGCATCCGAGCCGAGCAAGCGAATGGTCCGGCCGACATCTGATGCCTGGAAGCCGGTGCCGCCATTGATGTCGACGATCGAGGATGCCGTGAGGTCGAACGGCGTCTGGGTGTCGCCATCTTCGTGCCAGCCCATTTCGGCGATGTCCAGATTGCTGTCGTCCTCCGATCCCGAAATATTCAGCCGATAGGACTGATAGGCGGTCTCGTTCTGGAATTCATAAAACCGCACCTCGCCGCGCGACCAGCCGGTCTCCGCCGTCCGGCTGTCGAGCGAGATCCAGTTGGTGCCGTCAAAGCCCTGGAAATCCCAGGCCACCGCTGCCCGAGGATTGCCGCTCGCCCTCGCCCTTATCCAGTAAGCGTCGCAGACCTTGGTCGTGGCGCCTGCAAAATCATAGGACACGTCGCCGGTGGTTGCGCCAAAGCTGAGGTTTGTTCCGTTGTCGCGGTCGAACACATGAAAGGCGGTGCCGGCGGTTGCAGCAGCGGTCCCGGTTGGCAGCGTGTCGCTGGTCATTTGCGGATGGACAGCACCGGTCTCGGCGGGCGTCAGCGTGGTGGCGCTTGTGTTGATGTCGTCATACGGCCCGTCGAGAAAGACGAACTCGGCGAGCGTCCATGTGGTGTGCGCCGTGCGGGTGAGAACCTGCGGCAGGTGGTTTTTGTGGGTGATCCACATCTGGTCGGCGGACTGGACGAATTGCAGGTCGAACAGATCGGCTTCGAGATAGGGCGTCGCCACTTCCACCGTGCCGACGCGGGCGCCATAGGCATAAACCCTGATGTAAAGGTTGCCGAATTCGAGCGCATAGGCCTGATCCGCCGAGAAGATGAACGGGATCAGCCGCGTCGCTTTGGCAGAATCCTTCACCTCGGCGCAGAAATAGGTGCCGCCCCGCTTGCGGATGCCACCATGCGGGAGCGTCAGAAAGTTTTCGCAGCGGGAGAGTGCCGCCCGATAGAGATCGAGCGAGGCGCGCGCGTGCAATCGCGGACTGATCTCGCCACGGACGAAGGTGTCCTGGATGGGATAGAGCGTCGGCATCAGGCGCGCCAGTACCTTGTATCGCCGCGCTGGATCGCCCAGGACGACGTTGAAAACCTGCCGCCACGCTGGATGGCGTTGGCGTGGAACGCCGCGTCCAGCGCCGCGCTATAGGCGCCGCGGGCGATGTCGATCATGCCCGCCTTGTGGGTCAGCGGATGCGCGATCTTGACGGCAAGCGCTGCAACCAGCACTTCGGTGAACGTCGCGTCCCAGTCGTTGGGATCGGTGAGGTTGGCGACGTAGCGGATGATCAGCGGCCCCGGCCGGTCGCAATAGATCAAGCCGGCTTCCTGGCGCCACGCGATCGGCACGCCATCCGGCTCGCCATTGTGGGTCAGCGGCAAAACCCGCAGGCAGTCCACGGGCAATCCATAGGCAAAGTTCAGCGTGCCGGCGCCACTGCCGGTATCGGACCCGGCGACGACAGCCGCCAGGATTGCGAACACCCAGCCATGTTTCATCAGCTCCGCCTCGCGCGTCAGGTCGAAATGCAGGTTGAGCAGGCGGGCCGGTTTGACATCCTGGTCAAGGCTGTCGACCGGCGCCTCGTCGAGGACGCCAAGCGCCATGTTGGCGATGTCGAGCGGGGTGATGGCCATGGTTTGGCCTCCATCTGTGTGGATCGGGAACGCGTTGATGGTGGGGGAAGGGAAAGGTCGCGTTCCGTCGCGCCCCCCTCTGGCCTGCCGGCCATCTCCCCCACAAGGGCAGGGCTGTCCGGGGAAAGTTTTGAGTGAATCGAAATGCCACATGTGCATGCCCCGTAAAACGGGGTTTGTCCGTCTTTTCTCTGGTTGTCGAGACTCAGAAAAGGAACGGGGCATGCGCTTTGCACCTAGCATCTTCGGGCAGCTTCTTGAACCCATCGATCGGCGTCAATTCCAAGCAATTGTGGATCGCCACGACGGGGATGCGTACGACAAATCGTTCAGAAGCTGGGATCATCTGGTGGCGCTGATCTATGCCCAGTTCTGCGGCAGCAGCAGCTTGCGTGGCCTGGAAGCCGGCTGGAACGCCAACAGCCAGCATCATTATCACCTGGGCAGCGGTCCGTTGATGCGTTCGACCTTGTCGGATGCCAACAGACGGCGTCCGGTCGCCATCTTTGCCGAGGCGTTCGGTCTGGTGGCGAACCTGCTCGACAGGCAAATGCGGCGCGAGGGCGAAGCAATGCTGCGGCTGATCGACTCGACCCCCATTCCGCTCGGCAAACTGTGCGATTGGGCCAAGTCGAACGGGCGCATTCGCGGCATGAAGGTGCATGTCGTCTATGACCCGAAGACCGACTGTCCGCGCGTCCTCGACATCACCGACGCCAACGTCAACGACGCCCAGGTCGGTCGCCAGATCACGATCGAAGCTGGAGCGACCTACGTGTTCGACAAGGGCTACTGCCATTATGGCTGGTGGACGGCGATCGCCGAAGCCGGATCGATCTTCGTGACGCGGCCCAAATCCAACATGAGGCTGGCGCTGCTGCGTGATCGCCCTATAGCCGAGCCGCAGGGCGACGGCTTCCTGGTTGTGGAAGACAGTGAGGTAAGCTTGGTCAGCAAGGCTGCTTGCAAGCTGCCGATGCGGCTGCGTCGCCTGCGCGTTCAGCGCGAAACGGGCGACACCATCACGCTTTTGACCAACGATCTGGAGCGCTCTGCCGTCGAGATTGGACGGCTTTACAAAGGCCGCTGGCACATCGAGCTTCTGTTCCGATGGATCAAGCAGCACCTCAAGATCCGCAAGTTCCTCGGCAACAACGGCAATGCAATCCGCCTGCAACTCTTTGCCGCAATGATCGCCTTTGCGCTGCTGCGCATTGTCGCGCGCACCCGCCGCGTCACTATTCCTATCTTGAGGTTCACAGAACTGGTCGCTCAATACTTGTTCGGGCGGCGGAAACTGCACACCATCGATAAGCCGCCACCGGTCAATCCAAGCCGACCAAGGGACCGAGCCTCTCCCAATCAGATGGCCTTCATTTATGAATAACTTTCCCCGGACAGCCCTGCCACAAGGGGGGAGATCGGCAGTTCAGGCGTGGCGGCCATTCCTGCAACGTTGGTGGTTGGCGAAAGCGGCAATGACGGCCAATCTCCCCCCTTGAGGGGGAGATGTCCGGCAGGACAGAGGGGGGTCGTATCGCGTAAAGCGTGTCAGCCGAAGTGTGCGCTCGTCGGCCGCCCGCGCGACTTGGCAAAGGCGCTGGCTGGCAACCTTTCGGCGCCTCTCGCCATCGCCACACCCCGCTCAAGCGCATCCTCAAGGCTCGTCGTGTAGTAGGCGGTGTTTTCCAGACCGCTGAAGAAGTTGATGCGGTGAAGTTCGCCCTTTTTGCTTATGACAATGCCGGCTTTTCGAAGCACATCCTGAACTGCCTTGTAGGTCATATCCATGATCACCCTCCCTTGCAAAGACAAGGCAGCATCGCCCTCTTGTGTAACCGTTTGGTGGCGGCGATTGATCACTGTGCAACAACCATTCGACCCCTTCCTGTGACCGTTTCGCTGCCCCTCACCTGCCTGCCGGCATCCTCTCCCCGTATAGGGACGGGGAGAGGGGACGCTGTCATCGACGGTTTCGCCAATCACAAACGTTGCAGAATGCACGCCTGGCTTGCGGCCAGCCCCCTTCTCCCCGTCTCTATACGGGGAGAAGTGCCCGGCAGGGCGATGAGGGGCAGCGCTGATTTTCGACAAATTGGTCTCACCAGAAGCCCACAAACCACCGCTTGCAGCCGCGCGTTCCAGCGCGAGACAGGACTGCGACGCCCCGCCCTCGCCTTATCAGGCCTCGGTCGTCTTCAGCGCAATGAACGTCATGTGCTTGACGCTCGACGCCGTGCGGTCCCAGTTCGCCGCCAGCGCCAGCTCGGCATCGGTGGCGAATTCGCCGGCGGTCGAGGCGTCGAGGAAGCGGGTGCCGGGCACATGCGCGACAAAATGCCGGCGGGCGACCATTTCGGTGACGCCGCCGCCATGGCCCTGGCGCGGCTTGCGGTCGAACTCCAGCGGGCCGCCCTCGCTATTGACCGGCAGCTCATTCCACAGGATTGCCTTGTCCTTGAACATGAACGCCGTGTAGACGCCCGCCGCGACCGGGATGTCGTCGTCGATGACGGCCCGCAGCCCCATATAATAGGGGATCAGCGGCCCGCCCTGCTCGGAAGGCGGCACATAGTCGATGAGGTCGGCGAGCTTCAACGCCTTCATCTGCTTGGAGTGCATCCAGATCGTCTTGAACTTGTCGGCGCGGTCGCCCATCAGATAGGCGGCCTCGATGATGTCGGTGTCGACGATGGAGGCGCCGGTGATGCGGACGAGGTCGCCGGCATCGTTGGCGACGTTGTCGGCCAGCACCCCATTCAGGATGCCGAGCAGCGTCAGCTTGTTGGCGCGCTGCCAGTAGTCGGTCTGGCGGCGCACGATCAGCTTCTGCGGGTCGTCGCCGGCCAGGATCGAGGTCAGGTCCGGAATGCCCCACGCCTGGGCGCGGACATTGCGGGCGGCGACCTCGCGGCGTGCGCCGATCTTCTTCATCTCAATCGAGTCGGCCGGATCGTCGTTGACCGGCTCGGACGGATCGTTGCCGAGATCCTTCCAGCCTGGCATGTCGACGGAACGCCCGCCCATGGACAGCTTCGAGGCGATGGCCGGGTCGGAAAACAGGATCCCGGCCTGGTAGATCTCGAGCGACTGGACGTGCTCCTCGAACGAGTATTGTGCATAGACGGACGGAACGATCGCGTCCGCGATGCGGGTATAGGCGTCTGCAATTTTTTTCTTCCTTCAGGGGTTGTGATTGGCGGTGGCGCCCCTTCACCCGGCCTCCGTTTCGCTGCGGCCACCCTCTCCCCGAGGGGAGAGGAGGTCGCCAGCGCCGGTGCCAGCCTCTTCTCCCCTCGGGGAGAAGGTGGCCGCGAAGCGGCCGGATGAGGGGGCTTCGGATGCGGTTGCCCTATTTCAAAGAGGGTTATTCGGTATCCACAGATCCGGGTTCTCGCCGGCCTCGCGTGCCAGCCGCCGGGCGCGGACGGGGTCGCCTCTGACGAGCGCCGAGATATCGGTCAGGTTGCGTTCGCCGGCGGCGTTGCGCTTGAACGGATTGCCTCCGCTCAGGGCTGCGCCGCCGTCGATCGTGTCTTCCCGGAACATCGCCTCGCCGACCGCGTGGAACGCCTTGGCGATCTGCGGATCGGTCAAGGCGCCGTCAGGCAGAAGGATGCCCTTCGCCTTATAGGCATCGACCAGGCCGAGCTTCTTCATCGCCCGGTTGGCGACTTCCAGTCGCTGGCGAAAGCCGTCGCTGTCAGTCGGTCCCCAATCCCGGACCAAATCGTCGTGAGTGGCCTCGACCGAACGGGCAACGGCGATCTGCTGCGCCTTGGCCTGCTCGGCCATGTAGCCGACGAAGCGGTCGTGATAGGCTTGCGCCACCTTCGGCGTGGCGCCGGCCTCGACCGCCCAGCCCTTGGATGCATTGGCAAGCTCGTCCGAATAGGCGAAGTCCTGGGGAAGCCCGTCGGGGCGCCTGTACTCGACCTTGTCGGGCGAAGTCAGCGGGCGCATCGCCTCAGGCAGCCGGGCATAAAACCTGTCCCAGTCTTCCGCAGCTGCGTCGGCCGCGGGAATGCGCAGGCTTTCGCCCTGCTGCCGTTCCAGCTCGGCATAGGATGTGAGAACCCGGTCGAGGCTTTCAGGCTTGGTCCAGCCCTTGGTTTCAGCGAGCTTGCGGTTGCCTTCGGAAAGACCGTCAAACCAGCTGTTGCCGGCCGGCGGGGCGTTGTCCCCGGCGGCCGGTGGGCCTGCAAGTGGCCCTGCAAGGTTGCCCGCCGATGGCGACGCCACCACGGACCCGGCGTCTGCCAGATCTGTCATGAGAAGATTCCTTCTTGTTGTTTGCAAATGGAAACGAGCACTGGCCAGTTCAGCCAGGCGTGTTATTGGATTGTTGAGGGATCGGCTGGACCCGGCGGAATCGTTGCCGCCGCAGCCTGATTCTTTTCGACAGAACCTGACCCTATCGTCTTGTTCGAGTACGATCTTTCAGCGCCGGAGGCGCACGCACCGTCAAGACGAAAGAAACCATGTCTCATTTCGTGACGAACGGTTGCCGCGGTTCCGCCGCAATGCAACCGCACTTGGCAAACACTTGGCAAAACCAGCCAGTGTATTAGTTCATAGGCTTCAAAGGAGTATCAGACGATGACCATGTACAAAGCCATTGCCGCCCTGCTTGTGACTGCCGCGCTGGCAGGATGTGCGCAGACCGAAGGCCAGCAGCGGGCGACCACCGGCGCTCTGGTCGGCGGCGCCGGCGGCGCTCTCGTCGGCCAGGCGATCGGCCGCGACACCAAGAGCACGGTTATCGGCGCAGCCAGCGGCGCCCTGCTGGGGGCGGTCGTCGGCAGCGCGACCACGCCACAGCGGCGCGGCGAACAGCTCTGCCGCTATCAGGACCGCTACGGCCGCATCTACACCGCCCCGTGCGACGACCGCTACTACCGCGGCAATTATTGATAGCCCAGGCGCTGGTCTCCCCTTCTCCCCTTGTGGGAGAAGGTGGCCGCGAAGCGGCCGGATGAGGGGTGTTCCAGGGAACGCCGACGCCTCATTTCCTCCAGCACCCCTCATCCGTCTCGGCGCTAAAGCGCCGATCCACCTTCTCCCACAAGGGGAGAAGGGAAACACCCTACCTCCCCTCCATCCGCGCCGCCTTCTCCAGCGCCGCCAGCTCCGCTTCGTCCAGCGTCAAAAACCCCATGATGTGCTGCACCACTTCGGCGCGCGCGTTGCTCAGCGCGCTGTGCAGCTCGAAGCCGTTCGGCGTTCTGGTCTTGGCCAGCCACTCGCCGTAGGACGGGCGGCGGTAATAGCCGGTTGCCGCCGTCAGGTCGGCCAGCACCATCTCGCCGTCCTGGCCTGAGAACACCCTCAGATAGGCCCTGGTCAGCGCATCTTGCGCCTTGGCCGGGCCGCCGGCCTGGCGCGAATGGGCGAAGCGTTTGCCGCTCATGCGCCGCCCTCCTGCGGCACCAGCCCGCCAAAACTGTCGAGCAGGCCGCTGTCGCGCGCCTGGACCGCCGCCGGCACCGCATCCCTGGCAATCTTGCCGGCGGTGGCGATCGCCGCCATGCCGGCCTGCGCTTGTTGAGCCCTGGCTCTGGCGTCGCGAATCCCCGCCACCTCGTCCTGGCGGCGAAAGATGCGCTGCGGGCTGCGGCCGGCGCTCTGCACGATTTTTAGCGCCTCGTCACCGTCGATATTGTCCATCACGCTGGGGTCGAACTGCGCCATCTGCATGGCCGTGGTCACCACCTGGATGGTGTCGCGCGCCTCGGCCGAGCGGCGCAGTACGTCGAGCGGGCCGGTGAAGGTCGGCCGCACTGCCTTGCCGGCGAGGCTCGCCGGCGGCAGGAACCGGCTGTCTTCCTCATAAAGTCCCTTGTCCTCGAGGATAGCGAGCTCGCGGTCGAGATTGGCGGCAAAGCCGGCCTGGATGATCGAGCCGGAGGGCCCGAGCAGCGCGCCCTTCTCTTCCTGCCGGATCAAGGCTTCGGTGGCCGTCATCTGCGGGTTCTGGACCAGTGTCTGGAACAGGTTGACGAACATCATGTCGCGGATCTCCTCGGCCCGGCTTTCCGCGTAGTTGAACGCATGGGTTGGATTCTGCCCGGTAACGATCGGCGCAATCAGCGGCCGGCCATTGTCGTCGATCAGGCCGGGATAATTCTCGCCGGGATTGAGCACCGGCACATAGTCGAGCCGTGCCTTCGACGCGGTCGCCGGATCGGTGATCTGCTGCAGCGCCCTGAGGCCCGAGCGGCGCACGGCGTTTTCCTCGCGCACCGTGGTCAGCGCCTCGATGGTCGGCGAGATGCCATAGGGGTCGCCCTCATGGCGGCGCCAGTTGAAGCAGGACACCGGGAACGAGCGGAAACCGCTCTCCCTGACGATGACCTCCTCGTCCTCGATGACGTGATAGGAGGCGAACGCCGTGTCGAGATACTGGTAGGTGCCGGAGAGCCGGTACATCTTGCGCTCGTCGCGCGGCTGGATGCACTGGATCAGCGAAATTCTGGTTTCGCATTTGGCCGGGTCGTCGACCAGCATCTTGATCCGCGCCGGCAGCCTGTCATAGCCGAGCAGCTGCGCCGCCTGCCGTGCCGTGCGCTCATAGCGGCGGTGAAAAATGTCGACCTGGCCCCAGCGGTTGCGCGAGAGAAAACCCTCGACCACCGGGATCGAGGCATAGCGGATCAGCGTGTCGGGCGCAAAGCCTTCTTCGGCATAGAGATAGGCCGGGCCGTAGCGGACCACATTGCGCAGGCAAGCTTGGGTGGCGGAGACAAAATTCGAATTGGCCGAATAGCGCAGCGCAAACAGGAAATCGCGAAGCGCTTCCGCCCATTCCTTCTCCTCGTCGCTCTCCTCGTCGTTCACAGCGGCGGTCGACAGCCCGTGCCATTTCTCCGACTGCGGAATGATCAGGCTTTCCAGCCCCGCAGCCAGCCGGTTGGCGGCCGAGTTGATGGTGTTGGCGTAGACACGGGCGCCGCGCCGCTCTTGCCGCTCGGCCTGCGGTTCCGCGCCCCGGCGCCCACTCCAGACATCGGGCGCGTCGGGGTCGCAGAATTCCGACACCGCCTCCCAGACAGCCTCATACCGGCTGCGCTCGCTCTCCAGTTCCGCCTGTCGCGACAGGATATCGTGGGCGCGGGAATCGCTGGTCATGGCATTTCCTTGTGCTGTTCGAAGCCCCGATATTGCCAAGGCCAGGTCGAATTTTGTTCGCTTTTGCGATGTTCAAGGGGGCGCGGCGGGGATTTAGGAGATCGATTTGACAATGACGGAAAGCCTACCCGGCGCCCTGAAGCGGCGAAGCAAGCAGGTTGCAAAGCGACTGATCGGCTACGATTCCCGCAACTGGCTGCGCATCAGGCAGATCGAGGCGTTCACCGCGTTTCTTGAGGCCGACGGCCGCAAATCCTCTGACGTGATCGAGATCTCGCCCGGCTGGAACCGCCACTGGAAGACGACGTGCTCCAACTATACATCGGTCGATTTTCCCGACTTCGACATCTGCAAGGACCGCACCGACCGGCAATATTCCGTCGTCATCGCCGACCAGGTGCTGGAGCATGTGCAGCGCCCGTTTGCCGCGGCACAGAATATCCACGCCATTACCCGGCCGGGCGGCTGGGCGATGGTGGCGACGCCATTCCTGTTCAGGGTGCATGCCAGGCCGCACGACTACAACCGCTGGACTCCCGCCGGCCTGAGGCAGGTGATGGTCGAAGGCGGCTTCCCGGAATCCGCGATAGAAGTGTTCGGCTGGGGCAACAGAGCCTGCGCCAAGGCCCATATCGGCGGCCCGGTGCGCGCCTACGGCCTATGGCGCGATCTCAGCAACGACGAGGAATATCCGCTGATGGTGTGGGCGTTCGCGCGCAAAATGTAATCTCCCCCCTTGAGGGGGAGATGTCGCCGAAGGCGACAGAGGGGGTCGCCGCGCGTAAAGCGCCAACTTTGATCTGCCGCAGGAGGCCGCGTCCGGTCGCGCCGACCCCCCTCTGTCCTGCCGGACATCTCCCCCACAAGGGGGGAGATTGGTAGCTTCGACGTTTCGCTAGCCTTCCAGCGTTGGTGGTTGGCGAAAGCCGAAGTGACATCCAATCTCCCCCCTTGAGGGGGAGATGTCCGGCAGGACAGAGGGGGGTGTGCTTGGCACTGCCCTTGTTGCCAAATCACACCCCCAGCAGCACCCGGCGCCGGCCGGCGAGCTCGCTCGGCGACAGATCGGTCTTCACCGTTCCGGCGGTTCCCTGGCGCTGCTCGAGCTCAGCCCTGAGTGCGGCTTCGCGCGCCTGCACCTCCTTGTCGGCAATGGTCGGTGTCGGTGGCAGCGGCTTCAGCGGCGGCGGCTTTTGAAAAAGGCACATGGTTCCAGCTTTTCCTTGTCCAGTCGTAGAGCAAAAAATCTTCGCCGTTCTTGCCATAGCCCGGCAGAAGGCAGCGTTGCGTGGCGCCGAGCCGACCAAGCCAGCGCAGCGCCAATTCATTCGTGGCCAGCGCCCGCGCTTCGACCCGCCAGGCGCCGTGCGCGGCAACCTGCGGACCGAGCACGCCGCGAAAGAACTCGGTAATGCCAGGCACGCAGCGCTTCATGCGGCGCGTCCCCCAGCTCCAGGCGATCCACAAGCCTCCGCGCTGTTCGGCGGCGCCAAAGCCGGCTTCCGGATTGCCGTTCAGCTCGGCGACGTAAGCAAACCCCTGCAGCGCCGTCAGCGCCAGCAGCGCCGGCGACCATTCGTCGAACTGGCAGTCGATCTCCGTCCGGTCCTCGGGGCGCAGGTTGGCGGCGATGTAGCTGAGGTCGCGCAGGGTGGCAGGGATGATACGGACGGTCATGCCTACCGGAACGCTCCCAGCGGATCGCTCTGCCCTGCCTTGCGCCGTGCCGTCTTGAACTCAGCCGGGTCAACCACCGCTTCCCTCAGCATCATCACGCCATAGCGTGTCGCCGCCATCAGATCGTCGCGCAGTTTTACCACCTGGCCGTCTTTGCGGTGGTAGAGCCGGAACTCCTCGAACCAGGGCAGAAGCGTCGAGAACACCTTGAAGCGGCCGCTCTGCATGCGGTCGAGCATCTCCATCAGCCCGGCTTCGACAGACACCGAACCGTCGGCGAACTGCGCATGGCTGGAAAGCATGTTCAGCCCATGCGCGGCATATTGCCGGGCAAGTGCGACGCCCGCACCTTCCAGCGTCTCGCGGCGGCCGTCGCGCGGCCACGCCCAGGGCAGCCATTCGCCCCACGGTTTTAGGGTCAGCGCCTGCATGGCCGGCGTTTGCTGCGAGGCGCGGCAGGCTTTTGCGACATAGACGACGTCGGCCTCCGTATCCCAGGCGAGCTCGACAGCAGCGGAAGGGTGGTCCCAGCCGAAATCCAGCGCCCCGAGCCGCGGCCAGTAGCGCGGCAGCCGGAACGGCTCGCAGGCAATCAGTTCCTCCGCCACCGGAAAGATGCGGCCGGAGCCCAGCACCGGAATGCCCCTGGCCCGCGCCTCGCGCTCATGCGCCGGATAGGCCGATACGATCGCGGCGCGCTGCTGCGGCGTGTAATGCTCGGCATCGTCGATGGTCATGAAGGTGACGTGGCGTGTCATTTCTTCGCCCTCGCGGCTTGAATCATTTTGGCAGAGGCGGGACGTATGGTGTTGTTTGGCGAAAGCTTTTGAAAGCTTGGGTTCCTCGTCCCGCGAAGCGGGGGAGAGGTGGCTCGGCGAAACCGAGACGGAGAGGGGGAGGCCCGCCCAGACGGAATGGTCGAAGAAGTTTCGCTTACTGGGACCAGCGCCCTACGAAGGCCCCTCTCCGGCCGCGGAGCCTGTCCTCGGGCTTGCCAAAGGCAAGACCCGTGGGCGGCCACCTCTCCCCACTCTGTGGGGCGAGGAACCAAGTCTTGCCCCCTCACCCCATTCCCGCCACCGCTTCCGCCGACAGGAACAACAGCACCACTTCCGACATGCCGAGCAACGGCGTGAAGGTGACGATGGTGATGCCGCCGGTGGCGTTGGTGCGGGTCAGGCCTTCGGAATAGATGTCGAGCGGTGGTTCCTCGTCGAACCAGACGCCGTGCAGCGTTTCGCCCTGCCACTTTTCGCGGCCCTTCTCAAAACTCTTGAACGACAGCACCGATTCATCGGCCTGCACATCGCCGCCGCCGCCATGGCGCACGACGGCGCTGTCCAGCCCATGCGGCGCGCCGCGCCCCATGATGGTGCTGACAATGGCGTCGGCCGGGATCATGCCGGTGCCCCACGCCGCCGGCTGCTGCGGCGGGCCGATCAAGATGCGCTGCGGGTTGTCGCGCGTGCCCTCGGCGGTGACGCCGGCTGCCCACAGCCGCACGGCCGTGTCAAAAACCTTGCCTTGCCACCACTCGGGATAACGGCCGGTGAGATGCATCGCCCATTCGGCGCCGCCCGCCCTTGTCTTGCCGAGCTGGTTGCCGGCCATGAACAGGCGTTCCCGGTTGATAGCACCGGCGGCATGAAACTCGGCCTGTCGCGGGTAAGGCCGGTAGGCGGCAAGCTGGTTAGTGCGCCGCCTCCGGTCCAATTCCCTGAGCAGGCTCAGATACTCGGTTTCGCCGTCGCGGCCCGGCTTTGCGAGGCCCGGTTTTGCGAGGCCCTGTCTTGCGAGGCTTGGTCTTGCGACGCCCGACTTTTCGAGAAACGGCCGCAGGACGGCTTCGAGGCCGCGGATGCGCTGCCTGATTTCGTCATCGCTAAGTGCTTCCAGACTGTTGATGTTGAGATGCAGATCCTTGGGCAGCACCGACAGCACGATCTTCAGGTACTGATCGGGCTTTTCGCTGCGGACCTCGGCGATGACACCGGCGCCATGCGCCCGGAAATCGGCGCGGATGGCTTCCAGAAAACCATCGGCGAGCGTTTTTTTCGCTCGCTTCGGCCGGCCGGAAGGCCTGGGTCCGGTCACATCGGCCGGTTCGTCGTCATCGGCCGCGACCGGCTCGACACGACCGTTGCGCACATCGGGCGCGCCCTCGAACTCGCCAATGGCACTGACGACCTCGCGGCCGTCATCGTCGGTGATGATCGTGGCGTAACGCTTGGACATGGGGGGCTCTGGTGGTGTGGTGTGCAGGAAGCGTCGCGTTCCTTCGCGCCCCCCTCTGTCCTGCCGGACATCTCCCCCTCAAGGGGGGAGATTAGCAGCTTCGGGCGCATCGCCCGCCTTCAAGTGTTGGAGATTGGCGAAAGCTAATGCGACATCCAATCTCCCCCCTTGAGGGGGAGATGTCCGGCAGGACAGAGGGGGTCTGTCCCGCCGACATCTGAGTATCGGCAACACAGGCACAAAGGTTCGAGAAGGCTCGGCATAAAAAACCCGCCTTGGCCGGCGGGTCGTTGGCGCAACTCAGCACCATGACTATATTCCTAGCATAGCTGCCGTCACAAAGCAAGCGAAATCCGCGGGCCGGCCTAAAATTCGGCCGCCCGCCGCGCTATGGTGCAGCTGTCCGGATCGGAACCGGCGCTCGCGCGTTTGCAATTTTGCCAATGGGAGCAAAGCCATGAATGTCGCCAATCTGCAACTCGAGGGCCTGCTGATGGCCGTCGCATCGATCAATCAGGTGCTTGTCCGCAAGGGCGTGCTGACGGTCGAGGAGATAGACATCGCCTTGCGCAAGGCCGAAGCCAGCGAGACCAACGAGGAGCGCTCCGAAGGCATGTCGGCGTCGAGCCGCGATGCCGTCAACTTCCCGATCCGGCTGCTGGAGTTGGCGAACCAGTGTCAGCCGGAGGCTGACATGCCGTCCTTCTCCAAACTGGCGCGCATGGTCGGCCGGATGAAGGAACCCTACAACGACCAGATGTGACGTCGCGATGGCCCACCGTCCGGTCGGAACGCCGCTTGCCAGCCGAGCTTACGATCACTTGGCCGATGCAGGCTTCCAGGTCAGCACACGGCCCGGGCCATGCACGGCTGCAAACAGCAGCCCGGCCAGGAAGGTAAAATGATCGACGAAAAAGCCGAACTCAGCCTGGTTTCCAGCCCAGTGCGACGGGCCGTGGAAGGCAAAAGCGAGGAACAGCACATAGGCGCCGGCGACGAGAGCGGCCTGCGAGAACAAGACGCCGGTCAGGAAGCACAGGACGAGGACGACTTCGAGCAACGCCGCGCACCAGGCCAGAACCAGCGGGAACGGAAATCGCCGGCGGCGGCGATGTAGCCCGCGGTGGCGCCCATGTCGATGAATTTGAAGGTCACCGCCATCAGGAAGACGGCTGCGAAGATCAGGCGGCCAATCAGGATTGCCGCGGTCTGCCACGGCGTTTGAGCGGGTGATTGAGCGGGTTCCAACGACATGACGTCCTCCAGGGTTGCGACGGTTTTCGCCCCAAGGACGGACGGAATGCGGTGATCCCGACATCAGGACTCGAATAGCTTTGCCGGGGAGAGAGGCGGCGGGTCGCATTAGCAGGACCGGGTTCCACGCCATGCGTGACTTTGGGCACCGCCGCGTTCCTTCGCGCCCCCCTCTGTCCTGCCCCTCTTTGCCAAAATGGTGGCATCTCCCCACGAGAGGGGAGATTGGCAGCTTCGCGGACAGCGTCCCTTTTTGCAAGGTTGGTGGTTGGCGAAATCATTGATGAAGGCCAATCTCCCCCCTAGTGGGGGAGATGTCCGGCAGGAGAGGGGGGCGCTGTCCTGGGCGCTGTCCCTCCGCGATCAAAAGGTTCTGCACCGCAGCAGCGCTCCGAGGTAGAGTAGAGTTTCCAAACAGTCTCTAAGGCGTGTAGCCCAGCGCGACCAGCACCGACAGCCCGGCAGCCAGGCCAATCGCGATAACAATGCCGAAATGCCGTTCCAGGAATTTGCGCCCCTGCCAGTCGTATCGCATATCTAAAACTCCGCCGCGTAATCTGGGGCAGCGTGTTCAGGCGTCAAGGCCGGTCTTTTGCAAGAATGCTTTGGGACGAGATACGCCTGAAATTTCTCGCGCTAAAGCTGAGCTTCGATGGCAGCCTTGTCTACGACAGACCATACTTCCACAATTGTTTCGTTGCGAAATTCATAGATAACATTCTCGGCAAAGGAAACTCTCCTCCCATTTACAGGGAGGCCGAGGAACCTTTCTTTCGGCGTGCAGTCGAACCCTAGCCGGCTCGCTATATAGGGCGGATCGGAAATCAGCATCTGGACGTTGAAATAAAGGTCCGGAATTTCAGCAAAGTCTCTCTCCAGCATTTTGCGATAACCTGATAGACCGAGCCGCCGACCGTTGTGGATCACCTCATCATCGACGAACTGTCCCAGCTTCGGCCAATCCTGCTTGTTCAGGCAGGCAATGTAGTCGCGGTAGACGTCGCAGAGCTCGGTTTTAATCACGGCGATCGCTCCTGTCTCTACGAGCCCTGCTGAAAAGGCAGTGTCTCACATGCTCAAGCAGATGGCGGCATGAAGTTGCTTCATACGCGGATGAGAAAATGGTAGACAGCGCCCACTTCCTCTATTCCCGCTTCGTCTAATGGTAGGACAGCGCCCTTTGAAGGCGTGAATCGTGGTTCGAGCCCATGAGCGGGAACCAGCAACGCCCGCGCCAGGCAACCGATCGGCCCGGTATACCGTCCTTTCACCGGCAAGGTGGTCGGGCGGACCAGGCAACCCTATAACCAACAGATATGACGGAGGACGACATGGCCGACGACAAATCCAAGGGCAAGCAGGACCGCAAACCGGCCGCCGGCGAGGCGCCTTACGACGTAGCGGCGTTCGCGAGAAAATACGGCATACCACCCAGCGAGGCCGCGACCATCATCAAGCGGTACGGGCCCTCGAGAAAGAAGCTCGACGCGCATATGGCGAGCCGCAACGCCTGATCCGCATCCGGCGGCGGCTGCAGGATAGGTGTTGCGATTATATTAGCCTGAGCGCATATTTTGTCAGCCGGTGAACCAAGCCGGTCAGGCTCGGCGCCAGCCCCCCTCGATCCCCTCGACGCCGAGCCGCTGGGGGATCGGCGGCTCTGGAGGCGAACCATGCCCATGTATCTCTCACGATTCAGCTATACGCCCGAGACTTGGGCGCGCCTGATCGAAAACCCCGAGGATAGACGCGAGGCAGCCCGCACCTACATCGAATCGGTGGGCGGAAAGCTGCACGGGTTCTGGTACGGCTTCGGAGAGCACGATGGCTGGAACCTGTGGGAGGCGCCCGACAACGTTTCGATGGCATCTGTCATGCTTGCCATTGGTGCGGGAGGAGCGCTCAGCTCGTACGAGACCACCGTTCTCCTGAGCGTCGAAGAGACGATGCAAGCCCTTGGCAAGGCAAAGTCGGTCCGCTATCGCCCGCCGGGAAAGCCCTGACCAGTCTGCGGCTTGCGCGGCTAGGCACGCCGTCCGGCTGGCGCCTGCCGGCTCGCCCCTGTCGCGCTCGCCCCCGTCGCGCTCGCCCGGATCGCGATTGCCCGCGCCACGATCGCTTGCAGCGGTTCCGGCCGGTGCAGCAGAAATCCCTGGCCGAAGGCAATGCCCATATCAGCGAGGATGTCGAGCGCATCCTGCGCTTCGATCTTCTCCGCCACCACCGAGCAGCCGAGGCTCCTGGCGATGCCCGATATCGCCGAGACGATTTCGCGGTCGAAGCGGCTGTCCACAATATGCTCGATGAACGAACCGTCGATCTTGATCGTGTCGACGGGAAAGCGCCGGAGATATTCGAACGAGCTCATCCCCGCTCCGAAATCATCGAGGCTGACGCGGCAGCGCCGCTCGCGCGCCTTGCCGACGAACTGTTCGGCAGCAGTGAAATTGGTGACCGCGGCAGTTTCGGTGATCTCAAAGCCAATGCCGGAATGCGGCGCCCCGGTCTCAGCGATGACGGCGTCGACGAAATCCCAAAGCTGCGGGTCGCTCAGCGTCTGCGCCGACAGGTTGAAGGCGAGCGTCAGCGCCCCTGACTTCAGCGCCGGACCATGAAGCGACAGCGCCGTCCTGATGATCCAGCGATCGAGCCGCGAGGCGACGCCGAACCGCTCCGCCGCCGGGATGAACTCGCCCGGCGGGATCAGCCGCCCGTTGCCCCCGGCGAGCCGCGCCAGGACCTCGACATGGCGGCTTTCTTGCCAGGGTTTGCCGAGCTGGTGGATTTCCTGGCCGAACAGTTGCAGCCTTCCGTCCGCCATGGCGTCGACGGTGTCGGCCGCCAGCCGCGCCGCATTGAGGCCGCCGGACCCTGACGTCGTCTCAGGCGAGAACACAGCAAAGCGATTGCGCCCGGCGGCCTTGGCCGCGTAGCAGGCGTCGTCGGCGCAGGCGAGCGCGTCGGCCACCGCGGTATTCGCATCGGCGACAAAGGCGATGCCGATGCTGGCCGCAAGCTTGCGCGACGTCACCGTCGAGCCGAGGTCGGCATCGCGAACCGCCGCGAGAACGGCGCCGGCGAGACGCTCGGCTTGCGCTGCGTCGCAATCAGGCACCAGCAGCGCGAACTCGTCGCCGCCGAGGCGCGCGGCATGCACCGGCGGCGGCAGACAGCCTACAATGCGCTCGGCGACGCGCTTCAGGGCAAGGTCGCCGGCGGCGTGGCCGGCGAAGTCGTTCAGTGCTTTGAAGTAGTCGAGATCGACGTAGAACACCGCGAGCCGGCGCGCCGTTGCGATGTGCTCGGCCAGCAGCCGGTCGAAAGCGGCGCGGTTCAGAAGGCCGGTCAGCGCGTCGTGGCGGGCGGCATGGGCAAGTTCCTGCTCGCGTTGCTTCGCCTCGGTGATGTCGCGCACCGTGCCCAGGATCTGGCCCGACGACCGGGCATCGGCGATGAACCGTATCAGCGATTCGACATGCCGGATTTCGCCGTCGCGCTTGATGATGCGGTATTGCACGGCGACGACTTTTTGGCTTTGCAGCGGCGCCAAATGGGCCCGCTCGGCGTCGGCCCGGTCGTCCGGATGCAGATAGCTGTGCCAGAGGTCTGGCGACACCTCGTCGGTGTCGGCGACAAGCCCGTAGATGTCCCGCGTGCGCTTGTCCCAGTAGCTTTTGCGTGCAGCGAGATCGTGGTGCCAGATGCCGGTGCCGCTGGCCGCCAATGCCAGGCGAAAGCGGACGTTGACCTGTTCGAGCTCTGCTTCTGCTTGCTTCTGCTTGGTGATGTCGGTCTGGACGCCCATCAG
This sequence comes from Mesorhizobium sp. L-2-11, assembly GCF_016756595.1. NCBI lineage: Bacteria > Pseudomonadati > Pseudomonadota > Alphaproteobacteria > Hyphomicrobiales > Phyllobacteriaceae > Mesorhizobium > Mesorhizobium sp. L-2-11. The sequence continues at coordinate 2,813,128 of NZ_AP023257.1, read as the reverse complement.
CCTGACCGGCCGGCCTTCGGCGTCGCGTTCGACCACTCCGCCGCGATCGAGAACCCATACCCAATGACCGGACTTGTGCTTCAGCCTGAGCTCGGTCTCGATCGAATCGGTCAGGCCGGCAATGTGGCGTTCGCCGCTGGCCACCGCCCGCTCGCGATCGTCGGGATGCGTCAGCCGCAGCCAGAGATCGCTTGTCTCGGCAAGCTCGCCCTCGCCATAGCCGAGCATCTGCGACCACATCGCCGAGTAGAAGCAGTCGCCGCTCCTGAGATCCCAGTCCCAGACGCCAAGATGCGCGCGTTCGAGCGCCAGCTCCCAGAACTCCCCGTCGCGATTTTTCTTTTCGGCCATGTCCCGCCCGCCTCGTCGCGGCCCCCGCCTTGTCGCGGCCATTGTGCGGCAAAAGCAAAGAAGAAACCGTTACTGCGCAGCGGCCGGGGTGGACTGCCAATTTCTCTCGCCCTGACACCCACGAGAACTTTGCGGCAATGGCAGCCACAGAAGCGACGACGCCAGCCCTCACCTCTTGCCTTGCGGGTAGATCGTCTCACCGCGCTTCAGCATCTCGACGAAGGCGGCGATCTTCTTCTTGCGCCCAGCCTCGGTCTTCAAATTGTGGATGCGGAAGGCGAGCGCGAAGCGGTTCTGCGCTGAGCCTTGCCAGCATCGCCTTGGCCTTGGGCTCGGCGTCTATTGCAGCTTGCAAATCCGCGGGGATTTTCATGTCCTTGCCGCTTCCATAGGCGCGCGCCCAGCGGCCGTCGGCCTTCGCCGTCTCGATCTGTTTGAGCCCATGCTCGGTCATCCGGCCCGCCTCGATCAGCCGGGCGACGTTGTCGACGTTGATCTGGCTCCAGATGCTCTTCCTGCCGCGCGGCGCGTAGCGCTGCAAATAGCTCTTGTCGTCGAGCCCCTTGCGCACGGCATCGATCCAGCCCCAGCACAGCACGACGTCTATGGCCTCCTTGGGCGTGATCGAAGCCAGTCCCGATCCGACCTTGTGGATCTTGATCCAGATTTCTGTCTCGGTGTCGTGATGCTTGCCGAGCCAGGTGTAGAAGCTCTCGGCATCGCTGAATTCGCGGACCTTGGCGGGGTCGACCTCGACCGGCGCCATCAGCGGGTCTCGCTTTTTGCGGTCATCATCGTTCCTCGTCGTCGCTGCTCAGTTCCGATCGAATGGAGCAACGCCAACCTCGTTGCAAGGCTGGCGGGACAGCAAAACAGCCAATCTCCCCCCTTGTGGGGGAGATGTCCGGCAGGACAGAGGGGCGCGCTGTCCCGCGGCGTTCCCAGCTATCCCAGCCTCACTGCAGCTGCGGTTTCTTGAGAAAGCTGTTGCGGTCGGCCGACTTGACGCGCAGCCAGGTTTCGCGGCCGTCGCGCACAACCCGCAACGGGATCTCCGCGCCCGCCGGGTTCTGCCACAACTTGCGGTAGAAGTCGGCGAGCCCGTCGACTTCGCCGTCGCGGACATCCGAGATGATGTCGCCCTGGCGCAGGCCGGCTTCGGCGGCCGGGCTGCCTTCGGCGACGCTCATCACCACGACCTCGCCATTGCTTTCGGCGGAGAAGGCGCCGAGCCACGGGCGCGGTGGCTTGGCAACCTGGCCGCGTGTCAACAGGTCGTCGAGAATAGGCGGCAGAAGGTTGATCGGCACCACCATGTTGATATCGGCGATCTCGCCGGCGCGGCTCATCTGCAGACGCAGCGAACCGATGCCGAGCAGCCTGCCGTCCTGCCCGATGAGTGCCGCACCACCCCATGACGGGTGAGCGGGCGCGGTGAAGATCGCCTCGTCCAGCAGATACTCCCAATAGCCGGCGAATTCCTGCTTGGTGACGATGTGTGCGCTGACCGCCTGGCCGATGCCGTCGGCGAGCACCACCGGGTCCCCGGCCATCGCCCTGGCCGCGTCGCCGAAAGCCACCGCGGGCAGGCCGAGCGGGGCCAGCGCCTGCACCAGGCCGAAGCCCGTTTCCTGATCGTAGGCGAGCGCGTGCGCGGGAATCACGCGCCCGTTGTGGTCGGTCAGCCAGACTTCTTCCGCCTCGGTGATCAGGTAGCCGATGGTGAGCACCAGGCCGTTGTCGCGAATGACCACGCCGCTGCCTTCCCGGCTGGTGCCCAGCGCATTGGCGGTAAAGGCATCATCCGGAATCGAAGCGCGCACCGTCACGATGGACCGCAAAATCGTATCGATGGTCATGCTTTCAATCCTGGCCATGGTCACGACCGGCGTCAGAGGCCCGATCTTATCTATAGGTATGGCGCACGTGACGAGGCGCAAGGGCCGAACAATCGCGCAGGCAGGCCGGCATCGACGATAGTTCAATACAAGTTGAACTTCCCGCAGCCCGCACTATTTGTATCTATGCAAGCTGATCCTCCTCAAGCCCCTCCCCGCTCACCTCAAAGGCCTCCCGAGATGAACCAATACACACCGCCGAAAGTATGGACCTGGAACAAGGAGAATGGCGGCGCCTTCGCCAGCATCAACCGGCCGATCGCCGGCCCGACGCATGACAAGGAGCTGCCGGTCGGCAAGCATCCGCTGCAGCTTTATTCGCAGGCGACACCAAACGGCGTGAAGGTGACGATCATGCTGGAGGAGCTGTTGGCGCGCGGCCACAAAGGCGCCGAATATGACGCCTGGCTGATCAGGATCAATGACGGCGACCAGTTCGGCAGCGGCTTCGTCGAGGTCAATCCCAACTCCAAGATCCCGGCGCTGATGGACCGCAGCGGGCCAAAGCCGATCCGCGTCTTCGAATCCGGCTCGATTCTGCTGCATCTGGCCGAGAAATTCGGCGAATTCCTGCCGACCGAGCAGCCGGCGCGCGCAGAAACCCTGTCATGGCTGTTCTGGCAAATGGGCTCGGCGCCCTATCTCGGCGGCGGCTTCGGCCATTTCTACGTCTATGCACCGGAAAAGTTCGAATATGCCATCGACCGCTTCGCCATGGAGGTGAAGCGCCAGATGGATGTGCTCGACCGGCGGCTGGCGGTAAGCGAATATCTCGGCGGCGACGCCTACACGATCGCCGATATCGCCGTGTGGCCTTGGTATGGCGGGCTGGCCAAGGGCCGCATCTACAACGATGCCGGCGAGTTCCTGTCGGTGCAGGAATACAAGCACGTGCAGCGCTGGGCCGACGCGATCGACGCACGGCCGGCGGTGCAGCGCGGCCGCATGGTCAACCGCGCCTTCGGCGAGCCGGCGATGCAATTGCACGAGCGCCACGACGCCAGCGATTTCGACACCAGGACGCAGGACAGACTGGCGGCGGAGTGACCAGAGCGACGGAACTGGAGCGGATAGGCGCTGCGCAGTATCGGGCATATGCGCTCGGAGATATGTACTGGTTGACTAAAGTAACGGAACGTCCAATGCACATTCCCAGAACCGAACATGTCCGCTTTTAGGGGATTTAGACCATATAGTCTATCTGATGAACATCATGGTCTAGGCATGTTTATATTTGTGCGGGCTGACACTGAATCTCGAAGCTGCATGCCGTCTCGACGGTCCAGTACTCCCGGGTCGCGGTCACTGTGTGTCTTTCGTTCGGCCCTATAAATCAGCCGGACGACGGACAAAAAATATCCAACCTGCAGAACGATCAAGGCAAGGACGGTCCAACCGAGCGCCTTCCAGATTGAACCCGTTGCCAAAAAAGTCGAGAGCGCCACGACGAACGACGCGGCCGTCATCCCCACCAGGAACTGTGGAAAATTCATCGCTTTTCGAGGCCGCCCCGGAGCTTCTAACAGCCGCGACGACCACCCTTGCCCATTTACCCCGGACCAACGTTTTCACCCTTTGGATGGTTGCGCAAGTGGCAAATGGATGAGAGGTGTGCGCATGCTTAACGCAATCTATGGTTGAGACGCTTCCCGGCTGGTGATGTTCGATTCAAAACAGAGCTGATCTATAGCGGGAAGGCACAATGGAAATTTGTTGCGCGCGGGGCGCGCCGGGCGCAACGTAGATATCAGCATGGGGAGAATGGGGCGAAGGGGGGATGACATGGCGCTCAAGGTAATCGGCGCGGGATTCGGACGAACGGGCACATGGTCGACCTTTGCCGCGCTGAACAGGCTCGGCTTTCCCTGCTATCACATGCAGGAAGTGATCCTCAACAAGGCCAACAAGGGCCACCTCGACTTCTGGCGCAAGGTAGCGAACAGCAAGCCCGGCACGCCGCACGACTGGGACCGGGTGTTTGCCAACTACACGGCGACGGTCGACAATCCCGGCTGCTGCGTGTGGCGGGAGCTGCTGGCCGAATACCCTGACGCCAAGGTGCTGCTGACGCTCCACCCGCGCGGCGCCGAAGGCTGGTACGACAGCACGATCGACACGATCTACTTCACGGAGAACCTCTGGCAATTCAAGGTTTTGGAGTGGCTGACGCCGTTCGGCCGAAAATTCGGCGACATGTCGCGCAAGTTGATCTGGGGCCGCGTGCTGGCCGGCGTGATGGACGACCGCGAGCGGGCGATCGCACGCTACAACGCCTACACCGAGGAGGTGAAGGCAGCCGTTCCGCCGGAAAAGCTGCTAGTGTTCACGGTGACCGAAGGCTGGGGGCCGTTGTGCCGCTTTCTCGGCGTGGCGGAACCGCAGGAGCCGTTCCCGAACCTCAATGACCGCTCAAGCGTCAAGAAGGTGATCCGCGACGTCATCAAGGGATCCTACATCATGCTCGGGCTGTCGATCGCGGGGGTGGTGGCGGTGCTGGGCGGGGTTTTGTGGTGGCTGGGGTAGTGGCCAGGGGGACCTTGACGCCGGCGCGCCGGCGTCAAAATTACGACAGGCGCAACACCGCCGCTCAGGCCGACATGGCCAGCGGCCTTGCGCTCTTGTTGGGGATCTGGATGTCGATCTCCAGCGTCGACATCGTCTCGCCGCGATCCATCGAGACCTGCAGATAATCCTGGTCGATCTGCACATGCCTGGCGATGACGGCCATGATCTCCTCGCGCAGCACCGAGACGAGATCGGGCTGGCTGCGGTTGCGGCGCTCATAGGCGAGCAGCACCTGCAGCCGCTCGCGCGCCACCGGCGCGCTGCCGCGCCGCTTGAAGAGGTCTAACAGGCTCATGCTGCCCTCCTTCCAAAAAGCCGATCGAGAAAGCCCTTGCGCTCGAACGGCACGACGACCGGCAAGTCCTCGCCCTCGAGCCGTTTGGCCGCCTCGATATAGGCGCGGGCGGCGGAGTTGGTCGGATCGCTGAGTGTCACCGGCGATCCGAGGTTGGAGGCCTTGAGCACGTCCTGGCTCTCGGGAATGATGCCCAGCAGCGGCGTCGACAGGATCTCGAGCACGTCGTCGATCGACAGCATTTCGCCGCGCGCCGCGCGCGCCGCATCATAGCGCGTCACCAGCACATGCTTGGCGATCTGCTCGCCCCGCTCGGCCTTGACGGTCCTGGCGTCGAGCAGGCCGATGATGCGGTCGGAATCGCGCACCGAGCTGACTTCCGGGTTGGTGACGATGACCGCCTCGTCGGCAAAGCGCATGGCAAGCTGCGCGCCGCGCTCGATGCCGGCCGGGCTGTCACAGAAGACGTAGTCGAACACCGAGCTTAGCTTTTCGATCACCTCGCCGACGCCCTCCTCGGTCAGCGCATCCTTGTCGCGCGTCTGCGAGGCCGGCAGCAGGAACAGCGTCTCGACCCGCTTGTCGCGGATCAGCGCCTGCGACAGCTTGGCGGTTCCCTGGATGACGTTGACCAGGTCGAACACCACCCGCCGTTCGGCGCCCATGATCAGATCGAGATTCCTCAGACCCACGTCGAAGTCGACCAGCGCCACCCTCTTGCCGGTTCTCGCGACGGCGGCGCCAAGGGCGGCCGTCGAGGTCGTCTTGCCGACGCCCCCCTTGCCCGAGGTGACCACCACAACTTTGCCCATCTATGCCTCCTTATTGTTGTTGGTATTGTTAAGCGTTTGATTTATGCGATGCGCTTAAGTTTTTGTTTTTATTCCAAATCTCTGTGTATACATTCGGGCGACTGCATTAGCTGAACGGCGCTATGCGCAGCGTGTCGTTTTCCAGGAACGCCTGCACCGCTTTTCCGCGCAAGGCCGGCTCCATCTCCTCGGCGGTGCAATACCAGCCATCGACCGACAGCAGTTCGGCCTCGTTTTTGCGGCAGAAGATGCGCGCCGCCGAATGGCCGAGCACACCCGCCGACGCCCGCCCGCGCAGCGTGCCGTAGACGTGGATCGAGCCGGCGGCGACGATCTCTGAACCGGAGGCGACGGAGCCGAGCACGATGACATCGCCATGCGCGTGGAAGATCGACTGGCCCGAGCGGATCGGCGACTTGACCATCAGCGTGGCCGGCGCGTCGGGCACCCTGTCTTCTGGTTGCCTGTCTTCCGAGTGCTTGCCCGGTTCCGCCCTGCCTGCCGCCGCCCTGCCCGCCTCTGCCGGCCTGCCGGCAGCCTTTTGGTCGGCCTGCATGAGCAGCCCGGCTGTGGCTTCCTTGGCGCCGATCAGCACAGGCGGCAGATTGGGCTCAAGCGCCGTGTTGCCGTCGAGTTCGATGGCATAGATGCGGATGCCGCGCAGGCCAAGCTCGGCAACCAGCGCTTCGATCTGGCTGACCGCGGGCTTCAGCGTGTTGAGGTTGAGCACCACCGGCCGGCCGGCAAAATAGCCGGGAGAATTGCCGATCCAGCGGTCGAGGCTTTCCAGCCACTCCGAAAGCGGCGTCTCCGGGGTGAGCGTGAAGGCGACGAAGGAGCGGGCGCGAAAGCGAATGGATTTGGTCTCGACGGGGGCGGCGAAGGTCACGGACAGCGATTCCTTACTGATAGGTAAACGCTAGCCAGCCATGGTTAACGAAAGGTTAACGCAACGGTGTTTGCGGTATCTGGAAAGCTGTTACTGACACACCCGGCGGTGTCGGCAGCCAGCCGACAGCGTTGGAAATTGCCAGCCTTTCCTCGACGCCTTGCTGGCTAAATGCCCTTCGCAGCGTCCTCGATCAGTTCCGCCAGCAAGGTAGAGAACCGCTCGTCTGCCCTATCGCCTATGTTTCCCACTTCTCTCGCCACCATACCGGGCGAAGAGACCGACACTTGCCCACTCAGCTGAACGTCGACCGTGAACGTCCTTCCGGCTACCTCCTTTTCCGTTCCCCGCTTCCTGTAAATTCTGAAGCGAATCGACGGTGTCGATGCTTTGGCCTGGCGGCGAGGCGCGGTGTCCATCTCGACGGCCACCTCGCCTGCTACGTCAGCCTTGGCGGTTTCCAGCGACGCAACCACGACGTCGTTCAGCCAGGCCCTTGCCTGCGCGCCGAAATCCGGCCCCTCGGCCTTCTCCTTGCCGACCTTCCCCTCTTGCTCACGGCGAGCTTCCTTGCCGCGGTCAAGGGCATCTCTGAACTTGGACATCATGGTTTGCCTCCGATTGTGAGCGCATGAAACCAGCCGCCATCATGCTCCTCCTAATCCATAGAACGCACGCGAGCGGTGTACGTTGCGTAAGCGGAACCCGTGGTTGGCCGCTGCGCGGCGGTATCCTTCTGCCGCGGTCGATCGTCGGGGCGGTGATCGCGGCGCTGTGGGCTGGGGTAGCGTGTCAGCAGCCGAGCCGACAAGCGCTGGAAATTACCTGCCCTTTCCCACAAGATACCTGAACTTCCCTGAGGGCTCGATATGTGCAACCTCTACAACATCACCACCAGCCAGGAGGCGATACGCCAGTGGACCCGCGCCTTGCGCGATAGTCTCGGCAATCTCGAGCCCTCCATCGATATCTACCCCAACCAGCCCGGCCCGGTGGTGCGCAACGCGCCGGACGGGACGCGCGAGCTGGCCAACCTTTTGTGGGGCATGCCGACGCCGATCGAGCGGGTGAAGGGCAAGGCCGACTACGGCACCACCAACATCCGCAACCCGCAATACGGCCACTGGCAGCAATATCTCGGCGTCGAGAACCGCTGCGTGGTGCCGCTCACCAGTTTTGCCGAACCGAGCCCAACGCCGGGCGACAAGGATCCGGATACCGGTATCCAGAAAAACTACTGGTTCGCGCTGAACGAGGCGCGGCCGCTGTTCTTCTTCGCCGGCCTGTGGACACGCTGGCAAGGTGTGCGCAAGGTCAAGGACGGCCCCGGCGAGTTCGAGCTCTACGGCTTTCTGACGACCAGGCCAAACGCCCTGATCGCGCCGATCCACGAGAAGGCGATGCCCGTGATCCTGACGACGCAGGAGGAAACCGAGACCTGGCTGAGCGCGCCGTGGTCGCAAGCCAGGCACCTGCAGCGCACGGCATCCGACGACGCGCTGGTGATCGTCGACAAGCCGGCGACGCAGATAAAGTTTCCGCCGCAGGCGCCACAGGCGCCGCTACAGGGTTCGCTGTTCTAAAGCTTGAATTTCTGCAGCACCCAGATGTAGCCTTTCGGCGGATGATCCTGGTCGATGAACTGGGTCTTCACGGTCGTGTCGGTTCGGCTGCACCGCTTGCACCTGAATCGAATGGTCTCCAGCGGCTTGTTCCAGCCCACCACCTTGGCCACGTCGTTGGCCCGAAAACGCCCGACATGGTAGCAGTGGCCGCACTCGACGATCAGCAGCATGTTGGCCTTCGCGGCACGTCCAACGCTGTCCATCGGCCCGGCCATGGCTCATTTCCGGGTCAAATAGTCCTCGGGAAGCGGAAGCAGGCCAAGATCCGGCATCCGGAAATCGGGCTCCTTCTCCGCTACGCTGGCCATCACCTCATGCAATCTTTCGACAAGTCCGCAAAGCTGCCAAAACAGCTCGCCATGCGCCTTCAGATGCAGTTGCGACGAAAGCACAGTCCTGCGCAGACTGAGAGCGTCCCTGATGATCGCCTCCGCATGCCTCGCCGACAGCCTGTCGAACCGGCTTTTTCGCCTGCCCATCGCGGCTCTCCCCAGTTTGTGAGCAACCCGGCCCACCTCAGACAAATAGGAAGACATTCCTCGCGGAGTCAATTCACACTTGGTAGTTTTGTTCCCGTTTTGTTCGGCTTGGACAGAAACGATTGGAGGCATCGCTATGGTCGTGACGCTGGACAGCCGCCAGGAGGCCGGTATTGCCCACCTGTAGCCAGCCCGTAACTACCAACCAGATCCATCGGGGACAGGCAAAAAAGACCGGCCCCCGACCCGATGCGGACCTTGTGGCATGACCGAACGACGGACGGCTTAGGGTCACAAGCAGAACAGCGGCCCCTACGGCTCGTCCCTCTCATCGCGCAAATTAGACACAACGCGGCGGTTCTGCGACCTGCAGGCGGTGTCGGGGCAGTCGCGGACGAGCCTGTCCTTGCCGTAGCCCTTGGCCCACATGCGGTTGCGGTCTATGCCGCCGGCGGCGAGGTAGTCCATCACCGCATCGGCGCGCTGCTGCGACAGCGCCGTTTCACTTGCGCCGGGATCGTCGGCGAAACCCTGCAGCTTGAGCAGCCAGCGCGGATGCTTTGCTAACCAGGCGATCTGGGTGTCGAGGGTGGCCTTGGCGACAGAATCGAGCGCGGCCGAACCTTGCGTGAAATAGGTGCGGCGGCCGACATTGAGGATAAAATCCTCCTCGCTGCCCGGCTGCACGTTCTGGAAGCCGGCAACCTCCGTGTTGGTGATGTCGGGCGTGGAAGGGGCCAGCGTGTTGCTGGTCGAGCAGGATGCGGCCAGCACTAGCAGGCCGGCGGCGAGCAGCCGGCGCGTGTTTTCAATCATGCGGTTCATGAGGCGCCAATCATTCGACGGAAGCGGGCGCCTGGTCGGCGATGTGCGGCAGGACCTGCACCGCGGTGCCGATTGGGCAGCGCTGGTAGAGGTCGATGATATCTTCCGGGAACATGCGGATGCAGCCGCTGGAAGCGTCGGTGCCGATGCTCCATGGCTCCAGCGTGCCATGCAGGCGGTAGCCGGTGTCGGCGCCGTTGCGGTGCAGATAGAGCGCGCGCGGCCCGAGCGGATTGTTGGACGCGCCGCCTGCGATCATGTGCGGTAGGTCCGGCTTGCGCTTACGCATTTCGGGGGGCGGGACCCATTGCGGCCACAGCGCGCGGCGGTCGATCGTCGCGCGGCCGTACCATTTGAAGCCGTCCTTGCCGACGCCGACGCCGTAGCGGATGGCAGTCTTGTTTTCCATGATGACGTAGAGGAAGTGGTGGCGGGTATCGACCACGACGGTGCCGACCGGCTCGCTGCTGAAATACTTGACGATCTGGCGATGCCATCTCTTGTCGATCTTGGCGAAATTGGTCTTGCGATAGACAAAATTGTTGTCGCTGGCGGTACCGGCGAAAAAGGATTTTGCCGCCGCGGCTTGAGCAATATTGCTGGTTGCACCCACCGCGACCAGCGCCAGGCCGCCGAGCACGACACCCCTGCGTGATAAAACCATCGGCAATATTCCCCCCTGCAAAAGCCTGGCGACCATAGTTGAGAATTACTTCGCCTCAAAGTGGAAAATGCTGCGTTGCTTCAGTCCGCCGTGTCCGGACAGTCGGCAATTTGGCGGCGAATGACCACATTGTGACAATCTTGCCGGGGTCGGGGCGGAATCCGGCCGGCGCATGATTTGTCCAGCCCACAGTATCTGCCATGTCGCATGCCAAGGTCTCATTGTCCCAGCGGCGGCGAGTCGAACTGATCCCGAGTGATCACGGCGCTGGCCGATCGTTACCTGCTCGCAGATCGTGATTCAGTGGCTCGTCGCTCCACGACTGCGCAACAATGACGTCGTTCCATTCACCCCTTGTGCGGACGTTGCAGCGCGATGTCAGGAAGGTCGTTAACGGGTCAAGTTAGGACCGAGCCTGCGCCGAGCTGAATGTCTGCTCACTTACATCTCACATTAGAAGCCGCCCGTCCGCTTTGGCCCCAAGGCTGGCGGGCGGCAATGCGCCCCTTCCTGGACATTATCAAAGCAAGACCACGGGGAATTCTGACCCACTTGCCGAACTGCATAGCCTTCGCCTCGCTGGAAAGTCTAACGCGACTCCGTCATGATCTCCCAGCCCTGTCGATCGACGCTGCCCCAAGCCCGTGGTGCCGACGCAGGTGATGAGGGCAGGCTAGATCAGTGCAGCGGATCCACCCGGCGACTTTCCTTTTTGCGGCTCGAGCCTTGCGCGATATGGGGGACGGCTTCGTGGCCGTTCTGTTGCCGGTCTATCTCCTCGCATTAGGCTTTGCACCTCTGCAGGTCGGCGTCATCGCGACCGCGTCGCTTCTCGGTTCCGCGCTCTTGACCATCGGTTTCGGACTCCTTGGCGCCCGGTACGATCACCGCCAACTCCTGCTTGCCGCCGCAAGTCTGATGGTCGCCACGGGTGCGGCCTTTGCTGTGGTCCACGATTACGCGCTGCTTTTGGTGATCGCGTTCGCAGGCACAATCAACCCATCGGCCGGCAGCGTCAGCGTCTTCGTGCCCTTGGAGCATGCCGCGCTCACACGTGAGGTCACTGACGCCGCGCGGACCAAGATGTTCGCGCGTTACAGCCTTGTGGGTGCGCTCGCAGGCGCAGTTGGCGCGCTCGCTTCGGCAACCCCTGATCTTCTGGCTCCAGTCGGCCTCGACCAACTCACCGGTATCAAGGCGATGTTCGTGCTCTATGCATTGCTCGGCCTGTTCGGGGGCCTCCTTTATGCGCGGATCCCGCGGCGTCGTCCGACGTCGGACGCCGGCACCGCGTCCGCGCTCGGGCCCTCGCGCAATATTGTTTTCAAGCTTGCGGCACTTTTTAGCCTTGATGCTTTCGCCGGCGGCTTTGTCGTCCAGTCGCTGCTTGCTCTATGGCTTTTCGAAAAATTCGACCTGTCGCTCTCGGAAGCGGGCTTTTTCTTCTTTTGGTCGGGCCTACTTTCGGCGTTCTCATTCCCCGTTGCAGCTTGGCTGTCTCGGCACATCGGACTCATCAACACGATGGTGTTCACACATATGCCGTCCAGCATCGCCCTGATGCTGGCGGCGCTTGCGCCGACGCTATCTCTGACACTGGCCCTGCTGCTGGTCCGCGCTGCGCTTTCGCAGATGGACGTCCCGACGCGCTCGTCTTACGTCATGGCCGTTGTCACGGAAGCGGAGCGGGCGGCGGCCGCGAGCTTCACATCGGTCCCGCGCAGCCTGGCCGCCGCAGCCAGTCCCGCGCTGGCAGGCGCTCTGTTCGCTGCCTCGTTCCGGGCTTGGCCCCTCCTCATCTGCGGTGCACTGAAGATCGCTTACGATCTGCTGCTGCTGATGCAGTTTCGGCACCTCAAGCCGCCGGAGGAGCGGTGATGCAGCCGCACCGGTTTGGGGTGTTTAACCAGGATGGGACGGACGATCGATGCGCCGCTCATAGAGCTTCCCCGCAAGCTCATGGTGCCGTTGCTCCAACGCCATCCACCGGGCGAGGTCAGTCCGAACGTCGATCGCGGATAGTTCGGCAAGGATTGCCTTGATCTCGGCTATGATACTCTGGGCTTCTTGGTCGTCGCTGGGAATGATCATGCTCGCCTCCTAGATGGGCAGCAAACCACGGAATGCCCCATTTCGATAGTCCGTCGGGGAACCAAAGGAAATCAAAATGACGCGCTCGGCAGGGTTCGAACCTGCAACCTACGGATTCGAAGTCCGGTGCTCTATCCAGTTGAGCTACGAGCGCATGGCGGGTTGGGAATCGAGCGTTCCGGTGGGCCGACGTGAACAACCCGAGAGAGGGCGGAGGCGATGGCGCAGTTCTGATCACCCGGTCGCTATGGCGGGTCGTAGGTAGTGACGGTCGGCAGCAAACCGTATCTCGCCCTTATTCTCGCCCGCTCAAGTGATTGCCGCCTCGTGGAAACCGGCTGTTTTCGAGGCTACCCGTTGAAATGTTCTGCATATCTGGAAGTACCCGCAGTCAGAGCAGTCGAACTCCAGATAGTGACCGGCAGTTGTGATTGTTTCGCCGCCTTCCTGCAAATCGGGCACGGAGCCGAAAGCTTTGCCATTCCATGTCCTCCCAATACGCTTGAAAGAAACCATACGCGGCACTCACGCACAAGCAGCGCTATTGCATTGATGGAGTTCTTGATCGGCGACTGCCCTTGGCTACCAAGCGCAACGAACGCCGGCGGAAGAAAGAGGCGGCTTAAGGAAGTGACTTGGCTAGATCAACCGATGCCGCTCCTTAGATTCGTTTGCCCGTCGCCTCGTGCCACTGGTGTCATTGGTTTTAGCTCGCTGCGCCGCGTCGCTTTGAGCCCGATCTGAGTTCTTCTTCCTTCCGCTAGCGCCGCCTTCATTCTCCCATCGCTCGATCGCCCTCCGTTCGAGCGCCTTACGCGTCTTAAGCACGTCGAACTCAATGCCGACGCCAGCCGATAGAGCTTCACTCGCGATGGCGTCGGCAAGATCGGCGTCGGAGATTTCCATTTCAGGAAAGATCTGTCTTATTGCTGCTAGGGCTTCCGAAAGAGCAAATGGTTTCGGGTCTCTTTGGACCTCGTTGAGGAAGGCGCTAATTGCGGCGCGCACTTCAGGCTGAATTCGGTGGGTCGGGTCCGCGCTATTCATGGCGATTCTCCCTGGCAATCGTCTTAACGATGCATACGCGTTGAGGGTTCCCCCACGCGCGGGCAGCAGTTCCGTTCGGGGACGCTACCACCGAAGGGAAGATTTATTATATTCAGCGGGTTAATCAGAATTTGGTAGAGGGAAGGGCGCTGGAAACCAACCTCCTGCATTTTCGGCAATTCGCCAACCGTCGCGATCTTGCAATCATCCTCCAGTTACTCATAGCCTGTCATCTCGAGATAGCCGCGCCCGGCATGGGTGCCCTCAAATCGGATCGGGCCTTCCCAATAGGGAAAGCGCGTGTCCATCCAGGCTTGCGGGTTCAGCGCCCGCGTGGTCACATCTACCCCTTTTCCCGGCAATTGCACCCTCCAGCGGATCGGCACGCTGCGTCCCGCGACTGCCGCCGTTTCGAGCGGCGTCACTCTTAGCGCGCCGGGGGCCTGCGGCTGCGGCCTGCCGTCGGCCTTGATCCATGTGGCCGATGTAAAGCCCGCCCCTCCGTCGCGCAGGCGAAAGCCCATCATCTTTTCGCCGCTGTCGAAATGCAGCGAGAACCAGTCCCACCCAGTTTGATCCTCAGCCAGTGGCTGCGAGGACCATTCGTGGTCCAACCACGCCTGACCGGACACCGCAATCACGCCCGCCGGAAGGGTCAGTGTACCGGTCACGTGGTAGAATGGTTGCGAGTAGTAATAGCTCGCCTGCCCCTTCTCGGATTTCACCGAATAGCCCTGCACTCCCTGCGGCACCAGAGGGCCTTTGGCGTCCAGCGCCAGTTCGTAGGAAAACGCCTGTCCCGCCGCACGCAGATCAAGCGCCGACAGCGCATCCGCCTCTGGCAGGGCCCGGCCTGCCATCTGCCAGTTGTCAATCCAGGCCGCAAAGGGCGCAGCCGAAACCCCCGCCTGGCCGATGCCGCCCCGTGCCAGCCGTTCGGCCACGAATTGGTGCGTTCGCGTCGTCAGCCCGGCATGGCCCATCCAAAGCTGCGGACTGGACCAGCCGGACCGCTCCACCGGGGCCAGGGCGGATCGGAAAAGAGTCCATTGCACGCCATAGTCCGTTCCATCCGCAGCTTGCAGGTTGGCGGTCAAATACCACCATTCGATCCGGTAACCGGGGTGCGGGCCATGGTCTGCCGGAAAGTTGAATGCAGTCCCCGGCTGCGGCGCTGAAAACCCGTCAGCCTCTGTGCCAAGTCCAGCAAAACCTTGGCCAAAGGCAGGTGCGGCAAAGCACATATAGATCAGCAATGCTCTAACGCTCATTCGCAAATACCTTCAGCAAATCCGATGGTGAAAAACGCGCCAGGCGCCAGGCAGGCACGGCCACCGCGAATCCGGCCGCCAGCAGCGCGAGCATCCCCAGCCTCGCCCAGTCACCGGGAAAAAGGTGCATCGGCAGGCGCCAGCCAAAAGCCTCCACATTCACCACCGCCAGCAGAACAAAGGCGAGCCCGATACCTACAGGCAGAGCGGCCAGCATGGTCAAGGCTGCCAACAACAAGCCGCGCCAAAGCTCCAGCCATACGAGGTGGCGGCGGGGCAGACCCATGGCCCAGACCGGCGCCAGTTGCGGTAGGCGCATCCCCGACAGGGTCATGAGGCTCGCAAACATCGCCAGCCCCGCGACTCCCAGCGTCAGCACATTCAGCGCGGCTGTCACTCTGAATGTGCGCTCAAACACTTTGAGCGAAAAGACCTTGATCCCGGCCTGGTCAATCACGTTCTGCGCGGGCAGCCCGAATTCCGCCCGCAAAGCCGCAGCCAGTGCTTCGACCTTGCCGGGGGCAATCCGAATGGCATAGCGCAGGCGGGAGACCTCCGGATAGCGCGCGGCCAGAGTGTCGATCCCAATGATCACCTGGCCCATAGGATTGCCATAGTCGGAATAGACGCCGACGATGCTGGCCCGCCAGCCACCGGGCAGCGTGATCTGGTCCCCCAGACCCAACCCTTGGCGCCGCGACAGCTGTTCGTTGATCAGTGCGCCCTCGCCTGTGGCGATCCGGTCCCACACCTCCGGCACTGCAGAGAGGATCGGCCAGTTGTCGCGATAGGTGGCATGATCGGCCACGCCGTATATTGCCGCGGGCTGGCCTGCGACCCGGCCCTCAATGCTCCAGATCGGCAGGACCGCGTCGCTGCGCTGGGCCAGCCAGTCGCGTATCGCCGTGGCCTCTGCTTCGGTGCGGGCGGTCACGTAAAGCTCTGAGGCGAGACGCTGATCGAGCCAGCCGGTGAAGGTCAGCCGAAAGCTCGACACCATCGTGCTGACGCCCACATTGACGGCCAGCGCAAGCAGCAGTGCCATTAGCGCCAATGACAGGCCGGGAAGCTGTTGACGCGTGTCGGCCCAAAACCATTCAGCCAATGGTCCACGCGCCAAGCGGCCGCCAAGGTGCAATATCCCCGTCAGCACGAGCGGCAGCGCCAGTGCCGCCCCCAACAGCAATGCCGCCAGAAGCGCAAAGCCCGCCTCGAGGCTGGATCCGAAGTGTGCAATTCCCGCCGCCGTCAACACGAGCACTATCGCAGCCACGCCCTGCGCGCGCAGTGCCCGCTCCGAAGCCCGCGCCCAGGCCCGAGGCTGGCCCGGCGCAAGCAATGGCAGGTGCCATAGCCGCCAGAGGCTTTGTGCGGCCGCCACCAGCGTGCCGATTACCGCGATGGCCAGCCCCGCTGCCCACACTGCGGGGCGGATCGACAGCGTTCCCGGCACATCGGCCCCGTAAAGCCCGCGCAGGGTGGCGGCGACATCGGGCAAGAGGGCCGAGGCGACTACATAGCCAAGTGCCACGCCCACCAGCCCCGCAAGGAGGGCGAAGGTCAGCAGCTCGGCGATCAGCAAAAGGACCAGCACGCGGGCCGGCAAGCCCAGTGCGCGCAGCGTGCGAAACACCGGGCGGCGCTGTTCAAAAGCCAGACCGATGGCGGAATGCACGATGAAGAGCCCCACCGCAAAGGCAAGAAAACCGAAAGCCGTCAGGTTCAGGTGAAAACTGTCGGTCAGCCTGGCAAGATCCCCCGCTTCACTCGGCTCGCGCAGGGTCAGGCCGGGGGCTGTCACCTCTAGAGGGGCACGGCCAATCGGTTGGTCCGGCCAGAGCAAAAGACGAGAGATCTTGTCCTTTGCCCCAAGCAAGACCTGCGCCTGCCCGATGTCGGTGAGGACTGTGCCAGGCGGCAAACCCTCGGCCACGCGCACGGGAGGTGTTGCTTGCTCGGTTAGTCGTGCCGCGGTTTCCGGAGCTGCATAGAGCACCCCGGGCGCCGTGATGAACGGCAATAGCTCATCACCCACCGCAACATCCACCTGCTGCGCCTGCGGCGGCAAAGTCAGTGGGTCAATGCCGAGGACGCGCAACCGCACATCCCCCAACCGCATTTCACCTTCAATTACCGGCGAAGCCAGCCAGCCTGCTCGCCGTAATCTCACAAACACCTGTTGATCCATCCGAGCCCCGTCCTCACGCACCAGTTGCGCGAGCCGGTCCTGCCCAAGGATCGCCGCTGCACGGTCATAGCTCGCCCGCGCCTCACCGTTGATCGCCTGAATCGCTGACCACAGCGCCGTTGCCAGCGAAAGCCCCAAAAGCAGCATCGCCAGTTGGACAGGACGCCTGCGCCAATGCGACAAGAGCGCTGACAACCCGGTCCACACCATCAAGCCAGCCGTCCCGCGTGCAGGTGAACGTGGGCGTTCAGCCGGTTTGCCAGACGGTTGGAATGGGTAACCATTAACAGGGCGGCACCCGTTTCAGCCACCAGCGACAGCATAAGATCGAGTACAGCGTCCCCTGTTGCCTCATCGAGATTGCCCGTGGGTTCATCGGCCAAAACCAGCCGGGGCCGGGCGGCCAAGGTCCGGCCTATTGCCACCCGCTGTTGCTGCCCGGCCGACAGTTGTTCAGGGTAGCGCGTCAGGACCTCGGCCAGGCCCAGCCGTGCGGCAAGAACTTTCAGCCATGCCGGATCAGGGTGGCCGGCAAGTCGAGCCTGAAAGGCAAGGTTGGCCGCCACATCAAGCGAGGGGATCAGGTTGAACTGTTGGAACACAACTCCAACTGTTCCTCGCCGCAGGGCGGCAAGGGCTGTATCGTTCAGCCCCACGATATTCTTACCGCCAAGGTGGATTTCTCCCGCATCAGGACTGTCGAGCCCTGCAACGAGATGCAGGAGCGTGCTCTTGCCACTGCCAGACTCGCCGGTAAGCGCAAGGCTCTTGCCCGCTTCCAGCGACAGATCGATCCCGTGCAGCACCTGCAACGGCCCCTCAGCCGTGGGATAGGACTTGTCGATCTGGTGCAGCCTCAGCAGCATGTTAACTCCCGAAGGTCCGCGTGCATCTACCACGGCATGCCGGTGAAATCGTGCCGAACAGCGACCTCTTTCATACAGCCTCCAAACCCACTGCCTTAATTGGACAATGGTTTTTTCAGAGGGCTCGCGTTTTGCATCTAACGCGACCTCCACTCGGAATTCGATGTACAATTACGAAGTAGAGCGGTTCTCAGCTAGGCGGGCGGCACGATCAAGCTGACGCTGACGAAGGCCGAGGGTTGCGGCACTGAAGAGAAGAAGGCAGCGCCGGCTGCCAGGGCGCCGCCAGCACGAAGAAAAGGAACGGGTGAAGTACCGCCCGGCCAGTGGAAGACGACCTCGCAACGTTCCCACCAGGGCCGCAATATGAAACGGCCGTTCTGCCACGAGGTCACCTGGCCCCTCTTGGCTAAGCTCCACTGCGAGGCGCTCGCTCGGGCAGGCGTCGACCCAAGGAGTTGGACGAGGTGATCATTGGCCAGGTGCTGACGGCGGGCAGGGGCAGCGTCGATGGGTCAGATCCGCCCGCCAAATCGATCGTTCACCTGGGAACCCTCGCCGCGTGAAAGCCGACGTCCCTGTTGAGGACGTTCCGGAACTACGGCAAGAGATCCGTCACAGCGCGCCCACTTCCGTCCATTGCCATAGGGAAGCTGGCATGTTCGTGGATGATTTTCCAAGAACCGGCGATGCGCCTTAGCACGATGGTTCGCCGGCTCCAGGAGTCAACCTTTGTGCCGTCGGTCTTAATGCCAGTCATGCGCGACAGCCCGAAGGCCACTGCAAGATCGCCATTGATCATGAGCCGCGGGTCAGCCATGTGAACGGTGACGCCGTTGCGCCAAGTTGCAAACCAAGCATTTATCCCTTCGATGTCGCGTGCCTGTTCGCCTCGATAGGCAAGCGGCGGCGGCAGATCGAAAACCACGACATCCGGGTCCATGGCATCGACGTTGGCGCGGGCGTCCCTCCTGGCAATTGCGTCTTCCTGGCCCCGGATGACAGCCAAGACTTCCTTTTCAGACATGTCGTTGCTCCTTCATTTTCTGGAAAGACGAGGCCGGGGCGATCAATCCGACATCGACATCATAATAAATATGGCCGGCCCTGGCTGCTGTTGCATCGTGGTATCAAGAGTGATGAGCCCCTCATCTGCCGGACATCGCATCATCGGGGGCTCTAGTGGCCCACCACGAGTGCCAATACGACTAAGAGCCCGACCAGCAAAGATGCCGCACAGCGGTCGTGCTGTTCCTTCGAAGCAGTGGTTGCAGGAGGAATACCAGACCTCGCCCGGTCAGGTGCTCACGAGGCCGGCTTTGCGAAGGCCATCCACGATCAGCTCGAAATCCTTGCTCGACGCGCCCGTCGTGGCCACCCGGCGTGGAGATGTAGGGTCCAGAGGCAAGTGGCAACCTTCCATTGTCCTGCACCGCATCGTCGCATATGCCTATGCCGCGCGTGTGTGTTCGCGCCTGGATTTCCGCGCCTACTGGAAACTTCAAACGGCCTCCCGCCGATTCTGATCTCCGTGAATTTGGCCCCGAACCTCCGGGACTGAACCCCTTCAATCATACATGTGATAACCGCTGACATCGCGCAGTCGATAGCCGTCTCTCAATAATCGATCGAACTCCTCCTGGTACCCATCGGCTAGCATCTGGTGCCGCGCTTGCCAGGCCGGCCCGTCGGTTTTCTCCCAGATCGCTGCGAAACGAGGCTCATTGCCGGCACGCCAGCCACTGACCTTAACGACGCGATAGCCTTGGGCAGCCAATTCGTTAAATTGTTGCTGATATTGCGCTGTGGTCAAACCATGACGGGCGACCCAAGGGAGCGAGGGCCGCTTTTCCCAGATTGCAGCGTAGCGATCCTGTCCGTTGACGTTGTACCCGCTGACCGTAACAAGCCGGTATCCTTGGTTCGTCCAGCGGTCAAACTCGCTCTGATATGTCGCGGCGTCGATGTTGTGTCGAGCAGCCCAGCCTTCAGAGCGGGACTTTTCAAAAATCGCGGCGTATTGAACCTGCCCGCCGACAGTGTACCCATCAACGTGAACCGGCTTGAAACCGGCGCCTGTAAGGCGATCAAATTCTTCTTGGTAGCGTGCGCCCGACAACCCGTGAAACGCGACAAATTCAGGAGCAGAGCGTTTTTCAAAGATGGCTGCGTAGGTTGCCAGGCCGCCAACGCTGTAGCCGCTCACGTCGACTGGACGGTAACCCTGAGTCGTTAGCTCATTAAAGGTCTGCTGATATTGCGCCGCATTCAGACCGTGGCGGGCCTGCCAGGCCACTCCTTCAGACTTGTCCCAAATTGCCGCGAATAATGACAGTTTCGGGTTTGTGGTGAGTGCTTGCCTTGCCGAGCCCGTGGTGGCAGCACGACAGCACCATTTCTTGCTACCCGTCACGCACGAATTTCCGCTTGGGATGCCCGGCGGCGGTGCCGCTGCAACCTCGCCGGGGCGGCACTCACCGTCGCAGAACGGCGCCGTGCCGTCCCAGCGGCATTCTGAGCCCCCTGATGCAGGACAACACAGCGTCTTCGTACCAAGGGCGCACGGCTCACCAAAGTTTGTGTTCTGTATTCCTGGAAAAGCATCTTTCCAGTGTGGTGGGAGATCAGATGCGCGAAATACTTCGGTTTCCCCCCCGCCACATGCGCCGGCGCACCAAGGCGCCGTCCCGTCCCAGCGACACGATTGCGCCAAAGACGACTGCGGAACCAGGATTATTGACGATACGATGAGAACGGCTTTAAGCGATTGCATGATGACGTCCCTCTGAGTGATGTAACAGATGGCATTGGTCACTGAGCTTTCGGCAAGGCCGGACGCGCCACGGAGTGCGGCCGGTGATGGGATTATTGTTCAATTAACCGACGCTTTCCAGCGTAATGAGCGAGCGCGTTGGACGGCCCATTCGTCGCTACTTCGAGCGGCGGCGCTTCTTGGAGACAAAAATGCGCCGGTGATGGAATAGAAGAGAAAGGTGTTCATCCCAGCTTCTACGACGATCTTCCAATTCCCATCGCGGCTCATCATGGTGACTTCACTCGCCATGATCGCTCAGTCAGGCACGTTGGTCGGCGGTTCGGTGACTCTCGGATTTAGGTCGCGGCTTTGACTTCAGCTGCGTCGTCCTGTTGCGCGGGCTCCCGAAGCAGCTGATTGAACAGCTCAGGCTGATGTTCCTTCATCAAGGCCGAGACGCGAACGACCGTGTCGGTCCTCAACACGTCTCCAGGCCGGATTGCGGTCAGAATCGGATTGATCGGCCCAGGCTCTGCGCTTTCGCTGAACCGCTGGTTGAACTCGGCAACCTTTCCGAAAAACTTCTGGCGAGCTTCCTGCTCGCGATCGAAGAAGCTCTGCGGCACGAAAGTCAGTTGGCCGTTCATGTGAACCGGGGCGGCCGTGTGGATGACGGTGCCGCTAACGAGCTTCTCCTCGACGACGAGGTAGACGACGTAGTTCCGATTGGAGGGCTTGTTGCGAAGCGACACTCGCAGGGAATCCTCTTCCCACGAGGCGCTATACTCGACCTCGACCATTTCCTCCTTTGGTTCGCGACGCTGTCCCTCCCAATCCTTCCGGCCGGGCTCCCACGCGAGGTGGGGAGCGACCTCGTCGAACAGGTCAGAAGATTGGAAGCCAGCGAGTGGCAATACGGCTGGGCCGCCGGCTGTCGCGTTCCAGCTCTCGTCATCGCCCATCCAGCCCAGTGCAGCGAGTTCGGCCTTGACCTTGCGAAGATCGTCCCAGACGCCGAACGCAGGTTTGAGCGGGATCCACCAATCGAACGTATGCGCCTTAAGCTCCACTACGCTGGGTGACTTCCGGATAAGGTCCTCGGGGCTGTTGCCTTCGAACAGCAATTCTTCGTCAAGCGCTGCGGTTGTCTGCTGGAAGACGAGTTTGAGGAAGTCGTCGTCTGGACTCTCGTCCTCATATTGCGGCCAGCGGAAGCTGGCGTAGCCGCGGTCGTCCCAGCGTCCCGAACTGATAGCGTGCAAGGTGCGGAGCTTGATCTTGTAGGAAGGCTGATACAGCCGGCTCGGCGGCTGTGTTCTGACGTGTACCAGCGCGAGGCATTTCTGCGGCTCGCGGGCGGCCTGCGACGTGATGACGCCAGTCATCGGAATGTTGTCGCTCTGCACGGTTACCGTGATCTGCGACTCAGCCTGACGCAGGAGCGTCGGATTCCAGGCGTGCACCGTCTGACTTTGGCTGGGCTCCATGGCCTCGTTCCTGAACAATGCCGCCAGCCTCACCAGCTCCGTGTAACCGCTCATAGAGACGAGATCGGCATAGTCCTTCTCGGCAGCCTCGTTCGCGGCCTTTGCGCACTCATCGGGGTTCGTGATCGTCCAAGTGCCGTCGAACGGGCCTGGGACAAGATTCGCTGGCGGAACCCACCGGAACTCCATCCCGCCATGCTTCGTAGGATGCGCTTCTCCTCGGACATCAGCGATGAAGAGGCTGTCGAGGAATGGACCGAAGAACGCATTGTCGTGATAGCGAAGGTCGAGGGCGCCCACCGGGAAGCGGCTGCATTTTTTCGACACCTTGGGAAACTGGCCCAGGAACGTGTCGACTTCATAATCTGTGAGGTAGACGGATGGAAACGCAAAATGCTCGCGGCGATAATACGTGCGACCCAGGCAGTCGCTGCGCATCTTCTGCGCCAGATCGTCAAGATGCCTGGATAACGTCCTGAGCTCTTCGCGAGCGAAGCCGGTGCTCCGGTACTCCGGCTCGATCGCCCGCAAGACGGTGATGTAGGCCTCCGCCGCGAAGCACGCCAAGGGCACCATCAGACGATGGTCGAATGCGATATTGTCGGGCAACGGGACCCGCCACGGCGCCGCGCCTGGTCCGTGCGGCATGGTGTGGATGAGGTCCTGCATCCACCACCAGACCCGCGTGTGATCGTCCCGATCGAAGTTGGCGACGTAGGTGTGCTGGGACATCAGCTTGTTGAAATTGTCGTTCTCGATGATGGTGTCCTTCAGTGTCTTTTGATCGCCCTGAAGCTCTTGAAGGGACGCCTGCTCACCCCTGACCTTCAACGTGAAGTCCTTCGCAAAATCGAGAAGCTTCTGGACTCCGTTCCTGGCATCGCCCAGGCGATGGGTCTCGATCATGATCTTGATGGAATCGACATTGTTCTCGAGTTCCTCGAACCGCTGCTTCACGAGAAGTTCCAAGGCCGACGGGCCTTCCTTGAAGACGCCGAGCACTTTCAGGACGTCGTAGGCGATGGCCACGGCTGCGAGCACTGGAGCGACCATGCCGGCGATTTTCGCGACGCCCGAAAGAATGTCCAGAATCTTGGTGTCGAACCCAAACTCTAGAAATTTCGCGAGGACTTCTGGATCCTTGTTGATGTCCTTGAGCGCCTTTTGGACGCTCTTGACCGCATCCCGGGCTTTCGCCGGATCGATCGGAAGCCTGAACGGCGGAGAATAGGCCGGGATGTCGGGGAGCGGGCTCTGAAGCACGTTCCCGTCGCTATCGAGATAGATGCCGTTCCCTAGACAGATTGTGAAGGCAGGCTGGGTCATGTGCGCTCCCCCTCATGCTGTTGTGAGTATCGACCTTCAGCAGTTGGGCATTCTAGCAGGGACACCCGTGAAAGGGGAGCCGTCTCTCGATCGCGAGAGCGCCTGCGGGCTGAAACCGGCCGCTTTCAAATGACTGGGCGCGCCTCCGAAGCTGTGCGCCGCAGTCCGCCCGAACCTGTGGCCGATGATACTCTTCCGGCCGCGCGGTACGAACCGCTTCGGGGTTCAGCCTGACGGAGAGGGCCGATCATGTCGATTTTGTCCGGCGGGAGGTTTCTTTTCCAGAGCACATCATGCGATAGGGGCATTTTCGAAGTCGTCATCCCGGGCCCCGAGTTCGGCTCTGGCATTACTGGCGCGACAACGATGACAGTGCCCTTCCCTGGCACGGCCCCAAAAAGTTCGCTGAAGAGTTTCGCTTCACCAGTGTGAGCGTGTGCGAAAGCGACTTAAGAACCCACGGCAATGACGAGCCGGGCAATTTCGAGCTGCTGGCCCGCCGCCGCGACGGGGTCCAAGGACGAAGCCGCTCGCGCGGCAATGGCGCCCGAGCGGCTTCGTCCTTGGTGAAGGTCACGACGATACCACGTCAACCTGGATGTCCGCTCTTGAATATTCGCAGCCCAAGCTGCCGGTCTTCTCCCGGCCCCGCTCCAGTCATCAAGGCGCCGCACAGCGGTCGTGCTGTTCCTTCGAAGCAGTGGCTGCAGGAGGAATACCAGACCTCGCCCGGTCAGGTGCTCATACGAGGCCGGCTTTGCGAAGGCCATCCACGATCAGCTCGAAATCGTTGGGATCCTTGTAGGGCAACACTTTGCGGCGATGTTCCAGAGAATATTGGGGGTTGACGCGAAACACTTCCTGCCACTCGCGACGGGCTTCTTCGAACCGACCCAGATGGCCGTAGCTCGCCGCCAGGAGCACGCGTGAGACGTCGGTGGAAGGGTTACGGACAAGTCGCCGCCTCAGGATCCCAATTGCCTCTTCGTACCTGCGCAACTGGAACATCGCTTGCGCCTGGAAGTGAAGGTACACGTCCGGATAATACGGGTTCAAGGCCATCGCCCTGTCGAAACACCGGAGTGCGTCCTCAGGCTTGCCGGAATAATAAAGTGCGTAACCGAGATTTTCGTGTCCCTCGGCAAGATTTGGCGCAAGAGCGATCAAGCGTTTCGCCGAGCAGATGGCCGCCTCATGCCGTCGCGAATACAATTCGACGATGCCCAGCGCCCAATGTGCGTAAGGATATCGATCGTCGAGCGCCACTGCCCGTGCCGCGAACATTTCCGCTTGTGCCATTGCGTTCGACCACGACGAGCTCCACTGGTTTGCATAGTCCAGTATATTTGCGAACGCGAGGAACGCGTAGGCGGGAGCGAATTTCGGGTCGAATTCGACGGCGCGCTGCAACAGCTCCCGGCCCTTGATGTTTTCCGTTTTCGTGAACCGCCATAGCTGCTCTCGGCCATGAAGAAAGCAGTCATACGCGTCCAGGTTGCCGGTTTGCTCGGTCGCGAGCCGCTGCTGGTCGCCCTTTGGCAGGTTGAGCGCCAGCGCGTCGACAATTTGCTGCGTAACGTCGTCCTGTACGGCAAAGATATCGGTCAGGTTGCGATCGAAGCGCTCCGCCCACAGATGTCCGCCCGTGGTCGCGTCAATAAGCTGCGCGGTGATACGTACCCTGTTGCCGGATTTGCGGACGCTGCCCTCCAGCACGTAACGCACGCCGAGGTTCCGGCCCACCTCCTGAACGTTCACGTTCCTGCCCTTGAAAGTGAAGGACGAATTGCGAGCGATCACAAACAGCTGCGACAGCTTTGAGAGAGCTGTGATGATGTCTTCGGAGATTCCGTCGGCGAAATATTCCTGCTCGGTATCACCGCTCATGTTGGCGAAGGGCAGCACGGCGATCGATAACTGAGACGGTGCCGCTTTCGAAAGCAGAGCTTCCGAAAGTTCGGGGGTCACAGGCGCCTTTGCGTGAGCCGCGGTGCCGACTCGGAGCGAATAAACCCGGATCGGCTCGGCAATGTTCTTGAGCTGGGTGTCGCCGAGATCACTGACCGAAACGTCTAGTCTCGTCTTGACTTGCCGATAGGCATCTTCGGACAGGCAGATGGTGCCCGGGGCAGCGACGCCCTCCAGACGCGAGGCGATGTTGACGCCGTCGCCCATCAGGTCGCCGTCGCTTTCTTCGACCACGTCGCCCAAATGTATCCCAATCCGAAACTCGATGCGGCGGTCCTCGGGCACGCCGGCGTTGCGCTCGACCATGCCATTCTGCACTTCTATGGCGCAGCGCACGGCATCTACCACACTGCGGAATTCGACCAACGCACCATCGCCTGTGCGCTTGACCATTCGACCGTTGTAAACGGCGATGGTCGGGTCAATCAGGTCGCTGCGAAGTGCCCGCAACCGGGCCAAAGTACGATCTTCATCCGCGCTCGCCAGCCGGCTGTACCCGACCACATCAGCGGCAAGGATCGCGGCTAGCTTGCGGCTCTCGCTCACGGGACAATCTCCTCGTATCCACAATAACACGAAGAGGCAGGGAAACATGAAAGTTCGCTGTCCCCATCAAAGCGGTATCCTGCGCTCGCTAGAATTCTACACCCTACGCCGAAGTAAGGCGGCTTCCGGCGCGGCTGCCTGGCAAGGGACGGCCATCGACACCCCTCAATGCCTCTTGAAATACTGCACCTCGCGTTCGTGCTTCTCCGCAGCCTCGCGGCTGTCAAACGTCCCGAGATTGCGGCGCTTGCCGGTCTTTTCGTCCTTCTTGCGCGAATAGAGGCGGTATTTTCCGTCTTTGAGCTTTCTGATCATCTGTCACTCCCCGAGCCGCTGCTTCCCCTTCAGGTTGCGCGCGGCTTGTTCGATCGCCGCCCGGTCGTTGCCCAGCCTGTCGATCAGTTCCTGCGCCTGTTCGCCCGATATGCCGGTGCGCACCGCCAAGGCCTCCACCGTCAGGACGTCGGAGCTCGCGATCTCGCGGGTTTCCGGCAGGGCATCGCCTGCCGTCAGCGGCAGGGCTGCCTCCCTGTCGATCTCGGCCTCGGCCCGGTACCAGTGCCGCTCGGGATCGCCATGGATCCCGCCTTCGCGTTCCCAGATCTGGTATGCGCGCTCACGAATCCTGTCTTCCCGGTCGTCGCCCATGTTGATTCCTCCTTTTGTATCGGATGAACGCCGCGCCAACCCGAACGATCCAAGAAATCTGCGTGATCGTTGGGGAGTCGCACAGGCGCCATCCACTGCGGCCGCCAGCCCGCCCTGCCCTCGCCTAATGGCACTGCCGGCGCGGGCCGCCGGAATAGGGCTGGTAGCTGTTGTCTTCCGGCCGATAGGAGCGGTAGCGGCTGAAGCAATATTCCACGTGGTCGGGTGGAAGCCAGGCGCCGCCGCTTTCATCCAACGGAACGTCATCCATTGGCGACATGTCGGTCGCCTCGACATAGCTGGCGCCATCGTCGGCAGGCTGGGTGGCGCGGTCGGCCGCACCGGCATCGAGATAGGGCGAGATGCAGGGACGCTGCTCTCCGCTGTAGGATGTGTAGTGGTCGTCGCTTGGCCTGTAGGAGCGGTAGCGGCTTGCGCACCATTCCACATGGGCGGCGGGCATCGCCTGCTGCTCGTCGGTTGCCGGCGGTGTCGGCTTGATGGAGGCGGTAGCGGTGGTATCGGGCGCCGAAGCTGCGGCATCGCCAGATTTCGCCGTGCGATCAGCTGGGGCCTGATCAACTGGGGCCTGATCAAATGGGGCCTGATCAGTCGGGACCTCTGCAACCGCTGGGACCTCTGGGACCACTGGGACCTTTGGGATCTCGCGGGCGGGAAGGCGCTCAAACTGCTGCGAAGCGGGGTTCACCTTCCGCGGCTCCCTCGGCCACAGTTCAGCAACGCTGGAAGTCGGGGCGACCGGCCGCACCGGCTCGGCAGAGAGAATCCAGAAGGCGAAGGCCAATCCGCTGGCGAAAACCGTCAGCGTCAGCACGAAGCCGCCAAGTACCGCCGATAAAGCTTTCACCTTGCGCTCCTTTTGCCCCGTCCTCTGTTAAAATGCGAGGCATTCGATCCGGTTCCAAGGAGGCGCGGCAGCATGAACTTCCGTGCGCAAAGGAAGCCCCCTCTCCGTCTCGGCTGCGCCGAGCCACCTCTCCCCGCTTTGCGGGGCGAGGAACCAGGCTTTCAAAGGTCTCCAGCCACCTCCGTATACGCCCTCATCTCACCGTCCTGCCCGCGAATCCGCCACGTCTTGCCGTCCTGCGCCTCGACATGGCACGGGCCGAGCGGTACTTTGCCGCCGCCGTCCGGCAGGTCCAGCACGTAGACGGGGTTGCAGATGCCCGACAGGCGCGCCCGCAAGGCGCTGACCAGCGCCCGTCCCTCGGCAATCGTAGTGCGCCGATGCGCCGTGCCGCGGGCGAGGTCGCCGTGGTGCAGGTAATAGGGTTTGACGCCGAGGCGGTACATCAGCTCGCGGCACAGTTCCTCCAGCACCTCGACCGTGTCGTTGACGCCTTTCAGCAGGACGCTCTGGTTGAGCAGCACGAAGCCGCCCTGCCGCAACGCGCGGCAGGCTTGTTCGGTGGCCGGCGTGATCTCCCGCGCGTGATTGAAATGGGTGACGACCGTAACCATCAGCCGGCCCTGCAGCGAGCGAACCAGCCCTGACGTGACGCGCGAGGGCAATGCGACGGGCACGCGCGTGTGGATGCGCAAGAGCCGCACATGCGCAACCGCCTCGAGGCGGGCGCGGATTTCCGCCAGCGCCTTGTCCGGCAGCGACAGCGGATCGCCGCCAGTCAGGATCACCTCGCGGATTTCGGGGTGGGTCTCGATATAGGCGAAGGCCGGCTCCAGCGCCTCGCGCGAAAAACCGCGGCCGATCGAGCTCAGCGACTCCTTGCGAAAGCAGAACCGGCAATAGACCGCGCACTGGTAGGTGGCAAACAGGAGAACCCGGTCGGCATGGCGATGCGTCAATCGCGGCACCGGGCTGAAGGCGTGATCGGCGATCGGATCGTCGAGCTCGCCTTCCTGCTCGGCCAGTTCTTCGGGCGACGGGATGACCTGAAGCCGGATCGGATCGGCGGGATCGCTCCAGTCGATCAGATCGAGATAGGCTTTTGGGATGCGAACCTTGTGGCGCGTGGCCGCAGCTTGAGCCGCCGCGCGCTCGGCCGGCGACAGCGGCAGGGAATCCAGATCGCGCACCTGCCGCACGCCGGCGCGAACATCGCCTTGCCACGTGGTGTCGTCATCGGCCGCCATGCCGGCGTCGGGGGAGTCGAGGTGAGTCATCGCAGGCTCCTTGATTTCAGGGTTGGATACAGCATTGGAGCCGAGGTGCGAACCCTTGCCGGACGCGCACGAGAAGGCTGTGCTCGCGAAAGACCCCCTCTCCGTCTCGGCTTCGCCGAGCCACCTCTCCCCCGCTCCGCGGGGGCGAGGAACCCAGGCCTTCGAGGGCTGCCACTCGCCATAGGCAATCTTCTTCATGGTGGAGGTGGTGATGTGGAATAGGCGCCGCCTTGCAGAACCTGGGTTCCTCGCCCCACAAAGTGGGGAGAGGTGGCTCGGCGAAGCCGAGACGGAGAGGGGAAGCCCACGACGTAGGTTCGTTTGAAACCGATCAACGCCCGCCTGATTTCTCAGCCCGCCCATCCGGCTTCATGATGATCTCGCGATGCGGATAGGGGATGTCGATGCCGTTTTCCCTAAAAGTGTCCCACAGCGCCAGCAGCACCCTGCCGCGCACGTTGGTCAGGCCTTGCTGAGGGTCGTGGATCCAGAAGCGCAGGACGAAATTGAGCGAGGACTCGCCGAAGTCGGTGAGCCAGCAGACCGGCCGCCGGTCGGCTTCGACCCGGCCGACGCTCATGGCGGCCGCTATCGCCAGTTCACTGACCTTATGCGGGTCGGCGTCGTAAGAGACGCCGAAATTCACGTCGAGCCGCACGAGGTTGTCGCTGAACGACCAGTTGATGACCCTTTGGGTGATGAAGTCTTCGTTCGGGATCAGGTACTCGCGGCCGTCGCGCGTCACCACCGAGACAAATCGCGCCCGCAATTCGCGTACCCAGCCGAAAGTGCCTTCGAGCGAAATGGTGTCGCCCGGCTTGATCGACTTGTCGAGCAGGATGATCATGCCGGAGACGAAATTCGAAACCACCTTCTGCAGACCGAAAGCCAGGCCGACGCCGACGGCGCCGGAGAATATCGTCAAAGCGGTCAGGTCGAGACCGACGGAAGACAGGGCGATAACACCCGCCACCAGCACGAGGCCGACCTTTGCGACCTTGCCGACGAGGACGCGGATCGACGGCGTCAGCTCTTCGGAGATGCGGACGCGCTCGTCGATATACTTGCCGACGACGACCGCAAGCCAAACCGTGGCGATCAGCAGCAGCGCCGCTTTCAGCACCATGAGCGCCGAAAGGCGCACCGCGCCCAAAGGTATTGCGAGGCCGTCCAGGAACGCCGCGGTGTCGTCATCGATGCCCAGGATGACGAGGGCCGCATAGATCCAGGTCAGCCAGCCGAGAGCCCGCGCGACAAAGCGATTGCGGATGATGCGCGACAGCACCGACGCAAACAGCCACGCAAGCGATAGCGAGAGCGCGATATAGATGAAATGGCTCCGGCTTGGCCAGGTGACGGCGCGCATGAGAACGAGCGCGGCAAGCAGGAAGACCGTGAACAGGATCCAGTCGGTGCGCCGCAACAGGGCAACGACGACCCTCAACAGTCCGGGATGCCCCTTAATCTGGCGTGCCCGGTTCTCCACGAGCGGTTCGATGCGCTGCGCCGCGAGCTTGGCGACCAGGAAGAGCGTGACGATGATTGCAGCCTGATAGAAAAACCACGGCGTGACGGCGTAGTCGAACCATCGGCTGGCCCAAGCCAGCGATTCATCGATGGCGTTGCGAAAATCCATTCCCACACGACCGTTATGGACTGGCGACCAGCACAATGTCGCCGGCCTGGTGAACGGTCAAGCCGGCGCTCTGCGCTTCAGCCCCGCGCCACCGGCGCCTCTTGGCCGGTGCGCTCAACAATCAGGTATAGCCGCCACTATAGGAGCGACGCGCGCGGCCAGGAAGCGGCCGCCAGAAACATCAACTGATTGGAAACAACCGCTGAAAATCGCCAACGCGCAACATTGAATCACTGTTACATTAGCTTGCACTTAAATTAGATTTAGCGTATGTATTCAGGTGGCCGGTGATCTACCCCCCAACCGGTTAGGCTCGGCGCCAGTCCCGCCCCCCTCAGGCCAACGACGCCGGGCCGCTCGGCCTTTCTCGCGGCAGCTCAGCTCCGCAATCCAGGCGCCTCCTGCCCCGTTCGCTCGACATACTCCGTATAGCCCCCGCCATAGGTGTGGACGCCCTCGGGCGTCAGTTCCAGCACCCGGTTCGACAGTGCCGCGAGAAAATGCCGATCGTGCGAGACGAACAGCATGGTGCCCTCATACTGCGAAAGTGCCGTGATCAGCATCTCCTTGGTGGCGATGTCGAGGTGGTTGGTCGGCTCGTCCAGCACCAGCAAATTGGGCGGGTCGAACAGCATCAGCGCCATCACCAGCCGCGCCTTCTCGCCGCCCGACAGCACCCGGCATTTCTTCTCGATCTCGTCGCCGGAAAAGCCGAAGCAGCCGGCCAGCGCGCGCAGCGGCGCCTGGCCTGCCTGCGGAAAGGCGCCCTCCAGCGTCTGGAACACGCTGCGTTCGCCCTCCAGCACTTCCATGGCATGCTGGGCGAAATAGCCCATCGTGACGCTGGGCCCGCGCGCCACCGTGCCATTGTCCGGCTCGGACGCGCCGGCGACCAGCTTCAGCAGCGTCGACTTGCCGGCGCCGTTGATGCCCATAACGCACCAGCGCTCGCGGCGGCGCACCTGGAAATCCAGCCCCTCGTAGATCGAGCGGCTGCCATAGCCCTTGTGGACGTTCTTCAGCGTCACCACGTCCTCGCCGCAGCGCGGCGCCGGCTGGAAGTCGAACGACACTTTTTGGCGGCGCTTGGGCGGCTCGACGCGGTCGATCTTCTCCAGCTTCTTCACCCGGCTCTGCACCTGGGCGGCATGTGACGCCCGCGCCTTGAAGCGCTCGATGAAGGCGATCTCCTTGGCCAGCATCGCCTGCTGGCGCTCGAACTGCGCCTGCTGCTGCCGGTCGGCGATAGCACGCTGCTGCTGGTAGAATTCATAGTTGCCGGAGTAAGCGGTCAGCGAGCCGCCATCGATCTCCACCACCTTGTCGACGATGCGGTTCATGAACTCGCGGTCGTGCGAGGTCATCAGCAGCGCGCCGTCAAAGTTCTTCAGGAACTGTTCCAGCCAGATCAGGCTTTCCAGGTCGAGATGGTTGCTCGGCTCGTCAAGCAGCATGGCGTCGGGCCGCATCAGCAGGATGCGGGCCAGCGCCACGCGCATCTTCCAGCCGCCGGAAAGTTTTCCGACGTCGCCGTCCATCATCTCCTGGCTGAAGCCGAGGCCGTCCAGCACCTCGCGGGCGCGTCCATCCAGCGCATAGCCGTCGAGCTCCTCGAACCGCGCCTGCAGATCGCCATAGCGGGCGATGATCGCGTCCATCTCGTCGGCGCGATCGGGATCGCCCATGGCCGCTTCGAGCGCGCCCATCTCGGCCGCCACTTCGCTCACCGGCCCGGCGCCGTCCATCACTTCGGCAACCGCGCTGCGACCCGCCATGTCGCCGACATCCTGGCTGAAATAGCCGATGGTGACGCCGCGATCGACTGAGACCTGGCCCTCGTCGGGCTGCTCTTCGCCGTTGATCATGCGAAACAGCGTCGTCTTGCCGGCGCCGTTGGGGCCGACCAGCCCGACTTTCTCGCCCTTCTGCAGGGAGGCGGAAGCCTCGATGAAGACGATCTGCCGGCCGTTCTGCTTGCTGATGCTTTCCAGTCGGATCATGCTTTTCACGCGCGCCCAAGGGAGTTTGCCCGCGCCAATACGCCATAGGCGGCGCCTGCGGAAGCCCGCAAAGCAATGGGAATACAACGCCACATTCGAAGTTCGAACTGAATTAGCGGAACCTCAGATAGTGCCGGCAGTTTAGAAAGATGACCTCAAAACACCGAAAGGAGGACGAGATGAAGACCCTAACCGCTATTTTGCTCGCCACCTCTATGATCGGGCTGACGGCCGGCACGGCAAGCGCCACCTGCCATGAGACGACCGCATCGATCGAAGCTCAATCAGGCGTCGCAAAAGACGCAACGCGCGCGCCCCTCGAAACCGAAGCGAATACTGGTAACAGGGTAGAGGGCGGCCCGGCCAACAAGACCGGCAACACCATGCCGCTTGCCGAGAAGGAAGCCGGTGGCGATAAAAACCTTGCCACCTCGCAGCAGGATGTCGAGGCGCAGCAGGAGGGCGAGATGACAGCAGCGGCCAAGGCCGACCCCTGCAAGCCGAAGTGACGCGAATTGAAAGGCTGTTTGCAGACGGCGCGCCGTAGCACACGCAAT
Source organism: Mesorhizobium sp. L-2-11 (assembly GCF_016756595.1). Taxonomy (NCBI): domain Bacteria; kingdom Pseudomonadati; phylum Pseudomonadota; class Alphaproteobacteria; order Hyphomicrobiales; family Phyllobacteriaceae; genus Mesorhizobium; species Mesorhizobium sp. L-2-11. The sequence continues at coordinate 2,780,194 of NZ_AP023257.1, read as the reverse complement.
GGTCACCCGATCCCGCCGGTCACCATGTAGGCGCCGGCGGCGCGTCCGTCTTCAAGACGCACGACAGTGCTGACGATCGAGCCGTAGGAGCCGCGCCAGACGCTGTGGCTCCTGTGGTGCTCTTTGGCCGGCACGACCGCACGCCCGGTCAAGCGCGCGCCGATCCGCTGCATGGTGACCGGCTCACCATTGACATGCACCTTCACATGGGTTTCGGTTCCGGCCTCGCCATCGACATCGAGCATGATGCTTATCTCGTCATGGTCTCCCGCACGGCGCGTCTCGGCGGCAAGCGTGACGGTCAGCGGCGGCGCCTCGCCGGGCTGGTCTGCGGCAGGCCGGGCGAAAAAAACATCGTCGGGAAGTTCCGGCGTGCGCGGCGGGCGGCTGCGGCGCTGGCCAGAACGCTCGAAGTCGCCGGCCAGCCGCAGCAGCTTCGTATCCGCATAAGCCTTGCCGGCGAAGGTCAGGCCGACCGGCATGCCGATATCGGCCATCGTGCCCATCGGCACGGTGACGGTCGGAATGCCGAGATGGCGCGGCACCAGATTGCCATTGGCGACCCAGGTGCCGTTGCGCCAGGCAAGTGCCGCGGACGCCTCGTCGACATCCGCATCGGCCGGCCCGACATCGGCGACCGCGGGAAACACCACTGCGTCGAGCCGTTGCGCGTCGAGCCAATCCTCGAAATCGATGCGCCGCGTCGCCTCCAGGCCTTTTAAGCCGGCCTCCAGCTCGGGAATGGCCAGGAATGGGGTGACGCCGCGCTTGGCCCGCTCGACATATCCCGCCACATCAAAACTGTCCTCATAACGGTCCGGCAGCGTGCCCGGCGGCTGCGGAAAGATCTTTGCGCCGTCGACCGACGCGAGATCGGGGATGGCAGGGTCGGCATTGGCGCGCAGGAAATCGTCCCAGGCGAAGACGCACAGGTCCCAGATCTCGCGCTCGGCGAATCCTTTGGGAATCAGCCCGCGATCGACCATGTTTTTTGTGCCCGGCCGGTCGCGCTCGTAGTTGGAGACGACGGGAAAATCGACCTCGACCACATCAGCACCGAGCCGCCGCAGATCCGCTGCCGCCTGCTGCCACAGCTCCAGCACCGAGGCGCGGGTCTGGATCGGCACATCAGCCTCCGTATCGCGGCCGATATACATGCGGGGCACGCCAAGCCGCATGCCTCGCAGCGCCCCCTCCAGCCTGAGGCCGGTGTAGCGCGACGGCCGTACGTCCGAGCTTTTTGGCAGCGCCACCCAGGGCTGCGCGCGCCAGAAATCGCCGGTGGTGTCCGGGTCGTCGGCGACGATCACGTCGAGCAGTTCGAGCATGTCGGGCACGCTGCGCGTGTGCGGCACCACCACGTCCATCGTCGGCACCAGCGGCCAGTTGCCGCGCACCGAAATGACGCCGCGCGACGGCGTGTAGGCGACCAGCGCGTTGTTCGACGCCGGCGCCCGGCCCGACGACCATGTCTCCTCGCCGAGCCCGAAGGCGGCGAAGCTGGCGGCGGTCGCGGTGCCGGAACCATTCGACGAGCCCGACGCAAAAGCGGCGGTCAGGTAATCGGCATTGTAGGGGCTTTCCGCCCTTCCGTAGACGCCGCGCTGCATGCCGCCATTGGCCATCGGCGGCATGTTGGTCAGCCCGATCAGCACCGCGCCGCCGGCCCGCAGCCGCCCGATGGTGAAGGCGTCCTCGTTGGCGACGAGATGCTCGAACGCCGGCGAGCCGGCGGCCACCCTCAAGCCCGATACCTTGTAGCTGTCCTTGGCGGTATAGGGGATGCCGTCCAGCGGCCCGAGCGTCGCACCACTCCGGCGGCGCCAGTCGGACGCGGCCGCCTCCTCGAACATTTTCGGATTGAGCACGGGCACGGCGTTGAGGGCGAGGCCATGGCGGTCGTAATGCGCAATCCGGCGCAGACAGGCGCCGACCAGCTCGACGCTGGTGACGATGCCGGCCTCCAGTGCCTGCCGCAGCTCTGTGATCGATGCTTCGACGATGTGGAGATTGGTCGTCATGTTCGGTTCCAACGCTTGGTCGAAGCGGTATTGGCCTCGAAAACCGATGCCGTAAAGGGGTTTTGCGAAGGCGGATGTGGCAGCCGATCTCCCAGGGGGAGATTGGATGTCACTCCTGTTTTCGCCAATCTCGAACGCTGAAGGATGGACGGTAAGGCCAAAACCGCCAATCTCCCCCCTTGTGGGGGAGATGTCCGGCAGGACAGAGGGGGGCGCTGTCCCGCCGGCCTGTCAACCATTCATAGTTACCCCAGCTGACTGGTTCCTCGTTGAGAACGAGTTAGAGCAAGGTTGGCGCTCTACGGCGCCCCCCTCTGTCCTGCCGGACATCTCCCCCACGAGGGGCGAGATTGGCAGCGTCGGCGATGGCGTTCTTTTCCGTAACGTCATCATCACTCCGGCGCTCCGGCGAAAAGCACCACCCCGTCCCCGCCTGCCGCCGGCCAGTCGCGGATGGTGCGGTCGTAGCCGCCGGTGAGCACTGTGCCGTCGGCGGCGAACGCCACGGCGTAGACCGGACCGGAGCGGCTGTCGAACAGCGCGGTCTCGTTGCCGGTTTCCAAGTCCCACAGCCGTGCCGTTCCGTCGAGCGAGCCGGAGAGCAGCCGCTTGCCGTCGGCCGACAGCGCCAGCACATAGACCGTGCCCGAATGGCCCTCGAGGCGGCGCACTTCCTTGAAGGTGTCGAGATCCCAGAGCTTGATCGTATAATCACCGCTGCCGGTGATCAGATGGCGCCCGTCGGCCATGAACACGATCCCATAGGGGCCGCGCTCATGCCCGTGCCAGCTGCGCAGCTGCTTGCCGGTGGCGATGTCCCATAGTTTTAGCGTGCCCTCGATACTGCCGCTGATCGCGCGTGTGCCGTCGGGTGAGACGGCGACCCCGCTGATCGACCAGTCGTGCCCCGGCATCACACGCAGCACCGAGCCTTTCTCGATATCCCAGACGATGACCCTGCCGGTGTCGTGCCCGCTGACCGCACGTTTGCCGTCGGGGCTGATCGCCAGCTTGTTGACGCCGCCGTTCTGGCCTGAAGAGAAGACGTGCAGCACCGCGCCATCGGCGAGCTGGCGCAGCACGATCTCGCCATCGTCGCCCGCCGTCAGCGCCCGCGCCCCATCGGGCAGGAAAAGCGCTGTCCGCGCCATGTCCTTGTGGATGCCGAGGGTGCGGATCAGGCGCTTGCCTTCGATATCCCAGAGCTTGATCGTGCGGTCGGTGCTGGCGCTCAGGATCGAGTGCCCGTCGGGCGCCACCGCCAGCCAGACGACAGGCTCGCGGTGGCCATCGGGCTGCGTCGGCTGCGATGGCGGAACCTGCGGCAGCGGCGCGACGGTCTGCGGTGGCGCAGCCGGAGCTGGAGCAGGCTCCGGCGGTGAGACAGGCGGGGGGAGCGCGACCTCGGATGGCGAAGCAGGCGCCGGCGGCTGTATCGCTTCCGGTTCCGGGGCCGGTGCGCTGGAGACGTCTTGGCCTTGCGGCGCGCTCGGCGCCGGTTGCTCGGCGATCAGGCCTTTGCCGGCGTCCTGTGGCTGCCGCGACCAGGGGCCGAGTTGGTCGGCCACCAGAGCGAGCACGGCGAGGAACGGAACGACGGCAAAGAGCCGCCGCAGGCGTGGTCGTCCGCCGGGTTGCGTTTCGGCGCCCCTGCCGAACAGAGGAGTCTTCGGATCGTGCGTCGAGCGGCCCGGCAACAGGCCGGCCCAGAACAGCAGCGCTGCAAGGGCTGAGACAACGCCCGCTATCCCGAAGAAAGCCATGCGCACCGACGCGAAGCCTTCGCCGGCGCCCCCCAGCGCGAAATACACGCGTGTGAAGCAGAGCATGCCGATCGCCAGCAGCAGCATTGCCAGCACCCTGTCGACAAACCTGTTCATCGGCTCCCCCCGGGTCGCTGTTCGCTTTGCCCGCAATGATGCCGGTCGAGGCCGGGTTTGTCGATGTCCCGGTTCAATTCCGCAGATTGCCAGCGAACAGCAGCACAAAAACGCTCGCCTGCAACAAGCGCTGGATGCCCCCGGGGATCTCTTGGGTCGCCGCAATGTTGCCCGGTCGTGCGCTAGGATCGCTCAGCAGTGCTCAAGACCGATCGAGGCCAGATGATGGATGAGTGGAAACTACCCTGGGACGGCGGCTGCCTGTGCGGCGGGATACGCTTTCGCATAAGTGCGCCGCCCTTGCTGACCATGGCCTGTCATTGCACCGGCTGTCAGAAGCTGAGCGCGAGTGCTTATTCCCTGACCATGGCGGTGCCAACCAACGGCTTTAGCGTTACGCAAGGCGAGCCGGTGGTCGGCGGTATGCATGGGCCGCACCGGCAACTCTACTGCCCGCACTGCAAGAACTGGATGTTCACGCATCCGCACGGCCTGGACTTCTTCGTCAATGTCCGCGCGACCATGCTCGACCAGCATCATTGGTATGAGCCCTTCGTCGAGGTCTTCACGTCGGAAAAGCTGCCCTGGGCCACGACCGCCGCCAGCCACAGCTTCGCCACTCAACCCGACCTTGAGGGGTATGCACCTTTGATCGAGGCTTTCGCCCGTGAAGGCGCGCGACCGGTGTGAGGGGTTGTGCATGAGGGATCATCTTTGATTTCGCCAATCGCCAACCTCGAAAAAGAGGCGCTATCGGCGGAACTCCCCCTTGCGGGGAGATGGTCTCCGCCCTCACCGCAACTCAACCCAGACCGGCGCGTGGTCGCTGGCGCCGGGCTCGCCGCGGACGTTGCGGTCGATGCCTGCCCCGGCCAGCCGGCGCGCCAGTTTCCTGGACAGCAATATATGGTCGAGCCGCAGGCCGGCGTCGCGCGGCCAGCGGTTGCGGCGATAATCCCAGAATGTGTAGAGCGTCTCCTTCGGATGTTTCTTGCGCAGTGCATCTAGCCAGCCCTGGTCGAGCAGCGCTGCGAAGGCGGCGCGGCTTTCCGGCTGCACCAGCGCATTGTCGTCATAGGAGCGGGTCGGATAGATGTCGCGCGGCTCGGGCACGATATTGTAGTCGCCGGCGAGCACCACCGGCAGCCCGGTGTCGAACAGTTCCGCCGCATGCGCGTTCAGGCGTTCGTGCCACGCCAGCTTGTAGGTGAATTTCGGGCCGGGCTGCGGGTTGCCGTTCGGCGCATAGAGGCAGGCGATGACGATGCCGCTGACCGCCGCCTCGATGTAGCGGGCCTGGTTATCGCTGTCGTCGCCGGGCAGCGCCTCGCGGGTCAGCACCGGCTCCGAGCCGCGCGAAAGAATGGCGACGCCGTTCCAGGTCGGCTGCCCCACCCAAACCGCGCCATAGCCGGCCGTGGCGAGTGCTGTGCGCGGAAACTGTGTCTGCCTCGCTTTCAGTTCCTGCAGGCAAACGATGTCGGGCTTGGCGACGGTCAGCCAGGCCAGCAGGTTTTGCAGCCGGCCGTTGATGTTGTTGACGTTGAAGGTGGCGATCTTCATCGGCCTGCTTCAGCGCACGATGCGCTCGGTCCACGCCTTGACCGCTTCAGCGAGTGTCTTCAGATGATCGGCGGTCGAAAAACCGGAGATGCTCTTGCGCGGCTTCAGATCGTGGTCGCCGTCCTCCAGCCAGGCGATTTCGATTGTGTCGGAAAGATCGTAGGTCGCGACCTCGTCCCTGGTCCCGAATTCGTCGCGTGTGCCCTGGAAGATCAATGTCGGCGTCTTGAGATCGGCGAGGTGTTTTGTGCGAAGCTGCGTCGGTTTCTCCGGCGGATGGAAGGGGTAGCCGAGGCAAAGCAGCCCTGAAATCTCGCCCTTGGAAAACATCTCGTCGGCGATCATCGAGGCGACGCGGCCGCCCATCGACTTGCCGCCGATGATGAGCGGCCCATTCACACCCTTCGCCCTGAGGTCGGCGATCGCCCTGACGTATTCCGGGTTCACCGTCTCGGCGCGCGGCGGCGGCTTGCGGTGGCCGTAGCGGCGGGCTGCCATGTAGTGGAACTCGAAGCGCGCAACGCGAAACCCGGCGGCAGCAAGTGCTTTTGCGGTGGCGGTCATCGAGGCCGAGTCCATCGGCGCGCCGGCGCCATGGGCGAGCAGGATGGTGATGGGAGCGGCGTCGGGACCGTCGAAGAGGAAGGCGGTCATGGGGTGGGCCGCAGATGAAGGCCGAGTTCCTTCGCGCCCCCCTCTGGCCTGCCGGCCATCTCCCCCTCAAGGGGGGAGATTGTGCGTTCGGCCGCTTTCGCCAATCTCCAACGTCGCAGGAGTGAGCGGACAGTCGAAGCTGCCGATCTCCCCCCTTGAGGGCAGGGCTGTCCGGGGAAAGTTATTCATAAATGAAGGCCATCTGATTGGGAGAGGCTCGGTCCCTTGGTCGGCTTGGATTGACCGGTGGCGGCTTATCGATGGTGTGCAGTTTCCGCCGCCCGAACAAGTATTGAGCGACCAGTTCTGTGAACCTCAAGATAGGAATAGTGACGCGGCGGGTGCGCGCGACAATGCGCAGCAGCGCAAAGGCGATCATTGCGGCAAAGAGTTGCAGGCGGATTGCATTGCCGTTGTTGCCGAGGAACTTGCGGATCTTGAGGTGCTGCTTGATCCATCGGAACAGAAGCTCGATGTGCCAGCGGCCTTTGTAAAGCCGTCCAATCTCGACGGCAGAGCGCTCCAGATCGTTGGTCAAAAGCGTGATGGTGTCGCCCGTTTCGCGCTGAACGCGCAGGCGACGCAGCCGCATCGGCAGCTTGCAAGCAGCCTTGCTGACCAAGCTTACCTCACTGTCTTCCACAACCAGGAAGCCGTCGCCCTGCGGCTCGGCTATAGGGCGATCACGCAGCAGCGCCAGCCTCATGTTGGATTTGGGCCGCGTCACGAAGATCGATCCGGCTTCGGCGATCGCCGTCCACCAGCCATAATGGCAGTAGCCCTTGTCGAACACGTAGGTCGCTCCAGCTTCGATCGTGATCTGGCGACCGACCTGGGCGTCGTTGACGTTGGCGTCGGTGATGTCGAGGATGCGCGGACAGTCGGTCTTCGGGTCATAGACGACATGCACCTTCATGCCGCGGATGCGCCCGTTCGACTTGGCCCAATCGCACAGTTTGCCGAGCGGAATGGGGGTCGAGTCGATCAGCCGCAGCATCGCTTCGCCCTCGCGCCGCATTTGCCTGTCGAGCAGGTTCGCCACCAGACCGAACGCCTCGGCAAAGATGGCGACCGGACGCCGTCTGTTGGCATCCGACAAGGTCGAACGCATCAACGGACCGCTGCCCAGGTGATAATGATGCTGGCTGTTGGCGTTCCAGCCGGCTTCCAGGCCACGCAAGCTGCTGCTGCCGCAGAACTGGGCATAGATCAGCGCCACCAGATGATCCCAGCTTCTGAACGATTTGTCGTACGCATCCCCGTCGTGGCGATCCACAATTGCTTGGAATTGACGCCGATCGATGGGTTCAAGAAGCTGCCCGAAGATGCTAGGTGCAAAGCGCATGCCCCGTTCCTTTTCTGAGTCTCGACAACCAGAGAAAAGACGGACAAACCCCGTTTTACGGGGCATGCACATGTGGCATTTCGATTCACTCAAAACTTTCCCCGGACAGCCCTGCCTTGAAGGGGAGATGTCCGGCAGGACAGAGGGGGGTGCTCAAGCGCAGACATTGAAGCCCTCACCCCGACATCCGCGCCAGCTGCAAATCGATGAATTGTATCCCCCTGGCCGCCATGCGCGCCCATTCGGAGCTGGCGTCGAGCTCGAGATATCGCGACCAGTTTCGCCGCGCCTCGGCGAGGTTGCCGGCGTCGAACTCCAGCCTCGCCAGGTTGAACACCGCGTCGGCATAGTTTTGGTCCAGCGCGATCGCCTTTTGCAGATGCCGTCGCGCCGAGCCGTCGCGGCCCTCGTCGCTCATCAGCCCGGCCAGATTGAACCAGGCCTCGACGAAACCCGGATCGAGCTTTATCGCGCGGGCATAGTCGTGCGCCGCCTCGGCCGCGCGTCCAGCGGCGCGCAGGCAGTTGGCGCGGTTGAAGGCGGCGATCGCATCGGTCGGATCGATGGCCAGGCAGCGCTGGTAGAGTGCCGCCGCCTGCTCGTGGTGTTCAGCCTCTTCCGCCGCTTCGGCATCAGCGAACAGTTCTTCCAGCGTGTCGTCATCGGGCGACCCCAAATCGAACAGCAACTGGCCGTCGACTTCGCACTGCCCGCCTTCGAGGTAGATCTGATCGGCGCGCCCATGCTGCGAGCCGACATTCAGCGACTTGGCGGTCAGCGAGGCGACCGGACCGCAGCGGTGCACCGAGCGCGCGATCGCCCCCCACGAGGCGCCGCCGGCGATCAGCCCGGCATATTTGCGGGCCAGGATCAGATCGCGGAACGAATAGGGTTCGCCATCATGCTCGAAGGCATCGAACAGGCTGAGAAGGTCGAGATCGGCGGCGGTCAGCCGCGACTGATCGAGAAGCGACTGCCGCGACAGGGTCGAGGCCTCCGGCGCCTTGATCAGCCCAAGCAGGCGCAAAAAACCGTTTTCGCTGATCAGCTTGCGCCCGGCCGCACGCTCGGCGGCGACGCGGCGCTCGATCTCGGCATCCCCGGCCTTGGCCAGAAGTGTGCGGCCGAACACGACATGGCTGGTGCGCCTGTTAACGCCGCGCCGCAATTGGCCCTGCTGGCGCTCTACTTCACGCGCCGCCAGCCTCAGCGGGAACGCCGCCAGCGCGCCGATGGCGCCGAAGACGGTGCCGGAAATTATAGCGGGGGGCGCTGTCACCCTTTGCTCTTGCCGACGGCCTTGAGCAGATTGGCCTTGAGCGGATTTTCCTTGGCCGCGCCGGCGCCGCTCTTGGTGGATTTCGTTGCCGGTTTCGCCGCTTCATCGGCCTTGCTCTTGCTCTTGGCCGGCGGCTTGGCCGATTGCGACAGGCTGGCCTTCAGCGCATCCATCAGATTGATCACATTGCCGCGCTCGGGAGCTGCCGCAATGATCGGCTTGTGACCCTTGAGCTTCTCGCGGATCATCGCCATCAGCGCGATCTCATAGCGGTCCTCGTAGTTCTTCGGGTCGAAGCTGGTTTCCTTCTGCTTGATCAGCGCTTCGGCGAGCTGCAGCATTTCCGGGTCGGGCTTGCCGGCCGGGATGTTGCCGAAATATTCAGCCGTGCCGCGCACTTCGTTCGGGTTCCTCAAGGTGCAGACGAACATGCCGTTCTCGCGGGCGCCGATTGTCACCACGCGCTCGCGGCTGGACAGCACCAGCCGCGCGATCGCCAGTTTGCCGGATTTGCGCATGGCTTCGCGCAGCACCGCGAAGGTCTCCTCGGCCATCGCGCCATCCGGCGCCAGATAGTAGGGCGCGTCCTGATAGATGACGTCGACCGAACGCTCGTCGACAAAAGCCTCGATGTTCATCGTGTGGTTGGATTCGATCTTCACCGCCTCGAGGTCGGCGTCGTCGATGATGATGTACTGCTTGTCCTCGTATTCGTAACCCTTGACCAGGTCCGCGCGCTCGACCAAACCGAGCTCGGGATCGACCGGCTTCATGTTGATGCGGTTGTGGGTGTCCTTGTGCAGCTGGTTGAAGCTGATGCGCTCGGCTGTGCTCGTCGCCGGATACAGCCGGACCGGACAGCTGACGAGACTGAGCTTGAGGTAACCTTTCCAACTTGCCCTGGGCGCCATAAAAATTCTCCTACGCGGCCGTGCACTGTCGAACTGTTCGCAGCGCTTCGTCCAAAGGACGAACGGTGCTGCGCAAAACCTACATCGCCCTCACAATACCGGCAAATCCCTAGCGAAATCTTCCATGTCGACCCAGGGATCGCCGGAGGTGGCCAGAAGGCCCGGCAGCGAAGAGTAATTCAAATCTTCCGGAGCGTCGATGAATTCCAGATCGGACCAGCTCACCGGCGTCGAGGCCGGCAAATTGGTGCGGGCGCGCAGCGAATAAGGTGCCGCCGAGGTATGGCCGCGCGCGTTGCGATGAAAATCGATGAAGATGCGCCGCTTGCGGTTGTCCTTGCCCATAGTGGTGGTGAAGGTGTCGGGCGCGGTGGCGGCCAATGCCGAGGAGATGGCGCTGGTCGCCTGGTGCAGCTTCTTCCAGTTCTGTTTCTGCTTCACCGGCACTGATATGTGGATGCCCTTGCCGCCCGAGGTTTTGGCAAACGGCACCAGCCCCATCGCCTCCAGTTCGGTGCGGATATGCACCGCCGCCTCGACCACCTCGCGCCAGCTGACCCCCTCGCCGGGATCAAGGTCGAAGACGATCAGGTCGGGTTTGTCGAGCCGCGTACGATGGGTGCCCCAAATGTGGAACTCGACGACGCCGAACTGCGCCAGCGCCAGAAAACCCTTGGCGTCCTCGACCGACAGGTAGGATTTGGTCTCGCCCTCGGAATTGGTCGTCTCGAAGGTCGCCACCGATTTCGGCATGCCGGTGAATGCATGGCGCTGAAAGAAGCAGTCCTGCGGCTTGCCGGTCGGGCAGCGCACCAGTGACACCGGGCGACCCAAAATGTGCGGCAGCATGAAGTCGCCGACCAGCGCGTAGTAGACGGCGATATCGAGCTTGGTCGGTCCGGTTCTGCCGAACAGCCGCCGCGTCGGGTTGGTCACCCAGATCGTGGCGAGGTCGGCCTCGGCGATCAGCCGCTTGCGCTTGGCCGATACAGGCGTCGACAGGCCGACGTCGCGCAGTCCGCGGAACACGGCATGGCGCAGCGCATTGTCGGTGGTCCGGTTGGCATAGTGGATATGGGCCGAAAGCAGCGGCCGCACCCAGTTCATCTCGCGCATGATCTCGCGCGGAACCCCGTCGGGCGCCGACGCGCCGGCGCGCAACGGCTCCAGCCGGGAAAGCAACTCGGTGGCGGTGGCGGCATCGAAGCCGGTGCCGACCTTGCCGCGATAGTGCAGCTCGCCGTCCTCGAATTCGCCGAGCCCGAGTGCGGCCAGCCCCTCGGCTGCAGCGGAGGTGGTGTAGCCGGCGATGACGAAATCGCCGGTCTTCAGCGCCTTGGTCTTGGTCCAGGTCTTGCTGCGGCCGCTCTGGTAGATCGCCGTGGCACGCTTGGAGACGATGCCTTCCAGCCCCATCTCGGAGGCCTGGTCATAGAGCGCCTGGCCATCGCCTTCGACGTGGTCCGAGAACTGGATGGCGAAGTTGGCGCCCAGGCCGGACAGCAATTGCGACAACAGCGCCTTGCGCCGGCCGAGCGGCGCTTTTCTCAGGTCCCAACCGTCGAGATACAACAGGTCAAAGGCATAGAAGTGGAGCTTGTTGCCGGCGCCTTGCGCCAATGCATCCTGCAGCAGCGCGAAGCGGCTGATGCCCTTGGCATCGAGCGCAACGACCTCGCCGTCGACGATTGCATCGCGGCACGGCAGCCTGGCAAAGGCAAGCGGCAGGTCGCCATAGCGCCTGGTCCAGTCAAGGCCGGCGCGAGTGATCAATTTGACCGCGCCGTCGGCCAGATGCGCCATGGTGCGGTAGCCGTCGAATTTTATCTCGTGCAGCCAGGTATTTTCCGCGGGGCCGCCGCCGCCCGGCTTTGGAACCTGCGTGGCCAGCTGCGGCTCGATGCGGGAAGGCAGCGGCGCCTTGACCGCGCCCGGCAGCGCACCGGGTCTCAATGCCACCGGTTTCGCAGGCCTTGCGGCAGGCCTTGCCACCAGCTCCTCGATGCGGCGGCCGGATTTGACGCTTTCCGGCCGGGCCTCCAGTATGTCGAGCGCGGTATCGGCGGCGAGATCGCGCTCCTTGAACAGCAGCCAGTTCTTTTTGCCCTCGTCCTCGCCGGGCTTCGGTTTCAGCCTGGTCAGCATCCAGCCGCCATTCAGCTTCTCGCCGGCGAGACGAAATTTGAAGGAGCCGTTGCGCAAGCTCTTTTCGACATCGTCCATCGGCGCCCAGACGCCGGTGTCCCAGACGATCATCGGCCCGCCGCCATATTCGCCCTCGGGAATGACGCCTTCGAAGTCGATATATTCAAGCGGATGGTCCTCGGTCTCGACCGCCAGCCGCTTGTCGGCAGGATTGAGCGACGGACCGCGCGGCACCGCCCAGCTCTTCAGCACATCGCCGACCTGCAGGCGAAGGTCGTAGTGATCGGCAGTGGCATGATGCTTGTGCACGACGAAGCGGTTGCCTTCTGCGGCAACCGGCCCACCGACCGGTTCCGGCGTCTTGCTGAATTCACGCTTGGCGCGATAGGCCTTGAGTTTGGCGGGAGCTGGCATGTCAAAGACCGAAGCGCGCGGCGGTCAGCAACCGGCGTCTCATTCCTTCGCGCCCCCCTCTGTCCTGCCGGACATCTCCCCCACGAGGGGGGAGATTGGCAGCTTCTGCCTTGGCGCCTCTTCTTTGACGTTGGAGATTGGCGAAAGCATTCGTGACATCCGATCTCCCCCCTTGTGGGGGAGATGTCCGGCAGGACAGAGGGGGGCGCTGTCCCGCCAGCGCCCCGGAATACTCCTGGGATGACGAAGGGATGGATGTCACACAGCTCAATCGTCGGTGGCCGGCGTCAGTTCGAGCTCGGCCGGCGACAGGCCCTGCTGGAGCTGGCTCAGCCGGAATTCGTCGACCCAGTAGGCCTCGCCGTCGATGAGGACACGCGCCTTGTAGGCGCCGGCGGAAAAGCTCTGTGCGGTGATGTAGACCTTGTGGCGGTCGAGCGCCCTGCGCACCGCGGCGCGCTTGGAATTCTGGCTGGTGGCGGAACTGGCCATGGACTGCTCATACACACGCCGCCGCAGGACATGGCGGCTGGCATAAGGATGGCCGAGACCGGGTGTTCTGTCAATTTTTCAGTGGGCGCGAACGGTGATCGGCCGGCATCGATCGGGCGAGCCGGCACCGACTCCTGCATGCATCAACTTGCCTACGCCAGCCTCGCCAGTTCGGCAGAATGGCGGATGGCAAGCAAGGCGTCCGGGTTGGTCACTGGATAGCCTGCGATGAAGCGTTCGACCGAAAAGCCTGGAAATTCGGCTCTCAAGCGGGCCGCGGCGCGCGCCGCGGCGCCGGCCTCGCCCATGGCCGCATGCGAAAGCGCCAGGAACATCAGCACGTCCGGCGACTCCGGCGAACTCCTGCGCAGCGCCGCGACAGCTTCCCGATGCCTGCCGACGGCAAACAGGACGCGGCCTTGCATGCCGAAATACCAGGGCGGGGCCAATGGATTGAGGCGCATGGCACGCTCGATGAGCGGGATCGCCTCGGCCGGATCGCCGGCGACAAGCGCCTTGCTGCCGGCCAGGAGCAGCAGTATGCCGGCGTGGTTGCAGCCGTATTCGAGAGCCCGCCGGTGCGCGCGCTCCGCCCCTTCAAGATCGCCAACGCATGCCCTGACATTGCCAAGGCATGCGTGAGCGCAGCTGTCCGTCGGGTCGAGGCGCAGGGCGTTTTCGGCCGCGATCCGCCAGTTCTCGATCGATATCAGCAAGTCGTCACCAAAGCCGTTGCAGGCCTCGACCGAATAGGCGTAAGCGAGTTCGGCCCAGCAGTTGGCGAAGGCAGGATCAAGCTCCAGCGCGCGTGAAAACAAGCGGATCGCCTCGACATTTCCGGCGCGGCTGAACGTAGTGTGCTGTTCGAGGGCAAGCAGATAAAAATCATAGGCCCGCAAGCTGGCCGGCGGCTTGCGTCGAACCGCATTGCGGCCGACCGTGGCCAGCATTCCGTAACTGCCGGCAAACACATTGATGATGCTTTCGGTCAGGCTGTCCTGGAGCGCGAAAACGTCCTCGGCCGGGCGATCGTAGCGCTCCCTCCACAGGCTGACGCCGTTAGCGGCATCGGCAAGCTCCATCGTCAAGCGAATCCTCTGGTCGTCCGCACGCAACTGGCCCGATACGAAATAGGTGACGCCGAGCGCCTTGCCATCCGCCGCGAAATCGGCCGGCTTGCTGCCCAGTGATTTCATCGTGTGGAAGGCAATGACATGCAAGCCCGCGTATCGCGCAAGGTCGATGGTGATGTCCGACGACAGGCCGTCGGCAAAACGGTGCCAACGCTCTTCCGAATTCAGGCATTCGATCGGAAATATGGCGAGCACCGGCAGGGCGCCGGACAAAGACCCATCCGGCCGAGCACCGGCACCGCCGGCAAAATACGTCGCGAGCCCGATCTTGGTACGCACGCCAAGTTTTTCGTAGATGGCCGCAAGATGGGTGCGAACAGTGGTCGGGGCAATGAAAAGTGCATTGCCGATTTCGCGATAGGTCATGCCGGTTGCGAATTTTTCCGCAACCGCGCGCTCGCGAGCCGACAAGGCATCGAGCGCCTGCGCTTTCGAAGCGTCGTTGACCGTCATGGTGGAACCCGTCCCAAGACAGAATACTACAAATGCAGGAGGACGAATACTGCATCTGCGCGATCCCGCCGCAGGCGCACAAATGGCAAGGTCGTTGGCCGCAACAAGCTGCAATCCGGGGGAGGTAACCATGCGTCCTGTTTCGATCATGCTTGCATGCACGATGTTGAGTCTTTCCGCCGCCCAGTCGCCGTCGTTCGCAAGAGGATGCAGGCAGGTGCTGGAATCGGATGTGAAAATCACGAGCATGCGCGTCTATGCCGACATCCTGGCCAATGCCGCCCGCAACGGCTGGGACTACACGCCTGAATCGATCGTCAGCGGCTCAAAGCGGCATTTCGAGGAGATGAAGCTCCAGTTGAACGACGCCGGCTATGAGATCGTCCCCGTCGGCGTGCGGCTGTATTGCAAACGGTTGGACAAGCTGGCCGCCCGCTAGCAACCAGCGTCATCGGCAAGGACAATCTCGACAAGGCGGAAAGGCTGGGCGAGACGAAATAGGCCAATTGGCAAGGCCGGCGGGACAGCACCCCCCTCTGGCCTGCCGGCCATCTCCCCCTCAAGGGGGAGATCGGCAGCTTCGCTGGCTGCGCCTTTTCTTCAACGCTGGTGATTGGCGAAAGCCGTGACGACATCCGATCTCCCCCTTGAGGGGGGAGATGTCCGGCAGGACAGAGGGGGGTGTTCAAGCGCCAAGAGATGGCGTGAAAAACTGCATCAAGGAAGCAACCTTGCCCGCAGCCGAAGCCCCTGCCCTCTCCCGCCCTCCTCGCCGTCGACGGCGTGACCAAGCGCTTTGCCGGCATGGGCGCCGCCATGAGCCGGCCCCGCCCGTTCTTGCGCAAATCTCCGGGCTTGGCTAGCATCCGCCCGCCGGCGCCGAGCGGAGGAGAACGTCGCGGTGGACCGGCTGGAGCGCCGTTGCGTCCCCAGGGCGCTCAAAGGACACTCCATTTCTGGATCGACGCAGGAATTTTCGGAAAACCGGAACCGGTTTTCGGGTTCATGCGCTCATGTGGGAGGAGACTGAATTGATGAACAGACGTGAATTCCTGCTGTCGTCCGTGGCGACGGGCACATTGGCGCTGGCCGCTCCGCAACTGGCCCTCGCCCAGGACAAGCTGACCATCCTCGGTTCGGTGCCGAGCCTCGGCTTTCCATTCTTCGTGCACATGCTGAACCAGATCAAAGCGGAGGCGCAGGCGCAGGGCGTCAACCTTGTCGAAAGCGACGGCCAGAACTCGGCGCCCAAGCAGACCGCCGACATCGAGGCAGCGCTCGTGCAGAAGGTCAACGCCATCGTCATCTCGCCACTCGACGTCAACGCGCTGGCCCCGGCCATCGAGCAGGCGATCCAGGCCGGCGTCCCCGTCGTCACCATCGACCGTCGCGTCGACGGTGTCGAAGGCATTCTCGCCCATGTCGGCGCCGACAATGTCAAGGGCGGCGAGGCCGAAGCGCAGGCCATGGTGGCGGCGTTCCCGAACGGCGCCAAGATCTTCCATCTGCAGGGCCAGCCCGGCGCCGGCCCGGCGATCGACCGCAACAAGGGCGTGCACAACGTTCTCGATCCGCTGAAGGACAAATACCAGATCGTCTTCGAGCAGACCGCCAATTTCGCCCGCGCCGAGGCGCTGTCCGTCACCGAGGCCGGCCTTGCCGCCAACGGCAAGCCCGACGCGATCATCTGCGCCAATGACGACATGGCGCTGGGCGCGGTCGAAGCCTGCGCGGCGCGCAACTTCACCGACGTCAAGATCTACGGCTTCGATGCGCTTCCCGAAGCGCTGGTCGCCGTGCGCGACGGCAAGCTGGCCGGCACCGTCGAGCAGTTCCCCGGCGAGCAGTCGCGCACCGCGGTGCAGATCGCCGTCGCCTATGCCAGGGACAAGACCGAGCCGAAGGAAAAGCTCGTCCTGCTGACGCCGATCGTCATCGGCAAGGACAATCTCGACAAGGCGGAAAGGCTTGGCGAGACGAAGTAGGGCAATTGGTGAGGCCGGCGGGACAGCGCCCCCCTCTGCCCTGCCGGGCATCTCCCCCACTTGGGCGGAGATCGGCAGCTTCGCCGATGGCGCCTTTTCTGCAACGCAGGAAGATTGGCGAAAGCCGAGGTGACATCCAATCTCCCCCCTTGAGGGGGAGATGTCCGGCAGGACAGAGGGGGGTGCTGTCCCGCCGGCAATCGCAATCCAGGAGCAATTTTTGTCCGTCGCTGAAGCCGCAACATCATCTCCCGCCCTCCTTGCCGTAGAGGGCGTGACCAAGCGCTTTGCCGGCGTGACCGCGCTCAGCGATGTCTCGCTCGAGGTTCGACCCGGCGAAATCCTCGGCCTGCTCGGCGAGAACGGCGCCGGCAAGTCGACGCTGCTCAAGATCCTGTCCGGCGTGATGCCACCGTCCAGCGGCCGCGTCGTCTTCGACGGCGTCGAATTCAATCCGCACAATCCGCAGGATGCCAAGCGCCTCGGCATCGTCACCATCTACCAGGAACTGAGCCTGATCCCGACGCTGACCGTGGCGGAGAACATTTTTATCGGCCGCGCGCCGCTCGGGCGATTCGGCCTGGTCAGCTGGCGCAAGATGGAGGTAGACTCGCGTGCCATCATCGCCCGCGTCGGCCTGGACCTCGACCCGGCGACGCCGGTGTCGGCGCTGTCGGTGGCCGAGCAGCAGCTGGTCGAGATCGCCCGCGCGCTGTCGCTAAAAAGCCGTCTCATCATCATGGACGAGCCGACCTCGGCGCTGACCGAAACCGAAGTGCAAAAACTGATGTCGATCATGGGCCGGCTGCGCAAGGACGGCGTCGCCATCATGTTCGTCACCCACCGGCTGGAAGAGGCCTCTGCCATCTGCGACCGCATGACGGTGCTGCGCGACGGCCGGTTGGCCGGCCATCTCGACCGCGATGGCGGACCGATCAAGCTGCCCAAAATCATCGAAAAAATGGTCGGCCGCGCCGCGTCCGAGCTTTATGCCAGGCCGACGCTGCGCGACGTCGCCGGCGACGTCAGGCTTTCGGTGCGCGGCCTGCGCACGGTGCGCGATCCGCAGGCGCCGCACGCCATCGTGCTCGAAGGCGTCGATCTCGACCTCAAGGCGGGCGAGATCCTCGGCGTCGCCGGCCTCGTCGGCTCCGGCCGCACCGAACTTGCCCGCGCCATCTTCGGCGCCGACCGCATCGCCGCCGGCACCATCACCCTCGACGGCAAGACGATCGCGCCTGAAACACCCGCCGACGCCATCGCGCTCGGCATCGGCCTGGTTCCGGAAGACCGCAAGCACCAGGCGATCTTCGCCGCGCTTGGCATCCTCACCAACTTTTCCGTCGCAGCACTGCGCCGCTACTCCAACGCTCTCGGCTTCATGGCCGAACGCCGCGAGCGCCAGGCACTGGCGGGCTACAGAAAAACGCTGTCGATCCGCATGGCCTCGCCCGAGCAGCCTATCGAGGGGCTGTCCGGCGGCAACCAGCAGAAGGTCATCCTCGCCCGCTGGCTGGCACGCGACCCCAAGGTGCTGATTGTAGATGAACCAACGCGCGGCGTCGATGTCGGCGCCAAAGCCGAGGTGCACCAGATCCTGGTGCAGCTCGCGGCGCGCGGCATCGCCATCATGATGATCTCGTCGGAATTGCCCGAAGTGCTTGCGGTGTCGGACAGGATCGTCACCATGCGGCGCGGCCGCATCACCGGCGAGATGCCAGGCATCGAGGCGACAGAGGAAAAACTGATGGAACTGATGGCGCTCGATCAAACGCAGGAAGCGACGCAATGACCAGCACGACCGAACAGGGCCAGCGCGGCGGCATCAATGTCGCGCGCCTGCTGATGAGTTTTGGCCCGCTGATGTTCCTGGCGCTGCTGATCGTCGTCTTCACCGTGCTGAAGCCGAGCTTCATCGACCCGATCAACATCTTCAACATCATGCGGCAGATCTCGATCACCGGGCTGATCGCGCTCGGCATGACCTTCGTCATCCTCACTGCCGGCATCGACCTGTCGGTCGGTTCGCTGCTGGCTTTCTGCGGCATGGTCGCGGCGGTGGTGGCCAAGGGCGGCACCGCCAACACGCTGTCGCTGTCGACGTCCGGCGCGCAAGGCCATGGCTGGTTCGCCGCCCTTCTGGCCGCCGTCGTCGTCGGCGCCCTGGCCGGCGGCGTCCAGGGCTTCGCCATCACCCGGCTGAAGGTGCCGCCCTTCGTCGTCACGCTTGGCGGCCTCACCGTGTTTCGCGGCCTGACGCTGACGATCTCCAATGGCGGCCCGATCTCCGGCTTCGACGCCTCGATGCGCTGGTTCGGCACCGGGCTGATCGGCCCGGTCCCGGTGCCGGCGATCATCTTCGCGATCGCCGCGATCCTCTGCCACATCGTGCTGCGCTACACGCGCTACGGCCGCGCCGTCTACGCTGTCGGCGGCAATGCCGAGGCGGCGCGGCTGTCGGGCCTGCGCGTCGACCGTATCCTGATCTCGGTCTACGTCATCGTCGGCTTCTTCGCCGGCCTTGCCGCCTTCGTGCTGTCGGCCAGGCTCAATTCCTCGGAAGCCGTCGCCGGCATCGGCTACGAGCTGACCGTGATCTCGGCGGTGGTCATCGGCGGCACCTCGCTGTTCGGCGGCATCGGCTCGGTCGGCGGCACGGTGGTGGGTGCAGCACTGATCGGCGTGCTGCAGAACGGGCTGCAGTTCAACAACGTCTCGTCCTACACGCAAAGCATCGTCATCGGCCTGATCCTGATCCTCGCCGTGGCCTTCGACCGCTGGCTGAAATCACGGGTAAGGCGGTGAGGGTTGGGGAGGTACAGACCTAGATCGGCGGAGGTCGGCGGGACAGTACCCCCCTCTGTCCTGCCGGACATCTCCCCCCTCAAGGGGGGAGATTGGCAGCTTCGCCGGTAGCGCATCTTCCGAGATTGGCGAAAGCCGAAGCGACATCCAATCTCCCCCCTTGAGGGGGAGATGTCCGGAAGGACAGAGGGGGGTCCTCGACCGTAGGGCGGAGAGATCAAGGCAGTGAACCACTATCCCGTACCTCCCCGCAACCGCGGCAATGCGCGCAAGATGCGCAAGGCCATGACGGACGCCGAGCTGAAGCTCTGGAATGAGATTAGGGCGCACCGTCTCATGGGATTGTCGTTTCGGCGACAGATGCCGATAGCCGGCTACATTGTCGATTTTGCCTGTCCGGACAAAAAGCTGATCGTCGAACTCGACGGCTCCCAGCACGCTCAGGCCGAAGCCTCGGCATCCGATGCCTACAGAAGCTCGAGGCTGGAGGGCGACTGGCTGGACCATCCTGCGTTTCTGGAACGACGACGTCATTCGCGACATCGACAATGTCTGCCAGCACATCGTGATCGTAGCCGGCCTGGCAGGCGCGGACACGTGTTGAGTGTTGGTACGGAGCTAGATCGCGCAACGCTTGCGGGACAGCACCCCCCTCTGTCCTGCCGGACATCTCCCCCTCAAGGGGGGAGATTGGTGTCACCTCGGCTTTCGCCAATCTCGAACATTCGATGAAAGGCTACCGCTCACGCCGGTGCGTTGAGACGCTGCGAACGCGCCCAATCGGCGACCGGTCCACCCGCAACCGTCGAGCTCGTCTGCGGCGCGAGAAGATCGTTGCGGCGGGCGAACGCCACGAAGGTCGCCCGCGCCGTCTCGGCGTCGATCTCTCCGTCCATCGCCGCCCGGCAGGCTTTGGCGGCGATGTCATGCGCGGCCGTCCGGCTCGCCCGCGGCCAGTCGGCAAGCAGCGCATAGGCCTCAGCCGCGCTTTCTATCCTGGTCGGCGTGCCGAGGCCGGTAAGGATGGTGACCGGCTTTTCAAAAGAAGAACGGTCCATGACACTCTCCTTTCAACTGTCTCCATTCCACCGTAACACGCGGCAATCAACTGCGCTCCTCCTTGCCGGCCCCCACGCGTTGGGCCGACAGGAACATCAGCGTATAGGCCGACTTGCGGCGATCCCAGCCGGCCTGCTCGGCCTTATCCAGCAAGCCGTCGACCAAGGGCGCCAGCGCCGCCCTGCAATCGGTTTCATAGTTGAAATCGTTCTTCGGGCGGGTCGGCGCCGCGATCTCTCCAAAACTGTCCAACATATCCATGGCAACACCTGCTCCGCATTGGTCCGGACCGGCAAGACCGTGCCCGCTTTTGGCGGACACGGTCGATCTGCCGTTTAGAAGCCTCGCTTGGAGGCTGATCTCAGAGACTGTTTCGAAATTCGCTCTGGCGAGTCATATGGTGGTGGTTTCGAGAACCGGCGCGCAGCGGACATTTGGGTCCGTGAGCACCGGAAGCGCAGAAAACGCCATCAGATGGCCGCCAGAGTAGAGTTTCCAAACGGTCTCTTTAGAAGTCCATGCCGCCGCCGCCGGGCATTGCCGGTGCGGCAGCTTCCTTCTTCGGCTTCTCGGCCACCATCGCCTCGGTGGTGACGAGCAGGCCGGCGACCGACGCAGCGTCCTGGAGTGCGGCGCGCACCACTTTGGCCGGGTCGATCACGCCTTGCGCGAAGAGATCGCCGAACTCATTGGTCTGGGCGTTCCAGCCATAGCCGAATTCGGTCTTCTCGCGCAGCTTGCCGACGATGATCGAACCTTCCGCACCGGCATTCTCGGCGATCTGGCGCACCGGCTGCTCAATGGCCCGACGCACGATCTCGACGCCGGTCTTCTGGTCGGGATTGTCGACGGCGACATTGTCGAGCGCCTTCGCCGCCCTGAGCAGCGCCACGCCGCCGCCAGGCAGTATGCCTTCCTCGACCGCAGCGCGGGTGGCGTGCATGGCGTCGTCGACGCGGTCCTTGCGCTCCTTGACCTCGACCTCGGTCGAGCCGCCGACGCGGATGACGGCGACGCCACCGGCGAGCTTGGCCAGCCGCTCCTGCAGCTTCTCGCGGTCGTAGTCGGAGGTGGTCTCCTCGATCTGCGCCTTGATCTGGGTGATGCGGCCCTGGATCTCGTCCTTGCGGCCGGCGCCGTCGACGATGGTGGTGTTCTCTTTCTCGATCACCACTTTTTTGGCGCGGCCGAGCATCTCCAGCGTGACGTTTTCGAGCTTGATGCCGAGATCCTCGCTGATTGCCGTGCCGCCGGTCAGGATGGCGATGTCTTCCAGCATCGCCTTGCGGCGATCACCAAAACCCGGCGCCTTGACGGCTGCAACCTTCAGGCCGCCGCGCAGCTTGTTGACGACCAGCGTCGCCAGCGCCTCGCCTTCGACATCCTCGGCGATGATCAGCAGCGGCTTGCCCGATTGCACTGCGGCTTCGAGCACCGGCAGCATGGCCTGCAGGTTGGAAAGCTTCTTCTCGTGGATCAGCAGATAGGGCACTTCGAGCTCGACGCGCATCTTGTCCTGGTTGGTGATGAAATAGGGACTGAGATAGCCGCGGTCGAACTGCATGCCCTCGACCACTTCCAACTCGGTCTCGGCGGTCTTGGCCTCCTCGACCGTGATGACGCCCTCATTGCCGACCTTCTCCATCGCTTCGGCGAGGAAGCGGCCGATCTCGGCATCGCCATTGGCCGAGATGGCGCCGACCTGGGCGATCTCGTCGTTCCTGGTCACCTTGCGGGCATTGGCCTTGAGTTCGCCGACGATGGCGTCGACCGCCTTGTCGATACCGCGCTTCAGGTCCATCGGGTTCATGCCGGCGGCAACCGCCTTGGCGCCTTCCTGGACGATCGACTGCGCCAGGACGGTCGCGGTCGTGGTGCCGTCGCCGGCGACGTCGCTGGTCTTCGACGCCACCTCGCGCACCATTTGCGCACCCATATTCTCGAACTTGTCCTCGAGCTCGATCTCCTTCGCCACGGTGACGCCGTCCTTGGTGATGCGCGGGGCGCCGAACGACTTGTCGAGGACGACATTGCGGCCCTTGGGGCCGAGCGTCACTTTCACCGCGTCGGCGAGGATGTTGACACCGCGCAACATCTTCTCGCGGGCTTCGGTATGGAATTTCACATCCTTGGCAGCCATTGGATAACTCCTTCAAATAGGCAGCTTTTCGTTGACTGATTGCTTGTTCAGGCCCCGCTCAGGCGGCCTTCTGCATCTTGTCGCTCAATTCGATCACGCCCAGCACGTCGCTTTCCTTCATGATGAGCAGATCCTCGCCGTTGAGCTTGATCTCGGTGCCCGACCATTTGCCGAACAGGATGCGGTCGCCGACCTTGACGTCGAGCGGCTGCAGCTGTCCGCTATCGTCGCGCGCGCCGGGGCCGGCGGCGATGACCTCGCCTTCCTGCGGCTTCTCCTTGGCTGTGTCAGGAATGATGATGCCGCCTGCGGTCTTCTCGTCGACCTCGATGCGGCGGACCAGGATACGGTCATGCAATGGACGGAACGCCATGTCGTTCTCCTCATAGGACAAACAGATTTTCTTGGACCTCCCTTCGCAGCCGACCGCTGCAACGGTCGATGCGACGGTGCGCGACCCCTGCTCAGGCATCGCGCGCCTATCGAGTTAGTCTGCCGGTTCAGGCTTTCAAGAGGATGCCGAAAAAATTTTAGCACTCGCCATGTTCGAGTGCCAAAACCCGCTGATATCAGCGCTATTCCAAGGGTTTGAAGCGGCGGATGCAGCTTGAAATCGCGGCGCAAGCTTCCGACATCGCCATCGATCCGGCACCGCCTGGCGGCGGCCGGAACCGATGAGGAAGCGGAGCCGTTGTTCCATGCGGAGGATGCGATGGAGTGCGATGACCGATCCCAGCCGGTTTGCTCGATCCCGGCATTTCGATCATGCACGCTGGCGATGCGACGCTCGACGTTGATGAGAAGCGCGCGATCCTGTCGTCATACCACCGCATCGGCGTCTGATTGTACGACAGAAAGGAGACGTGCATGGTCAGCAACGAATTCCAGCTCCAGATGCAGGGTTTTGGCCTGACGACGGCGGAGATCCATTATCGCCTTCCCGACTATCGGGACCTGCTGCAGCTCTTCATCTGGCAGAAATACGACATCGCCCCGGATTTCCCGACACTGAAGCATTTCCTCGACTTTTGGGAACGTGAGATCGAGGGCCCGCTGCATTCCGTGCGCGTCGCCCATCACCGTCTGATCCAGCCCTCCGAATGGCGGGCGGTGGACGGCGTCATTACGCTGCAGTGAGATATGAGATAAGCGAGATAGAAGAAAGGCGGCGCCTTCATGAAGGTGCCGCCTCTTGGCATTCAGGTGGATTTACGTCCCGTAACCAGCAGTCCGGCGGTGCGCGCCGCCTTGACGAACGCGGTTCGAGCCTCGCGTGCGGTGCGCCAACCGTCGAGCGCGTCGCGGCAGGCGCGATAGGCTGCGCGCCAGCTCCGGCCGCGCGCCCGGTCCGGCCACTGCTGCATGCATTCGATGGCTTCCCAGCTGCTGGTGACCTTGCGCTCTCCGACGGATTGCAGCCTGAGCGTGATCGGCTCGGAAAATGGGACGTCTTTCATCACTTCCTCCTTCTTTCTGTTTTTAGAGCAAGTAACATCGTCGAATAGCAGCAAGGCGGCCGATCAGCACCGATGGACGAGAAGGTTCGTCTGCCTACGCGCTTCAAGACCTCCCGCCTCAAACCATGCTTGCGCCACCCCTGGCCTCTGTCCCGACGCCCCCGCCTCTGATTGCAACGGCCCGGCTATATGTCGTCGTCCGGCGGTTCGAGAAGCCCGATCAGCGTCGCTACCCTGGCCGACGGCAGCGGGCGGCCCTCGTTGACCAGCGCCTCATCGGCGCCGACCCAGGCAAAGGCCTCGCGCAACTCTTCGATCGTCGCGCCGGTCGAGGCGATGTCGGCGATGACGGCGTCATCGACCGGGCCCAGCACCGAAATGATCTCGTCGCGTGTCATGGTCATGATATCCTCCGTGCCGGTGCCGGCGCGACCCTCAAATGACGGTTGAAACCGGCATTATCAGTACAATCTGGCAACAAAAATCCTGGCAGCGGGACAGAATCTGGGTCTTGATTTCGGCCTGACAATAACCAAATTTAAATTGCCGGTTGCCGGATGGGACCGGCAGAACCCAGGGAGCGCC
This sequence comes from Mesorhizobium sp. L-2-11, assembly GCF_016756595.1. Taxonomy (NCBI): domain Bacteria; kingdom Pseudomonadati; phylum Pseudomonadota; class Alphaproteobacteria; order Hyphomicrobiales; family Phyllobacteriaceae; genus Mesorhizobium; species Mesorhizobium sp. L-2-11. Next base: position 2,755,873 of record NZ_AP023257.1, on the reverse strand, counting down.
AAGCTCTTTGGCGTCCCTCGTACTATGTTGCTCCATGGAGGATGTAGCTATGAGAACCGCATTCGACTTTTCCCCGCTCTATCGGTCGAGCATCGGTTTCGACCGCATCTTCAACCTGCTGGAAAACGCGCCGCAGGCAGTCGAGACCTGGCCGCCTTATGACATCGAGCGAAGCGACGAGAACAATTATCGGGTGACGATCGCCGTCGCCGGCTTTTCCGAGGACGATCTCGACATCAGCCACGAGCCGAACCTTCTCATCGTTTCGGGCGAGCGCAAGAAACAGGACGAGGTGGAATATCTCCATCGCGGCCTTCCGGTGCGACCGTTCACCCGGCGCTTCGAGCTTGCCGATCACATGACGGTCACCGGCGCCTCGCTCAACAACGGCCTGCTGACGATCGACCTCGTGCGCCAGGTGCCCGAGGAGATGAAGCCGCGCCGCATCACGATCGCCAAGCAAGACGGCGCGCGCAAGGCCGGACAGGTCGAGAAGCCGAAGCAGGCCGCCTGAGCCAAGGCGATCTCTGGCGTTCGCCTTTGACACAACCAGTCGAGAAAGGAGAACAGCAATGGCTATTCGTGATCTCATTCCCTGGGGCCGGGAGAACAGTCCGGTTCCCAGCTTCTATCGTGACGAGGACCGCGACCCGTTTATGGCGTTGCATCGCGAGATGAACCGCATGATCGACGACGCCTTCCGCGGTTTCGAAACGCGCATGCCGATGCTCAGCGGATTTTCGTCGCCGCGCGCCAATTGGCCGAGCGTCGAAATCTCCGACAGCGAGAAGGAGATCCGCGTGACCGCGGAAATCCCCGGCATGGATGAGAAGGACATCGAAGTGATGCTCGACGACGGCGTGCTGACGCTGCGCGGCGAGAAGCGCTCCGAGACCGAGGACAAGGAAAGGCACTTCTCCGAGCGGTTCTATGGCCGCTTCGAGCGCCGCATCCCGCTTGGCTATGAGGTCGAGGAGGACAAGGTGAACGCCGCCTTCCATAACGGCGTGCTCACCGTGACGCTGCCCAAGACGGAGCGCGCGCAGACGAAGGCCAAGCGCATCGCCATCAGTGGCGGTGCCGCGAGCCCCGGCAAGAGCAAGCACTGACGACATCGGCAGCCGGACGCGCCAGCGCCGGCTGTGCAGATCGGGCCGCGTCCCGATCGGCCCGCGCGCTCCGCCAGAGGCGCGGGCTTCATTTGTTTAGCCGATGCGCCTGACGGCCCGAAGGCCGCATATTGAGTATCTGCGGGAGCATTTAGTAGCAGAGTCGCTACCGTGGCGTTCCTGGCGGCCAGGCAACGGAGCCCGTCATCCCATGGGGGTGGCGGGCTTTCGTATCAATTGTCGGACTGCCGGCCTGTCGGAGCCGAGCGAAAAGTCCTAGCCATCCGCTTGTTGTCGCCTGTTACGATCAACGGCGGAGGCGGCCACCGGTCTCAGGTCGCTCGCGCTCGCGTTCCGGCGTGGCGACCAGCAAAGCCGCGGCCGCGTTGGCGGCGGCGAGGGCAGCCTCGACCTGATGCCCGCGGGCAAGGCCTGCCGCGAACGCGCCGACGAACTCGTCGCCGGCGCCATGGGTGCTGACCACCTTCACCGGAAGGGCCGCCATTGCAAATGCCTCACCGTCGCGGCTGCAATAGGCAACGCCCTCCCCGCCGGCCGTGACGATTGCCGCCGGATAGAAATCGGCCAGCATGCGTGCCGCCTCGGCAGCCCCCTCGAGCGTGTCGACGACCGGGACGCCGGCCAGGAATTCCGCCTCGATGGCGTTGACGATAACGACATCGGTGAGTGCGATCAGTTCGCCGGACAGTTTTCGCGCGGGCGCGGCGTTGAGCACGACGCGCCCGCCATGCGCCTTCACCGCCCGCGCTGCGGCAATATTGGCGGCTTCCGGCACCTCGTTCTGCAGCAACAGCACCGCCGTTTGCGCAACCATCTCGGTCGCGGCGGCGATGTCCTTCTCGCCCAAGGTGAGATTGCTGCCTGAGACGATCACCGCGCCATAATCGCCGCCCTCGTCGAAGATCGCCACGCTCATGCCCGAGCCGGCGCCAGGCGCGACCCGCACGAAGCGGCTGTCGACGCCGCTGCGCGCGAGATTGTCGACAAGCGCGCGGCCGAAATCGTCATCACCGACGGCGCCAATCATTGCCGAGCGCACACCGGCCCGCGCCGCTGAGACCGCCTGGTTGCCGCCCTTGCCGCCGCATTTCGGCTGCCAGGCATGGCCGGTCACGGTTTCGCCCTTGCGCGGGCGGTCAGCCGCTTCGACCATGATGTCGTAGTGCAGGCTGCCGAACACGGTCACCAGCGGAGCCGTCATGTACCCCAGTCCTTCATGAGCCCCAACCTTTCACGAGGCCTTGTCCCGGCGTTTCGACGTCACCGCCGACATGGTGCGGCCGAGATTGCGCTCCGCCGCCTGGTAGTCGCGCTGCGCCACCGCGACGAACAGCGCGTCGAGAATGTTGAGCTGGGCGATGCGCGCCGCCGCGTTCTCGCCCATCAATGGCGAGCCCTGCGCGGTCGAGCACAGCACGATGTCGGCGACGGCGGCCAGCGGCGAGTTGTCGTAATTGGTGATGGCCAGCGTCCGGGCCCCGCTCTTGCGGGCCAGATGGATGGCATCGATGACAGCGCTGGTGTTGCCGGAATGCGAGAAGCCGACGGCGATGTCGTCGGCACCGAGCAGCGAGGCCGACATCAGCATCATGTGCGAATCGTCGTAGACTGTTGCGCGGATGCCGATGCGCAGGAATTTGTGCGAGACGTCGCGCGCGATCTGCGCCGAGCCGCCGACGCCATAGAAATCACGGGTCCTGGCGCGGTAGAGAAGATCGGCGGCGCGGTCGAAATCGTCCATGTCGAGGATCGCCAGCGTTTCCTCCAGCGCCTGGATCGAGGTGCGGAACACTTTTTGGACGATCTCGGCCGAACTGTCGTCGACCGACAGCTCTTGATGCATTTCGGCGGTCGGCAGGCGGCTGTATTCGTAGACCGCGGTGCGGAAGTCGCGATAACCGGAAAAGCCCAGCTTCTTGGCGATCTTGACCACCATTGCTTCCGACACGCCGGCCTCCTCGGCGATCTGCTTGAGCGGAATGGTTTCGTCGAAGCCGCGCCGTCCGAAGACGGTTTCCACCACCTTCGCCTCGAGCGGCGTCAGATGCGGCATCATCATGCGGATGCGCGGTCCGACTGCTTTCAGGTCCAGGTTGGTCAAGGTCATCCACGTCCCCTCGTCACGCGATCGATAAGCATCGCGGCGAGGATTATAAGGCCAGTTGCCAGGAGCTGATAGAAGGACTGGACATTCATCAGCGTCAGGCCGTTGCGCATGGTGCCGAGGATGACGGCGCCCAGGATGGTGCCGACCACGCTGCCCTTGCCGCCCATCAGCGAGGCGCCGCCGATGGCCGCCGCAGCGATGGCATCGAGCTCCCAGAGGTTGCCGAGAATGGGTTCGGCGGCACCCAGCCGGCCGATCAGGATTTGCGCGGCAAGGGCCGCCAGCAGGCCCGAGATCATGTAGGCGGCGATCTTGGTGCGGGCGATCGGCACGCCGGCTATGTAGGCGGCCTCCTCATTGCCGCCGACGGCGAGCAGATATTCGCCGAAAGGCGTCTTCTTGAGGATGATCCAGGCAATCAGCGCGACCCCGGCCACGATGATGACCGCCAACGGCAATCCGAACAGCGAGCCGTTGAAGATGGCGCGGAAGCCGGTAGGCAGGCCGAGCACCGGATTGCCGCCTGTATAGATCAGCGCCAGCGCCCGGTAGGTGCTGAGCGTTCCCAGCGTGACGATGAAAGGCTGCAGCCCGACATAGGCGACCAGCACGCCGTTGAGCAGCCCGCAGACAAGGCCGATGGCGAAGCCGGCGGCGATGGCCAGCGGAAACGGCACGCCGGCCACCAGCATAGAGGCCGAGATGACGGCCGAAAGGGCTGCCGTCGGCCCGACCGACAGATCGATGCCGCCCGAGATGATCACCAGCGTCATACCCAACGCCAGGCAGGCGTTGATGCTCGACTGCTGCAGGATGTTGATCAAATTGCGCTCGGCAAAGAAGCCCGGGACCAGCGCGCCGAAGACGGAGAGGATCACCACCAGGCCGATCAGCGTGCCGGCATCGCGCAGCGAAAACCGGTGCAGGAATTCAGCCCGTGGGCGGGCTGCTGTGTGTTCGGTTACATCAGTCATCTGCTGATCCTGTCTGTTATGCACCGGCCCGATGGTCCTGCGCCTTGCCGGCCCCTGCGCCTTGCCGGCCTTGTGTCTCCGATTGGGGTATGGCGTGCGCCGCGATCGCCTGTTCGCTGAGATCAGCCCGGTCGAGTTCGGCGGCGACCGTGCCGTCGCGCATGACCACCACGCGGTCGGCGAGCCGGATCACCTCGGGAAGCTCGGACGACACGACGATGACCGAATGGCCTTCGGCGGCGAGCTCTTCGATCAAATGATAGATCTCCGCCTTGGCGCCGACATCTATGCCGCGCGTCGGCTCGTCGAACAAAAGGATGCGCGTTCCCGCCGCCAGCCAGCGGCCGATGATCGCCTTCTGCTGGTTGCCGCCGCTGAACAGCCGGATCGGCCGCTCGAGCAGGAACGGCCTGAGATTGACCCGCTTCATCTTCTCGGCCGCGACCCGTTTCAGCCTGGCGTGATCGATGACGCCGCGCGGCGCGAACACGCCCATCGAGGCCAGCGCCATATTGCTGGAGATCGACCGCAGCGGGACGATGCCTTCGCGCTTGCGCTCCTCCGGCACCAGGCCGATGCCGGCGGCGATCGCGTTGCGCGGACTGGAAAGTTTGATCGCCTTGCCCTCGATCTCGACCATCCCTGACGAGGCGCGGTCGGCGCCGGCCAGCAGCCGCAGCAGTTCGGTGCGGCCCGAGCCGACCAGGCCGGCAATGCCCAGCACCTCGCCGCGATGCAGGTCGAACGAGACGTCATGGACCTTGGTTGCCGAGGCGAGGCCACGCACGCTCAGCCTGACCTCGCTGGAGGCGTGCGAGCGGTGCTGTTCCTGGGCAAGCTCGCGGCCGACCATCATCGAAACGACGGCTTTTTCCGACATTTGCGCCAGATCAACGGATCCGACCACGACGCCGTCGCGCATGATGGTCGCGCGTTGGCAGATGCCGAACACCTCGTCCAGCTTGTGCGAGACATAGACGACCGCGACACCGTCGCGCGCCAATCCGGCAATGACTTCGGCCAGCCGCTCGAACTCGCTCGGCGTCAAGCTCGATGTCGGCTCGTCCATCGCCACGATGCGTGCCCGATCGAGCAGCGCCCGGGCGATCTCGACGATCTGCCGCTGCGCGACCTTCAGGCTGCCGAGCGGAGCTGCCGGATCGATGGTCGGATCGATGGCGGCAAGGGCTTCCGCAGCGCGACGCTCCTGTTCGCGCCGGGCGACAAAGATGCCGCCGCGCGTCAGCGGATGGCCGAGGAACATGTTCTGGGCGACGCTGAGCTGCGGCACCTGCTGCAATTCCTGATGGATCATGGCGACGCCCGCGGCGCGCGCCGCGACCGGGTTGTTCAGCGTCGCCGGTCTGCCGTCAATCAGCACGCTTCCGGCGGTCGGCCTGTAGACCCCCGACAGAATGCGCAGCAACGTCGATTTGCCGGCGCCGTTTTCACCGAGCAGGCCATGGATTTCGCCAGCGCCGACCGAAAAGGACACATCGCTCAGCGCCCGCACGGCCGGAAACTCCTTGGAAATGCCTTCGAATTGCAGCCGCGCGACAGACATTGGTTCTATTCTCCAGGCAAAGGGCGCCAGCCGAAGGGGCCGGCACCCGCGATCCTGCCCTTAATTGCCCGCCGCAGCGTCCTCGAGCAGCGCCTTGCGCACGGCGTCGCCGGCGCCGGAATAGCGGTCGGCATTGTCCTTGGTGATCAGCGCCTGCGGCGTGGCGACGACGCGCGGCAGCTTCTGCCCGGCCACCAGCCGCAGCGCCGATTCCAGCGCCACCTCGCCGGTCAGCACCGGGAAACTATCGACGGTGCCGGTCAGCTCGCCGGCGCGGATCGAGGCATAGGCATCGGAGATGCCGTCGGTGCCGAAGACGGCGACCTTGTCCTGCAGGCCGGCGGCCTTGACCGCCTCGACGATGCCCAGCGCCATGCCGTCATTGTTGGCATAGAAGCCGATCAGGTCGGGGTGCTGCTGCAGGATGTTGCTGGCCGCGTCGTAGGATGTCTGGCGATCCCAATTGCCGGGCACGCTGGCAACGACCTCGAACTTGCCGGCCTCGGTGATCGTGGTCTTGAAGCCATCGGTGCGCTGGACGGCGGCATAGACGCCGGCCTGGCCTTCGACGATGGCGACCTTGCCGCCATCCGGCCGGTTCTTGATGAACCATTTGGCGACGCGCACGCCATTGTCGCGCTGGACATTGCCGACATAGTGCTCGGCCTGCGGAATGACCGCGTCATTGACGTTGACCACCGGCACGTTGGCGGCCTTGGCCTGTTCGATGATCGGCTGCAAATTGGAGTCGGTCTGCGGCGAGACGAGCAGCACGTTGTAGCCCTGCGTGACCAGGCCTTCGGCGATGGTCAGCTGGCCTAGCTGGTCGCCCTCGCTCTGCGCCGCCTGATAGACGACCGGCACGCCGACGCGATCGCCGAACGACTTGTAGCCCTCACCCAGCGAGCGCCAGTATTCGTTGGTCAGCGTCTTGGAGACGGCGCCCGCTTTGGTGCCGTCGGGCAGCTTGGGAAACGCGCCGAACTTGGCCTCGAGCTGCGACCAGTCGATGCGGTCCTTCTCGGTGTCGGAATTGAGCGGCGCGAGGTCGGCGGAAAAGGCGGAGCCGATGGACAGCGCCATCAGGCCAGCGGTGGCGGCGGCAAGCAGAAATTTCATGGTCTTTCCTCCCTTGTTGAAACGGCGCCGGCCTCAGCTGTCCGGCCCGAGCATGGCTTCCTGGATGATGGCTTGCGAGGCGACCGCGTCCTGACGGTCGACGGCGGTGGACAGGCGGTTGTCCTTTTCCAGTCGATCGACGACGCGCAGCATGCGCTTGACGGTGGCGATGTTGACTTCGCATTCGTGGACCGGATCGAGCCCGGTCATGTCGGGGAAGGTGTCGAAGTAGATGGCGCCGGCATAACCGTCGCGGCGGATCTGGCGAAGCAGCTCGATCGTCTGCAGCGTATGCACTGCGCCGACCATCAGGCCGTCGTCGCGCTTGGCGTAGCCATCGTTGAGATGCACGCCCAAGAGCTTGCTGTGGCGCGCCACCAGTGCTGCGGCAAAGGCCGGCTGCTCGTCGGCATAGAGCACATGGGCGAAATCGAGCGTCACGCCGAGATTGGGCAGACCGACATCGCGGATCGCCAGCAATGTCGTCGCCGCGTCGGGCATCAGGCTGTAGGAGCGCGGCTCGTTGGGCTTGTATTCCAGGCTGATCTGGCAGTCGGGATCATGCGCCGCTACTTCACGAATCCCATCGATTTCGTGTTGCCACAGCGTCGCGTAGTCGGCCTGGAAGGCATAGTCGAAGCCATCCTGCCCGAGCCACAGCGTCATCAGATTGGCGCCGGCCTCACGTGTGGCGTCGATGCCAGCCTTGGTCAGGTCGATGGCTTCGCGGCGAACAGCAGGATCCGGATTGGTGAAGGCGCCGAGCTTGAAGGCCGGATTGGAGTAATAGCGCATGGCGAAACCATTGACGGAAAGCCCGAGATCGCCGAGTTGCCGCGCCATTTCCGCAGGTTTTTCATCGACATGATCGGGGAAGTTGAGATCGAGGTCGGTCAGCCCCGCAACTTTCGCCGCACGCGCCGCCATCTGCAGCACGGACGGTTTGCCGACAAGATCCGGCCATTCGGCCTGTGGCCGCGAGGCAAAGGAATTGAGGCGTGTGGCGAAACGATTGGCTGTCATGGATGACCCTTTTATGGACATAACTTCACACTTTTTAGAATATTTGTAAAGTTATATTTTGAGGGATGGGCGATGCCGCAGCAGACTCTCCACATACTCTGCTTCGAGAGCACGGCGGTCACGTGATGCCTCGTCCGGCGCCGCCGATCGTGTACAACCGCACGCCGCCCTTGCGTCTTGCGCCCCGATTGATCATCCTCGCCGAAGTTGCACCGCGGCCGGGGGGTTCGCACATGCCGACGCTCTATGCGCTGAAACCGGCCTTCCAGGCGAAGCTGCGGCCGCTTGCCGACCGGTTGGCCGGGGCCGGCGTCACCGCCAACCAGATCACGCTGCTGGCCGCCGCCCTATCGGTCCCCACCGGCGTTGTGGTCGCGGCCCTTGCCGGCCATCGCGCGATCTTCCTGCTGATGCCGGTGGTGCTGTTTGTGCGCATGGCGCTGAATGCCATCGACGGCATGCTTGCGCGGGAACATGGCCAGGCCTCAAAACTCGGCATGTATCTCAACGAGCTCTGCGACGCCGTCTCGGACCTGGCGCTGATCCTGGCCTTTGCCGTCATCTTCCCAGCCTGGGGCGTCGTCGCCTTTGCCGTCGCGGCAGTGCTTGTGGAATTCGCCGGCGTACTCGGCATCGCGGCGGGCACGGGGCGCAACTATGCCGGGCCGTTCGGTAAGAGCGATCGGGCGCTGGCGCTCGGCATCGTCGCCGTCCTCGTCGCCTGCGGCTTGTGGGTGGAAGCGATCAGGCCGTTTGTGTTTCCGGCAATGGCTACACTCTCGCTGGTGACCGCCATCAACCGGATACGCAGCGGCCTTAACGGGAGCGGCGACTGAAATTCCGGTCGCATCCGCCTGGGGAAAAACATGCTTCATGAACCGACGATTGCTGCTTCTGCAAGTGAGCAGCGGGTGGCGCAGGAGCGCACCTTCCGCACCCATGACGGCACCGAGATCTTCTACCGCTATTGGCCGGCAGTCGGGCAACCCGCCAGGGGCGCGGTCGTGCTGTTCCACCGCGGCCACGAGCATGGCGGCCGCATGGCGCATCTGGTCGACGAAATCGACATGCCCGGCCATGCCTTCTACGCCTGGGACGCGCGCGGCAATGGCCGCTCGGCCGGCGAGCGCGGCTATGCGCCGTCCTTTGCCGCACTTGTGCGCGACATCGATTGCCTGGTGCGCGAGATCGGCAGAGACGGTTTTTCCCAGCGCGACATCGCGCTGATCGCGCAATCCTTCGGCGCTGTGCTTGCCGCCGCCTGGGTGCATGACTATGCGCCTGACATCCGCGCACTGGTGCTCGCCTCGCCGGCCTTCTCGGTCAAGCTCTACGTGCCCTTCGCCAGGCAAGGCATTGCGCTGTGGCAGAAGATCAAGGGCCGCTTCTTCGTCAATTCCTACGTCAAGGCCAAGCTCCTGACGCATGACCCCGAGCGCATCGCCTCCTTCGAGGCCGATCCGCTGATCACGCGGCCGATCGCTTCCAACATCCTGGTCGAGCTCTATGACCACGCCGCCCGCATCGTCTCGGATGCCCGCGCCATCACCGTGCCGACGCAATTGCTGATCTCCGGCAGCGACTGGGTGGTGCGGCATGGACCTCAGCACGAATTCTTCGTCAATCTCGCCAGCCCGGCCAAGCAGCGGCATGTGCTGCCGGGTTTCTTCCATGACACGCTGGGCGAGCGCGACCGCCGCAAGGCATTCGACCTGATCGAGCCGTTCCTCGAAAGCCAGTTCACGACGCCACACAAGCCGCTCGACCTGACCGCGGCCGACCGCGCCGGCTACACACGCGACGAGGCCGACCGGCTGGCTTCGCCGCTCGCCTTGCTGTCACCGAAAGGCCTCTACTGGGCAATGAGCCGCGCCTCGATCCGGGCGGGCGCCTGGCTGTCGTCAGGCATGAAGACCGGGATTGCCACCGGTTTCGATTCCGGCTCGACGCTCGACTATGTCTACGAGAACCAGGCGCGCGGCGCCGGTCCGCTCGGCCGCATGATCGACCGCATTTTTCTCGACGCCATCGGCTGGCGCGGCATCCGCCAGCGCAAGCTGCATCTCGAAGAGCTGATCGGCAGCGCAACCGCGACGCTGAAGGCCGCCGGCCGTCCGGTCCATATCGTCGATATCGCCGCCGGCCACGGCCGCTACGTGCTCGACGCCGTCGCCAAATGCACCGAGCCGCCGGCCAGCGTGCGGCTGCAGGATTTTTCCGAACTCAACGTTTCGCTCGGCTGCAGGCTGATCGCCGAGCGGCAGCTGCCGACCAGCGTCTCGTTCCACCAGGCCGATGCCTTCGACGCCGAGATGCTTGCCGGGCTCGATCCGGCGCCGGACTTGGCCACCGTCTCCGGGCTTTATGAATTGTTTTCCGACAACGCCATGATCGCCCGCTCGCTCGCCGGGCTGGCCATGGCGATGCAGCCCGGCAGCCTGCTTGTCTACACCAACCAGCCCTGGCATCCGCAGCTCGAAATGATCGCCCGCAGCCTGACCTCGCATCGCGGCGGCCAGGCCTGGGTGATGCGCCGGCGCACGCAAGGCGAGATCGACCAGTTGGTGGCGGCCGCCGGCTTCGACAAACTCGACCAGCGCGTCGACCAGTGGGGCATCTTCACCGTCTCGGTCGCGCGGCGCGTCTGAGCATGGTCTCGCCGGTCCTTGGCCCTGCCGCTGCCCCTGCCCGTTCTGCGCGCGAGCCGTACGCCGGGATCGTGCTGCGCGCGGCGCTGTGGCTGGCCTTTCTGGCGCCGTTCTTCTACGCGACCTACGGCTTCGCCAACTGGCTGGCGTCGCAGCGCGACGATGTCGGCAGCATCGTCTTTGCCTGGGAGCGCGGCATCCCGTTCGTCGCCTGGACGATCGTGCCCTATTGGTCGATCAACCTGTTCTACGGCCTGTCGCTGCTGTTGAACGATTCCAGGCGCGGCGTCGACCGGCTTGCCGGCCGCTATCTCTCGGCGCAAATCGTCGCCGTCGCCTGTTTCATCCTGTTCCCGCTGACGGCGACCTTCGTGCGGCCGCAGACATCAGGCCTGCCAGGTTTCCTGTTCGCGGTGCTCGGCGGCTTCGACAGGCCGTTCAACCAGGCGCCGTCGCTGCACATCGCGCTGCTGGTCATCATCTGGGATCATTGGCGCCACCGACTCAAAGGCATGGCCGGCGTCGTCTGGCATGCCTGGTGTCTGCTGATTGGCGCCTCGGTGCTGACGACGTGGCAGCACCATGTCATCGATATCCCGACCGGCGCTTTGCTCGGCTTTCTCGCCCTGTGGCTGTTTCCGCGCGACGGCGAATTGCCGTTCGCCGGCTTCCGGCTGACCGCTGATGCCAGCGCGCGGCGGCTGGCGCTGTTCTACGCGCTGGTCGCAGCACTGGCGCTGGCCGGCGCCGCTGCCGGCGCCTTCGTCTCGGCGCTGTGGCTGATCCTGCTGTGGCCGGCGCTGGGGCTGGCCATCGTCGCCTTCGCCTATGCCGGGGCCAACGCCAAAGTGTTCCAGAAGGCCGCCGATGGCAGCGTCTCGCTGGCCAGCCGCATTTTGCTGCTGCCCCACCGGCTTGGCGCCAGGATCAATGCATGGCTATGGACACGCAAGCTGCCGTCGCATGTCGCCATTGCCGACGGTGTCTTCCTCGGCCGCTTTCCCACCGCCGCCGAGGCCGGCGCCTTCGGCACGGTGATCGACCTTGCCGGCGAGCTGGAGCGGCCGCGCGGCGTCACCTGCCGCTGGACGGCTGTCGCCATGATCGATCTTTTGCCGCCATCGCCCGAGGCGCAGGCGCAGGCGGTGGCGGCGATCGAGGACGCGCGCAGCCACGGCACGGTCCTTGTCTGCTGCGCGCTCGGCTTCCAGCGCAGCGCCGGCGCCGTCGCCGCATGGCTGGTCGCCACCGGCCGCGCCGACACGCTGGCGCAGGCGCGAACCAAGCTCGCCACCACGGGCCGGCCGGTGCATCTTCACGTGGACCAGCCGGCATGAACAGTTCGAGCAATAGACGAAGCCACCTGTCAAAGTCGGCGCTGCCCCTCACCTGCCTGCTGGCATCCTCTCCCCGTATAGTGACGGGGAGAGGGGCGCGGGCATCAGCGGTTTCGCCAATCACCAGCGTTTTGGAAATGGCGCCGACACCGCGGCCAGCCCCTTCTCCCCGTCACTATACGGGGAGAAGTGCCCGGCAGGGCGATGAGGGGCGGCGCAAGCGCTTGGAAAAGGGCGGCACCAAACCTGAAGCGATTATTCCGGCATGAGTGCCCATCGAGACAAGGCCGATGCGTTCGCCGCCGAGCTGATGACGCAGGCGGTGTGGCCGCTGTTTTTGGTGCTGGCCGCGTTGGCGGCCGCGCCGGTCATTGCCGTGACAGCGCCGCCACAGGCGACCACGCTGGCGGCAACCGCCTGGCTGGTCGCGGCAGCGAGCGGCGTGGTCACTCTCGCCGTCTCGGCCCTGCTTTTCTTCGACACGTTGCTGTTCTGGCTGATGGCGAGCCACATCAGCGAGGCCGCCGGCGGCGCCTCGGTCGACGACGTGCTGGCGCGCATGCGCGTCAAACCGGCCACTGCCGGCATCCGCTCGCTCGACCAACGCATCGCGGGCACGCAACGCCTGCTGATGAAGCAGCGCATCGCGCTCGGCCTGTTCGTCGCGGCGTCCCTCGTTGCGTTGTCTTTGTGAGCCCGACGATGAGCAAGCTCGGCACAAGGACTTTTACCCTGCTGCAGACCGTGACCTCGGTCGGCCTGTCGGCGCTGGCCTGGGCGGTGACCGGCGTGCGGCCGATCTGGAACGGCAGCCAGCCGTCGGACCGGCAGCGCATCTACTTCGCCAATCATGCCAGCCATGGCGATTTCATCCTGCTGTCGGCCTGCCTTAGCGAAAAGCAGCGCGCCCGCACCCATGCCGTCGCTGCCGCCGACTATTGGGGAAAATCGCGGCTGCGCCGGCTCATCGCGCAGGACATGCTGTCTTCGGTGCTCATCCACCGGCAATGGACCGACGAGGCGCAGAACCCGATCTCGATCATGCTGTCGGTGCTCGACGAGGGCCATTCGCTGATCATCTTCCCCGAAGGCACGCGCAACATGACCGACCAGCCGCTGCTGCCGTTCCGCTCCGGCCTCTACAATCTGTCGATGGCGCGGCCCGACGTCGAACTCATCCCGTGCTGGATCGAGAACATGTCGCGGGTGCTGCCCAAGGGCCAGTTCGTGCCGGTGCCGCTGCTCTGCCGGGTCGTCTTCGGCGCGCCGATCGCCATTGCGCCCGGCGAAGAGCGCCGCGCTTTTCTGGAGCGCGCCCGCCAAACCCTCCTGGCGCTGAACCCCCGCCCGCCAACGCATGATGCGGAAAAGCGGAATCCGGTTTTCCGAAAAACATCGTGCGACCAAAACAGCATAGAGCCCAAAGAGCCTAGAGCCCAAAAAGCTGATCGTGCCGGTTGCGGTACCCGGCACGATGCTGCAAGAGACGACTAGAACATGCCAGTGCACGAGACCCTCATTCTGGTTGTCGGCCTCGCTGCGGTGCTGACCACGGCAAGCCTGGTCGCCGGCATCCTGTCGTGGCGCGCGCCGAAGCCGCTGTCGTCGACGCTGGTCAATCTCAACCAGCGCATCAACGCCTGGTGGGTGATGGTGGTGGCCATCACCGTCGCCTTCTTTTTCGGCCGCGCCGGCATGACCATCCTGTTCGCGCTGATCTCGTTTGCCGCCTTGCGCGAATTCGTGACGCTGACGCACAGCCGCCGCAGCGACCATTGGGTGCTGCTCGGCATGTTCGGCATCGTCATCCCGTTCCAGTACTGGCTGGTGTGGACCGCCTGGTACGGTCTGTTCACCATTTTCATCCCGGTCTACTGTTTCCTGCTGATGCCGGCGATCACCGCGCTGCACGGCGACACCGAGCGCTTTCTCGAGCGCGTCTCGGCGCAGCAATGGGCGGTCATGATCTCGGTCTACTGCGTCAGCCACGTGCCGGCGCTGCTGACGCTCGACGTGCCCGGCTTCGAAGGCCGCAACTTGTTGCTGATCGCTTTCCTGATCATCACCGTGCAAGGCAGCGACGTGCTGCAATACATCTTCGGCAAGCTGTTCGGCAGGCACCTGATGTCGCCCAAGGTTTCGCCATCGAAGACCTGGGAAGGGCTGGTCGGCGGACTGGCGACATCAAGCCTGCTTGGCGCGCTGCTGTCGTTCCTGACGCCGTTTTCGCCGCTGCAGGCGGCGGCCGTCGCCTTCATCGCCTGCCTGATGGGCTTCCTCGGCGGGCTCGTCGCCTCCGCCATCAAGCGCGACCAGGGGGTAAAGGATTGGGGCCATCTGATCGAGGGCCATGGCGGCATGATGGACCGCGCCGACAGCCTGGTCTTCGCCGCCCCGATTTTCTTTCACACGGTGCGCTATTTCTGGACCTGAGGGCGAGCTACAGCCTTATTCTGCAGCCGCAAGCGGCGCTTTCTTGGCGGCCGGCGGCGAATGCGGCGCCTGCCAGCGACCTTGAGCGCAACCTGAGGATCGCTCGACCACGCTACGCCTTCGAGTCTTGCCGCAGGTCGTGAGAGATGTTTCCCGTGGCTTTGCTTGGACCAGCAGGACCGCGGATGAAATAGTTAGGACGCAGCCACGATGCCTCGGCGGATGGCAAGGGCGACATCGGCGGAGAACGGCGGCACATCAAGCTTCAGCCAGCCGTCCGAATTCGCTTTCCATTCCGCCGTTTGCCTGCCGGCCGCGGTATCCCAGGCGATGACGCGATAGGTCCCGCGAGCCAACCCGGGCAGCTCCAAGGTGGCCGGAACCGGCGCAGCGCCGGCGCGAAGCATACCGTTTCGCCCGATCGTGTCGCGGCGAACCAGCCAGACCACCGCCTGGGAATCGTCGCCGCAGGCAACAGCCGCGGCGTCGGGACCGGAAACCCGCATCTTGTTGCCGAGATGGGCACGCCGGAACGAAACCCAGTCGATCAGAGGGAGGAAATCGGCCAGCGAACGCTGCGCCCGCCGCATGCCGGGGGTGAGCACATGCGGGGTGCGGTTTGGCCACCGCATGCCGCCACCCGCGCCCCCCGCTGCCAGGTGAGCCCATTGCAAATGGCGGAAATATTCATCATCGAAAGGTTCCGGAAGCGTGATCTTCTTGTCCTTGAACGAGTGGATCGGGCCGTGCTCGGAATCGAGAAAAGGGCGGCCGTCACGGATTTCGCCGAGCGCCTCTCCGACGATCCGAGCCGCGCCGAGCGCCGGCGCCACCGTGTCACTGGGGTCATCGATCGTGCCCTCCTCGTAGAGATGGAGGGAGGCGAAGTCGAGGTCTGGGTGGCGGAAGATCGGCCCAGGCAGCGGCATGTGGGGCCGCCAGCGAAGCTCAGGTCCGAACAGCGAGACGGTCTGCGGGTGAGAGCGGCCGTAAAGTGACGTTTCCAGCCGGCGCACAAAATCGCTGAGATCATGGATGAAGGCGCCGAAGCCATCCGCGCTGCCCTGAGCCTGCTCGGGATGGATCTCGTTCCAGAGGTCCCATGCGAAGAAGGCTCCGCTGCCGCTCCATCTGCGAACCACGAATTCCAGCCTTGCCTTGATCGCGCGGCGCGTCTCGGCGCAGACCAGGAATCGCGACGGGTGGTCCAGCACGCCTCCGTTATTGCGGTTGTAGGGGTGGTGGTGCCAGTGGAGCCACTGCCAGAACGTATCAAAGGGGGTGAGCAGGATTCTTAAGCCCTGTTTTTCGCAAAGACGAAAGAGGTCGTCCCACAATTGCACCATTGCCGGCACGAAGCGGCCTTGCGGCTTCTCGAAGTAGCGGTGGCGAACCTGGGCATATTCCAGCATCAGCCTGAGGCAGGTGACGCCGCTTTCCTTCAGCCAACGGAGATGATTTTCCACGCCGGCCATATCGGCGCGCCGGAACAGGCCATTGAGTTCGGGCCAGCTTACCGCATCGTTCTGCCCGATCGGCGTCCATGCCTCGCCGTCCTCGGTGGCGAAATAGGAACCGGCTAACTTGATCCAAGGCAGGCCGGCGGCCGATCTCGGCGCAGAGACTTCCACTTCCCCGACCAGCGGTATCGCCAATCTAATATCGTTCAAAGGCATGCCCCGAATTTCGTCCCCGGAGCGGTATAACTGCCGCGGTGGCAAAATGTTTCGCCGGGCTGGCAGGCCCAATGGACTCTCATGTATTTGCGGTGCAAGGATGCCCTGCCCCAGTCGGAGCGAAGGAACATCTCCTTCTCCTAAGCGACAGGCTCGAAGGCCTGACGCACCTCCGGTGGGGTCACCCGGTCCCAAACGCATCTATGCAGGAACTGGACCGCTTTCTTCCACTCAGGCCCCTTCTTGAGCAGTCATGAGTTGGTTAAAGGCTCCCTCGGCGTGGTTGATCCCCAGGTCGATCGATCCTGACGAAGAACGGAGGGGTGCATCAGGTTGGCCAATGACATCAACGCCGACTTTGTGGCGTGGGCATGCGTCGCCAGGGAAACTGGCGCGACACTGACTGGACTGATGAGGAGACCGCCCGGTGCAGTCTGGTCCACCCAACTACGCGGTATCGTTCCCCGGGTTGGTCAAGCCAGGACGCGATCATGGTCCGTAATTTGCTGCGCCCTTGCGTCCATCGCGACACAACGCCATCACCTGCGTGAAACCGTCTGCGCGAAGCTTTGCCCGATGCCGTTTCGACGAGATGCTGCTCGGCGTCGAGCGTAGGCACTTTCGGAACAAATCGGCCATCCGCTGCTTAGAGAAGTCTAGAGCCATTGGCATGGACTGGCGAAGACCAAACGTGGCGAACTATCTGACACTGCCTACGACTACATCGAAGGGGGTGGTCGTGGAAACACCGCGTGGCGCCGAAGCAAAGTTGACTTACAAGCCCAAAAAGAAGCTTTTCGAATATACGCGGCCGCTTCCAGCGGGCCTGGCCTACCCGTACGACTGGGGCTTTCTGCCTTCTACACTGGGCGACGATGACGATACCCTCGACGGTCTAGTCATCCATGAGGCCACCAGCGCTCCCGGTGTTGTCATCAAGTGCGATCTGCTGGCGGCTCTTTGTGTCATGCAAGCGGAGAACGGCGAGACCGTGAAGCCGTGAAGCTTGAGCCATCCGACCTCATCATCGTTACGTTATGGACTATCGCAGGAACGCGGATGAAATAGTGATGGCGCAGCCACGATGCCTCGTGCTGGTCGTCCCTGTTAGCCGACTCGTGAAAGGACTTGCTGATCCAGGTCGCACCTAGCCAGTCCGAAACGCCAGCGATGATTCGTTGCCTCACGTCTGCTCTGGTAAAACAAGGTCAGTTTCCCGCCCTCGATCATCACCGTCGAATGGCCGTTCTCCCCAGGCTCACCAGGATCAAGCACGGGGCCGACCGACACGTAGGGACCCTGGACGTCGTCGGCGATGGCGAAGAATACGCGCTGACGACTTCCGCGCGGACCTTCGGGAAGGAAGCAGGTGGCGTTGAGAAGCACGCGACCGTCGGGTAATTCGACCAGTTGGGCGCCCTCGATGCCCCATTCGTAGTCAGGATGCTCGCGCACGTTGTGATGGGGAACGTCGAGATGGTCCAATATCTTGCCGAGACGTTTCCACGGCCCGAACCAGGAATCGGATTGGCTGCGCGCCAGATAGACGTCAGGCTGCGGCACCCTGGTGAATTTAGGCATGCCTGAATAGACGATGTAGCGCTTGCCGCCGATGATCGCCGGATGGGGATCATAGATCCCGTCCTCATCGGTGTCCGGCAGGGACAATATCGCCGGATTCAGCACCACCCAATGAAAGCCATCGTTGGACACCGCATGCTCGCAACGTCCGCCGGACTTCATGAATTCGGTCTGGATGAACATGTGGAAAACGCCGCATTCATGGATAACGCCGGGCGCCGCTATGCCCGATCCGGTTACCGCCAAGTCGAGCGCCTCATGCTCAGTCCACGGCCCATAAAGGTCCGGAGCCGTGGCATGTAGTATTTTCCAGCTCTCGGTCGCGACAGTGCCGCTGGAACCGAAGACGTGCCAAAGCGTGCCGTTGAACACCGGACAAGGATCCTTCAGATCATCCACGGACTGCGGGTGAAACAACGTAAGCGCGTAGGCGTCCCCACGTAGCGTGCAGGCGGTTGATCGCTCATTTTCAGCATGAATCATGCGGAGAATCCTATGAGCGACAGTATGAGCCATCATCGAACATTCGAGATTTTGACGGCGGAGCCTGTGCCGTCCCGACGCAAGCCGCGCCATCGGTCGGACGAAGAGAAGGCACGGCTTGTCGCCGAAGCGTTCTCGCCAGGGGGCAATGTCTCGGCGGTTGCGCGTTCCGAGGGGCTGGACCCCTCGCAGCTCTATGCGTGGCGCCGCAAGGCGCTTTCGTCGGGCATGGTTGCGCCACTGACGGAGGGAGCGAGCAAGCCGGCGAAGTTCACGCGCTTTGAAGCGGTGGGCAGCGACACGGTGGAAATCGTCATTGGCGACGCAGTGGTGCGCGCCGGCGGCGATGTCGATCCCGATCGCCTGGCGAGGATCATCCGCGCGGTTCGTAAGGCATGATCGCTTCCGGTGTGGTGGTTTACGTGTCGTGCCAGCCGGTCGACTTCCGCAAGGGCGCGGCATCTTTGATGGCGCTGGTCAGGGATGGCGGCCTGGACCCATTCTCGGGGGCACTTCACGTATTCCGTTCGAAGCGTGCGGACCGGGTTCGCATCGTGTGGTGGGACGGCAGCGGGGTTTGTCTTTATTCGAAGACTCTGGAAGATCACAGCTTCTGCTGGCCGGGGATATCGGCCGCGCGCATGCGTCTCGACCACGCCCAGTTGATGGCGCTTCTGGCCGGACTGGACTGGAAAAAGATTCGTCCGGCCAGGGTCAGGCGGCCGTTATCGACGGGCTGAAACCGGCCTGCGGCAAGATGAATCATGCGGCTGGAACGGTTGGGAAAGCGGCTGTTTTTGTGCTCTGTTGCTTGCCATGGTTCTACCGGGTCTTGCCCTTCCCGACGACGTTGATGCGCTGAAGGCGATGATCCTTTCCATGGCTCGCGAGCAGGCTGCAAGCGAGGCCCGGATCGCAGTCGCCGACGCTCGGATCGCAGCATCTGAGGCGGAGGTCGCCCGGCTGAAAGCTGTCGAGAAAAGCGCCAGCGAGCGGATCGCCAATCTCACGTCAATCCTGAAAGTTTTACAGCGCACGCAACATGGCACGCGTTCCGAGCGGCTACGCCTGGCCATCGACGACGAGCAGGCCTCCTTTGCCTTCGAAGAGGTCGAGACCGGCCTTTCGGAAATCCGGAGCGAACTCGACCGCGCGGTCGGGAACAAGCCGAAGCGCGCCCCGCGTCCGCGCAAGGGCTTTGCTGCCCACCTCGAACGCATCGAGGAGGTCGTCGAGCCGGAAATCCCGGCCGACTGCGAGGGGCTTGAAAAGGTTCTGATCGGCGAGGATCGATCCGAGCGGCTGGACGTCGTGCCGCCGAAGTTCCAGGTCATCGTCACGCGCCGTCCCAAATACGCCTTCCGGGGCCGTGACGGCGTGGTCCAGGCTCTGGCGCCGGCGCACATCATCGAAAGCGGGCTGCCGACGGAGCGGCTGCTCGCCTATATCGCCGTCTCCAAATACGCCGACGGCCTCCCGCTTTATCGGCAGGAGGCGATCTATCTGCGCGACGGCGTCGAGATCAGCCGGTCGTTGATGGCGCAGTGGATGGGGCATCTGGGCTTCGAGCTGCAGATGCTTGCTGATTACATACTGGAGCGCATCAAGGAGGGCGAAAGGGTCTTCGCCGACGAGACGACCTTGCCCACCCTTGCCCCTGGTTCCGGGAAAACCACGAAAGCCTGGTTGTGGGCCTACGCACGGGATGACCGACCCTATGGCGGAACCAGTCCGCCAATGGTTGCCTATCGTTTTGAAGACAGCAGAGGTGCGGATTGCGTGGCGCGCCACCTCGCCGGATTCAGCGGTATCCTGCAAGTGGATGGCTACTCGGCCTATACCAACCTGGTCAAGGCACGGGCCAAAGCCGGCAGCAATGAAACAATCCGGCTCGCCGGGTGCTGGGCTCACCTGCGGCGCAAATTCTACGACCTGCACATCAGCGGGGTCTCGCAGGCCGCGACGGATTCGATCATCGCCATGACCGAATTGTGGAAGGTCGAGGACGAGGTCCGCGGCAAGGATGCCGGAAGCCGCGCCGCGCTACGTCAGGAAAAGTCCGTGGCCATTGTCGCGAGCCTCTTCGATCTATGGGAAGCGGAACTGGGCAAGGTCTCCGGAAAATCCAAGACCGCCGAGGCGATCCGCTACGCGCTCACCCGGCGGGAGGCGCTGGAACGCTTTCTGATGGACGGTCGCATCGAAATCGACTCCAATATCGTCGAGCGTGCAATCAGGCCCCAGACGATCACGCGAAAGAATAGTCTATTCGCCGGCAGCCACGGCGGTGGACGAACCTGGGCGACGGTAGCCACCTTGCTGCAAACCTGCAAAATGAACAGCGTCGATCCGCTCGACTGGCTCTCGCAGACCTTGACCCGCATCGCTCAAGGCTGGCCGGCATCCGAAATCGAAATGCTCATGCCTTGGAACTTTAGGCCTGACGTTATCGGCTGACCGCTTACGAAACAACGGAAAGACGTTGGTTTCAAAGTTGAACTTCATTCCTTGCGGCTCTCTCACGGTGGCTGCCTGCATCGGCCCATGCGTCGGGCCATCTGTGGCGACCAAAACGAATCATGCGCAGCTCATTAACTCTTATACCCGCGCTCATGAATGGTTGTTGAACGATTGAGCGGATTTCAGCCGTTCCGTGGCAATGCGCCACATTTGGCGATCTGAAGCTGCAAGGGCCTCCGCCTTGGCCGAGGCGAAATGTCCGTCGGGTGTTGGTAGCAGCGCCGCTTCTCTTCGAACAATCGCGGCTCGGGGGCTCCAATTAAAATCCGTGGAACAACTTACTCGAATGAAAGTTAAACGTACGGAGAAAGCTTCAGCAGGAGCGTGCTTCGATTAACATATGTTAATCCAGAGACTTACAAACTATAACTAAAGGGTTTCTTACATGAAAATCACGGGCGGCAAAAAAAATAAATCAAATACCCCCCTAAAATCCTCTATCTTACTTTGCTTTTCTCACCTCAGGTGGGATTTCGTACACCAACGCCCGCAGCATATTTTGACGCACGCCTCAAAGCAGCAGCAGATAATTTACTTTGAGGAGCCGGTCTACGAGGAAATACGCTATCCTTCGATGCGGGTGAACGATCGGTCTGCAATGATCACAATCGTCACCCCGGTTCTTCCGGCCGGCATTTCCGCAACAAAGGCAGACGCCATCCAGCGCAGATTCGTCGACCAGATCGTCTACTCAACTCCGCATGACCGGCTGACTATATGGTACTACACGCCCATGGCGCTGCGTTTCAGTGACCATATAGCCTGCGATGTATGCGTCTACGACTGCATGGATGAACTCTCCGCCTTCAAGAACGCGCCGGCAGAGTTGACGCAGATGGAAAGGGCGCTGTTCCAGCGCGCTGATGTCGTGTTCACGGGCGGACAGAGCCTGTACGAAGCCAAACGATGCCTCCCAAATCGATCTTTCCCTTCCCCAGCAGCATCGACGTTGCGCATTTTCACAAGGCAAGAGAGCCCGGCGATGACCCTGTAGACCAGGCAGACATACCTTACCCGAGAGTGGGCTTTTTCGGTGTGATCGACGAACGGCTCGACATTGAGATGATCGCGCAAGCGGCTGCGGCAATGTCCGATGTGCATTTCGTCATGCTCGGCCCGGTGGTCAAGATCGACCCGCTAAGCCTGCCGCGCGCAAGTAACTTACATTGGCTGGGTGCCAAGTCCTACGCCGACCTGCCTCGCTATCTCAGGCACTGGAGCGCCGGCTGGATGCCCTTCGCGCTCAATGAGGCGACACGCTATATCAGCCCGACCAAAACTCCTGAGTTCCTGGCCGCCGGACTGCCGGTGGTCTCCACGGCGATTGTGGACGTCGTGCGCACCTATGGTGCCGAAGGCCTGGTCGACATTGTTGACGGCGAAGACATCGAAACCAAGCTTCGGTCCCTTCTGTCACGTCCCCGGAATTTCCTGTTGAAGGAAGTCGATGCTTACCTCGCTAACATGTCCTGGGAACGAACATGGGACGCAATGGCTGCCCATATTCAGCGCGCCGATGCAATGAAAAGCATTGTGCCTTTGCGCCGGGGAGCCTGACCATGTTCGATTGGTTGATTGTCGGCGCCGGCTTCGCTGGCAGCGTGCTCGCTGAACGCATCGCATCGCAACGGCAGGAAAGCGTCCTGCTCATTGACCGGCGAAACCACGTCGGCGGCAACGCTTATGACTGCTATGACGAAGCGGGGATTCTGGTCCACCGCTATGGGCCGCATATATTCCACACCAACGCCCGATCGATCATCGACTACCTCTCGCAATTCACCGAATGGAGGCTTTACGAACATCGCGTACTGTCGTCGGTCGACGGAAAACTGCTGCCGATACCGATCAACCTCGACACGATCAATCGCCTGTACTGTCTTGAATTGACGCCCGAGCAGTTGGAGGAGTTCTTCGCATCCCGGCGAGAAACGGTCGAGGAAGTCCGGACCGCCGAAGACGTGGTTGTGAGCACCGTTGGCAGGGAACTCTACGAAAAATTCTTTCGCGGCTATACAAGGAAGCAGTGGGGCGTCGATCCGGCCCAACTAAGCAAGTCCGTGACTGCGCGGGTCCCTACCCGGACCAACCGCGATGATCGCTACTTTGGCGACACTTTCCAGAATATGCCGGCTGGCGGGTATACACGCATGTTCCAGCGCATGCTGGACAACCCAAGGATCAAGATCATGCTGCAGACCGATTATCGCGAAATTCGCGACAAGATCCCCTTTCAGCGGATGATCTACACCGGGCCGATTGATGAATATTTCGACTGGAGCCTTGGTCGTCTGCCTTATAGGTCACTGCGGTTCGAGCACGTGACGCTTGATTGCGAGCAGTTTCAGCCGGTCGCCGTTGTCAACTATCCGCAGACGGAAAACTATACCCGCATTACCGAGTACAAGCATCTGACCGGTCAGCAGAGCCCGAAGACCAGCCTGACTTACGAATATCCAACCGATATCGGCGATCCCTATTACCCGGTGCCGCGGGCGGAAAACGAGGGGCTGTACAAACGCTATGAAGCACTGGCAGCGGCGTGCCCCGACGTGTGGTTCGTCGGGCGCCTGGCCACGTACCGCTACTACAATATGGATCAGGTCGTCGGTCAGGCTTTGGCGACGTTCGCGCGCATTCAACAGAGCCTGCCGGCAAACGGCACCGTGCAGATGCTTACGCAGCGGACGATGCTTGGCCAACATTCGGAGCAGTTCCCCACCTACTGACGTGGCCCGCTCCTTCTTCGACCGCTACGAAACACCCGCCGCGAACAATCTGCGCTGGCGATCCAATTCATCGGCAACCGGCTGGCGAAGACTGCGCGAACCGTCGGCGTGAACCGTAGAGAACAAGCCGACTTCCGCGTGGCGCGAATTGTCCCAGCCGGGATACGCGGTCACCGGGTACAGACATATACCCTGAACCGGGGCACCACGGCTCATTGCGTCACGGACCTCATCGCAAACGTAATGGAGCCATGCCGGCCGGCCTGATCCTTCAGCGCCTGTCTCGGCGATGAACATGGGCTTTCTGTAGCGCTCTGCGACTTCGACCAACATGTCGGAAAGCGCCCGATATTCGTGGTGGCCCATCGGTATCGTTGGCCCCCGAAAGTACCATTGGTTGTGCGGATAAAAGTTAAGTCCGATGACGTCGACACAGTCCTCGCTGCCGCCCAATTCGGGCTCGGCACGGCCCGTCAGCATGTCATAGGCTTCAAACTGGCCCTGACGAACGTTTTCCGCGCGCCGCTGCTCGGCACGACTACGGTCACGGGGCGCAACATGGATTAGCGGTTCAGCCCATATGAACCGGCAATCAGGTTCGGCATCGCGCATCGCCTTGACGCCCGCAACCGCTGCCCTCACAAGCTGTCGCTTGAACCATCCCCGCTTCTTCGGCCCCACGCGTGGGAAATAGCCGGCCTCTATCGCCCATGCGAAAAATGAGATCTCATTGATCGGGCACACCAGGGGAGCTACTCCCGTGACGGAGCGGTGGACGCGGACAGCTTCAGCGGCGAAGCGGACATAGGCTTCTGTAAAGTCTGGGGCGCCTTGGTCTACGTGATCTGGTGAGCCATAGTGGAAGATATCCCAGACGACCTTCACCCCCGCCGTGTGGGCTGCTTCGATCATTGAGATCCAAACCGACCAGTCGAAGACTCCTGGCGCTGTTTCAATTAGGTGCCAGCGCAAGCCGTCGCGGATCGTGCGAAGCCCAAGGGCAGCACAGCTGCGATAGTCGCCGAGAGCGTGTTTGTCGTGTGCGGTTGCGCGAATCAAATCGAGGCGCACTCCGTCGCCGCGCCGATGCGAGGAACATTCGAAGCCAGCCATGAAGAAGCTGGCAAACTCGGACGAATATTCGCCTGGCGGACGCGCCGGCTCGTTGCTCATACGTGCGACCCGTCGGCCAAGGCTCGCGCCAACGCTCCCGCTAGGCGATCGAACATTGCCAGTTTCGACCCCCACCACAATTTCATTCGGGCCGCCATCACGTCGCCTCTGAGTGGTACGGGTGCAAGCGTCGAATGTTGACCAAGCGAGCGCGAGCGGAGCCGGGTCCAGGTGTTGTCGGTGAGCAGAGGTCGACCTCAGGATCACAGACTGGCGCTCTCAAGCCGAGCCTCGTTGATCGTCGTCGCGCTGCATTGTCCCTCCTAATGGAATCCGAGGAAGGAGAAAGATCGCAAGCACGACAACGATAAAGCCGATGAGATGAACGACACTTGTTCATGGCGCAAGCTCCCCCACATTGCGTACCGAACTTGCCTGCGACCGTGAGGTTCCCCTTCGGTTGAAATATTTCTGGTTGGGCGGGCGACCCGCCAACTTGGCATTTCTGCTCTGTGCCTGCGGCAAGTTTGCGCCTCACCAACCAAGAAGTTGTGTGCGTCAAGTTCTGCAAAAATGGCGTGGCATTCAGCGGTGACGTTGGCGTGTCCGCCGCGCAGCCCCCGTGTTTAGCGGAGCGGCGGACATGGCGGCCGCGTCAGGCGGCCAGTGCCCTCAGGTTCTCCTTCTTGTGCTCGCGCAGATGATCCATGTTGAGGTAGCGGGTCGCCTCGAGCCAGTTCTCGTGGATCTCCACCGCCAATGCCCGAACCAGCCGCAAACAGCTCTGCGGGTTGGGGAAGATGCGAACGACCAGGGTGCGCCGCTTGATCTCCTGGTTCAGCCGCTCCAGCATGTTCGTCGACTTCATGTGCTTGTGATGCGGCAGCGGCAGCCGATAGAAGCTCAGCGTCTCCTCGATGTTGTTCTCCACCCAATCCACCAGCTTCGGGTATTTGGCCTGCCATTTGGCGATCCACTGCGCCAGGTCGCGCTTGACCTCGGCGAGGTCGCGCCGGTCATAGAACCATCTGAGCTCCATCAGGCAGTCGTCATCGACCTTGCGCGGCACATAATCGAGCGCGTTTCTGAGGAAGTGCACGTAACAGCGCTGCCAGACTGCCTCGGGCAGGACTTCGCGGATCGCTGCCCTGAGCCCCGGATGGTCGTCGGAGACGACAAACTCGACGCCGGCGAGCCCGCGCTGCTTGAGCCCTGCCACGAACGCGCGCCAGCTCGAATGGCTTTCACGGTTGGCCAGCTCGACACCGAGCACCTGGCGCCGGCCTTCCCAGTCGACGCCGATCGCCACCAAGACGGCCTGGCTGGCGATCACGCCGGCCTCGCGCGCCCGCTCGTAGCGCGCGTCCAGAATGAGGTACGGGTAAGGTTCGGCAAGCCGCTGCTCAAAGAACGCCTTCAGCGCCTCATCCAGCCGCGCCGTCGCCTGGCTTACCGTCGAGGCCGAGAAGGAATGGCCGCACAGATCCTCGGTGATCGCCTTCACCTTGCGCGTCGACACGCCTTGCACGTACATCTCGACCAGCGCCGATACCAGTGCCTTCTCCGAGCGCTGGTAACGCTCAAACAACTCCGTCGAGAACCGGCCGGCCCGATCTTGCGGAACCCGAAGTTCCAGCACGCCAACCCGCGTCACAAGCTTGCGTTCGTAATAGCCGGACCGGTAACCAACCCGCTCCGTCGTCCGCTCGCCTTTCTCGGCCCCGATCGCCTCCGTCATCTCGGCTTCCAAAGCCTCCTGCACCACAGTCTGCAAAACTCTGCGGAAGCCGTCCTCATCCGACAACAGCAACGCTTTCAACTCGCCTCTGCTCAGTCTAACCTCTCGCTTGGTCATGGCACTTACCCTTCCACGGGAATCGGTGATCGCAACGTCACCAGCGTGCCATGGCCGCCCCTCGCCTCAGAGTAAGGGCTGTTCTCTCTCCAGAGCTTTTTGCAGAACCTTCAGAACACTATCAACCAAGAGCGCCATGGCCCCTTCCTTTGGCAGTCAGTGGCTGGCTCTAGCCCAGTTCGGCGGTGATACTGACTTTCGGCCCAGTCGGCGCCGCTGTCTCGCTACGCGGACGCCAGGTCGGCGGACAGACGTCAGGAATGCGCCAGAGATGATTATGAGGCCCGCGCTCTCGCCGCCCTGTTCCGCGCTCACTTTGCAGCGGCAAGCGGCGTGGCTGGATACGGTAACTATGCAGGTTTCACGGCCTATGCGGCCGAGCCGCTATACAGTGCCTCCCAGGGACGATCGCGGCTGCACGTTACAAGGCGTCGCGGTAACAGATTGGAATCGATCGAGCCCCGTCGTGCTGCAAGGTGCGGCGGGTCTTTTGCATTGGGCGCTGATCTTCACTGGGGCGAAAGCCGATCACACAGATGAGTGGATGAGTATCTGAAGTGGAAGGTGTCACTGGACATGACGAGATTGCTATCGGTCGGGCGATAGCAACACTTGTTCAGACTGCTACCTTCGGCGTGGCGGCCAACAGTTACGCTGCCCATTGCAACCGCAATTTCGACGAAGTGGCGGTTACTGCGGCGAACGACAAAAGCGGCGGGCTCTATATCTTTGAGTATCGGCAGCAGCCGGCTGGTTCCTCCATCCAAGATGCCAAGCTTCCACGCCGCTCGGAGGAAGCAGTTCGATGTGCGATCGACGTCGTGGCCGACCCCGGCACTGACGATCAATCCGGCTGGCTTGTGCGCGTGCGGGGCGAAAACTGCGAATTGCTCTGCGCCATTGATGCCCACGAAGCGGAGGCGACTCGGCAGCAAGGCTATGACGGCACCTTTATCGGGTGGCCGCGACATAAAAGTTCCGCCCTCTGGCAATTGTCAGCTTGCTGCCGCCGATCGCGTGAAGACGATGGTGACCTTCGTCCCTTCGCCGGGGCTCGAGGCGACGTTGAACTGTGCCTTGGCGTTCTCGGTCAGCGAGCGCGCGATCAGCGCGCCGAGCTTGCCGGGCTTGGGCCATGTCTCCCCTTCCGGCAGGCCGATCCCGTCGTCCGCAACTATGACCAGGCAGCCGTCGCCATCGGCGATGCTGTGCAGCTTTATCGTCCCGCCTTCACGCCCTTGGAAGGCATGCTTGAGTGCATTTGTGAGCAATTCGTTCACGACCAGTCCCGTTGGCATGGCGACGTTGATCGACACCGGATAGGTATCCACCTTCATGTCGAGGCGGATCCCCTCAACTGCATGCGACCCCATCACCGCGGACGCGATCTGACTAAGATAAACGCCGAGATCGACATCATCCTTCTGCTCGTCTGCCGATAGCGTCTGGTAGAGGATCGCCAGAGCGTCGACGCGCCCGGCGAGCCTCTCAAACCTTTTCTGGTCGGGCTCGGTCGCGTTACGGGTTTCCAGACGGATCAATGCGGTGATCATCTGTAAGTTGTTCTTCACCCGGTGCTGCAGTTCGCGCAGCAGGGTGTCCTTCTCGCGGACGCGCTCCTCCACCAAGCGCGCTTCTTCAGTTTCGCCATGAGATGAGACGTCGACCAGAGCCACCAGTCGGAAGCAGTTCGTGCCGTTGTCGTCCACAATGATGTTTGAATAAACGTCGACAAGAGCCGGGTTGTCCCCGACGCGCTCCAGCCGGAAGGTGCCGACGAAATCGGTTTCCTCTACCAAGGCCTCGGGCAGAGGCCGGCCCTTCTGCTGGTGGATGCCAATGCCGGAAAGTGCTCCCCAGTTTTGCCGGGTAAGCTCGGCTGCCTTCAGGCCTGACACTTTTTCGAATTCTGGATTAGCATAGACGACGCGCTCCTTCGCGCCCAAATCCGACACGGCGATAGCGATCGGCACCTGGTCAAGGAATTTTTTGAACTGCTCGCTTTCCAGCGCGGTGGCAAGGTCAGGCGTATCGAGCAATTGCTCAACTGCCTCGGCCTTGTCTGATTCTGATGTCATCTTGGTCGCCTGTGCTTTGCGTGGGAGCCTCAGTCTCAGTCATGCACTTCGCTCGACACCGCCAACGCTGGAAGCGGCTGCGCGATATCAGGAGTAGGACGAGCCCGCGTCACGGAGCGGCAGAGCCATCGGGAACACAGGCCGTCTTGCTGAGAGTTCAGTTCAACCTTGCGTCACTTTGCACGGCCGCGACCTTTTTTCCAACAGCGTTGTGCCAAAATCCCGTCCCTGCCAATCGAAATTGACGATCTGCACGTCGCCGTAACTGCCGACAGACCGGCGCACGTCGAGGCGACCTTGAGCACAAAGCGCTGAATCACGACGAGTTTGGGTATCGCGAAATCGGCAACTAATGCCACCTCTGATCCTTCAAGCAGGATGTGCGGTTTGTCGCGAGTCTCGGAGTGGCAGAATTCGCCTTCGAGCCATTTTTCGTGAAGAAGCTGCCCTGCCAGGAGTATCCGGCGCGATCGCGGACGCTCTGATCGCCGTTGGAATGCGCCGAGAGATGATTATGAGGCCCGCGCGCTCGCCGCCCTGTTCCGCGCTCATTTTGCAGCGGCAAGCGGCGCTTTCTTGGCAGGGCGCGGCCGGCGGCGCATGCGGCGCTTGGCAGCGACCTTCAGCGCAACCGGCGGGTCGCTCGACAATGCGCCCAGAACGGCTTCGACCATGCCAAACGCCACAAAATCGGCGTTGATGTCATTGGCCAACTCGACTTCTGTCTCTTTGTCGTCGCCGTCCTCCGACCAGAACACGATGCCTACCCGCAGCGCCGCCTTGGCACGTTTCAGCCGACGAACCAGGAAACGGGCGTGCTTGACCGAGTCGAGGTTCAGGAATCCGACCACAACGGTATCGACGGCGTCGAGCTCGAGCCGGCGAATGCCAGTCGGATCCATATCGGCAAAGCTAGCCTTCGAGACCGTCGCCCCCTGGACTTCGAGCACCTGCGCCAGCATGGCGGCGGCGGCATCGTCGAGTTCGCCGCGGCCGCCGGCACACAGCACCGACATGTCAGTGCCATCCGGCAGCTCAGTGTCGTCCTCGCCCTCCGCCTGAGCCTGCTTGTCCTTGTCCTTGTCCTTGTCCTTGTCCTTGTCCTTGTCCTTGTCCTTGTCCTTGTCCTTGTCCTTGTCCGCCGTGGCAGGCTCGACTGTGGCCGGATCATCGTCCTCCTCTGCTTCCTCCCGTGCGCTGTCGTCGAGGTTCGCCACCAGCATCTGCGCGCTGGCCGCCACCCGCCGTCTTTGCTCATCGCCCATGACGCCCCGCACGCGATCCTGCTCGCCGAGCAGCAGTGCGGGAATGGCGACCTTGTCATAGAATTCGAACAGATATTTTTCCTCCAGCATCTCCTCGGCGTGATCCGTGGCTTCCTCTGGATCGCCGGCCAGCAGCCGTTGGTAGAGCCGGGCGTGGGGCTCAAGCACCGGTTCGTTGCCGAACAGAACGTCGAGGAATTCGAACTGCGGCACGTGCCTGCCGAGCACGACGAGGCAGACCGTGAGCGGCGTCGACAGGACCAGGCCCAGCGGGCCCCAGAGCCATGTCCAGAAGATAGCCGCAACGATGATGGCCAATGGCGAAAGCCCGGTGCGCGAGCCGTAGAGCCACGGTTCGACGACGTTGCCGGTAATCATTTCCATGGCCACGAACAGCCCGGCGGTCCACAGCACGAGCGACCAGCCGGGCGCAACGGCAAGCGCCAGGAACAGCGGCAGCAGCGCACCAATGATCGGGCCGATATAGGGAACAAAGCGCAGTGCCAGCGCCAGCAATCCCCACAGCAGTGCATTGGGTATGCCGAGAACCCAAAGCCCTGCTGTAACCGGTATGGCATAGACGATATTCACGACCAATTGCATGAGCAGATATCGGCCGACCCGCTTGCCCGCTTCCTGAAGCGCCTCGGTGGTCCGATGAAGGTCGCCGTAGCCGACGAGGCGTATGAAACGATCGCGCAGATCCTCGCGCTCGAGCAGCATGAATATGACGACGACGACGATCAGGCCGGCCGATGCCAGCGGGCTGATCAGCGGGCCGATCAGGTTCTGCAGGACCTGGAGCGGCCTTTCGCGTGCGATGATCTCGACAGGCACCGGCTCGCGCCGTGGCTGATCCGCGGCCGGCGGTGAAGTTTCCTGGCTGTCGAGTTCCTGGCCAACGCGTTCGATCGCCTCGCTCAGCCTGGCGATGACGCCGCCGCCGACGCCGGTCTCCTTCAGGGATCGCACTTTGGTCAGGATATTCGACTGGTAAAGCGGGATGTTCTGCGCCAGTTCGCTGACCTGCGTGGCGACAATGAAGGAGAAAAGCGCAAGGACGGTGAATGCGCCCAGCACACTGGCGATGACCGCAGGAAGACGGGGAATGCCGAGCCGTTTGAGTGCCGAAACCAAGGGTGCAAGCGCAAAGGTCAACAGAAGAGCGATTGCGATCGGCAGGAAAACCTCGCGCCCGAAATACAGGGCCGCAACCGCCGCCACGACGGTCGCGACGGTGGGCAGCGACATGCGCGGCAGCGCCATGGCAGCGGAAACAACGCCCACCAGCCCTGGCTCCGACGGATGCATGCCGTTTCGCCGATTGGCCGCCACTTGATGCCTCCACCCCGCCATGACCATGATCAGGCATATTGAGCCGGCATGCAACGTCCCCACCTTCGTGCCAGCGAGCCCGACGCGAGCGACGAGCGACAAGGGTCGTCGTCTCTCCTCAGCCGGGAGTCAGGCAGCCCTGGGTCAGGCGGAATGGCTCAGCCAATGACGGTCGAACACCTCGACGATGGCGCGAAAGTCGGCCGGCGGGATCTGGCAGGCGCCGCCGTTGCTGTCTCCGACGAGGAATTGCGCCAGCTGTCGGTCAACCGCTTCCGTCTGCTCGACGGACAGGCCAAGCGATGCCAGATCGGCGGCGATCGACCCGTCGGGCGGCAGATATCCGCCCCAACTCGGGGGCGCCGGATTGCGCAAGCGGACCATCAGGATCCGGGTCAGCGACGGCTGCGGCTCCGGGCCGATGATGGTGGTGCCGCACAAATAGCCGCCAAGCACGCTGCCCGGCCGCGAGTGCGGAAACAGGCATAAGAAGAATTGCGCTTCGCCGCTGGCTTCCTTCAGATGCGCATAAAGCCCGCGTTTTGCCGACGTCATCTGCCCACCGAGCAGCAGCTGCCCGGTCGGCAAGGCCTCGCGATAGGCGGCGGTCAGGCCGTGCGCCCCCGGCCCGGCCTCAATCGACAGGCTGCCCTTGATCAGCTGGCCGCGATAATAGGGCGACAAGGCGCTCGAATAACAAGCGTAGGTTCCGGCAAGGGCCAATCCAAGGCTCCGTTCCTCATGCCCGGCAGCGATCTCGAAATGCGCACCGGCGCGGCGCTCCAGTTCGGCCCTGTCGATGCCGTGGCGAGCACAGATCGCCGCGGTAAAACCTGGCAGGTCGCTCTCGGCGATCCAGGCGCCGGGTTGTTCCAGTTTGAGCAGCTTCGTCCAGTCGTCGTAGACGCTGAGCTCGCGTGGCTGGGCGCGTCCCTGCAGCCATTTGTCGGCGCGGCCGAGATCGAACGCCGTCTTCGGGTTGACGCCCCGGAACGCCGCCGCAAGGTCCTTGCGGGTGACGGTCCCCAGCAGGGCCGCAGTCAGCCGCAATTTCTGCGCGATATGCTGTGCCATCCCTACCCCGCCCCTTTATGCCACCGCGAAGATAGCACGCGCCGGCACCTGCTCCCACTGTACTTTTCCACAAGCTAATATTACAGGAATTCCGGAGAATTCCACGTCCTTCCACACAGCGGCCGTGTTCGGGCCGGCGGCCGGGGTTAACCTTACGTTAACCTTGGAGGGACCTCGTCATGAGACTTGCCTTGTCTGCACTTCTCGCGGTGCTCGCGCTATCGCAAACCGTTGAGGCCAAGACGGTTGAGGCCAAGACGAAAGTCGTCGCCACCGATGCGAAAGCGGCGACAGCCGAGAAAAACCGGCCGCCGCTCGACAACAAGTCCACGAGCGGGATTACTGCTTCGACTGGTGCGAAGGCAGCGCCGGCCGACAAGAATGCGTCCAGCCCGTATCCTCCGGCGATCTATTTCGATTTCTAGAGTCTCATCCCTCCCTAATGGATGGGGCTCTATCTTTTTCATCCGACCGTACCACGTTTGCGGTGCCCCGGATTCGACGACCTTGGGATCGGCAGGACCGGAATCACGGGCTCGACGGGGCGCCGGCCCGCGATAGGTTCCCTTCGCCTCCAGTCTCAGCCGATCCTGACGAAAAAATGCTTCGTGCGTGATCACGCCCGGCTCCCAGTGCGTAACCGGCCGCCCCGTAGCCACTCCTTGAAAGCCGCCGAAAGCGCGATATATCAATGACTAAGCGTGCGTTGCACGCGACGTGGTGCTTTGGTCAAGCTTCATCTGTGGAGGTTGTCATGGCAAACGATCTGATGGAAGGAAAGAAGGCCCAGGATTGGATCAACCTGATCCTTGCGGCATGCCTGTTCATCTCACCCTGGGTTATCGGCTTCGCTGCTGAAACCGCTGCTGCCTGGAACGCCTGGATCGCCGCGGTCGTGCTCGGCGCCCTGGCTCTCGCGGCGCTTTCAGTATTCGCCGAATGGGAAGAGTGGGTGAACCTTGTCGTCGGGCTCTGGCTGATCGCCTCGCCCTGGCTGCTCGGCTTCGTGGCAAACGCCAACGCGATGGCGACCCACGTTGTCCTCGGCGTGCTGGTGGTTGCGGCATCGGCCTGGGCCGTCTGGGACTCCCGTCACCATCCGCCAGCACATGCGTGATCGGTGACGACTAGTGCATGTCGCCCAAAAGCATGCCCTCGGGCCTGACCCGAGGGTGCGCTTTAAGGGGGAGCCCGGCGCGCGAGCGGCGGGCTCCTCCTAAAACCTGAGATTGGGCCCGTTAGAGTATTTTTGCAGCCAAGTGGAATCACTTGGCGTTGCAGAAATGCGGCTAAAACGAACAGATAGAGCGGGCGCCAGTCAAATTCGCACGCCTCCCGCCCGCCGTGCCCCCGGCTAAATTGTCTCTTTGTGCTCCAATCCCGCGCCGCCGCAGCGGATGCGGATGGCAGCGCTGGCGCGGCGCTTGCTGAGGTCACGCCGACAAGCACACCCGCGCTGCGCCCCGCAAACTTCCACTTATGTTGCACTGCGTTAGATTTGTTGCATTGCAATATCAATGCATTGCGTCGAGTCTTCGCACGGGTGGCTTTTCAATGACTTCGCGAGGTTTTGCCGTGTCAGCATCGTTTCGGCCCGATATCGAAGGGCTGCGTGCGTTGGCGGTGTCCGGCGTCGTCGCGTTCCATTTTGGTCTGTCGGACCTGCCCGGCGGCTTCACTGGCGTCGACATCTTCTTCGTCATCTCCGGCTACCTGATCACCGGCCAGCTGCTGCGGGAAATCGCCGAGGACGGCAGGCTGGACCTGTGGCGGTTCTATGCCAGGCGCGCCCGGCGCCTGCTGCCGGCCTCGCTGTTCGTCATCTTCGCCACGCTGGTCGCCGGCTACTTCATCCTGTCGCCGGACGAACAGTCGCTCTATTCGAAAGGCGCCATGTATGCCTCGGCCTATGCGATCAATTTCTGGCTGATCCGCTGGTCGTTCGACTATTTCGCCCCCGATGCGGCGAACAACCCCTTCATCCACTTCTGGTCGCTCTCGGTCGAGGAGCAGTTCTATTTCGTATGGCCGGGGCTGCTTCTGCTGGCGGCATGGCTGCGCCCGGGCAAGCGCACTGCGATCCTGGTGATCGGCATCACCGGCGCGGTGT
Source organism: Mesorhizobium sp. L-2-11 (assembly GCF_016756595.1). Lineage (NCBI taxonomy): Bacteria > Pseudomonadati > Pseudomonadota > Alphaproteobacteria > Hyphomicrobiales > Phyllobacteriaceae > Mesorhizobium > Mesorhizobium sp. L-2-11. The sequence goes on along the minus strand of NZ_AP023257.1, from coordinate 2,721,719 downwards.
CGTTCGCCGTCTGCGCCTGGCTCACCACTGTGGCGCAGCCCTGGGCCTTCTATTTCTCGCCGCTCAGGGCCTGGGAATTCGCCGCCGGCGGCCTGGCGACGATGGCGCCGGCAAAATTCTGGCGAGAGCGCCCGCAACTGGGCGCAGCACTGGCATGGCTTGGCCTGGCGCTGATCGCCGGTGCCTATCTGACCTTCAGCGAGCAGGACACCCCCTTCCCCGGCTTCGCGGCGGTGGTGCCGGTGGCCGGCACCGGGCTCTTGCTGCTCAGCGGCTCCGGCAATGTCCAAAGAGGGCCGAGCGCCATGCTGGCGCTGCCGCCCCTGCAATGGCTGGGGAAACTTTCCTACTCGCTCTATCTCTGGCACTGGCCGGTCATCGTCTATGCGACGATGATGGTGCCCGACCTGTCCTGGCCCGGGCGGCTTGCCTGCGCGGCATTGACGCTGGCGCTGTCGCTCTTCACCTATAATTTCATCGAAAACCCGATCCGTCGCAATGGCTGGCTGATGGCGAACGCGGCGCGCGCGCTGATCCCCGCCGCAATGCTGACCGGTGCCGGCGTCATGGCGACTTACGCCAATGCGCGCCTTGCCGTGGACGGCCTCGATCCCTCACAACGAATCATTGCCGAAACTGCCGCGCAGCCCTCCACCGCGCGCGCCAGGGAGGGCTGTGTTCTCGACTACGAGACCGTCACGCCGAAGCCCTGCGAGTTCGGCGCCAAGAACGCCGAGCGCTCGATCGCGCTGTTCGGCGATTCGCATGCCGATCACTGGTCGACGCCGCTGATCGAAGCGGCGAAGAAGAACGACTACAAGGTCGTCACCTGGCTCAAATCCGCCTGCCGGGCCTCGCGGCTGACGGTCTGGAGCTCGAAGCTGAAGCGCGACTATACCGAGTGCGATCAATGGCGCGAGCAATCGATCAAGCAGATCATCGCCCTGCGCCCGAGCCTGGTGGTGATCTCGGAGATTTCGCTGACCACCTCGCGCAAACTGTCGCCCGACGCGCAGCAATCCGGCAGCCTGGATCAGGACTGGCAGGCCGGCCTTCGCGCAACGCTGGAGGCGTTCAGCCAGGCCGGGCTGAAGGTCGCCTTCATCCGCGATGTGCCGTTCAACAGCATGTTCGCCGACACCTGCGTGGCCCGCGCGCTGTGGCGCGGACAGACGCCGTCGGTATGTGACGCGCCGCGAGCCGACGCCGCCAACGACGCCGTCGCCGCGGTAGAGCGCGACATCGTGCGCGCCGTGCCCAACGCGACCTACATCGACATGACCGACCGGTTCTGCGACGCTAGGACCTGCCGTGTCTTCATCGACGGCAAGCTGGCCTACCGCGACCGCCACCACATGGCGACGCCCTTTGCGCAAACTCTGGAGCCGCCGGTCGAGCGCGCGTTGTTTTCGAAGTCGCAACCGTGAAGTGAGGGCGACCACCGCCGACGCCAGGTCTTGCTCCGGCGCCCACGCAGTTCGATCAGCGTCGCTCATTCTCCAACGCTTCGTCGGCGGTCACGCGTTGATGACCCCACGCAGACTGGTGTAGTGGCTTTGCAGCCGATATTCGCGCTCGTCCGAGTGATTGCGAATTCGCCAACATTGTCTTCGCCCGGGGGATTCGCGTGAAAACAGCCGTTCTGACGTACCTGCTCCTGGCCATCTTGCTGACATCGCCGGCGCAGGCGGGCTGGAAGCCGGTCGAGAAGGTCGAGACCTATGCCGTTTCAGGGCAGACCGGTCCCCAGCTCCATGCGTCGATGGGCGAGCGCGGGCCGACGATCGGCAAAAGCAGGGTCCGCGCCATGGCCTATACCAATTTCAAGCTGACCTGGGTCAGGGACTATCAGCGGCAAGGCAACGCCTGCGTGCTGGTGTCGGCGCGGCCAAAACTCATCATAACCTACACCTTGCCCAAAACGTCCGGGCCGGTGCCGGCCGCAGTGCAGAAGAGCTGGGACGTTTTTGCCGCTGGCCTCGCCGCCCACGAAAAGGTGCATGGCGACATCATCGTCGACATGGTCCGCAAGATCGAGACGGCGACCATCGGCCTGTCCGTCCCCGACGATCCCGGCTGCAAAAAGATCAGGACCGAAATGACCAGGCGGCTTGCCGAACTCTCCCAGGCACAGCGGCAGGCAAGCCGAGATTTCGACCGGGTAGAATTCGCCCCGCGCGGCAATCTGCAGCAGCTGATCGTTAATTTGCTGATGGGGCGGTAATATTGTGAGGCCTGAGCGAGGCGCCCCCCTCTGTCCTGCCGGACATCTCCCCCACTTGGGGGGAGATTACGCCTTCGCGTCGCTCCGGCCCTCAATCGCCGACGTTGAAGGACGAGGTGCCGCGTTGCGGTCAGCCAATCTCCCCCCTTGAGGGGGAGATGTCCGGCAGGACAGAGGGGGGCGCCGTGGAGCACAGGCCTCGCCTCATTCCGCCACCGGCGTCCACATCACATCCTCCACCCTGCCCGCCCCCGTCGCCAGCATCACCAGCCGGTCGAAACCGAGCGCGGCGCCGCTCGCCTGCGGCATGATGGTCAGGGCGGCGAGGAAATCCTCATCGATCGGATAGCGTTCGCCGTAGATGCGCTGCTTCTCGTCCATCTCGAGGATGAAGCGCCGGCGCTGCTCGGCGGCGTCGGTCAGCTCGCCGAACGCGTTGGCCAGCTCGACGCCGCAGCAATAGAGTTCGAAACGCTCGGCGGTCCTCGGGTCATCGGCGCTCGGCCGGGCAAGGGCGGCCTCCGAAATCGGATAGCCGTAGAGAATCGTGGCGCGCCCCTGCCCCAGCGCCGGCTCGATCTTTTCCACCATCACCCGGCTGAACAGATCGGCCCAGATGTCGTCGGGCGCGGTGCGCAAACCCGCCTGGACCAGAGCCGCGTGCAGCGCCTCGCGATCGGTGCTGCCGTCGGCGGCGATTGTGGCCAACAGATCGATGCCGGCATAGCGCGCAAAAGCCTCGGCGACGCTCAACCGTTCCGGCTCGGCGAACGGATCGGCCTCGCGGCCGCGAAAGGCGAAGCGTTTCGTGCCGGCGCGCTCGGCGGCCAGCGCGACAAGCCCGGCGCAGTCGCGCATCAGGCTGTCGTAGGTCTCATCGGCCCGGTACCATTCGAGCATGGTGAAGGATGGATGGTGCAATGGGCCGCGCTCGCGGTTGCGATAGACCGCGCTCAGGCTGAAGATGCGTTTCTCGCCGGCGGCGAGCAGCTTCTTGCAGGCGAATTCCGGCGAGGTGTGCAAATAGAGCGGCAGGTGCCGCCCGTCCGGGCCGATCACCTCGGTAGCAAAGGCCGACAGATGGGCCTCGTTGCCGGGCGAGACCTGCAGTGCCGCCGTCTCGACCTCGACGAAGTCGCGGCGGCCAAACCAGTCGCGCAGGGCCGCTGTGATGGTATTGCGCAGGATCAGCCGCGGCCGCCGGTCGGCGTGAACATCGGGCGTCCACCAGGGCGAGGCGGCGATCATGACGACAGGATTTGCATGGAGGACTGGCGATTGCCGCAAAGATGCGCTAGGCCGCAGCGGACGGCTCCCGCAGCCGATTTGCGCCAGCAGGCGCCACCAGGCCAGTCAACGCTGTTAGGAATAAAGCCCGTGAAGGTCATCGCCAGTTCCCTACGCAAAGGCAATGTCGTCGAAAAGGACGGCAAGCTCTATGTGATCCTCTTTGCCGAAAACATCCATCCGGGCAAGGGCACGCCGGTGACCCAGCTCGACATGCGCCGCATCTCCGACGGGGTGAAGGTCTCGGAACGCTACCGCACCACCGAGCAGGTCGAGCGCGCCTATGTCGAGGAGCGCGAGCATACCTTCCTCTACCACGACGCCGAAGGCTATCATTTCATGAACCCGGAAAGCTACGACCAGGTCGCGGTGCCGGAAAGCGTGGTCGGCGAGATGGCGCCCTTTCTCAAGGAAGGCATGGCGGTGCAGATCTCGCAGCACAATGGCATCGCCATCTCGCTGGTGCTGCCGCAGCGCGCTACCTTCGAGGTGGTCGAGACCGAACCGGTGACCAAAGGCCAGACGGCGTCCTCGTCCTACAAGCCGGCGACGCTGTCCAACGGCGTGCGCACGCTGGTGCCGCCGCACATCACTGCCGGCACCCGCGTGGTGGTGATGACGGCCGATGGCGCCTACGTCGAGCGCGCCAAGGATTGAGAGGCAGGATCGCTTTTGTCGTCGCTGCCGGTGTCCCGCGCGATTAATGCCAGGGCGCAACTCGCGCCGGTACCACGATGCGCGCCGTCTCCTTCACTGAAACGGTGCAGACTCAGCCAAGGATAAAACCCGCCACCAGAACTGTGAGGATCATCGACAGCGGAACGGCAAGCAGACAGCAGGCCTCCAAAGTATTGATTTGCCAAAAGTTCATCCGGCGCTTCCCAGTTGGTTTCTCATCTAAACGGGCAGACCGGGATGGCAGTTCCACGAAAATCCTCCGGCGTCATTCCGTGCCACGATCATGCCGATCGACACGAACCCCGGTCATCCAGCGGGCGCGTGCCAGATGCGTCGCCCAAGCCCGGAATGCCCGCTCCGGCTCCTGCTCCGGGTCGATGTGCAGAACGCTGTGGGCGACCTCACGCCAATCGGCGCCGTCCGCCGAAGCATCGAGCAGCCGCATGTAAGTCAGCATGCAGTGCTCGTCATAGGCGGTCAGCGCCGAAGAGGTCGGCGCCGTATCTGCGAAATGAGCGTTTGGCGGCATCTTTGGCATTGTGATCTACCAGCAATGGCGCAGCGTAACAGGCGGTCGGGAAACCCGCGCCCTTCAATTGGAGGATGCAGGCGGATCGAGCTTCGCCTCCAGCATGATCACCCATCGGTTCGGCGTCCATCCGTTGGCGCCCTACCCCCGCGGGCGCCGCATCAACATCATTCCGTAATGCACCGCCAGCAAGTCGAGCCCGATCTTGAGCAGTTTCGACAGCACATCCCGCGGCTCACCGGTCTGTTCGGCGAGGCTCTTCACCGTTTCGCCGGCGCAGCAGACTTTTTGCACCACGACCGACACCTCCCAATGCGCAAGCGCCCTGGTGGCGTCGGCATATGCGCGGCCGGCGGACAGGATGCGATCGGCAACGCCGCCGCCGATGCGTCCGCCGTCGACGCGCTCGGTCAGCGCCATCGGCTTGACGCCGTCCTGTGCCGAGACGCGAAAATCCTCGCGGTAGCGCATGCCCGCCTCGCGCTGCTGGCGCGACAGCGAGGTGATGCCGGTCAGCGGGTCGACGTTGCGCACCCGCACGATGCCGCCGGTCGCGGTGTGGCCGCTGTTGGACACCTCATAGACGCGCCTCGCCTCCAGCGTGCCGGTCGCCAGCCGCTTGCGGCCGAAGGCATCGTCCTTCAGCGCGAAATCATGGCCGACCTGCTTGCGAATGCGCACCTGCTCGGCCTCGCCCGTGGGTAATTTGGGCGGTTTTGCCTTTTGGGCGGTCTTCTTGCTCATCTGTGGCTCCTCGTTTGATTGCTGCCTTTGCAGGATCTGGGATCCTCGCCCCGCGGAGTGGGGAGAGGTGGCTCGGCAAAGCCGAGACGGGCAATCGCGCCGCACGCTGGCGATTTTCGCCGTTGAAGTGCTCACGTCGAGGAACCAAGGCCGCCGTCGGTTGGCGATGCCGCTCAGGCTGGGTCCGCGACAGCCGTACGGCGATGGCCGCAGAACCGCGCCGCGTGATAGGCGCAGTAACTTCTCAGCGGCCGCGTGCGCAGGCCGCAGCACAGCATCTCCAGTGCCGGCCGGCTGCCGGGCGCGTCGTTTTCAGGGTCTTGCTCGAGCGTCAGATCGAGCGGCGCGCGGCAGCGGTTGAACAGGCAGTCGATGAAGCGCATGGCCGCGACATGCGGCTGGCGCCCGACGGCGGCAGCGGGGCGCGGCGACGGCAGCTTGAGGGCCTCGCCGTCGGGCGCGTGGATCTCGCGCACCAACGGGCGCTGCGGCAGCCAGACCGGCGGCGCCAGCCTGGCCGGCGTGCGGGCGATGCTTTGCAATTTTGTGTCGGTATAGGCGGACATGGCGTTCTTCCAGAGGTAAAAAGGGTTGCGTAGATGCCGAAGCTGCCCCCCTCTCCTCGTTCACCGGGAGAGGATGCCGGCAGGCAGGTGAGGGGCGACGCGGCGGCGCCGAAATTCGTGGCCGGAGCCGTGAGAGGGACGGCTCCGGCCGTTCCGGTCGCCGCCGGTGATGGCAGGGCGACCGGATCCGAGGCGCGAGCCTCGGACTTCGTCCCGGCCGGGGAGGAGGACAGCCGGGACGGATAGGAAAGCGAGGTGGAGCGATGTAGCTTGTGCATGGCCGCATAAAAGCATAACTCAAAAAATAATGCAAGCTATTCTTGCATAGACGAAACCGATTCTTATGTTTCAGATGGCGCCATGGCAAAAACCTCATTGTCGATCAAGGTCGGGGCGGCGATCCGCAAGGCGCGCAAGCAGCGCGGCCTGGTGATGCGCCATATTGCCGAGCACAACGACACCGACGTCGCCGCCGTCGGCAATTGGGAAACCGGCCGCAACCTGCCGAAAACCGAGAACCTTTTGAAGACCGCCGCCTTCCTGCGCGTCGACCCGGTGGCGCTCGGCAAGGGCGAGGTCGTCTTCCTCGACGACGCCGACAATGTCGCCGACGCCGAGATCGTTACCGACGCCGCCCCCCTGCCCGCCGGCCCGATGGACATCGAGCTTCTGGGTGCTGCGGTCGGCGGCGACGACGGCGACTTCACCTTCAACGGCGAGGTCGCCGGCTATGTCCAGCGCCCGCCCGGCATCGCCCATCTGCGCAAAGTGTTCGCGCTGCACGTGCTCTCCGACTCGATGGTGCCGCGCTACGAACCCGGCGAGATGCTTTATTGCGGCGGCCGCGATGCTGTGCCCGGCGACCACGTGGTGATCGAGATGTTTCCCGAGGAAAACGAGCGCAACGGCAAGGCCTTCATCAAAAAGCTGGTCAAGCGGACCGCCGCCGAACTGGTCGTCGAGCAATACAATCCGCCGAAGACGCTGACCTTCAACCGCTACGCGATAAACCACGTCTGGCGCGTCATCCCGCTCAAGGAACTGCTGGGGTATTGAGGGCACCCCTGACCTTCTCCCCTTGTGGGGCCCGAAGGGCGGGCGAGGCCCGTGACTCGCCCCGGGCGGTGGATCGGCGCGATAGCGCCGAGACGGATGAGGGGTGTTGCAAGAAACGCGACGTGAAAACATCAAGAGATTTGAACCGCTTACGTCTTTATCGCAGCAAGCCTGCCAGCACCCCTCATCCGACCGAGCTTCGCTCGGCCACCTTCTCCCACAAGAAGGGGCGAACGGATCGCCACCACTCAAGCCCGCCTGGATCTCTCCAGCAGAACCTCGCGCTCGCCAAGCATTCGCGCCTCGGCGCGGCGCTGCTGCCGCTCGTCGATGAATGCCGCCTGGATCGAGACCGCCGCGCCGGGCAAGCCATCGGCGCGGCAGGCCGAGCAGCGAAGCCGCCCCGACAGCGCCGCCAGCGGCGTTTGCGCGGTCACCCCGAAACGCCTCAGCTCCGCCGGCTTCCACCATCTGTTTCGACCGCAATCGATACACTCGACCGCAATCGAGACGACCTCGGCGATCGTCGCTTCCTTGCCCGGCAATGCCATCGTCCCTGATGCCTCAGTTCCTGTTTTGTTCACATCATTAGGGGTTTTTCCCGAAGAGTCGAGTCGGTTCCGCTCAACCCATGCAAAAGTTTAACTTGTGTCATTTTTTGAGTTATGCTTACATGCGATACCCCAAAACGAATGGGCGACGGACCGGGTCTCCGTCGCGCCCCCCGCCAGCCAAGGAGATGAAGATGGACGCCCTCTCCGCCCGGTTCGCTCGTGATTGCGGCTATAGCGGCGACAGCCCGGCGATGCTCGCCGCCTTCGCCGCTATCCGCCACGACGGCATAGGCCGGGCGCGCCTCGGCCATGACCAGCGCAAAGCGCTGGTCGACCGGCTGAAGCTCGGCGAGGCCTTGTTCCTGGCAGCGATCCGCCCGGCGCAATCGGCCGAGGAGGCGCTCGAGGACGCCGCCCGCTTCATGGCCTGCTATCGCAACATGCCGCGCTGGCGCCAGGAAAGGCGCGGCGGCGATCTCGCCCGCGCCAGGCAGCAGCTTCTGCTGGCGCGCTTCTTCCGCCGCTACGGCCACCGCCTCTGGTCGCGGCAGGCGGCGTAAGCCGGAGAGGATCGGCGCTTGCGCCAGCAGCATTGGTAGTTAGTGAAAGCCGAAGCGGCATTCGCGGCTTCATTCCAGCTCGGGTTCCTCGCCCCACGAGAGTGGGGGAGAGGTGGCTCGGCGAAGCCGAGACGGAGAGGGGGACTGCGCCCTACGAAAGCCCCCTCCGGCCGCGGAGCCTGTCCTCGGGCTTGCCAAAGGCAAGACCCGTGGGCGGCCACCTCTCCCCCGCTTCGCAGGGGCGAGGAACCCAGGTCTTGAGAGCATCTCCCCCGCAAGGGGGCAGCAGCCGCTTCAGTTTCGCGAACCACCAACGCTGCGGATTGGAGCAGCGCAACCCTTCATCTGTCTTCGCGCTCCTTGACAATCCACTCACAATGTTCTCTTTATGTTCCCATACAAAACCCACCTCAAGACAATGCGGCGTTCGAACCGCCGCGGGCGGACGGGCCGGATGGAAGCCAACATCCTCCACGCTGATCTGGACGCCTTTTATGCCTCGGTCGAACAGTTGCTCGACCCCGCCCTGCGCGGCAAGCCGATCGCCGTCGGCGCCGGCGTCGTGCTTGCCGCGTCCTACGAGGCCAGGGCTTTTGGCGTGCGTGGCGGCATGCCGGGGCGGCGCGCCCGCGAACTCTGCCCAGGGCTGATTTTCGTCGGCGGCCATTTCAAGGATTATCAGCGGCTCGGCGATGCGGCTGTTCAAGTGCTCGGCGATTTCACGCCGGTGGTCGAGCGGATTTCCATCGACGAGGCCTTTGCCGACGTCGCCGGCTGCACCCATCTGTTCGGCCCGCCGGCCGAGATCGCGAAAACCATCCGCCGCCGCGTGCGGGCTGAGCTTGGCTTGCCGATCTCGGTCGGCGTGGCGCGCACCAAGCACCTGGCCAAGGTCGCCTCGCAGGTGGCCAAGCCCGACGGGCTGGTAGTCGTCGATCCGCGCCACGAGCTGGAGTTCCTTCACGATCTGCCGGTCGAGCTGATGTGGGGCGTCGGTCCGGTCACCAGGGAGCGGCTGGCCGGCATTGGCGTGCGCACCATCGGCGAGTTGGCGAAGACCAATGGTGGGGCGCTGGAGCGTCTCCTCGGCCCGGCGGCGGGTGAAAAACTCAACGCGCTGGCCTGGAACCGCGATCCGCGCAAGCTCGAGACGCAGCGCCGGGCGCGATCGGCGGGCGCGCAATCGGCGCTCGGCAGGAAACCGGCCGAGGCAAAAATCTTCGTGCCCACCCTGCTGCATCTGGCCGACAGGGTCGCCACCAGGCTGCGGGCGAAATCGCGGCCCGGCCGCACGGTGACGGTCCGCGTTCGCTTTGCCGATCTGCGCTCGGTGACGCGCTCGATCACGCTCGACCAGCCGATTTCGGCAACCGCGATGCTGGCCGAGATCGCCGAGGCGCTGGTGCGCAAGGTGCTTGTCGATCATCCGCACGAAAAGACCATCTCGCTGCTGGCGATCGCCGTCTCGCATCTGGAGAAGCAACCGGCCCTGCAGCTGGAACTGCCGCTCGGCCTCGATGACGAGAGGCGCCGCCCCGGCACCGCCAAGGGCGCGGCACGCTGGACCGCCGACCGCGCCGTCGACAAGATCCGCGACCGCTTCGGCTGGGAGGCGGTTGGCTATGCCTCGGTCGCGCTCAAGCAGTCGCGATCGGTCCCCGACGCGTTTCGCGAGCTGGCCGAAAAGGAGTTGTAGGGCAGTAGGGCAGTAGGGCAGTAGGGGAGTAGGGGAATGGCCCGGGAATTCCCCACTGTCCCACTGCCTCACTGCCTACTGTCCCACTGCCCCATTGCCTACTGCCCTACTGCCCTACTGCCCTACTCCCCTACTCCCCTACTCCCCTACTCCCCTACTGCCTACTCCCTTGCAAGTGGCGCCACGGCCGGTCCGTTCAAGGCCGTGCCATCAACAGCAAAATGCGAGCCGTGGCAGGGGCAGTCCCAGCAGCGCTCGAGGGAGTTCCAGTGGACGTGGCAGCCGATATGCGTGCATGCGGCCGAGCGCTTGTAGAGCGTGCCGTCGTCATCGCGAAATGCGGCGATCTTGGTGAGCCCTTCGCGGACGATGGCACCTTCTCCCGGTCGCAGCTTGTCGACGGAATCGATCTCGCCAGGCGCGATATACTCGGCAAAGCTCTTGATCGCCGCCGCATTCTCCGACAGGTATTCGCCGATCGCCCTGGCCGTCTTGCGAGACGGCTCGTAAAGTTCGCGCCAGGGGCTTTCCCCCTTCAGAATCAGGTCGGAAATCAACAGGCCGGCGACGACGCCATGGGTAATGCCCTGGCCGGAATCCCCGGTCGCCACAAAAACACGCTGGTTGCCAGGATTGCGGCCGATGAACCCCGCATAATCGACGGTCTCCATCACCTGCCCGGACCACCGGTTGGTTTCCACGCCGACATCGGGCACCAGCCTTTTGGTCCAGGCGGCCAGGGCCGCGAAACGGTTACCGGCATCGTCGGCCTGCCCTGTCTTGTGGTCTTCACCTCCGACGATCAGGAAGTCGGTCCGACCTTCGCCAGGCTGAAGCCGAACGTAGTGATAAGGGTCTGCAGTATCCCAATACAGCGCATCCGGTATGGTATCGCGCGCGATCTCGAACGACATCGCGTAGGTTCGATAGGGCGCTTGCTTGGTGTGAAGCGCGACCCGATCGTTGATCGGCGAGTTGGTGGCGACAACGGCCGCTCTGGAAGATACGGTAAAGCCTGGAACCGTGGTTACACGCACGCCGCCATCAGTCTCTTCAACCTTTTCGACGATGGTATCAGCATAAAGCACGCCGCCGCGCGCTCGGATCCTCGCGGCCAGCCCGCGGAGATATTTGAGCGGGTGGACTGTCGCCTGATTGGCGTATCGAAGGGCCTGCGCATCCGAAAAGCCCGCAAATGGCACGCCCCTGGTCTTCTCGACCTCGACACCGATTTTCAGAGCGGCGTCCAGTTCGCGCGTGATATCGGATTCCTGGCTGCCGGAAGCCGGAAAGAGAAAGCCGGCGAGGCGCCGGAAATCGCAAGCGATACGCTCCGTCTCCTGGATGGATTGGATACGGTCGATAGCGGCCGATTGGCTTTGGTAAAAGATCCGCGCCAGGTCCTCGCCGCGCAATTTGGTCAGCTCCGAAAAATAGTCGTCGCAAACGGATGACAGGTGCGCAGTGGTGCGAGCCGTCATGCCGCTTCCGATCCGGCCGCGATCGAGAACAGCCACCTTCTGGCCGGCGGCGGCCAGTTCGTAGGCGACCGACAGTCCGGCAATCCCAGACCCGACGACCACGACATCGACCTGTTCGCTTTGCCCGAGCGGCACCGCATCGGGCGCGACTTCGGTCGCCGCCCAGAGCGATACAGTCCTTTCGTCGCTGACATTCATCGGCGGAACCTCCCATCCACGACGTTCGGTAAAACGGATGCGAGAATTCAAAGTTCCTCGACGCCTTCGAACGCCGACAGAGGCGGCCCCGGTCGTCAGAGGCTGTTTGGAAAGTCGCTCCGGCGAGCCATATGGTGATGGTTTCGAGAACCGGAGCGGAGCGGACATCAGAGCGCTGCGCGTCCAAAGGACGCGCGGCGCTGTAGGGAAGCGCAGAAAACGCCATCAGATGGCCGCCGGAATAGAGTTTCCTAACGGTCTCTCAGACCCAAAGCGTCGCGCTGCCCCAGGCGATCAGGGCGATGCCAGCTGCCCGGCCGACCCACGGGCCGGCAGGAAACAGTTTTTCTACCAGCACCAGAATGGCGAGCGCGGCGATCCACACCAGATTCATGATGCCGCCGACGAACAACAACGCCATCAGCATCCAGCAGCATCCGACACAAAACGCCCCGTGCAATGCGCCAAGACGCAGCGCGCCAACTGCGTGGGGGCGCCAGTGTCGGGCAAGGAACGCCGTCGGCGCCCGGCAATGCGACAGGCAGGCGTTCTTGAAGCGCGAGAGCTGATACAGACCCGCGCCGATCAGGACGACGGCCGAAAGCCAGCGGCTTTGCGAACTCATCATCGTCGCCGAAACGAAAGCTTCGCGTTCGAGCAGCCAATGCAGCGCGGTGGCCGCGACGGAGAACCCCAGCCAGACCAGGAGGTAGCCTGCCATGAACACGCCGGTCGGCGCGAGCTTGTCCTGGATCTGTCCCTGTGCCAGCGCATGGCGATGCACGCGCGCATAGAGCAGGATGGTCGGTGCCGCACTCGGCGACATCATGGCGATCATCATGACCCACCACATGGCGATCATCAGCGCCCAGTTCGCGGGCCCCCAGGCCCGCGGTTCCGTCGCCATCGCGCTCATGTCCATGCCGGACATATCCATGCCAGACATGTCGGAGGTCATATCGGATGTCGTGTTCGAAGTTTGCAAGTGGGGGAATAGCGCAAGCCTCGACATCTCCCACGCATTCATGCCGAGCCCTGCGCCGGCGACGATATAAAGCCAGGCCAGCAGGCACAGCGCCACCACCCCCGCAATCGTGATGACGCGGTCGCGTCTGAGCAGCCGTTCCAGTGGCGACCCGCCGTTCATGCGCCGCGTCAGGCCCGCACCACCCCGTGATTGTTGAGATGCAGCCGCGCGAACTGGCCGTAACTGTCCTTGGTGGTCACCTGAACCGGCCCGCTGGTTGTGCTCGAAGCGCTGCCGATCTCGGCGACCGCATATTCGAAGCCGTTCGGCAACACGATCTGAGCCCGCGAGTCCGCGCCCGTCACCTTGTTGCGGATCGGTTCGCCGACCGTTTCGATGTAGTCCTTGACGAAGACGCGGCCCCTGCGGCCGTCGACATCGAGTTCGAGATCGATCGGGGTGAAGACCGGATCGTGCATTTTTGTCACAGTCGAGGCGTAGACGGCGAACATCGTCGCGAACGGGTCGGTGTCCTGGCCGGTCATGATGCGCAGCAGCGCGTTACGCTGCCGCTCGGTTGCCTTCTCGTCGACGAAAGCGATGGCTTCGCCATTGCCTTCGTGGATCGCGCCGGGCCATTTGAAGATCGCGGCGATGCGCAGGCCATCGAGAACGGTCTCGCCATGATAACCTTCATCGATCTGGATGCCGGCCACGGCATGGCAATGGCCCTTGTCGGGCAGCGCATTGAATTGACAATTGCAGCCATATTCGCAGGTGCAATTGACGAGTTCGCGTCCCTTGATTTCCCAAGACGTCATGCTCTCCTCCCTGATTTCGAAACATTAGACCATCATCATACACCTGGACTCTTCCCTCTCAAAGGCGCACCCTTGGAAAGGCGAAACCCAAGCGAGAGTTTCGTCCAATGCTTCACATGCTTGAGATGCGCCGCTGATTGCCTGACCAGTCCGGATAATCTCCGGGCGGGGCAAACGCTCATTGCGCCTATCCGTGTTCAGGCTGCGGCCTAAAGCACGTTGCAGCCCGTTTCCGGATCAACTGGGAGGAAACAACATGCCTGATATTCAACGCAGAGAACTTCTTGTTCAGGGAAGCGCGGCCCTTGCCGCAATTGCTGCTCTCTATACCTCGCGTCGGGCTTACGCTTTTCCAACACGGCCGAGCGAGGAAGTTATTCGGTGGCTGGACCAGCCGACCGAAAATCCCGATCCGGTCGGCATCCAGAAGCAGCTTGTCTGGGAGGATCTGGATAGCTGGATAACGCCAAACGACAAGTTCTTCAGCATCTCGCATTTCAATCGACCAACGATCGACGAGAAGACATGGTCGATGGAGATCGGCGGCCTGGTCAAGAAGCCCCTGAAACTGACTCTCGCCGACATCAAGGCGCGGCCGCGCCAGGAGGTCGTTTTCACAGTGGAATGCTCGGGCAACCACGGATTTCCCTTTTTCACCGGCGGCATCGGCAATGCCCGCTGGGCAGGAACGCCGCTCGCCCCGATTCTCGAGGAAGCCGGCGTCCTGGAAAATGGCATCGAGGTTGTCTTTTTCGGCACTGACACAGGCGAGGTCGCCATACGCGACATCAAGATGCAGCAGAATTTCGCGCGCAGCATGTCGCTTGCCGACGCGACGAACCCAGACAATTTGCTCTGCTATGAAATGAACGGAGCCGCCTTGCCGGCCGCCAATTGTTTTCCGCTGCGGCTGATTGCTCCGGGCTGGTACGGCATCGCCAACGTCAAGTGGCTGGAACGCATCGAGGTTCGCGACACTCGCTTCATGAGCGTTATGATGGCCCGTGACTATGTCACCATCCGGGAGGAGGAGCGCAACGGTGAGACCGTGTGGACCGAGAGCTCAGTCGGCCCGGCACGGATAAAGTCAGCGCCCGCAAAGGTCACCCGCAAGGACTCGGACTACCGCATCATTGGGGCAGCCTGGGGGGCACCGATCGATCGGGTCGAAGTGCAAATCGATCAAGCGCCATGGGCACCGGCGACCATCGACCGCAGTGAGGAGGCCGAACACGCCTGGAAGATCTGGTCTCTCGACTGGGCAAATCCGTCTCCTGGAGAACACACGGTAACCTCGCGCGCGGTCAGCACCACGGGACAGGTTCAACCGGCAATGGACGATCCGTTGATTGCCAAGAAACGCACATACTGGGAAAGCAATGGCCAGGTGACGCGCCGCGTGCGTGTCGCCTAAAACCGCTGCCATGTCGCAATTGCGTTTGGGTCACCCAGGAGAGGAGCGTGACGGGTGTGGGCGGTAGTCCCCTCACCCCTCCACCGTGCTGATCTCCGCCTCGACCAGGCACCACGGCGCATAACGAAAATCGCGGATCTGGACGACCCGCTCGTCCCGCCATTCGACCAGCATGAAGCCGCGCACCGCGCCGTCCGGCTCCTGCGGGTTGCGGATCAGGATCGCCGGCCGGCCGTCGACAAAGCCCAGCGACAGCACCCAGTCGCTGATGCGCTCGTAGTTGCCGAAATAGGTCGACACTTCGGCCTTGCCGCGCATGCGGAGCCGGCTGACCAATTCGAGTTGGACATCCTCGGCGATCAGCGCCCTGACCGCGTCGAAGTCGCGCGCGTTGAACAGGTCGACATAGCGGCGCAGCCGTCGCTCGTCATCGGCGTCGAGGCGTGGCGCGGCAGCCTGTTCGGGCTCGGCTGCCAATATGCGCAGTTGCGCCCGCCCGCGATGCAGCGCCGCCTTGGTGGCGGCGAGCGTCGCGCCGGTCACCTCGCAGGTCTCGTGCAGCGAAAGGCCTAGCACGTCGACAAGGATCACGGCGCTGCGCTGCGCAACCGAGAGTTGCATGAAGCTGCGCAGGCCGCTCGCCGCAGCGAGCCTGCTGTCGGCGCTGCCGGAAGGATCCTCGATGGTGGTCATGTCGGTCTCGGTCATGCGCGAC
The DNA here is from genome assembly GCF_016756595.1 of Mesorhizobium sp. L-2-11. Lineage (NCBI taxonomy): Bacteria > Pseudomonadati > Pseudomonadota > Alphaproteobacteria > Hyphomicrobiales > Phyllobacteriaceae > Mesorhizobium > Mesorhizobium sp. L-2-11. The sequence continues at coordinate 2,706,229 of NZ_AP023257.1, read as the reverse complement.
CTTTCCCGACGGCGCCGGCGCAGATGGTCCTGCGCGGCATTATGCGCGATGCGAAACAGCCATTGCTCGGGCCGCTCGACCGTCATGCTGCCGTCGACCGCCTGCAGCGCCTTGATCAGCGTCTCCTGGACGATGTCTTCGCCGTCGATCACCGAGCCGGCCATGCGGGCGCAGTAGCGGTGCAGTTTTGGGCGCAACCCGGAGAGCATCGCCTCGAGCGCCGGTCGATCGAATTTCCGTTGGATCATGGCGTCCATTCTATCCGGCCTTGCTCTCCTCAAGCACACGGTAGTTGCCGATGATTCTGGCAGGCGATCGCTTCACCGGGGTCGAGCGCCGTTCCGCATGGTTTTGCGTGAACGCCTCGAAGGCCGCAAGCCCGGTCAGCGCGGATGCGTCATTTCCCTCGCCGACGACATGGACGAACTCGCCGTCGTCGAGTTCGAGCACGAGATAGCGCACGCCCTGCGGCGCCGTCTCATCCAGCGCCCTCGAACACTTTTGCCACCAGCGCGCGGTTCTCTTCCAGCCCGGTGTCTTTCACGCTGTAGCGAATGAGTTTGTAGCCCATGGTTCATCTCCTGAATGGTTGCTCTGAGCAGAAGACGTTTCACGTTCCCGAAAAGATTCTCGCACGCTATAAATCTCTTCGGCCGGCCGGACCCGTCCTCCAGCTGTGGACGGCTACTCAGCAGCCGTCGAGGAGCAGGAGAGACGACCATGCACATCCAGTTTGCCGAACTGCCGGTCTTTGACCAGGACCGCGCCAAGGCGTTCTACACCAGGCATTTCGCCTGCAAGGTCGCGGCCGACGAGAAGATGGGCGATAGCGGCTGGCGCTGGATCGAGCTGAAATTTCCCGGCGCCGCGACGAACCTGCATTTCGTGAGGCGCGCCGACGACACGCCAGGCGTGGAACCGGTGCTGGTGCTGGTCGACGACGACGTCGAGGCCACGATCGCCGCGTTGAAGGCGGGCGGCGTCGAGATCATCACCGAACCGCAGGAGGCGCCCTGGCAGCCAGGCCGCACGGTGGCGGAATTTCGCGACAGCGAGGGCAACCGCATGGTGATCGGCAGCCAGTGAGGGGATGCAGCCGGAGAGCGGGCATTCTGAACTTTGACGAGCCTATGAACGGCTGGAGAAGGCGGACAGTGTTGAAAAAGTCCGCAAGAGCAGGACGATTTGCCTTCGAATCTCCATCCCGCTCCAAAGTCTTTAATTTGGTCGCGCGTCCGGGCGGAAAACGGCCACTCAAGCAGCCCCGGCCTTGTGCGCCAAAGCATGCCTCGGCTGGTAGAGGCCAAGCGAACCGCCACTGGGAAGCGAGACATGCGTGAGCAGGCCCCAGCCTTCATCGGTGACCGAAGTGCATTCGACATCGTGCGATTTCAGCTCTTGGATTGTGGCATTGATGTCTTCGCACATGAGGTAGACTTCGTGGCTGTCGACTTCGGCGGCCGGGTGAACGGCAATTTCGGCCGGCGGCAATGCGAAGATCAACCAGCCTTCGCCAGCATCGACTGCTGGAAAACGTAGAACATTGCGAAAAAATGCGCGGTCTGCCTCGGCATCCGTGCTGTAGATGATCATGTGTGCGCCGGAAATCATGGCTCCTTATCTCCCTGAAGTGATGCGAACAAACTGTCGCCGTTGCAAACGACGTTTTCGGCCCTACCGCCTGTCCTAACAGCCGCTCGATATCGGCAACTTCAGTTGGATATAGGTCGGCCGGCGGTGATTGCAGGTGCCGGAACCCGGCGTTGCTTCAAAGACCGACGCCAAACCTCACGCCATCAGCGGAAGAAGCTGGAGATGCTGTTCGCGCACCTGCCGCCATCACCCGGCCATCGGTTTTGGTCCGACCTGGCGCGCGTTTTGGTTCTGGTCGGCGACCGGGGCGGCTGGCACATCGATCCGCCTCAGAATGTGATCGGAGATGGCGCGCGCGATCTCCCGCTCGCCCATGATGATCAGATCGGCGCCGAACTTCTTCAGATAATCCACTTCGGCATCGGAATGCGCACGGGCGATGATCTCGAGCTTTGGATTGATGGCATGGGCCTGCTCGATAAGATTGCCGCTCTCGAACGGATTGGGAATGGCGCTGATCAACCACCGGGCTGAGGCAACGTTGGCCGCCTCAAGCAGGCCCGGCTGGGCGGCATTTCCCGCAATGACATCAACGCCGCGGGCGCGCAGCTGTTCTACTATCACTTGTCGTTCCTCGATCACCAGGTAAGGCTGCCTTGCCTTTTGCAACGTCTGCGCGACCAGGCTTCCGACCCGTCCATGGCCGACAAGCACCGCGTGGTCTGTCAGGCTGGTAGCCGCGAGTTCGGGGGTTTCGGCTCTGCCTTCTTGCGTGGCGATGGTTCGCTCTCGCGCTTTCAGCCACGGCGTCAGCCGATCCAACGCCGCAAACAGCAGCGGGTTGACGAGGATCGAAAGGATTGCTCCGGCAAGCACCAGGTCACGTCCCGCCTCTGGAAGAAGCGTGAGTTCGACACCCAGTCCCGCAAGGATGAAGGAGAACTCGCCGATTTGTGCCAGGCTCAGGCCGAGTGTCAGGGCCACGTGGGACGGATAGCCGAACATCAATGCGATGGCCGATGCGGCCGTGGCATTGCCGATGACGATGATCAAAAATGTAACGCCGACGAGCAGCGGTTGCTCGACCAGGATCATCGGATTGAACAGCATGCCGACGGAGACGAAAAAAAGCACGGCGAATGCGTCTCGCAGCGGCAGCGTTTCCTGAGCGGCCCTTTGGCTCAACTGGGATTCGGCAAGGATCATTCCTGCGAAAAACGCCCCAAGAGCGAACGAGACCCCGAACAGCTCGGCTGCCCCGAAAGCGACACCAAGGGCGATCGCCAGCACGGCCAAACGGAAAAGCTCTCGCGAACCGGTGTGAGCGACGTAGTGAAGGATCGGCGGAATGACACGTCGCCCGACGACAACCATGATCGCGAAGAAAGCCGCCAATTTGCCCAGCGTAAGTCCGAGCGCACTCCAGATGGTCTGCGGCTCAAACAATTTGAACAGGTCATTGCCGTTAAGGTTTGCCCCGTTGAAATTGCCACCGAGCACGCCGGCGAAGGCCGGCAACAGCACAAGCGCGAGGATCATGGCGAGGTCCTCGACGACCAGCCAGCCGACCGCGATGCGTCCACCATCGGTTTCGAGCTGCCGCATTTCCTGCAGCGCCCGTAGAACCACGACTGTACTTGCAACCGACAGGGCCAGCCCAAACACCACTCCGGCTCCGATCGGCCAGCCGATCGCCTGCGTCACCAAAAGCCCGAGCATGGTCACCAGAGCCATTTGGCCGACCGCGCCAGGAAGCGCGATCTTTCTTACCGACAGCAGATCGTTCAATGAAAAATGCAGCCCAATGCCGAACATCAGCAGGATCACGCCGAGCTCGGCGAGTTGGCGCGCCAGCGCCTGGTCGGCAACGAAGCCGGGCGTGAACGGGCCAATCAAGACACCAGCCACGAGATAGCCGACCAGTGGTGACAGGCGAAGTCGGTTCGCCAACGTGCCGAGAATGAAGGCGAGTCCGAGGCCGGCGACAAGGGTTGCGATAAGTGGCGCCTGAGGCATCTTCCCAATCCGGTTTCCGGCCGCGCTTGGCGTTCCGGCCAAGCGTTGCACGAGCCTAGAGATAATGGACCAAGACGCGGCGGGCTCAACAGCTTTCACGCAGCAGATCTCGCCAATGGCGCACTGGAGGTCTGGAAGGTCGATTCCGGCCGGTGGATAGGCTTCGGGCAGTTTGCCCGCCGTGCCGGCGGCGATCGCGCAGCAGCCGTCAAGTTGAAACCGAGCACCATGAAGAGCGGGCCCAGAAAGGCGATCTGTATCGCCACTTGCTGCAGACGGTTGACGCGCGTCCTACACGCGATTCGCGCCAGGCGCCCTGGCAGCCAGGCCGCACGGTGGCTGAATTTCGCGACAGCGAGGGCAACCGCACGGTGATAGGCAGCCACTGAGCAGGTGCAGCCGGGGAGTGGGCGTCTGAATTTTGACGCCCGTTTGAACGGCTGCGCGGCGAGTCCTGTTGGCCGCTATTGGGCCCATTCATGACCGATAATGGAACGTGGCAAATGACTGCGTCGTTCGCAGATACCGGCGAACGGCACAGAGCTTGGAGGCGCCACGTCGAGCGTTTGCTGCCGTTCACCTGATGTGCGCCATGGCTGCGGAATCCTCAAACCTGTCGCGCGGCGCAGCATTTCCGGCGCATGGCTTCCCGGTGCTACTCTGCCTCATCCCCGGAAGCGGCATTGAGGAGGCCGTATCTCTCATCGCCGATCGAGGCGAGCAGATCGAGCTGGGTCTCGAGAAAGTTGATGTGGCCCGCCCAGTTCCTGGCAGATCTCGCGTGACTTCTTGTAAGAGGTGCGCGCGTCGTATTCGCCGGCGAGATCCGATTCCAGCACTTCCTTCACATTCTGCCCGATGCGAAGCGGCGCCACCGCCTGCAGGTTCGGGTGCCCTTCGAGGAAGATGGTCCGTTCGATAATCCGGTCCGCATGGTGCATTTCCTCGATAGATTCCTCGCGCTCCTTCTTCGCCAGTTTGAAATAGCCCCAGTCCTCCAACAGGCGATAATGCAGCCAAAATTGATTGACGGCACCGAGTTCCAGAAACAGCGCTTCGTTAAGACGTTCAATGATCCTATCTTCGCCTTTCATGGGTTCTGCTCCCGTTTTGGGCGCGCGTCCCGCACGCATCATGTGGGACCGATGCGCCCTTGTTCGCCTCCGAGCGCAGGATAGCACGCGGCGACCTAATCGTCATTTCGATCGGGGGGCCGGAGGTTGCAGAGAGCGTATGAGATCCTTCCCGCCGCCCTGCGGTACAGCGTCAGCGGGCACGGGATCAGACCTGCCATGACGCCGACCGCCTCGCCCTCATGCTTGTGGTGATGGCCGCGGCTAAAAGCGCGCCAGAGCATCCAGACACCGATTAGGCCGAGCAGCCCACGACTGATATCTCCAAAGCGGAGCGCGGCCGATGCTGCTCAAAGCGATGGAATCCAGCGGCAGCGACGAGCCGCTCCGAGCGACCGTTAGTGGCCGTGATGTTCGCCGTGAGCATGTTCATGGCGACGATCCGCATCCGCGTTCGCCAATCTTACGTTCGCCGCCGCAAGCGCCGGCATGTGCTCGAACAGCTGGTGCTCCAGCGCTGCCGTAATCTTCTTCGCTTCGCAGACCGGCAGGCTGTCTTCGACGGCGATGGCAATGTCGGCGTGCAGCCTGTGACCGACCCACCGCGCCTTGGCCTCGACAATGCGCGCTGCCGGCACATGCGCGGCGGCATGGTGGATATCGCCGATGACATCCGGCTCCACGCCGTCGAGCATGCGGGTCAGCACCGAGCGCGCCGACTGCCAGACGATGCCGAAGATCGCAAGCGTGATGAGCAGGCCGACGATCGGGTCGGCCAGTGCAAAACCGAGCCAGACGCCGAACGCTCCCAGGACCACGGCAAGGCTGGTCAGGCCGTCGGTGCGGGCGTGGTAGCCGTCGGCAATGAGTGCGGCGCTGTTGATTTCGCGGCCGACGCGGATGCGGAACACCGCGACGGCCTCATTGCCGAGAAAGCCGACAATGCCCGCTGCCGCCAGCCAGCCCAGATGCGTCACCACGCGTGGATTGATCAATCGGTCGATGGCCTGGTAACCGGCGACGATGGCGGCTGAACAGGATGATCCCGACGATGATGATCCCAGCCAGGTCCTCGACCCGGCCCAGGCCGTAGGTGAAGGTCGGCGACGGCTTGCGCCGGGCCAGCAGGAAGGCGATCCACAGTGGAATGGCGGTGGTGGCGTCGCCGATGTTGTGGACCGTGTCGGCCAGCAGCGCCACGCTGCCCGACAGTGCGACCACGACCATCTGCATCGCCGCGGTGATTGCCAGGATGACGAACGACCATTTTATCGCCCAGATGCCTCGGTCGGTCGTCGCAATGGTCGCATCGATGACCCCGTGGCTATGCGACCCGCTCACATGATCGTGATGGCCGTGACCATGCGCGGCGTGATCGCGCGGCCCGAACCCGAACCAGTCGAGGATGCGCGTGCCGAGCACAGGCATTTGACGGCTCACAAATATTTCGCCAGTTGCTTGAGTTCCGCCAGCGAGTTGCCGCCCGCCTCCGCAGTGTCCGTCAGGCAATGCTCGATATGATCGTGGATCAGTTCGCGCTTTGCGCTGCTGATGGCGCTCTCCACGGCGTGGAGTTGTTGCGCCAGATCAACGCAAGGACGATGCGCCTCGAACATCGACAGCACCGCCGCAAGGTGGCCTTGCGCGCGCTTCAGACGCTTCACGATAGCCGGATGCGAACGATGGATGCCTTCGGACATGCCTGTTTTGTATCCTCCCCGGGAGGATCCGGTCAAATGTTCATTTTGAGCTCACCTTGCCGGCGAGCCCGTCACATCCGAAGAAGGACGGCCAGCTACCTCCCGCGGGCTCGTATTATTTCGTGACCGCATTGCGCTGGAACCTTCCCCTCGCACCAGCGTTCGGAGCGCTGTATTCGCGATGCCTTATATTTAGGCAAACATGGTAGGCGACGGGCGAATACCGGCGGGGTGGCAAAAAAGCATGGGTCGGGGAGGAGCATGTTGTCATGTCGAACCGTGAAATTGGAACGTCCCACACATTGGGGCTGCGCATCGCTGATCTCAAAGCCAGGATGCGGAGCGCCCGGATTACCGAGCACGAGATCAAAATTTTTCAGAAGGTAGCCGCTGTCATGGGAGGAGGTGAAGGCTCCCTGCGGATCGATGCCGACGACCTGATTGCCGCATCTTTCGTTGTCGAGGACGAGCCCAGGGCAAACTGACGGAGGCCAGGGAAGCGGCGCGTTCGAGGCTGGCGATGTTGGCGCTCTACGGCGCCAACCGCAGCCATTGCTGCGTCGGGTTGCCGTCGCTGAAAGCACCGCATTCTGCGCCGTGGCTGGCGCGGTGCTCGTATACGAGAATCCACATATCCACTCAAACGGCTTTCTGTTAGGCAAGGTTGACCTGACTGGAGACCGATTGCGCGGACCTGGCGAGGGCTTGATTCAGCACCCCAGCGACGGCATGGAAACGCCCGCCCAGGCTGGAGATGGGCTGGCGGGAAAGACCTGACTTGCCGGAACGATCACGCAAAAGCATGGCGCCACGGCCGAACACCGGCTGGCCACGCCCCTCGCCCAACCCAGGCGTCAGTGCCCCCGGCGTTAGCCTTTGCCGTGCGCTGTCGAAGCTTGGTCTGTGCTCGCGCAAGCAGGCGGAAATTCTGGTCGCCGAAGGGCGCGTCCGGGTCGCCGGCAAAATCATGCGCAACGGCTCGCTGCGCGTCGATCCGGACCGCGACCGCATCGAGGTCGACGGCAGCCGCGTCGTCGCCGAGCGCAAGGTCTATCTGATGATCAACAAGCCGCGCGGCCTGGTCACCACCCGCGACGACCCGCAGGACCGCGGCACCGTCTATGACTGCCTGGCAGAACTCGACCTGCCCTTCGTGTCGCCGGTCGGCCGCCTCGACAAGGCCAGCGAGGGCCTGCTCTTGATGACCAATGACACACGCTTCGCCCAGCGCCTGCTCGACCCCGCCTCGCACGTCGCCAAGATCTATCATGTCCAGATCGGCGCCCTGCCCGACGCGGCCATGCTGGCGCGGTTGCGCAGCGGCGCGACGGTCGACGGTGAGCTTTTGACGGCCCGGTCGATCGTCATCTTACGCAGCGGCACCAGCACCGCCTGGCTGGAAATCACCCTCGACGAGGGCCGCAACCGCCACATCCGCCGGCTGCTCGGCGCGCATGGCGTGGACGTGCTTCGCCTGGTGCGGGTGGCGATCGGCCGCTTGCAGCTCGGCGACCTCGCCAAGGGCAAGGCCGCCACCTCACCGCCGAAGAGCTGGCGCTGTTTCAAGGCTGAGCGACGGTGCATCGCTCTCCCTTCTCCCCTTGTGGGAGAAGGTGGATTGGCGCGCAGCGCCAAGACGGAAGAGGGGTGTTGGAAGAAATGAGGCGCTGATGATTCTGTCGCCGTGCGGCAGCTTTCGACTTGGATGCGGGGTGTTAGCAAGCTGGAACACGCCTCATCCGGCCTCGCGGGGCCTGTCCTCGGGCTTGCCGGAGGCAAGACCCGTGGGCGAGGCCACCTTCTCCCACAAGGGGAGAAGGAAGATCGGCGCCCCGCTACTCCGCCGGGACCGGGCTGAGGCCGGGATCGCCCATCGCGTGCGGCCTGGTTTCCTTGCGTGCCGACGCCCGGGCGAGCACGCTTTGCCGGTTGACCGACTTGCGCTCGGCATCGATGCGATGGATCAGGATTTCCGCGCGCTCGATCGACCCGAGCAACGCCAGGATCGTTCCGCGTTCGGCCGCGCCTGCATTGGGTCCGAGCGCCAGCGTGCGGGCACGCAGTTCCTCGACCTCCGGCAGATTGACATGTCCGGCCGGCACCTTCGGGTCGGAGATGCCGTAAGTCGGCAAGATCTGCCGCAGCGAGGCATCGAGCTTGCTCAGCGCGACGTCGACGATGGCCTGCGCCGGACTGCTGAACTTCTCGCGCCTGACGCGGCGCGCCACCTGATGCATCGATTCCGTCAGGGCGGCGGTGAAGTCGGCTTCCTCGATCAGGCTGGCGATCAGGTCGAGCTGGTCGTAGGGCAGGTCTTCCTTCATCAATTCGGCAGTGTAGGCGCGGATGTCGCGGCTGAGGATATCGGTTGCGAGATAGTGCTCGCCCGGATCCGACGGCGCCTTCTTCGACGAGCGGGCGATGTCGAGGAACATGGCGCCGGCTTGCAGATGGCGGGCCGTCTCCTGCTGGACGGCGGGAACGGCCTTGGCAAAATCGCCGGCCAGCTTGCGATCGAGGAATCGCGGCGTCGAGAAATCTTCCGTGTCCTCGGCATCGGTGTGACCGACACGCGACAGGACCCGCTCGAACACCCCGATAAACGGAAACAGCAACAGCGTGTTGAAGACGTTGAAGAAGGTCGAGTAGAGGCCGACCGCGACTGGCACCAGGGGAAAGGTTTCCTTGCCGTCGACGATCACCGGAATGGCGGGATCGCCGCCGAAGAACTGCATGGCCCATTCCAGGACCTGCATGGAGACGAAGAACAGCGGGATGGTGATGCACACGCCGATGATGTTGAACGAGATGTGCGCGTAAGCGGTGCGCTTGGCGTTCTTCGAAAGATTGAGCGAAGCCATCCACGAGGTGATCGTGGTGCCGAGATCGGCGCCGAGCGAGAAGGCGACGGCCGTCGTCCAGTCGAGGATGCCGGCGGCACCAAGGCCCATGACAATGCCGATCGTCGCCGAGGACGAATGGATCATGGCGGTCACGCCGGCGGCGATGAACACGCATTTGAGCAGGTTGAGGTAAGAGTCGGCCGTCAGCGTTTGCAGCAGGGCCATGACTTCGGGCAGGTTGCGCAGCGGGCGCAGGCCGCCAGTCATCAGGTTGAGCCCATAGAAGATCAGCGCGAAGCCCATGCCGGCAAGCGCTATGTTCTTGACCTTCTCACTTTTGGCAAAGCAGTAGATCAGCGAGAACACGCCGGCCAGGATCAGCCCGAGCGGACCGAGCGGCAGGGCGATGAGCCCGTTGCCGAGCGTGGTGCCGATATTGGCGCCCATGATCACGCTGATCGCCGGTCGAAGCGCGATGACGCCGGCATTGACCAGGCCGACGACCATGACGCTCATCGCCGTCGACGACTGGATGACGCCGGTGATCAGCGTTCCTGCCAGCACGCCCTTGATCGGCGTTCCGGCGGCCTTGGCGAGAAAGGCGCGCATCCGGTTGACCGAAAGCGCCTGGATGCCGTTGGCCATGAAGTCGAGGCCGAGCATGAAAATGCCCAACCCGCCGATCACCGGCACGAGGATGTCCTTGAAGATATCGATGTCCATGTCACGCAGTCCCCAACAAGCCGCCATCACGGCGCGATATGACGTTCAGTTCAGGTGCTGCGCGAAGCAGCAGCCTGGTTCTTCCGCTCAGTTTCCGACGGGCTCCTGCCTTGCCCAATATTGCTCGATCCGGGCGACGAGCGCCTTCGGCAGCGGCACGTAGCCGAGCGCAGCGGCGTCATCAGCACCGTGCGCGAAGGCGAGCCGGAAGAGGTCGTGCACGCGGCGATAGCGATGTTCCGAACGGCCCGAGACCTGAACGACCGCGAACACCGCCGTGCTGATCGGATAGGCGGCATCGCCGTCTCGATCGGTCAGCGAAGCGAAGAAGTCGGTCGTTTTCGCCCAGTCGATGGATGTCGCTGCAGCCTGCACGCCCTCCGGCCCCGGCTTGACGAACTTGCCGGACCTGTTCTCGATCAGCGCGTAGGCAAGGCTGGCGCGCTGGGCCTGGCCGGATTCGGCATAGGCGATCGCGCCTTTCGTATCATGCACGGCTTGGATGAGGTTCTGCGTGCCTTCGGCGTCAGTGCCGGGCGGCCACGAGATCAGTGTATTGGCGCCGTACTTGGCCTTCCACTCCCCGCTGACGGCCGACAGATACTCGGTGAAGACAAAGGTCGAGCCGGAACCATCCTTGCGGTGAACGACGCTGATCCTGAGATCGGGCAGCGTCAGGTCCGGATTCACCGCCTTGATCGCAGGATCGGACCATGACTGGATCTTGCCCAGATAGATGTCGGCCAGCAGCGGCCCGGTCAGGCGAAGGCTTCCCGGGCCAACGCCGTCGAGATTGACGACGACGGCGATGGCGCCCATCACGATCGGAAACTGCTGGCGGCCGGCCTTCTTGAGTTCGGCGCCATTGATCGGCGCATCCGTCACGGCAAAGTCGATGTCCGGCTGATCGAGACGCAGGACGCCGGCGAGCGAGCCGACAATTTCATAGTCGACCTGCCAATCGGGCGAGACATAGTCGCCGCCGTCGGCGCGGGTGCTCTCGTAGGCCGTTGCCCATTTGCCGATGATCGGGGCGGCCAGTGTCGATCCGGCGCCGCGGATCGGCTCGGCCTGTGCACCGGCCCCGATCATCAAGCCAACAGCAAGCGTGATGGCGCCGCTTATCTTCGCCGATTTGCGCCGTAGTGACGGAAAGCTTGCTGGAAACATCATGGCGACCCCCGACGCGCGAACAAATAGCTACTTTTCAGTCTTGGCAGATATCAACAGTCATCCGCCCGGCGAAGGAACGCCGGCAGAGAACAACACCGCTCACCGTATGAACCTTGGTTAACGATTGGATGACAAAGATCTTTGTGGGTGAAAGTTTTTATTCGGATTTTTGCGATCGCTTGTCCCGCCGGTCCCTCGGACTCTAATAATTGGGGCTCCGATGCACTAGACTCCAACGTTGCGCCTCGCGCGGCTCACCCTTCTCTCCTTGTGGGAGAAGGTGTCGCCGAAGGCGACGGATGAGGGGTGTTCCAGCTTGGCACCAACCGCGCTCCGTCCAACACCCCTCTTCCGTCTTGGCGCTGCGCGCCAATCCACCTTCTCCCACAAGAAGGGGAGAAGAGAGAAGGAAGTCTACAACACCTTCACTTCGCGTCGTGGAAGATGATGCCGACAGTGTGGCGCAGGCCGGAGCGAATCCGGCTGACGCCGTGCCTGAGATTGACGCGGTAGCTGCCTTTGCTGCCCTGCACCGGACGATTGTGGACCGCGAAGGCGACCGCGTCGCCCTGGCGCAGCGGCACCACCTCGGCGCGGCTCTGCATGCGCGGGCGCTGTTCGGTCAGCACGAACTCGCCGCCGGTGAAATCCTTATCCGGTTCGGACAGCAGGATTGCCACCTGCAGCGGGAAGGCAAAATCGCCGTAGAGATCCTGATGCAGGCAGTTGAAGTCGCCGGCACCGTATTGCAGCAGGAGCGGCGTCGGCCGCGTCTGGCCCTGGTCGTGGCATTGCTTGAGGAACGCGGCGTGTTCGTCCGGGTAGCGCTGCGCGATGCCCATGCGCTCGTTCCAGTCGTTGGCGACGGCTGCCAGGCGCGGATAGAGCGCGGTGCGCAAGCCGCCGATCAGTTCTGGCAAGGGATAGCGGAAGTAGCGGTACTCGCCCTTGCCGAAGCCGTGCCGCGCCATGTGAACATGGCTGCGGAAATGGCTTTCGTCGGGGTAGATCCCGGCGATCTCCCGGCATTCTTGCGGTGTCAGCAGCTTTTCCATCACCGCGCAGCCATAGAAGCTCATCTCCTCGGCCAGTGCCTGCCAATCATATCCGGCGACGCGCGCTTCCGCCGATCGGACCGCTGCTGCTGGAACCGTGTGCATGGTCATGGCTCTGCCTCCTCTGGCTTCATCGGCTTCTGCAATCAGATGGGTGAAGCAGCGCACGCAAACCACCCGTTTCCTGCCAACCGGGTTAGGCACAGGGTTGAAGCTGCCGATCTCCCTTGCGGAGCCCTTGCGGGGGGAGATCGACAGCTTCAACGCCCGGTTGCCCTGGATCAGCTTCACCGCCGCGACGCAGCATGGATTTCGGCAAAATCGAGCCCATATCCCTGATAGGGAGCTTTGAGCGTGAAACTCGCGCGTGTAGCCCTGCTTGCCGCGGCCTTTGTAGCCGCTGTGGCTGTTTGTTCCTCTTCCGCAACCGGAGAGGCGAACGGCCAGGAGAGGACTGCGCTGCGCATCGAGATAGACGGCGCCATCGGTCCGGCGAGCGCCATGCAGTTCGAGGAAGCGCTGGCGGTGGCCGCAGAACGGAACGCCGAGGTTTTCATCCTTCAGATGAACACGCCCGGCGGGTTGGTCACCAGCATGCGCGAGATCATCGCCGACATCCTCGCCTCGCCGGTTCCCGTCATCGGCTATGTCGCGCCCGCCGGCGGGCATGCAGCGAGCGCCGGAACCTACATCCTCTACGCAACCCATGTGGCGGCGATGGCGCCCGGCACCAATCTGGGCGCGGCAACGCCGATCGAGATGGGCGGGCCGCTGCCATCCTTTCCCGGCGACGACAAGAACAATGGCCCGGAAGCCGGCAAGGACCCGAAGAATCCACCGGCGGGCAATGCGATGATCGCCAAGGCGACGAACGACGCGGTTGCCTTGATCCGCAGCCTGGCCGAACTGCGCGGGCGCAATGCCGATTGGGGTGAAAAGGCGGTGCGCGAGGCGGCCAGCCTGTCGGCCAGCGCGGCGCTGCAGGAAAATGTCATCGACTTCGTCGCCCGCGACACGACCGAACTGCTTCAGCTGGCCGACGGCCGGACGGTCGAGATCGCCGGCAGGAAAAAGGTGCTGGCGACCAAAGGGCTGCCGGTTGAAACGCTCGAGCCTGGCTGGCTCATCCGGCTTCTCGCCGTCATCACCGACCCGAACATCGCCGTCATCCTGATGCTGATCGGCGTTTATGGCCTCGTCTTCGAGTTCACCAGCCCGGGCGCTGTCGCGCCAGGCGTGATCGGCACGATCTGTCTGCTGCTCGGGCTCTATGCGCTCAATCTTCTGCCGATCAGCTATGCCGGCCTTGCCTTGATGCTGCTTGGCATCATCTTCCTCGTCGTCGAGGTCTTTAATCCCACAGTGGTGCTTGGGCTAGGAGGCGTGGCTGCGTTTCTGCTGGGCGCTGCCATGCTGCTCAGGATCGAAGGTCCCGGCTTCGAATTGTCGTGGGCCGTCATCGGCACCGCCGCCATCCTGACGCTCGGCCTGGCGCTGCTGACCGGCAGCTATCTGTGGGCCGCTCGCAAGAACGTTCCGCGTGTTGGCGCACAGGCCATGCAAGGGCTGCCGGCCAAGGTCCTCGACTGGGAGGGCAGCGAGGGCCACGTGCTGGCCCGGGGTGAGCGCTGGCGGGCGAAAGCCGACGAACCCATTGCAGTGGGCGACAACGTCGAGGTGGCTGATGTCAGGGGTCTGGTGCTGACGATACGGCGCCGCACTGTGCGAAGCGATGGAGCAAGGCAATGATCATCGGTTATGTGGCCTATCTGGTAGCAGCGCTCGTCGTGGTCATGTTCCTGTCGGCTGCCATTCGCATCCTGAGGGAATATCAGCGCGGCGTGGTCTTCACGCTCGGCCGCTTCACCGGGGTCAAGGGGCCCGGCCTGATCATCCTCATCCCCTTCGTGCAGCAGATGGTGAAGGTCGACCTGCGAGTGGTGGTCCAGGACGTGCCGCCGCAGGACGTGATCTCGCGCGACAACGTCTCGGTGAAGGTCAACGCGGTGCTGTATTTTCGTATCGTCGACGCCGAGCGGGCGGTGATCCAGGTCGAGGACTTCATGACCGCCACCAACCAGCTGGCACAGACCACGTTGCGCTCGGTGCTCGGCAAGCATGAGCTCGATGAAATGCTGGCCGAACGTGACAAGCTCAACAGCGATATCCAGGAGATCCTCGATCAGCGGACCGATGCCTGGGGCATCAAGGTCTCCGATGTCGAGATCAAGCATGTCGACCTCAACGAGAACATGGTCCGCGCCATCGCCAAGCAGGCCGAGGCCGAACGGCTGCGGCGTGCCAAAGTGATCAATGCGGACGGCGAACAGCAGGCGGCCGCAAAACTCGTCGAGGCCGGGAAAATGCTGGCCGAGACGCCGCAGGCCATGCAGCTGCGCTATTTCGAGGCGCTCCATGACATCGCCGGTGAGCGCTCGTCGACGGTGGTGTTTCCGGTGCCGATGGATCTGCTCGGCCATTTCATCAGGCCGACCGGCGAGAACAACTGAGTTCGAAGGCCGGCGATCCTTCAACCCCTCTGCCCTAGCAGGCATCTCGCCCGCAAGGGGAGATGGCCAATCGCCATTGCGGAAGCCGAGACGGAGAGACGGGGAGCCGAGCTCTACGAAAGACCACCTCTCCGGCCCGGTCGCCTCCGGGGGACAAGGAGCCGAAGCTGCAGCGACAAAACCGTTGCGCGCCAATCAGCCGTTCGTCGGCCGAACAGGGCTAACGGAAAAATTAGACATTCATGGCAATGTTGACCCCGCCTGCCCGAAGGTGAGGCGACGGCTGGCCGATCGAGAAGAAAAGGATTGCGCATGTCATCCTTGCTCAACACAGGTCTTTCATCGCTTAAGCGCAGTCTGATCATGCTGGCAGTCCTGGCGTTTTGCATCTTGCCGGCCGGGGCGTTGGAGCCCGTTGATCTCCCGGAATCGCCAGACACTGTCGCCTTCAATGTCCAGAACAACGGCAAGTCGTTCCCGGTCACGTTGCGACAGCTGGAAAAGCTCGGTCTCTACCGGGTCACCACCGCAAGTCCATTTGAAAAGGGGCAGCTTACATTTGAAGGCGTCCTGTTCCGCGATGTGCTCAAGCTCGTTGGATTGGAAGGCGAGGATTCCGTTGTTCTGCGTGCGATTGACGAATATGTGCAGATAATTCCGCGCCAGGATTGGACGGAAGGTCCTCTCCTGCTTGCCACCCGCCAGAACGGAAAATTGCTGACCCGGCGCACGCAAGGTCCGACCCGGCTGGTCTATCCGCTCAACGACCACCCGGCCTTCGATACGCCAATCCACAAACCACGGTGGGTCTGGCTGATCAAGACGCTTGAGCCTGGCGGCTGATCGAGCTCCGGCGTGGCTCGAATGGCACGCTTTGGAGGCTGGCGCGTTCCCGTCACCTACGGGACCGCCATTGCGGCTGCAGCGGCCAGTTCCGCGGTTCTGATCACCGTATTGTTTCTCAGCCTCAGCAAGATCGAATATTCGCTGCCGCGGTTCGGCTTTTTCGCCATCCGCGAGTTCCACATTGCAATACGCGATGTAACCCACCTCAAGGACATGACATCGCTCGCCCAGGCCGCCCCAGACTCTGCAGCCAGCCTTGAGCAGTTATCGGCGGCGAACGACCTGGTCTACATTCGATTCAAGCGGATCGACGGCACTGGGACAGCGAGCGAGATTCCCGCCTACGCAAGTATCGTTCCGCGTGTCGTTGACGCAGTGACAAGGCTTGATGCCATGATTGCCGCCGGGCCGCCTCTCGACGAAAAAATCTTGAAGGAAACGGGGCTGGAACTCGAGCATCTCGTAGCGAGGATGAACGACGAATATTACAAATATGGAGATGAGATCAACGTAGATCTCTATTCTGCGGAAAAAAGCCTGAAGAGATTCAACTACCAGATTGCATTCGCTCTGGCGGTCTTGTCGCTGCTGGCGATCGGAACTGCCGTATTGCTTATCGGCCGTCGGGAAACGATTAGGAAACTGGAGTTTCTGGCCTGGCGCGACGCGGCCACGGAATTGAAGAACCGTGCCTGGATGTCAGCCAACAGGGACGTGATGCTGGACCGGGCAAGGCTGGCCGGCAAGCAGCTCCGCCTTTTCCTGATAGATTTGGATCATTTCAAGAGCGTGAACGATACGTTCGGTCATCACGTCGGTGATCTCTTGCTGAAAGCCGTCGCCGAAATCCTGCAATCGGTCGAACGGCCCGACGAAGTTGTCGCCATCCGTCTGGGCGGCGACGAGTTTGCCGTCATGGCGATCGCTGACCGGCACGCGGCAGCCGATGCTCTCGGAAATCGGCTTCGCGAGCAATTGAACCGGTTTGCCGAACTCGCGGGGCACCACGTGCGCATGGGAGCCAGTATCGGCATGGCGTGTTTCCCCGAACATGGTTCGGATATTTCCACCCTGTTGCGCAACGCAGACAGCGCTCTTTATGTCGCCAAAGCGGAAGGACGTTCTGGCTTCGTGACGTTCTCGCCTGCAATCCTCAATCGGTTCGATATGCAGCTCGGCGAAGAAGCCGGGATCAAGCGTGCGCTTAACTGCGACGAGTTCTTTCTGGTTTGGCAACCGCAGTTCGAACTGGCAACCGGCCGCATGATCGGTGCCGAGGCGCTTGTGCGCTGGCGCGACCCCGCTTCGGGAGCGATTCGTCTGCCGACGTCATTCATTCCAATTGCCGAACGAAGCGACCTGATACTGGAAGTCGACAAGGTGGTGCTGAGCAAGGCTTGCCTGCAGGCAGCTCGATGGGCGCCTGTTTCTGCCGATGATTTCGTTTGCTCGGTCAATCTTTCGGGCAAAAGCCTTCAGAACGATGCGTACTTCGCCCACCTTGTTCTGGTGCTGCAACAAACAGGACTGCCGCCGTCGCGCCTGCAACTGGAAATAACGGAAGGGGTACTTATCCAAAACAGCCGAAACGCCTTGAACATGCTGACGGAAATTCGAAACATCGGCGTCGGTCTGGCACTCGACGATTTTGGATCCGGCTATTCAAGTTTCGGCTACCTTGCCGATTTCAACCTCGATCGGCTGAAGATCGACCGATCGTTCTTGAGCGGTCTGGAGGCGTCGAAGAAAAAACAGAACGTTGTTCGAGGCATTATAGCGCTGGCCAACTCCCTCGGCTTGACCGTTCTGGCAGAAGGGGTGGAAAATGAAGCGCAGCTCGATTTCCTGATCGCCGAGCGTTGTCACAGCGCTCAGGGGTTTTTCCTGTCACAGCCCATCGAAGAAAGTCTGCTGACGGACCACCTGGCCGCGAGGCGAGGCAGGATGAGAGATACGGACAAGTTCAGGCTGGGCCTTTCTGCGTAAGGGTCGCTGCCGACCGCCTGCAGCTGCCATCTCCGACGTCTGCGATTAGCCGTAAGCCCCCCGTGCCTTCGTCATCCTAGGTCGAAGCAAGGAGCGAAGCGACGCGGCGAGAACCTAGGATCCATTCCGTGACATCAGCCGAAGAATGCAGCGGCCCAGAATGACGCTTTATGCCTACATGACCGCGAGCTAGAAGCGTGGCAACCTCGGTCGCCGCATGCCGGAGCACAGATCCGGCCAGGGCTCACGTTTTACCAGCCGCTACGGCGTGCAGCGGCTGGTCTGGTACGAGGAGCATTTTGACATTCGCGACGCTATCCGGCGCGAGAAGTCGCTAGCGTTTGGCCGCGCCGATGGAAGATAGAGCTGATCGAGAAGACCAATCCAGAGTGGTTCGAGCTTTTTCGAGGAACCGGGAGGTAGGCGTTCGTTTCTGGGCCGCTGCATTCTTCGGCTGAGGTAACGGCATGATGGGGTGGACGGCGCCCGACGGCATCGGATGTGCCAGAATGAGTTCGTTGAGATCTCAAACAAGGGAGCCGTCCGTGGAACAGCTTATCCGTATTGGCATGGATACGTCCAAGAGTGTTTTTCAGCTGCATGGTGTCGACGCTGCGGAGCGTCCGGTGCTGGTGCGTAAATTGCGACGGCGGGCGGTAGTCCCGTTCTTCGCCAAGCTTGCGCCAGTGAGGATCGGGTTGGAGGCGTGCGGCGGCTCGCATTACTGGGCGCGCACGCTGTCGGGGCTGGGTCATGAGGTGGTGCTGATCGCGGCGCAGCACGTGAAGCCGTATGTGCGGCGCGGCAAGCATGACGCGGCTGACGCCGAGGCGACCTGCGAGGCGATGAGCCGGCCCAGGACACGCTTTGTTGGGGTCAAGAGCGGCGAGCAGCAAGCGGCGCAGATGCTGTTTGGGGTGCGCGAGCAGCTGGTGCGGCGGCGCACGCAGCTTTCCAACACGATCCGCGGCTACGCAGCCGAATTCGGCCTGGTGGCCGCACAAGGCCTTGCCCGCATCGAGCCACTGCTGGCCCGCATTGCCGGCGACGCGACGGTGCCGGCGCTGGCAAAGGAACTGTTTGAGACGCTCGGCGAGGAATACCGCGCGGTGTGCGCGCGATACGCGGCAATCGACAAGAAGCTGTTGGCCCATCACCGCAAGGACGAGACTGGACAGCGACTGGCTGCGATGCCCGGCGTCGGGCCGGTCGTGGCGAGCCTGCTCGGCGTCAAGGTCACTGATGCGACAGCGTTCGGCTCGGGACGCGACTTCGCGGCGTGGCTGGGGCTGACGCCGAAGAACCATTCGACCGCCGGCAAGAACCGGCTGGGGGTGATCACGCGGGCCGGCGACGAGATGCTGCGGCAGGCGCTGGTGGTGGGCGCGACGGCCCACATCCAGCAGGTGCGTCGCGGCCGCGCCAAGGCCTCGCCGTGGCTGGCGGCGTTGATTGCGCGCAAGCCGCCGAAGCTGGCGGCTGTGGCGCTCGCCAACAAGACCGCCCGCATGGCCTGGAAGATGATGATCACCGGCGAGCCGTACCGTTGCGGCCCATCCGGGCAGCCTGACGCCTCCTCGCCGCCCTCAAGGCCGCTTCGCGCCGCCTGCGGCGGTGGCCTGCGGCCAGCCCTGACCGCGGCTCAGCACGGCGCTGACATGCCCGGATAGGCCGCAACGGAGGAACACCGAACACAAGCTCTTGCAACGGAAGGAAGATGGACGTGATCGATCGATCCGTGACGCGCGAAACTCCGAGGGATCCATTGGCCAACGAAACCGCTGGCATGATTGGAACGGGCGTCGCGAACCCCACCTTGGCCAGCGGCCGCACGGACCGCGCTCAAAGGCCGGACATATGGACGCAAGCGATCGAAAACGACGCAAGACAACCGTTGCAGGCAGGGCGCCGTCCACATATGGATCCCAGGGTCTGCGCCGCGTCGCTTCGCTCCTTGCTTCGCCCTTGGATGACGAAGTTGAGGGGTGCCTATGCGAACAAGCCGACTGCCCGATCGTAAAAATGGTCGAGGGCGCAGCGCCTGGCGGCAATCCGGGCGGCTTCAAGCAATTCCTCGCGACCCGAGGAGCCGTCCTTGTAGGTTGCGATAACCACGCGCGCGATTCTTTCGGCGTCCTCGTTGTCGAGCTCCGCTTCGCCGGAGCGCAAAGTTTCCCGAACCACACCCCTCAAGAGATCCAGTTCAATGGTTGAAAAGACGCCCATATAGGGCGCGGATGTGCACTCCACGGCCATCTGAATTCCTCCCGCCGAGACGATATCAAACACGCGACAGATTACAACTAAAGTATTAGGCGAGCGCGCGCTTTGGGTGTCGCCCGTAGGCGTTGAAACGGAATGGGATTAGTCTGCGCGGTCTGGGGCTTCACGGACGGGCAAAAGAATGGATTCAGGCCAAGGCTATTTCCTCATCGGCGGCCTCATCCTGGTCGGTGCCGGGCTGCTGATCCTTTCACTGATCGTCAATTCTCGTGTGGCGCACAGCGTGCGCCACGACATGCGCCATCGTGAAAAGCTGCTGGAATATTATCGCAACATCTTTTCCCAGCTCGGCGTTATCCTGATCGGAATTGGCGTTTCTCTGTTCATCTTCTTTTTCCAGCAGAATTATCAGGACCAGCGCAAACGCGAAACGGAGCTCCAGCTGGTTCTTGCCAAATTGGCCGCACGCATTGCTCGCGGCGCGGCCGTCGTCGAATACCTCAGCGAATTCGATGCGCTGCTGGATGATGGCGGACCCTATATCAGTCCGGAACTCGGCGGGACCAATGCCGCCATCAGCGCGCACAGGGCGGAACTCGGCAAGCAGGTCGCCGAGATCCTTTTGGTTGAGCGCGACGTCGAAGTTCAAGCGTTCGATATCCTGAACCTGTCGCGCGATTTCGAAGCATCGCTCGTCGTCAACGAACTCGACCCCACGCTGTGGTTCAACATCGTGAGGGATGAGAGCGAGATCAAATATGCCGCCACTCAGCTCGCCCTCGACTACAAGGACCTGCAGGATGCGATCGGCGGAGACTCGATCGCGGTTGCGATCGCAAATCCTGAAAAGGAAGCAAAGATCAAGCAGGAGGTGCTCGACATCTTTTATGATGCCGACCTCTTGCGCCAGCGCAGCCGAAGGCTTCTCGGCCGTGCGTGCTGGCTTTTCAGCCAGGGGCGCAGCTTCGTCAAGCTTGGACCGGTCGACGAGATCGAGGCCGAAGCCAGGTCGCACCAGGAATGGATCGATCGGTCGAAACGCTTCCTGACGCAGTTGAAGTCGGGAAGCGGCGATTGTTTCAAATTGCTCCAGTTCAACCCGGCGCCCTGATTGGCATGGGGCCTGTGGCTAATCACCAGCGTCAGAGATGGTGGAATGTTGCCATTCCTCCTGCGGCGCCTGGCCCAATCGCTGCTGATGCAGAACCGGATGACCATTCCAATCCAAGGCTCTATAACAGGCCGACAGAATTGCGATGATCAAGGGGAGACGATGCGCTACATACGTCCGCTTTCAATGGAAGATGCCGTTGGCCAGTTGGCCGGCTCGCCCGGTACCGCCGCCATTCTCGCCGGAGGCAGCGACCTCCTGGTGAGAATGAAAGGCGGCTTTATCGAGCCCGACCTGATCGTCGACATCAAGGCAATCGACGGGCTGGGCGAGATCAGGGAAACGGCGGAGGGCTTCAGCATCGGTGCTGCGGTCTCCTGCGCCCTGATGGGAGAGAGCGCGGCCTTGAACAGGGAATGGCCGGGCGTCGTCGAAGCGGCCAAGCTGATCGGCTCGAAACAGGTGCAGGGTCGCTGCACAATCGTCGGCAATCTTTGCAACGCCTCGCCGGCGGCCGACAGCGTGCCGGCGCTGGTGGCCGCCGGCGCCAGGGCATTGATTGTCGGGCCAGGAGGCAGGCGCACGGTTCCCGTGGAGGCAGTGCCGACCGGGCCGGGCAAGACGTCGCTCGCCAAGGGCGAGATCATCGAGGCGATCCTGCTCGATAGGCGCGCGCCGCGCTCCGGCGATGCCTATCTGCGTTTCATTCCACGCACGGAGATGGACATCGCCGTGGTCAGCGCCGGGGTGAACCTGACGCTCGATGAGCAAGGTGTCGTCAAATCGGCCCGCGTGGCGCTGGGCGCGGCGGCGCCGACGGTGCTGCTGGTGGAAGAGGCCGCCGAGGCCCTCATCGGCAGGAAGCTGGACGAAGCAGCACTGGAGCGGCTCGCCAAGGTCTGCGCGGGGGCCTGCCGTCCGATCGACGACAAGCGCGGTACCGTCGAATTCAGAAGAAAAGTTGCGGGTGTGCTGGCCAGGCGGGCCGCCATGACCGCCTATGCACGTGCAGGAGGCAAATGATGGCCGGTGTAGCAGTCTCAACCACAATCAACGGCGACAATGTCGAGTACCTTTGCCAACCGGACGAGACGCTGCTCGATGTGCTGCGCGATCGCCTCGGGCTGACCGGCGCCAAGGAAGGATGCGGAACCGGCGACTGCGGCGCCTGCAGCATCATCCTCGACGACCGGCTGGTGTGCTCGTGCCTGGTGCTTGGCGCGGAGGCCGAAGGCCGGCGCGTCGAAACCATCGAGGGCATGGCGCAAGGCGACAGGCTGCATCCGCTGCAGCAGAAGTTCCTCGAGCACGCAGCGCTGCAATGCGGCGTCTGCACGCCGGGCTTCCTGATCGCGGCGAAAGACCTGTTGGCCAAGAACCCCGACCCGACCGAGGAGGAAATCCGCTTCGGCCTCGCCGGGAACCTCTGCCGCTGCACCGGCTATGACAAGATCGTGCGCGCCGTCCAGGACGCGGCAAGCGTAATGAAGGGAGCCTGACGATGAACTTCGATCCGCGCTATTCCGGACGCAATTTCGCCTCCGTCGGCACCCGTCCCATCCGTCCCGACGGCGTCGACAAGGTAACGGGCCGCGCCCGCTATGGCGCGGATTTCAACATGGCCGGTCAGTTGGTCGGGCGTATCCTGAGAAGCCCGCACGCGCACGCCACGATCAGGAAGATCGACACCTCGAAGGCGGAGAAGCTCAACGGAGTGAAGGCGGTGATCACCGCGGCCGACCTGCCCGACCTCACCGACGGCGATGCCGCCCTGTACGACATCCTCGACAACTGCATGGCGCGCAAGAAGGCGCTCTATGACGGCCATGCGGTGGCAGCAGTCGCCGCAGTCGACGCCCGCACGGCGAGGCAGGCGCTGAAGCTGATCGAGGTCGACTATGAAGTGCTGCCGCATGTGACCGACGTCGACGAGGCGATGAGGCACTCGGCGCCCGTGCTCGACGACACCATCTTCACCGAGGGCCTTGAGCAAAAGCCCGTCAAGCCGTCCAACGTCACCAAACGCAGCCAGTACGGCCATGGCGACATCCATGAGGGATTTGGGCAGGCCGATTACATCGTCGAACGCTCCTTCAAGACCGAGCAGACGCACCAGGGCTATATCGAGCCGCATGCCTGCGTGGCGAACGTCAGCGCCGACGGCACCGCCGACCTTTGGGTTTGCACCCAAGGCCATTTCGTCTATCGCCAGCACTGCGCCCAACTGCTTGGCATGGAAGCCTCCAAGCTGCGCGTCACCTCGTCGGAGATCGGCGGCGGTTTCGGCGGCAAGACCCATGTCTGGGCCGAGCCGGTGGCGCTGGCGCTGTCGCGCAAGGCCGGCCGTCCGGTCAAGCTGGTGATGACGCGCGACGAGGTGTTCCGCGCCTCCGGGCCGACCAGCGCCACCTCCATCGACGTCAGGATCGGCGCCCGCAAGGACGGCACGATCACCGCGGCCGAGGCGACGTTGCGCTACTCCTGCGGCCCCTATGCCGGCATGTGGGCCGAGCTCGGCGCCATGACCGCGTTTGCCTGTTACAATCTCGCTAACGTCAAGACGGTCGGCTACGAAGTGCTGGTCAACCGGCCGAAGACGGCGGCCTATCGCGCGCCATCGGCGCCGATGGCGGCGTTTGCAGTTGAAAGTGCCGTCGACGAACTGGCCAAGGAGATCGGCATGGATCCGGTCGAGTTCCGGATCAGGAACGCCGCCCAGGAAGGCACCCGATCGTCCTACGGCCCGGTCTACGGCCCGATCGGCATCGGCCCGACGCTGGAGGCTGCGAAGAACCATCCGCACATGAAGGCGCCGCTGGGCAAGAACCAGGGCCGCGGCATGGCTTGCGGCTTCTGGTTCAACTTCGGCGGCCAGACCTGCACCGACCTCAACATCGGCATGGACGGCTCGGTCTCGCTTGCCGTCGGCACGGTCGATGTGGGTGGTTCCCGCGCGTCGCTGTCGCTGGTGGCGGCGGAGGAACTCGGCATCGCCTATGAGCAGGTCAAGGCGGTGGTCGCCGACACCTCCAGCCTCGGCTACAACGACATGACGGACGGCAGTCGCGGCACCTTCTCCTCCTCGATGGCGACGATCTCGGCCGCCCGCAACGCCATCAAGGTCCTGCGCGAACGCGCCGCGCAGATGTGGGACATTCCCGTCGACGACGTGGTCTGGGAAAACGGCCAAGCCATCGCCAAAGGCGAGAAGTACGGCAACCTTGCGGCGCTGTCCCTAAGGGAGATCGCGGCGGCGTCAGGAAAGACGGGCGGGCCGATCGCCGGCCACAGCGAGCTCGTCGCCGACGGCGCCGGCGTCTCCTTCGCCACCCATATCTGCGATATCGAGGTCGATCCGGAGACCGGCGCCACCAGGGTGCTGCGCTACACAGTCGTGCAGGATGCCGGCAAGGCGGTGCACCCGACCTATGTCGAGGGGCAGTACCAGGGGGGTGCTGCGCAAGGCATCGGCTGGGCGCTCAACGAAGAGTACGTCTACGGCAAGGACGGGCGGCTGCAGAACCCCGGCTTCCTCGACTACCGCATCCCGGTCTGCTCCGACCTGCCGATGATCGACACGCAGATCCTCGAGATCCCCAATCCCAACCATCCTTACGGAGTGCGTGGCGTCGGCGAGACCTCGATCGTGCCGCCGCTGGCGGCAATCGCCAATGCGGTGTCGAACGCCGCGGGCGTGCGGATGACGCATATCCCGATGTCGCCGCCGCGGATTCTCGCGGCGATCGAGGCCGAACGGGGAGGCTAGAGAGGTTCTCGGTCCGATGGTCGAAGTCACGCTCTGGGGATCGCTCGGCGCAATCGCCGGAGGCAAGAGCAAGGTCGAGATCGAGGCCAAGGACATCAGGGAGCTGTTCAGGAAGCTGGCCGAGCAGTATCCCGGCTTCGAGCCCTACATCGACCGCGGCATCGCAGTCGCCATAGACGGGGTTATCTATCGGGATACGTGGTCGAAGGAATTGCCCCATGGGGCGGAGATTTTCTTGCTGCCGCGGCTGGCTGGGGGGTGAGCGGGGGGGTGATTGGGGACCTACGCAGCCATTGCCTAGCATCAAGGTCTCGACAGTCGTGGATCGGCCGGAAGCGGAAGATCCGCTTTCGGGATGATTGGGCTAAAGAGCCGACCTTCGCGTCCAGCATAGCCTGGACTGCTTTGCGCCAATTTCAGTCAATCGTAGCCCTCCCTCAAACCTGACGTTCGCGCTACGGCTGCCGGCGATCCTGAGCCGACTGTCTGACGGTATGGCCGCCCGGATCCGCCTGGTCAGAGCATATGCACGAGGCCTCAAAGATCGTCACCATTCGCTCGATATGCGCCTTGATGATCGCCCGGTTCTCCTGCATGGCGGCGACGATCATGTCTTGCATGCGCCTTTCCGGGAGTTGACACTCTCGACACTGCGCGAGAAAGGGGCGCATCTTCGAGGCGCCCGCGTCCGCGACTGAGGCGGGCGCTCTTCCATATTTACGAGTTGTGTGCGTCAAGTTCTGCAAAAATGGCGTGGCATTCAGCGGTGACGTTGGCGTGTCCGCCGCGCAGCCCCCGTGTTTAGCGGAGCGGCGGACATGGCGGCCGCGTCAGGCGGCCAGTGCCCTCAGGTTCTCCTTCTTGTGCTCGCGCAGATGATCCATGTTGAGGTAGCGGGTCGCCTCGAGCCAGTTCTCGTGGATCTCCACCGCCAATGCCCGAACCAGCCGCAAACAGCTCTGCGGGTTGGGGAAGATGCGAACGACCAGGGTGCGCCGCTTGATCTCCTGGTTCAGCCGCTCCAGCATGTTCGTCGACTTCATGTGCTTGTGATGCGGCAGCGGCAGCCGATAGAAGCTCAGCGTCTCCTCGATGTTGTTCTCCACCCAATCCACCAGCTTCGGGTATTTGGCCTGCCATTTGGCGATCCACTGCGCCAGGTCGCGCTTGACCTCGGCGAGGTCGCGCCGGTCATAGAACCATCTGAGCTCCATCAGGCAGTCGTCATCGACCTTGCGCGGCACATAATCGAGCGCGTTTCTGAGGAAGTGCACGTAACAGCGCTGCCAGACTGCCTCGGGCAGGACTTCGCGGATCGCTGCCCTGAGCCCCGGATGGTCGTCGGAGACGACAAACTCGACGCCGGCGAGCCCGCGCTGCTTGAGCCCTGCCACGAACGCGCGCCAGCTCGAATGGCTTTCACGGTTGGCCAGCTCGACACCGAGCACCTGGCGCCGGCCTTCCCAGTCGACGCCGATCGCCACCAAGACGGCCTGGCTGGCGATCACGCCGGCCTCGCGCGCCCGCTCGTAGCGCGCGTCCAGAATGAGGTACGGGTAAGGTTCGGCAAGCCGCTGCTCAAAGAACGCCTTCAGCGCCTCATCCAGCCGCGCCGTCGCCTGGCTTACCGTCGAGGCCGAGAAGGAATGGCCGCACAGATCCTCGGTGATCGCCTTCACCTTGCGCGTCGACACGCCTTGCACGTACATCTCGACCAGCGCCGATACCAGTGCCTTCTCCGAGCGCTGGTAACGCTCAAACAACTCCGTCGAGAACCGGCCGGCCCGATCTTGCGGAACCCGAAGTTCCAGCACGCCAACCCGCGTCACAAGCTTGCGTTCGTAATAGCCGGACCGGTAACCAACCCGCTCCGTCGTCCGCTCGCCTTTCTCGGCCCCGATCGCCTCCGTCATCTCGGCTTCCAAAGCCTCCTGCACCACAGTCTGCAAAACTCTGCGGAAGCCGTCCTCATCCGACAACAGCAACGCTTTCAACTCGCCTCTGCTCAGTCTAACCTCTCGCTTGGTCATGGCACTTACCCTTCCACGGGAATCGGTGATCGCAACGTCACCAGCGTGCCATGGCCGCCCCTCGCCTCAGAGTAAGGGCTGTTCTCTCTCCAGAGCTTTTTGCAGAACCTTCAGAACACTATCTATTTACGAAAGGAACACCCCTATGAGGATCGGAATCATCGGCGCTGGAAAACATCGGCGCCACATTGGTGCGAATGCTTCGGCGCGCGTCCTCTCCTTAAAGCCGTCACCGGGCTTGCAATGCGGTGGCGCATTATGACATTGGCTGCATGAGCACGTCCGCACAACCAGTGCGTCTGGTCCGCCCCGAAAAGAAGCGGCGTCGCATCCCCATTGCAGTCATCATGGCGATGAGTTTCGGCAGCCTCGTGTTCCTGTCGGTCGGCGGCGTGCTCGCATTGTCGGTCGGCGCCAACCTTCGCAACACTTTCGACCTGCTCGGCGCCCAGTCGACGCTCCTGATCGATGCGATGGAGGATTTGCTGCGCGCCGAGATGGGGCGCGCCGAGAGCGCCGTGGACGGCGTCGCGCAGCTCTACAAGCAGGGCGAGTTCCAGATCGACGACGAGGCGATGTCGGCGGCACTTGCCAGTGCGCTGGCGGCAGTGCCGGGGGTGAACGCAATGTTGATCTGCACACCCGACCTGATTTGCAGGGGGGCGGCGGTGACCGGGGACAACGACGCCAAATATCCTGCCGGAACGATCCGGAAACTCCCCGCCGAGACCGAGAAATCGCCGCAAGTGCGCGCCGTTCTTGAAGAGCGCCAGCAGGTCGACGGACGCCGGTGGGGCGCCTTCGTGGCCAACGAATATGGCTTGTTCGCCAACGTCTCGGCGCCGCTGTCACGCGATGGCGCCACGAAGGCCTGGGTGATCGCCGCGGTGGAACTGCAGAACTTGTCCAAAATCACGCAGGAACTGTCGTCGCGCTTCGGCACGCATGCCTTCATTCTGGATGGCGACGGATCCATCCTGGCGGACCAGCGGCTGGCTTCCCCGAGTGCGCTGAAGAACGGCATCCTGCCGCTGACGCCGCTCGCCAATTTCGGCGATCCGGTTCTCGCCGGATATGAGGCGCGCAAACCGGAAGCGGAGTTCAGCACGCAGCGTACCCGCGATATCGAGGTTGCCGAAATCCAGGTTGACGACAAGGACGGTTCGACGTCATGGGACGGAGAGAACACTTACGTCGCTATTACCCGTGAGATCACCGGCTATGGCGACCGGCCCTGGACGCTCGGCGCATATTTCAAGACCAGTCAGATCGGTGACGAAATCGAGCGCGTCATGGGATCGGCCATGCTTGGACTTGGCGCGATGGCGGTGGCGGTCATCGTCGCGATTCTTCTCGGCAAGCGCCTGTCGCGCCCGATCCAGGCGATCGCCGGCCAGGCCACGCGCGTCGCCGATTTCGATCTCGACGGCGTGACCCCCCTTCCGCGCAGCAGGGTGCTGGAGTTGGACAACCAGGCTTCGGCCTTCAATGCCATGCTGATCGGTCTGCGTGCATTCTCGACCTATATTCCGCGCTCGCTGGTGGCCAAGCTGGTGCGCACCGGAGAGATCGGCATCGCCGAACCGCGCGAAGCGGTCGTCACCGTGATGTTCACCGACATCGCCGGCTTCACCACGCTGTCGGAGCAGATGGACGCCGCCGCCGCGGCCAGGCTGCTGAACCACCACTTCGCGATCCTGTGCGGCGCGGTCGATGCACATGGCGGTACTGTCGACAAGTTCCTGGGCGACGGCATGCTGGCGTTCTTCGGCGCGCCGGATCGTCTGAAGGGCCATGCCGCCGCGGCCGTCCGCGCAGCCGCGGCCATCCGCGAGGAGCTGGACAAGGACAATCTGGAAGCGGCTGGCGAAGGCCGGCCTCCGCTTCATGTCCGCATCGGCATCCACACGGGCTCCGTCATCGTCGGCAATATCGGCGCATCCGACCGCGTCAACTATACGATCGTCGGCGACACCGTGAACGTCAGCCAGCGGCTGCAGGACCTCGGCAAGCAGCTCGAACCGGGCGCCACCGCCGCAATCGCCATTTCCGGCGAGACCGCGTCGCGGCTCGACGAAAGGTTCGAAAGGATCCCGGCGGGCAAGCACCGGCTGCGCGGCCGCGGCGAGGCGACGGAAGTCTTCCAGCTTGGCAAAGTCGCGACGTCAGCATCGCCCCTTATGAACGTTCACCGCGCCCAAGCGGGCTGAATAACATGCCACTTCCATGCCGCTGATCGGCGGCTTGAAGAAGCCGACGGCTTTGGGAATGACTGGAGCCGGGTCACCTAGCGCCGTAGCTGATTTCAATTGGAACGGCAGGAACGGTGCAAAGTCGCTGGTTCCGGGCAACGTCCACGTCCGCTTACGAGCCGCCAAATCGGCCCAGCAAGGACCGGTTTGGGGTCAGGACTGGTGGTTCTGGTGAACGTCGGCTTCCGGGAAGCAAATTCGGTCCAGGAAGGGCCGCTTCGAGTCAAACCCGGACATCATGCCGCCTCAGCCGAACGTCTGCTTTCAGGAAGTCGCAGACTGATCTTATACGGCTGACCGTGGAGGCGCAAAGCATGCGCGTTTGAGTTAAGCTGCAGGCGAACGCGATTTCCGAGGTCGAGCCAGGCCTCGCCGATGGCCCACCCTACGCCCCCACCGTCGGCTCCGTATTCACCTCTTCCGCCTCATCGTCTTCGCCAAGCACCTCCCCGTGCCCCCCCAACGCACGCCCGATCCAAATCGGATCGACCAGACGGTTGCGGTCGGGGTTAGTGGGCACGGCCCATCGTGCCTGTTCAACTCAATTACAGCATGTGCCGGTAGCGCATTCGCAGACTGTCGATCGTCGCTGCCTTGGCAGCCGCCATCTGCTCCGGGGTACGGGGACTTCCATAGACCTGGGCCAGCTCGTCGCGCGTTTTCGACACCAATTTGAGAAAATCAGCGTTGCGCCTGCGAGCTGCTTCGTAGCGGCGCAATCCGGCCCGATCGCCGGCGGCGCGGAACCATTTCCTTGTGCCGGTGGTTTCGACAGCAACCGCGAAAGCCTCGTTGAAAGCGGAATCGCCGTCCACATAGAGGCGCTAATGCGCCAGTTCATGGAAGACGAGGCTTGCGAGATAGGTGTCGTCCTGACGGAACATGGTGCTCAGCAGCGGGTCACTGGACCAGCCCAGCGTGGAATAGGCGGTGATGCCTGTGACGTAGACGTCCAGCCCCTGTCTCTGAAGCTCGACAGCGCTGTCCGTCGCGGATTTCCGGGAGAAGTAACCCGGTACGGAACGCAGCCGAAAACCGGAAAGCACCATATTCGTGGCGCCAGCGAGAATTGCGGCGCGGCAAAAACGGCTGAGGTTACAGCGTCCCGGTGGATGTCGACATAGCTGCGGTAGCTGCTGTTGTCAGGCAGGGCCAGCTCATCTGTCGCGAATTGTCTTATGGCGCTCGCCGACGCCAGCTTGCTGCGTAGTACCTTGGGCGTCGAAGGATCACGGATCAGTCTTCCAACATTCTTGCGCGCCGCCATGATCTGCACATGACCCTCCAGCGACTGCGCGTAGTAGGAGATGCTTGTGCAGCCGGCCACGCCGAACGCCATGGTCAGCGCGGCCAGTATTCGAAGAACGCGCCTCACAGTTTGCCCACCGCCTTGCTGATCTCCCCACGGAGTTCCCGTTCTCAAACAGCGCACCAATCTTCGTCAAGCAGACAAGTTGTCTTCGGCTAATCGGGCCGCCGCCGGCCTTAAGACGCCGCGTGTCCCGCTCATTGGCGCTTTCAGGGCAATCGCATAGGGCGCAGCCCTGGGCGCAGCCCCCTCTCCGTCCGCTACGCGGCCACCTCTCCCCCACTTTGTGGGGGCGAGGAAACGCTAACCGTCGAAGTCGCGGCTTTGAATTGCTTGGGTTCCTCGCCCCCATGAGATGGGAGAGAGGTGGCTCGGCGAAGCCGAGACGGAGAGGGGGAGCACCGTAAGCGATTGCCCTGCTAACCCCCAAGCGTCGGTTCCGTATTCACCTCCAGCGCCTCCTCCGCCTCATCCTCCTCACCAAGCACCTCCTCGTGCACGCCCAGCGCCCGCCCGATCCAGATCGGGTCGAGCAGATGGTCGCGCCTGGGGTTGGTCGTGTTGGGATGGATGAGAATGCTGAGGCCGCCGTGGTTCAGCATCAGCCACGGGACGAGCGTGGCGAAAATCTCGTTGGCGAACGAGACCTGGTACATGGCCTGCCGGTGCGGGCCGACCGGCTCGTCGCGCCAGTTGCCCAGGCGCACGCGGAAACGCTCGCCGATGCGCTGGCGCAGCCATTCGGCATGCTGCCGCTCGGCCTGCCCACCATAGTAGATATGGGCGTGGTAGCTGGCGATCTCCGAAAGCGGCCTTGGACTGGCGGCGTCTTCGTTCACCTCAATGCTCTCCTTCGATGATTACCGGCAGACCCGAAGCATGGAAGGTCGACCTTGTTGAGGCAGCGTTGATGCCGCGTCTTGCAGCGGGATAAAAGGGACAACCGTCTCAATACCATTGACCCTAGAGCATCGGACCCAAAAGTGGGAACCGGTCTTGGGAAAATCCGATGCTCAAACAAAAAGATAGAGCGGCGGCACGGTTCGACTTGCAAGTCCGCCGCTCTAATCACCAACGCGCCGCAGCGTGCCGAGATCGTTATCGTCGAGAAACTCTACGGTCATGGCCGACGCCTTGCCGTCGGGGCCGATGTCAAAGCCTACGCCCGAGGGCCTGTCCGGCGTCTCGGCGTCCGGGAAGGTCACGAAGAGATCGCCGTCGAAATGCTTCAATGAATAGGACCGCGCGCCGGCCGGCCCGACCTTGAGCACCAGGCCGCCGCCCTCACCCAATACAACCGCATCACCGATGAAGTCATTGAAATAGCGGCCCTTATAGGCGCCGGCCGGGCTGGCCGGAGACGGTGGCGCGGCATAGGTGGCCTTGGCCGCCGCGATTGCCGGGCCGAACAGGCCCGCATAGGTGGCGTCCCATGCCTTGACCCAGTCCTTCTCGATCTTTCCGTCAAAGGCCATGTCGGCGAAGCTCTCGGACAGGCCTTCCGGCACGCCTGTCGAAAAGGCGTTGGCGACAATGACGATGCCAAGCTTCTCTTCGGGAAAGAGCGTCACCAGCGTGCGGGCACCGACGCTGAAGGCGCCGGCATGGCCCCAGCTCAGGCCGTGCCGGCCGAATTCGACATTCCAGCCGAGGCCGTAGAAGGACTCGCCGCCGGAGACGGGGTTTTTGCCGCGCGTCATCAAGGGAACATGCGTCTCAGCCAGCGCATCGGCGGCAATCAGCGGCTTGCCATCATAGACGCCGTTGCCGAGCACCAGGCGCACCCATTGCGAGAGATCGCGCGCCGTGGAACTGACACCGCCAGCCGGCGCCTGCGCATCCGGATCGCGCTTTACCTTCGCGGCCCAGACGCCGTCGATCTTGACGTGGAGCGCGGCGCGGTTGGCGTGCTTGATGAAGTCCGCATGACGCGAACTGGTCGAGGCCATTCCAAGCGGACGGTAGAGCTTCTCTTCGGCGACCTCTTCCCACGGCTTGCCCGTCGGCTTCGCGGCGGCGACGGCACCCTCGGTCAGTCCGAAATTACTGTAGGAATAGCCGGCACGAAAGCTCGATGACGGCGGCACGAACCGCAGGCGGCGCAGGATCTCCGCCCGGTCATAGCCAATGTCC
Organism: Mesorhizobium sp. L-2-11; assembly: GCF_016756595.1. Classification (NCBI taxonomy): domain Bacteria; kingdom Pseudomonadati; phylum Pseudomonadota; class Alphaproteobacteria; order Hyphomicrobiales; family Phyllobacteriaceae; genus Mesorhizobium; species Mesorhizobium sp. L-2-11. The sequence goes on along the minus strand of NZ_AP023257.1, from coordinate 2,673,887 downwards.
TCGAGGTCGTCGCCCGCGGTGCCGGGAAGCCCGCTGCGGTGCGCGAACAGGTCGCGAACCGTCAGTTCACTGGTCGGATAGGGCTGGGAAAGCCGGAAGGCCGGATCGAGGTCGGCGATTTTCGAATCCCACGAAGCAACCCCGTCGCTGACCAATGCCGCCACGATCGTTGCCGAGACCGGCTTGGAGAGCGAGGCGATCTGGAACACCGTATCGGCGTCGACGGCCTCCGGCTTGCCGGCCTCGCGATGCCCGAACCCCTTGAGGAAGACCACCTTGTCGTCATGGACGACCCCGATGGCGAGACCAGGCACCCCCCCATCCGCGACGACGCCTTCGGCGAGCAGTTCGAGCTTCGACAGGGCGGCTGTGATCCGCTCGGGCGTAATGGTGTCGGCCGACGCCGCATGCGGCGAAAGCACCATGACGGCGATGAAGGCCCGCATCCCCCAACGGCGGAAATTCCGACCAAGCCCCATGCTCGAGCTCCCCCCATCCCTGCAAGCACTGGTCATACTACAGGCAGGCGCAGGCGAGGCAACCCTCGCCTGGGCGTTGGGGCGAAGTCCTGCCCAACTCCAAGCGACCACCCTGGGAACCAGCCGGTCAACGATATCGAACAGACCACCGCTCAGCGGCGACGACCGTCATGAAGAACCCGATCGACAGCAGCGATGAGAGCACGATAGCGGCGTAGAGCCGGTCGGACTGATAGTTGAAGGTCGCCTGGATGATCAGCGCGCCGAGACCTTTGTCGGAGCCGATCCATTCGCCGACGATCGCGCCGATCACCGCGGTCGCCGAGGCGATCCGCAGCGAAGCGAAAAGCATTGGCAGCGCGCGCGGCAGGCGCAGGCGCCAGAATACTTCCCAGCGCGTCGCCGACAGCACGCGGAACAGCTCGTGCTCGCTGGGGCTCGCCGATTCCAGCCCCCGGATCATGTTGATGAGCGTTGGGAAGAAACAGATCACTGCCGCGATCACGATCTTGGGCAGCATGCCGAGGCCGAAGATGAGGATGACGACCGGGGCCAGCGCAAGGACCGGGATCGTATTGAAGAACAGCACGACCGGAAAATAGGCTGCCTGCAGCGTTCGGCTGTGAACGAAGACAATTGCCAGCAGCACTGCGGCGAGATTGCCGAGCACGAAGCCGGAGAGCGCCTCGATGGCCGTCGGCCACAGGTTCGAGAGGAGAAGCGATCCGTTCCTGGCAAACACGCCGGCTATCGCGGTTGGCGTCGGAACGATGTATGCCGGCACGCCAGCGAGCGGCAGCAGGAATTGCCATGCGAGAATGAGCGAGCCGGCGCCGAGGACCGGCAGCGCAGTCTGTGCGAACGGCGAAAGCGCGCCGCGGTTCACGAGGCCGCCCCAAGGGCGGAGCGCATCCTGGCCATCGCCGCGACGATTGCCGGATCCTCGCGCGAGCATCTGTTGTCCGGCCCCTTCAGCGGACGAAGGTCGTGGTCGGCGACGATCCGTCCGGGATGGGCCGCAAGCACGATTACGCGCTGCCCGAGATAGACGGCTTCGGCAATGGAATGCGTGACGAACAGCACGGTCGTTCCGGTCCGCCGCCAAAGGTTCAGCAGTTCGTCGTTGAGGCGATCGCGGGTGATCTCGTCAAGAGCGCCAAAAGGTTCGTCCATCAGAAGCAGACGTGGCTCGCCAAGCAGCGCCCGGGCGATCGCCAGCCTTTGGCGCTGTCCGCCGGAAAGCTGATGCGGCAGGCGCTCACCGAGCGCCGACAGGCCGACGAGTTCGAGCAGCTCGTCGGCCCGGTCGTCTATCATGCGCGACAGGCTGCGGCGGCCCACCTGGATCGGCAGCCGCACATTCTCGCGCGCCGTGCGCCACGGCAAAAGGGTCGAGTCCTGGAAGACGAAGCCCACGCCGCGGCCGGAGCGCACCGCCGACGGCGTTTCGCCCATCACGCGTATCGTGCCCGCGAGTGGCGCCAGCAGATCGGCGACAACCCGCAGAAACGTCGACTTTCCGCACCCCGAAGGCCCGAGGATGGACAGGAACGTCCCGGCCTCGACTGTCAGTTCGAGACCGGAGATCACCGTCACGGGCGAGTGCCGGCCGGGATAGCCGACGTCGAGCCCGGAAGTTTCGATGGCCGGCGCGGCCATCAAGAGGCAGGCGCGCCGAGCTTCGGCCGTTCAGCCGCACTGAGTTCGAGAATCTTTGTCGTATGGACGTCCTCGGCCTTCGGCCTGCCGTTCGGATACTGGCCAATCTGGTCAAGCAGCGCGATCTGGCTCTCGATCGAGGCAGGATCGAAGGTACCCCATCCATCCTTTTTCGTGTTGTCGTCGAACGACAGTTTCAGCACCAGGGGGATCGTCTTCTTTTCCCAGCCTGCGTCGATCTCGGGATAGGCTGCGACGAGCTTGTCGACCGCCTGCTCGGGATTGGCGTGGACCCAGCCCCACCCCTTGGCGACCGCGCCGATAAATTTCGCCAAGGTCTCGGAATCGGTTTCGATGGCGCTGTCAGTCGCGAAGTAGACATTGGCATAGGACGCCAGGCCGAGTTCCGACAACAGAAGATCGATGCGATCGTCTCCGACGACGCTGAGCGCCTGTGTGTTGGTGATCCAGCCGCCGATCGCATCCACGTCGCCACGAACCAGCGGCGCCTTGTCAAACCCGACATTGACGATGGTGACCTCGGAAGGGTCGATCTTGTTCTTCGCCAGCATCGCGTCGATGGCGAAGCGCGCGGTCGGCTGCGTGCCGATCCGCATCCCCTTCAGATCCGCTACCGACCGGATCGGCTTCTCCGGTTTCGACGTCAGCGCATAGGGCCCGGTGCGGTAGCCGCAGGCGATGATCCTTATCGGAACGCCGCTCGCCCGCGCGGCATAGAGCTGAGGCGATTCGGAGAATTGGCCGAGTTGGGCGGCACCGGACACGACAGGCGGCACGGTGGCGGCGTTCGGTCCGCCGGGGCTGAATTCGACTTCGAGCCCGGCTTCTGTGAAGTAGCCATTGGCGACGGCTGCGACGTCGCCGATCTGGCCGTTCGACATCAGCCAGTCATACTGGACGACGAGCTTAGCGGCAGCCGAGGCGCTGGCGCCAAACAGCTGAAGTCCCGGCCCGAAAGCCGCCAGGCCGGCGGCGCCGGCCTTCAGGATGGATCTGCGGTTCCACCGCGATGCGTTCCCACTCATCTTCTTGCTCCTTTGTTGGACTTTGTTTGCATGCGGCGCGGCCCTTCTTGCGAGGCCGTCGCGATCCAGTCACACTTGCGTGTCGTGATAGTCGCCCGGTCCGGCGCCGGTCCAGGCATAGAGTTCCCACAGCGTCCCGTCCGGATCGTGGAAGTAGGCGCAGCGCGCGTTCCAGACATAGTCGCCGGGCGGCCCGACGAACGGCACGCCCTTGTCCGACAGTTCGGCGTAGAGCCGGTCGACCTCGCCGGCGCTTTCGAGTTCCATCGCAACGCACGCCTTGTGCGCCTGCTTCGGTGAGCGGACATTCGAGACGCCGCAGTGGCGATTGATGTGGTCCAGTTCCCATGCGGCGAGCGTCACGCGCTCGGAATGAAAATCGACAAAGCCCTCGGCGCGGCGTCTGATCCGGTAGCCAAGCTTCTGCGTGTAGAAGTCGATGGTGCGGTCGATATCCTCGACAAGCAGGCAAATATCGGTGATTGCCTTGGTCTGCCCGAGCGACATGGTCATTTGCCTCGATTGATCTTCGCGGTGAGTTCGACGCCGACCCGCGATGCGGCGCCGTCGATGTGCCGGCGCATCGCCTCGCCGGCAGCCTGCGGATCGTGCGCGGCGAGCGCGTCGTAGATCCGCACGTGCTCGGCGACATTGACCTCGACCAGGTCGTGGAGCGGGTTGGTGAGGCGGGCATAGTGGATCGACTGGCGGATCTGCTCGCAGACGAACGAAATGAAGGTGTAGATGTAGCTATTGCCCGTGGCCCGGGCGATCGCCCGATGGAAAAGCAGATCGGCCTCGATGCTGCCATCCTCCCAGCGCTCCTCGCCGCCCATGCGGTCCAGCGCAGCCTTGATTGCGTCAAGATCATCAGACGAACAGCGCGCAGCAGCCAGCGTGGCGGATTCGGTCTCCAGGATGCTGCGCAGTTCGAAGAGCTGCTCCATGTTGCGCTGGTCTTTCAGCGCTTCACGGTCGATCCGGATGGCTGTCCGCTGTTCCGGCGCCATGACGAATGCGCCTATGCCCTGCCGCGCCTCGATCATGCCATCGGCGCGAAGCTGGGCAATCGCTTCCCTGACGACATTGCGGCTGACGCCGAACTTGTCGGCGAGTTGGCTTTCGGTGGGAAGCCGGGCTCCTGGGATGATGTCGCCGCCCTCGATCTCGCGGCTCAAATGCGAGGCGACGCGGTGCGGAAGCGCCTCCACGCTGCCGATGATGGACGAACGCTGCTTCATGCGGCTTTCCCCTACAAATTGCCAGGATCAGGCATGAGACATGTCGGATTGAACAGGCCTGCCGGATCGAAGGCCGCCTTGATCGCGGTATGAAGCTGCCGCTCGCGCGGCGACAGGCCTGCCCAGAACACCTGGCTGCGGCTGCGACCGACGCCATGCTCGGCGCTGAACGAGCCACCGAGCGCTCCGACCAGTTCATAGAGTCGGGTCAAGATCGCCTGCCCCACGATCCTCGCTTCGCCGGGCTCGCAATCGATGGGAGGCAGCACGTTGAAATGGATGTTGCCGTCGCCCGCGTGGCCATAGGTCAGCGATGTCCAGCCTGGCCACTCGCGCACGATGCACGCGCGTGCCTGCTCGATCAGCGTCGGCACCTGGCTGAGGCGAACCGAGAGGTCGGTGCGGACATGAAAGCCGCGCCGCGCCTGCCCCTCGACCAGGCCCTCCCGGATGGCCCAGAATGTGGCGGCCTGCGAGCGGCTTTGCGCGACGGCGCCATCCCTGATCAGGTCGGCCTCAAGGGCGCGCGCCAGCATCGTTTCAAGAAGTCCGCCGGCATCTATCCCTGGCCCACAGGCGAGTTCGACGATCGCATGAACCGGGCATTCTTGCGTCAATGGCGAGCGCAGGTTCGGATCGATGAGACGGGCCAGCGGCAGGCACTCCTCGCCGATGACTTCAAACGCGCTGAGAAGGTCGGAGCAGAGATGCCTTGCCGTCCGGAACAGCTCGCACGCCTGGCGGAAGCTGCCCAGTCCGACATAGGCGGTCTCGACCTGCGTCGGCCGCGGCGAGAGCTTTAGCTCGACGCCGGTGACGACCCCGAGCGTCCCCTCCGAGCCGATCATCAATTGCTTCAGGCTATAGCCGCGATTGTCCTTGCGCAGCCCGTTCATGCCGTTCCACAGCGTGCCGTCCGGCAGGACCGTCTCAAGCCCGAGCACCAGATCACGCGTCATGCCGTAGCGCAGCACATTGATGCCGCCGGCGTTGGTCGCGACATTGCCGCCGATCGTGCACGATCCCTGCGCGCCAAGCGCGAGAGGGAAGGTCATGTCGGATGCTTCAGCGGCGTCCTTGACGTCCTGCAGCACGGCACCGGCATCCGCCTGCAGCGTGAAGTCGAGCGGATCGACAGCCCGTATCCGGTTGAGACGCTCAAGCGACAGCACTGCGTAGTCCGAATTGTCTGGAATGGCGCCGCCGGCAAGTCCGGTATTGCCGCCTTGCACGACGACGGCGACACCGCTCTGCGAGCACCATCTCACGAGCGCCTGGACGCCTTCCACCGATCCTGGACGCGCGATGAAGCGGGCACTTCCGCGCTTGTCGCGGCCCCAATCGAGGAGGTAGCGTTCTGCCTCGGGCGACTGGCCGTCTATCAGCGCATCACCCGCAAACTGCGCAGGCAGCCCAACAATTGCGCCAGAAGCTTCGCGTCGAAGAGATGGGCGATCCGCAGTCATGCGTCTGATCATACGGTCATCCTACAACTTCGCAAGCCCGATTCGTCTCGGTGGGCCATCATCGCTTCGGCGCCGAACTCCGCGGCCCAACCCGCAATCGACCCGCGCGCCTGAACTGTTCCCCTCGAAAAATGCTTTTTTATAGCCGGGCGGAGTCAATGCTCTAACCTGATCGCCTGGGACTGTTTTTTATCGACCTGAACATGGTCCAGATCTTTTCGCATCCTCAAAAGCCCGGTCGGCCAAGACCAGCGGGACATCTCTCCTTTGACCCTGGAAATGGGCTACAAGACGATGATGGCACTGAAGGACATGAAGGACGGCAGGGCTCCGCCGGCCGACCCGACCTATACCGGCCTTGACATTTGCACGCCGGAGACAGCGGATACCTGCATCGCCAAATTGCGCTCCAAATAGCGTTATCGGGCGGGAGGAAACTCCCGCCCTTTTCATAGCCCGCCCTTCCTAGGGGATCTCAATGTCGGAATTATTCTCGCTCAACGGCCGTGTCGCGCTGGTCACCGGTGCTTCGCGTGGTCTTGGCCTCGCCATGGCCAAGGCACTTGCGGAAAACGGCGCGACGGTGATCGTCAATGCCCGCGATCCGGCCGCGCTGTCTGCGGCGGCCGAAAGGATCGGTGCCGAAGCCTTGCCGTTCGATGTCACCGACGCAGCGATCTCGAGGGCGTCGCTCGAAGGGATTGTCGAACGCCACGGCCGCCTCGATATTCTGGTCAACAACGCCGGCATCCAGCATCGAAGTCCGTTGGTCGAATGGCAGGACGAGGATTTCGACCATGTGATTGCCGTCAATCTTTCGGCTTGTTTCCGCATGATGCGCGACGCGGTGCGCCTGATGCTGCCAAACAAGTTCGGGCGCATAATAAACACCGGATCGGTTGCGGCGATCCTTGGCCGTCCGACCATTCACGCCTATGTGGCGGCAAAGGCCGGCCTGCACGGGCTGACACGCTCCACTGCCGCTGAGCTGGGCCGTCACGGCATCACCGTCAACGCGATCGCCCCCGGCTATTTCGCTACCGAGCTCAACACCGCGCTTATGAGCGACGAGGCCTTCACCAAATGGGTCGAGGCACGAACCCCGGCGGGCCGCTGGGCCCAGCCTGAGGAGCTCGGCGGAGCCGTGGTGTTTCTCGCCTCCGACGCTGCCGCCTATGTTAACGGACATGTGCTGGCCGTTGACGGTGGGCTATCGGTTTCTCTCTGACCGGCGAGACGCGACGCGCTTTAGCCAATTCCATAGACCAGGCTCACGCGCCCGTCAGTGAGCTGCTGAATCTTGCGCAGTTCGAGCCCGCGACGATGTTGTGTCGTCGCAAACAGCGCCTTCCCTTCGCCGACGAGCAGCGGATAGAGGATCAGCCGCAGTTCATCCACCAGCCCGGCATCGATGAGGCTCGCGGTCATTCGCGCACCGCCCATGAGATAGATATCCTTGCCCGGCTGCTGCTTGAGCCCAGCGATGTCTTCGAGAGTCCGCACGAAGCGCGTCTTTGGCCAAAGCGCCGAAGTCATCGTGTTCGACAGCACAAAGTGCGGGGTCTGTTCGGCAAAGCGGGCCCATTTCAGCTCGGCGGGCGTCGGCAGTTTGCCGGTCATCGGCAGCGGCTTGTCCGGCTCATTCTGGATCGCGCTCCAGTAGCACTCGTAGCCGGCGTACATGACGCTGCCGAGCAGGCAGGCATCGATCTGTGGCGTCAGCCCGTAGTCCTCCGCCCAGGCGTCGACCCAATCCGCGTAACCCTCGGGTCCCTCCATCTTGCCGTCGACGGAAATCTTCATTCCGGTGATCAATTTGCGCATGACTTCCTCCATCGGGCTTGCGAAATGCAAGCACGTTTCATCGTCGGTGAGCCTCCACCGGCGGATGCCGGTGGAGGCTGGGCAGTGACTTCAGCCCACGCGATCGTGTCAGGCCGGCAGGCGGCGGTCGTATTCTTCGCGCAGCCGGCTCCAGCCATCCCAGAACGAGGTCGGCGTCTTGCCCGCGAGGCGGGCGGCGAGCATGTCGAGATGCATGTGCCAGCCGGCGGTGACGTTAAGCTGGATTGCGCGTTCCGGCAGCCGGCGATGAACGACGGTGAGCAGCACATCGTTGCCCTTCGGTTCCAGCAAGAAGGAAACGCCGCCGGTGTTTCCCCAGGTGATGGCGAGCTTGTAAGGCGGATCGAGCTCGGTGATCCGGCCCTCCATCCGATGCTCTTCGGGGAAGCCCGCGGGGCGCTGGCCAGGCGGGTCGGTCAGCTCGTCATTACGCCAGACCAATTCGAACGAGGTGCCGGCCTTCATTTCCATCTGGCCCGCAGCCATCCACTGCCGGCGCAGGTCGCTCTCAGTGAGATAGGCCCAGACCCGCTCGATGGGGCCAGGCAAAAGCCGCTGGATGGTGAACGTGGCGGGCTCGGTCAGTTCGCCATAGGCTTCGATGGTTTTCATCTGGTTCATTGGTCGTCTCCTTCTTTGGAAGTGGGCGATTTCCTGGAATCATCCCGGGCCGAGGACTCACCCGGAGCTTTGCGTGCGTCCTCCTCGCGAAGCAGACGCTCGAGGACGTCGAGACGGTTGGTCCAGAAGCGCTCGTAGAAGCCGAGCCATTGGTGGGCGCTGGCCAGCGGTCCGGGTTCGAGGCGGCACATATGTGTGCGGCCCCTCACCTCTCGACGAATAAGCCCTGCATTCTCCAGCGTCTTGATGTGCTTGGAGGCGGCGGCCAGCGACATGGCGAACGGTTCCGCCAACTGGCTCACCGTTCGCTCGCCCCCAGCGAGGTCGCGAAGCATGTGCCGGCGGGTGGCGTCGCCAAGCGCGTGAAAAACCGCATCCATCTGGGGCGTCTCTAATTCAACCATGCAGTTGAATATAGAGGCCGCTTTCGAATTGTCAACCGATTGGTTGATTGATTTTGGAAGGGAGCTGCACAGGCGGCCTGCGGCAATCGAGGACATTCGGCCAGTGCAAGACCACGGGACATAGTCCCTGCGGCGGAAGCGGGACCTTCACTTGCCTTCGAAGAAAGTATGAATCGAGACTTCCAGCTTTTCGATGAGTTGAGGATTATGGCAGCTTCCAGCCCAGATCAGAGCGTTCAGTCTCATATCCTTGTTGAGAAAGTTCATTTTCCGAGAATCAAGCAGGTATCCCGCGACCTCGTAGTGCCGTCCCTTGATAGCCTCGATAAGCGCGTTGTTTCTTCCGGTCTTGTCAGTCAGATTCACGTCGGCGCCATTCTCGACAAGCAACTTAACGACATCCAGATGCCCGTTCTTTGCTGCTTCAATAAGAGCTGTTCTGCCGTAGTAGTCGGCTCTTGCATCGATCTCTATTTCCGGATGTTTCACGAGGGCTGAAATAGAGGCATAGTGGCCCTTGGCCGAAGCAAGGCTCAAAGGCGTGCTATTCCATTTGTTTCTGGAATTCACATCGATTGCTGGGTGTTCGACCAACGCCTCGACCGCCGCGGTGCAGCCATTGAGGGCTGCGAGATGAAGGGCTGACCAGCCCCCGCCGTCCGCCTCGTTGATATTGGCGCCGGCCGCTAATTCCGCTCGAACGGCCTCCACATTGCCGGTTTCTGCCGCGAGCAGCAGATTCGACCAACCTCTCGCCTCTTCGGCTTCCAAGCTCTCGGTCAATGCAGTCGCCTCCCCGAATGCTCCCCGCAGAATACCATTGTTCCGGTTCGGCCGACATCCACCGAATGACCGGCTTCCGCCGAAAAGCCATTCTCATTCGACGGTGTCCGCAAATACAATCCGAGAGGGAAAAGGAGAAGATAGCAAACCTGAGCTTGAGCGAGAAGCATGATGCCTTTGAGTGCCTGACTCGACGGCGCCCGACTGACTTCACTCGCAAGCAGAGTGGCGAGGACACCGAAGTCGGACTGGCTCGCTGGCATCGGCATGGAAGTTGGACCGCTGGGACTGAAGCCAGGCCCCTGATCGGAGCGGAACTGGCCGATATCCTCCGGCAGCGGAGGCCGATAAAGATGACCAGGAAGCGCGCACTCTATCGAGAAACAACATGCAGTCCTTCGGTGCATTCGTCGTCAACAATGTCCGCTGGCTCGCGGGCGCCTTTTTGCTGACCCTCGTCTCGTCCTTCGGGCAGACCTTCTTCATCGCCTTGTCGAACGGCGGTATCCGCGAGACGTTCGGGTTGAGTCATGGCGAGTTCGGCGGGCTTTACATGCTGGCAACGCTGCTTAGCGCGGCGACCCTGCCGTTCTTGGGTCGGCCGCTGGACCGGTATTCGACAGTGACCATGGCGATCGCGACGATGCTCATGCTCGCCTGCGCCAGCATCGCGATGGGGTTCGCCGGTTCGCTGCCAACCCTGCTCCTCGCGCTTTATTTGCTGCGCCTTTTTGGCCAGGGGATGATGACCCAGACGGCTCTGACGGCAACAGGCCGCTGGTTCGCCGCGAACCGGGGCCGCGCCGTCTCGGTCGTCACGCTTGGCTTTCATGTTGGCAGTGCTCTGCTGCCGTTCCTGTTCGTCCTCGTGGCCGGCCTCGTCGGCTGGCGGGGAAGCTGGTTCGTCTGCGCAGCCTTCATCCTGGTCGTGGCCTTGCCTCTGGTTTGTGCGCTGGTCCGGAAGGAACGCAATCCGCAGAGCGAGGCTCAGCCGAGGGCGCGACGCGCAGTGAAGCAGTGGACGCGGGCGGAAGTCCTGCGCGATCCGACCTTCTACGCCATCTGCCTGGGTATCCTGGCTCCCGCCTTCGTCGGCACGACTATCTTCTTTCACCAGGTCTATCTAACCGAGCTCCGGGGCTGGCCGCTGCAACTCTTCGCCAGCGGCTTCGCCGTCCTGTCCGCCACGACGATGGGTTTTGCGCTTCTGGCCGGGTGGCTGATCGACCGCTTCTCGGCGGTCCAGCTGCTGCCTCTATTCCTTCTGCCGCTGGCGCTGGCCTGCTTCGCGGCTGCCTATCTGACGGCGCCTTTCGCCATATTCGTCTTCATGGCGCTGCTTGGCATCAGCTACGGCTTCTCCTCGACCCTGGAGGGCGCCATGTGGCCGGAGATCTACGGCACCGCGCATCTCGGTGCGATCCGCTCGGTTGTAGTGGCCGTGATGGTTCTGGCCTCGGCGATGGGTCCCGGCATCACCGGATACCTGATCGACGCCGGCGTCGACTACGCGCTGCAACTGGCCTTGATGGGCGTCTACAGCCTGGCCGCCGCCTTGCTGATGTGGAGAGTATCGCGGAGGCTGATGAGGGGCTTGTCCCGCGGCTGGAAACTTCCAGCTCCTGATCGGCCCTGAAATCGTCGGCGCTAACGTTTATGTTGATACTTGGAAGGCTCCCGACCTGCAGTAGCTGCCGGCACTCGCCAAGGCTGCTATAAGGTGAGAAGCAAGATGCGAATTGGACGTCGGCGATTTCTTGTCCTGTCACTCGGTGCGGCTGCCTTCGGCAAGGCGCAAGCCTCCGAACACTTATGGGCAGCCCTGCGATCCGGAGAAGCTGTTGCCTTGCTGCGCCATGCCGCGGCCCCAGGCTCCGGCGATCCGCCTGGCTTCAGGCTCGGTGATTGCAGCACCCAGCGGAATCTGTCGGAACAAGGTCGTGCGCAGGCCCGCGCGATCGGCGACATGTTCCGAGCGAATGGCATCTCGTCGGCAGCCGTCTATTCTAGCCAGTGGTGCCGCTGCCTGGAAACCGCTCGCCTGCTCGGGATCGGCGACGTCGTGCCTCTTGAGCTGCTCAATTCGTTCTTTGGCGACAGTTCGGCCGCAGAAGTGCGCACCGCTGCCCTTTTGGCCTGGCTTCGCGGGCAGCGTTTTGGCGGACCTACCGTGCTAGTCACGCATCAGGTCAACATCACCGGCTTGACCGGCGAGGTGCCGGACAGCGGCGAAATAATCGTCGTCCGTATTCATGATGCTGACCCCGTGCAGGTCATCGGGCAGGTTGCCACGCCGGCTTGAGCATCGTGGCCTTCAGCCCCATCTCGTCAGCATCGCTTCAGTCGCGGAGCAACGACGTGCGAGGAGAGATCAAAGGAGTGATGGCATGGCTATCGATTTCAACCATACAATACTGCCGGCCCGCGACAGCGAGGCGTCGGCAAAGTTCCTGGCCGAAATGCTTGGCCTTCCCGCGCCCAGGCGCTGGGGGCCTTTCCAGATGGTCACCACCGAAAACGGTGCCAACCTCGACTACATGGATACCGGCGGCGAAATCAGGCCGCAGCACTACGCCTTCCTGGTCAGCGAAGCCGAGTTCGACGAGATCTTTGCCAGGATTCGTGAACGGAACCTCCCGTACTGGGCTGACCCCAGCCGGACGCTGCTGGGCGAGATCAACCACCACGACGGCGGCCGCGGCGTCTATTTCGAGGACCCGAACGGTCATCTTCTCGAGGTCATTACCCGTCAGTACGGCAGCGGCGGATGGAACCCGTGATCGCTCGGTGGCGTAGCCAGGCGGCGGACGCTCTGCGAGCTGGTCTCATGGCGGAACCTGAACGGTGACCCTGATCGACGCATAATAGGCGGCGACATCGGCTATATCCTGATCGCTCAAGCCCTTGATCACGACAGTCATCTGCTCGTTCTTGCGCTCGCCTGCCTTGAAGGCCATCAGCGCCTTGACAAGATAGGCCTCCTTTTGCCCTGCTATATTCGGCGCGTCGGGCAGCTTAGCGATGCCATCCTTGCCGTGGCAGACCTGGCACTTCAGCATGATTTTTTTGCCCCCGCGGCGGCATCACCTCCGGCCTGCGCCAGAGACGAACAGGCAAAGAGCGCAGCTAGACTTACAATCAAACTCCGCACCCCGAACTCCTATATCAAATAAAGTTGAGCCAGGCAGCAGCAGAAGGCCGCCGCCTGGCTAATCGCCTAATCGCCGTAGGAAATCCGCCAGACGGCCCCGGCTAAATCGTCGGACACCAGCAGCGAACCGTCTTTGAGAATCTGAACATCGACAGGACGGCCGAGATACTCGCCATTCTCGTTCAGCCAGCCGTCGGCGAACACTTCAGTTTTGTCCGCCGTGCCGTCCGCCTTGAGCGAGGTGAACATGACCCGAGCGCCCACCGGGTCGACGCGGTTCCAGGAGCCGTGCTGGGTCGAGAAGATGCCGCCGCGATATTTTTCGGGGAACTGCTTGCCGGTATAGAACGACAGCCCGAGATCGGCCGCGTGAGCCTCTTGCTCGACCTCTGGGAAGATAGCGCCCTCGGGGACTGTTGCGTCCTTGTACTCGACCGTACGAACTTTGCCGCCGCCATACCAGGGGAAGCCAAAATTCTGGTCCGGGCCGGTAACACGGTTCATTTCGCCTGGGGGAATGGTGTCACCCATGCCGTCGACCTGATTGTCGTTCACCCAAAGTGTCTTGTCCTTTGGGTTGAAATCCAGGCCGAGGGGATTGCGCATTCCGCGCGCATAAATTTTGCGGTCGGTACCGTCCTGCTTCATGCTTATGATGCCGCCGATGCCGAGTTTCTCGAATTCCGGGAGCACTTCGGGGGCTGGCACGTTGAACGGCTGGCCGATGGTAATATAGATGCGGTTATCGGGCCCGACGCGACAGGTTCGGGCCGTGTGGTTGTAGCTCTCGTTGGATGCGGTATCAGCTCGCCCTGCTTCACGATCGGGAAAGCAGCGACGTCCGGACCTTCATAGAAAAACTCGGCCGCCGGGAACCACAATACGCGGTTCTGTTCGACGACATAGAGGTGGCCATCCCTGGAGAAACAGACGCCGTTCGGGACTGTCATTTTGATTGAGGGCGCAAACACCTTCACATCATCGGCGACGCGGTCCTTGTCGCGGTCGGTCATGGAGTAGACCAGTTCTTTGCGGGTACCGACGAAGGTCACGACGCCCTGCGGTCCTACGGCCATATGACGCGCGTCGGGAACGATGGCATAGAGAGTGACCTTGAAGCCATCCGGGACTTTGACCTTCGCTGCAATGGCTTTGAGGGCTTCGGCGTTTTCTCCGGTTTGCGGGATCGGCTCCATCATCGGTGTGCCGGTCGTCTTGAAGCCGCCAAGTTTCTCGAGATTTTTGTCCTGCGCAAAGGCGGACGTTACGCAAAGGGCGGCAGCGCATGACAAAACGAAAGCCAGTTTCTTGATCACGATATCCTCCCACGTGGCCAGCTTCGCGGCATCTGTGGCAGTCAGATACAACGTTGCGGGCGGTTGCTTTTGTGCGAAATCACCAGCGCCGAGCACAATCTTCCGGTCGCGACTTAGCGACCGAAAGCGTTGCCTAACTCAATCCCCTGACAGTCATCTGGGACCGCAGTTGGTTGCCGCCACAGCATAACATGTCGGCCCGCCGGGTACCAACGATGAACGGCAAGCTGGCCGGGGCTTTCAACCAGCGCTTTTATCGGCTGACCGGGCGGGCACCGATTTGGCGCAACAGACTGATGGTGCCCCAATATGCATGTAGAGTTGCCCCCGGACGTCTGCTGAAAATAGCATCCAGGTGATGGCAGACCGCTAGAGAACGGCCCGCCAGAGGGGTTCTCGCTTGCCATCATCCTTTCACTAGCCGTTGCGATCCTGGCTGCCTGGGCCGGCCTTGCCCCCATCTGTCGACTCGCATTGGCGGACGCCGCGCCTAGATAAGCACTGCGCCGGGGCGGAGCGATGCAGAAGGACCTGAGCATGCCTGAACAAATTACCCTGACTAAAGCTGAGCAGATCACATTGAATGACGGCTCAGCCATTCCCCAGATCGGCCTTGGCGTCTGGCAGGTCGATCCAGCCATTACGGCCCAAGTCGTGAGTTGGGGGATCCGGACCGGCTACAGATTGATCGACACCGCCCAAGGCTACCAGAACGAGGAAGGCGTCGGGCAGGCGATCCGCACGGCTGGCGTGCCAAGGAGCGAGCTGTTCATCACCTCGAAACTGCGCAACGGCGCGCATCAGCGTGACGCCGCCCTGCGGGCTTTCGACGAGACGATGAACAAGCTCGGCATCGAACAGATCGACCTGTTCCTGATCCACTGGCCAGTGCCCAGCCAGGGCAAATATGTCGAGGCGTGGAAGACGCTGATCGAACTCAGGCAATCCGGCCGGATCAAGTCGATCGGCGTTTCAAATTTCAACCGGGACCATCTGGAGCGGATCATCGGCGAGACTGGTGTCACACCCTCAGTCAACCAGATCGAACTCCATCCCCGGTTTCAACAGCGCGGCGTCAGAGAATTTCACGACACGCACGATATCCGCATCGAAAGCTGGAGCCCGCTGGGCAGCGGCCGGCTGTTGAGCGACCCGACCCTGGAAAGGATCGCCGGAAAACACCGCAAATCCGTGGCGCAGGTGATCATCCGTTGGCATCTTCAGGAAGGGCTGATTGTCATTCCAAAGTCGATCCACCAGGACCGGATTGCCGCCAATTTCGACGTCTTCGATTTTGAGCTGGATTCAAAGGACCTGGAGCTCATTCGAGGCATGGATTCATCAGACGGCCGTACGGGCGCGAACCCGGCCACAGCTGCATTCCTGTTCTGAGGCAGCGACGGGACGCGGCCAGATCAGCGAAGGCGGATGACGTGAGGGCAGCGGCCGCTTGGTGACGGCCGGTTGCCCGATGCCGAACCTGTACGCTGCCACTTGTTGTCGGCCAATGTCAGACAGCCGGTTTACTGACGGAAAAAAGCTGCAGGCCACCGGGAACACCTGCAAGTTCCATCTCGCAATGCGCCTCAAACATCAGGCCCGAACCGGCCATGAGATCACGAACGGTCCGGGACGCGATGATCTCACCCGGTCCGGCATGATCAAGCAGACGCGATGTCAGTTGAATTGCAATACCGGTGACATCGTCGCCGCGCCTTTCGCATTCGCCAATATGGATCGCCGCGCGAACCCGAAGGCCGGATTCGCCCAGTCGACGACGGATTGCCAATGCGCATTGGATCGCTCTCGTTGGCCGCTGAAATACCGCTAAAAACCCGTTTCCGGTGCGCTTGATTTCCTCACCGTCCGCATGATGCAATTCCTTGCGTGTCTCGTCGCCGTGTCGCTGCATCAGATCGCGCCACGTTTGGTTGCTGGTGTTGACGAGAGCCGACGGCAACCCGACGACTTCCACGTGCAGCGCCGTGACAAGCACGCGCTCGCCCGGCGCTGACGGCAAGACGCCGGTGACGAAGGTCTGGATCTCGTCGACCAGGCGATCGGAATTCTCCCCCCAAATTACGTGATCACGGCCGGCAAGCTCGATGTATCTGGCGCCCTCGATATGCGTTGCCAGATAGCGCCCCTCTTCCGGTTTCACCCAGCGGTCCCCTGCCGCCTGGACGATCAGTGTCGGGACGTGAATGGCTGGGAGAAGGGCGCGAACATCGATTTCGGTGCCCCAGCGCCACAGCGCGATCGCGTCGGCAGGCGAGGCCGAATTCCTGAGATACGCGGCGAACCATTCCCTCTCGAAACTATCATTCATCAGGCTGGGCGCGGCGTTGCTCATATCTGCCGGCTCCCCCCATTGTCTCTCGACGACGGCCAGATCTTCTTCCACCTGCTCGCTTGTCCTTGCCCCGGGATAATCCTTCGACCATCGGCCGCTGGCATAGGTTCCGTTGAGGACGAGAGCCGCCGTCCTCTCGGGATAGGTCGCCGCGAACAGCATGCACATGGGGCCGCCTTCCGAGCTGCCGAACAGAACCGTGTGCTTCGAGCCGACCGCATCCAGCACCGCCCGCATGTCTTCCATTCGCTCTTCCAGCGTTGGCAAACCGACATTTCGATCGGACAGTCCCGTGCCGCGCTTGTCCATGCGGATCAGGCGCGAGAAGGCGCCGAGGCGATGGAGCACATGCGAAAGCCGCAGCGACGACCAGGCAAGGTCAAGGTTGGAGACCCATCCAGGCACATAGATCAGGTCGACCGGCCCGTCGCCGGTCACCTGATAGGCGATGTTGATCCCGGCCGATTTAACATAATGGGTCGCGGGGCGCATCGGCTCGGCCGGGAACGCCGGCCGCGCGCCAGTTCGGGCTGGCGACGGTGGCGGTGTCTGAGAAGGCGGCGCCGAGGCGGCTATCCGGGAGGCGGCTTGCGACGTCATTCGGCGCGTCCGTAGGTCTTCATAGAGATGTCGGGTTTCCGGCTCAGGCTGCACGTTGAGTTCCCGCTGCAGCGCACTGCGGCAATTTTCATATTGCCTGAGCGCGAGCGTGAGCCGGCCCTGTACCGCATAGGCTCGCATCAGGGCGCGGTGGATATCCTCCCTCAGCGGCTCCATGGCGAGGAGGCGCGTTGCCGAGCGCACGCATGAGGCAGGATCGTTCGTGGTGCAGTAATGCGCGACGAGCTTGTCCAGTGCCGCGACGGCCATCGCCCTCAGGCGCTCGCGCTCGACCCGCAGCCAATCCTCGAACGGCTCCTCCTTCAGGCCGAAGCCGTCGAGCAGGTCGCCGCGATAGACGACGAGCGCCTGTTCGAGTTGCTCCGGTTCGGAGCCGGCGGCCAGCGTCTCGAACCGCACGACATCGAAATCAAGATCGTTGAGATTGAGGGTAATGCTGTCGCCGTCGGTCAGGAACGTGCGGCCATCGGATGCGTCCATCCCTTTCCTGACGGCCGATAGGGCCTGGCGAAGGCTCATCCGGGCCTGGGCCTCAGCGTTGCCGCCCCACAAAAGCGCTGCGAGCTTCTCGCGTGACTGCGAGTGTCCGGATTGCAAGGCGAGATAAGCCACCATAGCGCGGGCCTTGCGGCTGAAAACCGGGACCGCCGCTGCGCCTCCGGCGAAGTCGAAACCGCCTAGCAGACAGAGATGAGGGTGCGCCATCGGATCCGCCACAGCCGCAACTTTCTTTGCGATCCTTTCCTGTCCTTGTCTCTATTTCAACCGTCATTTTGTTTGGTCTGGCGGTTTCACGAATCCTTCACGCTGGCTCCAACGCGTTTCTCACGGCGCCGGGAAAAAGTGCCGGCACGACTACCTCAGGAGGACACTGTGCTACGTCCGAACCCGACCGAATGGCCCACTGGCATGATGATCCCTGGCAGAATGAGCAGCCGCGCGGGCCGTTACGCCACGATATTGCGCTCGCGCGGTATCTTGAGAAACAGCGGGCCTGCCGGGCATCAACGGTCCGCGGATTTGATCTCCGGACCACCGCGATCCGCCTATGGCAGGCTGGTAGTGTATATCGCGCACGGCTTCTTCAGCTCTGGCGTCCCTTCCACCGGAGCGTTTGAGCAACGTTTTGACCAACGAATTGGATTTCCGTCCGCGGTAAGGACCGCCGGTCAAATCGACCAGCCGCGCTAGTGATCAGCTTGCTCGATTTCGGCGCAAGTCGAGGCGGAGACCCCAAGCCGTTCTGGCGTCTGCAGCGGGTTTAGGCTCAATCCCAATGACCTTTCTACGGTGTGAAGGGCCCATTTCACCTCATATCCCCGATCCATCCAGCAGCGGGACATCTTCTTCGTCCCAGGGGCTCGGCAATGAACCCCTGCTCAGATTGGCTGTCGGCAGTGGCATCCAGCATTTCAGCTCGGGTTCGGCGTACTCAACCACGCGTCCGGGCGACGAGTCGGAAGCGCGCCAGCCTTCGCTGCCGAACTGGTCGGCTCGAGACCAGTAAGCCAGGTCGACTTCCGCCGGCCCCTGTTCCGACGGCCGAACCGTGACAAGGATTCGGCTGCCATCCCTTGGCGCGCTCGACATGTGGCGCCACCGATCGGGCTCGTCCATCGTGTTTCCTCCTGATGCCGGCATCTCGGCTGTCCAGACGAATAGTCGCTTCGCGCACAGGGCCGGTCAACCCGAACTTTGCGCCGGACAGCTTATAGCCGGATAGCTTGTCGTTGGCTGGCCTGCCGGTCTGGCGCGACGTGGGCTCGCGGTCATCAGCGAACCTTGGCCTTGACTGCCCAGGCTCTCGTTTTCAGGGGAATGGACCCGCCCTCGCCGCGCGGCAGCCTGTCGCGGAGCCTCTCCATCAATCTCTGGCGAGCTGCGGGGTCGAGACTCATGCAGTAGCCAGGCGCAGGCCCCGCACCCAGGGTGAAGGGGTGCCAGTAGTCTTCAAAGTCCTTGAACACGGCCGGCATTTCAATCCGCGCGGAGTCGATGGAAACCAGGCCGGCCTTCTTCGCGAGATCGGTCAATCCATCTTGTGTGCAAAACGGAAAACGCCTGTCTTCGGTAAGGTCGATGGCACCGGGGTCAAGCGCCGTCGCGGCGGTCCAGAAAGCCCGCATGAATTCCACCCCGCCGCCAGGATAATCCCACACATAGAATCCAATCGTCGCTCCAGGGCGGGCCGCTCGCCGCATCTCGGAGAGCGCCTTTTGCTTGTCGGGGACGAAGTTGAGAACAAGCGCCGACACGACCATGTCCTTGCTGGCCGATTCGACTGCCAAGGCCTGCGCATCGCCTGCGAGAAACGCGACACGCTTGTCCTGCACGCTTGCCCGCGCCTTGGCGAGAAAACCCTCCGACGGATCTATGGACACCAGGCTCGTGGGATTGCAACGGGCCAGGATGGCTGCCGACAGCGCCCCGGTTCCGCAGCCTACCTCCAGCCAGTCCAGACCCTCCGCCGGATCGAGCCAATCCAGGAACGGTGGAGCGATCTGACGGCTCCAGCGCCCCATATAGAGGTCGTAGCTATCCCCGGCCTGCCAGGCGTCGTGGCGCGTTGCCTCAGCCATCGCAATCTCCTCCCCTTGATAATTCGACCCGTCGGACTGCGAGAATACGCCCGCCGCACGCGCGGGAACAGGGGACCAGGAAGGTCTGCCCGGAATCGTGCCCGGATGCCCACACGCCCGCCCGAACTGGCCCGCAAGGCAGACCACCCGCGCGCTGGACATCTCCGACCCGGAAGGAAACCGCTGCTGCCGTCACCCGGAAGCGTTCGAGCTCAGCCTGCCCGAAAGGCGAGGCTCCGCCTCATCAGTTGGATGCTGAGCGCCAGGTCTCCGCTTCCGATGAACCAGGGCGACAGTATCCGGGACGATCTCAGCCCGCAGTAGAGCAGATAGGGAAGTCCGAGCGACAGGGCGATCAGCGCCAACTCGGAAGACATTCCGAAGTCACGCAGCGTGAAATGAACGAACTGATGGACGAACATGATCACCAGGGAGGCCGCGCCGATTTCCGCCAACGGAGCGATGCGCAAGCTCGGCATCGCCATGAAGCGGATGAGGCCGAGGATAAAGGTCGAAATCGCCAATGCAACGAGCAGGCCGAGAAGTGGCGGGCCGAAGATGGCGTTCTTCATGCTGAAGGTAAAGTCGGACCCCATCCGCGCCGCCGCGAGCGCGACCCCGGCAACCGCCACGACAAACACCGCCGACCACAGCGCGCTCATGCCGCGTTCGCGCAGGAAATGTCCGAACCAGAATGCGCCGATGGCGAGCGGCACGTTCGTCAGAGCCAGCGGCGCTTGCAAATCCTGCCAATAGGCCTGGATTGAATAGGCGAGGCCGAGGGATGCGCTGACGAAGATCAGCATGCCGGGATCGGTCGGTCCGCTGGCCCTGATCGCGACCTCGTTGTAGACAAGTTGCGTGGCGACGAGGCAGGTGACGAACCAGAACACGCCGAGTTCGCGCGTCAGGTGCCGTCCGCCCAGCAGGGCGTCGGTGATGAGTTCCCTGATCTGCCAGGGCGCCGGGGTGTCGCCGCGCAAAAAGTCGACAACAAGCACGCTCGCCATGATCGCGCCGAGAAACATCACATAGGGGATGAGCAGGCCCTGGACGCGCTTGCGGAAAAGCGCCTTCCTCTGCGTGACGGCAAAAAGGTAGCCCGATATGATGAAGAAGAACGGCATGAAGAACAGCGATGCCGCAAAGTAAATCGGGTGCGCCCAGCGCCAGGTGCTGTGGTCGAGGACGTGGGCTATGACGACGAGGGTGATCCCCAGGCCCTTGGCGGTGTCCAGCCAGGTCTCACGTATGGGCAGGTTCAACTTCAGCGTTTCCTGGAAACGGCTTATCGGCCGGCCCGGTCCTTCGGTTTCGATGGCGATTGTGCATTGCATCATACTTTGTGGCAAGTGCGAATTGGCTCGGCTTCCCGGATTGCCGATCGACATTGCCGAAGACGCTATGTCACGTAAAGTCAGCGAAATTCAGCATTCCGCTTGATTTTCCGCCGATCTTCACCCATTGTTGCGGTGCACAATAACAGGCTGGTGCCGACTATGGCAGTTCAAGAGCTTGCGATAGGAAACCTTGACCGGCAGGGGCTGCCGTTCTTGCAGACAGCCGGCTGTTGAAATCGATCGCGCTTTGACGTCGGATCGACCAGGTCCGTATCAAGCAGCAAGGACCAAGATGCTTCGCGAGCTGTCCCCCTACAAAAAAATGTTGATGCTCGGCATTGTCGGGCTGGTGCTCGTCGCCATCCTCGACGCCTTCAGCAACCTGCCCGTCGTCTCGGGCTGCGCATTCTACAGCAATTGCGCGATCGATAGCGCCGTAGAAGCACCGATCGGGCACAGCCAGGATCCGACGCTGCAATGAAGCCACTTGGGAAGACGGCGCTTATCGTCTATGACGGCGACTGCATCTTCTGCCAGAGCTATGTCCGCTTTGCCCGGCTGCGCGACGCGGTCGGTCCTGTTGAGCTGCTCGACGCGCGCTCCGGCGACCCGCGCGTTGTCGAGTTTCAGCGCCAGGGCTTCGACCTGAACGAGGGCATGCTCTTCGTTTTCGAGGACCGCGTCTACCACGGCGAGGAAGCCATCAATCTCCTGGCGATCCTCAGTTCCTCTTCGACGCTTTTCGGCTGGCTCAACCGCAGGATTCTGTCAAACCGGACGGCGGCGCGGCTGATCTATCCGGCGCTCAAGCTCGGACGCCGGGCCACCCTGAGGCTTCGAGGCCGCTCGCTGATCCCTGCCGATCTCGAACAGCGCTAGATATTTCCGAAGCGACGATCCCCTTTGGCATCGCGCTGGGCGAAATGCATGGCTTAGCCGACGGCCCGGCGACGCCTGCCAATTGACTCGCGAACATTCGGCCAGTTCTCCGGCGGCGCTCAGTGGGTGCAGGCCTTCGGCCGCGAAAAATCCACCAGCTTGAAGATAAGCAGCTTGCGTTCGATGAGGCTGGGCATTTCCTCCGCGAAGGTCGACGCGTTGGCGCGGGTGATCGTCTCGCCATCCTTCACGTAAGTCACCCAAGCCTCGGGCTTCCGGCGCAGCTGTCTCTTCAGATCGAGGAGGACGTGGTAGTTGCCCGCCTGCGACTGCCGGACGAGATGCGGCTCCGAGGAATCAACGATCTTCACCACCTCGTTCTGATAGTTGAACAAGTACGGTGGCTTGGCAAACAGCAGATGGTTGGTCTGGCCGGCTTCCGTGTGCAGATTGCTGAACATGTTGATGGAACTCTCCGTCTTGAGCCCGACATAGGGTGACAGGCAGGAGAGGAAGAACAGGCCCGGCACCAAATAGACCCAGAACGGCTGGCGCGGCGAGGAAACGGTCCGGCAAGGCAGATTCTGCAGAGCCACATGGGCCAGCACGACCATCGCCGCGCCGCCCACCACCGCCCAAAAGAGCATCCAGACAGAGTGGACCATCATGTCGAAGGAACGGCCGGGAAAAGCATGGCTGAGCAGAACGACGAGGGTGACCGCGAACAGCATCACGGCCGCGCCCGGCAGCAAGATCCCGACCCGGCCGCACGTTTCGCGCAGCGGATCGGCAAACTCCAACGATTTGCGATAGAGCGCCTCGCTGGCGGGCGTGGGGATGCTCAGCACATACAGCGCGAACACCAGGCTGGAAAAGTCCATGTACCAGGAATAGGCCGAGATCGGAATCACGTAATGGAAGACCAGTGCGAGAATGAACCCGACGGCGAAATAGCGCTTCCAATAGAGCGACACGATCGCGATCGCCTCGATGAGGAAGGTGGCGTAGATCGCAAGATACCGGCCAAACAGATTGTCCTCGAGGCCGAACGGACGAGCCAGAGGAGCGTAGAGGCCCACCGCGCAACTCACGCTAGGGTCGAGGAAATCGGTGTTGATCTTGTGGAAGATGCCGTAGAAATACATGATGGCGAGCAGCGACCGGGCGACGATCCGGATCTGCTGATACAGGTCCATCCGGTCCAGCCCAGCGCCGCGGCCGGCGGCCCGCAGATAGAGTGCCGCTGCGCTGAGCAGGATAGCCCCGTTCATCACCGCCGTGATCGTCTTGTTGTTCGAAGCGACCGGCATGCGCAGCGCGTACAGCACCAGCGATACCATCACGAGCCCGATCAAAAACTCGGTTCGCCGCGGGTACAGCAGGAGCAGCAGGCTGAACAGGACGACCGACCAGCTCAGGGCGGCAAAAAGCGGCCCCTTGTAGCCAAGCATGGAATAGATATCACCGGCGATACTGAAGATCGCCGCCATTGCCCAGAAAGGGGTAAATGCGGTCAGCCCGTCAAATGTATCGTCCCGACCGCTGACTTTCGTGATCTTGCCGCGACCAATGTTCCATAATGCTGTCGCGCTTGAGTATTGCGGCTGCCCAATAAACACCAGTTAAGCCCCCTCAAGTTCCCCTACGACTTGCCGCCTTCGGAACCGTTGCTCTATGTTGCACTGCAACATCAACATGGGCGCAGATAAGAGTCAATCCGGCGTCGTCGGTAGCTCCTGCAACCGAGCATCAGCCATTGGGAGAGGGTACGGCAGAGCGAAATGCGATTAAATCGAACTGGCCATCCCGCTCCATTTGTTTCGCACGCGACTGCATGTCGGCCAAGGCATGCCCACGGGCCCGCCCCGAGGGCGCGCAGCGGTTTAAGACAACAACATGTATAGAAACAAGAACTTGAAGCGGCGCATTAATCCTGCGGATGATGCGCCGCGCTTCGGCGTTCGCCGACTATCGCTGTGTTGCCGTTCTGGGAAATTCCACCACGTCCGCGGGCGGACGCTTGTACTGGGCTGCGACAATTGCATCGATCAGTATGTCCAGGGCGGCGCGAGCCGCGCTGCTCGTCTCGTCATCGCCGCGCAGATAATGGCAGGCTCGTTCAAGATGGAGGTGGGCGGCGGCAAAGTCGCTGGTCATGAATTCTCCTTTTTTGCCCGCCGCGCGACAAGCATGGCCCATTTCGATTTACCCAAAGGCGAACATCCACAGCTGGATTTGAATCAAATTGACCAGTTAACCAGATCTTCAGCATCGCGAGGCGACCTTGCGGCTGCGGACATGTGTTGAGTTCCGCCTCAGGCAACAGACCCGCTCCGGAGACCGGGGCGGGTTTTTGCTTGAATGGTGCCGAATCCAATGCTCACGCGCTGTGCTGCCGCGGCGAAGCCGACGTGCCTTCATCCGCCGAAGCGGTTCACCGCAAAGGGCGCGAGGCGGTCAGGATCGCCGCGTCCGGCAATCAGGTCGGCGACCAGGCGGGCGGTGATCGGCGCCAGAGTGAGGCCGAGATGACCATGACCGAAGGCATGGATCACCCTGCGGCTGCCACGTGACCGACCGATGACGGGCCGGGAATCGGGCAGCGACGGCCGGAACCCGAGCCATTCGGATGAGGGCCGGCCGAGTGAGGGGAAGAACTGCCTGACACCGCGATCCAGCAAAGCCAGCCGGCGGGGATTTGCCGGCGCTGCAAGCCCGCCGAGTTCGACGGTTCCGGCGACACGCAGCCGGCCGGTCACCGGCGTCATGTAGAAGCCGAGATCGACAGGACAGACCGGACGATTAAGCAAAGGCGCTTCGGTCGGGAATTCGAGATGATAACCGCGCTCGGTCTCGAGCGGGACGCTGTCGCCGGCCTGCAGGGCCAACGCCCGCGACTGCGCACCCGCGGCGATCACCACCGTGTTCGCCTTGACCCGCAGGCCGCAACCGCTGAGCCTGACACCGTCCGCCTCGACCTGCAGCCCGGTTGCAGCAGCCTGCGCCACCGACACGCCACGGGCGGTCGCGGCATCGAGCAGCCGCCGCATCAGCGTCTTTGGATCGGTGACGTTCATCGAATCCGGAAAGTACAGGCCACGGGCCCCGATCGGGGGCAGGCTCGGCTCCAGCGCGGCCACCTCTGCCGGAGTCAGAACCTCCTGATGCACGCCGAACCCGGCACGCAGCGCCCTGCCCCCAGCAGCCTTGGCGAAATCGCTCTCGCGACGATACAAATAGAGACAGCCGTTGCGGCGCAGCAGGTCGGCCATATCGGCCTCTTTCGCCATCTCCTCCCAGGCCGGCAGGGCCTCAGCCAGAAGCCCGGCCAGCGCCAGCGCATTGGCACGGGTGGCCGCCGGAAGCGACTGCCGCAGGAAGCGGACCAGCCAGGGCGCCAGCTGGAAAAACGCCGGCCAGCGCAAGGCGAATGGACTGGCGGGGTCGAGGAGCAGTCTTGGCAATTGGCGCAGCAGGGCCGGATTGCCGACCGGCATGCAGGCATACTCGGCCAGCGTTCCGGCGTTGCCGAACGAGGCGCCGGAGCCAGGCTCGTTGGGATCGATGAGCAGCACCTCGCGCCCGTCGGCCGCAAGCCGAAGTGCCGTGGCCAATCCGACAATGCCGGCGCCAACGATGGCGATTTCGACGGTTTCCGATGCTGCCATGACCGTATCTTCTTGTTTGACCATGATCTTTCCGAAAACCGATCCCCACTTTTCGAGATCGTGGTCTAGACGAAGCCGGGCAGTTGCAGATGCCCGGCCGCGAGCAGTTCAGCCATGGTGTTCAGCGCCGTGCGCAGATCGTCGAGCGAGCGCGCGGCGCCGACATTGATGCGTACCCCGTGCTGTACCGGCTCGCGCCCGACCGCGAAGGCATCGCCGGGAAGAACGGCAACGCCACGTTCGAGGCAGGTGCGAGCGAAACCCGCGCCGCGCCACGGCTCCGGCAGGCGCAGCCAGGCATGCGTCGAGGTGGCGTGGCTCTGTACATCGTAGCGGCCGAGGATTTCGGTGAGGATGGCCTGGCGCTGGCGAAGCTCCTGCTTCTGGGCTTCGATGATACGCGCCGCCGAACCCTCTTCTATCAGCCGTGCGCCGATCAGCGCGGTCATAGGGCTGATGCTCCAGCAGTTTATGCGCAAAGCCGCGGCGACCTGCCCGGCTATGGCGCGCGGCGCGATCACAAAACCGAGGCGCAGTCCCGGCGCAAGGCATTTCGACAAGGCGCCGATGTGAACCGTCAATTCGGGCTCGAGGCTGGCAAGTGACGGCGGCGGATTGTCCGCCAGCGGCCGGTAGACGTCATCCTCGATGATGAGGACGTTGTGGCGACGGGCGACAGTCACCAATTCGTGCCGGCGCTCCTCGCCCAGCGTAATGGTGGTCGGGTTGTGCAGGGTCGGTACCAGGAAGACCGCGCGCGGGCGCAGCTGCGCGCAGGCCGCCTCGAACGCGTCGGCCCGCATACCGCCACGGTCCATGGCGATGCCTCTGAGATCGAGCCCATGCACCCGGCACAGCGCATTGATGCCCTGATAGGTCACTTCGTCGGCGAGCACGACCTCGCCCTGCCTGGTCATCGCGCCAAGCACGCAATCCAGCCCATGCTGAGCGCCTGCCGCCAGCACCACCCGGCCGGGATCGCCGTCGCCGGCGACCGCCTGCATCCACTCGGCGATCGCCGCCCTCGCCCACAGCGGCCCCTCAGGCGGGTGATAGTCCTGAAGCGTGGCGTAGTGCCGGTCCTTGGCCAGGCGCGGCAAAAGCAGCGCCAGCGCGTCGAGATAGGCCGAGGTCGCAGGCCGGTTGACGGAAAGGTCGATGACGCCGCTGTCGTCGCTTGGCGCCGACACGAAACCGGGTCCTTCGCCGCCATTGCGGGCGGCAACCGTTGTGCCGCGTCCGGGCCGCGCTTCGAGCAGGCCGCGCTGCTGCAGCGTCGACAGCGCCCGCGTTACCGTGGTGACGTTGATGCCAAGCGCGCGGGCAATCTCGCGCTGCGGCGGCAGCCGGTCTCCAACCGCAAGCGTGCCGGCTGTAATCCGTTCGGCAATTGCGTCAGCAAGGCGCCGGTAGACCGGGCCTTCCTCCGAGGCGAGTTGCAGGTCCTGAAGCATGCGGATTGGCGGTTTCGGTGTGTTGAGGCTCTGGCTACCAGCGCATCTAGCATAAGACAATACATCGGACAATAGCGCTTGTCCGGTGCTCGACTGCAAAATACGGGCAGAAAAATCTCACACAACACCGAAGAAAGCCGCTTGACGGGCAAAGTTGTCTGCATCTATGGTTCTTTGGCGATTGATTGTGTGAGCATACAAGTTTGGTTTTGCCGCCCTTGTGCGGCCAGCGTCAAGCGAGACCGGCACATGGACGGCAAGCACCACCTCGTTTCGACATGCGGCCATTGCCGGCGCTCGACGGAATTCCGTCCGTGATCGCCGAAGCGACAGGCCTGTCACGCGACAGCGCCGGTCCGGCACCGGGGGCCAATGCCAGCGGCCGCCCCAAAGCCGACGACCCCTTTGCCGAAGACCGGGGATTTGTCGAGTTCGTCGATGTCGAGAAATCCTATGACGGCCGCACTTTCGCAGTGACACGGCTGAACCTCAGCGTGGCGCGCGGCGAGTTCTTCACCCTTCTCGGCCCCTCAGGTTCGGGCAAGACGACGACGCTCAACATGCTTGCCGGCTTCGAACGGCCGACCAGCGGCGTCATCACGCTTGAAGGCCGGTCGGTCGACAGGCTGCCGCCCTACGAACGCAACATCGGCATGGTATTCCAGAACTACGCGCTGTTTCCGCACATGAGCGTCGAGGAGAACGTCGCCTTCCCGCTCTCGGTCCGCAAGATCAGCAAGGCCGACGTGGCATCCCGCGTCGGACGCGCGCTCGACATGGTGCGGCTGCGGCAGTTCGGCGACCGGCGGCCGGCACAGCTTTCCGGCGGCCAGCAGCAGCGTGTCGCGCTCGCCCGCGCGCTGGTCTTCGAGCCAAGCCTGGTGCTGATGGACGAGCCGCTCGGCGCGCTCGACAAGAAGCTGCGCGAGCATATGCAGATCGAGATCAAGCAGCTGCACACCATGCTCGGCGTCACCATCGTCTATGTGACGCACGACCAGAGCGAGGCGCTGACCATGTCGGACCGCGTTGCCGTGTTCAACAATGGCGGGATTGCGCAGCTCGGTCCGCCCGACGATCTCTACAACACGCCGCAGAGCTCGTTCGTCGCCAGCTTCATCGGCGAGAACAACACGCTGGAAGGCAAGGTCGATCGCGTCTCCGGCAAGGAGTGCCGCGTCGCGCTGCACGGCGGCGGTGCGGTCACAGCGCTAGCCATCGGCGTCGCCGAAGGCGCGGCCTGCCATGTCGCCATCCGCCCGGAACGGTTGAAGCTTGCGCCCGCTTCGAACGGAGCAAATGCGCTAGCCGCCACGGTCGACGGCCGCATCTATCTCGGCGACCACCAGCGTCTTCTGGCCAGGCTGGAAAGCGGCCAGCTGCTGACCGTCAAGGTTGGCCCCGAAGCGACCCTGGGCAACGGGGAACCGGTCACGGTTTCCTGCGCGCCCAACGACTGCCGTGCCTTTCCGGCCGATGCCGGAACGGGCGGTTCCATCTCGAAAACAGGGGAATAAGAACAATGAAAATCGCAAACGCCAGGCTGTTCGCTTTCGCGGCAGCCACAGCATTCATCACCATGGGACATGCCGCCCTCGCCGACGAACTTTCGATCATGGCCAGCGGCGGCGCCTGGCAGGATGCCCAGCGCAAGGCATGGTTCGAGCCGTTCAGCAAGGACACCGGGATCAAGATCGTCGAGCAGGAATATCTTGGCGATCTCGGCAAGGTCAAGGCGATGGTCGATACCGGCAACGTGCCGATCGATCTGGTGACGGTCGAGACCGCGACCGTGCTGCAGGGTTGCGACGCCGGCATTCTCGAGCGGCTCGACTATTCCAGGATCGCCCCGCGTGAAAAGTTCATCGAAGGTTCGGCGCTCGACTGCGGCGTCGGTCTCGACGCCTATGGCGATGTCCTTGCCTATGACCCCAACGTGCTGAAGCAGGCGCCAACCTCGGTCCTCGACATCTTCGACACGACGAAGTTTCCGGGCAAGCGCGCGATGCGCAAGTTTCCAGCACAGAACCTCGAATGGGCACTGATGGCCGACGGTGTCGCTGCGGCCGATGTCTACGCGGTGCTGGCGACCCCCGAAGGCGTCAACCGCGCTTTCAAGAAGCTCGACACCATCAAGCAGGACATCGTCTGGTGGGATGCCGGCGCACAGCCGCCGCAGCTCCTCGCATCCAAGGAAGTGGTGATGACCACCGCCTGGAACGGCCGTATCCAGAACGCCATCGACAAGGACGGGGCGCCGTTCAAGATCGTTTGGAACAACCAGATCCTCGAATATGACATGATCGCCATTCCGAAGGGCGCCAAGAACCCGGATCTGGCCTACAAATACCTTGCCTATATCAGCCAGCCGGAAATCAACGCCAAGCTCGCCAGCTACATCACCTACGGGCCGGTGCGCATCGATGCGGCCTCCTTCGTCGCGCCGGACGCCCTGCCGAAATTGCCGAACGCGCCTGACCACATGACCGCTTACCTGGTCGCCGATACCGAGTTCTGGGGCGACTATGGCGAGGATCTGGTCAAGCGCTTCAACGCCTGGCTCGCGCAGTAGGGAAAATGTCGGCGTTTGAGCCCACGAAACTGGACCGGCCGCGGGCAACCCGCGACTGGTCGGCCGCCAATGCCGGCACCGCAAAGTCGGTCGCGGCGGCGCTTCGCCGCGCCGATCTGGGCGACCGGCTGCGGTCGCTGGCGCTGGCGGCACCTTTGCTTCTGCTCCTGGCGCTGAGCTTCGGCATCCCGATCGTCCTGCTTCTGTCGCGCGCCGTCTATGATCCGACGATTGCCGACGCCCTGCCGCAGACCAGCCAGGCATTGGTCGGCTGGAACGGCACGGGACTGCCCGACGACGCTGCCTTCCTGGCCCTTGCCGCCGACCTCCGGAGCAACCAGGCCAAGGGCACCGCCTACGAACTCGCCAAGAGCCTCAACGCCCGCCTGCCGGGTGCACGCAGCCAAGTGCTCAAGACGATGCGCCAACTGGAGGCCGCCGACAGGCCGCCGCTGGAGGTGATGAAAGCCGTGCCATTCTGGTCGGCGCCAGGCACATGGCCGGTCATCGAGAGCGGTACCCATAGCGTGACGTCGTTCTATCTGCTGAGCGCGCTTGATCTGCGCTGGAATTCCGATGGCGGCATCGAAAGAGTGCCACCCGAACAGGCGATCTTCCTGCAGGTGTTCATGCGCACATTCTTGGTCGCCGCAGCGGTGACGCTGGCAACGCTGA
The DNA here is from genome assembly GCF_016756595.1 of Mesorhizobium sp. L-2-11. Taxonomy (NCBI): domain Bacteria; kingdom Pseudomonadati; phylum Pseudomonadota; class Alphaproteobacteria; order Hyphomicrobiales; family Phyllobacteriaceae; genus Mesorhizobium; species Mesorhizobium sp. L-2-11. The sequence goes on along the minus strand of NZ_AP023257.1, from coordinate 2,643,735 downwards.
TACTGGGCTTCCCCCTCGCCTATCTCATCGCCTCCGTGCCCAAGGGCCTCGCCGCAATCCTCATCGTTGCGGTGCTGCTGCCGTTCTGGACGTCGATCCTGGTGCGAACCGCGGCCTGGACGGTGCTCCTGCAGAAATTCGGCCTGGTCAACGACTTGCTGCTGTGGCTCGGGGTCGCCAACGATCGGCTCGACCTGATGTACAGCCGCATCGGACTGATCATCGCCATGACCCACATCCAGCTGCCGTTCACGCTGCTGCCGATCTACAGCGTCATGCGCACCATCCAGCCCTCGCAGATGAAGGCTGCCTACTCGCTCGGCGCAAAACCGTTCACCGCCTTTCGCCGCGTCTACCTTCCACAAGTGTTTCCGGGCGTCATGGCCGGCTGCCTGCTCACCTTCATCCTTTGTCTCGGCTACTACATAACGCCGGCGCTGATCGGCGGCGCAAGCGACCAGCTGATCAGCAATTTCATCGCCAGCTATGTCAATGTCGAACTGAACTGGGAGATGGCGGCGGCGCTCAGCTTCATCCTGCTCGTCTTCACCCTGGCGCTGTTCGGCATCTTCGCCCGCATCCTCGGCCTCGACCGTCTCAAGCTGGTATAGCCATGTTGCTGTCTCCCTATCCGACGACAGGCGAAAGAATTCGCATCACCCTGCTCTGGCTGTGGTGCGGCATGGTGATCCTGTTCCTCCTCGTGCCGATCCTCGTTCCCGTTCCCTTGTCGTTCAACAGCGGCGCCTTTTTCATCTTTCCGCTGGAGGGAATTTCGACGCGGTGGTACGAGGTCGTGCTCGGAACCCAGCGCTGGCAGGCAGCCATCGGCAACAGCCTGATCGTTGCGTTCGGGACGACGCTGATCGCGACGATACTCGGCACATTGACGGCGATCGCACTTTCCGACGAAAAATTTCCCGGCCGCCGCATCGTCATGCCGCTGCTGCTTTCGCCGCTGATCGTGCCGGTGGTGATCACCGCCGTCGGCTCGTATCTGTTCTATGCGCGCATCGGCCTCGCCAGCACCTATGCCGGCATCATCCTTGCGCATACCGCGCTCGCCAGTCCGTTCGTCGTCGTCACGGTGGGGGCGAGCCTCACCGGCTTGGACCGCAATCTGATGCGCGCCGCCGCCATCTCCGGAGCAAGGCCCATCACCTCATTCTTCAGGGTGATGCTGCCGCTGATCCTGCCCGGGGTGCTGTCAGGGGCGGCCTTTGCGTTCGTCACCTCGTTCGACGAGGTCGTCGTGGCGCAGTTCCTGGCCAGCGCCAATCAGCGCACCATGCCGCTCGAAATGTTCATCGGCCTGCGCGAGAAGCTGAGCCCGGCAATCACCGCCGCCGCGACGCTGATGATGGCACTGTCGATCGTGCTGCTCGTCGTCGCCACTGTTCTGGCCCGCCGTGGCAAGCAGCGACCGCGCATCGACTAATGCATGTCGCGCAAAAGTGTGCAGCGGTTTTGCGATAGCGGCATGCATGAAAACAACAACCTAAAGCGCGTCGCATGCGGCCGGTCGAACGCGACGCGCTTTAGGAATCGTGCGGCGGTCGGCCAGAGCCGCTATAGGTCTGCCTGCATCAGGCCGCCTTACGCTGCGATTTCCATGTCGCGTGGTGCTTGCCCTGGCCGACATGACTGTCACCGCATCGTTCAAGCTAAAGCCGAGCGGCGTGATCGAGTATTCCACGCGAGGCGGCACCTCGTCATAGGCGCACCGGCTGATCAGCCCGTCGGCTTCCATCTGCCGCAATTGTTGCGTGAGCGGCTCGGTCGTCTTCATGCGAGCAGAAGGGCTGAAAGATGCGCTGTCGGTATCGGTCGGCTGCCTGGAGGACCCGGAATTCCCACCCCCGACAATGCTCCAATGGCCTCACAGAAAGCATGGATGGCTTTGCTTGGAGGGCGTGCCCGAAGCAGCCGCCTCTTGAGGGCGGATCACCAGGCGCGATGCCTGGCTTGCAGCAGGCCGGCATCGTCAGTCCGGCAACATCTCCTTCGGCAATCGATCTCCGTTCAAGAAGGTCGCGGGCGACGGCGAATCCCAAGGCTCCCGCGCAGCACTCCTTGCAACACTTTGCGCTCCCCGACGTTCTTCCAAGGCACGCTCCGAAGCCGATTGTCGCGGCTCCAATGGCAAAATTCAATTGCTGGAGCGAGGGAGTCACAACGGCTTCGCCGGCTGGCCACGGCGCCTTGGCGGTTCGGCGACCTACATCGATATGACGCTGGAGGACACGCCATGGACATGAGCAACAGGAAGACGCAGTTCAATATCTGGTACTGGATCGCCGCCTTCGCGGTGCTGATGATCTTTCAATATGTCTACACCGCCACGCAGCACGTCGCGCAGATTCCCTACAGCCAGTTTGAAACCATGTTGCGCGACGGCAAGATCGCCGACGTGCAGGTTTCCGATCGCTTCATCCAGGGCCGCTTCAAGGAGCCGCAGGATGGCAAGCCGCTGTTCATTACCACGCGCGTCGAGCCTGGCCTCGCGCGGCAGCTGCAGGAACATGGCGTCACCGTCACTGGCCAGATCGAAAGCACCTTCCTGAGCGACCTGCTCTCCTGGATCGTCCCGATCCTCGTCTTCTTTGGCTTGTGGATGCTGCTGATGAGACGAATGGGTGGTGGCATGGGCGGTTTGATGCAAATCGGCAGGAGCAAGGCCAGGGTCTATGTCGAGGCCAATACCGGCGTCAGGTTCGAGGACGTGGCGGGTGTCGATGAGGCCAAGGCCGAGTTGCAGGAGATCGTGGATTTCCTGAAAAGCCCGCAGGAATACGGCCGTCTTGGCGGGCGCATGCCCAAGGGCGTGCTGTTGGTCGGACCGCCTGGCACCGGCAAGACACTGCTGGCGAAAGCCGTTGCAGGCGAGGCAAAAGTCCCGTTCTTCTCGATCTCGGGCTCAGAATTCGTCGAGATGTTCGTCGGCGTCGGCGCCGCCCGTGTGCGCGACCTGTTCGAGCAGGCACGCGCCAAGGCCCCGGCGATCATCTTCATCGACGAGCTCGACGCGCTGGGCCGCGCCCGCGGTGCGGGCCCGATGATGGGCGGACACGACGAAAAGGAGCAGACGCTCAATCAACTCCTGGTCGAGCTCGATGGTTTCGATCCGAAGATCGGCGTCGTGCTGCTCGCCGCGACGAACCGCCCGGAAATCCTTGACCCGGCATTGCTTCGCGCCGGCCGTTTCGATCGGCAGGTGCTGGTCGATCGCCCGGACAAGCAAGGTCGCGTCCAGATACTCCAGGTCCACATGAAGAAGGCTAAGCTGGCGGCGGATGTCGATGCCGAAAAAGTTGCCGCGCTGACGCCGGGTTTTACCGGCGCCGACCTAGCCAATTTGGTCAATGAGGCAACCCTGCTCGCCACGCGCCGGAGGGCCGATGTCGTCACGATGGACGATTTCAACAATGCGGTCGAGCGCATCGTGGCCGGGCTCGAGAAGCGCAACCGGCTGTTGAACCCGAGGGAACGCGAGGTCGTCGCCTTTCACGAAATGGGCCATGCGTTGGTAGCCATGGCGCTGCCGGGAGTGGACCCCGTGCACAAAGTGTCGATCATCCCGCGCGGCGTCGGCGCGTTGGGCTACACGATCCAGCGGCCGACCGAGGACCGATTCCTGATGACGCGAGAGGAACTGGAGAACAAGATGGCGGTGCTGCTCGGCGGCAGGGCGGCCGAGCAGATCGTGTTCGGACATCTGTCGACGGGGGCCGCCGACGACCTGGCCAAAGTCACCGATATAGCCCGCGCCATGGTGACGCGCTATGGTATGTCGGAAAAGCTCGGCCACGTGGCGCTGGAAAAGGACCAGCGCTCATTCCTCAGCCCCAACCCGCTCGCCGGCGGTCCGCGCGAGCACGATTACGGCGAGGCCACCGCCGAGGCTATCGACGCGGAAGTTCGTAGCATCGTCGACACAGCTTTTTCGCGAACCGTCGGGCTCCTCACCGAGCGGCGGGACCTGCTGGAAAAGACGGCGCGCAACCTGCTCGAGATCGAGACGCTCAGCGAGACCGAGCTCGCATCGCTCGTCGGAAACGTATCGGCACCGGATCACGCGGAGGCATCCGAACCGCAATCGGGGAAGCGACCGATACGACGGGGCAAGGCCGCGGCGACAAGTTTTTCGCGCCCGGCCGAGTGATGACCTTTCTCGTCCCAACGTGGTCAGGATCGATTGCGAAAGCCGCAGCGCCCACATCAGAGCTACGCTCGGTCATAATCGTCATCGTTCGTGGTGATTGTCCGGCCGAAGGTCGGTCTCGACCGTAACGATCGCTCTGTCATTCGTCGCGCAAGTCACGAAAATGGGTATGTCCTTCGTGCTGTTCAGCCTGATCCTGCTGCCCGAGCGGATCATCGCGGGCGCGCGACCCGCTCGGCATCAAGCCGCTCTACAGGGCGCGGCTCGGAGAGGGCCCTCGCGCCTCCGAGTTGAAGGCCTTCGACGGGATCGGGGTCAAGGCCGTCGAGGCAATCCCCCCGGCGGCCTGCTCGACAGTCTTCACGAACCGCGGCGCTGGTTCGCACGCCCCACGGCGCTGCCGAGGGGACGGGGTGTATTGGCAGCTTGGGTCGAGATGACGTTGAAGCTTGCCCATTCCCACGCCAAACTCGATCACCCTCGCCCCAGGTGGCACTAACCCGGGCAATGATTTTCGTCCTTTCCTCCCAGTCCTCGAATTCCGATGCATCGGTCCACCGCCCAAAGTCGGTCTTTCCGAACAGCTTGCATCTGAGCGCTTTAAGTCTTGTCGACCAACTGTTGTATTCCAGCATGGCCGCCCCTGATTCAGCCTTGGTCCCCGATCGCGTCGCGAATGCGACGGTAAGCGGTATGGCCGGCAGCGATTTGAGCTTCGGCCCTGGCCAATATCGCCGGGCGAATAGCGGGCGCCTCTTCCCACAGGCGCCGGAGCGCCGATCGAAGCTTCTCGGCAGAGTTCGGATGATCGAGTGCCACCATCTCGCAGCCCGTGCCGAACATATCGGCGAGGCCAAGGAACTTGTCGACATAGTAGTCGGATCTGGCTAGCCCGATCGTCGGGATACCGTTGGCCAACGCGAAAACGCCGGCGTGGTAGCTGCCAGTGACTACGACCCGACAGCGCTGGATTTGCCGAATGAGGTCGATCGGTGTGCGGATCGCGAGTGCCCGGTTCAGCTCGGTCTCATCGGTGGGCATCAGTCCACGAATTGAGTCGATGTCCGCTTCGCGAGGCACCCATGAGACTGGAACGCCGATCAAGGGTGCCTCGAGCGAATCCGATGTGGCGTCTAAGACATGTCGCAGCCCTTCGAGAATATCCGCTGATACTCCTGAATAGGAGGAAAGACGCAGATTGACGCCAATGCCGGTGCCAAGCTCATCCACTCGCATCTCATGCGCCATTTCGATGGCGTCATCGCCGGTTGCGCAGATCCTGTCCTTGGAAACACCCAGCTCCGCGAGCAGAGGAAGTCCGGCTCGCGTTTCGCGAAGCGCGATCAAGTGAAGCCTTGGCAATATGGCCGATGCACGCGCTCTCAGCTCGGCATTGGCAAGCGGGCCCATCCCCTGGCCGACCATGACCACCGGCCGTCCTTTCCTTGCAAGCGCGAGATTCAGAGTTTCGAGTACCGACAGGGCATATTCTGGGAAAGCGTCCGTGATTCCGCCCATTCCACTTACAAGCACAAGGTCTGCCCTGTCGACAGCATCGGTGAAGCGAAGAAGTGCCGCGCGCGCATCCGGCATGTGCCTTAACTTAAGGCGCCAGAACAGAGAAACGAGCCTCGGCGCGTGTCGGCGAATGCGATCAGGCCAGTGCTTGGGCACGAACCGCTTCAACTTGGCCGGCCTGAAATCAGGCTTGAGCCATAGGGCGCGTCCTTCGGCCGACAGGGGGGTGGCAAAGGGACAGAAGCGGCGAAGCGCGTCCGGATCGTCAGTCAGAACGTTGATCGTCGAATTGTCGCACAGCCGCGTAAGCCGCTCCGTGGCAGCATAGAGCATTGCCATGTCGCCGATATTACGCAGCACATAGTCGCTCGGCTCCACGAGTATCTGGATTGGGCGATGATTAAAGCGCATCCTTTCCCCCAGATCCGAGTGGGGGACCGAAGCTTAGCACAACGTCTGAGGCAATTGAGCCCATTTGCGCGACGCCGGAGTTTACTGACACGTCTGCTTGGATCAGATCACGATGATGCTTGCGCCGACCTGAAGGTCCGCTCTTGAATATTCGAGGCCAGAAGCGGCGAGTCTGCTTACCCCAGAGCTGTAGCTCGGGCATTGTTCGTTTTTCCATCGGCCTCCAGCAGAATGATTGCCGGGAAGGCGAGGCCAAGGCAGGCCAGGCGGCGAGTGTGGCATCTGGTGAGGCAGGCTGATGGCCCACCCCAGCCATCTGCCCGATGCTTTTCATCGCCGTCAGGTAGGCGCGCTGGCAGGCTAGGGGCAAGGTTGCACGCCGGCTCAGCCGGTTGACCCAGGTCCGCAGATTGAACACGTCGACTGAACAGCATCAGCCGAACACCCCGACTACGAACGAAGGTGATCGTGGATCCGCGGAGAAGGTTGGATTTCAGGTCCTCTCCCTCCGCCAACTCGTCACATTTCGCATTCCATCGACACCGGGTCGCCGGAAAACCGCGCGTATCGGGAGCGAAGCGATCAAGACGGCGTTGGTTGACGCGCCTGTTCAGGGGGAACTAATATTGCATCGGGGCGCGGCGGGTCCGCGCCCTGTTCCGGATCCAAATTCGATTTCCGGATTCAAGATTTGATTTGCTACGATCGAAGCCCGTTGCGGCCAAGCTGGCAGGAGAACAATCGGTCTGACTTGCCCCGAATTCGCCCCGGTTGCTGGCAAGCAATGCATATCCAATAGAATACTCAAATAAGCCATTCCCCAACTGCGGAAACGAAGGCCTGATGATTGATGACAATGCTACGGTAGGCGTCGTGGTGCCGATGTTCAATGCCGAGGGCACCATTCGCGCCACCTTGACCAGCATCTGCCAGCAGGCCCATCAGGCGCTGGACATTGTCGTGGTGGATGACGGGTCGACGGACAAGTCCGCCTCGATCGTCGCCTCCTGTGCTGAGAAAGACCGGCGTATACGCCTGATGAGGCAGCCGAACGCCGGTGTTGCGCACGCCCGCAATAGCGGTGCGGCCTCTACCGATGCCGAGTTTCTGGCGTTTGTCGACGCCGATGATCTCTGGGCACCTTCCAAGATCGCACTGCAACTGCGCGCCCTGCAGGAAGGCGGTTCCTCCGCGGGCCTGGCATATTGCTGGTTTGCGCAAATCGACGAGAACGGCCGGGTATTCTCACTATACCGACCCGATGCCGCTGGCCGCGTTCTGCAACGGATGTGCAGAATGAATTTTGTCGGCAACGGAAGTTCGATGCTGCTGCGTCGCTCCGCATTCGAGCGGGCGGGACAATTCGATCCTTCCCTGAGGGCCAGGAATGCACAAGGCTGCGAGGACCTTCTCATGTGCCTCAGAATAGCGGAAAGTTACGAATTCCGCGTCGTTCCCCAGCACCTCGTGGGTTACCGGATGACGAACGTCAACATGTCGAGCGATGTCATGCAGATGCTTCGTTCGTGTGAGATTGTTCTGGGCGAGTTTCGTGAAAAATATCCGCAGTTCGGCAACGATCTCGACGCCCACCTGGTCGACATGATTCATTGGCTTGCAGTAAGGGCTTTGATCGGCGGGCAGCTTTACTCGGCCTGCAAACTATCGAAGAAACTCTTCATCATGGATCCACGCACGGCGATTTCTCGCCTGCCCAACATGGTGGACGTTTACTGCAGGGCCAGGTTGGTTCCTCGCTGGATCAAGGTTGGAGTGAAACGGATGCGCAACAAGAACGCCGAGTTCCGTCCGCTTTATGAAGAGACCAGCTGGTGAATGTGAGCCCATCAATGTTCGAGCGCTTGCGGCGCCTCATCCGCTTGGCGGCAGCGCCTGCATGGGCCGGGCCGACGATCGTCGGACTTGGTCTGGCTGCAGCGGTTCTCGAAGGTGCCGGCCTCTACGAGGCTACGAACGCGCTCGACGTTGAGACGGAGCAGGCGTTTCAGCTCGCGCTCGAGCAGTATTCGCACAATCGTACCATGGTCGTCATCGCCCCCCGGCTTTCGACAGTCCAGGCGGCCAACCAGATCATCGTAATGGCCAAGGGACGTGTGATCGAAGTTGGCTCACCGGACCAACTGCTGAAGCGGCAGGGTCATTTTTCAAGGCTCCATGAATTTCAGCACGGACGTACCGCCATGAGGGCGACCTAGCCGATGGGATACAGACTTGTTGAAATCGAACTGTCAAAGCCCCTGGCCCCGATCGAGCTCGCTCCACAGCATGACGGCGTCGGGCTCATCGCCCGCTGGCAGGACCGGCTCATCGGGTTCGAGATGATCGCGCTGCCGGCCTCTTCCGTCTTGTCGGCGGAGAGGCTGAAGGCGGTTGCCGACGAACGCTTCGCTGACCGCATTCTCGTTGCAAAGGTGGACGTGGAATTATCGGCGCGGCGACGGTTTGCGGCGGAAACGGCACTGCCAAACCTATCCATTGCGATCTGCACCAAGGATCGCGCAAAGCGCCTTTCCCGGCTGCTGTCCTCGCTCGACCCCATCCGTTGGAAATCCGCGTTTCAATCCGTCGAAATTGTCGTAGTCGACAATGCTTCGGTCGATGCCACTACGCGCGAAGCGGTCGAGTGCTTCAAGGATGTCCGCTACGTTTTCGAACCGAAGGCGGGGCTCGACTTTGCCCGCAACGCGGCTCTTCGCGCGGCTACGGGAGATCTGGTCGCATATCTGGACGACGATGTGGTCGTCGATCGCAACTGGCTGGCAGGCCTTGCCAAGGCGTGCCGGTACAATCCCGGCGCCGGCGGCTTTACGGGCCTGGTGCTGCCGTTTCGCCTCGACACGGAAGCCCAGATCTTTTTTGAGCAAAACGGCGGATTTGGCCGCGGCTTTGTCCGCAAGGAATTCCACAACACCCGGTTTGACAATCCGCTGCACCCGGTAGGATCCGGTAGTCTCGGCGCCGGCTGCAACATGGCTTTCGACCGCGCGCTGCTCGTCGAACTCGGCGGTTTCGATGAGGCACTTGACACCGGATCTCCGCTGCCCGGTGGTGGCGATCTCGACATTTTCTATCGCGTGCTGCGTTCGCGCCGGCCCATGATCTATGAGCCGGAATATGCCGTTTACCACGAGCATCGCGAGACGATTGAGCAGTTGAGGCGGCAATATTGGACGTGGGGCCTCGGCATGATGGCTTTCCTTGTCAAAAGCCGTCGGACCGATGAAGAACTCAGCGCACGACACCGTGCCATGGTTCGCTGGTGGTTCTTCGATCGGCTGAAGGCGGTGGCGCGTGCGGCGCGCAGGTTTCGAGGTCGCGATTTCCGTTTCGGCATCGCGGAATTATGGGGCGGAATCTATGGTCTCGCGGGCGAGTACGATCGCTCGCGTGCCCGCGTGCAGACGATCCGGGAGCAGAACCAGTGAACGGCGATGCCTTCCGTGTCAGGCACATCGATCTCGAGACTACCGATATAGACGGCGACGCGGGCGACACTGCTTCGCTATCGATCTTCTGGTGGAAGGACTTACCGCTGGGGATGCGAGCGTCCCTGCCTGACGAACTGCCATATTCAAGGGCACATTTGCGGCAGTTCGCCGCGGAATTTTCGGCGGCACAGCTGGCCGCACGCAGCACCTCCCTGGGCGCTCCCCTGCGGGCGACCTACTGGGGGTGCCCAAAGTCCGCGCTTTCGCTGGCTGCTGCACTCGATGCCAGGGACCTGATCGACAGCCTTGATCAGCTTGCGACGGCTTCTTCGGCATCCGCGCAAGACATCTCGGTTGTGATTTGCACCCGGGACCGCGGCCCAGCGCTGGCCAGGTGCCTTAGCAGCATTGCAAAACAACGCAGCGCTCCGGGCGAAGTGGTCGTCGTTGACAATTCCCGCGACGGCAACGCGCGGTCCGTGTGCATGCAGTTTCCGGAGGTCCGTTACATTCATGAGACGCGCCCTGGACTGAGTGTAGCCCGAACGGCCGGCGTTCGCGCAAGCCGGCATGGCATCATCGCCTTCACCGATGACGATGTCGAAGTGCATGCCGGCTGGACTGCCGAAATTGCGCGCGTCTTTGCAGAGCGGGACGTCGAGGCGCTGACAGGCCTGGTGCTGCCGGCGCGGCTCGATACCCTGGCACAACGCCGCTTCCAGTTCGACATGGGCGGCTTCGGCACCACCTTCGTGCCCCTCGTCTTCGACCAGCGCTTCTTCGAAGAGACGCGGCCAAATGGAGCGCATGTCTGGAAAATTGGCGCCGGGGCCAACATGGCCTTTCGGCGATCTGCCTTCGATCGGGTTGGCTTGTTCGACGAGCGCCTCGGCGCCGGTGCTGCCGGATGTTCTGAAGATTCGGAACTCTGGTACCGGCTGCTGGCAACCGGTGGCGCCTGCCTCTATGAACCCCGGGCCGTTGTCTTCCACCATCATCGCAGCGACTGGCCGGGACTAAGACGGCAGATGAGGGCCTACATGAAGGGCCATGTCGCGGCCCTTGTCGTGCAATATGATAATTTCGGCGACCGCGGAAACATCATTCGGATCTGGATAAAGTTGCCGGCTTACTTCTTGAGGACATTCCTAAGGACGCTTTTCGATGGCCCGCCCGGCAGGATCGGAATTCTGGCGGCAGAGGTGGAAGGATGGCTGGCCGGTCTTCAATTTCTGCTGCGTTTCGGCTGGCGAAAACGGCGAGCCTTGCCCCGGCAGAATTTGGTTGAGGAAAGAGCCCGATGATCCGCAAGGCGCCGCTCGGCCAGTTTCTTTCCGGCAACCCTTTTCCCAACGGCCTGACCGACGGCCTGTTTTACCGTGAGAAGATGCGAGCCATTCACCGTGTTGCTCCGGCGGCAATCGAGGGGCCTACATTGGAGATTGGCGGTGGCCGCAGTGGATTGGCGAGTATCCTCTACCCGAACGCGGATATCGTCACCCTCGATCTCGATCCCGAACTGGGCAGGCTCCAGCCGCCATGGGCGAGGTCAACCTTCGTTTGCGGCGATGCCTGTGTCCTGCCCTTCGCAGACGACAGTTTCGATGTCGCGACGCTGTTTGACGTGCTTGAACATATCGAGGACGACCGCCGCGCTGCGCAGGAGGCGCTGAGGGTAGTGCGACCCGGCGGATATGTGCTTGTCTCCACGCCTGAGGCCGGTTGGCACTACCCGTATTTCCGTATCATGAAGCCATATTGCCCGCACGAAAGCGAACTGATGCGGGAATGGGGCCACGTTCGGCGTGGCTATCGCGATCCCGAGCTCGCCGCGCTCTTCGACAAGCCGCCGGAGCTTCGGGCAACATTCATCAACCCGGTGACGGCGTTCTTTCACGACGTCGCATTTTCTCGCCTTGGAAGGCGCCGACGCAAGGTCCTCTACGCGTTGGCTGCTCCCATTACGGCGGTTGGCTATGCGCTGCACGGGCCCTCGACACGCGGTACGGAAACGGCCTTTTCCTGGCGCAAATGACCTCGTCGCGCAAATGATTGGCCGCCAACCCCCTCTCGTCGTTGCCCTCTTTCCATGGGGCGACGTCATGGAGGAGTTTCTCGATCCGATAGGGTTGCGGCTCGAGGAATTCGTCGGGCAAATGACCGGCGGCTGGCTGTTCGGCTACGCGGCCGCCCTGCAGCTGGCCGGGCACAGGCCGATCATTGTCTGCGCATCCGAACATGCCTCTGAGATAGAGTGCCACCATCATGGGGGAACAGGCACGCCGATCTGGGTCGTTCCCGGGAAACGAACGCGCCAAGGCCACTCCGCCGCTGCTCACAGTCTGCGGCGCTGGGCCACGACGCCGCTGTCCGCCTTCCGAAAGGTCCTCGCCCAATCGCAATGCGACGTGATCCTCGCTCAAGAATATGAATACACCCGGTTCGATGCGCTCGCCTGGCTGGCGCGCCGTATGCGCATTCCCCTCTATGCGACCTTCCAGGGCGGAGACCGACCGCTCTCCTGGATCGAGGCGATCGCCCGGCAGGCTTCGCTTCGCGCCTGCAGGGGCCTCATCGTCGCATCGGGTGCCGAGCGCGAGCGCCTCGCCAAAGCCTACCCGCGCATCGCGCTCGACATCGCCAATATCGCCAATCCGATCGACACCAAGGAATGGAAGGCGATCGAGCACTGGGAAGCGCGGGAAAGCCTCGATTTGCCGCGCGAGGCTTTTGTCATCGTCAACCATGGACGCATCGACATCCGCCGGAAGGGGCTCGACGTGCTGTTGAAAGCCTGGTCCTTGTTTTCCGCAGACGCATCATCGCAACTCGTGATCATCGGCTCGGGGCAGGATCGAGACGAATTTGCCAGGCTCCTGCGCGAGGCCAGACTGGCGAATGTGAGATGGCTTTCCAGCTATACCACGGACCGGACGCTGATCCGGCGCTGGCTTTCGGCGGCGGATGCCTACGTCGCCGCATCGCGTATCGAAGGCATGCCGGTCGCACCGCTGGAGGCCATGGCCTGCGGCCTTCCCATCGTCGCTACCGATGCACAGGGGCTCCCCGACATTCTGGCAAACGGCGAAGCGTCAGGTGGGCTGATGGTGCGAAAGGACCAGCCGGGTGAAATCGCGCGCGCCCTCCAAAGACTGAAGGACAATCCGGGCTTGCGGGAACGCCTCGGTCGGGCTTCGCGACAACGAATAGAGGAAAATTTCTCGCTTGCAGCAGTCGCCGCAGCCCTCGATTGTTTGCTGACCAAGCGGTAGGGCTCTTCCTAAAAAAGAGTGGTCACAACTGGCGGCGGTACCAGGCCAGCGCCGTTTCGACGATCCGGTCGATTGCGGATTGCTCAGGCATCCAGCCGAGCTCCCGGGCCGCCTTGCCGGCCGCCGCTACAAGTGCAGGCGGGTCACCTGCCCGGCGCGGTCCGTAGGCCACAGGAAGGCGCGTTCCCGAAGCCCGGCTCACCGCATTGACCAACTCGTTCACCGTCGTTCCGGTTCCGGTGCCGAGATTGTAGACGTGAACTCCCCGATCGCGCAGAAGCTTCTCCCCTGCCAGAACATGAGCACGGGCGAGATCGGTGACGTGGACATAGTCCCGCACCGCAGTTCCGTCCCTTGTGTCGAAGTCGGTGCCATTAATGGTAAAAACCCGGCCCGACCTGATCGCCGCCTCGATAGCGAGCGGAATCACATGCGTTTCCGGTTCGTGCCGCTCACCGATCTCGCCATCGGGATCACATCCGGCAGCGTTGAAATACCGCAGCACGACCGCGTTCAGGCCATGGGCCGACGAGAGATCGTCCACCATGCGTTCTATGATTAATTTCGACCACCCATAGGGATTGATGGGCGACTGCGGATGCGTTTCGTCGATCGGAGAACGAACGGGAACGCCGTAAGACGCGCAGGTGCTCGAAAAGATCAGCTTGTCGACGCCGGCCTTCAGCATTTCCTCGAGCAGGACCAGCGTCCCAAAACTATTGTTTCGGTAGTAGAGTTCCGGGCGCTCGACGGACTCGCCGACATAGGCGTAAGCGGCGAAATGCGCCACCACATCCGGCCGATACTGGTGCAGCGCTGCTGCAACCGCTGCGCCGTCGCAAACATCGCCCTCGACATGCGGTCCCCATTTGACCGCGTCGCGCCAGCCGCGCGAGAAATTGTCATAGGCAATGACCGACCAACCGGCGCCGGCGAATGCCTTGCAACAGTGTGAGCCGATATAGCCCGCCCCGCCAGTGACCAGGACTGTTTTCATCCGGCTGCAGCGGTCCGAGCATTTCTCGATGAGACCAAGTCTTCGAAATAGGCAATGGTCGTGGCGAGACCGTCGCGCAATGCGATTCTTGGCTTCCAATTGAGCTCGCGCAAGGCACACCCGATGTCAGGCTGCCGCTTCCTTGGATCATCGACGGGCAAAGGTAAAAACCTGATCTCGGATCGGCTTCCGGTAAGTTCGATCACGAGATTGGCAAGTTCGAGCATCGTGAATTCGACCGGGTTGCCGAGATTCATTGGACCGGTAACATCGTCGACCGTGTGCATCAGGCGAACCAGACCGTCGATGAGATCATTGACGTAGCAAAATGAGCGTGTCTGCTCGCCGGTGCCGTACACGGTTATCGGCTTGTTTTGCAGTGCCTGCATGATGAAATTGGAAATGACGCGGCCGTCGTCCGGACGCATCCTCGGGCCGTAAGTGTTGAAGATGCGCGCTACCTTGATCCGCAGCCTGTGCTGCCGCCAATAGTCGAAAAACAGGGTTTCGGCACAGCGCTTGCCTTCGTCGTAACAGGAACGGGGCCCTATCGGGTTTACCCTGCCCCAATAGTCCTCGGTCTGCGGGTGAACCTCGGGATCGCCGTAGACTTCAGACGTGGACGCCTGAAGGATCTTTGCGCGAACTCGCTTGGCGAGCCCCAGCATATTGATCGCCCCATGGACGCTGGTCTTTGTCGTCTGGACCGGATCGAACTGGTAGTGAACCGGGCTTGCCGGGCAAGCAAGGTTGTAGATTTCATCAACTTCTACGTAGAGCGGAAATGTCACGTCGTGGCGAATGATCTCAAAGGATCTGTTGTCGAGCAAATGCGAGACGTTTCTCCGACTTCCTGTGAAGAAATTGTCGACGCATACAACCTCGTGGCCTTCAGCAAGCAACCGCTCGCATAAGAACGATCCCAGAAAACCTGCGCCCCCCGTCACCAAGATTCGCTTTGCCTGCTGCATTTTTGGGATCCTCACGCCAGTTCTTCACGCAATCGAATGCGCAAAGCCCTGGGGCGAGGATAGGAAAAAAATGCTGCGCCGAAAACACAAAATGTTAACGGACCTGAAATAGCCGCGTGAGTGCGCGGCGCACGATCCATGGAAAAGCCCGTTTTGCCATTCTTTGACGGATTTCGTCCGAACCACGTGAATGCGCTGCGTTGCATCATGATCGTAACAAAGGGAGATGCGTCCTACACAGTCTTGGCCCGGCTCCTATCGCTGCCTATGAACACCTCGCGACTGGGGGTCAAAAGCTGCCATAGCCGATGTCCACTTTCGACCCCTGCCTCCTCTCTCCGCGGTGCTACGCCGGTTGCAACTCCCTACGCGGCAGCCGCGGGAAGGCGATCGCCACCGCCACCGCGCCGAGCCCGACCAGGGCCGAGCCTATGAACAGCCAGGAATAGCTGGCATAGGCATCGAACACCATGCCGCCGGCGAGCGGGCCGAAGGCCATGCCGATGCTGGACAGCATGGTTACAGCACCAAACACGGTGCCGAGGATGCGCTGGCCGAAATATTCGCGCGCCAGCACCGCATAGAGCGGCATCACGCCGCCGTAGGTGGCGCCGAAGATGACGGCGAGTGTGTAGAATTGACCAAGCTCGCTGACCGCAAGATAGGCTGCGATGACCACCGACTGTATCGCCAGACCGGTAATCAGCACCGGCTTGACCCCCAGCCGGTCGGAAAGCACGCCGTATAAAAGCCTGCCGCCCAGCCCCGCCAGGCCCTCGATGCTGTAAATGCTGACCGCCGCCATCGGCGCTATGCCGCACAGCATCGCATAGCTCACCATGTGGAAGATTGGCCCGGAATGCGCCGCGCAGCAGGCAAAGAAGGTCAGTGCCAGAACAATGAATTGCGGCGAGCGCAGCGCCTGTAGAACCGACATGCCGGTAACGTCGGCGGCAAGATCGGAGGCGGCGTCGTCAGCGGCAGGCTTGGGCGGCTGGCGCACCAGCAATGCGGCCGGCACCAGCAGCGCCCACGCCGCGATGCCGATGACCAGCATGGCGGTGCGCCAGTCATAGGCCGAGATCAGCCAGCGCGCGAAGGGCGAGATCGTCATTGGTGCCACGCCCATGCCGGCCGAAACCAGCGAAACCGCAAGGCTGCGGTTCTTGTCGAACCACGCCGTGGTCAGCGCGATCATCGGGGCGAAGAAGGCGCTTGCCGCGAGGCCGACGAGCACACCATAGGTGATCTGGAAGACAAGCAGCGAGCCGGTGCGGCTGGCCAGCACCAGCGCCAGCCCGAGCAGCACCGCGCCTGTCATCACAACGATGCGAGCGCCGTAGCGATCGTAAATGGCGCCCCAGGCGAAACCGCCGAGGCCCATCACCAGGAAGTTCAGCGTCATCGCGCTCGATATGCCGGCGCGCGACCAATCCGTGTCGAGCGCCATCGGTTCGAGGAAGATCGCCAGCGAGAACATCGCCCCGAGGGCGACACAGGTCATCAGGGCGCCAGCCGCGACGATGACCCAACGATAGGAAAGGCTCATGCTTTTTCTCCGAGATCGTTTGGGCACGGCGCGACTTCTTTCGAGCTTCGTCACACCGCTTGCGTCCGAAGGACGATGCCGACATTTCCAATCCTACAATCCGGTTGCGTTTTTTATCCAGTCGCGAAATCGCGCCACCCCATTGCTCCCTTGCCCACTCGATTGGTCCATTGCATTGACCGTGCGCCGTCCTGGGCTAGATTTCCAACCTGGCGATCAGGAGCTATCAGGCATGGAACTTCATCGCGGCCGTCTCATCGACCACGTCCAGCTGGTGGTCAGCGATCTCAAGGCCAGCCGGCGCTTCTATGAGGCGATTTTCAAAGTGCTCGAGGTTCCCATCGGCGGCAGCGCCGAGGATCATTTCTGGGCCGACGAGCTGTTCGTCTCCAGCATCGACAGCCCGGCAGCCAGCGGACAACTGACGGGCCGCCACCACCTTGCCTTCCAGGCAAGGGATCGCGCGATGGTCGACGCCTTCTATAAGGCCGGGCTCGAGGCCGGCGGCACCGACAATGGTGCACCGGGCGAGCGGCAGCACTACCATCCCGGTTACTACGCCGCCTTCCTGCTCGATCCCGACGGCAACAACATCGAGGCCGTCTTTCACGGGCCAGCCAAGCGCAGCGCCGCTTCGGTGAAGATTGCGTTCTGATGACCGGGTAACCCGGGCAAGACCTTGCTTGCGACGGCATCGGATCGTGTGCCATCCGCCCGCCCTATCGCGTCAGCACCGCCATCTGGCTCGCCAGGAAGTCGACGAACAGCCGGGCGCGGACCGGTAGCTGTCGCCCATACGCATGGATGATGTGCACCGGCATGGTCGGCATCGCCACCTTGGGCAAGATGCGGACCAGGCGACCGGCGTCGAGATCGTCCTGCACGGCAAACTGCATCAGATGCGCGATGCCGGCTCCGGCAAGCGCCGCTTGCCGGATGGCGCCGCCGTCATCGGTATCGAGCCGCCCGTTCGGCACGACTACCGTGCCGTCGGCCAAGGTGATCGGATAGGGCCGGCCGGCCATCTGATAGCGGATGAAGTCGTGGCTCTGCAACGCCTCGATCGTGGCCGGCCGGCCACGCTGTTCGACATAGGCCGGCGAGGCCACCAGCACGATCGGCAGATTGGCGATCTTGCGCACGATGAGCCCGGTGTCCGACAGCGCCCCCATGCGCACCGCGACGTCATAGCCTTCGCGGATCAGGTCGGCGTGGCGGTCGGTAACGTTGAGTTCCAGTTTCACCTCGCTGTGCTGAGCCAGGAACGCTTGCGCCCAGGAGGCGATCAGGCCGCGCCCGAGTTCCACGGGCGCCGTGACGCGCAGCAGGCCGCGCGCTGTATCGGCCATCTGGACGATGTCCTGGGCGTCATCGAGCGCTCTGAGCAAAGGCGCGATCCGCTCGTAATAGGCGAGGCCCTCGCTGGTCAGGCCAAGCCGGCGCGTCGAGCGCTGGATCAGCCTGACGCCCAGCCGGCGCTCGAGCCGCGCCACGCTCTTCGACACCGCCGACGGGCTGGAGCCGACCAGCCGGCTGGCGGCATGGAACGAGCCCGCATCGACAGTGCGCACGAAGGCGACGAGACCGGCGGTCTTTTCGAGGATGGTTGTCATTCAAGAATTCCAGGCACGAAAGAAGCTATCGAGGCGATCCTAATACGCTATCCGATCACTATTAAATATCGCCCATCATCAACAAAGGAGAAATTTGATGAGCAAGCTGAACGGTAAGGTCGCCATCGTCACCGGCGCCTCCAAGGGTATCGGCGCCGGCATCGCCAAGGGCCTTGCAGCGGCCGGTGCCGCCGTCGTCGTCAACTATGCCTCGTCGCGGGAAGGCGCCGACCGCGTCGTGGCCGAAATCAAGGACGGAGGTGGCCGAGCCGTCGCCGTCCACGGTGATGTGTCGCAAGCGGCTGACGTGCGCCGCCTGTTCGAGGCGGCCAAATTGTCGTTCGGCGCGGTCGACATATTGGTCAACAATGCCGGCGTGTTCGCGTTCGAACCGCTGGAAGCCGTGACCGAGGCCGAGTTTCACCGGGAGTTCGACACCAATGTACTGGGCACAATCCTGGCCATCCGGGAAGCGGTGAACCATTTTGGCACCAGAGGCGGCAGCGTGATCAACATTAGCTCGGTCGCCAGCCTCAACCCGCAGCCGAACTCGCTGGTCTACGCCGCCACCAAGGGCGCGGTGGATTCGATCACGCTGTCCATGTCGCGGGAGCTCGGCGCCCGCAACATCCGCGTCAACGCCATCGCCCCGGGCGGCGTCGACACCGAAGGCCTGAAGCGGATAGGCATCGTCGGCAGCGAATTCGAGAAGCAGGTCATCGCCATGACCCCGCTCGGCCGCTTCGGACGGCCCGACGACATCGCCCGCATCGCAGTGTTCCTCGCCTCCGACGAGGCATCGTGGCTGACCGGCGAGCGCATCACCGCCTCGGGCGGTTGGCGGTAGGGATAGAGGGCGCAGACCACCGTTTCACGGACCATGCCCAACGCAACGCAACATCGATAAAACACTGCAATCGATGACGGGAGCGATTAAAGACCAATGTTGCGTCGAGGGAGGAGCGCCGTGCGGTATCGATGACAGCGAGAATCCAGGGAGATAACGGATGACGGATGACCAAAGAGCAATCCGAAAGCTGGTCGAGACATGGATGGATGCGAGCAAGCGTGGAGACACCGCGACCGTTCTCAGCTTGATGACGGACGATGCGATCTTCATGGTTCCCGGCCGGGAGCCCTTCGACAAGGAGATCTTCGTGGCGGCCGCGCAGGAGATGACCGGCGTTCATGTCGACGGCGCGAACGAGATCGTTGAACTACAGCTTCTCGGCGACTGGGCCTTCATGCGCGGTCGTATCGATATGACCGCGACGCCGCCGAACGGGAAGCCGGTGCACCATCGGCCGCTGAGCTGCCTTTTGCCACCTTGAACCGCTCCCAGAAAAAGTTAACCTTTTACGGACTAGTTGCCGCCGCGAAGGCGCGCTCACCATCCTGTTCGCGATATCCTCAAAAGGTCACGAGCGTTCGGATGCCTTGGACAGGACCATCATGCCGCAGGTTTCCATAGTCATCCCTGTCCACAATCAGCCCATGCTAATCCTCGAAGCGGTGGCTTCACTTAAGGCGCAATCCGTCGCCGACTGGGAAGCCATCCTCGTTGACGATGGGTCAACCGATGAAACACCCGCCGTGCTTGAGAATCTCGCGTCCCAAGACGCCAGAATTTCGCTCTGGTTGCAAACACAGCAAGGTGCTGCTGCGGCCAGAAACACGGGAGCGGCAAAAGCAAAGGCAGATTGGTTGCTCTTTCTCGACAGCGACGACTGGCTCGCTCCTAATGCCCTTGGCTCTCTATTGCGCGTTGCCGGCCAGGATGTGCACCTTGTGCACGCCTTAGGCCTTCGCGTGTGCGGGAGCCGCAGCCAGGATCGATCGCAGGTACACCTTCCCAGGGGCGACTTGTTCCATCGCCTTGCATCAACGGCGACGTTTATGGTCCATGCATGCATTTTGAAAAACTCGACCTTTCACGAGCTTGGCGGTTTTGATGAAACATTGATGGGCTGCGCAGACTGGGATCTCTGGCAACGTGTCATCCGGTCTGGCGCCCGCTGCAGGGGCGTCGATGAGATCGTCGCCTTCTACCGGCAAAACGAAGCGTCGCTCAGTACCAATTATGAGCAAGAGCTTCGAGACGGTCTCATCGTCATCGCCCGCGGACACGGTCCCGATCCCCGAGTTCCCAGACCTCACCCCGGCTATGCCGAAGGCATCTCACTCGCAGAGTTCCCCGCGGCAGCCTATCGATTTGTAAGTTGGTTGGCGGGTGTTGCAATCGCACGTGAGCACTCCGTTGAGGGTATCTTGAGAGGGATGCAAGCTCTTCCTGCCAAGCCCTTGGCAGCTTCTGATATCGGAGCGGCCTTGTTCGACGCCATTCCCATCGGATTAGGCGACTTCAGGCCCAATTGGGGAAGATGCTGGCCTGCACTGAGACCTCACCTTCAAGAGTTCCTGGAGGAAGTTGGCACGATTGCTCACTGCGGGCCGTCTTTCACGAGCGACGTCCTGCACCACACGGAACGTCTCGCCGCTACCGCAAATGCGTCCGATACCATCGGCGTTGTTGGAGGTGTGGCCTCGCGGATCGTCAGAATTCCAGGAGCCATTCCGCATCTTAATCTTGCTCCTGATATTACGTCTTTCATCGCCGTCGTTCGCACCGATCGAGCTGAGGTCGGACCGATGGAAGTTCTCGTTGACGGGAGTTTCTCTGATGGACGCGTTCGGGAGATGCTTGTCGAGCGATACTTACGAGAAGTATTCTCAACTTACTTGAGACGGTTCCCGTTTTCTATACTTTTTGGAACGATGAAATATACCGCCGGTCAGAAGAAACTTTTTTTATCGTTGGCAAGTCTTGTAAAAGATCGCTCGGCGGGCCCTTTACTCAGGAAGCACATCTGCCAAGCCTTGCTGGCGCAGAATTTCGTCCTTCCCACCATCGAGACTGGCGTGATCAAGTCCCGACTTGAAGGCCAGATCACGAGTTGAGCAAGAAGCTGCGGCCGCACTGGCCGGAAGATCCGGCTTGTGCGTCAATTTGCCCCCAGATGTCCCACAATGCTCTCGTTTCTCATCATGATCCGCGGCAGCGCCAGCGGGAGGTCGCTCTTCACCAATGGTCTGGGGTGGGCGGACACAGCGCAGGCCAGCCCGGACTCTGTTGCGCACTCGATGGTCAGGTCGGAGTAGTCTCCGTAGGGATAAGCGAATGTGGTGCATGGGCGGCACGACAGGTCCTCGCATATCCGGCGGCTTTGTTGGATTTCCTTCAGCTGGATGCTCCGATCCCATAACGGGAGGGAAACGTGGGTTTCCGTGTGGCCTGAAATGTCCAAGCGCGACCTTCGCGAGAGCGTCCGGGCTTCTTCGATCGTCATGGGCCGGTGGCTGGTCCGCGGTGCCAAGTCGCTGCCGACCTGGCGGGCGAGCGATTCGATTGCACGGTACTGCACATCAAATGACGCCGGCTTTAGGATCTCCCAGATCTTGAGATAAGCGTGCTCGCGCGCGGTTCGAGGCGGGTCCTGCATTGCTCGCCATCCTCGGCCCCATTGGTAGTCGTAGCGCTGCTCACCCAGATCAACGAGGACCTCGCGACCGGCGACGACAATGGAGGCCGGTCCTGCTGCATGGGGATCGAAGACAACCCGTTCGAGAGCATCGTTCCAGAACTCCTCGGCTTTCCCAAGCATGGACGTTGCCAGAAAGAACGTAGCGGGAAGACCGAGGGCTTCCAGCAGCGGCGCCGCGATCAAAGCATTGCACGCGTAGCCGTCGTCGAAAGTAATGGCTGCAGCGTCGGGCGGAAGGCTTCCTTCAATGTGGCGAGATGCAAGCTCGCGCAGCGGCAGCACACGTCTCGTCTTTGCGAGGTCTTGCATCTGCTTCTCGAAATTGGTCGGCGAGACCGCGAGCTCCCACGGGTCCAGGTCCGTTGCGACGATGCGGTGATACATCAGGATCACCGGCTTGAAGCCCCGGCGACGCGAGGCGCGGCGCAACATTGTCCCGAGCGTCCAGGCCATTTCGTCAGTCCTTGGTGGCGCAGATCCCGATCGTAACCGGAAAGTGACGATCCCGCGCGTCCAGCATCTCCGGCTTCAGCTCTTCCGCCGCCAGACCTTCGAGAAAGCACACGGCAGAGCAGACGTTTCCGTAGACAGCAATATGCGTCGAGTCCGCCCCAAAGACATCCGAAAACAATCGGCAAGCTGAAGCTTCCGTCAGCGACCAATACCACGTTTCATATTCCTGGTGATGATCAATGGGCGTCAGCCCTGGCACTGTCACGAGCACAGTTCCGCCGCTCTTGAGGAGTCGGAAGAGCGCAGAAACTGCCCCATGCAGATCAAAGATGAGATGCAGAGTCTGGGTCAATACGATCGCATCGAACGTGTCGTTCCATTCTGCACCCAGGTTCGTGAGGTCGCCGACGATCGTCGCGCGGATGTTTTCGGGACGCATGTCGACGATATCGCGCTGTGTCGTTCTCTGTCCTCCGAAGCGAGCCGTGTAATCGTCATTGACGACTTCAAGCGTCCTGCCGCGGATCTGTGATGCATGTTCCCCCAGAAATCGCTCGATGTAGGTGCGATCGATTGGTGTCCCGCGATCATATCCGTAATCGCGACTGATCGGATCCGTCCGGCCGAAGTCGCCGAAGCGCACCCCTCCGACGCCGGGTCGGCCATATCCCATCAGCCGCCTCAGTGGCTTCTTGACGATTTCCGGCAAGAGGCGACGGGCAAACGCCCTGTATTTTGCTTGACCAACTCCGCGAGCGCTCTCACTCATCTCATAATCCTCTCGAGGCCCTGCAAAACGGTTCTTTCAAACCTTGGCTTCCCGCTGCCGGCTGCTGCTCCGTTGAGCTCCGAGCGGCGCAGCTGGATCATCGCACTTTTCCCGGAGGCCGACCTCGTCTCGACGTGATTGGGAACTCATGTTGAGGGTATCAGTCGTGGCAGGCAAGACCGTCGTCGCCTGGCGAGCGACCGCCCGCTTTTTTGCGAACGTCATGCGCGCCCTGGTAGGCCATGGAACCGTCCAGAATGTCCGGCTATGCCATTGAGGCGCTGGCCAGTTTGCACTGGCTTGACCAGAATGCAGCCGACGAGCGCGCGAAGCGATGCTAAACCGTTCAACACCGATGTCGCCCCCAAGGACTAGGGCAAGCTTCGTAAGCAGCCCATCGACAAGCCACTTGAACGAGGGGATCAACTAAAAGGACCTAACCATGGGCGATAAAGTCAAAATTAGCATCGTTGTTTGTACGTACAACAATTCGTCAGTTCTCGATCGAACTCTGGACCGTTTGGCGCGCCAATACTGCCCCGAAGGATCCTGGGAAGTCCTCGTTGTTGACAACAATTGCGTCGATGAGACGCAGCTTGTCGTCGAGCGCCATAAGAACGCCGAGCGGATAGGGCGGCTGAGAGTCGTGCGTGAGCGCCAGCAGGGGCTGACGCCGGCGCGCCAGCGTGGCGTTAGGGAAACGGCTGGTGAGTGGCTGGCCTTCGTCGACGATGACTGTCTGCTTGATGAAAGCTGGCTGGCGAACGCGATACGTTTCGCTGACGCACATCCGCGGTGCGGCGCCTTTGGAGGGCTCGTTAGGCCCTACTGGGAGAGCGGTGCCGAGCCACTTCCTGGTACGGTGGGCTGGACACTGGCGTGCCAGGACCATGGCACCGACGCATGCCGGATTTGGGGGCTGGTCGGAGCCGGGATAGTCGTGCGGCGGGCCGCCCTGGAGCAGACGGGTTGGATCCAAACGCCCTTTCTCGCTGATCGCATCGGGAGAAGGCTTGTGTCGGGGGGCGACACGGAGATCAGCCTGCGGATTTCGGCGGGCGGATGGGAGTTATGGTACACGCCCGATTGCGTGATTGATCACGTCATCCCCGCACTTCGGACCACGCCAGCTTACCTGAAGCGGCTGGCGTTCGGTCTTGGCATCTCGCAGGTACTGGTGGACGCTCTGGTCTGGGAGAGAAGTTTTGCATCCTGCGTTGGGCAATGCGCCCGCTCCGCATTGCGTCAGACGCTTCATGCCGCACAGGCCGTGATCCGCGACCGGGTCCGCGGTCGCGACCGCCGCCCGTCCTCCATCAATCTGCATTTCGCCCTAGGAAATTGGGCCGGCATCGGGCGCCTCGCCTTCAAGCGATCCCTGGTCGGTGCAGTGAGTCGTTCTTCTCCTCCTCAGGTTTCGACCTCGAAGTCGTAAACGCAGGGGATTAGGCCTTCCGTCGGAAGCACGCTTCCATCATGTCCGGCGGGCCTAAGGACCTCGACCCGGCAGGCGTGGTGGACATGATCGAGGATGTCACCTGCAAGGTAGTCACCTGATCTCTGTCCCATCCAGAGCTCGAGGCCGTAGGTCCCCGGCAGCAAGTGCAACTGATCTATCGTGACACTCACCCGGTTCCGGCCGGCGCGCAGCCGGCAGACAGTCCCCAGCAGTGCCGTGTCTGCGTTCACGAGCTTCAGGCCCGAAAGGCTATTGATAACCACGGCAAGACTATCGACGTCGATGTCGTTTTCAGCCTCGATGTCTAGCATGCAACGGGCCGGCCCATCGGTGCAGATCTGGCCCGATGAAGAGCGATCACCACTATCGATGGAGACTCCGAGGAATCGCGCTTTACCATTGCCGGTCCGAGGTGCCGCCGTAACATCAATTCGATTGCTCGAACCCGCGAAATCACCCGCCGAAGTCAGATAAGATGCCACGACCTCCCGCGTTCCGCCGAGGGCCTTCACTGATCCGGATTCAAGCCAAAGGCAGCGGGAGCACAGCCGATTGACCGTATCCATGTTATGACTCACGAGGAGCACCGTTCTCCCCCCCTTCGTAACGAGGCTTTCGATCTTGGACAGGGACTTGCGTTGGAAGCGCGAGTCCCCGACCGACAAGACCTCGTCGAGAATGAGAATATCCGGATCGAGGTGGACGGCCACCGCGAAGGCCAAGCGAACGAACATACCACTCGAATAGCGTTTTACAGGTACATCGAGAAAGCGCTCTATCTCAGCGAAGGCGACAATCTCCTCAAAGCGCCTGTCCAATTCTGCCTTCGACATGCCGAGAATGGCGCCGCTCAGATAGATATTGTCCCGTCCGGTAAGGTCCCCGTGGAAGCCGGCACCAACCTCGAGCAGGGCGCCTACGCGGCCGCGGATGCGGATTTCTCCTGCCGATGGATCTGTAATGCGCGAGAGAATCTTGAGGAGAGTTGACTTGCCCGCCCCGTTCAGGCCGATGACGCCGACGACTTCGCCCGCCTCGATCGTCAGCGACACGTCGCGAAGTGCCCAGTATTGCGTGCCCTGCGCCCCGGACGCTTCGCCCCGGCCAAGCCACGCGCCGATATTCTCACGCAGCGATGTCGGTCGAGGGTGCAAATCGTATCGCTTGGACAGGTTTTTGATCTCGATCGCCGGATTCATGGATGTTCCGATTAGGCCAAATCGACTGCAGTCCGGGACGCTCTCTCGAAGGCGAGAAGCCCTAGCAGGAACAGGCCTACGCTGATCGCTACTGACACGACCGACTGAATTGCCGTTACCCCTGAGGTATTAAGTGCGAGCGACCTCATGCTCTCGATGATCACCGCAAGGGGATTGAACCAGGGGAGCCAGCGAAGGTGAGTCGGGAGGTTAGACAACGGCACGAATACCAATGAGGCGAACATGGCGATCAGGAGCACGTATTGCATGGCGTGGACGAGATCACGATAGCGTGCCGCAAGCGAGGCCACGCAAAGACCTGCCCCCAGCGTGAAAACGACGAGTTCGATGAATAGGACAGGAATGAGGACGATCCGCCAGGAGGGCGATGTCCACACCCCGCTGACGTGGTAAGCGACTAGAACAATTAAGAAAAGGCTCGTCTGAATGGCCAGTGCGACCAGATTCGACAGACCCACGGCCAAGGGAACTGAGCTGCGAGGAAAATAGACCTTTTGGAACAGGTTGGCGTTGTTGACGAAGGTGGCCCCGACCGAGGCGAAGGTCTGAGAGAAATAAAACCAAGGCGCGAGGCTGCAGAGATTGAAGAGAAACGGCGGGACGCCTTCTGTCGTGACACCGGCACCGCTGTTTATGGCGACCGACAGGACGATTGCCATCACAATCGGCTGGATGACGAACCAAAGCGGCCCTAGCATCGTCTGAGCGTATTTGGTGACGAGGTCGCGGCGTACGAGCAGCATGACAAGATCGCGTGATTGCCACAGTTCGCGCCAGTCGATCCACTCCCATCCTGCATGGACTCGAATGCGCGTTTCTCTCACGCCTAGGCCGCCTTACAGCGTGGCATCCGGTCACGCTCGGCGCGACGAGCCTGGTACGCTGACAGAACAGACTGTCCGGCCAGCTCGAGCACGTCGGCTGTCGCAGTCAAAGCAGAATCGCAATTTTTTCCATCAATGTCGGACACGATGCCCGCGCCACCCGGGGTTGCAGCATTCACTGGTGGTCGTCTTAGCCTAACCGCAAGCGACAATGGCCTTCTCACCTGAATGCCTCGTTCATAACCGACCGCTAGTTGCCCGGCATTTCATCTGCTCGGCGCAGCCATGGATTCCGCGTAACGTCTCCCGGCAAGGATCCGGCCGGGGCGACGGAGCACTGATTTACATCTTGTACCTCACGAACTCTTGGAAATCTACGGTTTCGGCGCAGGCGAACGGGTTGCCGGCCCCTCAGCCCGGCACACGCTTCAGCGCCTGCGCCATGCAGTGGATGCCGCCGCCAGTCTTCGAGATCTCGCTCATGTCGACCGCCGCCACCTCGAAGCCGCGCGCCTTGAGCTGGCCGATCAGCGTCTGGCTGGATGTCGGCGCGATCACCCTGTCCTTGCCCAGCGACATGAAGTTGCAGCCGAGCGCCATCGTGTCCTGGAACGGCACGTCGATGATCTCGTGGCCCTTGCCCTTCAGCCAGTCGACGATGCCCGGCTCGGTGCAGGCGAGGCAGACAGCGGTCAGTTTCTCGGCGATCGGCACCACCATCAGATCGATATGGACATAATATTCGTCGATGAAGGCGATGCGGGTTTCCCAGCCCTCCTTGTCGAACCAGGCCTGGACCTGGCGCGCGCCCTCCTCCTGGGTGCGGGCGCCGCCACAGCCGATCAGCACCACGCCGTCCTCGATGACGTTGAAGTCGCCGCCCTCGAAAGTGCCCGCGGTGACCATGTCGTAGATCGGAATGCCGAGCGTCTCATAGGTGCGGATAGCCGCATAGTTCTCGCCGCGCCGCCACCACTGGGACATCGCGGTGATGATGGCGCCATACGGCGTCATGACGCTGGAATCGCGCGAATAGACCTGCATCGGCAGCTCCGGCGTCGGCTCGTGCCAGTGGATGTTGACGCCGAAATGCTCATAAGCGGCGACCAGGTCCTTGTGCTGCGCCTGCGCGATCTGGACGTTGCACGGCGCCTCGCGCAGATGCTTGCGCGACAGCGAGCTGGTCGAGAGATGGCGCAGGAAATTCGGCGAACCGAGCAGCACGTCGGTCAGGACGTCGGTCTCGTTGGCAAAGCCCCAGGCGGTCAATGGCCTGGTGCCGCCGGCCGGGTTGCGGCGCTGCAATGAAAACGGTTCTGCTACGATGCGGTCATGGACGGTCATGGGATTTCTCCTGGCTTCGAGTGATCACGCGGCTTGCGGGTTGCTTGGTATCCACCAGTCCCGTCCGCGCGGGGTGATGACATATTCCGGCCAGCGGAAATGGATCGGCGGTTCGTAGTCGCAGAGCGGCGCCAGCCAATTGCTGCCACCAATGCCGCCGCCGGTGCGGGCGACGAATTCGTCCATCGCCACGTCGCGGGCCGCCTTGTCTTCCAGCAGGTGAAGGGCTGCCAACGCAATCGTCTTCGACGCGCAGGCAACCATCGGATCGATGGTGGCGGAAATGCCGCCCAGCGCGTTCATCGCCCAGGACGGGTAGGCGTGGCCACTCTCGCAACGCAGCGCCGGCCGGGCGACGTAGAACCGCGCCGTCGGCGCGTGCCAAGACATGTCGGTGTAATCGTCGGAGGTCGAATTCAGCTGCGACGGCGGCAAGTCGCGGCGCAGCAACGCCTCCGCCTCCTCAGGCGCAATCAGCTGCTCCATCTCGGCGATGAACGGCTCGTCGGTCGCCGCGCCGCCGGCATTGACCTGGACTTCGCGGGCGATCGCCTTGGCCGTCTCGTCCCAGCGCGGCGGCCCAACCGTCGACAGCGCCTCGTAGGCAATGTCAGCCATGGCATGATTGGCGAGCCCCGGCCGCGACTTCGACACCCAGTGCCGCTCATGGCGGCAGCCGCTCATTTTGGCGGCGGCTTCGGCATTGCGGTCGAGCAAGGCGGTGACCTGCTCGGCCATGGCAATCGTCGGCACGCGGATCATGTACTGGATCTCGGCCAGACCCGCTGCCAGATTGTCGGCGGTCGCCTGCCCTGCGGTCAGGATCGCCTCGCTGATCGACCAGCCGCCCTGATGCGGCAGCATGGAATCGCGCAGCGCCTTGGACGCCATGTACATCATGACAAGTGCGTCGTTGGCGCCGGGCGCCCTGACCGCCGAATGCGCCTGCGGGATCGGCGCGCCATGGTTTGCGCGAACCCAATTTTCGGGTTCGTCGCAGACAAAGCGATAAATCATCGCATAGGCTGCGCCGCAATGCGTATCCCAGCGCGCCGTGTTGCAGAGCGGCAGCATGTAAAAGGGATGGAAGGAGATCATGCCAGCAAGGCCATCGTAGTAGCCTTTTGCGGCATGGATCGGCTTCGACCCCCGCACCTTCTCCGCCGGCTCGCCGGTAAAGCGCAGCGTCCCCGGTAGGCCGTGGCGCTGCATCGCCGCCTTGGTCGCCAAAAGCCCGCCGAGGCTGGCAATGCCGAGCCCGGAATGCGGATCGGTGTGGCCGCCGGCCTCAGCACCTAGACCCGGACGCGGTCGTTTGACGGTCGCCGCGTCCTGGCAATTGCCGGGTACCGCGTCATACTCTGCATACATGCCGATCGTCGGCCCGGCGCCGTTGGTCCAGTGGGCGCAAAAGGCGGTCGGCATCCCGCCGGAGCCTTCCTCGACCGAAAAACCCTCATGCTTCAGACGCTCGACATACCAGGCGGCCGACTGGTATTCGCGCCAGGCGGTCTCGCCGAAATCGAAGATCGTCCGCGTCCATGCCGACAGCGACAGCTGGATGTCGTCCAGACAGGCAAGCGCGGTCGCTTGAGCCGAGTTCGTCACAGGATCCTCCATCGGTCAAAGAAAGCAGTGAAGCGCTTCGCCAAAAAGTGATATGTTTTCCCGGCTCATGCAAATTCGGTTCACCTCTTGAGAATTCCCTCGACGCAGGCGCTGCGCGCCCTCGACAGTTTCGCCCGCCACGGCAGCGTCTGGCGCGCCGCCGACGAACTGCATCTGACCCGCAGCGCGGTCAGCCACCAGCTTCGCCTGCTCGAGCGCGATCTCGGCTTCGACCTGCTCGAGCGCATCGGCAAGGGCGTGGCGCTGACGCCGCGCGGCCAGCGCTATGCCAGCGACGTGCGCAAAGCGCTGACGGTGCTCGGCGATGCGGTAACGCGCCATGCCGGCACCGGCGTCGGCGGCTCGTTCAGCGTCAGCTGCACGCCGGGCTTCGCGTCACTGTTCCTGTGCACGCACATCGGCGAATTCCGGCAGATGTACCCCGATGTCGCCCTGCGCATCCTGACGCCGCGGCGGCTGGACGACGTCAGCAATGCCGACGCCGACGCCTTCATCGCCTTCGGCGTCGGCAACTGGCCGAACCGGGCGGTCGAGCTGTTGTGCGAGATCTCCTTCACGCCGCTGTGCAGTCCGACGCTGCTCAACAAGATCGGCGGCTTTTCCAGGCCGGCCGACGTGCTGCGCGCCAATCTCCTGCATCTCGGCGACACCGAGGACTGGGCGCGCTGGCTGGCGCTGTCGAAGGTCGAGAATCCCGACACCGAGGGCGGCATCTTCTTTTCCGACATGAACCTGGTTTTTTCGGCCGCCATCGCCGGCCAGGGCATCGCCATGGGCGACGAGCTGACCAGCCGCCGGGCGCTGAGCGAAGGCCGGCTGGTGCGCCCCTTCGACATCGCAATCAGTTCGCCACGCTCGTACTTTCTGGTGTCAGAGCATGCCAAGGCGAACCACCCGGTGCTGGAGGCGTTCGGGGGGTGGTTAAGGTCGAAGCTGTCAGAGATTAGCTAATCTCCCCCTTGAGGGGGAGATGTCGCCGAAGGCGACAGAGGGGGTCGCCGCGCGTAAAGCGCCAACCTCCATCTCAGCAGCAAGCCGAACCCAGTCGGACCGACCCCCTCTGGCCGCTTTGCGGCCATCTCCCCCTCAAGGGGGGAGATTGGCGCCATAGATGAATCAAATTTGCCGGTCAGGCGAAAACTATTCGGTTGCGGTGAGCCGCCGCCCTGCCTACGATTTCAATCAGCATTGAGGACAAGGCAGGATGCAGCAACCCGGCCGTGCCGCAGAGATCAAGGCAATCGGGATCGGCAAGAGCTTCGGCTCGTTCCGTGCGCTGGACGATCTGACGCTCGATATCGGCCGCGGCGAGTTCCTGACCCTGCTCGGGCCGTCGGGTTCGGGCAAGACCACCTTCCTGATGATCCTTGCCGGTTTCGTGCAGCCGACCGACGGCCGCCTTTACAGCGACGGCGTCGATATCACCGAGCGGCCGGCCGAGCAGCGCGCCGCCGGCATGGTGTTCCAGGGCTATGCCCTGTTCCCGCATATGAGCGTCGAGGCCAACATCGCCTTCCCGCTCAAGGTGCGCAAGAAGTCGGCGGCCGAGATCAAGCGTCGCGTCAGCGAGATGGTCGAGCGCGTCGGGCTGAAGGGCCACGAGAAGAAACTGCCGTCGCAATTGTCCGGCGGCCAGCAGCAGCGCGTGGCGCTGGCCCGTGCACTGGTGTTCGAGCCGGGCGTGCTTTTGCTCGACGAGCCGTTCTCGGCGCTTGACAAGGGCTTGCGCGGCCAGATGCAGGCCGAGATGAAGCGGCTGCACCAGGAAACCGGCACGACCTTCGTCTTCGTCACCCATGATCAGAGCGAGGCGCTGGCGTTGTCGTCGCGCGTCGCCATCTTCAACCACGGCAAGTTGCTGCAGGTCGGCGCGCCTGACGAGGTCTACGATCGTCCGGCCAACCGCTTCGTCGCCGAGTTCCTCGGCGAGATCAACATGCTGCCGCTGAAGGGCGTGCGCAACGCCGACAACGGCGCCACCGGCCTGTGTGAAGACCGCACCATCACCCTGCGCGGCAATGCAAGCGCCGTCGGCGGCAACGCCATCCTGGCGATCCGGCCCGAATACATGTCGATCGCCCCCGAAGCGACAGCCGGCGAGAACGGCATCGCCGCGACTGCGGTCGCCTCGACCTATCTCGGCGCTGCGACGCGGCTCGATCTCACCACGCGCCAAGGTGCCAAGCTGACGGTTTCGGTGCCGAACGAGGTCGCCGCTTTGGCACTCAGCAAGGGCAATTCCGTATGGCTGACATGGCCGGCGGAAAAAGGTTTCCTCCTTCCGGAGGGAGGACAATGACGATCGGGGTGGCGAAGCTGAAATTCGCCAGTCTGGCCTTCGTGAAATATCAACGACACAAAAGGGGAACTGACATGACAAACAATTCAGAGATGAGCGAAACCAGGAAACACTCCATCGAGACGCTGTCCGCCAGGGCGGTGCGCGGCGAGATCTCGCGTCGGCAGTTTACGCAGCTGGCTGCGCTCGTGCTGGCCGGGACGCCGATGCTGCTGCGCTCGACCGGCGCCTCCGCGCAAGCCAAGGAACTGGTGCTGGTCAACTGGGGCGGCGACGCCATCACCGCCTATGACGCGGCCTATGGCCAGGCCTTCACCAAGGAGACCGGCATCACCGTCAAGATGGACGGCTCCGGTCCGACCGAGGGCGCGATCGCCGCGCAGTTCAAGAGCGGCGCTCCGACCTGGGACCTGGTCGACGTCGACCCGTTCTCGGCGATCACGCTCGGTGCCCAAGGCATGCTCGAGCCGATCGACTATTCGATCGTCGACAAGAACAAGATGCGGCCTGGCTTCGGCTGGGAACACGCCGCCTCGACCTACTTCTTCTCCTATATCATCGCCTATGATTCCGAGAAATTCGGCAGCCAGGCACCGACCGGCATGGCCGACTTCTTCGACGTGACGAAATTCCCCGGCAAGCGCTCGCTCTACAAATGGGGCGTGTCGAGCTGGGAAGCGGCACTGCTCGCCGACGGCATTGCGCCGGCCTCGCTCTACCCGCTCGACCTCAAGCGCGCGCATGACAAGATCGCCGCCTTTAAGGAGAATGTCGTTGCCTATTGGGGCGGCGGCGCCGAAAGCCAGAGCGTGCTGCTCGACGGCGAGGCTTCGATGGCCATCGTCTGGTCGACGCGCGCCTCGCTGATCGAGCAGGATTCCGGCGGCAAGATCAAGTTCATCTGGGACCAGGGCCTGATCTCGCCCGGCGCGCTCGCCGTGCTCAAGGGCAATCCCGGCGGCAAGGACGCGGCGATGAAGTTCATCGCCAGCGCCCAGGATCCGCAAAAACAGCTGATCATGTTCGACAAGCTCGGCCAGGGCCCGGCCAATCCGGCCACCGACGCGCTGATCCCCGCCGACAAGAAGCGCATCAACCCGGTCGACCCCGAAAACATGAAGAAGCAGATCCCGCTCGACATGGAGTGGTACGCCAAGAACTACGGGGCCGCACTCGACGAATACACGAAGATCATCTCCGCCTGACAGACCGGGATAACCGGAGCCGAGATGAAAGCATATCTCTCCGACAGGATGGGTGCGGCGCTGTTGATGGCGCCGCTGCTGCTGTTCCTTGGCGCCGCCTATGCCTGGCCATTCTTCGGCGTCGTCAACTGGAGCTTCACCCTGCCCGAGCCGGGGCTCGGGCAATATGGCACGCTGCTCAGCGACCCACTGGTGCAGTCGGTGTTTGTCCGCACGCTGCGCATCGCTGCGATCGTCACAATTGTTTCGGTTGCCGCCGCCTACGCCATCACTGTGGTGTGGGTGCGCGGCACGCCGGCGCAGCGCGTGATCGCCGAGTTCTGCATCCTGGTGCCGTTCTGGATCTCGGTGCTGACGCGCGCCTTCGGCTGGGTGGCGCTGCTTTCCAATCGCGGCCTGTTCAACACCTGGCTGCAGGCGATCGGCTTCATCTCGGAACCGCTGACGCTGGTGCGCAACGAATTCGGCGTCATCGTCGGCATGACGCATTTCCTCATTCCTTTCGCCGTGTTTCCACTGGCGACTTCGATGCGCAGCCTCGACGACCGCGTGCTGCTGGCGGCGCGCGGGCTCGGCTCCACCCGCATGCGCACCTTCTGGTCGGTGTTCGTGCCGATGACCCGCTCCGGCATCATCGGCTCGGCGCTCATCGTCTTCGTGTTTTCGCTCGGCTTCTTCGTGACGCCGGCGATCCTCGGCGGCGGCCGCAGCGTGATGGTCGCCGAGCTGATCTATCTGCGCATCTTCCAGAGCCCGGATTGGGGGCTGGGGGCGGCGATCAGCGTCGTGCTGGTGCTGTTCGTCGGCGCGCTGATGGCGCTGCTGTTCCGCTATGTCAGACCGAAGCAGCTGATCTGATGCCGACCTACCGCCCCGGCCCCGTCTCGCTGATTCTCGCCACACTGGTGGCGCTGTTCCTGCTGCTGCCGCTGCTCGCCGTCATCCCGGTGTCGCTGACGCCGACCCGCATGCTGGCGATGCCGTCAGGCGAATTGTCGCTGCGCCATTACCGGGCGCTGATCGAGGATCCGCGCTGGATCAATTCGATCCTGCTCTCGATCAGGATCGGCGTCGTCAGCAGCGCCTTTTCCACCGTGCTGGCATTGTGCTTCAGCCTCGGCGTGTGGATGTTCCAGCCGCGCTTCACCGCCGCGCTGGTCGGCTTCGTGCTGCTGCCGATGGTGGTGCCGCCGGTGGTCTCGGCGATCACGCTCTACTTCCTGCTGACCTCGATCTCCGGCGTCTCTTCGTTCTTCGGCTACGACACCTGGCTCGGCGTCGCCATGGCGCATGCGGTGATGACGGTGCCCTTCGCAACGGTGCTGATCCTGGTGTCGCTCAGCCAGCTCGACCGGCGCATCGACCTTGCCGCGCGCGGTCTCGGCGCCACGGTGTGGGAGCGCGCCACCCGCATCATCATGCCCAACATCAAATTCGGCATCGTCACTGCCGCCCTGCTGTCCTTCGTGCTGTCCTGGGAAGAGATCGGCGTCACTTTGTTCATCACCTCGGTCAACGCCATCACGCTGCCCAGACTGATGTGGATGGGCCTGCGCGACAATATCGACCCGGCGATCGCCGCCCTCTCGGTGATCCTGATCATCATCACGGTGCTGGTGCTGGCGGCGCGCAGTGCCGTGGTCAGGCTGCGCGGGGCACGCTAGAGGCAGGCCGGCCGGAACTGCCTTCAAGGCATCATTGCGTGAGCGGCAGGCCTTGTTGCGTTTCAGGCAGCGTGCAGCCTTGGTATGGCGCTGACATCCACTTCGCGCTCGGCATGCCAGGCATCATAAGCAGCCTGCGTCCTGAGCCAGATCGCAGCGCCGTCGCCGAACATCTTTCCCAGGCGAGCGGCGACCGCCGGCGACACCGGCTTCTTCTCGCGGATGATGTCGTAAAGCTGCTGGCGCGAGATTCCGAGCAGGTTGGCGATTTCCACCTTGGTCTTTCCGGTTGCCGGGATAAGCTCGTCAAGCAGCGCTCCAGGGTGGGATGGGCAGCGCTCCATCGGACGCATCGGCTCAAAAACGCTCATATCCGATTTCTCCAATCTGGCCGCCTTAGTGGTACTGTTCGAAGTCGACGCGGGCGGCATCATTGTTGTCGAATTCGAATGTGATGCACCACGGCCCGTTGACATGCACCGTGTAGCGGGTCGGGGTGAAACCCCTCAAAGGATGGAAGTCGAATCCGGGCAAGTCCATGTCTTCAGGTCTTTCCGAGACTTCCAAACGGTCAAGCCGGACAAGGATGCGCTTATGCATCTTGGCGTCGATTTTTCCGGTCTTTCCCGTTTGAAAGAGGTCGGCCAGCGCCTTGTGCTTGAACGATCTGATCATGCAACATGTAAGCATGTTGCTGACATACGTCAACAAGATGTAAGCAAATAAATTACAGTGCGGTGGGCCTGTCTGAGACGATGTTCGCGATCCGGAAAGGACATGAGGTAGCGGCACGGGTCGAACGCGCCGGTACCATGACTCCGGCGCCCGGCCGGATCGGGCGAATACCTGACCGAACCACGTCAACGCACCAAACTACCCCATGGCGTGACGGATGGTCTTGGACAGACGGCTCAAAAATGCCGGTCTCGACGAGGCGTCGAGCTTCCACGACAGCACTGCCGTCGCCATTTTCCGCGGCAACACCCGACCGACAGGAACCAGGCGGCAAGGACGGCGCGCCGGCGGAGCGACGCGGTCATTTCGAGGCTGGCGACGGCGCCGGCCACCCCGAGCGCCAGCCGGGAATCATTGGCCACCGGGTGCTGGCGTCTGTCCGCGCACAAGGACGCCAGCCGCTCTTCGAGGTGGAGCGGATCGTGGCGGACCGCCTCCGACGGCACGATGGTCAGGCCGATCCCGGAGGCTTGGTCCGACAGCGCCTGCATGCGGCGGAAATCGTGGGTTATCCGCCAGCGTGCCCGCTCGGCGAGCTTTTCACCGAACACCGAATGGTTGGCGCCGTGGATCCGGTAGGCGCCGACGCATTCGTCAATGGACTGGACGTGTCCGTACATGGGCGCCAGCGTTGCAAGGTAGCCGTCGGCGCCCTGGCGGAACTCCGGCTCCGGTATAGGCATGATCGATTCCAGGGTTGTGCGATCAAAGGCCAGCCCGCTGGTCACAGTCGTCTGATAGCGGCCCTTGTGCAGGAGTTTCGGCATGACATCGCCGCTGTCGAAGGGCAGTTCGGGCGGCGGAAAGACGTCCTTGATGCGTTGTCGTTCGTCGACGATATGCAGCCTGGACTGCACCTGGGCCGTTGCCGCATCCCAGGTGTCGACGATCCTGGAAACGGCGGTCGGATAAAGAAAATCGTCGGCGTCGAGGAACAGGACGATCCTGCCCGAGCTTGCCGCAAAGCCGGTGTTGAACGCGGCGGCATGCCCGCCATTTTGCGCACGCGGGCAGGCGAGGATCCTGTCCCCATATGAATTCATGATTGTCGTGGAATTGTCCTGCGAGGCATCGTCGACGACGACGACTTCGACATCCGGGTAATCCTGCTCGAGGGCGCTGTCGATGCTGCGTTTGAGGAAGCGCGCGTAATTGTAGTTCGGAATGATGATGGACACCGGAATCCCTGGGACAGGCTGCATCGCATTTGACCTCGCATCTTGCTTTGGTTTCGGCAAAACCCGCTCACGGGCCTGCCCCCGCTTCAAGTGCCCGACGAGTCTCCTGAGCAAAAGCCAGCGGCTTTCCATCAGGAGACGGGGTCACGTCTCGCTATGCGACTTCATACTGAGGCCGCCATCGCCTTCGAGAGCTGCCGCCTTGGTCAAAGTTGTGGTCAGCGGCAGCAAAAGCTCCGACAGTCTCGACCCAAACTGAACCGAGCCCGACGAAAAAAATGTCTCGCCTTCGGGCGCGATCAGGTCGCGATCGAAGCGGACGGGCACCTTGAAAGCATGGCGGATACTGGCCTTCAAATGCGGCTGGAACAAGCCCCGCGCCCCGAAACAAGGCTCACAAGCCCGTTACATCTGAGGCAGCGCGCAGCGGCATGGCCTGCGGATATCAGCGGATGTTGGAGATTGGCGGCTTCTATCCCGAAGCCAGCGGCAAGCCGGCTTCGGGATATGACCGTGCAGACCTGAACGGTTCAGGCGGCCTGCAGCCCCGGCAGCGACAGATCGGCTTCCTCCGGCAAGTCGCCGGCCATCGCGGCAGCGAACCTGGTCTGGTCGAGTTCCCCTTCCCAGCGCGCCACGACCACGGTCGCCACCGCATTGCCGATGAAGTTGGTCAGCGCCCGGCATTCCGACATGAAGCGGTCGACGCCGAGGATCAGCGCCATGCCGGCGACCGGCACTGCGGGCACGACCGAGAGCGTCGCCGCCAGCGTGATGAAGCCGGCGCCGGTGATGCCGGCGGCGCCCTTGGAGCTCAGCATGGCGACGGCGAGCAGCAGGATCTGGTCGCCGAAGCTGAGCGGCGTGTCGGTCGCCTGGGCGATGAACAGCGCGGCCAGCGTCATGTAGATATTGGTGCCGTCGAGGTTGAAGGAATAGCCGGTTGGAACGACCAGCCCGACCACCGAGCGGTTGCAGCCGGCGCGCTCCATCTTGGCCATCAGGCCCGGCAGTGCCGCTTCCGAGGACGAGGTGCCGAGCACCAGCAGCAACTCTTCCTTGACGTAGCGGATCAGCGCCAGGATCGAGAAGCCATTATAGCGGGCGACCGCGCCCAGCACCACCAGCACGAACAGCAGCGAGGTCAGGTAGAAGGTGCCGATCAGCATGGCGAGGTTGGCGATCGAGCCGATGCCGTATTTGCCGATGGTGAAGGCCATGGCGCCGAAAGCGCCGATCGGCGCGGCCTTCATCAGGATGGCGACGAGGCGGAAGATCGGCGTGGTCAGTGCCTGCAGGAAATCGACGACCGGGCGGCCGCGATCGCCGACCGCGGCAAGAGCCAGCCCGAACAGCACCGAAAAGAACAGCACCTGCAGGATGTCGCCCTTTGCGAAAGCGCCGGTGATCGTGTCGGGGATGATGTTCATCAGGAAACCGACGATGCTGGTGTCGTGCGCTTTTTCGGTGTAGGTCGCCACTTTTGTGGCATCGAGCGTGGCTGGATCGATATGCATGCCGGCGCCCGGCTGGACGACGTTCGAGACGACGAGGCCGACGACAAGCGCCAGCGTCGAGAATGCCAGGAAGTAGATCATCGCCTTGCCGGCGACGCGGCCCACCTTCTGCAGGTCGGAAACGCCGGCGATGCCGGTCGCCACCGTCAGGAAGATCACCGGCGCGATCACCATCTTCACCAGCTTGATGAAGGCATCGCCGAACGGCTTCATCGCCTCGCCGGTTTCGGGATAGAAGTGGCCGAGCAGCACGCCGGCGGCGATCGCCGCCAACACCTGCACATAGAGATGCCGGTAGAACGGAAGTTTGCCGCGCGGCTCGGCGGCAGCGAATGCTGTCTGCATGACGTCCTCCATTGTGCTCCGATCGAAAGCTCGACCTCCCGGAGCGTTTGCATTTGACCCCCAGCAGCCTCGCGACCGCTGAAGTCGTGTTTGCAACTGCCGTGCCAGACTGCGCTTAAGAGGCTATCGATTTGATTTCGTTGAGTATCCTCGTACTCAAGCTTTTGGCTTTGCACATACAAAGTGCGGATGTTCGCATAGCCGAATTGTGCTTTGTGCGAAATCATGCACAAATGGGCGATGCTGCAACGCCCCGCCGCTGCCTTGCCGTCCTCGCCCGAGCAACTCGGCAGGCGAGCGCGCCGTGCCTGGCTGCTGTTTGCGGCCATCGCCCTTGCGACGGCCACGGCCGCACTTTATGGCGCCGGTCTCTATGGCCGCACCACCGAGCTCGGGACACTGGCGGCGCAGGGCCGCACCGACGCCAATCTGAAGGTCGCGCTATTGCGCGCCGTTCTGGAAAGCCCGCGCGCCCTGCCCCTGCTTTTGTCGGAAGACCAGCAGGTGCGCGACGCGCTGGCGCAGAAAAGCGCTGCTGCAATCGATGTGCTGAATCGTAAGCTTGAAGGGCTGGTCTCCGGCACCAAGGCCTCGGTGCTCTATGTCATCGGCACCGACGGGCTGGCGATCGCCTCCAGCAACTGGCGCGACCCGATCAGCTTTGTCGGCAACGACTACCGGTTCCGCGACTATTTCTCCGCGGCGATGCAATCCGGAACCGCCGAATATTTCGCGCTCGGCAATGTCAGCAAACGCCCAGGCCTCTACATCTCGCGACGCGTCGGCGATGCTGCCGCACCGCTCGGCGTCGTCGTCGTCAAGGCGGAGTTCGATCAGCTCGAGGCCGACTGGCACGAGGTGAACCGCCCGGCCTATGTCAGCGACGAGCGTGGTATCGTCCTGATCACCAGCGTGCGGTCCTGGCGCTTCATGACGACGGCGCCGCTTGCCGCGTCTGATCTTGCCGCCATCCAGAACAGCCAGCAGTTCGGCGATGCACCGCTGATGCCGTTGCCGATCACGCGCCCGCAGGCGCTCAGCCCGGACACATCCATCGTCCATGCGGTGACGCCCGGCGGCAGCGACGCGGAATATCTTCGGCTTTCAGCCCCGGTTCCTTCGACCCCCTGGCGGCTCGACTATCTCGTTCCGGCCGAGGCGCCGATCGCCGCCGCGGCCCGTGAAATGCGGCTCCTTGCGCTCGGCGTCTTGGCCCCGTTGCTCGGCCTTGCCGCGTATCTGTTGTGGCGCCGGCAATCGGGACAAATGCGGATCGCCGCCGAACAGGCGGCGCGCATCGAACTCGAGCGCCGCGTCATCGAGCGGACCGAGGATCTGAGTCGTGCCCGCGATCGGCTGCAGGCGGAGATATCAGACCATCGCAGCACGGAAGCCAAGCTGCAGGTGGTGCAGCAGGATCTGGTCCAGGCCAACCGCCTCGCCATCCTCGGCCAGATCGCCGCCGGCGTCGCCCATGAGATCAACCAGCCGGTTGCCACCATACGCGCCTATGCCGACAACGCCCGCGTCTTCCTCGACAGGAAGCAGACCGCGCCCGCCGAGGAAAACCTCGGCGCCATTGCAGCCCTGACCGAGCGCATCGGCACCATCACCGAAGAATTGAAAGCCTTTGCCCGCAAGGGCCGCACCGCCGCCGAGCCTGTCGAATTGCGCGGTGTCGTCGAGGGCGCCGTCGTGCTGTTGAGAAGCCGCTTTGCCGGCCGGCTCGACGCACTGGCGATCGACCTGCCATCGCCGAGCCTCAAGGTCATGGGCAACCGGGTCCGGCTCGAACAGGTGCTGATCAACCTCTTCCAGAACGCTCTCGAAGCGCTGGAAGGCCGCAACGACGCTCATGTTCGGGTTTCGGTCGAGGAGACCTCGGACGGCGTGACGGTCGGGGTGTCCGATAACGGACCTGGCATTCCGCCAGGGATTCTCAAATCGCTGTTCACGCCGTTCAACACGTCCAAGGAAAAAGGCCTCGGTCTTGGCCTTGTCATCTCGAAGGATATCGTCGCCGACTACGGCGGACGCATCGAGGTTTCGAGCGGCGGCAGCGGCACCCGCTTCGTCATCCATCTCTTGAAAGCAGCATAGTGGCCAAGGCAGCATGACGAACGACGACGCAGCGCCGGTGATCCTGGTCGATGACGACAGCGATCTCCTCAGGGCTACCGCGCAGACGCTGGAGCTTGCCGGATTTTCGGTCTCGCCTTTTTCGGTGGCGGCCGAGGCGCTGGCCAGGCTCGACACCGGTTTTGCCGGCGTGGTTGTTTCGGATATCCGCATGCCTGAGATTGACGGCCTGCAGCTTTTCGACCGCATCCTGCGGCTGGACGCGGACATTCCGGTCATCCTCGTCACCGGGCATGGCGACATCGCGGTTGCCGTCAAGGCGATCAAGGACGGCGCCTACGACTTCATCACAAAACCCTTCGCCGCCGACCGGCTGGTGCAGAGCGTGCGCCGCGCCGCGGAAAAGCGCCGTCTGGTGATGGAGAACCGCGCCTTGCGCGAGGCGGCCGGAGAGGCGCAGGACGGCCTGCCGCTGATCGGCCAGACGCCGGCGATGGAAAGGCTGCGCCGCACGCTGCGCCAGATCGCCGACACCGATGTCGACGTGCTGGTGACGGGCGAAACCGGCTCCGGCAAGGAAGTGGTGGCCAGCCTTTTGCATCGCTGGAGTCGCCGCGCCAAGGGCAATTTCGTTGCGCTGAACTGCGGCACGCTGCCCGAAACGGTCATCGAGAGCGAATTGTTCGGCCACGAGGCCGGCGCCTTCACCGGGGCGCAGAAGAAGCGGATCGGCCGTATCGAGCACGCCAGCGGCGGCACGCTGTTCCTCGACGAGATCGAAAGCATGCCGGTCTCGACACAGGTGCAGATGCTGCGCGTACTGGAAATGCGCGAGGTCACCCCGCTCGGCACCAACGAAATGCGGCCGGTCGACCTGCGCGTCGTTGCCGCCGCCAAGGTCGATCTCGGCGATCCGCGCCAGCGCGGCGCTTTCCGCGAGGATCTTTATTACCGGCTCAACGTGGTGACGATCTCCATTCCGCCGCTGCGCGAGCGCCGCGACGACGTCGCCCTGCTGTTCTTCTACTTCGCCGAGCGCGCCGCCGCCCGCTTCCGGCGTCCGCTGCCGGCGGTGCCGGCCGCGGTGCACCGCCATCTGAGCGACCATGACTGGCCGGGCAATGTACGCGAGCTCGCGCATTTCGCCGAACGCTTTGTGCTTGGACTGGAGGAAGACGCTGGAGCGCCATCCCCTGCCCCAGCCCAACCGGACGCCGCCATGAAGCTGCCGGAGCGGCTGGAGCGCTACGAGGCCGACATCATCCGCGAGACGCTTAACCGCAACCAGGGCGACGTCAGGCGCACCATCGAAGCGCTGGGGATTCCGCGCAAGACCTTTTACGACAAGCTGCAGCGCCACGGCATCGTGCGCAGCGAGTTTTCGAGGTAACGGCCGGCAGGCTAGGGCTGCCCTCATCAGCCCTGGCTTCCAGCGCTGGTGGTTGGCGAAAGCCGAAGCGGCATCCAATCTCCCCCCTTGCGGGGGAGATGTCCGGCAGGACAGAGGGGGGTGGGAAGGATCGCCAACTTCGACTTCAGCCATTCTCAACCGGAAACAGCCTAAGGGCGTGGCTGTAATTTGGTTGACAGGTCGGAGGGACAGCACCCCCCTCTGCCTTGCCAGGCATCTCCCCCGCAAGGGGGGAGATCGGCAGCTTCGCCGATGGCACTACGCTGAAAGCTTTAAAGTAAGGCTGCAGCAGGGCAATGAGGGGCAGCATCAGCGTCTGCGAACATCCTTCCACCGCAGCAGCTCTCCTGACAATCACCCGATTCCGGTATCCGCCATCCTGCGCTACACTTGGTCCACTTCAACCAGGCGCCACCTCCATGATCGTCCAGACCTGCATCAATGGCGCGCGCAGCGCCGATTTCCATCCGCAGCTACCGCTTGATCCCGAAGCCATGGCGCGAGACGGCGCCGTCTGCGTGGCCGCCGGTGCGGCCGAGCTGCATGTCCATGCACGCGGGCTCGACGGCCGCGAAAGCCTCGCTGCGGCGACGATGGACCGGACCGTGCTGGCGCTGCGCCGCGCCTGCCCGGGAACGCTGATCGGCGTATCGACCGGCGCCTGGATCGAGAATGATGACGAGCGCACACTTGCCGCGATCACCGGCTGGAGCGAATTACCTGATTACGCGTCGGTCAATCTGAGCGAAAAAGCCGCGCCCGAGATCATGCAAAGCCTGCGGCAGCGCGGCATCGGCATCGAGGCCGGGCTTGCCTCCATCGCTGACGCAGAGCGCCTGGTGAGCCTCGACCGTGGCAGCCAGGTGCTGCGCATCCTGATCGAGATTTCCGAGCAAGAGTTGGACGCTGCATGGGAAGTCTGCGACGGCATCGAAGCCGTGCTCGACCGGGCCGGGATGCATCGCGCCATCCTGCTGCACGGCGCCGACGCCACGGTCTGGCCGTTCGTCAAGCGGGCGGCGGAGCGCCACTGGTCGACGCGCGTCGGCCTGGAAGACGGCAGGCAGCTTCCGGACGGCACCACTGCATCAGGCAATGCAGCGCTGACGGCTGCTGCGGCAGC
Source organism: Mesorhizobium sp. L-2-11 (assembly GCF_016756595.1). Lineage (NCBI taxonomy): Bacteria > Pseudomonadati > Pseudomonadota > Alphaproteobacteria > Hyphomicrobiales > Phyllobacteriaceae > Mesorhizobium > Mesorhizobium sp. L-2-11. The sequence continues at coordinate 2,600,997 of NZ_AP023257.1, read as the reverse complement.
GATCTTTCGGGCCGGTCGCTGATTCATCCCACAGGTTTCGGGCGACTTGCCCGATCTTTTCGGGATGCTGCGTCAGGCCACGTCCCGCAAAGTCGAACGCGGCGTCGCCGATTTCGCGGTTGCGCGGTCCTCGTGAAGCGCGAAGCCCGTCGCGCCCGGGTCGCCCAGTTCGGGACGGAGCTGCATGCTCGGGATGTGGTAGTCGCCGCCATTCTGCTGCCGATAGGGAATCGGCCGGGTTGTCTCGAGCGTCCGCATCCTTTCGCGCAGGCGCTCCGCGACGGGTTCGAAATCGGCCTCGCCAAAACGATCCACTCTGTAGACGACGAACGGCGGCAGCACGTCGTAGCCCGGATAGTAAAGGATCCCGTGATTGATCGGGAACAGCAGGTCGTCGATCGGGCCGTTGACGCCACGGGCGGAATAATGCCCCTCCCAGCCGCCGGTGGTCACGATCAGCATCGCGCGCTTGCCGGCGAGCGTTCCCTCGCCAAAGCGGTCACCCCATCGCTTGTCGCTGTGCTCGCCGACGCCATAGGCGAAGCCGTAGGCGTACACCCGGTCGACCCAGCCCTTGAGGATCGCCGGCATGGCGTACCACCATAGCGGGAACTGGAGGATCAGCGTGTCTGCCCACAGCAGCTTGTCGATCTCTGCTTTAACATCGTCGGTCAGCCTGTTGGTCGCAAATGCTTTTTTAGAGGCCCCAGCCGGCAGGAAGCGTGCCTCGGGCGGCCACGACGGAAAGTCGGCACGGTCCACCTCGGGTTTCCAGCCATCGGCATAGAGGTCAGTCACCCGCACCTCGTGGCCCTGGGCCTCGAGTTCCCTGATGGCGACGTTACGCAGTGCGCCGTTGAGCGAACGCGGTTCAGGATGAGCGAAGACAAGCAGGACTTTCATGGGTCAACTCCGAAGAAGGACAATGAACGCAGAAGGTAGCCAGCTCCAGGGTGATCCGCTATATCTAGGCAATGCATATGATTATGCTGAATAATGGATAGATCTGACGTCACGCTCGAGCGCATGCGCACCTTCGTTCGCGTCGCCGAGCGCGGCAACCTGTCGGCGGTGGCGCGCGAGCTCGGAGTTGGGCAGTCGACGGTGACGCGGCATTTGCGCGAGCTCGAGGACGCCGTGGGCGTGCCCCTGCTCAGCAGGACCACCCGGCGTGTCGCGATGACCGATGAAGGCAGCCGTTACTATGCCGACTGCGTCCAGATCCTGCGCCTTGTTGAGCAGGCCGGCGACGAGGCACGCGGCACGCGCGGCGCTTCGGCCGGCACGATCCGGATATCCTGCACGGCAGCACTTGGGGTCTTGCACATCAGCCGGCTGATCTTCGCCTTTCAGGACCGCTACCCCGACATCGGTGTCGATCTCAGCCTCACCGACGAGCGCATCGACCTTGTACGGGAGGGCGTCGACATCGCGCTTCGCCTCGGTCCGCTCACCGACAGCTCGATGAAACTGCGGGCGCTCGGCCAGTCCCGGCGCCTGCTGGTGGCGGCGCCCGCCTATCTGGCGGCGCGGGGCAGACCGGCTGTCCCGCAGGATCTGCCTGGCCACGAAGGCATCCGGATGTCGAAATATCGCGGGAAGCGATACGCTCGTCCTGCAAGGGCCGGGCGGTGCACGCGTCTCGGTGCCTTTTGGCGGCCGATTTCGGGTCGACCATGGGCTTGCCGCGCGCGAAGCCCTCGTCGCCGGGCGCGGTATCGGACCTGCCCATTACTGGCTTGTCGACGATCTCCTCGCAGCCGGCCGGCTGGAAGTGATCCTGCCGGACTACGCCCCGCCTCCCATTCCGCTGAACATGCTGATCGTCCCGGAGCGCGCCGGCATTGCCAGGGTCCGGCTGCTGGTCGACTTTCTCGCCGAGCGGATCGGCGGCATTCCGGGGATCGAAAAACCGCGTTAGTCGGCATGCCCTCGGTCGGTCGCGGCACCGGCAAAGATCACGACATCTCCGTTTCCGGGATCCGGCCGATCTTCTGGTCGCCGACATGACGCCCACGCTGAGACGGGCGATGAAGGTTGCCTTCACCAAGCCCTCTACAAATGGTTCGGCGCGCTCAATGTGCTCAAGGGTATCACGCTCAGCGTCGAGCCGCGCGAAGTGGTCGTCGTCTGCGGGCCGAGCGGTTCGGGCAAGAGCACCTTGATCCGCTGCATCAACGGACTGGAGACGATCCGCGACGGCGACCTGACGGTCGACGGCCAGCGCCTCGGCGACCCCGCCACCAACATGACGCGGCTGCGCACCGAGATCGGCTTCGGCAAGATCCTGCGGCATTAGGGCCTAGACTCAATCAGCTGGCCGCCGCCAAAGGCCGAGGGAAACGGACATTCGAAGCCGGTCGTCCAAAAAGGCCGCTGCGCGCCATTTCGCGACATTCATGGCGCTTCTCAAAAGCTGCCCTTCACGCAGCGGCTTGAATCGACCCCTTGCGGACTATCCCTGATGGGAGGTCAAGGGAACGTCGTGACCCTGAGCAGACTTCCTGGAACCGTCTGCCTTCCCGAAAGCAGACCTTCACCGGAACCGGCACGAATAACGGGCTCGACCCATCGCAGACCTATGTCGTCGGCCCCTGAGCAATGTTCGGGATGGTGCCATAGCAGCCAATGGACATCGTGGCACAGCACAAATACCATCGGCAGAGACTGCCCTAAGGCATCATCTAAATGGCCGACGAACGCGCCAAACGCCGCCTTGCCGCCATCGCCGTCGCCGACGTCGTCGGCTACTCGCGCCTCATGGAGGCCGACGAGACGGGAACGCTGGCGGCGCTGAGGGAACGGCGGAAGACCGTCCTGGAGCCGATTGTGCGGGACCATGAGGGGCGCATTGTCAAGGTCATGGGCGACGGCGCGCTGGTGGAGTTCGCCAGTGCGGTCAATGCAGTTAAGGCGGCGCTGGAATTGCAGGAGAAAATGGCCGAGGCCAACACGCTTTTGAGTGAGGATAGACGCATCGTTCTGCGTATCGGCATCAATCTTGGCGACATCATTGGCGAGGGATCCGATGTCTACGGCGAAGGCGTCAACATAGCCGCGCGGCTGGAGGCGCTAGCGGAGCCGGGCGGGATCTGCGTTTCGGCAAAAGTGCGCGATGAGACCCATGGCCGACTCGAGCTTGCTTTCGAAGACATGGGTGAGCAACAGTTGAAGAACATCGCCAATCCTGTGCGTGTATTTAGGGTTGCGACTTGTGCGGTATCTTCTGCAGCCGTCGGTCCCTCGTTGTCCCTTCCCGACAAACCTTCCATTGCCGTCCTGCCGTTCACCAACATGAGCGGCGATCCTGAACAGCAGTATTTTTCCGACGGCATCACCGAGGATATCATCACCGAACTGTCGCGCTCGCGTTCGCTGTTCGTCATTGCCCGGAACTCGTCGTTTCAATATCGCGACAAAGGCGTCGATGTGCGCCGGGTCGCGCGCGATCTTGGCGTTCGCTACGTCGTCGAGGGCAGCGTCCGCAAGATGGGCAGCCGGATTCGCATTACGGCGCAGCTGATCGACGCCGTTCCAGGCAACCATCTGTGGAGCGAGCGTTTCGATCGCGGCATCGAAGAGCTTTTCGACGTTCAGGACGAGTTGACACAGACCATCGTCGCCACTGTGGCTGGCCGTCTGGAGGACGCCGAAATCAGGATGGCCGCAAACAAGCGGACCGACAGCCTACCGGCCTATGACTGCCTGCTGCGCGGTATCCAGCATTTGCGCGGCTATGGTCCGGACGATAACCATCTCGCTCGCGAATTGTTCGAGCAGGCCGTTGCTCTCGATCCGCGATATGCGCTGGCCCATGCCTACTTGGCCCTAGCGCTGCTGGTCGAGAACCATTATGGCGGCGCGTCCGATTCCATCAAACAACGTGCATTGGACATTGCCACGGCTGCAGTCCGATTGGACCCGCGCGACAGCCGATGTCACACGTTCCTCGGACAGGTCTACCGATTTCGTGACGAGTACGATCTGGCAGATCGCATCTCGAGCGCGGTGTGGCGCTCAACCCCAACGACGCCATCGGCATTGTTCATTTGGCCGGAGTGCTGGGCGTCTCCGGTCGTGCCGAAGAAGGCATCGAACTCCTCCACCGGGCCATCAGGCTCGATCCCTATTTGAACTTTTTTTGGGGCACTCTTGCCCTATGCCTGTATGCGTTAAGGCGTTACGAAGAGGCCTTGGTGGCGAGCCAGAACATCGGGCCCACCAAGTCTCCGTGGCAGATGGCGCGCGAAGCAGCCTGCCTGGCACAGCTTGGACGTCTCGACGAAGCTCGCGCCAAGGCTGCCGAAGTGCTCCGGCGCAAGCCGGGTTTCAGCGTGCGGGCGGAGATGCCGCACTACAGATATCCGGCCGATGCGGAGCACCTGCGCAAAGGCTTGCTGAAGGCAGGTCTTCCCGAATGAGGTGAACGTCCGCCTTGCGTCGCCTCCAGTCGCAGCGTGAACAGCCGCTATTGAGAAACCCTGGAATGACTGGTTGTGGCGCTGCCTGCGCGTTCCGATCGGCGACACGGAAGGCAGAAAACCACCCGAGTCAGTCCTTCGACGCCTATTTCGTGGTTTCTGCGGCTCAGGTGTTCGAACCAACGGGACGCGCCATAACCTGTCATTCGCGGCGCTTCTCCAAACCTGCCCTTCGTGCAACGGCCCAAGCCGACCCCAAGCGGAAGTTTCGCTCGCCATCGGCTGAACTCACGCCCATGACCCTGAGCTGCCCTTCATGAGGATGTTTCGCTCCCTGATAGCTGACATTCACAGCAAGCAGCACTATTGACTCAACGAAGATCCTTCACGTCTTAATTGGCTTTCGCAAAAAATTTAGCCAGCTACCGACAATACGGGCTAAGGTCTCAGCGAAATGGATGGCCGGGCCTTTGAAGACAAAGAAACTGGGGAAGCGAGCGCGCCGTGGTAAGCCCATCGCACAGGTTGCCGCTTTGCCTTATCGCCGCACCGCAGACGGAGACGCTGAAATCTTGCTGCTAACGTCTCGGCAAACGGGCCGCTTCATCTTGCCCAAGGGGTGGCCGATGAAGGGTCGACCAGACCGCGAGGCTGCAGCTCAAGAGGCGGGTGAGGAAGCCGGAGTATTGGGCGCTTTGCATGAGCAAGCCGTTGGCAGCTTCCATTATTGGAAGCGATTGAAGGACATGTTTGTCCCGATAACCGTTAAAGTATACCCGCTTCACGTGCAGCAGGAGCTGGATGAATGGAAGGAGCAGAAGTATCGAAGACGGGCCTGGCTTAAGCCGGATCAAGCAGCACTCCTGGTCGATGAACCTGAGTTGGCTGCCCTACTAGAATCCATAGCGCCTGAACTGGCTCATTTCTGAACGCTACAGGATAAAACCTGCTCAATTGGTTTCGTGCGCTTCTGCCTCGCGAGGACAAGTTCTTCGACCTGTTCGAGCGGCATTCCCGCATCCTCGTCGCCGGCGCCGAGGCGCTGCAGAAGCTGCTCGATGGCGGCGAGAACGTCGAGCGCCATTGCCGTGAGCTCGTCGAGCTCGAGGACCAGGCCGACGTGGTCACCCGCGAGGTGCTGCTCGCCGTGCGCAAGAGCTTCATCACCCCTTTTGACCGTGGCGACATCAAGGACCTGATCCAGTCGATGGATGACGCCATCGACATGATGCACAAGGTGGTCAAGATGGTGAGGCTGTTTGAGCAAACGAGCTTCGAGCCGCGTATGCGCGAGATGGGCGCCGTCATCGTCGAGGCCGCACATCTGACCGCCGAGGCGATCTCGCTGCTGGAAAAAGTCGGTGCCAACGTCACACGGCTCGGCGCCCTTGCCGAGGAGATCACCAAGATCGAGGAGCGCGCCGACGGGCTGCACGACGCAGGCCTGAAGGAACTGTTCCAGAGGCACGGCAGGACCGACGCCATGGCGTGGATCGTCGGCAGCGAGCTCTATGGCCAGCTGGAAAAGGTGGTCGACCGCTTCGAAGACGTCGCCAACGAGATCAGCGGCATCGTGATCGAGAACGTTTGAGCGGATGGACCCCACTCTCGCCTTTCCGCTTCTCGTCGGCCTTATCGGCGTCGCTCTATTCTTCGATTTCCTGAACGGCCTGCATGACGCCGCGAACTCCATCGCCACCATTGTCTCGACGCGTGTGCTGCGCCCGCAATATGCGGTCTTCTGGGCTGCCTTCTTCAATTTTATAGCCTTCATGTTCTTCGGTCTCCACGTCGCCGAGACCATCGGCAGGGGCATCGTCAGCGCCGATATCGTGACGCCGCAGGTCGTGTTCGCGGCGCTCGTCGGCGCAATCGCCTGGAACATCATCACCTGGCTCTACGGCATACCCTCATCGAGTTCGCATGCGCTGATCGGCGGGCTGGTCGGCGGGGCTGTCGCCAAGGCGGGAAGCGTCGCCATCGTCTGGTCGGGGCTGCTGAAGACGGTCGCGGCCATCGTGCTGTCGCCGCTCACCGGCTTCGTGCTGGCTCTGGTGCTGATACTCACCGTCTCCTGGATTTTCGTGCGCCAGACGCCGTTCGCGGTCGACAATACCTTCCGCACCCTGCAATTCGTCTCAGCCTCGCTCTATTCGCTCGGCCATGGCGGCAATGATGCGCAGAAAACGATGGGCATCATCGCGGTGCTGCTCTACTCGCAGGGCATGCTCGGGGGCGAGTTCTACGTGCCCTTCTGGGTGGTGATCACCTGCCAGGCAATGCTGGCGCTAGGCACGCTGTTTGGCGGCTGGCGCATCGTCCACACGATGGGCTCGAAGATCACCCGGCTCAATCCGATGCAGGGTTTCTGCGCAGAGACCGGCGGCGCGATCACGCTGTTCGGCGCGACCTGGCTCGGCATCCCGGTCTCCACCACGCACACCATCACCGGCGCGATCGTCGGCGTCGGCGCGGCACGGCGCATCTCTGCCGTCCGCTGGGGCATAGCCGGCTCGATCGTGATCGCCTGGGTCATCACCATGCCCTCTACGGCGCTGATTGATGCTTGCTGTTATGGAATCGTGGCACTCTTCAGCTAATGCAGAGCCCGGAAGTTTGACTGACGATCGCGAAGGTCGACTGCTGCCGTTGCGCGAAGATCAGCTTTGGAGAGGCGGCCAGAATGTCGCGAAATGGCGCTCGTTGCGCGTTCCAATGAACGAGACGTACGACAGGAAACCACCCCAGCCAGTCTTTCGATGCTCGATTCCGGCGTTTTGCGAGTCAGGTATTTGAACCAGCGGGACGCGCCATTTCGCGACATTCATGGCCCTTCTCAAAAAGCTGCCCTTCGCGCAACGGCTCGAGTCGACCCCTTTGTGGACGTTTCCAACCCGCGTTAGTCTGTCTCCACATGAAGACGCCCATCACAAAAGACGACCTCGAAAAGGCGAGAAACGACCTTCTCGCGACCGCACTTGGTTGCTTCAAGGCAGACCCCGATGTTCTAGGTATCTTCCTGGGCGGGTCGATGGCAGCCAGGAGCGCCGATGCCTATTCCGATATTGACCTGCGCATCGTCGTAATGCCCGAGCGGCACTCGCGCTTCGTGCGGCAGCGTCGCCAAATGCCAAAGCAGTGGCCGGGCTTCCTCTTCAACGAATGGATTCCGAACGCGCAGCACTGTGTGTCGCATTTTCAGCCGTTCGGGAAGATTGACATATTCTACTACAATGCGGCCGCGCTGACGCCCTCGCCGTGGTATCGGCTGCCGATCAAGATCTTCCACGACCCCAAGGGCATCGTTGCCGATCTTGTGCAGCGATCGCAAGGATTGCACTTCACGGTTGGCGAAGACGATGTAGACTTTTCAATCAGCAAAGGGTTGGCGGCAGCCCATGAGACGTATCGGCGGGCAATGCCGGTGAGCTATTCTACGCGCAGACGCTCCTTGACGAACTGCGCCACCACGTGATGCAGGCCGACGACTGGCTGCATGATCGAACCCCTGAAACGGCTGTCATGGCAAAGTTCGACAGGCGGGCGAGTGGCGATGTTCTCACTGCCCTCAGGTCTTCTTACTGTCCATGCGAGGGCGATGCCATCTTGGCGGCCTTACGCTCGCTCCTGCAACTCTATCGGAACCAGGTGCTGGCACTGCATGCGAAGTTCCAGCTTTCCCGGCCTATCGAAAACGACCTCGCAGCCTTGGAAGCAATCGAGTAGCTGCGTCTGATTCCCACCCGACCCGGCCCTTTGACGCTCCCATCGGCAGGTGAGCAGCTTACGCGCGCATTGCCTCGACAGCGCCATTTCCCGACGTTGGCAGTCAGCGTCGCGGGTGTCGCGATCCGACCCATAGCCGTCACTCGCAAGACCCTTCTGCGGCAGTGCCAATGGCTTTTCCAGCCTACAAAGGTATATTGCTCGAAACTGGCGGGGTGGTGTGATGTCGACCATACTTGTGACTGGGGCAACAGGTGGGATCGGGCAAGCAATTTGCGAACGCCTTGCGGCCAGTGGCACTCGGCTGATGCTAGCGGCCCGTAATCAGGTACGACTTGAGTCGCTGGTTTCGAGCCTGCCTGCACCAGACGAGGGTTCGCATAAAGCTATACCGGTTGATATGGCATCCGATGCCGCATTGGTCGAGTTTGATCGACACCTTGCCACCTCCGGCCTCAAGCTTGATGGGGTGGTTCTTATGCCGCCCCAACCGCATTCGTCCGCTGACCCTATGCCCGAGCCAGAGGTCTGGCGAACGCTGTTTCAGACAAGCTTCGTTGGGCCGTTGTCCCTGTTGAAGTCGGCAATCGCTCGGATGGAACCGGCCCCTGAAGCAGGTCGTCGCTGCAAGGTCGTAATCATTTCCGGCATTTCTTCGGCTCAGGTTCTTAGCCACTACGCCACCGCCAACGTCATCCGCACCGCTTGGCTTGGAGAAGCGAAGACGCTTGCCTTTGCGCTGGGCGAAAGAGGTATTCATGTGAACACTCTTTCACTCGGCGGCACGCTGTCGCCCTGGTATCGGGATGCAATTGGCAAGCGTGCGCTAGAGGCCGGCGTGACCTTTGAACAAAGGATTGCGGTCGAGACCGAGAATATCCCGCTCAAAAAGTATGGGACGCCGTCTGAAGTTGCCGTCGTCGTCGAGAGCTTGTTGTCGCCCCTCACTGATCACATGACAGGTTTGAACATTCTACACGATGGCGGCTTCACTCGGGCATATTGAGGACGCCCTGAGCGCGATTGCGGGCTGAACCTTCCATCTTGTCCGTGGTTGCCATTGCTGACGTTGAGCGCAACGGAGCTGAAGGTCGTTTTTGGGTCAAAGCGGTGAGTTCCGCAGAAGGTCCGCTAACTGGGGAGAAAACTTGGTCCTGAAGTGTCCGACTAGGGTCAGATCGCGTCATGCGACGCTCGCAATTGAACGACCGCAGAGGGATCAGATCGCGTCATGCCTGCGTTCCTCAGAGCGTCGCCAGCCGCGAATTTGTCAGGGTCTTTCCATAAGCTTGACGCAGCGTCCGCTTCTCCTCCAGCGCAACGATGACACTCATGGCAAAATCCGTCTTGTACATGACGGCGAGCCGTGTCAGCCCGCCTGGCGTGAAGACGTTGATCTCCAGAAGTTTGTCCCCGACGATGTCGAGCCCAACCAGAAACATGCCGTCGCTGATTAACTTGGGGCGCACCATCTCGGCAATGCCCAACATCGTGCCCGTTACCTTGACCTTGCGGGCTGTTCCGGCGGCATGGATATTGGACCGGACGTCGCCCTTGGCTGGAACGCGGCGAAAGGCTGCGTAATTGCCGTCGCGCGCCAGCGGCAGGCCGTTCATCAGGAAAAGACGCACGTCACCAGCCTTGGCCTCCGGAATGTAGACCTGCGCGATGAGATAGCCGGCGCCGCTGGCCGCTTCGAAAATCTGGTTGAGGTTGGAATCGGTAGGCTTTGCGATATGGAATACGTTCTTGCCACCCGACCCTTGCAGCGGTTTGACGATGCAGCCCTTCGCGTGTTTGTCGATAAATGCGCGGATCTCGGTGATATTGCGCGATATCAGGGTAGCCGGCCTGACCGCCTCGGGAAAAGATTGAAGGTAGAGCTTGCTCTGTGCCTGCCCCAGGCCGTCCGGATCGTTGACGACGATCACGCCGCGTTCCGCTGCGAGCCGCCCGAACATAATGCCTGCGTTAGCGGCCCATGGTCGATCGGTGGCGTCCAGCGACGGGTCGTTACGCAGAAACACAATGTCGATATCGCTTATCGCGAAGGTCTTTTTCTGCTTCGCGGCATCCTTCAGGGCAGCATGCAGCTTGTCGGGCGTCTTGTAGGAAGCATCCGGCAGAACCGCGACGCTGATAGCCAGACCGTCATCCGGACGCAGTATGAAGTCGCCTGGTTCAACATAGACAACAGAATGGCCGCGCTGGACCGCAGCCAGCGCCAACGCTGTTGTCGTATAGCCAGGTGTCTCGCTCTCAATGGAATTGACAAAGAACGCAATGCGCATTGAGGAGACCCCGCTCAAGCTTCAACCATATCGATCGGATCGATTCCCGCCATCGCTTTCTTGAGGCGTGGACGGGCCGAGTCGGAAGAGAGAAACGCAGGTTCGAGGCGCGGCGCGCGCAGCAGGCCGCGCGCGTTGAGTTCCTGGATCGGGCCAAAATGCGCGGCAGAAATCTTGCCGATCCAGAAGGGAGTGAGGCTGCCGCCATTCTTGAGATGATCGAGGATCTGCGCCAGGCCGCGCAGATAGATGGCATCCTTTGCGAGGCCACCGCCTCGATAGACACGCAGAACGACGTTGAAGGCGCTGTGATCGTCGAGGCCGAAATCCCTGTGGAGAATGCGGAAGGCTTCCTCGAACGTTGCGGCGTCGAGCATCGCCTGACACGCGATAACCCTGGCCGCGATCAGCCTCAAGCGTGCTGCGGTCATGCCGCCGACCAGATATTCCGCCAGCACGGCCAGTCCCTCCTGCATGCCCTCGTAGCCGGCGAGCCCGTTGCGGAAGATGGCGAGCCCCTGCGCATCACCGTTGAAATAGGTCAGCAGATGAACACCGATCTCGTGACTGAGCAGCGCAGTCAGACGCTCCGATGGAAGGTTGGTATCGCGCGAAACCAGCAGTCGGTTTCGCGAGACCAGGAGGCCGGCCGGCAGGTCGCCGCGGATCTCCACGGAAGCATCGAAATCGGGGTAGGCGGCCCGGTATCCGGCGATCATGTCTCGCGCGGCCGCGGCAACGGCGTCAGCATCAAGGCCCTTCTGCCGGGCCGCTGAAGCAACTCGCGGTAGCCTTTCGAGAATGGTGCATGCCCTCGCCGCCAGGCTCGGCTCGACGCTGCCATAGAGCGCGCGACCGAGTTCGACGAAGCGGGGCGTTTCGCGTGCCGCGAGCATCGACAGCTGGAGATCGAGTTCCTGCTGCTTTTCGGAGAGCAGCTTGGTCAGGAGCGGATCTTCCAGGTGATCGAGCGAGACCGAATAGAGCGTCCGCTTCTGGGCGGCGACCTCGAACTCGAGTGGCCTGTAGAGCAGCGCGGGCACACGCTCGAAGCCGCCTGCCCGGAATTCAAGCCAGGCCGGTTCGGCATTGATCGGTGTGACAGCAAGCAGGAAGTCGAACGCCGACGCGACGTTGTCGATCGCCCGATCAGCGCGCACGACGGCGTCGATATAGGCGCGCCGCCCCAGTGACCGATGGGTTGCCGGCTGTTCCAGCCTTGACGCCTTCAGGAAGGCGCTGACGGCCTGAAGTGCGGAATCGACCATGTTGGCGACGATGAGGTCGTGGAGTTCAGGGTAGACGCGCTTGGTGCCCGGCACCCGGTAGATCGGTGCGAAGCGTACCGTCAGGCACGCCGCATCACCGAGATCATCCAGCAGCCGTGCTTCGGCGCGTGTCGTTGGGTTGAGTTCTTCGACGCGGGGCGTGCGGTATTTTGCTTCGCGTGCGGACGCAGCGGTGGCGAAGCACTTCAGTGCCGCCTTCTCCGCCGCCGTGTCGCCGCAGGCCAGCGCAATCTCGAAGGGCGGCAGGAACGGAACATCCTCGGTCAGGAACCGGTCTTCGGCCAACTCGCCGATGTCCAGCATGAGGACGGCGCCGCAGTGATCGCGCAGCCTTCGCACCACCAGCCGCGCGGCCTCGCGGGCGAGGCCGATGTCGGCCGCGATCAGATAGGACGCGTTGGCGGAGACGGCATGGAATGCCGCATCCTGATGCGACCCAACATGGACACACAGAAAGGGCAGCGGCCGATCCATGTGCAAACGGTTGCCATTGCCGAAATCGCAGCGGATTGGCTTGCCGTCCCGCAAAAGCGCGTCCAGGTCCGATTCGATTTGCGCCAACGGCGCCGCGGGCTCAACGAGCTTGGGCTTCATCGCATGGCCCGCAGCGCCGACTCCAGGACGAGCACCGTAGACGCCAGCATGGCGCGCAGCCGCTCGATTGTTCCCCAGTCGGGTTCGCCACTCCATTCGTCCATGAAAATCTTCTTGAACTCGACGGCGATGGCACAGCCGGTTTCTGGAAAATTGGCATGGACGAAACGGGTCTGTTCGCCCTTGCCCTGGAAGGACACATTCTCGCGCACGTCGATCGGCTCGCCGTTGAGGCGCTGGCCGCGAAGCGTCTCGATGAAAGCATCGACGACCGGCGCCCAGCGCTCGCGGTCCATGGAAGACGTACCAATGTTGATGTCGGGCGCGACGTCGCGAGACGTAGGCATGGCCTCCGGCCCCCCGCGCCGGTGATTGTAGCTATGGACGTCGACAAGAACGAACTTGCCATAGCGCTTCTCGATATCGGCGAGGACACGGTTCAGCTCACGGTAGAAGGCATCGTGAAAGGAAAGAGACTCTTTTACGATGTCCTCATCCAACTGCCCTCGCCAGACCTTCAGACCCCAGGACTGATCCGGCGACCGGTAGACCGAGGCGTCGCGCGCGCGGTTCAGATCTCCCTGGAAGCGCGATCGATGAACGACGATCTGGGTCGGAAAATCGGCGATGAAGCGCTCGGTGAACGGGTCCTCTTCTCGACGCCGGTCAGGATCGGAGAGACACATGGCCGATCGACAAGCCCCGCCTACGTCGGTGCCGCTGTGGATAGCTGTACCGACTACAGGAGATTCTCCGAGCTTGATTGTCCAGCCTGCCGGTGATCCGCCCGGATCGTTGTTGGAAATCATCCTGTTCATAGTCCATCGAATGCGCGGAGAGTACGGACGGTTCCGACTCATCGAACAAGCGATCGTTAGCTCCGCCCTGAATCAGCAGGCTGCGCCCCGCTGCGGCCAGCCGATCTCCCCCCTTGCGGGGGGAGATTGCGCTTTCACATCGTCCCGACCCCATCTCCTACTTGAAGGACAAGGTGCGGCCAGCCGATCTCCCTAGTTTCGCGAGGGCGAAGAACCCACGCTTATTGCGTGTCGGCATGGGCCCTGAGTTCTGCCCGCTTCTCGTCCGACACAATGGCAAGGTCGAGAACCTTCTGCAATTCGGCCGCGTGGCGGAACGACGGCTCGGCCTGGACGCGGTTGCGCACCGCATCGACAAAGCGCTGGTAGTTGGTCGGCACCGTTCCGGCATCGAGAACCTGCCATTTTGCGTCCTCGATGTCCTCGCCCATGCACGCTTTCAGCTCCGAGCTCTTCAGGTTGTGCACGACCTCGATACCACCCTTGTCGCCATAGATGCGCAGCCGCAATTCGTTTAGATGACCGGTTGCCCAGCGGCTGGCATGAACGACGCCGAATGCGCCGTTGCTGAAATCCAGCGCCATGGTGAAACTGTCGTTGGCATCGAGTTCGTACTCGCCGATCCGGTTGCCGGGCGCCTTGTCGAAGGACCTGAGGCGGCAGAACACATGATCGATGTCGAGCGCCGCGCCATAGCTGGCGAAATCGAGGATATGGATGCCGACATCGCCCAGCACGCCATTGGAGCCATGGCCGCGTGACAGCCGCCACAGCCATTTCGGATCAGTGCGCCAGTCGCCCCAGAATTTGGAAACCAGCCAGCTCTGCAGATAGGACGCTTCGACGTGCCTGACCGTGCCGATGTCGCCGGCAAGCACCATGGCGCGCGCCTGCTGCAGCGGCGCGACGTTGCGATAGGTCAGGTTGACCATGTTGATGATGCCGGCTTGCTCGGCGGCATCGGCCATTTCACTGGCCCGTTGGTAATTTTCGGCCAGCGGTTTTTCGCACAGCACCGGCTTGCCCGCCGCGATCAGCATCATGGTGGTGGGATGGTGGATGCGGTCTGGCGTCACGTTAGCCACCGCGTCGAACTTGTCCCATGCGAGCGCGTCTTCCAGCGACGCGAAGCGGTTGGGGATTGCGTAGCTGTCCGAAAACTTGTCGACACGCGCGCGGTCGAGATCGACGGCGCCGACCAGTTCGACGCCTTCGATCCTGCTGAACTGCCTGGCATGCTCTTCCGCCATCCAGCCGGTGCCGAGTATCAAAAGACGCATGATTCTTATCCTTAGGATGAGAGCTTATCTGCTTGTTCGATCATGGATTTTTTAGAACCGAAGCTTCGCGACAGCGGTCTAGCGAAACCCGGCTTCGCCCGCGGCATGGAGTTTTGCACCGCGCTCGACGATCGGCTCGAGCGCCTTTTCCACCGGCACGTTCGGCGCATCGAGGATGGCTGGATGTGCGCCCTGGGGGTTGTGCGCCCATTTCACCGCATTGCGCAGCACCTTTTGGACATTCGCGTCGTGATAGGTCGGATAGGTCTCGTGACCTGGCCTGAAATAGAAGATGTTGCCGGCGCCGCGGCGCCAGGTCAGCCCCGACCGGAACACTTCGCCGCCCTGGAACCAGGAGATGAACACCGTTTCCAGCGGTTCCGGCACGGCGAACTGCTCGCCATACATCTCCTCGTTCTCGAGCTCGAAATACTCGCCTATCCCGGCAGCGATCGGGTGGTTGGGGCTCGTCACCCAGAGCCGCTCGCGCTCGCCGGCCTCGCGCCATTTCAGCGTGCAGGGCGTGCCCATCAGCTGCTTGAAGATCTTCGAGAAATGGCCGGAATGAAGCACGATCAGCCCCATGCCTTGCCAGACGCGGCGCGCCACGCGCTCGACGACTTCGTCGGCGACGGCGCCATGGTCCTTGTGTCCCCACCACACGAGCACATCGGTTTGCGCCAAACGGTCGGCCGACAGGCCATGCTCCGGTTGCTCAAGCGTCGCCCACGATACGGAAATTTCGGGGTCGACCTTCAGCGCGCCGGCGATCGTTGCGTGCATGCCCTCGGGGTAGATCCCAGCCACCACGTCATTGGTCCGCTCATGGATATTCTCGCCCCAAACGACAGCGCGTATCGTCATGACATCCTCTCGATCGGTTGAAGCCGCCGCCCCGGTCCGGTCAGTCATAGTATCCTCGGCCGGGAATGGAAACGGTTTCGAGGCTGGCTGCTGACAATTGGGTGGAATTCCGGCGAGGTCGCCGAGACAGCGCCCCGCTCTGTCCGGCAGGACAAAGGGGGGCGCGAAAGATCGCTACAGAACGGCTTTTCTATGCTGCAGATGGTCAGGCGCGCCCTTCCGATGCCACCTGCATCAGCGACTTTGCTAGCTGCGCACGACGAGGCGTTTGATCTTGCCCTTCTTGAAGGCGGCGAGAAAGCGGGCATAGTCCTTGAAGACGACACAGCCATTCGACTCGGCGCGGCCGCCGCGCAGCAGATAGGTGTGCGCAAGAAAGCCGTCGCGGCCATATTTGTTTTTGCCGTCGATGGGAGTGAGACGCAGCGCCTCGACGCCATGGAAGCGCGATTCGCGCAGCCTCAGATCGTAGGTGTGGGGCGGGGTCGGGCCGCCATTCTTGCGATTGACGTAGCGCGGCTGGTCGACCATCGAGCCCAGTCCCGAGTGCGCCTCGAGCCGCGAGCCGTCCGGCATATAGACGGTTTTCGCCGAGATGTCGTAGACGGCGACGCCGTTGCCGGGCTTGCTGAACAGGTTGCCGAAGACCCCGCCGCCGCCGGCCGGGCTGTCGGGCTTGGCATAGGCCAGCATGTCCTGGGCCTTCGACCGCTTGGCCGGTTTGTTTTGCGAGCCCTGGCTGGCCTGCAGGCTTGGCACGGCCGTGGTCGACGAACTCCTCGGCGATAGGGTCCTTTGCGTCGGCTCGACCGAAGGGACCTCGCCGGTCTTCGGTGCGTCGGCCTTGGCTGTCCGGGCTGCCTGGGTCCTGGAAGGCTTGATCGATGGGACCTTGGGCGCTTGAACATTCGGCGCTTCGGCTGGCCGATCGATTTCCGCCTGCGGGCGCCAGGTCGGCAGCGGAATGCTGTCGGGCATCTCGTCTTGCGGCGGCAGCGAGGTCAATTGGACCTCAGCCTGTTGCGGCTCCTGCGGAGCAGGAGACTCGCTCGCCGCAATGGCTGGCGGCAGCACGTCGATCATCGCTTCCGGCAATGCAAGCGCCAGCGCCAGACGGGAGGATCGTTCGATTTCCGCAATCTCGGGCCCGAAGCGCACGGACGCGGGACCATGGTGATCGGCCAGACGCACCGGTTCCGCAAAGTGCTGGCCGCCCGTCGGCAGACTGACGACCGCAAACGGCGCGACCCCATCCGAGGCGTGGGCAAAGGCAGCAGCAATCTTTTGCGGCGATAGCGCCGCTTTCGCCACCACGCTGTCGAAGCGCGATTGCGGTGAGATTTCGGCGACAAGCCGCGCAGTATCCGGCCGCGCTGATGGCTTGAGACGCGCTACCTTGCCTTCATGCACGAAGCTCGCAGCGGCCTGCGCGCAGCCGGCATTGCATCGGCTGAGCAGCGACGCCTGGCGCTGCCGGCTTGCCAGTGACGGCGCCCACGAACTGGCCCGTGGATTGGCCCGTGAATCGACAAATGTGTGTCGGGGATCGGCGAGCGCCATGGAGCGCGGCGCGAGCAGGTTTTGCGGAAGACTGTTGGAGGCGGCGGTGAGCGAAGTTCCCACCGAATGGAGGCCGGCCACGGTCGCAGCCGACCACAGAGCGATCGCAGCGCCAGCAACGGGAATCGCGACCCAGCGCAGGCCTGGCCTCATCCCGGGCCTCATCGAAGTCAATCCACTATCAGGATTGTCACCCCGGTTATTCAAACGCATCAACGCCATACAACCAAACCTCAATCGGCCTTGCGGCATGCGGGCTCGCAGCCGTCACAATCACAGTCGCCTGGTGCCCCCCGGCACGCTTCACGTCTGTTGCCGATTGAATCAAAAGATGGACAAACTTGGTTAACCAATCCCTCTACCGATCGCCGATTAGGCGAAGGTCTATGTCAAAAAAGGCTCCCTCCAAAACGATGAGAATAGCGGAAATGCCCTCCATGCCAGGCTTTGCTGCCCGTTTTTGCAGGCCGAGTCAACAAAGCGAAAGAACTAGACCGTGCCTTGGGCGGCGTCAGCTAAAGGTTGACACCCGCCAGCGCATGACCCGAAACGAGGCCCGCGTCCTCCGTTGGAGGCGCGGGCTTGTCATGCCTGCGCAGCCTATGCGGCGCGCTGCGCTTCCGCCGGCCGCAAATTCTGGTTCATGCGGAACAGGTTCAGCGGATCATATCGCTGCTTGATTTCCAACAGCCGCCGATAGTTGCCGCCATAGGCCGCTTCGACCCTGTCGACCTCGTCCCCGGGCATGAAGTTCACATAGGCCGTGCCGGCGGCATAGGGCTTGGCTGCTTCAAAGAGACCCCGCGCCCAGTCGATGCAGGCGCGGTCCATTTCCGGTTCACGCCAGCGGGCGTGGACATTCATGACGTAGTGCGCGCTGCGCTGCGGAAACGCCGTTGCATCCGCTGTCACCCGGCCCGCGGCACCGCCGACATGGGCGAAGAATATCTCGCATTCCGGCCCCGGAAGCCCGGGTATCGCGGCCGTGACGACCTCGATGGCGCTGTCGGAAAGCTCGGTGAAGTCATGGCTCTTCCAGTAGTTGCGGGCGCCGGACGTCAGCAACGGATCAAATGCCTGCTCCCAGCCGGTGAACGGGTTGGCGCCGACCACGTCTGCAATCGGTGTGCCGATGGCGCGAAGCCTCTGTGTCGCCTTCTCACCCTCCTGAAGGTCGCCGCAATAGCACATGGCCAGGACCAGCACCTCCTTGCCATGCCATTCGGCCGGCAGGAACGGCAGCGGCGGCGCCTGCCGCATGACCACCCAGCAGGTCAGCTCATTGGGCGCTGCTTCGAGCGCCGCTCGGTATTCCCGCAACACGTTTTCGGCATCGGCGAAGGGATGAACGACGAGCCCCGACAGCACCTGCGGACCGACTTGATGGAGCTTGAACTCGAAAGCCGTGACGATGCCGAAATTGCCGCCGCCACCGCGCAGCGCCCAGAACAGGTCCGGGTTTTCGGTTTGGCTGGCGCGCAGCAGCTTGCCGTCTGCAGTAACCACATCGGCGCAGAGAAGATTGTCGATGGTCAGGCCGAATTTCCGCGTGATCCAGCCGAAGCCGCCGCCCAGGGTCAGGCCCGAAATGCCGGTGGTCGAGTTGATGCCGGTCGGCACCGCCAGTCTGAAGGCCTGTGTCTCCGCGTCGACGTCGGCGAGTGTCGCGCCAGGTTCCACCCATGCCCGCCGCGTCGCCGGATCGACCCGCACCGACTTCATCGCCGACAGATCGATCATCAGACCGCCGTCGCAGACGGCGCTGCCGGCGATGTTGTGGCCGCCGCCGCGAACCGCGACAAGCAGCCTGTTTTCCCTGGCGAAATTGACGGCGGCGATAACGTCGGCGGCACCGGCGCAGCGCACGATCAGCCCGGGCCGCCGGTCGATCATGGCGTTCCAGATGCTGCGTGCCTCGTCATAGGCGGCGTCGCCTTCCCTTAGCACGGTGCCGCGCAATTGTACCGAAAGCGCCTCCAGGGCCGCGGCATCGACCGTCTTCTTGCCGCCTTCAAGCGTGGTGAGGCTCATGCTGTCCATGGCTTTCCTCCCGATGTTTTTGAGCCGTTTTCCCTCCACCCGTTTCCAAGTCTGCCTTTATATTAGAAGTCGCGCAAGTTCATGATCGCTCCCTGGCCGGCATTGCACAACCCGTATAACGGTCAGCTCTTATTGAGATAAAAAGCCCCGCCGGCAGGCCAAGCGGGATAGGGTCGACGTAGGACGATCTCACCGGTCCGATCGAGGAACTGCGCAGCGGTCCACGGAGTTAGGCGTATGAGCAACCAATGCAGAGGAGAGCTCTGATGGCACCACGCAGAAAACTCGACGTTTCGCCCGAAGGCCCGACCATCGAAAAGCAGGATTGGGACGCGATCAAGGGCAGTAAAATTCTACCGGACAGCGTGCCGGGAAACGGCGACATCCGTTACGACCTCGATAAGGAGGCTGAACTGCCCGAGGAAGACGACGACAATCCGTACCAGGAGAGCGACGAGGCGTTGCCGGACGACGAAGAGGAACGCGCCCTCTCGCGCAACCCCTCGAAGCAGGATATCGACGAGCCGTGAACGGGGCCGATCTGGAGCGACCAGAGCTGCCAATCTCCCCCCAAGTGGCAGGGCTGTCCGGGGAAAGTTTTGAGTGAATCGAAATGCCACATGTGCATGCCCCGTAAAACGGGGTTTGTCCGTCTTTTCTCTGGTTGTCGAGACTCAGAAAAGGAACGGGGCATGCGCTTTGCACCTAGCATCTTCGGGCAGCTTCTTGAACCCATCGATCGGCGTCAATTCCAAGCAATTGTGGATCGCCACGACGGGGATGCGTACGACAAATCGTTCAGAAGCTGGGATCATCTGGTGGCGCTGATCTATGCCCAGTTCTGCGGCAGCAGCAGCTTGCGTGGCCTGGAAGCCGGCTGGAACGCCAACAGCCAGCATCATTATCACCTGGGCAGCGGTCCGTTGATGCGTTCGACCTTGTCGGATGCCAACAGACGGCGTCCGGTCGCCATCTTTGCCGAGGCGTTCGGTCTGGTGGCGAACCTGCTCGACAGGCAAATGCGGCGCGAGGGCGAAGCGATGCTGCGGCTGATCGACTCGACCCCCATTCCGCTCGGCAAACTGTGCGATTGGGCCAAGTCGAACGGGCGCATCCGCGGCATGAAGGTGCATGTCGTCTATGACCCGAAGACCGACTGTCCGCGCATCCTCGACATCACCGACGCCAACGTCAACGACGCCCAGGTCGGTCGCCAGATCACGATCGAAGCTGGAGCGACCTACGTGTTCGACAAGGGCTACTGCCATTATGGCTGGTGGACGGCGATCGCCGAAGCCGGATCGATCTTCGTGACGCGGCCCAAATCCAACATGAGGCTGGCGCTGCTGCGTGATCGCCCTATAGCCGAGCCGCAGGGCGACGGCTTCCTGGTTGTGGAAGACAGTGAGGTAAGCCTGGTCAGCAAGGCTGCTTGCAAGCTGCCGATGCGGCTGCGTCGCCTGCGCGTTCAGCGCGAAACGGGCGACACCATCACGCTTTTGACCAACGATCTGGAGCGCTCCGCCGTCGAGATTGGACGGCTCTACAAAGGCCGCTGGCACATCGAGCTTCTGTTCCGATGGATCAAGCAGCACCTCAAGATCCGCAAGTTCCTCGGCAACAACGGCAATGCAATCCGCCTGCAACTCTTTGCCGCAATGATCGCCTTTGCGCTGCTGCGCATTGTCGCGCGCACCCGCCGCGTCACTATTCCTATCTTGAGGTTCACAGAACTGGTCGCTCAATACTTGTTCGGGCGGCGGAAACTGCACACCATCGACAAGCCGCCACCGATCAATCCAAGCCGACCAAGAGACCGAGCCGCTCCCAATCAGATGGCCTTCAATATATGAATAACTTTCCCCGGACAGCCCTGCCCAAGTGGGGGGAGATGCCAAGTTTTGACAAAGAGGGGCAGGACCGAGGGGGGCGCGAAGGATCACTACAGATCAGCATTTATCCTGAGCCGTTGCATTCTTCGGTTGGCGTAACGGCATGGATCCCAGGGTTTCCGCGACGTCGCTTCGCTCCTGCTCCGCGCTGGGATGACGAAGTGGAGGGGTTTCGGCCAATCCTGGAGGTTTGCGATTGCCACTGAGATTCGCTGCTGAAAGCGCTGTGGACCTTCGCTGCCCGGCCGGTCGGGCAGCCAAATCTCCAACGCTGGCGATTGGCATAAACCACCACGACTTCGTCATCCTAGGGCGAAGCAAGGAGCGAAGCGACGCGGCGCAGACCCTGGGATCCATACCGTTACACCAGCCGAAGAATGCAACGGCAGAACGGCGCTTCCATCGCAACGGTGCTCGGCCGGCTATGCCATTAGAAGCGCGACGGCGCTCGTTCGCTGCTTCGCCAGCATTGCTGCTGGATTGCCATCGGCCCCGACCCGTCGATCACAATTTTTGTCTGACGGAACAACTCCAAAAAAAGCTCGTTGGATAATCATCGCAACCAGCGACGCAACTCCAATGGAGAGCCACCATGATGAAGAAAATTCTTTCGGCAACCGTACTCAGTATCGCACTCGCCACTTCGGCGATGGCGCAATCGAACGGCACAGGATCCGGCACCAGCGATCCGGGAGCGGGGACTGGGACTGGGACTGGGACCGGCACCGGAACCACAACCGGCACGAATAATCCAACTCCTGCCGATCCGAACGTAACCGGGTCAACAGACACTGGCACCGACGGCATGGATGATCGGTGCAAGGAAATCGCAGGCGCCGATGCGAATACCAACTCCGCCAGTGGCACTGCAACTTCGGACATGGAGAATTGCCCCAAGTGAGTTAGCCCTTTCGAGGTCGCTAGTGCCCTTGGTGCGCATGAACGCGTCGCCCCACCCGTCAGACAAAGCCGGGAACCGGCTTTGTCTTGCCGCTCAGTTGCGCGCCTAAGGTTAGCGCCTGCGGGAAGTTCCGGACAATCGCCGCCATCAAGGCGGCGCTGCCGGGACTAAGGGCAATCCCGGCAAGTGCGGCGGCGGCGTAGACCCGTGTTGAAAACAGACTTTTCCAAGCCGCTTCGTAACGTCTGCCTGCCGTCTCGCGCCCCGCACGGCCGCCTGGCGCGCATAAGAGTTCGCAAGCCAGCAGCCAGCCGGACTGAAGCGCCATCGAAATGCCCTCGGCGATGACCGGATGGGACTCGCCGGCTGCGTTGCCGACGCGAAAGATGCCGCGTTCGTAGCAGGAGCGAATTCCCGGCCGGATCGGACCTGCGGCAAGCCACGGCCCGTCGGCCTCAGCTGACTCCAGCGCATCCCTCACTCCGCGACATGATTCCATCAGATGACGGGAGACCGCCTCGGCGGCCGATAAATGGCTCTGGTGGCGGGGATGTTTGCGCAACTGTGCGAGCATGTCGCGCCGAATGCAGCACGAGATCGACAGCCGGCCATGATCCGCCCAAACCATGCCGCCATAACCGCCAGGAAATACCAGCAGGGGCATCAAATCAGGTGCCAGGGACGACCCGGTGAAATGCGCCTTAAAGCCGAACAGGTCCGAACGGCGGTTGGTCTTTCCGACCTGGCTGGGTAGCGGTCCTGGCTCCCAGGAGCCGTGCGCGGCGACAATCACCGGCGCGCGCAACATCGTCGTTTCGTTTCCGGCTTGAATTCGCACCAATTGCGCCTCGCCATCCGGGTCGATGGCGACGGCGCGGCAAGGCTGAAAGATTTCGACGCCCGCCGATCGCGCCGCCTGCAAAAGCAGACAGTCGAAAATATCCCGGCCGAGCGCGCGGCCGAAACCGTCTTTTTTCGCGCGGCGCCCATCTTTTGCTTGAAGCGCACCCTTTGCATGAGGCATGGGCGCCTCGGCGCAGGTCTCGCCGGAAAACAAGCCGACACGGCGGATTTCGGGGCCGGCATTGGCACGCCAGGCATCGGCGATCTCCAACTGGTCCAGAAGCGCAAGATTGCTTGCCGATATATATTCGCCGCAGACCTTGCGGCGCGGGAACACACTCTTTTCCACAATAGCCACGGCCCATCCGCGCCGGGCCAGCGTCAGCGCGACGGACGTGCCCGCCGGGCCGGCGCCTATGACGATCGCGTCATGGGTCGACAATCGCGTCATAGGTCATGACCGGCGCGGGCGCCGACGAAAATGTGGGAAAAAAGGCCGGCGCGCCGTTCCTCGACCGGTTTGCCGTTTGCCGCGAGCCAGAGACCGGAAAGCTCGTTGTCACGAAAGCCGGCACGCACACTTTGAGCCGCGTCGTTTCGCGTGACGTCATTGGCGCCGATTGCCGGGAGAAGACGGGTCGCGGCCAGCGTCAGTTTCGTCCGCAACGGCTCTGTCGCCAACAGGAACGGGGCCATCGGCGCCATCAGCGCAAACAGGCGCACGAGCTCGGCATCGTCGAAATGATGCAGAAACAGATTGACGGTGATCGCGTCGAACCGCGTGCCCTCATTGTTTCTCGCCCAGTCGAAGACATCGGCGGTGACGGCTTCGACCGTCCATCCCAGCCTGTCGAAATCACCACGCAATTGCGTGGTGATGAGGTCGATGCGGTCGAGCATCACCAGGTCGACCCCAGGCCAATGCCCGGCCATGCGTCGTGCTACCGCCAGCATGAATGAGCCGTCGCCGGCGCCGATCTCCAGAATCCGGCGCGGCGGCCCTGGCACAAATTTCTGCAGCAGCGACGCCATGATCCTGGCCTGCAACATCAGCGCGTTGATGCGACGGAGGTCGCGACGCGCCGCAAGCGCTCGTGGATCGTCGGCCGCAAGTCCATCGAGGATTTCCGGCGCAAGCTGGCGGTGCTCCAGGCTGCTCATGACCCCGTTCGGAAAAGCATGGTTTCGGCCGCCAGCCCGGGTCCGAACGACATGCCGCAGCCAAGCATGCCTGGTGGCGCCTTCAACATCTCTTTCATCACGAACATGACGGTCGCGGACGACATGTTTCCATATCGGCGCAACACCTCGCGCGATGGCTCCAGCGCGGTGGGCGCGAGTTCCAGGGCCCGTTCGACGGCGTCGAGCACCGAACGTCCCCCCGGGTGCACGGCCCAGAGGTCGATCGCCTCGGTCGGCCGACCGCCGAGGATGGCGTGGTGATTGCTCCGCAACGCTTCATGGATTGCTGCCGGGACCTGGCCGGAAAGAACCATTTCGAAGCCGTGGTCACTAATGCTCCAGCTCATCAGATCCCGCCGCTCGTCCGCCACGATGCCGTAAAAGCTTTCGAGCTCGATGCCGTGCGGCTCGGCGGTGATGAGCGCAGCCGCACAGCCATCGCCCCAGAGGCAGAACGACAGCAGCTTTTCCAGTTCGCTGGTTTCCCGCAGATGCATCGTGCAGAGTTCGATATTGACCAGCAGGACCCTGGCCTGCGGGTCGGAGCGGACGATGTGGCGGGCAAGCTTGAGGCCGTTGATCGCCGCGTAGCAGCCCATGAAACCGATCATCGTGCGTTCGACCCTGTCCGGCAGGCCGCATCGCGCAACCAGCTCCAGGTCGATACCTGGCGCTGAAAAACCGGTGCAGGTGGTGACGATGAGATGGGTGATGCAAGAAGCGCCGCCGCCAAGCGCCAATCCGTCGACGCCTTTTTGCGCCAGAACAGGTGCGGCATCACAGAACATTGCCATTCTCTCGGCCGTTCCAGGAAAGGCGCCCCGGATGAACCTCCCGTCAAGATCTGCTGATGGTCCTTCGGGGTCGCCGGCAGGTGCAAAGCAGGAATAGCGGTGCTCGATGCCGGCAACGTCAACCATGCGTTTGAAAATTCTTCGGCGATCGGCCGCAAGCATTGAGGCCGCGAATTGCAGATAGAATTGATGAACCTCGTGCTCCGGCACCGCTGTCGCGATCCGGTTAATAAACGCTTTGGCCGGCATATTCGGTCTCCTCGGCGTCGCGCACGGTATTTTTCAGGACCACCGCCGGAGGTTTTTTGGTCATCGGCACCAGGTGTCGGGCAGCAGGCATTGAGTGTTGTTGATGAACGTTTCTGAGAACTGATTTCATCCCACCTGTGCTGTTGCCAGGCGATGCTGCGGTTCGCCGGTATTAGGAACATAGGCTCCATTACCGAGGTGTCCACCGAAGTGCCCGCGCTTCGGGCCGCGGCGCCATTGCTTCCGGCCCTCGGTAGGCGTGGTATTTCTCTGAGCGATGGGAACATTAGCGCATACTAACGATTGTAGGGTGACAGCGAATATCTCCCGGATGTTGGCTGCCGGACCGGGGGCCCCGGTCGGCCCGCGCTCCTCCAGAGGCGCGGGCCTTCGATTGACGTTGCGGTGGCTTTTCTTCATTCTCCTGTTGCTGCCTGCTCCGAGATTCAGCAATGAAGCGCAGTCTCGCTTTCGGTGTGATTGTGATCGCCGTCTTCGGCGTGCCAGGCGGCGCCGCACTTTTGATTGCCGGCCAGCCCAGAGTTTCGCAAGACGCGATCCAGACGTCGGTTACCCGCACCGCTGAATTGATCGACAGCGCCTGGAAGCTGCCCGTGGCTGCCACATTCAATGCCGACGCTGCCCCTCATCCGCCTGCCGGCACCTTCTCCCAGTAAAACGGGAGAAGTCCGATGGGCGTAGCCCTTGGCGCGTCTTCTGCAACGAAATCATCGAAGAGCGTCCTTCTCCCCGTCACTATACAGTCACTATACGGGGAGAAGTGCCCGGCAGGGCGATGAGGGGCAGCGCCGACGACCTGAAGCGATTGCCCTGCTTCAATCGACCAGCACGGCGACCATGGCGGTGCAGTCGCCCGCCTTGACCAGTCCGGGGAAATGCCGCGCTGCCAGCATGCCGCCCATCCTTGCCCTGATCTCCTGAGGTGCGGCACCGGTGCGGCCGATCGAGTGGATGCGCGCCAGGACCTGGCCCTCTTCGACAGGCTCGCCGAGATCGATCATGGTTTCGATCATCCCGTCGTCCTCGGCGAAGGAGAAGCAATCGCCCGACGGCATGTCCAGCCAGCGGGTCGGCTGCATCTCGACCGCACCGGCGACGATGCCGGCATGGCGCAGCACGTTGAGCACGCCGCGCCGGGCGATCCGCACCGTCTCTGCGCGGGCAGTCCCACCGCCGCCGAGCTCCGTGGTGATGAACAGCTTGCCCATCTCTTCGGCGGCAGTGTCGAACATGCCGACCGCATCGATCTCCAGCATCTTCATCGACCACGGCGCCGAGAACGCTTCCACCGCGGCAAAACCCTTCGCCTCCAACTCCTTGTCGGGGCGGATATGGGCGGCACAGAACGGCACGAAGTCGAGCGTCTTGCCGCCGGAATGGAAGTCGAGCGCGATGTCTGTGCGGGGGAGCAACTCACGTTGAAAATAATCGGCGATCTTCTCGGTCACCGTGCCGTCGGGCTTGCCGGGAAAGCTGCGGTTCAAATTGCCCTTGTCGATCGGCGAGGTGCGGGTGCCGGCGCGGAACGCCGGATAGTTCATCGCCGGCACGATGATCACCGTGCCGCTGACTTGCTTGGGATCGAGCGTGCGGGCGAGATCGTAGAGCGCCAGCGGCCCCTCATATTCGTCGCCATGATTGCCGCCGGTGAGCAATGCGCTCGGCCCTCTGCCGTTGCGGATCACGCAGATCGGGATCATCACCGATCCCCAGGCCGAATCGTCACGGCTGTAAGGCAGCCGCAGGAAGCCGTGCTGCACGCCGTCGCGGTCGAAATCGACGGTCGGCGTGATCGGTGATGGGCGAAGGCTGGACATCGGGCTCAATTCTTAACCACCAGCTTGCGTGGCACATTGGCCAGGCACTCGACCCCGGTCTCGGTGATCAGGATGGATTCGGTGATTTCGAGCCCCATCGTCTCCAGCCACAGGCCGGTCATGAAATGGAAGGTCATGCCGGGCTTCAGCTCGGTGCGGTCGCCGGGGCGCAGGCTCATCGTGCGCTCGCCCCAATCCGGCGGATAGGAAAGCCCGATCGGATAACCGGTGCGGTTGTCCTTGACGATGCCGTAACGCTTCAGCACCGCGAAGAAGGCATTGGCGATGTCTTCGCATGTATTGCCAGGCTTCGCAGCGGCCAGCCCCGCCTCCATGCCTTCCAGCGTCGCCTTTTCGGCATCGAGGAATTCCTGCGTCGGTTTACCAAGGAACACAGTCCGCGAAAGCGGACAATGGTAGCGGTTGTAGCAGCCGGCGATCTCGAAGAAGGTGCCCTCGCCCGATTTCATCGGCCGGTCGTCCCAGGTCAGATGCGGCGCCGACGCATCGGCGCCCGACGGCAGCAGCGGCACGATCGCCGGGTAGTCGCCGCCAATCTTTCCCTCCGGCCCGTCGACGCCGCGCGTGCCGGCATCATAGATCTCGGCGACCAGATCGCATTTGCGCATGCCGACTTCGATCTTGTCGACGATGCGCTGGTGCATCGCTTCGACGATGCGGGCGGCCTTGCGCATGTAATCGATTTCGGTCGGGCTCTTCACTGCGCGCTGCCAGTTGACGAGTGCCGTGGCGTCGACGAAGCGGGCATTTGGCAGATGTTTCTGCAGCGATGTGAAGGCAGCGGCCGAGAACCAGTAATTGTCCATCTCGACGCCGATGCTGAGCTTGCCCCAGCCGCGGTCGGCCAGCACCTGCGAGAGAAAATCCATCGGGTGGCGTTCGGTCGACTGCACATAATGGTCGGCATAGCCAACGATGTTGTCGTGCGCGAGATAGGCGGTGCGCTTGGCGCCGTTGGCGTCCTGGCCGCGCCCATACCACACCGGTTCGCCCGACGGCGGCACGATGACGGCCTGGTGCACATAGAACGACCAGCCGTCATAGCCGGTCAGCCAGGCCATATTGGACGGGTCGCTGACAACGAGCAGATCGACGCCCTTGGCCTCCATGGCCTTCCGGGTCTTGGCGAGGCGATCCGCATATTCGCCGCGCGAGAATTTCAAATTGGGCTGCATTGTTCTTGGTCCTCGTTTGTTGGGCCTTGCGGCCGGTATCAGCTTTCGAAAATTGTCCCGGTGCTGGCCGCCTCGGCACGGTCGCGGGCGAGCGTGGCGATCGCGGTGTCCTGCACGCCGGTGCCGGTGAGGTCGACGATGGTGATGTCGCTGTCCGAACGGCGGCCATGCCTATCGCCGGCGATGATCTGGCCGAGCTCTGTGATCTCGGCATCGGCTGCCATCACCCCTGTCGCGATGGCATGATGCAATTCGCCCAGCAGCCGCGTCTGCTTCGCGCTATCGGCGACGTAGAGATCGGCCATGCGCAGGATCGCCGGCGCGATCTCATTTTTGTGCTCGGCGTCCGAACCCATTGCGGTGATGTGCTGGCCGGCCGAGACGAAGCCGGCCTTGATCAGCGGTTCGGTCGACGGCGTCGTGGTGACGATGATGTCGGCGCCGGCCGCCGCCGTGGCCGCGTCGGGCTCGGCGCGCACGACGATGCCCAGTCTTTCGCGCAATGCATCCGCCGCGGCTTCGGCCCTGGCGGCGTCCTTGGCCCAGATGCGGGCCTGGGTGATCGGCCGCACCAGCATAAGCGCCTCGAGCTGCAGTCCGGCCTGGACGCCGGCGCCGAAGATCGCGGCAACAGTGGAGTCGGCTCGCGAAAGATGTTTCGCCGCGACCGCTCCAGCCGCCGCCGTGCGGATGTCGGTCAAATAGCCATTGTCGAGCAGCAGCGCCTCGACCAGCCCGGTTTTTGATGACAGCAGCACCATCATGCCGTTGACGCTGGGCAGGCCGAGCTTCGGATTGTCGAAGAAACCGGGACTGATCTTGATGGCAAAACCGTCGATGCCTGGCACATAGGCGGTCTTGACGTCGACCTCGCCGCGATGCTCGGGAATGTCGAGCCGCAGGATCGGCGGCATCGCCACCGGCAGGGTGGCAAGCGCTCGGAACGCGTTCTCGACGCAGGCGACGGCATCGAGATCGAGCTTCACGATCGCGCGCAGTTCGGCTTCGGTGAGTATCGTCATCCGGCTCATGCGGCGCTCTCCTCAAATGCTTGGCCACAAACGACTTTCCTGTGCAGCGTCATGTCGATGTTGCGGCCCGACAGAATGAGCACTGTGGGGCCGCTCGCCCCGACCTTGCCGGCAAGCACGGCGGCGATGCAAACCGCGCCGGCGCCTTCGACGATCTCGCGCTCCTGATCATAGGCATGGCGGATGCCGGCGGCGATCTCGTCCTCGCTGAGCAGGATCACGTCGTCGAGCAGGTCGCGGCACATCGAGAAGGTCAGCCGATTGTCGAGGCCGATACCGCCGCCGAGCGAATCCGCCAGCGTCGGCAGTTCCTCGACCAAGACCGGATGTCCGGCATCGAGGCTTGCCTTCATCGCCGCACCCCGCGCCATCGAAACGCCGATGACCTTCGTGCCGGGGCTGACACCCTTCACGGCAGCGGCGACACCCGCCGCCAGCCCGCCGCCTGACAGCGGCACCAGCACCAGGGCGGCGTCTGCAACCTGCTCGATGATTTCCAGCCCAAGCGTACCTTGCCCGGCGATGATATCGGGATGGTCGAAGGGCGGCAGCATGATCAGCCCATCTTCCGCGACCAGCCGGTCGACCTCCTGCTGCGCATCGTCCTGGCTGTTGCCGACGATGCGGATCTCGGCGCCGAGCCGGCCGATTTCGTCGAGCTTGTTCTGCGGCACCAGTCGCGACATGCAGATCGTCGCACGCATGCCTTCAAGCTTTGCCGCATGAGCCAGCGCCCGGCCGTGATTGCCGGTCGACGCGGCGACCACGCCGCGCGCCTTCTCCTCGGCGTTCAGCGACGCGATGGCGTTCGAGGCGCCGCGCAACTTGAAGCTGCCGGTAGTCTGCCGATGCTCGAGCTTGAGATAAACAGGCGCGCCCAAGTGCCCGGAAAGACTCGGGGAAGGCACAGCCGGCGTGCGCTCGACCTTGCCGGCGATGCGCTCGCGGGCGGCGCGAATGTCCGAGAAGGTGATGGGCGCAAATGTCATCGCCTCATTGTCCCAAAGGCAGCGTCATCAGACGGCCGAATTCGGCGCGCGGCTCGTCGTCGCCGCAAAGCCGCAGGCAGCTCCAGGCCGTTGCCTGGTTGCTGGTCACCACCGGACGGCCGATCGCCTCCTCCATGCCGACGACGGCAAGTGCTGCCCGCAGCGCCGTGCAGGAGACGAACAGTGCGTCCGCCTGCGCATCGGTCGCCTCGCGCGCCAGATCGACCAGCGTGGCCGGTGCAATCCGCGCCATCTCGCGGTCGTCGTCGAGGCCGAGACAGGTGAAGCTGGCGATCTCGAAACCGTGCGCCGCGAAATAGGCCACCATCGGACGGCTGGTCTCGACCGTGTAGGGAGTAAGAATACTGATCGTTCCAGCGCCCAGCGCCTTCAAGCCGCGCACCCCTGCCATCGGCGGCGTAACCACGGGTACGCCAGGCTTGGCCGCCTGCACCGCCGCCTCGATCTCGGCATCGCCGATGACCACGGAGGCCGAGGTGCAGGAATAGCAGACCGCGTCGAGCGGCTCATCGGGCAGGATGAGCGCGGCGCCCGCCGTAAGCGACGGCTGCATCTTGCGCAAATTCTCCGGCGTCGTCGGATTGGCGTAGGGGATGCGCGCGACATAGACGCCGATCCGGTTGCTTGCCACCATGCGGCGAAAATCCGGTTCGGTCGTATGGTCGGTGGCAAGGACGATCAGGCCGATGCGCTTTTCCAGCGGACGCGCTTCGAGCGCCGGCCGTGTCGAATGCAAGCGGATGTCAACGGTCATCAGGCTCTCCTTGCCAACCGTCTGCACTCTACGGCGCCCCCCTCTGTCCTACCGGACATCTCCCCCTCAAGGGGGGAGATTGGCAGCTTCGACCTCGTCGCAAATCTTTCAACATTGAAGATTGGCGAAAGCAGGGGTGACAGCCGATCTCCCAAGTGGGGGAGATGCCAAGTGGTGGCAAAGAGGGCAGGACAGAGGGGGGCGCCATAAAGCAAAGGCATCGCAGGAACCACTGTCATTTTTCAATTCGCCCATACCTGCGCTCCAGCCAGCGCAGCAGCACGACCGAGAATAGGCTGATGACGAGGAAGAAGGCGCCGACCAGGGTCATCGGCTCGACATAGCGGTAGTAGGTATTGGCGACGCTCTTGGCCTGGTTCATCAGTTCCAGCACGGTGATCGCCGACAGCAGCGGCGTCTCCTTGAACATCGCGATGAAGTAGTTGGCAAGCGCCGGGATCATCGGCGGGATAGCCTGCGGCATGATGATGTGGGTCCAGGTCTGCCTGGCGTTGAGATTGCAGGCCTTGGCGGCTTCCCACTGGCCGCGCGGCACATTGTCGATGCCGGCGCGATAGACTTCGGCCGTGTAGGTGCCGTAGTGCAGCCCGAGGCCGATGACGCCCGCCACCAGTGGCGGCAGCAGGATACCGATATCCGGCAGCACGTAGAAGATGAAATACAGCTGCACCAGTAGCGGCGTGCCGCGAATGAACTCGGCGAGGAAGCCGACGCTGCGCGACAAGCCCTTGTTCGGCGAGCGCCGCGCCAGCGCGATAGCAAGGCCGACGATAGCAGCCAGGACCGAGCCGAGCAGCGTCGCCAGGATGGTGATCTTCACGCCCTCGATCAGGGTCGGCATGATCTCCCAGACGAAATTCCAATCCCACTCCATTACGAGGCCCGATCCATCAGACGCGCACCCCGTCAAGGCCGCGCGCCATGCGCCTTTCAAGTGATCGGACACCCCAGGAAATGATCAGCGCAAGGGCGAAATAGATGACGAGGATGGTGGTGAACGGCACCAGCGTGTTGCCGGTCTGCGAGCGCACCACCTGGGCCTGGAAGGTCAGGTCGGTGAGCGAGATCAGCGAAACCACGGCGGTGGCCTTGAGCAATTCGATGGCGTTGTTGCCGAAGGTTGGCAGCATGACCAGCAGCGCCTGCGGCAGGATGACATGGCGCATGGCTTGCCAGCGGCCGAGATTGACCGCGGTACAGGCCTCGTACTGTTCGCGGCCGATCGACTGGATGGCGCCGCGCACCACCTCCGCGCCATAGGCGCCGACATTGAGGCCAAGCGCCAGCACGCCGGCCTGCAGCGGCGTCAGCGAAATGCCGATGAAGGGCAGCACGAAATAGGCCCAGAACAGCTGCACGAAGATCGAGGTGCCGCGGAAGAATTCGATATAGGCGGTGGCCAGCGCCCGAATGACGAAAAAACGCGACAGCCGCCCCAGCCCGGCGAGAAAGGCCATGAAGAGGGCAAGCACCGACCCCATCAGCGTCAGCTCGATGGTAACCAGCGCTCCCTGCAATATCAGGCCGAAATAGCCGGACCATTGGGTCATTGCGATTCGAAATTCCTATCGTTTGCGGTCATGCGAAACTGCCGCGACAGCCCCTTCTCCCCGTTCACGGCAGGGCTGTCCGGGGAAAGTTATTCATATATGAAGGCCATCTGATTGGGGGAGGCTCGGTCCTTTGGTCGGCTTGGATTGACCGGTGGCGGCTTGTCGATGGTGTGCAGTTTCCGCCGCCCGAACAAGTATTGAGCGACCAGTTCTGTGAACCTCAAGATAGGAATAGTGACGCGGCGGGTGCGCGCGACAATGCGCAGCAGCGCAAAGGCGATCATTGCGGCAAAGAGTTGCAGGCGGATTGCATTGCCGTTGTTGCCGAGGAACTTGCGGATCTTGAGGTGCTGCTTGATCCATCGGAACAGAAGCTCGATGTGCCAGCGGCCTTTGTAAAGCCGTCCAATCTCGACGGCGGAGCGCTCCAGATCGTTGGTCAAAAGCGTGATGGTGTCGCCCGTTTCGCGCTGAACGCGCAGGCGACGCAGCCGCATCGGCAGCTTGCAAGCAGCCTTGCTGACCAAGCTTACCTCACTGTCTTCCACAACCAGGAAGCCGTCGCCCTGCGGCTCGGCTACAGGGCGATCACGCAGCAGCGCCAGCCTCATGTTGGATTTGGGCCGCGTCACGAAGATCGATCCGGCTTCGGCGATCGCCGTCCACCAGCCATAATGGCAGTAGCCCTTGTCGAACACGTAGGTCGCTCCAGCTTCGATCGTGATCTGGCGACCGACCTGGGCGTCGTTGACGTTGGCGTCGGTGATGTCGAGGATGCGCGGACAGTCGGTCTTCGGGTCATAGACGACATGCACCTTCATGCCGCGAATGCGCCCGTTCGACTTGGCCCAATCGCACAGTTTGCCGAGCGGAATGGGGGTCGAGTCGATCAGCCGCAGCATCGCTTCGCCCTCGCGCCGCATTTGCCTGTCGAGCAGGTTCGCCACCAGACCGAACGCCTCGGCAAAGATGGCGACCGGACGCCGTCTGTTGGCATCCGACAAGGTCGAACGCATCAACGGACCGCTGCCCAGGTGATAATGATGCTGGCTGTTGGCGTTCCAGCCGGCTTCCAGGCCACGCAAGCTGCTGCTGCCGCAGAACTGGGCATAGATCAGCGCCACCAGATGATCCCAGCTTCTGAACGATTTGTCGTACGCATCCCCGTCGTGGCGATCCACAATTGCTTGGAATTGACGCCGATCGATGGGTTCAAGAAGCTGCCCGAAGATGCTAGGTGCAAAGCGCATGCCCCGTTCCTTTTCTGAGTCTCGACAACCAGAGAAAAGACGGACAAACCCCGTTTTACGGGGCATGCACATGTGGCATTTCGGTTCACTCAAAACTTTCCCCGGACAGCCCTGCGTTCACGGGGAGAAGATGCCGGCAGGCAGATGAGGGGCAGAGCCAACGAGGCAGAAGCTGGCGCTGCCCCTCATCCGTCACTTCGTGACACGTTCTCCCCGTAAACGGGGAGAAGGGAAAAGGGCGTCTACTTTGCCGAGCAGAGCTTGTCGCGGCTCGTCGACATCGCCGCCGCGGCCGAAAAACCGTAGGGCTCGATGATCTTGGCGAATTCGCCGGACTTCTTCAGCTTGGCCAATTCGACGTCATAGGCGTCGCGCAGCGCCTCATCGCCCTTCTTGAAGGCGGCGCCGTCACAATAGACCGGCGCGCCGACCACCGGGGCGACGACTTCGAGATTCGGATCGTTGGCCTTCTTGACCAGATCGTTGATCGACAGCACCGGCAGCGAATAGGCGTCGATGCGGCCGTCCTGCAGCATCTTCAGGCCGCTCTGGCCGTCCGGCACGACGATGACGCGGTCACGCGGCACGCCGGCGGTGAGCGCCAGCTTCTCCTCGGTGCCGCCGCCCGGCGCCCCGATCGTCGCGGTGGCATCCTTGGCGACATCCTCATAGCTCTTGAAGCCCTTCGGGTTGCCCTTCTTGACCAGCATCGCCTCGGCGTCGCACAGCACCGGCTCCGAATAGGCGACCGCCGCGCAGCGCTCCGGTTTCATGAACAGGCCGGCGGTGACGACATCGAAACGGCCGGCCTGCAGGCCGGGGATCATCGCGCCATATTCCGAAATCGAGGCGACGATGTCGTTGACACCAAGACGCTTGAAGATTTCGCGGGCCACATCGGGCGCCGCACCCGAAACCTTGCCGTCGGCCGCAACCGCCGTATAGGGCGGCTCGTTGGCGATGGCGACACGGGCGAAGCCCTGTGCCTTGAGCTCTTCGAGCTTGCTGTCGTCGGCCGATCCCGCGGTCGAAGCAGCAAGAATTGCGGTCAGCGCAACACCGGCGACGCCGGCCAGAATGCCAAGTTTCTTCATTGTTCCCAACTCCTCGTTTCTCTTTTGGTTTGGTCGTTCTACGGGACGGCTTCGCCGCCCTGTAAGGACGGCTTGGCCGCCTTGGCATGGCAGTCAGACGCGATGTCCGGCCGCGATGATCTTCTTCAGGAAAGCTTGCGTACGCTCCTGCTTGGGGTTGCGGAAAATCTCGTCGGGCTTGCCTTCCTCGACGATCTTGCCGCGGTCGAAGAACAGAACCCGATCGGCGAAATCATGGGCAAAGCCCATCTCGTGGGTGACCAGCAGCATGGTCATGTCGGTCTCGGAGCAGAGCCGCCACAACACGTTCAGCACCTCCTCGACCAGTTCCGGATCGAGCGCCGATGTCACCTCGTCGAACAGCATGATCCTGGGCTGCAGCGCCAGTGCCCGGGCGATCGCCACACGCTGCTTCTGCCCGCCGGAAAGCTGCGCCGGCATCGCTTTCGCCTTGTCGGCCATGCCGACCATGTCGAGCAGTTCCATCGCCCGTTTTTCGGCGGCGGCGCGCGGCATGCCCTTGGTCAGAATCGGCGCCAGCGTGACGTTGTCGATGACGCTCTTGTGCGGAAACAGGTTGAACAGCTGGAAGACCATGCCGATCTTCTGGCGCATTCTTGCCAGATGCCGTTCGTCGGCGGGCAGCAACTGGCCGTTGCGCTCCATGTGGTAAAGCTGCTCGCCGTCGATCTGGATGTGGCCGCTGTCGATCCGCTCCAGCGTCATCAGGATGCGCAGGATCGTCGTCTTGCCGGAGCCGGATGGGCCGATCAGCGCCAGTTTCTCGCGCGGCATGACTTGCATCGAC
Source organism: Mesorhizobium sp. L-2-11 (assembly GCF_016756595.1). Lineage (NCBI taxonomy): Bacteria > Pseudomonadati > Pseudomonadota > Alphaproteobacteria > Hyphomicrobiales > Phyllobacteriaceae > Mesorhizobium > Mesorhizobium sp. L-2-11. Next base: position 2,565,698 of record NZ_AP023257.1, on the reverse strand, counting down.
AGTTCGTCCAGCACCTTGAAGGTACCGAAGCTTTTCGAAATGGCGTCGATCTTGATGATGGGCGCGGACAATGAATTCCCCGTGCTGGAGAAGCTGTGCCTTAACGATGCGAAACGCGCCAAATCATGTCAATCAGGAAAATAAACTCATGACAATGTTTCTGACTCCGCAGAATTTCGCGGCAATGTCTACCTAGATCGCCAGCAGGAGATGCTCCGGGTCGCCGAGCAGAAGCTTGGTGACAACACTGAGGCCGGCGCGCAGTTCCGCCTCGGTTGTCGAGCCCAGAGAGATGCGCACTGCCGGTTGCCAGGGCGCCGCCGAGATGCGGAACGATGTGCCTGGTGCGATCGCCACGCCCTGCAGGCGGGCCTGTGAGACGAAGCCCTCCTCGGCGCGGTCGCCGGGCAGTTCCAGCCACAGATGCAGTCCGTCGCGATGGACGCGGTAGTCGACCCCGGCAAGCACCTGGGCGGCAATCTCCTGCCGCCGCCGCAGCGCCGACCGTTGCCAGCGGACGAGTTCCATCGCCGTGCCGTCGGTCACCCATTTTGTCGCGATCTCCGCCACCATCGGCGTCGCCATCCAGTTGGAGACGAGATGCCGGTTGGCGACGGCAGCGACATAGCGGTCGGGCGCCGCGAGATAACCGATGCGCAGGCCTGGCAGCACGATCTTGGTGAAGGAGGTGACGTAGAGCGTGCGCTCGGGCGCGAAGGCGGCGACCGGCGGCGGACGGCCCTCGACCAGCGGCCCGAGCACGTCGTTCTCGATGATGGCGATGTTGTGCCGGCGCGCCACCGCAGCGATCTGCTCGCGCCGCGCGGCATTCATCAATGTTGCAGTCGGATTGATCACCGAGGGCTGCACGAATACGGCGCGGATGTCGGAAAGCCGGCACGCCTCGTCGAGCGCCTCCGGGATCAGGCCGTTGTCGTCGATCGGCAGGCCCTCGAGGTTGAAGCCGAGATAGCGCGCCAGCGGGATCAGCGTGTGGTGGCCGATCGCCTCGGTGGCGACGGTCGAACCCGGCGGCGCCACGCTCATCAGCGCCACCGTCATGCCGGCCGTGGCGCCGTTGGTCAGGCTGACATTCTGCGCCGACACGTCGAGACCGCACAGCCGCAGCCATTCGACCGCCACTGCACGGTGGCGCGGAAACACCATGTTCGGCCGGAACGACAGCGCCGAGGTCGACGGCAGGTTCTCGGCGAGCCAGCCCAGCGCCTGCTTCAGCCGCTCCAAATGCATCGGCTCGCAGACCGGCTTCAGGATCGACAGGTCGATGACCTCGCCAAGGCGCTCCGGCAGATAGGGCGGCTCCGGCTCGCGGCGCTGCGCCTGCACGAAGCTGCCGCGGCCGATCTCGCCGGAGACCAGGCCCCGGCGGATCAGTTCCTCATAGGCGCGGCTGACTGTCTGCACCGAAAGCTTCAAATCGTCGGCCAGCCGGCGATGCGTCGGCAGCCGCGCGCCGTTGGCCAGCCGCCCGTCATGAATGGCGCGCGCGAACTGGTCGGCGAGCGATTGATAGGCCGGCCGCCGGATAAGCGCGGGATCTGGACGCCACAATGTCATGACATATTAGAGATCGAAATCAGTGCAATTGACAATCGAAATAATGCGCCGTCATGGTGTCGCGGACGAAAAAGTGGACGCTCATGGCCGCACCGAAACTCGATCAGATCGACCTCAAAATCCTCGACGCGGTCCAGCGCGACGGGCGCATTACCAAGCTGGCGCTCGCCGACAAGGTCGGCCTGTCACCGACGCCATGCTGGATGCGGCTACGCAAGCTGGAAAAGGCCGGCATCGTCGCCGGCTATCACGCCAGGGTTGCAATGCGCGCCGTCGCGCCGGTGGCCACCGTCCTGATGGAGGTAACGCTGGCCAGCCATCGCCAGGCCGATTTCGACCGTTTCGAGCGGGTCATCCGCGACGTCCCCGAAATCGTCGCCTGCTGGTCGGTGGGCGGCGGCGTAGACTATCTGCTGAAAGTGATGGCACGCGACATCGACGCCTACCAGCGGTTGGTCGACGCCCTGCTCGAACGCGAGATCGGCATCGACCGTTATTTCACCTACATCGTCACCAAAACGGTGAAGGAGGAGGTCGCCTTGCCGGTGGCCGATCTGTTGCCGGTGCCGTCGTGAGGTCTGAGCGAAGCGCAAAGAGCCCCCTCATCCGGCCGCTTCGCGGCCACCTTCTCCCCGGTGGGGAGAAGAGGCTGGCGCCGGCGCTGGCTCTTCTCCCCTCGGGGAGAGGTCGGATTGCCCCGAATTGCCCTTTGCAATTCGGTTGGCAATCCGGGTGAGGGCACTTTCCCCTAGATGCGATAGCCAGCCAGAAGCGGAGAGATTGTCCGTTCCGACAGCCCAATAGAGACAATCTCTCTAGGCGCAGGTGCGCAAACAGCCTCTCTGTCTGCGCGGCGCGCATAGTCTTCCCGTATCACTCGAAAACCGGGAGACTTCAAAAAATGTCCGCGCATTTTGCCCGCCCGCACCGCCACGAAGCGCTTGACCGGCTCGCCGACCGGCGGCTGCTGCGGCAACTCGCCTATGTCGACGGCCACTGGACGGCGAGTGACGCCGCCGAGAGTTTTGGGGTGACCGACCCTGCCACGGGCACCACTGTTGCCTGGGTTGCCGCGCTCGATGCCAGGCAGACGAGCAGGGCGATCGACGCGGCGTCGCGCGCCTTTCCCGCCTGGCGCGCGGCTCTCCCACAGGAGCGCGCAAGAATCCTGCGAAAATGGTTCGATCTGATCACCGCTGCCAAGGACGACCTGGCACTGTTGATGACGCTCGAACAGGGCAAGCCGCTTAGGGAATCGCTTGGCGAGATCGACTACGCCGCCTCCTTCGTCGAATGGTACGCCGAGGAGGCAAAGCGCCTCAACGCCGAAAGCGTCACCAGCCATTTGCCGAAGGCCGAGATGATGGTGCGGCGCGAACCGCTCGGCGTCGTCGGCGTCGTCACGCCGTGGAATTTTCCTGCAGCCATGCTGACCCGCAAGGCGGCGGCCGCGCTTGCCGCCGGCTGCACCATCGTCGCGCATCCTTCCTCGGAAACGCCGTTGTCGGCACTGGCGCTGGCCGAGCTCGGCGAACGCGCCGGCCTGCCGGCTGGCGTCTTCAACGTACTCACCGGCAAGGCTTCGACCATCGTTGGGCGGATGTGCGAAGATCCGCGCGTCCGCGCCATGAGCTTCACCGGCTCGACCGAAATCGGCAGGCTTATCGCCGCGCAAAGCGCGCCGACGATGAAGCGGCTGATCATGGAGCTTGGCGGCCACGCGCCGCTGATCGTCTTCGCCGATGCCGATCTCGACAAGGCCGTGACCATCGCCGTCGACGCCAAATTCGCCACTTCCGGCCAGGATTGCCTTGCCGCCAACCGCATCTATGTCCAGCGTCCGATTTATGATCGTTTCTGCGCCGCCTTCGCCAGGCGCATCGAGGCGCTGCGGACCGGCAATGGCCTGGCCGGTGACACCGACATCGGGCCTCTGATGCACGAGCGCGGCGTCAAGAAGGTCGAGGAGCAGGTCGCCGATGCGCTTGCTCATGGCGCGCGCTGCCTTGCCGGTGGCGGCAGACATCCGGCCGGCCCGCTGTTCTACCGGCCAACCCTGCTCGCCGATGTCACCGACGACGCGCTGATCATGCGCGAGGAAACCTTTGGTCCGGTCGCCGCGGTGACGCCCTTCGACAGCGAAGACGAGGTCATCGCCCGCGCCAACGCCACCGAATACGGGCTCGTCGCTTACGTCGTCACCGAGAACGGCAGCCGCCAATTGCGCATAGGCCGCGCGCTCGACTACGGTATGGTCGCCGTCAACCGCGTCAAGATCACCGGCGCGCCGATCCCGTTCGGCGGCGTCAAACAGTCCGGCATCGGTCGCGAGGGCTCGCGCCACGGGCTCGAAGCCTTTACCGATCTCAGATATCTCTGCCTGGACGTGGCGTAAGGTGTATCGGCATTCAGCCGGTCTGCAAATGGCGGCGTCCTGCGCTTCCGGTGTTCACGTACGAAAAGTACGCTCCGCTCCGGTTCTCGGATGCCGCCATCTTCGACTCGGCCTGACCTGAATCTCGACACACCTTAGGCCGCGTCGGGACTATCTTTCTCCAAGGAGTCAAAAAAATGCTCGACCAGTCCAACGAACTCGCCGCCTGGGACCGCGACCACTTCTTCCATCCCTCGACCCATATGGGCACGCATGCGCGGGGTGAATCGCCGACCCGCGTGATCGCCGGCGGCGAAGGCGTCACCATCTGGGACAATAACGGCCGCAAGAGCATCGATGCCTTTGCCGGGCTCTATTGCGTCAATGTCGGCTATGGGCGCCAGAAGATATCAGACGCCATCGCCGCCCAGGCCAGGAATCTTGCCTATTACCACGCCTATGTCGGCCACGGCACCGAGGCGTCGATCACCCTTTCCAAGATGATCATCGACCGCGCCCCGCAAGGCATGTCGAGGGTCTATTTCGGCCTCTCCGGCTCCGACGCCAACGAAACCAACATCAAGCTGATCTGGTACTACAACAACGTGCTCGGCCGTCCCGAGAAGAAGAAGATCATCTCACGCTGGCGCGGCTATCACGGCTCCGGCGTGATGACCGGATCGCTAACCGGGCTCGACCTGTTCCACAACGCCTTCGACCTGCCGCGTGCGCCGATCCTGCACACCGAGGCGCCCTACTATTTCCGCCGCGCCGACCGCTCGCTGAGCGAGGAGCAGTTTTCCCAACACTGCGCCGACAAGCTCGAAGAGATGATCCTGGCCGAGGGCCCGGACACGGTCGCCGCCTTCATCGGCGAGCCGATCCTCGGCACCGGCGGCATCGTGCCGCCGCCCGCTCTGTACTGGGAAAAGATCCAGGCGGTGCTGAACAAATACGATGTGCTGCTGGTCGCAGACGAAGTGGTCACCGGCTTCGGCCGGCTGGGCACCATGTTCGGCTCCGACCATTACGGCATCAAGCCCGACCTGATCACCATCGCCAAGGGCCTGACCTCGGCCTATGCGCCGCTGTCGGGCGTCATCGTCTCGGACAAGGTCTGGCAGGTGCTAGTCCAGGGTTCCGACAAACTCGGCAGCATAGGCCATGGCTGGACCTATTCGGCGCATCCGATCTGCGTCGCCGCCGGTGTCGCCAACCTGGAACTGATCGACGAGATGGACCTGGTGACCAACGCCGGCGAGACCGGCGCCTATTTCCGTGCCGAACTGGCGAAAGCCGTCGGCGGCCACAAAAATGTCGGCGAGGTGCGCGGCGACGGCATGCTGGCGGCAATCGAATTCGTCGCTGACCGGGACGATCGCGTGTTCTTTGATGCCGCGCAAAAAATCGGGCCGCAGGTGGCGACCGCGCTTGCCGAGCGCGGCGTCATCGGCCGCGCCATGCCGCAGGGCGACATCCTCGGCTTCGCGCCGCCGCTCTGCCTGACACGCGAAGAGGCCGACATCGTCGTATCGAAGACTGCCGATGCGGTGAAGGGCGTGTTTGCCAATCTCTGATTTGTCGACCTTGGCGCCGCCCCTCATCCGCCTGCCGGCACCTCTCCCCGCGAGGACGGGGAGAAGCGTCAAGCACTCAGCGCCGGCTGCCCCCCTCTCCCCGTTTTGGGCGACCTTGCAAATATCTGGAAGCAACATCGATGACCGCAAAACCCTCCCTCCCCGCCAGCATGGCAGCCGTGCTTCTGACCGGCCACGGCGGGCCGGAAAAGCTTGTCTATCGCACCGATGTGAAAGTGCCCTCGCCCGCCGCGGGCGAGGTTCTGGTCAAGGTCACGGCGTGCGGCATGAACAACACCGATGTCTGGGTGCGCCAGGGCGCCTATGGCACGGAAGAAGATGCTGCCGCCGTATCGACCTGGCGGCGTCAGGGCAATACGCTGACCTTCCCGCGTATCCAGGGCACCGACACGGTTGGCAACATCGTTGCCGTCGGCGCGGGTGTTTCTTCGGCCCGCATCGGCGAGCGGGTGATGGTCGATTTCTCGATCTACAACCGCGACGATGATTCACTCGCCGACATCGACTATATGGGCCACGGCCGCGACGGCGGCTATGCCGAGTACCAGACCGTGCCGGCCGAGAATGCCCATGTCGTCGCCACCGACCTGACCGACGTCGAACTCGCCACTTTCTGCTGCGCTTACCTCACCGGCGAACAGATGCTGGAACGCGCCGCATTGATGGCCGGCGAGCGCGTGCTGGTCACCGGCGGCTCGGGCGGCGTCGGCTCCGGCATCGTGCAATTGGCGCGGGCGCGCGGCGCCATTCCCTACGCCGTCGCCGGCAAGGGCAAGGAACAGGCAGTGCTCGACATCGGCGCCGAGGCGGTGATCACCCGTGGCGTCGTCGATCTGCCCGCCGCTGTCAACGACGCGACCGGCGGCCAGCCGATCGACGTGGTTGCCGACCTCGTCGGCGGCGCGATCTTCAACGACGTGCTGCGCATCCTTCGGCCCGAAGGCCGCTACACCACCGCCGGCGCGATTGCCGGTCCGGTCGTGCAGCTCGATCTGCGCACCATGTATCTCAAGCAATTGCAGCTGCACGGCTCCAGCCAGGGCACGCGGCACGATTTCCGCCGTATCGTCCGCTACATCGAGGACAAGAAAATCCGGCCGCTGGTCGGCGGTGTCTACAAGCTGTCCGATTTCCACCGCGCCCAGGCGGATTTCATCGCCAAGGATTTTGTCGGCAAGCTGGTGGTGGTTCCGGACGCCGTTGCGGATCGCCGATAAGATGAAGGAACCTAGTCCTGAAGCGACTGTGGACGGTCGCTGTCGGGCCGGCCTCCAGCCGCCATCTCCAACGCTGGCGATTAGCCGTAAGCCCCCTGCGCCTTCGTCTTCCTAGGGCGAAGCAAGGAGCGAAGCGACGCGGCGCAGACCCTAGAGCGGGATGAGATTACCTGCGGTCATAGCCTGAGTTTGCGAAGTAATTTGAGCACTCGAGCGGTGTGACGCGGTTGAGAATCTGGCCGATGGCGTTGCAGACCGTTTCAACGGTGCGCTTTGCGGCCTTTCGCAGCCAGTGCTTGAGCTTGGCGAAGAGCTGTTCGATCGGATTGAGGTCAGGCGAGTATTTCGGCAGGAAGAAGAGCCTCGCGCCGGCCTTTCGGATGGCGCGACGCACGGCCTTGCCTTTGTGGCTGCCGAGATTGTCCATCACAACGATGTCGCCCGGCTGGAGAGTGGGCACGAGAACCTTCTCGACATAGAGGAGGAACCTCTCGCCGTTGATCGGCCCGTCGATGAGCCAGGGCGCTTCGACGCGATCATGACGCAGCGCAGCCAGAAAGGTCATTGTCTTCCAGTGGCCATTGGGAACTTTGGCCTTGATCCGCTGTCCGACCGGTGCCCAACCCCTGAGCGGGGCCATGTTGGTCTTGGTCCAGGTCTCGTCGATGAACACCAGGCGGGCGGGGTCGATCCGGTCCTGATACAGAACCCATTGCCTCCGTCGGCGCGCAACATCGGGACGATCTTGCTCGGCGGCGATCAGCGTCTTTTTTTGTGAGACAGCTTCTCGGCGTGCACGAACTCCCACACCGAGCGGTAGTCAACCTTCAGGCCACGCTCGCCAAGTTCGGCCACAAGCCCGCGCAAGGTGAAGTCCTTCTCCCGGCAGCGCTCGACAAGCCAGTCGCGCCACGCTCCCGATATCTTCTTCGGCTTGTAGCCGCCCACTTGGCGGGGCGCCACGCTCCCCGTCTGTTCCACCCGCTTCAGCCACTCGATCGCCGCGCTGTAGCTGACGCCAAATCGAGCAGCCGCCGCGCGCCGCGAAAGCCCTTCAACCTTGACCGCCGCAACAACCCGTTCGCGCAGGTCCATTGAATATCCAACCATCAATGCTGGCCTCCTGCCCAGCAGCAAGGTTGAATCAGATCATCGCTGATTTGGGAATCCCACGACTCCCATAAATCTCATCCCGCTCTAGGATCCATGCCGTTACCAAGCCGAAGAATGCAGCGGCCCAGAATAAAAGCGCTCTGTAGCGATCCTTCGCGCCCCCCTCTGTCCTGCCCTCTTTGCCAAGACTCGGCATCTCCCCCACTTGGGGGGAGATCGGCAGCTTCGCGGACAGCGTCCTATTTGCAAGGTTGGTGGTTGGCGCTTCGGACCGATCGTGGCGCCGCCTCCGAAGCTGCCGATCTCCCCCTGCGGAAGCTGGATGCCGCAGCAAAACCATTCTGATTTGGCTGGAAACAATTTTTTCTGATCCTCTCCTGCGGCATTATAAGTTTTTCGCAATTTTCTTATAACTGCGCTTGCGTCGCTCGGGATCATGCCGTTATAAGAGAACCGCATTTTTCTTATAACCGGAGCCGCCTGGCATGAAGACGGTCGACCTCGTTTACCGCACGATGTATGCGGAACTCGTCCAGCGATCCTTGGACGCAGCCTTCGAAACGGATTTCCCGACGACGGGCAACTTCGTCAAGGTGCCGGTCAAGGACAAGGTCTACTGGTATTTCGAGGAAACGCAGCCGACGAAGACGCGACGGTATGTCGGGCCTGACAGTGATCCCGAGATTGCAAAACGCGTCAAATCCTTCCGTCAGATCAAGGACGATCTCCGCGCCCGCAGGAAGCTGGTATCCACGCTCGTGCGCGAGGCAGGGCTGACAGAACCCGAAAAGTTTACCGGGGATGTCGTCGAGGCGCTGGGGAAGGCTGGCATCTTCCGGTTGCGCGGCGTCCTGGTCGGCACGGTCGCCTTTCAATCATACGCGGGCTATCTGGGCGTGAAGCTGCCCGGTACAGCGTTGCAGACGGGCGATGCAGACTTCGCCCAATTTCATTCGGTGTCGGCTGCGGTCGAGGACAGCCTGCCACCCATCCTAGAAATCTTGAGGGAGATCGACCCAACCTTCAGGCAAATCCCGCACAGATCGGATCCCGGACACGCGACGCAATTCGAGAACGCGGTCCGATACAAGGTCGAGTTCCTTACGCCGAACACGGGCAGCGATGACTACGCCGATCATGCAACCCCAATGCCGTCTTTGGGCGGTGCATCCGCGCAGCCTCTTCGATTTCTCGATTTTCTGATCCACCAACCAATCAGAACCGTGCTGCTGCATCGATCGGGGGTGCCTGTCGTGGTCCCGTCTCCCGAGCGATATGCGGTTCACAAGCTGATCGTCGCCTCGCGCCGACAGAACGACGCAAACGGCGTGGCCAAGCGGGAAAAGGATGTCTACCAGGCCGCACTCCTGGTCGAGGCGCTAGAAGCCACGCGTCGCCAGGACGATCTCGCCAGCGCGTTTTCGGATGCGTGGGCCAGAGGGAAACATTGGCGTGAAGCGATACAAAAAGGACTTGGTTTGATACCCCAGAAACAGCGTGGCGACGTCGAGGCGACGATCGTCAACGCACTTTCAGGAATCGGCGAGGAACTGGAAGGATTCAGCGGCTCATCTGCGAAAACGGGACCTGCTTGACCGCGGCTTCGAGCGATCTTTCGAACGCGTCGATTATCTCATCGACCTGTGGCTCAGTGATGATCAGCGGCGGGCAGAAAGCCATCGCGTCGCCCATGTTGCGCGAGATGACGCCGTTCTGCTGCATGAAACCGTTGACGAGCCCGCCCAGCGCGCCGGCCGTCTCCCACGGCGTCTTGTTCGCCTTGTCGCCGACCAGTTCGACCGCCGCGATCAGGCCGACGCCGCGCACCTCGCCGACAAGCGGGTGCGACGCGAGGCTGCGCAGCCGCTTCTGCATATGCGCCCCGACCGTGCGCGCATTGCCGACCAGATCGCGCTCCTCGATCAGCTTCAGGTTCTCCAGCGCGACCGCGGCCGCAACGGGATGGCCGCCGCCGGTAAAACCGTGGCCGAAAGTACCGATGCGATTGCTTTCGTCGGCAATCGGCTCGAAAACCTTCTCGTTGATCAGCAAAGCCGAGATCGGCAGGTAGGATGAAGAGATCTGCTTCGACAGCACCATGATGTCGGGCCTGATGCCGAAGGTCTGCGAGCCGAACATTTCGCCGGTTCGGCCAAAGCCGCAGATCACCTCGTCGGCGACGAGCAGGATGTCGTATTTCGCCAGCACCGCCTGGATCTTCTCCCAGTAGCCGGCCGGCGGCACGATGACGCCGCCGGCGCCCATGATCGGCTCTCCGAAGAAGGCCGCGATGGTTTCCGGTCCTTCGGCCAGGATCAGCTTTTCCAGATCGTCGGCAAGCCGGCTCGAAAACTCTGCTTCGCTCTCATCTGGCAGCGCTTCGCGCCAATGGTGCGGCGTCGAGGTGTGCAGCACATTGGCGATCGGCAGGTCGAAGGAAGTGTGGTTGTTGGGCAGCCCGGTCAGGCTTGCCGAGGCAATGGTGACGCCGTGATAGCCGCGAATGCGGCTGATGATCTTCTTGCGCGCCGGCTGGCCGAGCGCATTCGACCGGTACCAGATCATCTTCATGGCCGTATCGTTGGCCTCGGAGCCGGAATTGGTGAAATACGCCTTGCTCATCGGCACCGGCGCCATCTGCACCAGCTTCTCGGCGAGGTCGATCAGCGGCGAATGCGATTTGGAGCCGAAGTCGTGATAGTAAGGCAACTTGGACATCTGGTGCACCGCCGCGTCGACCAGCCGCTTCTCGGAGAAGCCGACCGCGACGCTCCAAAGCCCCGACATCGCCTCGATATAGCGGTTGCCGGCGAGATCCTCGACATAGATGCCGTCGCCTTTCTCGATGACGAGCGGCCCTGCCTCTTCATGCTTGCGGGCATTGGTGTAGCCGTGCATGTGGTAGCTGATATCGCGCGCTTCGGGAGAATTCGGTCGAGCGTCCATGATGGTTCCTGTCCTGCATGCCGGGACGTGCGTCCTGTGCCGTTCGACGCGCATCGGCCTCTGGATTAATGCTGTTTGCTGCATCCGTTTCTTGTAAGGGTGTCAAGCCCTTTCGGAAGGCTGGCGGATGGACGGAAAGACATGCAGAATTTCAACTTCGAGGCTGCTAAACGCCGGAACCTGCGCCAAGCCGGCTGTGCGTACGGCCAAGGCTTGATCCCCGAACGGGTCGCCAGCAGGCACAACAACAAGGCTGAGGTGGCCTGATCGTGGACCATGTCGACTGCATCGTCGCCGGGGCCGGCGTCATTGGCCTCGCGATCGCGCGAGAGATGGCGCGCCGCGGCATGGATACCCTGGTCCTCGAGGCCGAGAACGCCATCGGCACCGGGACCAGTTCGCGCAATTCCGAGGTCATCCATGCCGGCATCTACTATCCGGCCGGATCACTGAAGGCCCGGCTCTGCGTGGCAGGCCGCGAAAAGCTCTACCGCTATTGCCAGGAACGGGCGGTGCCGCATGCGCGCTGCGGCAAGCTCATCGTCGCCACGAATACCGAACAGGAGCCGGTGCTCGCTTCGATCCTGGCCAATGCCGTTGCTTGCGGCGCGGGCGATCTGGTGCCGTTGAACGAAGCTGAGGCGCGCAGGCTGGAGCCGAAGCTGCGCTGCACGGCGGCGCTGCAGTCTCCCGCCACCGGCATCATTGACAGCCACGCCCTGATGCTGGCGCTGCTGGGCGACGCCGAGGAGCACGGCGCGGTGCTCAGCCTCAACACCCGCATCGTCTCTGGCCGGATCGAGGGGGGCCGGATCGAGGGCGGGCGCATCGTGCTCGACACGATCGACAGCACCAGCGGCGAGCGTTTTGAAATCGCCGCCGCGCGCTTCGTCAACGCCGCCGGGCTTGGCGCCACGGCACTTGCCGGCTCGCTTGACGGGTTCGACCGGCAATTCGTGCCAAGACTTCGCTATGCCAAGGGCAATTATTTTTCGGTCGCCGGCCGGGCGCCGTTCTCGCGGCTGGTCTATCCCGTGCCCGAACCCGGCGGGCTCGGCGTCCATCTGACGCTCGATCTCGACGGCGTCGCCCGCTTCGGGCCTGACGTCGAATGGACCGATCAACTCGACTATAGGGTCGAGCCAACGCGTGGCGAGCGCTTCTACGAACAGATCCGCAAATACTGGCCGGACCTGGCCGATGGCAGCCTGCAGCCGGCCTATAGCGGCATCCGGCCGAAGCTCTCCGGTCCCGGCGAAGCCAATGCCGACTTCGTCATCCAGGACGCGGCGGTGCACGGCGTCGAGAACCTGGTAAATCTGTTCGGCATCGAGAGCCCCGGCCTGACCTCAAGCCTGGCGATCGCCGACCATGTCGCGCAGCGCCTCGCGCCCAACGCAAGCTAGCCGAGGGCGACCCGCGCTAGCGCGCCCGCTGCCAAAAGCATAATCCCAAACGCCCGTAAGCCATCCATAAGCCGGGATCGCGGAACCTTGGTCCGTCGATCACCGGAACCATCGATATGACGATCCGTTTCGAAGCCGTACCGAACCCAAGCTGCCGGTTCGAGATCTGGGACAATGAGACCGGCGAGCCCGTCGTCCATCACGATCGGCTGCTGACTTTCGCCTCGGCAAAGTCGGCGGCAAGGATCGCCGACTTTCTCAACGGAGGCCGCAGCCACCGGCGCCGCGCCCTCGCCGCCGAACGGCGCGTTGCGGATCGCGATCTCGGCTGGGGAGGATGATTGCCAGGCTGCTCCACCTCGCGGTGGCGGAGCTTCGTCGGCGACCTTTCCAATCCCACGACGGCCATCTCCATGACGGACGGGAACCATAACCCGGCACGATGGTTGAGTGGTCACCAAGTGATCCTCCTCGAGCAAACCGGAAAACGGAAGGAATGATCATGCGCATGTTGACGACAATTGCCGCCCTTTCGGGGTTGGCCCTGGCGCAGCCGATCCACGCGCAATCCACCGACCCGCAGCTTCCCCAAATCGCACCCCCGGCCCCGGAAGCCCTGCCCGATCCAACCCTGCCTGACCAAACGCCGCCTGACCAAGCCGTGCCGGATCAAGCCTTGCCGGATCAGGGTTTCACCGACCAGAATTTTACTGGCATTGCGATTGTCGCCCTCGAGGATTTGCCGCCGGAACTCAAGACGCAAGCCGAGGCCGTGATCACCCAGACCAGCGTTGAAGATCTGCTTACCCTGCAGAGCTCGATCGATGCCTCGCCACAGGCAGCATCGGCGCTGGCGGCGAACGGGCTGGATTCCTCCCAGGTCGTCGCTGCCAACATCGATGGCGACGGCACGCTGACGCTGATCATCCAGACAACCACTTGATTGGCGGGGCACTTGATTGGCGGGGCACGTGATTGGCGGGCACGTAATTGGCGGTGATTGGCGGGACCTGATCGGTGGTCCGGGCGTGGCGGGCCGGAGCACTCGGGCTTCGCCCTGAAACCCGGTACAGCGGAGCAGCGTCATGGTCGAAGCCGCAGTTCGCAACTTCACCCTCAACTTCGGGCCGCAGCATCCCTCTGCTCACGGCGTCCTGCGCCTGGTGCTCGAACTGGACGGCGAGATCGTCGACCGCGCCGATCCCCATATCGGGTTGCTCCACCGCGGCACCGAAAAACTCATCGAGTACAAGAACTATCTGCAGGCCCTGCCCTATTTCGACCGGCTCGACTATGTCGCGCCGATGAACCAGGAGCATGCGTTCTGCCTCGCCGCCGAGAAGTTGTTGGAAATCTCAGTTCCGAAGCGCGGACAGCTCATCCGTGTCCTGTTTTGCGAAATCGGCCGGCTCTTGTCGCATCTCCTCAACGTCACGACGCAGGCCATGGATATCGGCGCGCTGACGCCGCCGCTCTGGGGTTTCGCCGAGCGCGAGAAGCTGATGGTGTTTTACGAGCGCGCCTCCGGCGCCCGTATGCATGCGAATTATTTCCGGGTCGGCGGCGTGCACCAGGACCTGCCTCCGAAACTCTTGGACGATATCTGGAATTTCTGCGATCCGTTCCTCAAGGTTTGCGGCAACCTCGACGAATTGCTCACCGAAAACCGCATCTTCAAGCAGCGCAATGTCGATATCGGTGTGATCGGCCTCGATGACGCCTGGGCCTGGGGCTTCTCGGGCCCCATGCTGCGCGGCTCGGGCGCAGCATGGGATTTGCGCAAGGCGCAGCCCTATGAATGCTACCCGGAGATGGATTTCGACATTCCCGTCGGCAAGAACGGCGACTGCTATGACCGCTATCTCGTCCGCATGGAGGAAATGCGCCAGTCGGTACGGATCATGAAGCAGTGCCTGGAGAAATTGCGATCGCCCGAAGGCCAAGGGCCGGTGGCAATTCCGAACCACAAGATCACGCCGCCGCCGCGGGCGACCATGAAACGCTCGATGGAAGCGACGATCCACCATTTCAAACTCTACACGGAGGGTGTTCGCGTGCCCGTCGGAGAGGTCTATGCCGCCGTGGAGGCGCCGAAGGGCGAATTCGGCGTCTATCTGGTTTCGAACGGCAGCAATACTCCCTATCGGTGCAAGATCCGCGCGCCGTCCTTTGCCCATCTGCAGGCGATGGATTTTCTGTCGCGCGGGCACATGATCGCCGACGTCGCTGCGATCATCGGGTCGCTCGATATCGTGTTCGGCGAGATCGATCGCTGACCAGGCGCGGGGTGTTTCAGATTTCAAGCAGTGCGTAGGGACGGCCGGTCGGCTTCGCCACGTGCATGGCGACGTTATAGACCGGGGCACCGCCGGGCGTGCGACCTTCATAGACGCCGCGATGCGCGTGGCCATGCACCACCGCGCTGACCTTGAACCGGTCGATCGTCTCCGCCAGCCGCGACGAGCCCAGGAACGGAAAAATCTCCAGTGGTTCGCCGGCCACCGTCTCGACCACCGGAGCGTAGTGCAAGACGACAAGCGTGCGCTCGGTGCGAACCTGCCGCATTGCGTTTTCGAGCCGCATCGATTCGTTGACGCTTTCGGCGACCATCGCCTTGATCGCCGGCTCGCCGAAGGAGCCGAGCATGCGTGATCCAAAACCGCCAACGAAACCCTTCACACCAACAAAGCCGACCTGCTTGATTTCCGTCGTCTGGCCGTCAAGAAGATGGACGCCCGCCTGCCGAAGGATGTGGGCGACGTCCTCGACCGCACCGGATTCATAGTCGTGGTTGCCGAGCACGGCGACGACCGGGATCGTGCAGGCGCGTAAATCCTCCGCGAGGATTTCGGCTTCGCGCGGTTTGCCGAGATTGGTGAGATCGCCGGTGAGCACGAGAACGTCTGCTTCGCGCGAAACTTCGCGGAACAGATCACGACAGGAAGCCTGGGCGTCTTCCTGCACGTGCAGGTCGCCGACAGCCGCAATCCTGACTGTGCGGTCTGTCTCGGTCGTTGCCATGTCAGCTTTGTTCCTTTCAGCCATCGCGAAATTCTCCTGTTCCGCCGACGCCGGCAAAGCCCCATTCCTTGACGTCGATCTCGTAGTCGGTCGGCGAAAGCAGGCGCCCGCGGCAGATCTTCATTCGGGGCGTAGGCAACTCCCTCTGCTTGGCGAGCCGGTCAAGCAATTCGTCGAGCAGCCAGGCGGGAATGTGATCGCGCTCGCTTGGATAGATCCATCGAAAATTCAGAAGCTGCATCAACAACACCTCCCAGTGAACTTCGAGGTAGGAAAGCAGCCGGTGCCAGTCGATCTGATCCTGAGCCTTGAGGATGGTATGAGCGATGTCGGCGCCGTCATGGCGGCCTCTGTCCTGAATGAAGCATTTGGACCAGATAAGCTCCGTCGGACCGACGATCCGCACCCGGCTGCCCAGCAAATCGATTTGCCTCGCGTGCTCCAGCCACTCGTCGCTGACAGGCATGGTTCCGTTCGCCGATGCGAATATGACGTCAAAGAAATGCGTGCCCTTGAAGACCTTGCCGAGCCAGCGGTCATCCAATATCTCGACCGCATAACCGGCCTGCTTGAAATGGGCGAGGATGCGGGCGTAGTCGCCGGCCTTACAGAAAATGTCGAGATCCTTGGTTTGGCGGGTGACGCCGGTGTAGGCGCTCACCGCATAGGTGCCGGCGACAAGAAAGGGAATGTCCGTCACGCTGAGTTCGCGAATCGCCTCGGTGTAGAAAACCTCGGCGTCGGCGTAGCGAAGCGTCGGCTCCGCTTTTGCGTCGATCGTCGGAACGGACGCGGGGATGGCGCCTCCCTTTGGAGAATCGTTGGTCATGAAAATCGCGGCTCCGAAGCCCAGCAACCTGCAGCTGTCCGTCTTTAAACAAAGCCGCCGCCGCATGGTTCCGTTGCCGACATCATGCGTAAAATGTAATGGCGGAGCCTTTTTCGCCGCTGGTGAGTTGAAGGTGTGAACAAACCAGTTGCACGGAGGTGACCATGGAGGACGGGCGCAAAGCGGTACGGGTCAGACTGAGGGGAAGGGTGCAAGGCGTCTCGTTTCGCGTGTGGACACGGACCGAGGCCGAGAGGCTCGGTCTTTCGGGATGGGTTCGCAATGAGGAGGATGGATCCGTAACGGCACTGATCGTCGGAGCCGAAGGCGCGATTTCGACCATGATGGACCGGCTCTGGAAAGGTCCGACCGGAGCGTCGGTCGCCAGCGTGACATCACAATACGTCGATGCCGGCCTGGAGCCGAACGGATTCAGGATCATCGGCTAGAGGTGTGTACCGGCTTGAGGAAACCGAGGCTCAATCGAAGGCCAGGCCACCTTGCCTTGCGCGGGGAACAATCGACAGCCAGCGGTTCCGCAACCAGGTCAAGGACAAGGCTTGCGGAGGCAGCGGCTGCCATCGAGGATGACGGTAGTCTCGATCATCGCCGCCACACGGCGCCCGCCGACTGGCGCATCCCTGTGATATCGAGCCTATTGTTCAAGCTTCGCCGATGGCGGATCGCCGCCGAAACGGCCTATCCGCTCATCAACGACCACTGATGCGAGGCGTGGAAATCACTTCGCCGCCCCCATCACCCGAACATGCCGGCGCCCGGCATAAATGCCGGCAGCGTGAATGCCCGTAGCGTCAGTGCATGAATATTCCTCGCAGCCAGGCGAAGAAACCAAACCTCTCGGACATTGCCGCACGGACGCGAGAGGCTGCCCATCGCGCTCGTATCGTGGCGCCGACATGGCAATGGCAGACGATTTCGTGCAGCTGCCAGTCGGTCAGCTCGAAGAAGCGCCTGGCTTCGCCGTAGGTGTCATCTTTCAAGCCTTGCGCGCGAAAGATCGGGTCCTCGAAGGCAACCGTGAGAGGCGAGTCGTTGTAACGCATTTTCTCGCGTATCTCAGGGGACTTGTATTCGGTGCCCGTCAACGCTTCGAGACGTCGATCGGGATTTTTCTCCAGCAGTTTCGCCCAACGTTCGAGACGCTGGCTTCGGGTCGCTACGAGGTCTGTTGCGTCAGCGTGAACGTCGGCAACGGTATGCAGTTGGTCAAGTGTTTGGTGCTTCACGGCCGCCTCCTATTCAGCAGGTGAGTTCGTCCCACCCTGAAATGGAAATTATGGCGCTCCACGACGCCGGCAAGGCCCTCATGCGCGGACCATTCGATCACTTTTCTGACGGCCCCGTCCGGCCAGGAATGCCGATGCCTGCGGGATCATCGCAGGCTCGCGTCGGAACCATAGGCATGCGTGGTCGTTCTGCGTGCGCAGCCCGATCGAAAACCGATCGATACGGGTGGCTTCAAAAAACCCAGCCGATGTCGGCAACCCGCCAAGGCAGAGCGCGAGCGGAAGGAAATCACAGCATGGCCATTCTTCCCACTCCCGAACCAACGCCCACTCCCGCGCCCACACCGCCGCCGTTTCCTGAGCCGAAGCCCGTGCGTGAGCCGGACCCGGACAGACTTCCCGACGAAGCTCCTGTTCCCAATCCGGATGAAAATGATGCGCCGCTGAAAATCGCTCCCAAAAATCCCGACATTTGACGGAGCGGAGACGCTCGTTCGCCCAGTCCGTCATACCAAGTCCGTCATGCCAGTCCGTCATGGATGCCGAATGGTGTCGGCGCGTTGGCTCACTGAGTGGCCAGCATGCGGGCTGCGGTCGCCGTCGTCTCGGTGCTGTCAGTGGTGATCAGGCGGCGCGGAAAATGACGACGGAAAATGCTCATCGTCGCTGATATCGCAGGCATCAGATCGAGCGCTGCGGCGAAGCGAACTCGGATGCCTGCCTTAGATGCTGGCGCAGCAGCGCCTCGGCCCATTCGATCTCGCCCGCCTCGACGGCATCGAGGATGGCCAGATGTTCCCGGCAGGACTGCTCGATGCGTTCCGCCGGCAGTTCCTCGAAACCCGCCGATTCCTGCAACCGGCGCAGATTGTTCTGCTGGCGCACCGCATCTGCCAGGAACCGGTTGCCGGAACAGGCCGCAAGCCCTTCGTGAAAGGACGCGTTGATCCGGAACCATTCGTCGCCGCCGATCAGCGTCTTGCCCGTCGATACGATCGCCAGGATGCGCTCGTGAGCGCGGCGGACCGGCGCCAGCTGCTGAGGATCCGCTTTGAACATGGGCGATCGCAGCGCCGCGCATTCGACGGCCGTCCGGAATTCATAGCTCTCCCGGTAGGCGTCCTCGCCGACCAGTGTGTCGGCGAAACGCCAGCCATGCCCCGGCAGGCGCTGCACCAGCCCTTCGGCGGCAAAGCGGAGCAAAAGCTTGCGCACGACGCCGCGCGACACCTGATAGCGCGGCATCAGTTCCGCCTCGGATACCTCCTGCGGCAGCTGACCGAGCGCGCGCTCGCGCATCATCCTGCGGTAAAGCTCCTCGAGCGGTGAACTGGGCAGGATATCCTCAGGGTCGAGGTCGGCGACCTCGCGCGCCAATTGCAGCCCCCTCGTCTCGAACGGGCACAAGATGCCCTGGGCGACCAGCAACTCCAACGCCGCGCTGATGGGAGAACGCGAGACGCCGAAGGTGCGGGCAAGGTCGGGCACCGAGACGCGGGTTCCAACCGCCCAGCCCGAATCCCTGATCCGCTCCAGGATCCGCCGCGCCAGATCGATCTGCAGCGGACTGGCCGCCTCGCCGCGCGCCGGCCGGTCGATGATCGTTTCATTCATAGGCACTTCCTCAGGCGTTCGCATTTTCGCATTATAGATATGCGCCACGCAGTTCGAACTGGCAATCTATCGAATTTTCCTGCTTTTCATTCAATCAAAATGCATTAGTATCCGAACTCAACGAGTTGAGGCTTCCTTGATGACAACAGTCGCACCTTTTCCGCTTGTCGAGATCGATGGGGCGCCGAGAGCGCGCGGCATGGCCTATGGCGAACAGGCGCGCGGGCGCATCGGCGCATCGGTGGCGCTCTATGCCGGCCAGCTCGACCGGTTCGGCTTCAGGCGGGACGATGTCGCGCGGTTCTCCCAAATCTTCCTGCCTCGCTTACGGCAATGGGCGCCCGATCTCGTTGAGGAAATGGAAGGGATCGCGTCAGGCGCCAATCTCGACCTGTCCTCGATCGTCCTGGTCAACGCGCGTACCGAAATCCTGCAGCTGGCCCGGCGCGAGAAAGGCATTTCCGACGACGAGCCCGACGGCTGCACCGGCGCTGTGATTTTGCCGGAGGCAACCCGAAACGGCAGGCTCATCCATGGCCAGAACTGGGACTGGAAGGCCGAATGCGCCGAGACCTCGGTGGTGCTGCGCATCCGGCGAACGGACGGGCCGGACCTCCTGACCTTCACCGAAGCCGGCGGACTGGCGCGCAGCGGCTTCAACGCGGCCGGCATCGGCATCACCGCGAACTATCTCGAATCGGACCGCGACTATCGCGAGATCGGAATTCCGCTGCCCTTCATCCGGCGCCGGGCGCTTGAAGCGCAGCATTTCGCCGACGCCATCAAGGTGGTGGCGACGACACCGAAATCCGGCTCCAACAACATGATACTGAGCACCGCCGAGGGCTTCACGGTCGATTTCGAATGCGCGCCGGACGAGGCCTTCGCTATCTATCCGGACGACGACATGATCGTCCACGCCAATCACTGGCAGAGCCCCGTGGCGTTGTCGAAGCTGCGCGAAACCGGGCTTCGCGACGTGCCGGACAGTCTTTATCGCGACCAGCGCGTGCGCCGTCGCCTGTCGGCGCGGCATGGGGACGTCACGATCGACGATTTGAAGGAAGCCCTGTTCGACGATTTCGCTTCGCCGTTCAGCGTCTGTCGTCCGCGGATCAGGAAGAAAGGCGGCAATCTCTCGGCGACGGTCGCGATGATCGTCTTCGAACCAGCCGCCGGCGTCATGGAGATCGCACCGTTGCCGGCCGAGAACCGCGAATTCACCCGCTACGAACTCACCCTCGACGACGAGGTCCGCGAGCGCGCCGAGAAGGCGATGCCGGCACGGGAGAAACCTTCGATTTCACAGGAGAAACGATGGTCCGCTTTGTCCTGACCCGGATCGCCAGCGCCATACCGACACTCGTCCTGGTGTCGGTTGCAGTCTTCGTGATGATGCGCTTCATCCCGGGTGATCCTGCGACGCTGATGCTGGGAGACCTCGCACAGCCCGGACAGGTCGATGCGATGCGGCATCAGATGGGGCTCGACCAGCCTGTGGTGGTGCAATATCTGATCTGGGCCGGCAACGTCCTTTCAGGCGATTTCGGACGCTCGATCGGCAGCGGGCAGGAGGTGCTGCCGCTGATCCTCGACCGTTTCGCCGTCTCCTCGATCATCGTCCTCCTGGCCGTGCTTGTCGCCTCCGCCATCGCCGTGCCGGCCGGCATGCTGGCCGCCTGGAGACAGGACAGTTTTGGCGACATCACCGTCGTCGCCACCTCGACCATCCTGCTTTCGATCCCCAGTTTCTGGCTGGGGTTGATGCTGATGCTGATCTTCGGCCTCTATCTCGGCTGGCTGCCGATCGTCGGCTACGTGCCCTTCAGCCGCGACTTCGCGCAAGCCGCTCTGTATGTGATCCTGCCCGTGGTCACGCTGGTGCTCGTCGAGTCCGGCCCGATCGCGCGCATGGCCAGGGCCAGCACGATCGAGGTGGCGCGGCTGGAATACATCACCCATGCGCGGGCAAAGGGACTTTCCGAAAGCGCTGTGATGTGGCGCCATGCTTTCAAGAACGCCTTCGCGCCCACCTTGACCCTGATCGGCTTGGTGCTCGGCAGCCTGCTTTCCAGCATCGTCGTCATCGAGACCGTCTTCACCATTCCCGGCCTCGGCCGGCTGCTGGTCGATGCCATCTATGCCCGCGACTATCCGCTGATCCAGGGAACGATGCTGTTCGTCGCCTTCATCTATGTCGTGGTCAACCTTCTCGTCGACCTCGTCTATCCGCTGCTCGATCCGAGGGTCGCCGCATGATCGCCCGTGCGCTCGGCCGGCCAGGCCTGAAATTCAATGCGACCTTCGGGATCGCCGTCACCGGGGCATTGATCCTTCTGGCTGTGTTCGGCCCGTGGATCGCGCCCTACGATCCGCTCAAGCTTGATCTACCGTCGCGGCTCAGCGGGCCGTCGCCTCAGCACCTGCTCGGCGCCGACGAGTTCGGGCGCGACGTGCTCAGCCGCCTCGCCAGCGGCGCCCGGACCAGCGCCTGGATCGCTTGTGCGACAGTCGCCTTCGCCTTGATCCTCGGCATTGTGTTCGGCGTTCTCGCCGGTTTCCTGCGCGGCTGGGTCGATCGCGTCGTCATGATGGTCAACGACGCCTTCCTCGCGTTCCCCGGCCTGCTTCTGGCGCTCGGCCTGATGGCGGTGATCGGCGCCAGCCGCGAGGGTATCATCGTTGCGCTCGGCCTTGCCTACATGCCGATCGTGGTGCGCGTGGT
The DNA here is from genome assembly GCF_016756595.1 of Mesorhizobium sp. L-2-11. Taxonomy (NCBI): domain Bacteria; kingdom Pseudomonadati; phylum Pseudomonadota; class Alphaproteobacteria; order Hyphomicrobiales; family Phyllobacteriaceae; genus Mesorhizobium; species Mesorhizobium sp. L-2-11. The sequence continues at coordinate 2,544,030 of NZ_AP023257.1, read as the reverse complement.
GCGGGCCTCGGTGATGTCCATTCGCGAGCGGGAATATGTCGAGGCCTCGCGGGTGATGGGCAACAGCGAGATCATCACCATGGCGCGGCACGTGCTGCCCAACTGCGTTGCCCCGATCATCGTGCTCGCCACCACCATGTTCGGCTGGATCATCCTGTCGGAAAGTGCGCTGAGCTTTCTTGGACTGGGCGTCCCGCCTCCGGCGCCGAGCTGGGGCAACATGCTGTCGACAGCTCGGCCCTATGTCGGCCAGGCGCCGCATCTGATCATCCTGCCGGGTCTCTGCATCTCGATCACGCTGCTCGGCATCAACATGCTGGGCGACGCGGTGCGCGACTGGCTCGACCCGAAAATATAGGTCCTGGAAACATGCTCGTGCCGACCGCGGACAACAACACGATGCTTTCAGTGCGCAACCTGTCGATCTCGGTCGGGCCATCGGGAAAGCGGATCGTCGACGGGCTGAATTTCGACCTCGCCCCCAGCGACATGCTGGCGCTGGTCGGCGAATCCGGTTCGGGCAAGACGATGGCGGCCCGCTCGATCGTGAGCCTGCTCCCTGCCCCGCTGGTCACGACGCCCGACAGCAGCATCCACTTCGAAGGACAACAGCTCACCGGCCTCGCCGCAAAGGCGCTGCGCCAGATACGCGGTGCCCGGATCGGCATGGTTTTCCAGGAGCCGATGGTCTCGCTCAATCCCGCCGTCACCATCGGCGAGCAGATGGCGGAGGGTCTGCGCCTGCATCGCGCCATGTCGCGCGCCGAGATAAAGGACCGCTCGCTGGCAATGCTGGAGAGGATCCAGATCAAGGACCCCGGCAAATGCCTTGCGGCCTATCCGCACGAATTCTCCGGCGGCATGCGCCAACGCATCATGCTCGCATCGGTCATGCTGCTCAAGCCGCGCCTGCTGATTGCCGACGAGCCGACCACCGCGCTCGACACGCTGGTGCAGCGCGACGTGCTTGACCTGATGGTCGAGCTGACGCGGGAGAACGGAACCGCCGTCCTGCTGATCAGCCACGACCTCGGCATGGTGTCCCACTATGTGAACAACGTGACGGTGATGTGCGAAGGCAAGGCAGTCGAACAGGGAAACAGCACTCAGGTGCTTCACGCACCGCAGCACGATTACACGAAGCGGCTGGTGGATGCGCTTCCCAAGCGCAGCGCCGACGGATCGAGAAAAACCGTCGACGGCCCGCCCCTGGTCGAGATCAGCAATGTCGTCATCGACTATCCGGGCCGTCCCAGGCTGTTTAGGCGCGCGCCGCCGAAGCGCGCCGTCGACGGCGTCGACCTGACCATCCGGCGCGGCGAAACCCTGGCGCTGGTCGGCGCGTCGGGCTCCGGCAAGACGACGCTCGGGCGCGCCATTGTCGGTCTCGTCAGGCCGGCCAGTGGTACGATCTCGTTTCTTGGCACGGCGATTGCAAACGATCGATCCGCTGACGCGCGTGCGCAGCGTCGTGAAATGCAGATCGTCTTCCAGGACCCCTATTCGTCGCTCGACCCTCGTCAGTCGATTGCCGAGATCGTCACCGAGCCGCTGAAGCTCGACACCGAATTGGACCGCAAGCGGCGGACCGCGCGCAGGGACGAGGTCATCGAGGAAGTGGGGCTGACGCGCGACCTTCTCGAGCGTTTCCCGCATCAGCTTTCGGGTGGCCAGCGCCAGCGCGTCGCGATCGCTCGGGCGATCGTCAGGCGACCGGCCTTCGTCGTCGCCGACGAGCCGGTCTCGGCGCTCGACATGACGGTGCAGAAACAGATTCTGCTTCTGATCCGGTCGTTGCAGGAACGCTACGGGTTCGCCTGCCTGTTCGTCTCGCATGATCTGGGCGCGGTGGAGCAGGTTGCCGATCGGGTCGCCGTCATGCAGGATGGAAGGATTGTCGAGATCGGCGACCGCGACGACGTCTTCGATCGACCGCGCCACGCCTACACACGCGCCCTCCTCGATGCCGCGATGCTGATCGATCGCCATTTCGCCGATGGCGCAGGCGCACGCAAGGCAGTGGCGCGATGAGGACGGCATGGCTCGTTGCCGCATCATGACAGCGTTTGGCCGTATCAAGGAGATCTGGCGATACCCCATCAGTTCGATGGGCGGCGAACGGCTGGACGGGACTGAGCTTGCGGAGGGCGGGATCCCGGGCGATCGGATCTGGGGCATCATCGACCGGCGCGACGGCACTGTTGCCGCGCCGGAGAAGCGAAAACACTGGCGACCGCTGCCCAACCTTCTTGCAAGGTTGAAGGGTGACTGGCCGGAAATCGGCTTGGACGGCTCCTGGATCGATGCCGGCTCCAGCCTCGCAGGCGAGCTGGTTTCGGCCTTCCTCGATTTCCCGGCGGCGCTGCACCCACATGTCCCCTTCGGCTCGGAAGCCCGGGATCATATCGCGCAACGCTATCAGCGCGCCGACATCCACATCGTCACGTCAGCCTCGATGAACAGGCTTGCCGGCCTGCTTGAAGATCCTTCGCAAGTGGATTCCAGGCGGTTCCGGCCCAACATCGTGATCGAAACCGACGCTTCGCGGCAGGGTTTCGTCGAGCAGCAGATCATCGGGAAAGTGCTGTCGATCGGGAAGGCGCGGATGGTGATCTCGGAACCGTGCACGCGCTGCGCCTTTACGGCGCTGGCGCAAGGCGATCTCGCCTTCGAACCGGCAGTGCTGCAAACCATAGCGCGCCATGGCGAAGGCGGCTTCGGCGCGCTCTGCCAGGTCGTGCAGCCAGGCAAGATCAGGCTGGGCGACCACGTCACCTTGACCGAAACCTGACCTTTATCCAGCTTTCGACGCCGGACGGCGGCACGTCATTGCGCTAGCGGCCAAACCCTGACGCTTGTACCCGAAACGAATACCGGCGAGGCCCCCACCCGGTACTCGCGTCCTTGATACGCCGGATTCATCCCCTAGTTACCTCCCGTGGCCGCCTTGGTCGCGAGTTTGCCTGGGGCGGCGGCGGTTGCACCGTCCTAGCCGCATGCCGCGGAAGGACGGTTCGACCGACGCACTTTGTGGAGGTGGTCGTGCGTCAATCCCGTGAATCCGGCTGGGCTTATTTCGCATTCGTTTGCTCGATCGCGGTAGCTTGCGCAGGAGCTGCTGCCGGCGGCGAGCGCGGCGGAGGCAATAGCGGTGGCAACCATGGTGGCGGACGCAATAGCGCTGGCAGCCACGATGGCGGAGGCAATAGCGCTGGCAGCCATCACGGCGAAGGCCGCAAGGGCGGCACGCACAAAGGACCAGGCGGCTCCAGCAGCAGGTCATCGGTGAAGGACGATGGGACCAGCACCACTGCCACGGCGGCAGTGACAGCAACTACGGCCGCCACTGCCGTCAGTGTCGCCCGGTCCGCAGGGACCGGACGGTCGCTCGACCTTCCGTCCAGCCTCCAGCCTCCAGGTGACGTCGACAGTCCATCAACGGTCAGTCCAATCAAAGCGCTGCCGGGCGTCCCGGATGAAGTCGTTCGCGCCTGTCGTGATGCAATCGAGTCGGCCGCCGCCCCGTTTGGCGCGACCAGTGTGCGCGTCAGCAGCGCAGGTTCCATACGTCGGTTGAGCCCGGATACGATCTCAGCTCCCATCGAGGTCAGCATCGACTATGGACGGCAAGGCAAGGTGGAGACGCGGCAGGCGCCGATCAGATGCGAATTGAACGCCACTGGCGGCGTGATCGGGCTGACATAGCACATCGCGCAGATTCCTCGCCGACGAGAGCAGGATGAACTCGAACGGGTGATGCATCCGCGGCGTCGTGAGAGGGTGCGAGAATGCCTCCCAAAGGCCATGGGCCTTCGATAGGAGGACCGCACAGTCGTTTTCGAAATCACTCCAACGTCGCTTGTCTTGGCCTGAGGGGATAGGGAAGTGTGAGAGAACGCACCCGGGCAATCCGCGACGGGTTGCGAACCTTGCTGCGTGCAGTCTTCTGGCTGACAGCCTTCAACCCGCCGGCAGCGGCTGCTGCGCGGCCAGCGCGCGGCTTCAGCGGCGGCTCAATCTGGGCATTGCGACGCTCAGCCCTGAGCCTGTCATTGTCCGCGCGCGCGGCGGCCAGGTCGCGGGCAAGAGAAGCAGTGACTTCACGTTGCTTGTCCAGAGCCTCCTTCAGCCTGGCGACCCCTACCAAGGCGGCGTCGCGTTCGAGGCGAACTTTATCGAGGTCCTCATGGGTCGAGACTGCCGCAGCGCGTTCTCGTGCCAGAGCCTGCGCCGTCTCGGTTGCAGTCTGCTCGGCACGCTTTCTCGCTGAGACTGCACCGGTCCGTTCCTGCTCAGCCGCGTCGGCGCGCTCCATGAGCGCGGCATTGGATAGTTTCACTTTGGCTAGGTCGCCACGAAGCTCCTCTGACTTCCGGTGTTCGTCGCCGAGCATTCCGGTCGCTTGCGCCAGCGAAGCCTTGGCCTTGGCGCGATCCTCGGCGGCCTCGGCCTCAAGCTGTTCAATTTTCGCCCGCGCTCGCGATAAATCGCGCGCCACCCATCCGGCTCGTTGACGCTCCAGGTGAGCAGCGGGCATCTCCGTAAAGACATAGTTGGTGGCCTCGCGCAGCATTGTGCGGGCATCTCCCGCTATGCGCCGCAATGCGTCAAATGTGCGGGCTGCCGCGAGCTCGTTGCGCAATTGCTCCTGGCGTTCGCTATCGGCGGCTGCCATGCTTGTCCTCAGCGCGTCGATCTCCTTGCGCGACTCGAGCAGCGCTCGCTGCAGAGCGGCGCTCCTGGCGCGCTCGCCTTCCGCCGCCTGGTGCTCCTGGCCGGCCAATTCCCTCGCTGCGGCTGCCTGAGCAGCAGCTGCTCCGACTTGCGCCCGGGCAGCCGTGAGATCCGGGCTAAGCGATTCGACACTCGTGCGCTCGTCTCCCTGGGCTGGCCTACGCACATCCAATGCAGCACTCGCCGGAAGCTCGAAGGATCGCGAAAGGTCCGGATTGGCGTTGCCCTGGACCCGCGAAATGGCGGGAGCGCTTTCGACCCAGTTTTGTCTCGTCATCGCATAGCCAAGCGGCACGGCCAGACAGATTGCGGCGAGGCCAAAGCGGGGCACAAGACCGATCGGCCTGCGAACGTGAGGAGGTGAGGCCGTTGCTGTGGTGGGGTCGGAATCCTCCGCGAGGGCGAGTTGTGTCGGCACACGATTCAGAGCCCTCAATACTGGACTGGTTAGGGCGGCAACATTAGCCGCCACCTGCCTATGAACATAGCCAGCGATTTCTCCGATCGATGTCGCAAGCCGGCCGGATTGCGCTATGTTCGTCGCGGAAGCGAAAGTGTTGGTCTGGGTCACAGACGAGCTCTCGCAAGCTTCGGAGATCACGTCGAAATACTCGATTGGCACCCCGAACCGAAGGCAATTGGCATCCTGACGCCGAATATCCAGGTCTGCCGTGTCTGAGGGCACGGCAACCTGAGAAGAAGAAACAGGCTCGGTTGCAAGGTCGACCGGGCTTTCCCAATCCCAAGCAACCTCCTCCTCGGGGAGGTCGGATCCGCCTTCGCTCACATCTGATTTGAGGCGACGCCGTTGCACCGCGATAAGGATACGGCGGATCACAAGATAAAGGCCCACCGAGGCAAATGCTGCGCCCAGGATGGCGAGATCTGCGTCGCTTGCGTTAATTTCGGCAAGAGGATTTGACATTGCCGTGCCTGTGCGGTCTTGGGTGTATTCTCAAGTTCGTGAAGCGGTGTTTGGCCCCTCGTCTTGGTGCTGGCTAAAGCCTCTGATCGCTTTCGAAGCTGTCACTTGCTCCGAGCAGTGTCCCTCCGACACTTGCTTCGATGTCCCTCCAGTGCTCGAATTGTTGTTACATGGCGGAGCGCCGGTCGCGCGCTGATGGATACGCCGTCGCGGATGGCTTTGGTTTGAAATGAAACTTGAAGACGCCGTGGCCGCCGATTATCGGCCGCCAAGGGCGCACAGGCTCTGAAAGTCGACTTGAACCTCCGCATCTCAACGTCCGAAAGTCCGCCTGAGCTTTAAGCTAGTCACAAAGCTAGGTCACAGACCTCCACGGACAACCGTCACCTCGTACTAAACGTCAGGTGCTCAAACGAAAGACCGGAGGCGACACGCCTCCGATCTTTCGAGCGACAGACCAACCGCCAGCTCCTATTCGCTTTTCCAGACACCCCATACATGGGGGTTTGCCGCCGGCCATACCGAATAGCCCTTAAAAAGACGGCCCTTGTGAAATATCACACACAGATCAGTCGGTGACATGCAAAGTGTTCTCTGATCGGTTTTCGACTCCTTCAACTATTAGGGCCCCCGCTTCCTCTCCCTGACTTTGCGCGCAGCGCTTACCTTCTTACGGGATGGCGGAGGCGCGACCTCGGCATGCCGCCTATCCCTCGGCACCAAGTCGACGATGGTGGCCACGATTTGGGCGAAGGCCGCCGCCATGGTGAGAACCGCCGCCAGGCCCAGCGCGATCGGGTCCTTGATCGCACGGTGCGCCCAGTTCGGCTCGATATCCGACGGCTCGGTGCCCTGCCTGTTGATCCGCATGAAGATTCCGGCCATCGTCGGCGAGTATCCCACCACCTGAAACCACGTGGCGTCTTCTTCAGGCGGCGGGGAGACGAATCCAGTCAAAGGTGTCTTCACGAGCGCCCCGTCCTTCGGTCTGAGGAAGGTAACCTCGTCGCCGGGAAAGAACTTGCCCTCAAGAACCGTTACCGCCGGCCTGTGGGAGGGCCGAAACGAGTAGGAGGGCAGAACCTCGCGGACCTGATAGCTGCCCGACTCGAGGTGGTCGCGAAGTCCCGAACTGACCTCGGATCCGATTCGGGTAAAGCCGCTAAACGTCAGGTTGCCCGCGCCAGACCACCCCTCCTCCGGCAAGATCAGCCGCATTCCTGGCGTAAGTTCCTCGGCGCCAATTGTCGTTCGCAATGGCCTCGATGCTTCGGCGCTCTTTCCCGATCCCGGGAGATCGGACTCCGGTGGCTCAGACTCCAGGATAAGAATTTCGAGTCCGGCGGCCGTCGCCGGGCGCAGTGCGACAGTGGTGCCGTCCTGCCACTCGAGCAGCCTCTCGTCGGCTGTCAGGACGCGGCATCCTCGCTGACAGAGCATAGTTTCCTCCGGAAGAAGCCACTGCTTCGACTTGCTTGCGAAGAATTTGATCTCCAAGCCATGCGTCCGTGCCTCGATGACGTAACTCCGCGCGTCGACCGACAGATGGCGCCAGGCAATCCAAAGTAACAACAGGATGACCGCGGCGAAGATGAACTGCAGTACCTGGATCCTGCCCGGCGCCCTCAATTCGTCCCCGATCATTCCGCCGGGATCGGCTCGATGGTTATTACAGCCGTGGCATCCGGGGTCCCGCGCCTGATCTGGTTCACCTCAAGCGCCAGCGCCTCGCCCGCGGCCAGCAGGTCCTGCGGAATCGGGCACTCGGCGTCAAACGCTGTTCGCGCCCCTTCGCGCAGACGCGCACATGAATAATCCTTGCCGGTTTTCTGGTCGACGAAGTAGACCTCATCGGCACGCAGCGAATTGACCAGCAACCGGACCGGGTGGTTTCCTTCCTCTTCAACATTCCAGGCCGCTATCGCAAACGTGGAGGGTTTCTGCCCACATGGCTCCCGGCTAACCCTCACCGCCATGTCGCCCGCTTCATAGCCCCTCAGTATTTCAGTATAGCCGGTTTCCTGCGGCCAGGAGAGGAGCCGGTCCTTCCACTTCTTGCCGAGCTGATGGCGCTGCTCAAAGACATAGCGGCCGTCGGCCGACATCAAGCGGACGCAAATTTCTTCGTTGCTCCAGCTTGAGGGAATGTAGGCGGACAGTACGGGATGCTTGGGCGATTGCGCGCCTCCGAACTGAATACCGGATACAGGAGTAGCGGACACATGCGCGGCATCGACATAGGCTTCGGCAGGGGTATCGATCGCCTGGATAGGAATTTCCTGCGCCGCAACTTCCAGACCGCAGGAGACAATAGTCGCGGCGGCTACCGCCGCCGAGGTTCTTGAGAGTTGCTTCAAGTCCTCGCCCTCCGAACCGTCCGGCTTGTGAAACCGGACACCTGATGGTTCAATCACTTTCAGCGGAAGTATTCTTGCACATACTGAGGCGGATATGAAGCAGAAGAAGAAGAGGTCGTGGGCGGCCGCGCTTTTTGCCTGCGCCGCGCTGCCTTGTGCGTCCTTTGCGGAACCCGTGTCGGTCAACAATGGCGAGGGCAACGGTTTCCTTTTTTCCTACCGGGGCAATTGCTACCTGTTCCTGCCGCAGCACGTGCACGGCCGGAGCCTGAATGTGACGATAGCGACAGCTGCTCCGCCGGCGATCGGGGACGCCGTTGTGTTCCAGCGCTTCATGCCGGGAGCCGACCTGTCGATTGCCTATGTGAAGCCAGGCATGGAACAACGATGTCGTGACGGTTGGAGCGACCTTCCAGACCGCGCGGACGAGGTTCTGGATCAATCCGGTTCGGCCACTCTGATCCGGGTATTTCCGAGCGGACTCGTCGAACGGTCGCCTATGGAGATCACGTTCCGCAGCTATGACCACCTCGACGCGAGACCGGTGGAAGGCGAGGTTTATCAAGGCGTCAGCGGAAGCATTCTGGAGGCCGGCGGAGTCGTCGTCGGAATGGCCGTAAGATCCAAAAGTGTCGACCACGCAGAGTTCCTGAGGGTCGACGAGATAAAGAGCCGCATCTTCCGGCTGCTCGACGCGCGCTCCGCCGGAGCAGAATATGCCCGCTCCAGCGAAGCGCCCGCAAGTCAGCCTTCATCCTCCTGCGCAGCCGGTTCCTCACTGCCGATACTTTCGGTCACCTGCAGCCATGAGCCGATTTCCCCGGACTACGCCTGCAGCAATCTCGCCAAGGGCGGCGCGGCGCGGTTTCCGGCTCTGGACAAGCCGCTCGATATTTACCTGGAATTGGAAACGGACGCCGCCGTGCCGCTGTCCTCGGTCGTTCTCGGCAAGAATCCGGAGGCTTTGGACGCGGCTTCCCCGAAGGCCATCCGCATCGAGATCGATGCGTCCTCAGGGCAGTCGCGCCGGTGGAGGCGTTTCGCGAGCGGCGACATGACGCCCCTGGGAGAATTTGCGGGCCGTAACGGCTCGAAACCTTTCGCGCGCAGGATCAAGGTGTCGGTGGACACTTCCTGGGACCCGACTTTGCCGCTCCAGGTGGACTGCCTCGCCGCAACCGGCCCGTGACGCGTTATTCCGCGAGGGGAATATAAGCGGGCACCGGGACGCTCTTTGGCGAGCCGGTGTTCCTGAAGGTTCCGGAAAGCCGCCCGTCTCCGCCAAGCTGGAACGATCCCGAGGCATTGTACCAATCGCGTATGGAGGCTGTGGTCCCGGAAAGATAGATCGCGCAAGTGTTGTTCTCGGGAAATTTCCAGCATTGCGCTTTAGCGTCGAATGGCGCGGTCCTGAACACGAACTCCGCCAGCGAAGTTTCCGGGTTCCAAATCAGCTGGTTGGACCAAGCCTTGACCAGGTGTTCTTCATCGTCTTTGCCGGAGAGATCGAGGACCAGGCGGAAGGGTCCGCCACTATCGAACACCGCATTCAGGGCGGCCTGCTGCATTTCGGGGTCCGAACTGAACAGGCCGGTCTCCTTGGCGCGCTTCACGAAGATGGGATTTCCCGAGCGCAACAGGAGTTCCATCGCGGCAATCCTGTGGTTTTTGTCGGCGTGCGCCAGAAGCTGGTCCACCTCCTCAAGCTCGGAGGTCTTTCCTGCGAGCTTCTCCTTGATATCGGAAAGCGAGTCCTGGGAAAAAGCAGGCTGCGATCCGATCGCAAATATCGCGGCTGCGAAAAGCGCACGGATGAACATATCTTTCTCCTCCAGTTGATGGCGTCCGGGGTCGCCCTGCGAGCCAGCCAATTTAGCAGCCCCCTGCCCTCGGGGAACTACAAAGTTCCATCGGGAGCTTACGCGCCCACAAGGCGGCAGGCGTGAACAACGAAAGCCCTACTGGCAGTCTATTGCGAACGATGCATCGAAGTGGTCATTGATGGCACCGGTGGCGGCTTTCATCTGTGCTGCGCCGATATCGGTTCCGGCGGGTACCTGCCCCGGGAAAGCGACATACTGCAACGTCTGGGAAGTCGTACGCAGGTAGAACTCTCCGTCGCTCAATAGAGTGTTCGACATGCCGGCCCCGATATTCCACCAACCATAGCGGCCCGAACCGAGAACCGGGTCCTTGATCTCGACCGCCACAAAATGTGGCTCCGAACAGTTGTTGATGACGACCAGCCGATGCCCGACGCCTCGGGAGAGAGCCTCGATCTCGCCCTGCAAACCTTGCATTTCAGATGACAGTTTCTGGATGTCCAGGGTCAAGGCCTCGCATTCGCTGTAGTTGAACAGGCAGTATCCCACTCCGAATGCCGCTACGCCGATGGCCACGTTCCGCTCGGTGTCCGATAATCCCTCACTGAAAGCGCCGACCGCGCCGCCACCGGCTGCCACCAAAGCCGCGGCTGCCATCTTGTTTTGCGCCAAACGCCGCAATCCCCGGCTCTTGACTTCGGAAAGCCTTGCCGCCAGCCGAGCCCGCTCCGTCTCGTAGCCCAGAATCCGGCTCTCGTCCGCCCGCATCCTCTCCAGTCTTACCTGTTGTGCCCGTTCCGCCTCCCGCTGGGCGACGATCTTGACGTCGTCCTCGCAACCGGACACCAACAGAACGGCTAACGCAAATAACCCGGCCATACGTGTATGCAGATTTCCGGTCGTCATCGCTGCCATCCAGACTCGTCTGATCCACTCCCGATCACTGCATCAGAAAAATCAATACGAATACTAAGCGGTTACTTGAGAAGAGCGCCCGCGCGCTCTACTCATTTGATTTGAAGCAGGCTACACGGGGCCAACTGGTTCGATATTCCTATATCCAAATCCTGCGCCCGGTTTCTCAGAACCTGATCTTGGGCATTGCCTTTGCCGGCGCAGCGGGCTGCATCGATGCGTCCCTCCGGCTTTCGAAGAATAGCTTGGCGTAGCTGCGCTGGTCGTTGAGCCAGGTCATGATCTCGTCGGCCATGCTTTCCGATGCGGCCCGCTTCGCTTCCATCTCTTCAGCGACCTTGGCGACCTGTTCTGCCCACTGCTTGTTCTGTGGGACCCGCAGATCGACGCCGGTCGCGATCTGGCCGGCCATGCCGCCCGACCCCGGCAACACTGGATAGGTCGCGTACCAGACCCCAAGGATCGGAGGACAGAAGGTTGAAAGAGGTCTGTCCGCTCCTTGAGGCGTAGGCTCGAAATCGCGTGCGCTGCCGAAAACCGGATAATGCCTGAGGAACGACGGCTGCGGGGCGGGTGCTCCAGCCTCTTCGCGCCACCAACGACCACTCTCCTCGTGCTGGTAGGGCATCCCGCAATCCTGTCTTTCGTGCTTGACGTCACGCCAGAGAAAGGCGACGCCCTTGTCATTTGCACCAGTCGGAAAGACCTCTTCGGTCGCATCCGGGGCGCCGTAGCGCTCCGTCAGCGTCGCCTTGAGCCCTGTCGGGTCTATCGAACCCTTGGGAAGGCGGAGTCTTCTCCACATACCCAGGACCACCCCAGGCGCCGCCGGCGGCTCGTCGAAAATGGCGATCGCTTCATTCTCGGCCCTGGAGACGAAGAGGCGTCCGGAACTGTAGGGTTCGATCTTTCCACTTGCCAGGCCGATCTGTCCCGTGCGCTCCGCTTTGAACACCCGACCGACCTCCATATGCTCACGAATGAGCCGCTCGGCTTCCTCGAAGGTCATGCCAAGCTTTATACCCAGGACGTCGAGATTCCGAACCTTCGAGGCCGACGTTTCCAGAAACGAGTCAGGCAGCGGGGCGGGCGCGGCGAGCGCCAGCTCGACTAGCGTTTCGCCGGTTTCGGCGTTCACCACGCGCGCGGCCAGGGCCTTCGCCTCGAAAATGAGCGCCGGGCCGGCAAGCTTCCTTTCGTCCGGTTCGATGGTCAGCCGCAGCCCATGCTCCTCGTCGAAAGGGCGGGCGCGGCGGTTCGCATTGTTCCATGTGCTGTCGGGCCAGGCCGCGGTCGGCTTTACCCCGATGGGAGCGACATCGATCTCCAGGACAAGCTCGCCCTCCAGTTTCCTGGTTGCTTCGTCGAGAACCGGAAGCCGGTCGAGCCGAATGAGATCATAAGGGGGTGGCAGGCCAAGGTCCTTGCGCACATTAGAGTAATAGTTCGCATATTCAGGACAGTATCGCTCGCCACCGCAGTCGTAGCGGGGACCGACGCCGCCGGAATCCGAAACATGCTCTTTGTAATAGAGCAGCGGCTCAGGTGCCCTCCAGGCCGCTTTGAGATAAGCGCACAGTTTCGCAGCCATGGCTTCTTTTTCGGTCGCCGATCCTTGCGATACCGCGGCTTCCGAACCCTGGCAGGCGCTGTCGCGCGGACTTTCGCCCATATGTTCGAACGGCGCCTCACCATTGCGCAGTTCGAGACTGACCGTCATCGTTTCGGGCAACGAATTGGCGCGCCCTTTCGACCATTCCCGGAATTCAGCCAACCGGTTTACCTGTTCGGCCTCGTCGAGCGGCTTTGCGAGATCGCGGAAGAACCATCCGCCGAGCGGCGTTTCGCCGAGCTTGGCCATGTCCTGCTCATAGTCATGGCGCGCGATCATCATCAGCCTTATCCTGAGGTCATCGACCGTCTCCGGCTGATGGCGAAGCTGGAGCAGGTCCATCGTCTCGGCCGCGAGGGGAATAGCACCTTTCAAGGTCCCTGAGGATGTAATGACTGCCTCAGCGCCCGTGGCGGCGTCCGGCGTCGCCGCGTCGGGATGCCTGATGTCAAAGACGGCCGAGGCTACCTCGGCCCCGCCGAACTCTCGAGCGGTGACTTGCGCCTTAACCGGTTCGACGTACAGCACCACCAATGGAGGCTGATTTTCCATCCGGTCGATACGCACGTCGCGCACCCTGACATCGACGGTAACATCGAGATTGTCTCTGCCAGCCTTGGCATTCGGGTCGATCTTGAGTGTGAATTCTTCCCGTGCCGCCGGAAGCACGAGAGCGACTTGCGCCCGCCCCAGGCCAGGGAGTTCGCCCGAGACATCGTTGTTGTTCGGCTCGAACAATTGCGTCGCCGCAACACCCAGCCGCGGTACGATTGCGGCGAACGCGGAGTTTTGGGAAGGCTCCCTGAACACCCGCGCACCGCCGGGTAGAGCTTCGCGCTGCAACCATTCGAGCGTAGCATTCTGCGTTTGGAGGGTCAGCGTCTCGGGCAACGCTCTCGCGCGGGCCCGATTCCATTCCCCAAAGTTGGCGAGCAATTGCGCTTCAGGCCGGCCGCCGGATGCCAGATCGTCCGCGACCTGCTCCCGAAAGAACGGCGTCCATGGTCCCGGATGGCCAGACGCTTCGCTGTGGGCGCGCCGACTCGCCCAATCGCTGTATTCGACGTCGCTGAAATCCATCGCATGGCGGGCGAGCAGCAGCAGACTTGCCGTATCGGCATTCAGCGGCACCGGCCCGGTTGGCCTAGCCTCGATCGTGTCGACCGAAGGGGTCGGGATGAGCGGAAGCTTCTGGAAGGGCTGCGACAGCTCATCGTGCCGGAAGAGCAGCGCCCCCTCGACTTCGACACCGAAGGCGAAATGACGCTCCTGCTTGTTATAGGGGTTCGGCGAACTTTCCACTATGCTAGTGAGTTGCGCTTCGAGCCCGAGCATCGGCTCGACATATGTTCCCGGCCCCATGATCCTCTGCTTGTAATCACGTGCCTGTTCCAGCGGCACGGGCACACGATCGGGCAGATAGGCAGTTGCGATCGGGGCCCCGATAGATACTCTGCCCAAGCCTGCACTGAGATAGATCGAATTGCATTGCCCGACCTTGCCGATCGGGAACTGCTGCCGATCAAAATCGTATTCGTCGATCGATACGCTGCAGAGGACGAGCACGGGAATCGGAAAATCGGGCGCCAAGGTGGCGGCGATGGGAGGAAGCGCCGCCCTGATGCTTTTCAGGAGAGCCCGCGCCTCGAATTCGTCCAGGCGGTGCCTGTAATGCACCCCCGCGCCGACGACCTTCTGAGGGTCGATTCCCGCTGCCGAGACAATGCTCCGTTGCGACTGATCATCGAGGTAGGACAGCGCGACGAACGCCGCGTCTTCATCCTCGAGAATGTCGGGGAACCGCTCGAGCGCGATATGGACCGCAAGGCGTCCCAACTGTGCGACAGCGTCGTCGGAGACAGCGGCTGGATATCCTGAGGGCCCACGGGCCAGAAGACGTCCGTTCAACGTGGGAATGCCGCCCTTCACTCCCGTTTCGGCAGCGGGGCCGCCGCCGTGGGATGCCACTGCGCCTGCCTTGATGCCCGACACGGCGCCGGCGAAACGCGCCTGTTGCAGCACCTTGTCCTTGAGGATACAGACGCGGGGCCGCTCGTTGTACGTGAATGCCCGGCATTGGCCGTCCTGGGCACAGAGTTGCTGGCATTCGGTGGTCGAAACACCCTTGAGGCGGGGATCGGTCACGCCTGACCGGTAGTCACCATTGGGGAGATCATAGCCTGGAAGGATGGTGAATTCGGCCGGAGCACCCGTCTGCGGCCAATCATTGCCTACAGTCGTGTTGAAGGCGTCGGGAAGGCCACTCGGCCTTACCGGCGCCTTAGCGAGGCCTGCTTGTGCCTGCGCCGAATGCAACGCCCCAAGGAGGGCACTATCGGGCCTGCCCGTCTGCCGAAGACCTGTGTTGTGCTGAAAATTGATGATCGCCCGTCTCGTCTGGGAGCCCATTTCGCCATCGACCGACCCGGCGCTATAGCCGAGCTCGTTCAATATCCGCTGGGCCTCGGCAACTTTGCCGGGATCATACAAATTGTGGCCGGATGATGGAGCTTGCGGCCGTCTCTGAGGGGTAGTGGATCTGCGGTTTTGTGCGGGCGGCGGCCTTTCGCGCGAAGCGTTGCCGAGAATCTCGGTGCCAAGCCGCAGCAAATCCTCGGGGCTGAACTGCGCCAATGCCGGGGGAGCACTCAATATTGCAGCCTGAAACGCTGTTACGCTGGCAAGCAGCATTCTGCGCATGACACAGGCTATTGACCGTGCCCCACGGAACACCCTTCATCCCTCCGTCGCGCTGAAGGTGTAAGACCAAGCCTAAAGGCTAACGCCTAAAATGCAGGTGAGATAGCTAGGGAATTCCCTAAAACGCCCACACGAGTTCGTACGGGATTGGGAGTTAGGCTGGGCGGGCCAGACTGGAGTGAGAAGCGTCGGCTGAGGCGAACGGACGATAGGACAATGATCTGTTGCGGGATTCTGATCGCCTTCTGCTCCAACTTTTTGCGCGCTGGCAAACAATGGGTGTATTCTGCTACCTCAAAAGCGTAATTGCCCTGTGTGACGCTAATCCCTAAAATGCTGGCAATATAAGCTAGGGAATTCCCTAATGCTCCCGCAGGTGCGCGTAGAATCAATCGGCGATAACATCGACGCCGATTGCCGGCCGGCGTTGGCGGTAGCGCGCAGTTTTGACCTTGCCCGTCCCGTCGAAAGCCTACTAGGCTGCATGCAGTTCGCAGACACCGCATTTGTGCTTGAATTCACGGGAGAGAACCCGCGCGGCTGGTCCTACCGGGCGCAGGCCGGCATCGAGCACCTAAAGGGCGCGGCAGGCTACGTGAATTGCCTTGGCGAACAGCCAGATCAGCGATTTGCGCTCGGCGTGCTCGTTCCAAGCTATCTGGACGTAGTCACGGCGGATCAGCCGGTCGTGCATCGGATTGCCGCTGTTGCAAACAATACATTCCTTTCCTACCGTAGACTAACGATTCCGATCCATGCAGCCCCAGGTACAGGGCGCCCGAGTCATATCCTGGCATTGACGCAGGTTGAGTTCGCAATACCGCAACTCAGTTCGGGCTCAGGAGCTATTTCGTTTCGGGAACGGCAATGCTTGTCGATGGCTGCGAGCGGACTGGTGACCAAGAAGATCGCCGCCGAAATGGGAATCTCGGAAAAAACGGTCGAATTGCATCTCGCGCGAGCCCGGCACAAGCTTGGCGCGAGGACGACGACCCAGGCCGTCGCAATCAGCCTGGCAGCGGCGCTGGTGGCAGGGTGAAGGCATTGGTAATCTGAAAGATTAATCGGCGATCTGCGATCGACGCATCCCGCTCGGTTCTGGCCGACCGTAGCTACTACAGTGGCGACGAGGTGCTGGCCTGCGGGGGGACCGGAGTTCCGCCCTGCATTCCCAAGACACAGACATCCGGCAACGCCAAGCGCGGCCCCTTCACCGTGGCCGATTTTCATCTACGACGCCAAGAATGATCGCTACACCTGACCAGAAGAAAGGTGCGTTCGGAACACTGGGACAATATGGATCACTACCGCAACCTCACGGCCCGTTCGTCCTGCGCACTCAAATCCAGATGCATGCCCGACAAGGCACAAGCGCCTGAAGCGCTGGGAGAATGAGGGTGTCTTCGATAAGATACAGGATAGGCTCGATCGCATGCCGGACGCCATGACCATCCGCCGCCAGACCGGCGAGCATCCGTTCGGAATCGTCTAGGCGTGGATGGGCAGTACCCATTTCCTGACCAAGACGTTCGAAGGGTCAGTACGAAAATGAGCTTGCGGGTGCTCGCCTGTACATGAAGCGCATGATCAACATAAAGATCGGAGGCAACACGCCTCCGATCTTTCGAGCGACAGACAACCGCCAGCTCCTATTCGCTTTTCCAGACACCCCATACATGGGGGTTTGCCGCCGGCCATACCGAATAGCCCTTTACTTTCGGCGACACGGCATCGACGGACGGCTCATAATAGAGGCCAAGGATCGGCACATCCTTTGCCATGAGTGCATGGAGCTGCTTGAACAGTGCCTTGCGTTGCCCGGCGTCGGTCGTGGCCATCGATTTCGTGTAGAGATCGAGCGCCTCGTTGCTGTCCCACTGCGCCGTCGGGTCGGTCGCCTTGTCGCCAAGGATGACGCCATACATCAGCGACGGATCGAGACGAGCCGAATAGCCAAAGGACTGGATCTGGAATTTGCCGACACGGTAGTTGTCGAGCTGTGCCGCCCAATCCAGCACTTCGAGCTGGGCGTTGAAGCCCGCGGCCGTCAGCATCGCCTGCAGCAGCACGGCGTTCTCATACATGCCCTGGTAGCGGGTGTTGGTCTGGATCTTGATCGGCTCGCCCTTATAACCGGCTTCGTCCAGCAGGGCCTTGGCCTTGACCGGGTCGTATTCCGGCCATTTGAGGAAATCGTCGTCGAAGAACGAGCTCGCCTGGGCGACGGCCGAGGGACCTCCCGTGGCGGCACCGCTGGTGCTGGCGGCGGCGATCTGGTTGATGTCGGCGGCATGCGCCAGCGCCTCGCGTATTTTGACGTTCGACAGCAGCGGGTCCTTGGTCTGCAGCAGGATCACCGTCCACGACAGGCCTTGCGTCGACAGCACTGTCATGCCGCGCGACTTGGCTTCCTCGGCACGCGATGATTCAAGATCGGGCAGGACATCGAGTTCGCCGGCAAACAGCGCGGTTTCCGCCGCCGCCGTGTCGGGGATGACCATGAAGCGCACCTCGTGACATAGGCCTCACGGCTGCCGGCAAAGCCGCTCGGCGCCTCCTTCACCGGCTTATAGTCGGCAAAGCGCTCGAGCGCCAAATACTGGCCCTTGACCCATTCCTTCAGCGTGAACGGGCCGCTGCCGATGGCGGAATCGGCGAGCCACTTGCCGTCGGCGCCGACATTCTTCGGGCTGGCGACCCAGCCATTGCACTGGACACTGGCGAGTTGCGCCAGAAAGAGCGCATTCGGCGCCTTGAGCGTGAAGACCACGGTGCGTGGATCAGGCGTTGCCACTTGCTCGACCTTGAGCCCCTGGCTGCCGTCGAAGAACGGAATGCAGAACCACTGATTGGCCGGGTCCATGCGGCGGTCCCAGTTCCATTTGACGTCGGATGAGGTCACGGCGTCGCCATTGTGGAAAACCGCGCCGTCGCGCAACGTGAAGGCATAGGTCTTGCCGTCGTCCGAAACTGTCCAGGATTCGGCCAATGCCGGGCCCACCGTGAGATCGGCGCGATATGCCACCAGCGTCTCAAAGATATGGTGCAGCACAGTGTCGGTGTTTGCGTCGCGATTGAGACCATCGGTGGCGCGGATGTCTGCGTTGATGCGGACCTTGAGCGTGCCGCCAGTTTTCGGTTGCTCCTGCGCCATCGCCGGCAGTGCACATGTCATCACCGCGATTGTCGCCAGCACCTGGAGCAATCGTCTTCCCATCATCAATCCTGTTCCCATTTCTTAATCTCCAGTTTGACCGCAGTTTTTCAGGCGGGCGCGGCATTCAATGTCCGCGCAAAGAACTCCTTGACCTTGGCGATGAGCGCGCCGTCGTTGTGGGCGATGCCAGGCACGACATCCAACTGCACCTCGACGCCATGTCTCTCCAGGCTGCCCTTCAACGACCTGATCCGGTCGTTGCGGGTCGCGCCGGCGAGATCGGCGCCGGGCATCCACCAGTCATCCTCCGGCTTGATGGTGATCTCCCAGGTTTGGAGATCGTCGCCACCGATCACCATCTGCACGGCGACCTTGCGCATGGCGTCGAGGTCGATGGCCTTGCCGAACACTTTCTCGAAGTCGCGCACCCCGACCCAGAAATCGTGATCGAAGTCGAGCAGGGTCACGACGCCCGGCGCACCGATCGATGCCGCCAGCAGACGTTCGGGATGGAGGAACAGGAAACGATGGGTGAAATGGCCGCCGCCGGAGAAGCCGTACATCAGCACGCGGTCGCCGCGGATGCGATAGCGCTCGCGCATCTCCTCGACCATGTCGAGCAGCACGACATCGTAATGGAGGTCGCCCCGGCGCAGCATCTTGTAAGAGGAAAGATCGCCCGGAAAACAGATATTCGCCGGGAACAGCGGGGCGAGCACGATCACGCCGTTCTGTTCGGCGAAGTCGGCGAAGGCGTCCCGGTAGGCGAGCATGCCGCGCTCGGTGCCATGCACGATCACCGCCAGCGGATAGGTCTTGTCGCCGTCCTCGTCATAGTCGTCGGGCACATAGGCGCAATAGGGGAAGCGCTGGTCGAAGCGGGAGGCGTACACCGTCGTGTGCCCGAAATCGTAGTAGGACAGGCGCTTGCCATGTCCGCTGACGTTGCGCATCGAATTTTCCCCGATCTCAATTTCATTGTTTCATCATTTTGTGTGACTGAAAAGCATTTGTTTATCCATAGTGTCAGGAAAGTACGTATTTTACATCGCGTAACGCCTGACATCATCGGCAAGCATGAGCAGCTATCCCGGGCCGTCGCGCGTCAGGTCCAGCCGAGTCGCCGACAAACGACATCGTGAAGTTGTGCAGGTTGACTCGGCCGTCTGCTCGCCTAACTTCGGGGTCACATGATATTTTCCCGCATCCGCAGGCTTGTCCCTCTTGTTCTCCTGGCCGGCAGTTCGATCGTGTCCTCCTGCGTCGCCCCTGACGACACGTCGAACCTCCCGAAGGAAGACGCCACAACGGCGGCAGCCCGCAAGGAGATGGTCGGACTCAGCGAGGCGGACGTTCGAATGTGCGCCGGCTTTCCGACTGCCACCGCTGATGCGGAAAGAGGCCAGATCTGGACCTATCAGCGTACCGTTCAACGCGGCAACCTCAACGTCGTGATTCCAACCTTGGCCGTGGGTGCTATCCCGACGGTTGGAGGATCGCTCAATGTCGATCCTGGCGGCTATTGCAACACGCAAGTCCGAATGGTCGACGGCCGTGTTGCCGAGGTTGCCTACGCCGGCGACAACAACACGCCGAACCACCGCGATGCGCTCTGCGTCAGCACGGTAGACGGCTGCGTGGCCTATGCCCGCCAGCGCCATCAAGTCAGGACAGGGGCCGGTCCCAGGTAATCGGCGAGCTAATCGGGTTCCAGCTAATCGGTCTGGCTGGCGCAACCGAGGCCCTGCAGCATTCGTTCCTGTTTCAGGCAGACGTCGATATCTGAACCGTCGCCAGAGACGACCGCCGCCGATCGGCCTTGCGAAAAGCGGTCGGCCGGAACCATTGCTGGGGGTCGGGAGTACAAGAGGTCGAGAGGACAGGGATGGCAGACGATGATCATCACCCGCAGGACATTCGTTAAGGCTGCCGCCGCTTCCAGCGCGACGCTGATATTGCCGGCAGCCGCGCCCGGCGCGCCGCCCGCGCCGGCGATGCGAACTGTCCCCTCCTCAGGAGAGATGCTTCCCGCAGTAGGACTGGGCACCTGGATCACCTTCAATGTCGGCGACGATCCGGTGCTGCGCGACGAGTGCGCCGAGGTGATGGCGGCCTTCTTCGCGGCAGGCGGCCGCATGATCGATTCCTCGCCGATGTACGGCTCCTCGCAGCCGGTGATCGGCTACGGCCTCGAAAAGCTCGGCCGGCCCGAAGCGCTGTTTTCCGCCGAGAAGGTCTGGACCTCCTCCGCCGCCGATGGACCCGCGCAGATCGAGCAGTCGCGTCGCTTCTGGGGTGTGCCGCGCTTCGATCTGGTGCAGGTCCACAACCTCGTCGCCTGGGAGACGCATCTCGAAACCCTGTTCGCCATGAAGGCGGACGGGCGGATCCGCTATGTCGGCATCACGACGTCCGAAGGACGGCGGCACGATTTGTTCGAACAGATCATGCGCGCGCATCCGCTCGACTTCGTGCAGCTCACCTATAACGTCGTCGACCGCGAAGCGGAGGAACGGCTGCTGCCGCTGGCGACCGAGCGCGGCATGGGTGTCATCGTCAACCGGCCGTTTCGGCAAGGCGAGCTGACGCGTCAGCTCCAAGGCGAGACGCTGCCGGACTGGGCGGCCGGGATCGGTGCCAAGACCTGGGCGCAGTTCATACTGAAATTCATCGTTTCGCATCCCTCCGTCACCATTGCCATCCCCGCCACCACCCGCGTCGACCACGTGCGCGAGAACCTGATGGCGGCGACCGGTCCCCTGCCCGACACTGCCATGCGCGAGCGAATGGCGGCTTACGTCCGGGACCTCTAGGCTGGCATTCGTGGGCTGGCCCCAAAATGCCTGCTTAGATTCTGATGTCTGCTTGGATTCTGTGTTTGTCGCAGGTTCTTGTCGCAAAACCGTGCGACACTTTTGCGGAACCTTTGGATGTCTGAATGGTGGACCTACCGGCTGGAGGATTTCCTGCTCTTCTCGCCGCGCGTCTATTGGCGCATGTTCGAGTTGGCCAATGCCGCGTTCTGGCCGCTGCAACTCCTGACGCTCGCCGCCGGCCTCGCCATCGTCCTGCTCGTGCTTAGGCGGCCGCGTCGCCATGGTCTGTGGATTGCGCTGGTACTGGCCGGGCTCTTTGCCTTCGTCGGCTGGTCGTTGCTGTGGAGCCGCTATGCCGCGATCAACTGGGCGATCGCCTATGTCGCGCCGGCCTTCGGCCTGCAGGCGCTGCTGCTGGTGTTCGGTGCCGCTCGAGGCGGCCTCGCCTTCGACCGCCGGGATCTCGCAGCACGGCTCGGGCTGCTGATCGCGGTCGTCGGCCTCGTCGTTTATCCCCTCCTGCCGCCGCTCTTCGGGCGGCCATGGACAAGCGCCGAGGTCTTCGGCATCGCGCCGGATCCGACGGCGATCGCAGCGCTCGGCGTCCTGCTTGCCGCGAGCGGCGGGCTTGTGCCGCTGCTGTTGGCGATCCCGCTGCTGTGGCTGCTGCTCAGCGGCCTGACGCTCCATGCCATGGCCGATCCACAAGCCTGGCTGCCGCTCCTGGCAGCGGCCACCACTGTCGCTGCCTCGACCCTGCGCCGCATCGCCCGGTAATGCGACGGCGCGTTCGGGCATTTGCTCCGGTAAGGCTCAGCGCGCCGCCCACAGCAGGCCGCGACGAAATATCGTTCGCATCTGCGGCACCGCGAACTCCTTGGCGGCGTGGCCGAGCGCCGAATAGAACACCTTTCCCTTGCCGTGCCGGCGCTTCCAGACGACCGGCATGACCACGCCCTCTATCCAGGACGCGTGCTCGCCGGAAAAGGTGGTGGTCGCCAGCACCTCGTTCGATGGATCGACATGCATGTAGTACTGCTCGGAACGGTACGAGAAATCATCGATGCCGTTCATAATCGGATCGTCTCGCCTGGTGATGTCGACCCGGTAGTCGATGATGTTGCCCGGGTGAGCCACCCACTGGCCGCCACACATGAACTGGTATTCCGTGGCTTGACGAAAGGCATCGCACATGCCGCCGTGATAGCCGCCAAGGCCGACACCGCCTTCGACCGCCTTTGTCAGGTTGAGCTCCTCGTTCTTCGCAAGCTTGGCCATCGTGTAGATCGGGACAATCAGGCTCAGATCGGCGATCGCAGGGTCGGCGAATATCTCGGTCGTGGTTTCGACGCGCACCCCAAACCCTTCCTCTTCGAGCATCGCCTTGACGACGCGCGCACCTTCTTCTGGCTCGTGTCCATCCCATCCGCCCCATACAATCAACGCTTGCCGCATATTCTTCTCCGTCAGTTGGTTGTATCGCCGGCCGATCCGGTCATACAACCGGGCGCTTTGCCAGCAGCAGCCCACATCCAAGCATGATCATGGCGCCGCCCGAGCCTTCACGAAGACGGCGAACGAGATTCGCACGGGACGCCGCACCATCGCGGAGTCTTCCGGCTGCAAACGCCACGACAATATCGGCGAGCGTGTTAAGGGCAACCGAGATGGCGCCGAGGGCCAGGAACTGCAGAACAACGTGATCCGACGCTGTATCGACAAACTGGGGAATGAAGGCGAGGAAGAATGCGGCCGTCTTCGGGTTCATCACTTCGACAAGAACGCCATCCCTGAAGGCCCGCATCGTGCCGACGGGCGGCTCCGAATGAGCCAGCGACTTGTAGTCGAGCCTGGCATGGCGAATGGTTCGGTATCCCATCCAGACCAGATAGAGCGCGCCGACCACCTTGAGTGCCGTGAACAATTCGGCGCTTGCCAGCACGATCGCCGAGACGCCAAGGCCGCCGGCTACAACATGAAACAGCCCACCAAAACCATTGCCAAGGCTCGAAGCGATTCCTTCCGAGCGACCGCCGGAAAGGGTTCGCGCGGCGACGTAGAAAATCCCCGGACCCGGAGTAATCGCCAGCAGGAATGCCGTGAACAGGTAGACGGTGAAGGCGTTGGAATCCAGCATGAAAATATCCCGATGAAGACTGACTATCGAGGTTGCATGCAACCAGCGGAGAAAACCGCATCGAGATGGTCGAGAGCGGCGGCGACGCGCTGCCGTGCCTCGTCCTTCAGCGCGAGGACGGGGCGTGGCGGATCGACGTCGCAGAGGTTCAGCAGCCTGGCGACGACATACATCACCCTAAAACTGCCGAATTCCTTGAACAGCGCCCAAAGCGGTCCGAAGGCGGCGTCAAATCGCTCGACGGTCGCGGCGTCCCCGGCTTGCGCAGCTCGCGTCAGGGCCAGGGCCTGTGACGGCAGAAGTCCTGCGACGACGGAATACCAGGCGTCGCCCCCGGCGAGCAGCGCAGGCGCGCCGCCCCAGTCGCCGCTGTAGCCGATCTTGAATGCCGGCCCGGTCGCAGACCGAAGGGAAGCCAGTTCGGACGCGAAGTCACCACCGGACGGCAAAGGCATTTTTACGGCTTCGATGCTCGCCACCTTCGACAAGCGGGAAATGAGGTCCAGGCTGAAGGTGAACCTGGTTGTGCCGGGATTGTTGTAGATGCAAAGCGGGAGTTGCCCCGCGTCTGCGACTGCGGCGAAGTGTTCGAAGACCTCGTCGTCGAAGAGCGGCGTATAGGAAACCGGAGCCAGGAGCAGGCCGTCGGCGCCCGCAGCCTTCGCGTCACGGGCAAGGTCCACCGCATCGCTGGTCCGGATCGCTCCGACGCCGACGATAACCGGGATTTTGCCGCCGACCGAGTCCATTGCCGTTTCGACCGCGCGTCGACGCTCTTGTCGCGTGAGGAAAGCGTAGCCGCCGGTACTTCCGAGCAATCCGATGGAGTCCGCTCTCGCCTCCTCGATGTTCTTTAGCAGGCGCGCGAGGGCGGCGGTGTCGAGCCTGCCGGAAGCGTCCGCCGGGGTGATCGGGAAGGCTGAAAGGCCTTGGAAGAGTGACATGAAGGAACCTTTCAGATGCGGGTCAGGAGAAGTTTTAGCCCGGCAAATCCGAAGAATACCGCCAGCGTGCCTTCGATCCAGCGCCGCGCCCGCCGATACAGGGCGATCATGGGAGCGGTCGAAAAGACGATCGCGTAGCCGCAGAAGATGGTGACGCTCAGCACCGCGCAGCCCGCGAGGATCACGAGAACCGTATGCGACGACGACCCGGGCCCGAGTCCCAGCGTCATCAGCGCGATCCATGCCAGGATCGATTTCGGATTGGTGAGATGCATTAGCAGTCCGCGCTTGTAGAGAGTGGCCGCGGTCGCCTTCCGTTCGTTGGTCGGGTGAAGCCGATCCTTGTCCGAAGAAAGCGCAGCCTTGCCCGCTGTGAAGGCGAGATAGAGAAGATACAGAAGATACAGGCCTCCGAGCAGCTGCAGGACCACGAGAGCCTGAGCGTATCGGCTGAGGATCGCCGAGACCCCTGTCGCCGCCATCAGGCCCCAAAAGATCGAGCCGCTGACGACGCCAGAGGCGATTGCCAGCGCCGCCCCGCGGCCGTCGTTCATGGCGACGGCCATGATGCGCATATTGCTCGGCCCGGGACTGCCGGCAGCGATGACGTAGGCGGTAAAGACGATGATGAATTGGTCGGCCAGCATTTTACTTCTCGGCAGGTGCAAACTGGCGTCATAGATACACGCATAACTGGCCCTGGGCTAGAACCAGTTCTTGATAAAAAGTGGTGGTCCAGTTGCCATCGAGGGTTTGCCTGGCTGATTTTCAAGGTAATGTCTGGTTCAACGAAATGTCTTCATTTGGGTAATCGCGATGGTCCAGTTATCGCCCCGCAAGCAGAATTCGCCGTTGGGAAATTCGTCATCGAAAAATTCGTCCTCGGGACTGGGCGCGCGCGGGATCTATGAGAGCCTGCGGGAACAGATCGTGGCAGAGGTCTACTGCCGCGGAGACGTGCTTCCGTCGGCTCGTGCACTGGCGGTCGAGCTTGGCGTCTCGCGAACGACTGTGACGTCCGCTTACGAACAGCTCGCCGCCGAGGGGTTCGTGGTAATTCGCCATGGCGCTCGGCCACGGGTGGCCATCAAGATCGCGCACAGCGAGCCGGGAGACCTCGTTCATACAGCCGCAGAACCACACGGCCTCTCCGCTTTCGCAGAAAGGCTTCGATCCCGAGCCATCCCGATGCGGGTTGCGTCGGAGAAGCTCGTCGCCGACTTCCGTTATGGCGACATGTCGGCCTCTGACTTCCCGACCCTTGCCTGGCGAAGGGCCATGAACGACGCTGCGCTGGGACGGCCGCAAAAACTGTCCTATGGCGACCCCTGTGGCTCGATCCGCCTGCGTGCGGCCCTGCAGGGCTATCTATGGCGAGCGCGCAGCATCAGGTGCGAGGTCGGCGAGATCGTCGTCGTCAACGGCTCTCAGCAGGGACTGGATCTCTGCGCCCGCCTGCTTCTCGATGAGGGCGACGGCTTCGCCATCGAAGAGCCCTGCTACCCGATGGCACGAAGCGTCTTCGAGATGACAGGAGCCATCGCCACCCCGGTGGAGGTCGACGCCGAAGGCATCAGGGCGGACCTGTTGGCGGATGTCGGCGCGCGGCTGGCCTACGTCACGCCTTCACATCAGTTTCCTTTGGGCAGCGTAATGTCGATGGGGCGACGCCAGCAACTGCTAGGATGGGCGAAAGAGGAGCGGGCATACATCGTCGAGGACGACTACGACAGCGAATATCGATTCGACATGAACCCGATACCGCCGCTTCGCGCGCTGGGAGGCGCGTCGAACGTCATCTATATCGGTACGGTTTCGAAGACACTGTCGCCGTTGCTGCGGATCGGCTACGTCGTCGTTCCGCGTGAGTTGCAGGAGGTTTTCGCCCACGCCAAGCGCCTGACGGACAGGCATGCCCCCAGCCTCGAACAGGAGGCGCTCGCGACCCTGGTGGAGTCCGGCGCCTACGAAGCTCACGTGCGCAAGGCCCGGCGTCAAAATGCCCGCCGACGTGCAGCGCTCCTCGACGCTCTGCAGGCTGAATTCCGCGATCTCGTTCGGGTCGAAGGCGCTGAGGCCGGTCTGCACGTCGTCGCCTGGTTCGCCGACATGCC
The DNA here is from genome assembly GCF_016756595.1 of Mesorhizobium sp. L-2-11. NCBI lineage: Bacteria > Pseudomonadati > Pseudomonadota > Alphaproteobacteria > Hyphomicrobiales > Phyllobacteriaceae > Mesorhizobium > Mesorhizobium sp. L-2-11. The sequence continues at coordinate 2,517,796 of NZ_AP023257.1, read as the reverse complement.
GCCCGCTATGGCGGCATCATTCATCGAGAAAGCCGGCGCGCTCGGAGTTGGCATCTACTCCATATCGCCTCATTACTTTGATCCGGCATTGGATCGGAGTTGCTTCGGCCTGGTGATGGGATACGCAAGTCTGACCGAGAGCCAGATTCACAGAGGGATAAAGCTCCTTCGAGGCGCTTACGAGGAGGCAACTAGCTGCGGCGGCGTATCGTAGGTGCTTTACGGCCTGCCTGAGGGAACATGCGCGGGACCTGATCGCCGGCGCAGCCGGCGACCTCCTGGACCACTAGAGCGGGATGAGATTACCTGCGGTCATAGCCTGAGTTTGCGAAGTAATTTGAGCACTCGAGCGGTGTGACGCGGTTGAGAATCTGGCCGATGGCGTTGCAGACCGTTTCAACGGTGCGCTTTGCGGCCTTTCGCAGCCAGTGCTTGAGCTTGGCGAAGAGCTGTTCGATCGGATTGAGGTCAGGCGAGTATTTCGGCAGGAAGAAGAGCCTCGCGCCGGCCTTTCGGATGGCGCGACGCACGGCCTTGCCTTTGTGGCTGCCGAGATTGTCCATCACAACGATGTCGCCCGGCTGGAGAGTGGGCACGAGAACCTTCTCGACATAGAGGAGGAACCTCTCGCCGTTGATCGGCCCGTCGATGAGCCAGGGCGCTTCGACGCGATCATGACGCAGCGCAGCCAGAAAGGTCATTGTCTTCCAGTGGCCATTGGGAACTTTGGCCTTGATCCGCTGTCCGACCGGTGCCCAACCCCTGAGCGGGGCCATGTTGGTCTTGGTCCAGGTCTCGTCGATGAACACCAGGCGGGCGGGGTCGATCCGGTCCTGATACAGAACCCATTGCCTCCGTCGGCGCGCAACATCGGGACGATCTTGCTCGGCGGCGATCAGCGTCTTTTTTTGTGAGACAGCTTCTCGGCGTGCACGAACTCCCACACCGAGCGGTAGTCAACCTTCAGGCCACGCTCGCCAAGTTCGGCCACAAGCCCGCGCAAGGTGAAGTCCTTCTCCCGGCAGCGCTCGACAAGCCAGTCGCGCCACGCTCCCGATATCTTCTTCGGCTTGTAGCCGCCCACTTGGCGGGGCGCCACGCTCCCCGTCTGTTCCACCCGCTTCAGCCACTCGATCGCCGCGCTGTAGCTGACGCCAAATCGAGCAGCCGCCGCGCGCCGCGAAAGCCCTTCAACCTTGACCGCCGCAACAACCCGTTCGCGCAGGTCCATTGAATATCCAACCATCAATGCTGGCCTCCTGCCCAGCAGCAAGGTTGAATCAGATCATCGCTGATTTGGGAATCCCACGACTCCCATAAATCTCATCCCGCTCTAGCTCGATGCCGAAGTCGGCCTCGGCACCGCCAGGTGGTGATCTGCCCCTAGAACCACCGCCGTTCAGGCTCGGAGCTCTTTGCGATGACAATTCCCAAGAGAACGCCGAGCACGCCGCCAAGCATCATCGCCGTAGAGATCGTGCCAGGGTTCTGCTGGACGGTTTCAGTCACGGTGTGTGCCTGGCTACGCAATTGCTGGGCTGCGCGCGACGCCCGTTCGGCGGCGCTCTCGTACCAGCCCTGTGCCTCCTCGGCGCGGTCGGAAAGGGTCCGATTTATTTTGGTGATTTCGCGACGAAGTTCAGCGATCTGTTTCTTCATCGCCTCCTGCGCGTCGTTTGCCGCCTTTGAGGCGCCTGCGGTGTTCGCGGTTTCGGCCATTGGATCTCTCCTTTTAATATCAGAGACAGGGCTTTAGAAACAGGGAACGGTCGCGGCCGCGCAGGGTTCCTTCCCATGGAAAACGCGCCGTTGATTGCTTTATCAAGCATTCCCTTGCATGCGCGTGTGGCGGGCGATGATGCTCTCCTCGTCGGTCGCGACGACGCGTATTTCGACCTTGCTGTTCGGTCGGCTTATGATCTCGGCATGGGCGGCATTGGCTGGCTCGTCGATCGCCACGCCAAGCCAATCAAGCCTTTCGCATATTGCCTTGCGGACCGGCGCCGAGCGCTCGCCGATGCCGGCGGTGAACACCAGGCATTCGAGGCCGCCCAGCGTATTGGCGAGCGCGGCAGCTTCCCGTGCCGCCCTGAAGGCAAAAAGCTCTACTGCTTCGCGGGCGTGGGGGCTGTCGCTCGCTTCCAGCGTACGCATGTCGCCCGATATGCCGGATATTCCAAGCAGCCCGGATTCCTCATAAAGCATGTGCTGCAGAGCCTCTCCAGCGATGCCTCTTTCCAGGACGAAGTACAAAAGCACGCCCGGATCGATGGCGCCGCAACGCGTGCCCATGACCAGCCCGTCGAGCGCGGAAAAGCCCATTGTCGTGTCGAAGCTCCTCCCGTCGCGCATGGCGCACAGGCTCGCCCCGTTGCCGAGATGGGCGACGATCGTCCGCTTCGCTGCAAGCGCCGGCGACATCGCCTTGAGCCGCCCGGCGATGTACTCGTAGGAAAGACCGTGAAACCCGTAGCGGCGGATCCCTTGCGCATCGTATTTGCGCGGTAGCGCGAAGCGGCTGACGATCGGATCGATCGTCTGATGGAAGGCTGTGTCGAAGCAGCCGACCTGCGGCAGATCCGGCCGCAGCGCGGCAAGTGTGCGGATCGGCGCGAGACTGCGGGGCTGGTGCAGCGGCGCAAGCGGCGTCAGCCTGTCCAACGCCGCGATCACATCCGGCGTCAGGCGGACGGGTTCGACGAACTCGCGCCCGCCATGCACGATGCGGTGACCGGCGGCGACCAGTTTCCTGCCACCAAGCTCGCTCTCGATCCAGCGAAGCAAATCGCCGATGCCCGTATCGCCTGCGTCTGCGGCAAGCCGCCGATCACACTGCACTGTTCCGTCGGCCGCCTTCGCGCTGAGCCTCGGCGCATCGCCCAGATCCAGCGCGCCACGCGAGACGAGTTGCAGTTCGGCGGACGGCTCAAGGTCGTATAGTCCGAACTTGATGCTGGAGGAGCCGGCGTTCAGTGCAAGGATTGCCTGTCGCATCAATCGCCAGCCTTCGTCGCGCTGTTCTCGGGCCAGTTCCAGTTCTGGATCTCGGGCATGTCTTCGCCGTGCTCGCGGACGTAAGCCTTGTGTTCGGCAAGCTTCCCGTGAAGTTCGGCGGCAAGATTTTTCGCCCGTTCGGCGAGCCGCCCTTCGATGAGCCCAGGCACGTGTTTGATGGCGGCGAGCACCAGGTGGTAACGGTCGAGCTCATTGAGCACGACCATGTCGAACGGCGTCGTCGTGGTGCCTTCCTCGCGAAAGCCGTGCACGTGCATGTTGTCATGGTTGGCGCGTCGGCAGGTCAGGCGGTGGATGAGATAGGGATAGCCGTGATAGGCGAAGATGACCGGCCTGGCCTTCGTGAACAGCGCATCGAAATCATCGTCCGCCAGGCCATGCGGATGCTCTGAATTCGACTGCAGCGTCATCAGGTCGACGACGTTGACGACGCGAACCTTCAGGTCAGGAAGCGCCGAACGCAGAATGTCGGCGGCAGCGAGCGTCTCCAGTGTCGGCACGTCGCCGGCGCAGGCCATGACCACATCCGAATCCTCGCCCTTGGCAACCGTCCCGGCCCACTCCCAGGTCCCCGCCCCCGCCCTGCAGTGCGCTTCTGCGTCTTCGACGGACAGCCATTGCGGCGCCGGCTGCTTGCCGGCGGTGATGACGTTGATGCGGTTGTAGGTTTTCAGGCAATGGTCGGTGATCCACAGCAGCGTGTTGGTATCCGGCGGGAAATAGAGCCTGACCGTGTCGGCCTTCTTATTGGCGACAAAATCGGCAAAGCCAGGATCCTGATGACTGAAGCCGTTGTGATCCTGCCGCCAGACATGCGAGGTCAGCAGGTAATTGAGTGAAGCGATCGGCTCGCGCCAGGCAAGCTCGCGGGATGTCTTCAGCCATTTCGCATGCTGGTTGACCATGGAATCGACGATGTGGATGAACGCCTCGTAACAGGAGAACAGGCCATGGCGGCCGGTCAGCAGATAGCCCTCCAGCCATCCCTGGCAGAGATGCTCGCTGAGCACTTCCATGACGCGGCCGTCCCGGGAGAGGTCGACGTCATAGGGCTCGATCCGCTGCATCCAGACCCGGTCCGTTACCTCGAAGACCTCGTCCAGGCGGTTGGAGGATGTCTCGTCCGGTCCCATCAGCCGGAAATTCCCGGCCTGCGCATTCAGGCTTATGACGTCGCGGAGATAGCTTCCGAGAATCCGCGTCGCCTCGGCTTTGGCACCTCCTGGACGCGGCACATCGAGCGTCAGGCTTTTCCAGTCGGGAAGCACGAGGTCGCGCTTCAGCAGTCCGCCATTGGCATAGGGGGTTGCGCCCATGCGCTTGGATCCGGTCGGCGCAAGCGCCGCCAGCTCTGGAAGAAGACGCCCGCTGTCGTCGAACAGCTTTTCCGGTTCGTAGCTCCGCATCCAGTCTTCGAGGATCTTGCGGTGTCCCGCGTTGCTGCGGGCGTTCGACACCGGCACTTGATGCGAGCGCCAGAAATCCTCGACCTTCTTGCCATCGACCTCCTTCGGCCCGGTCCACCCCTTCGGGCTGCGCAGCACGATCATCGGCCACAGCGGACGCTCTCCTTGCCAGAACGGCGTACGGGCGCGCTCCTGGATCGAGCGGATTCTGTCGAGCACGGTGTCCAGCTTGGCCGCCATCAACCGATGCATGGGAACCGGCTCGTGACCTTCGACGAAAAAAGGTTCGTAGCCATAGCCGGCGAACAGGGCGCGCAATTCCACGTCATCCATGCGGGCAAGGATCGTCGGGTTGGCGATCTTGTAGCCGTTGAGATGCAGGATCGGCAGGACAGCGCCGTCGGATGCCGGGTTGAGGAACTTGTTGGAGTGCCATGCCGCCGCGAGCGGACCGGTTTCCGCTTCGCCGTCGCCGACGACGCAGGCGACCACCAGATCGGGATTGTCGAAGGCCGCGCCGAAAGCATGGACCAGCGCATATCCCAGTTCTCCGCCTTCATGGATCGAGCCGGGCGTTTCCGGAGCAGCGTGGCTCGGCACGCCGCCGGGGAAGGAGAATTGCCGAAAAAGTTCCCTCAACCCGTCTTCGCCCTCGCCGATTTCGGGATAGATCTCGCTGTAGCTGCCCTCGAGCCAGGTGTTCGCGACCATCGCCGGGCCGCCATGACCCGGGCCGCAGATAAACAGAACGTCGAGACCGCGTTGACGGATGACGCGGTTCAGGTGGACGTAGATGAAGTTGAGGCCAGGCGTCGTGCCCCAATGGCCGAGCAGCCGCGGCTTGACGTGTTCGGCCTTCAGCGGCTCGCGCAGCAGCGGATTGTCCATCAGATAGATCTGGCCAACCGAAATGTAGTTCGCGGCCCGCCAATAGCGGTCCATGAGATCGACCCGATAACGACCTGCTGTGGTCGCAGTTTTCTGAGCCTCGTCGTTCATGGAAACGTCTCCAGAATGCGTTCGCCCGTCGATATCTGGAGTGGCATCGCCCTGGAGAAAGGATTTTTTCGGAAATAAGTTCGGCTGGAGCCGTTGTTGCGCCCGCCAATCGCTCTTTTGCAGGAACCTGAAAGCTCGCCAACGATTAAGGAGACGAGCCGCCGAAAATGAGAGCACGCGCTGCCGAGCGCACGCCGATCAATAGCTGTCGCCGGGGGGCCGTTGGCCACGATTGGCGCGGACCCGTCAGCTCGCCAGAGGAGCAAAAAGATGCTCGATCTTTCCCACGCACGCGACCGAATGGTCGAGGTCCACCTCAGCCGCCGTGGCATTCGTGACCGCGAGGTGCTGAAAGCAATGCGCGAGGTTCCGCGCGAGGCATTCGTCGCACCCGGCTTTGAAGAATTCGCCTATGAGGATGGGCCGTTGCCGATTGCCGAGGGTCAGACGATATCGCAGCCCTACATCGTCGCTTTGATGATCGAGATGGCGGAAATCGGACCGGGCGACCATGTCCTGGAGGTTGGCACCGGCTCCGGCTACGCGGCTGCCGTGATGAGCCGGATCGTCGAACGCGTCTACACGATCGAGCGCCACGCCGGGTTGGCCGAAACGGCGAGACAGCGGTTCGAAGAGCTTGGCTACGACAATATCGAAGTCCGCACCGGCGATGGCACCAAAGGCTGGCCCGACGCGGCGCCCTTCGACGCCATTCTGGTCGCCGCCGGCGGACCCGGTGCGCCGCTCGCGCTTCAGGAACAGCTCGACGTCGGCGGCAGGCTCGTCATCCCGGTCGGCGACGATCCGCATGATCAGCGCCTTCTCAAGGTCACCCGAACCGGCGCTGCAACTTACAGCGAGGAGGATTTCGGCGGCGTGCGGTTTGTTCCCCTCATCGGCGAGCAGGGCTGGCCCGAGAGCGGCAACCGTATCGCGAATGATCGTCCGTCCGGACACGCACGCACGCGCAGCCTGCCGGAGATGATCGCGGTGGCGGCCGAACCGCTGCCGGACTTCGACGATCCGGCGTTCGGCGAATTGTTCGACCGGTTTGGCGACCGGCGCGTCGTGCTGCTCGGTGAGGCGAGCCACGGCACGTCGGAGTTCTACCGGGCTCGCGCCGCGATCACCCGCAGGCTCATCGAGAAGCACGGCTTCACCATCGTCGCGGTCGAGGCCGACTGGCCTGATGCAGCGGCGATCGATCGCTAGGTCCGCCACCGGCCGCCACGCGCCAATGCCGATCCGCCGTTCCAGCGATTTCCCACCTGGATGTGGCGCAACACCGACGTTGCGGCATTCGTCGACTGGATGCGGCATCACAATGAGCGCATCAGGCTATCGTCCCGGCTGGCCGGGTTCTATGGCCTCGACATCTACAATATGAGCGGATCGATCGCCGCGGTTCTACAATATCTCGACCGGGTCGATCCGCAGGCAGCAAAGATCGCGCGCGAACGCTATGGCTGCCTGACGCCCTGGCAACATGAACCATCGACCTACGGCCGTGTCGCGCTCACCTCGGGTTACAGGAAATGCGAGCAGGCCGTGCTTGAACAATGCCGCGAGCTGCTTGCCAGGCAGCTCGACTATGCCCAGCAGGACGGCGTCGATTTCCTGGACGCGGCCCAGAATGCCCGGCTGATCGCTTCCGCCGAACGCTACTACCGGATCATGTATTATGGCGGCGCGCAGTCCTGGAATTTACGCGACACCCATATGTTCGAGACGCTCGAGCATCTGCTCGAGGCTCGCGGGCCGAACGCCAAGGCGGTCGTGTGGGCGCATAATTCCCATATCGGCGACGCCCGCTACACCGAAATGGGGATTGTCAGGGACGAAGTGAATATCGGCCAGTTCTGCCGCCAGCGCTTCGGCAACGAGGCAGCCTTGATCGGGCTCAGCACGCATTCCGGGACAGTCGCCGCGGCCTCTGACTGGGACAGCGAGATGGAGATCAAGCGGGTGCGGCCTTCCCATAGCGACAGCTACGAGCGGCTTTGCCATGATAGCGGCGTCTCGCGTTTCCTGCTCGATATCAAGCGCGACGACACGTTGCGCGAGCGGCTTCTGGAGCGTCGGCTGGAGCGCTTCATCGGCGTGATCTATCGGCCGGAAACCGAACTGCGCAGCCATTACGCGGATGCCTCTCTTTCCCAGCAGTTTGACGCGTTCGTCTGGTTTGACGAAACCGTCGCGGTGACGCCGCTTGGGCCGGAGCATGTCGGAACCGGCGTTCCCGACACCTATCCGTTCGGGCTTTAGCCGCCTCGCGGACAATGCCGCGGCAAGGTGAGTTTCGGCGGAACATTCATCGCGCCCTGCTGTTTCTAGAACAGGACCCTTTTCGAAGGAGTTTTGCCATGAGCGGAACCAAACATCCAAAGTGGAAAAAACCGAGCGATGCCGATCTGAGGAACAATCCCGGCATCGGGACTTCCAAGGGCACGATCAAGGAAGGCGACGAAGACTTGCTCGAAGGCGAAAATACAATCGAAGGCGATGTCGAGAACGACACCAACGCCCTTGGCGGAATCAATCCAAGGCAAAAGATGCGGACGAACAAGTAGCGCCGCTGCGCATCCTCCGCGCCATTCACTCCCCAGCAAAAAACGTCGCGGCGACAGCAATTGAGATCAGGCTCAGCATCGCCAGGCCTGCCCTGGCGATGTGCGAGGCTTCCCAAACGTCGCGCAGGTCTGTCCAGTCGCCGCTTTGCTTCCGACGGAGCATTGAAAAAAACCTCGCGGCTGGTTTGGAGACAGCGACATCCTGCACCCAGAAATTGTTGACGGGATGCGTGACCAGCCAATAGACCGCATGTTCCGCCACCAGGAAGACAAGGGCTGCCAAGGTCCACCAGAATCGAGCGCCTGGATAAGGCGTGAGGTAAAGCAGGATGGCGAGTGCAACGATGCCGCCGATCTCGGCAAACCCGCCGATGGTGAAACCGGGATAGTAGATCGTCTGCACGGATTTGTAGGTGGCCTCCTTGAGGCGCAACTTGCCGGGCAACTCCAACGCGTGCGCAAGCGAGAGCGCCATCGTGATTGCGACCAGAAGAAGGGTGACAATCATGAACGCGCGCATGCTTCTATTCCCTGAGCAATGCCTATGCCCGGCGTAGATAGCGTGCCCGCCGGCCCGGTAAAGGCGCCGAAGGTGGAGGCGCTGCCCCATTCCCGCCGCCGCTGGCATTGAGCACTGGAGAGGGAACCATCGTTCGGCATGATGGTTGTCATCCCGATGATCCTCCTCGGCGAACGAGGAGATATGCTGCAAACGGCCCGCATCTACGCCGGGTCGACCACAACCCGTTTGGGGTGTCCCGTGCCTGATCCTGATCCGAACAATCCCGTGCCGATACCGGATAATCCCAATCCCGAGCCTGCCCGGCCGCCTGCTCCGCCGGAAACCCCGCCGGGTGAGCCTCCGGGCGTGCCTCCGCCTTCGCCCGATCCCGTTCCAAGCCCGGAAAGGCAGCCCGAAATTCCTCCCGATATACCTCCGGAGATTCCTAAGGAACCGACCTTCCCTGGTCCGACGGCCAGAGCATTGGACCCAAGAGCGGAAACCCGGCTGTAGAACGACGCCGTCGCCAGCCATTCCGGTTTTGGCACTCCGGTTTAGGTCATTCCCCGATCTGGCTGGTCGAACGTTCGTTGAGCGTTGCGCCCGTTTGCGCGTCGATCGCCGCCAGGCTGACCTCATAGCCCCACAGGGTCCGGATATGGCGCAGCGTGGCGTCGCGACTGGCCTCCTCCAGCATGATGCCGTTCTTCACCTTGTGCTCCAATCGCAACTGCCGGTCGCCGAGCAGATCGACATCCACCACCTGGATGTCCGGCCGGCTGGCGCCGATGTCGTAGCTCTGGGCGAGCCCGGCGCGTATCTTTTCGTAGCCACGCTCATTGTGTATCGACGCGACTTCGTAATGCGGCTCGCTGGCGGCGTCGGCGAGGATAAAGAACCGCCATTTCCGCATCAGGGCGGGGCTCAGATACTGGCGGATGAAAGATTCGTCGCGATGGTTCGCCCACGCGTCGAGCAGGGTTTCGCGCCAATTGCCGTTGCCGGCTATATCGGGGAACCAGTCACGATCCTCGGCGGTCGGCTCGGTCGATATGCGCTGGATGTCCTGCATCATGTCGAGACCCAACGCATAGGGATTGATGCCGGAAAACCGCGGGTCGTCGAAGCCCGGCTGAAAGATCACGTTCGAATGGTTGCGCAGGATTTCCAGCATCGCGCCTTCGCTGATCAGGCCACGATCGAACAGCATGTTCATGAGCGTGTAGTGCACGAAGGTGGCGCAGCCTTCGTTCATCACCTGCGTTTGCCGCTGCGGATAAAAATATTGCGCGACGACGCGGACGATCCTGACGATTTCACGCTGCCAGGGTTCCAGGACCAGGCTGTTTTTTTCCAGGAAGTAAAGCAGGTTCTCCTCGGGCAGCTTGAGCGTTTTCTTTCGCTCGGCGATGTTGGAATCCTTTTCCCCAACATTGCCTCCGCCCTTCGAAGGCGGCAGCGTGCGCCACAGATCGTTGTAAGAACGCTCTTCGTACTCCAGGCGATCACGAACGCCTTCACGCTGCCGCTCCGACGACAGTTTCGGCGGCCGGCGATATCTGAACACCCCCTGTTCCATCAGCGCGTGGGCCGCATCGAGGATCGCCTCCACCGCGGCGACGCCGTGCCGCTCCTCGCAACGGGCAATGTAACCCTTGGCAAAGTCCAGATAGCTCAGGATCGCGCTGGCGTCCGTCCATTGCCGGAACAGATGATTGTTCTTGAAAAAATGATTATGGCCAAGCGCTGCATGAGCTGTCACCAGAGCCTGCAGGGCCATGGTGTTTTCCTCCATCAGGTAGACGATGCAAGGATTGGAATTGATCACCAGCTCATAGGCGAGTCCCCGCCCGCCTTTGCGATAGAGCAATTCCTGGTAGAGAAAATGCTTGCCGAAGGACCAGTGGCGATACATCAGCGGCATACCGACCGAGGAATAGGCGTCGAGCATCTGCTGGGACGAGATGATCTCCATCTGCACCGGATAGATGTCGAGATGAAGCTCTTCGATCGCGATCGCCTCGATCGCTTCGTAGGCGCGCGACAGTCTCTTGAAATCCCAGTCGGACCCCGAAAACAGCAAACCTGATTTGCTGGTTTGGCCTGATTTGCCGGTTGGGCCCGACTTGCTGGTTTGGCCCGAATTGCTGGTCTGGCCGGATTTGCTGGTCTGGCCCGAATTGCTGGTCTGGCCCGAATTGCTGGTCTGGCCCGAATTGCTGGTCTGGTTTGCCATCGGCTCCCCTCAAGCGCTTTTCTGCAAGACCGGCTGCCTGGCAAAGAGCTGGCGGAAGACCGGATAGATGTCGGCTGCGCTGGCGATACGGCTCATCTGGAAATTCGGCCATCGCTGGTTGACAACGCTGTAGGCGCGCCAGAGCGAGGTCCCATTGTCGGTGCTGCCGAAAATATGGCTCTCGCGTTCGTCGATGATCTCGACATAGGCGAAATACTGGCACAGGCGCATGATCTGACCGTCCATCAGGCCGATGCAGCGCTCGGAATCAGTGACGAAATTGTCGCCGTCCGACGCCTGGGCGGCATAGATGTTCCACTCGTTGCTGGGATAGCGTTGCGCGATGATGCGGTGCATTTCCTCGAGTGCCGTGGAAACGACCGTGCCGCCGCTTTGCGTATTGTAGAAGAAGGTTTCCTCGTCCACCTCCTGCGCCTCGTGCGTATGGCGAATGAAGACGATTTCGGTGCGGTCGTAGCGCCGTTTCAGGAACAGGTGCAGCAGCACGAAGAAGCGCTTGGCCAGATCCTTCTCGCGTTCGCCCATCGAGCCGGATACGTCCATGAGACAGAACATGACCGCATTGGCGTTCGGCACGGGCTGGGCGTCGAAACGGTTGAAGCGGATGTCGACGGGATCGACATAGGCGATCCGCTTGCGGCGACGCTCAAGTCGCTCAAGCTCCTCCCGCAATGCCGCAATGCGCTGGCGTGCCGGCGCCGCGCTCTGCGGCTCGGCCTCCAGGACTGCGAGTTGCTCCGCAATCGCATCGAGCTCCTCCTGCTTGGGGCGCCTTAGTGCAATCCGGCGACCATGGCTGTTTCGCATCGTGCGCCCGACATTGATGTTGGTCGGCGAACCGGTCGCCGCGAATCCGGCGCGGCGCGGTTTGAAGGCAAGTATCTCCTTGAGGTTGAGCTTGACCATGTCGGGAAGTTCGAGATCCTCAAAAAAAAGGTCGAGCACCTCCTCGCGCGAGAGCACGAAGCGAAAATCGTCCTCCGAGGCCGTTTTCCCGGGAGACGAGCCGCCGCCGCCCTGGCTGGGCTTGGGAACCCGGTCGCCCGGCGCGAAATGCTTGTTGCCCGGCAGGATGTGCTGCCGCCTGCCACTGTCCTTCGCATCGCTGAAGCTCGGCTCGCCTGTGCCCCTCGCCGGCATCGAGACGGCGTGCTCGCTGTCGACATCGGCGATCTTGCCGGTACGGATCCGATCCCGGATGCTTCGCTTCAGCTCTTCGCGCGCACGCTTCAGGAAGCGCTGGCGGTTGCCGAGGCTCTTGTCCTTCGGGTTCAGTCGGCGATCGACAAAGATCGGCATGGAACCATCCTGGCCGGACTCAGCCCGCCTTGTTCACCCGCATGTACCAGTCCACCAGCCGGCGGACCTGGCGCTCAGTGTAACCGCGTTCGACCATCCGATGCACGAACTCGGTATGCCGCTTCTCCGTTACGCTGTCCTGCTTGGAGCCGAAGCTGATCACCGGGAGCAGATCCTCGACCTGGCCGAACATCCGCTTCTCGATGACTTCGCGCAGCTTTTCATAGCTCGTCCAGGACGGGTTGCGGCCATGGTTCCTCGCCCGGGCACGCAACGTGAACTTCACGACCTCGTTGCGGAAGTCCTTGGGGTTGGCAATGCCGGCCGGCTTTTCGACTTGCGACAGTTCGTTGTCCAGCACCTCGCGATTGAGGATCTGGCCGGTGTCGGGGTCCTTGTAGTCCTGGTCCTCGATCCAGGCATCGGCATAGGCGATGTAGCGGTCGAACAGGTTTTGGCCGTATTCGCTGTAGGATTCCAGATAGGCCTTCTGAATTTCATGGCCGATGAACTCGGCATAACGCGTGGCCAGTTCCGACTTTATGAAGTCGAGATAGGCGGCTTCCGTTTCCTTCGGGAATTGCTCGCGCTTGATCGCCTCCTCCAGAATGTACATCAGATGCACGGGATCGGCGGCCACTTCCTTGGTGTCGTAGTTGAAGGTCTGCGAAAGAATCTTGAAGGCAAAGCGCGTGCTGACGCCGGTCATGCCTTCATCGACGCCGGCGGCATCGCGGTATTCCTGAACCGACTTCGCCTTGGGATCTATGTCCTTGAGGTTCTCGCCGTCGTAAACCCGCATCTTGGTGTAGAGCGGCGAATTGTCGTGCTCGGCCAGACGGGTCGAGACGGTGAACCGGCTGAGAATGTCAAGAACCTCCGGTGCACAGGAACTGGAGGCCAGTTCGCTTTCGCGCAGCAGCTTTTCGTAAATCTGCCTTTCTTCGGTGACCCGCAGGCAATACGGCACCTTGACCACCAGGATACGGTCGAGGAACGCCTCGTTGTTCTTGTTGTTCTTGAACTGCAGCCATTCCGATTCGTTGGAATGGGCTACGACGATGCCCTGGTACGGGAAAGATCCGAAGTTTTCCGTACCGTTGTAGCTGCCTTCCTGGGTGGCGGTCAGCAACGGATGGAGAACCTTGATCGGCGCTTTGAACATCTCGACGAACTCGAGCAGCCCCTGCGTGGTCCGGTTCAGGCCGCCGCTGTAGGAATAGGCATCCGGATCGGATTGGCTGAAATGCTCGAGCTGTCTTATGTCGACCTTGCCGACCAGGGCCGAAACGTCCTGGTTGTTCTCATCGCCTGGCTCGGTCTTGGCGATGCCGATCTGGCGGAGCCGCGAAGGCATCAGCTTGACGACGCTGAATTTGGAGATGTCGCCGGACAGTTCGTCGAGGCGCTTGGCCGCCCATGGCGAGATAAGACCATTCAGCCGGCGCCGCGCGATGCCGTATTTGTCCTCCAAAAGGTCGCCCATGCGGTCAGGATTGAATAGCCCGAGCGGCGATTCGAAAACCGGGCTGATCTGGTCGCCCACCTTCAGCGTGTAGATCGGACGCTCCTCCATCAGCTTCTTCAGCCGTTCGGCGAGCGAGGACTTGCCGCCGCCGACAGGGCCAAGCAGATAGAGAATCTGCTTGCGCTCCTCGAGCCCCTGCGAGGCATAGCGGAAATAGCCGGCTATGCGCTCGATCGTGTCCTCCATGCCATAAAATTCGGAGAAAGTCGGATAGACCTTGATTGTCCTGTTCGAGAAAATGCGGCCGAGCCGCTCATCCATGCTGGTGTCGATCAGGGTGGGCTCGCCGATCGCCTCGACCATCCGCTCGGGCGCCGAGGCATACATCGATTTGTCCTCGCGGCAGGCAAGGAGATATTGCTGGATGCTTATCTCCTCCTGCGCCGCATTGGTGTAAATCTCCGAAAACAGATCGAAGACGTCGGAGTGGTTCTCGCGCATGGTATTCCTCGCCCCGGCCGGTCTGGTTGCTGTCGCCTCTTCATTCAACTGTCGGAAAGCCTTTGTGGTTCCCTACTACACGTAGTGCGTCTGCGACCGGATGTTAGGGGTCGAGACAGATATCGTGAACGCCTGGAAGTCAGCCAGCGAATGGCTCGCACAATGGAACGTTTCCGAGGGATGTCCATTCTTCCACCAGTGCTTGCCGAGTGCAACAGCCCGCTGGGTACAAGCTGCCTTTCTGAAGGAATAAACCGCCCGCGATCAGCAGTTGCCCGCGCTCAGCAGTGAATGGCGACGCACAGGCCTTTCGGCGAACAAAGCTGCACTGCGGCGTCCAAGCCCGCACCGGGAGCAACGGTTTGGCTCCTGCTCGGTAACTTGGGAAAGGAGATGTTCCATGTTCGAGAACAGTATGTGGTTGATCGTCGTTGCTGGCGCCCGCTACTGCTGGCGATCCTGCTCGCCTACGCACTCCTGACGTGGCGACGTCGTGGGCCTGCAGAGCGCAGAGAAAGCGATCGGGCCACCGAGCGACTGTATCGCGAGGAAAACGACCGCCCGGGCGGAGGCGGTTGAGGACCGCATCGGCAGGCCCGACCGTTGGTCTTGCTGCTAGACTCCAACACTTTCGGGCCAAAGCGACCGGATCTGCTTCGGCAACGCGTCCCGCACCTTGGCCGACTGGCCGAGGTCGACATGCCTGGCGATCACCTTGAACACGGATCTCGTCGCATCTTCGGGATTCACCGGTCGCGTGGATTTCATCTCCTCGGCCACCCGCTGCAAAAAATCCTCCAACGAACGGCTGCTCGTGGGCAGATCACGCGGCCGATACCGATCATAGTAGGCGCCGCGCACCAGAAGCGGCAGTTCCGCCCCCAAATTCGCAGCCAGTTCGATCTGCAGCCAATCCCGCAAGGTGCGTAGAACGGCTCCCAGCATATGCCAGGCCAGGCGCCTGTCGGGCCCGTGATCGGCCATGATCTCGTCCAGCCAGATGTTTGTCGTCTGCAGGGTTTTGTCAAAAACTTCCAAGCCGGTTGCGCTCATCATCGCCTCCTCTGGGCATAGCCCGCCCCAACTCTCGCTACGACGGGCAAACGGAGATCGAGCGCGATTGTTTCGTCACGCGTTGAATTTACCCGAAGGGCGGCGGCGAAAAAGGAGTGAAGCGACGCGGCGCAGACCCTGGGATCCATTCCGTGACATCAGCCGAAGAATGCAGCGGTTCAGGATAAATGGTGATCCGTTGCGATCCTTCGCGCCCCCTCTGTCCGGCAGGACAGAGGGGGCGCCTCGCTCCGCCATCAAAGGTTCTGCACCGTCGAAAGCTCAGTGCCCGGAACCTTCCGCCCCTCGAGCCGGTTTACCGCGGAGGGGTTGCAAATGGGTAGATATTTCAGCCTGTCAGCTGCGTCATTGTTGCTCGCGAGCGGCTCTGCCGACACCCAGTCGAGCACTCAGTCGGCACTTGAGCCCGCGGGAGCGGAAGCGCAGCAGATACAAATGCTGTTTTGGGTCATGCTAAGCGGCGGCGCCGTCATCTGGCTGGGCGTGGTCGGCCTGCTTCTTCATTCAGCCCTGGTCAATCGCCGCAGGCTGGCCGAAAAATCTGCCAGCAACATCATCCTTTGGGGCGGCGTAGTCTTCCCCTCGGTCACGCTTTGTGCCCTGCTCGCCTATGCGCTGTGGCTGATGCCTGGCCTTCGGCCCTTCGCCCAGGCGAGTTCCGCCGCCCTGCGGATCGAAGTCACCGGCAGGCAGTTCTGGTGGGAAGTTGTCTATCACCCTCCTCAGGGACCGCCGGTCGCGTCCGCCAACGAGATCAGGCTGCCGGTCGGCGAGCGGGTCGAATTGACCCTGAAAAGCGCCGATGTGATCCATTCCTTCTGGATCCCACCGCTTGGCGGCAAGATGGACATGATTCCCGGCCGCACCAACAGGCTTTCGATCATGGCCACCAAACCTGGTACATTCCGCGGGCCGTGCGCGGAATATTGCGGCACGTCGCACGCGTTAATGGCGTTCTCGGCCGTGGCTATGGCGCCCGAAGCATTCCGGTCCTGGCTTGCCGCCCAGGCAATTCCCGCAGAAGGGGCCGGCGCAAGCGGCGGCGCGCTATTCTTGCGCCATGGCTGCGGGTCCTGCCATTTCGTCGCCGGCACCGAAGCGCGCGGCCTGATCGGCCCGGATCTTTCGCATGTCGGTTCCCGCGCCACCGTCGCAGCCGGAATCCTGCCCAACACCGAAGACGCCGTCACCCGCTTCATCGCCCGGCCCGACCTGATCAAGCCTGGTTCCAGGATGCCGGCCTTCGAAATGTTGCCACCGGACGACATTCGCGCCATAGCCGCCTGGCTGAGGGGCCTGCGATGAGCGCTGCGGTCAAGGCTCGTTCGCCGCAAGAATACAAGGCGCAGGAAGAACGGCTGCGCGCCGTGTGGGCCAATCCGGCCGGCTGGCGCTACTGGACCTCGGTGAACAATTACCAGATCGGCCTCTGGTACGGCTCGGCCGCCTTCGCCTTCATGCTCTTTGCCGGCGTGCTCGCGCTGCTGATGCGGCTGCAGCTCGCCGTGCCAGACAACGATTTTCTCTCGGCCGACTTCTTCAACCAGGCTTTCACCCTGCACGGCACGGTGATGATGTTCCTGTTCGCGGTGCCAATCTTCGAGGCGGTCGCGATCTTCCTGCTGCCGCCGATGCTGGGTGCCCGCGAGATGCCGTTCCCGCGCCTCGGCGCCTTCAGTTTCTGGAGCTTTTTGCTCGGCGGCATCTTCGTCTGCGGCTCGATCTTCTTCAATGCGGCGCCGTCGGCAGGCTGGTTTATGTATCCGCCGCTCGCCACCGACAAGGAGTTCTCCGGCATTGGCGCCGACATCTGGCTGCTCGGCCTTTCCTTCATCGAAGTCGCGTCGATCGCGGCCGCCGTCGAGCTCATCGTCGGCATCATGAAATGCCGCGCGCCGGGCATGCGCATCAACCTTATGCCGCTCTTCGCCTGGTACCTGCTGATCGTTGCCGGAATGATCCTGTTCGCCTTCCCGCCGCTGATCGCCGGCGACCTCCTGTTCGAGATGGAAAGAATGTTCGACTGGCCGTTCTTCGATGCAGCGCGCGGCGGCGACCCGCTGCTGTGGCAGCACCTGTTCTGGATATTCGGCCATCCCGAGGTCTACATCATCTTCCTGCCGGCCATCGCGCTGATGGCCATGATCGTTCCGACTTTTTCGCAGCGTCCGATCGTTGGTTATTCCTGGATCGTGCTCGCGGCAGTTGGGACGGGGTTCCTCTCCTTCGGCCTGTGGGTACACCACATGTTTGCGACTGGCCTGCCGCAGATCTCTCTGGCTTTCTTCTCGGCGGCCTCCGAGGCGGTGGCGATCCCGACCGGCGTGCAGATCTTCGTCTTCATCGCCACCATGCTGGCCGGCCGGGTGATCTTCTCGACCCCCATGCTGTTCGGCACCGGAGGGCTTGCCATCTTCGTCATCGGCGGACTGACCGGCGTCATGGTGGCGCTCGCACCCTTCGACTGGCAGGCGCATGACACGTATTTTGTCGTTGCGCATCTCCATTATGTGCTGATCGGCGGCATGCTTTTCCCGGTCGTGGCCGGGCTCTATTACTACTATCCGCTGATCGACGCGAAGAAGCTCTCCGACCGGTTGGGGCGGATTGCCTTCTGGCTGATGTTCTGCGGCTTCAACATCGCCTTTTTCCCCATGCATCTGAGCGGCTTGCGCGGCATGCCCCGCCGCGTCTTCACCTATCCAGCCGAAATCGGCTGGGACTGGCTGAACCTGATCTCGACGGCCGGGGCCTTCATTTTCGCCGCGGGCGTGCTGGTCGTCGTCTTCGACGTGCTCAGGCCGAAGCACCGGCAGCCGCGCGGCGAATTCAACCCTTGGAATGCCGGCACGCTGGAATGGATTTCCGAGCCGGAGGAGAACTGGGGCGTCCGCTCGATACCCATCGTGTGCAGTCGCTACCCCCTTTGGGACCAGAAAGACCTTGCCCGCAAGGTCAATGAAGGCCGCTATTACCTGCCCGACGCGGAAGAGGGATGGCGCGAGGGACTGGTCACCTCCGTGCTCGACGCCGAACCCGTCCAGGTGCTGCGCGTCGGCGGCACCTCCCAAGTCACCATCGTCTCGGCCCTCTCGCTCGGGGCCGCTTTCATCGCGCTTACCTTCCACTGGTGGATCGCCACGGCGCTGGCCGCAATCATCTGCTTTTGCGCCGTCATCTACTGGCTCTGGACGGGCACTGGCGAAATCCCCGAGAAGCCGGAAAAGGATGTCGGCCTCGGCCTCAGCCTGCCGCTTTATGCCTCCGGCTCCGATTCCGTGGGCTGGTGGGCGATGTTCATCACCATGGTGGGCGACGGCACGGCATTCGCCAGCCTCGTCTTCGGCTATTTCTTCTACTGGACGATCCATGCCGACTTCACCGCGGGGATTGCCGGGCCCGATGCGGTCTGGTCACTGGTCGCTGCCAGCCTGTTCGCTGCGGCGTGGGGCCTGATGGTGGCGGCACGCACGGTCAACAGGCGCGGCGCTACGGCCACTATGCGCGGCTTGCTGGTGCTGTCCCTGCTGACGACCGTTGCCGCATCCGCCACAGGTCTGGCCGCGCCGTGGTTTCCAGGCATGGACCCGACGCGTCACGTCTATCCCGCAATCGTGTGGATCCTGGTGATCTGGGTACTCGCCCATGCGGCGCTCGGCACGGTCATGCAGGCCTATTGCCTGGCCCGCTCGCTGGCCGGCCGACTGACGCCGAAGCATGACCTGGATCTTGGCAACGTGGTGCTCTACTGGCATTTCCTGCTGATTGCCGCCGTCATCACCTTCGCCATCATCGGCCTGTTTCCGGCAGCGATGTGAGGCGGCGATGCGGCTCGTCCCGAAACAGATCGAGACACTCTGGACGCTGTTCACCGCGCCGGTGGTGTGGGCTGCGCATTTCCTTGTTTGCTACGTCGGCGCGGCGATCTACTGCGCCAAGCCTGAACTTGTCGGGCTGAGTTTCAGCGCTGTGCGCGCCGGCATCGCCGTCGCCACTGTGGTCGCCCTGTCGCTGATCGCGCTGTCAGCATGGCTCGCCTGGCGGCAATGGGGCTTCGGCACAGACGATCCGCCGCATGACGATCCGACGAGACGCGACCGGACCCTGTTCCAGGGCTTTGCGACGCTGCTGCTCTCGGATCTTAGCTTCATCGCCGTGATCTTCACGGCGATGCCCGCATTGTTCCTGACGGAGTGTATCCGGTGAGACGCGCCTGCTTGATCCTCGGCATCCTCGTCCTCGCCCTGGTCTGGCTCGGGCCGCTGCTCGACGGCTGGCGGGATTCGTTTTCGGCGCACATGCTGGCGCATATGGGAGTGGTGGCGATCGCCGCGCCGCTGATGGCGATCGGGATCCCGCTCGGCCCGACACCAGATGCAAGCCGGGCGTTCACCCTCGCGCTGCCCGCCTCCCTCGTCGAACTCATGATCGTCTGGTCCTGGCACGCGCCGGCCTTGCGGGCTCTGGCGCAAAGCTCGCTGTTTGTCACCGCGGTCGAGCAGGTCACATTCCTCGCCGCCGGGCTGTTCCTGTGGCTGGCCTGCCTGCCGCGCCGCGGCTCGCACAACACAGGCAATGCCGCCGGCGCCTTCGCCCTGCTTCTGACGTCCATTCACATGACCTTGCTCGGCGCGCTGCTGGCGCTGACCCCGCGGCCGCTTTATGGGACCGGCGAGACAAGCTGCTTTGGCGTCGCGCTTTCCGCTCAGCAGGATCAGGAACTTGGCGGCGTGATCATGCTTCTGGTCGGCGCTGCGGTCTACCTGGCCGGCGGCATGACGCTTTTCGCGCGCATCCTCGCCACACCACCGCGGAAAACGATCTGATGCATATCAGCTGGAAGAAGCTCGCCATAGCGCTTGCCATTCTGCCCTTCGTCGTGGTGCTGGCGGCCTGGATCGGCTTTTTCAATGTCGGTGCCTCGAGCGGTCACTGGAAGATCACGGAATGGTTTCTCCATTTCGCCATGCGATCGGCTGTGCGCACCTATGCCCTGGCGGTCGAGGTTCCAGAGGCTCTGCCACGGCATGCGATTCAGCCGGCCGCCGGGCATTTCGCGCGCGGCTGCGCCATCTGTCACGGTGCGCCGGGCGAGCCGCGATCACCCGTCGTCATGAGAATGCTGCCGCAGCCGCCTGACCTTGCCGGGACCATCGGCGAATGGTCGGACGCGGAGCTTTTTCGTATCGTCAAGCACGGCGTGCGTTTCACCGGCATGCCGGCTTGGCCGACGCAAGAACGCGACGACGAGGTCTGGGCGATGGTCGCCTTCCTACGCGAACTGCCGTCGCTGGACGAAGCCACCTATCGTGATCTCGCCTATGGCCAAAGGCTTGCGCCTCCAGCAGGCGCTGCCGGAACCCTGCCGCAAGTGCTCGCAGATTGCGCCCGCTGCCACGGCGAGGACGGCCTTGGGCGCGGTCCGGCGATACCCGTTCTCGCCGGGCAGAGCGAGGCCTATCTGCTTGAAAGCCTGCGTGCCTATGCCGAGGAAGGCCGGGCAAGCGGGTTGATGAGCCTGCCCGCCATTGCGGCAGGGCCTCAGTCCTGGCCGGACCTGGCCAGGCATTTCGCCGCCCTGCCGGCGATGCACCCCGGCGGCGCGGGCGATCCAGCCCTTGTCCGGCGCGGCAGGCAAATCGCCGAGAGAGGCGTCAAGGAGGCCAACGTGCCCGCCTGCCTCGGCTGTCACGGAAGACAGGACCGCAGCCCGCTCTATCCCTCGATCGCCGGCCAGCCGGCGCGCTACATCGAGACGCAGCTTGGGCTGTTCAGGGCGGGAAAGCGTGGCGGAACGCGCTTCGGCCATCTCATGGCCAATGCGGCGAAGGGTCTGACGGACGACGACGTCCGCGCGCTTGCGGCCTATTTCTCCCGATCGGCGGCTGCGTCGGCAACCGCAACGCGATAGGTGCGTTTGGGTTCTTTCGACTTTTTCGAGGTTCTGGTGAAAAACTTGCTTACCGCTCTTCTCATCCTGATCGTTGTTTTCGTCGTTGCCGGAGGAGCGATCTTCTTCATGTCCCGCGAAGAGGCGACCGTTCCGATCGCGGAAACCTATGGCCCCAACCCGACCCTGCCAGAGCCCAATCCGACCTGGCTGCCGACGGTCCATGTCGCCAAGGCCACGCCGTGGCCGCAGGGCACCAAGCCGACGCGGCCCAGGGATTTGCAGTCAACGAGTTTGCCGGCGGGCTCGACCACCCGCGCTGGCTGTACGTGGCGCCAAACGGCGACGTGCTGGTGGCGGAGAGCGCTGCGCCGCCCAAGCCGGACGAGGGCTTCAGCATCCGCCGCTTCTTCGTCGACCTCTTCCAGAGCCAGGCCGGCGCGCAAACGCCTAGCGCCAATCGCATCTCGTTGCTGCGCGACCAGGACGGCGACGGGGTGGCGGAAACCAAGACCGCCTTTCTCGCCGGGCTGTTCTCGCCATTCGGCATGACCCTGCTCAACGGCAAGCTCTACGTCGCCAACGCCAATGCAATTGTGGCCTATCCCTACCAGGAGGGTGCGACCGAGATCACCGCACCGGCGGAGAAGATCGTCGACCTGCCTGCGGGGAGGAACCACCACTGGACCAAGGATGTGACCGCCTCGCAGGACGGCACGAAGCTCTATGCGACGGTCGGATCCAATTCCAATGTCGGCGAGAACGGCCTGGAGGAAGAGCAGAATCGCGCCGCCGTGCTGGAGATCGATCTCGCCTCGAAACAGACGCGTCTCTTCGCCTCCGACCTGCGCAATCCAAACGGCCTGTCGTGGCATCCGGAAAGCGGTGAGCTCTGGGTCGTCGTCAACGAGCGCGACGAGATCGGCAGCGACCTGGTGCCGGACTACATGACTTCGGTGAAGGATGGCGGCTTCTATGGCTGGCCTTACAGCTATTTTGGCCAGCATGTCGACGATCGCGTCAAGCCGCAGCGGCCCGACCTCGTCGCCCAGGCGATCAAGCCGGACTATGCGCTCGGGGCGCATACGGCTTCATTGGGACTGACCTTCAATACAGGCGACCTGTTCGGTCCTCAATACAGGAATGGCGCCTTCGTCGGGCAGCATGGCTCGTGGAACCGCAGGCCGCACAGCGGCTACAAGGTGATTTTCGTGCCGTTTACCGGCGGTAGGCCCTCTGGCCCGCCTCAGGACATCCTCACCGGCTTCCTGAGCGAGGACGACAAGGCCTTTGGCCGTCCTGTGGGCGTGGCGATAGACCGGCGCGGCGCCCTGCTGGTGGCGGATGATGTCGGCAGCAAGGTCTGGCGGGTCGTTCCAGCTCAGACGCAATCGGCACTGTGAGCGGTTCGTGCTGCCGGCGACCCGGAAGCGATATGGCACCGCCTGCCATTGCCGGTCGGACACAGCGTTCCGGCGCCGATCAAGCCGAAAATCAAGCTGTCGTTGCCAATCCGCGCCCGCGTGAATGCCGGACCCTCTGACGCATACGATCGGCAAGGGAAGCCAGCGAACCTTGCACCGTGCGCGTCCCAAGAACGGATTGCAGGACAACGCCCTGCGTTGCGAATTTATGCTTGAACGCCTCTGCGCCGCACAGGAAATCGACCGTGCTCAAGCCGTGATCGAACGACCACTGTATGTAGTCCATCATCAGGATCATGCCCGGCGACGCCTGGCTGAAATCCGGATCGAAGGTGGTCACGAACGCCAGCATGGTGTGGTGCTGGACGAAATTGATGGAAACCGCGACCATCGCACCATCGCATTCAAGTACGAAAATGTGCAGCACGCCGGCGCGCGCCAGCGCGTCGACGAGTGCGGCCAGTACCGGCGCTCCCTCTTCGAAAAGTTGGGATTCACGCTTGTGCTCGACCAGCCATCTGCGCTTCAGGGCAGAGAGCCGGTCCAGTACCGGCTGCAGTGGCTCGTCTGGCGCAAGCAGGCGAAATTTCGTTTCCCCGGCTTCTTTCAACGTCTTGACGCCGCGCCGATAATTCTGCCGGGTCTTTTTCGACTGCTCCGCGAACCACGCTCCTCCGCTGGCCCACTGTCCGGCGACGCGATAACTGACTTCCTCCCTGTGATTGGAGCGAAGCCTGATCCCGCTGGAGGTATCCGGAGTGAAAATCTTGCGGGCCGCCGCACCCGGCAAAAGACGATTGAGAAAGGCAATATCAAAGCCACCGGTCTCACAGATCCGGGCCCATGCGTCCTGCAGGGCCGATAGCGAGCATTCCGGAGCTACGAGAATATCGCCGTAATCGGTATAGCTGCTGGCCGCCCATTCGAGAAACCGCAGGCCTTTGCGTTTGCCGATCGCCATGGGGAAGACAGCAACGAGCCTGTCACCATTCCAGACCAGGCCAATCCGCAGCGCGCGATGGTCACGGTCCGCGACGGTATTCCACCAGGCCGAAATCCAGGCATGACTCTGAAAGACCA
This sequence comes from Mesorhizobium sp. L-2-11, assembly GCF_016756595.1. NCBI lineage: Bacteria > Pseudomonadati > Pseudomonadota > Alphaproteobacteria > Hyphomicrobiales > Phyllobacteriaceae > Mesorhizobium > Mesorhizobium sp. L-2-11. Next base: position 2,494,311 of record NZ_AP023257.1, on the reverse strand, counting down.
GTCCGTCGGTACGATGCCACAGCTGCATCCAATCGGCTTCGATCGCCGCCAGGCGATCCGCCGAACGGACAACTTCCAGGCGCTCTGCGCTCGAAGCGCCAATCGAAACAATGGTGTTCATGAAGGGGAACGATCCTGTGCGATGGCATCGGGACGCCTCTGGAACAGTTTGCGGACATGCCCTCCCATCTTCCTGAGCGGCAGGATGTAAAGCCCAAACAGTGATTGATAGTCGCGCACATCGCGATCGATCAGGCCAAATTTGAGGTCTTCATCCGGATCCGGGACAAACTGCGTCCCGAAGAGGCGATCCCAGAACGAAAACAGCAGGCCAAAATTCTTGTCGTAGTGGCGAGGGTCGATGCTGTGGTGCACCTGGTGCCAGTGCGGACACAAGATGATTTTGTTCAACGGGCCGAAGGAAATCTTGAAATGGGTATGACGAACAAAGTCCATCATCAGGATGTTGCGGATGACATAGACGTTGATGCCGAAGATGGCGATCTCTACTGGATCGAGCGCGATCAGGCTCCAGATGCCGAAGCAGACCCCCGGGATGACGCCATCCCAGATACGGTTCATCAGATCGTCCAGCGGGTGAACCCGATCCTTGGTGATTCCCACCATCACCTCGGCCGAATGATGCACTTTGTGCAATTCCCACAGGAACGGGAAGTGGTGCTGGGCGACGTGGTAGAGATAGTATGAAATGTCGTAGGCGATCAGCATGGTTGCGGTGAAGACGACGATCGTCACCGGGCCGGCCTCGCCATCGATGAGCGGCGCCTGAATATCGAGCAGCCAGCCGATTGCCTGGTGCGTCCCATAGCCGACGGCGGCAACGAAGGTGACGCCGGCAGGGATGAGCAGGAATGGCATTATCGCCCGTTTGGTGACCCAAAACAGGACATCCGCTCGCGCCGACGGGTGCAGGATGACTTCCGCCGGGAAAGCGAAATCGAAAAAGTCCCTGAGGGACTTATGCTCGACAGTCCGCCAGTAAGCGATCACCGCGCTCCCCAGTGCCGTGAAAAACAGGAGGCCGAGCGTCACCAGATCGACCTTCGAAAGCTTTTCCACAATCAACCCGGCGAATTCAGAAAACATCGTTGCGGTGGCTCCTGGGCCGTAAAATGGCCGTCCAGCGAATTGCAAAGCAAGAAACTTGCCAAACCCACTGCATGTTGCCGGCAACCAGGTGGCTATTGCGGCTACAACAAGCAAAAGCATGCCGGATTTGCGCCAGATTAGCAGTTCAACCGTAACAAAACGCTAAATGTCCTGACGTAATTAATCTCGAATATGGCCGGAACACCGGATAGGCCGCTCTGCTGCAGCGCAAGTCGCTATCGTAGCGGCCCCGATCGTAACGGCGGGGGGATTGCCGCGAGGTGTATCTCAATTCCGTCTTCGCCCACTTCGCCACGCCAGGCGATGCGTTCGGCCGGTTGCCTGGCGCCAAAACGCGGTGAAACCCAGCCGCCCTGCCCCGGTGCGTCGCCGCCGGCGCGGATGTCGATCGCAGCGTCCGGAAAGCGCATGGCTATCAGCCGCTCATCGCGGCGCAGTACCGTGACCGTGTTTCCGTCCCGGTCGGTGCCGAGACCGGCTGCGAGTTGAAAGACGACCTCGGCCACGCGCCTGCCACCGAGCAGTTGGTCGCTCACGACGATGCCGTCGGCCTGGTGCGTCACGGTGCGCTGATGCACAACGCCGAAGCGATTTTTATACCCGTCATGGCGGGCGCGCAGCTTCCAGTGCGTTCCCGGCTCGCTCTCGACCAACTCCGCAACCGCCTTGTGCGACCAGTTGAACATCCCGGCGATGATGCTTTGGCTTTTGCCCTCGATATTCAGCGTGTTATGCGCTGGTGTTGAGCGAAACCAGTCGCGCCAGACGCCTCCCGAACCGTAGAGCCAGGTGCCGGGGTCGACCAGCACCGGCCCGCCATCGATGCACAAGGTCAGCGACAGCGCGTCGGCATGGCCGTGAGCCGCTATCGAGAGATAGCCGAGCGGGCCGTGGTCGAATGTCAGATCGATGCTGCGGCCGTTCATCTCGCCGCGCCAGACGGAGAGCCCGCCTTGCGTGAACGTCTGCAGGCCACGCGACGTCGGTGCCGGCGCCGACGGCGTGCCAAAGACGAGCGCCCGAAAATCGTCGGCCTCAGCAGCGTTGCCCGGCATCTGTAGAAAGCCATGGACGGCGGCGGCGACGGATCGGACATAGTCCGGCTCGTCCCCGAGCGTCAGAACGCGACCTTCGTCATTGTCGCCAAAGCCGGCGGCTGGTGGCAGCCAGGCGACGAAATTGGCAAAAGCGGCCAGACGCGCTTCGACGGGCGAGGCAAACGGCGTTCCAGCCTGGCGTGCCGCAGCGGCGCACAGCAAGATGAGTTCGGCGGTGAAGGCCGCATATGTCGGGGTCTGCTCGGCACCGGCGCCATCGGCGAGAATCTGCTTGCGCGCCTCAGCCTGGAGGGCGCCGCGTGCAGCGTCGGGCGCGGCCGCCAACGCCAGGCCGATCAGATACTCACCAGCCAGTTCTGCGACGAGATGATTGTTGGCGGAGGAAAACCGGGAGGGGAACCGCGGCAGCCAATAGGCGCTTGCCGCCAGTATTTCGCCCACTTGCTGCCGTGTCGCCGCGCCTAATCGGTCGCCGACGAGGTCCATGATGACAATCAGGCTGATGGCGCGCAGCGCGACTTCGATGCCGGAGGCCCAGCCAACCCCCCGAAACGGCGGGTTGGCTGAATGCCAGCTATCGATCGCCGCCTCAATGGCCCTCCGGGACTGGTCGTCGCCGGCGAGGAGCAGGTGGGCGGCCAGTGGCAGCAACTGCTGCAACCGGTTGATCTCCCACACATATTTTACATCGCCGCGGCCGCCGCCATGGCGAAAATCGATATCGAAAGCATGGGCCTCGGCACCCGGCCAAAGCCTGCCGGTCACCGGATCAAGGCGCCAAAGCTCGGGAGGAAACAGCCGATCGGGATGGCGCCGCGGCCATGTCCGCCCAAGTGCGGAAAACTCGCCGCCAAGCGCCTTTTGCGCCGCCGCCGCTATGGCTTGCCGTTGTGCCGGTGTCGCAGCCAGCACAGCATCGCGCAGTCCGCGCAGCACCGGATGCAACCGGGGCGAAGCATAACGCTGCCAGCCGCCGTCGCGGCGGCGCGAAGCGATCCTTCGACGCTGCTCGCCCAGCCGGTGCAACACCTCAGCCGGCTCCATGCTGCGCAACCGATTGATGTACCAGCCGATTCTCATACCGCCCCGTCAGGGTTTCGATTCTTGTATACCATGCTGTCGAAAAGCCGCGCGACCGCAATCCTCTTTTCCGATCCTGCGGTTAATATCTCCGACCATGAAAAGGAAAGAGTGGCGATGATAAGGACGGCTTTTGTAGCAGCGTGGATGCTCGGCATGGCGATAGCCGCCAACGCTGCACCGATCCCGCTGCAGCGCGGCGTTGGCGTGCATGAATGGCTCAACTGGTCGCCGGTGGAGGACGATGGGTCCTATCGTTGGCCGCCCTATCGCAGCGAGCAGGAGTGGCGCGCTGGACATGGGCCGCTCACCGATTGGCCCGGCGACGCGTTTGCGCGCATTCGGTCGATGGGCTTCGACTTCGTCCGGCTGAGCGTCGACCCCGGCCCTCTGCTTGCCAGCCGGGGCGCCAAACGCCAGCAGGCGCTGGACATACTTGCCGCCGCGGTCGAGCGGGTCACGTCGGCGGGCCTCAAGGTAGTTTTCGACCTGCACGGCGTCACCCAGGTTCCAGCCTACAGCATGGAGATGATCTATGACGGTGCCGACAGCGAAGGCGTTGCCAGCTATCGCGAAATGGTTGTGGCGGTCGCCACCATGCTGGCCAGGGTTGGCGCCGACAAGGTAGCCCTCGAGCCTTACAACGAGCCGGCATACTACCCCTGTGATTCGAGCGGCAGCGATGACTGGCAGCGGATCATGGCAGACACGGTCCGCGATATTCGCGCAGTCAGCAGCGAACTGACCATCGTCGCAACAGGCGCCTGTGGCGGCAGCATTGCCGGACTGGTCAATCTCGCCCCCGGCTTTGACGATCCGAACATCTACTACAGCTTCCATATGTACGAGCCGCACAGTTTCACGCACCAGCGGTCCGAGGGGACAGGCGCTTTCGCCTCGGGGCTGCCCTGGCCGGCCGACAGCAGCACGCCCGAAAAGGTGACCGAAACCCTTAAGGCACAGATGGACGCCGCTGGCTTGAGCCCGGTCGAGCAAGTGATGAACATGGTCGCGGCGCGTGAAGCAATCGCCCGGTATTTCGAGCAGAATTGGGGGCCGAGCCAGCTCGAGGCGAGCTTCCGTCAGGCGGTTGACTGGGCCGAGGCGCATGGCATTCCAGGCCGGCGACTGTTCATGGGCGAATTCGGCGTCATCCTCATGTCTGCGGACGGCCGCATGGGCGCGTTCGACGCTGACCGTCTGCGCTATCTCGAGGCGGTGCGCCAGCAGGCGGAACGCTTGGCGATACCCTGGTCCGTCTGGGAATTCGCCAATCCGCATGGCATGTCGCTGATCCTCCCCGACGGACCGCCCGTAGCTGATGGCGGACTGGTGCGAGCGCTGGGTCTTGCGTCTCAGTAACGCGACATGTCGAGCTGCTGGTTGATGAGCGCCCGCTTGCCGCCCCGCCCGACGGCAATGCGGTCCACGGCTTTGGGGCAAAACCGGATACGGCCGTTTGTGCGGTTGACCAACGTCTCGACGAGTCGCGCGGCGCAGGCAGGTGGCGCCCCGGCGGTCGGGATATAGCGAATCAATGCCTCGCCGGGATGGTCCTGGTAGAATTGCAGCTCCTCTATGCCGTCGAAGAATGCGGGGCCGTCGGGCACGAGGTGCGTCGTCACCACCCGGCCGCCGTCGGCGGTCACCAGATAGTCGACGTTTCGGCGCGGCATGACAGCCTCGACTCTAAGCCGCTGGCCGTTTGCCTCATTCGGCAATTCCACCAACCGGGCAGAGTCGCCGGTATCGTAGCGGATGAAAGGCATGCCGGTCGACAGGAAGCCAGTGCCGACGAGCCTTCCCTCCTTGCCTGTCTCTGTTACTGGCTCGCCTGCGGCATCGACCAATTCGGCGAGGCCGTAGAGAGGATTGAACGCGTAGCTGCCGGGGGCTCCGGGCGTTTCTTCGGCGAACAGCACCTTTTCGCTGAGCCCATAGAAGCAGGACAGCGGTACGTCGCCAAGAACGTTTCGGATGATCTCCCGTTGATGGGGATGGACTGGCTCTGAGATCATCATCATGCCCTTGACGGGCCGTTTTGGTACTCGGTCAAGCACTCGCATATGCCGGCAAAACAGCTCTATGGCCGAGGGATAGCCATAAAAATACGTGATGCCCCGCGCGTCGATCAGGTCGAGATAGGCATCGGCGTCGTCGACGGTCATTGGAAAGACAGCGAGCCTCAGCTCACGGAGTGCCGGGTCCCATTCATGCCGTCGCTTGCCGGTGGCATCGAGGCTGAAGCCGCGGAAGCAGACGCGCGCCGTGCCTTCATCAAAACCGATCCGCGACCAGACGTGGTAGACGAACGCCATCTCGCGGGCGCTCCGATCCTTATCGAGATAGAAGTGAAATGGCTTGTCGGTGCTGGAGCCGTTGCCGGAGGCCTCATCCAGTTGGGCAATCGGCACCGCCAACGCTGCAGTTCCAGCCTTCCGCAGGATGTCCTTGGACAGGACCGGGAGGCGGCGCAGGTCGGCAAATCCCAGCGTCGACAGATCAAAGCCCGGACCGAGGGCTTGGTCGATCGACTCGCGATAGAACGGACTTCCGGCATGGGCTTTCCGCAACAGCGCGCGCAGCGCGGCGAGATGAAATTGCCCGGCATAGACAGGATCCTCGGCGGCCATGGCGATCCGGCTCCGCCACGACCGATAGGTCGCACCAAATTTTACCCGAGTTGGCGCCAGCGCCAGCATGGGCGCCAGCAGCCGCCTGACCGCTGTCGGGCTTCGCACATAGGCGCCGCGCGCTACGTCAAGAAAATTCATGATTTTGCACCGGACCTGCCGTTTGCCGCCTCATGCCACACACGGCATATCGATGCCGCGAACGAAGAAAGCTCCAGCCGTTCCCGGTGCACCGCCATGGCAGCCGAGCCAAGACGGGCGCGCAACGCCGTGTCGTCAACCAGTTCTGTCAGTGCCTCGGTCAGCGCCGCCACATCGCCGGGCGGCACCAGCAACCCGGTCTTCTTGTCGATGATGATGTCCTCTACGGCGCCGACAGGCGTGGTTACCACCGCGAGGCCGGAGGCCATTCCCTCGATGACCGAGACCGGCAGGTTTTCGGCGAATGAGGGAAGCGCCAGAATGTCGGCCGAAGCGATCAGCGATGCAACCTCGTTAGGACCCACCCAGCCTGGAAAGGCAATACATCCGGCAAGCCCCAGCCCGGCCGATCTTGCCCGTACGGCCTCGACGTCACCATCGCCGGCGATTGTGGCGCGCCACTGTTTGGCAGGCTTCATGCGATGCAGTGCGTCCAACAATTGCGGCACGCCCTTGCGGTCGCCGATACGACCCAGGAACAGGATGTGAACGCTGTCTCCACCACCGACATGGGCGAGCGACGGCACTTCGGTAGCATTGGGCACAATCACTATGTTCGCGGCCGCGCCTGGCGCCCGTGCAGTGACGAAGTCGCGCCAGATACGGCCCAGAACCACGATCCGTTCGGCATGCTCGAACATATGCCGGATGCGGCGACCCATGAAGCTGCGGTTTTCCTTCCAGAACGTCTGGTATTGAGCTCCATGCAAATGCAGCACATAGGGGATGCCGAGCAACCGCGCGCACCTCGCGATGACCATCTTGCGGTAGGTACTGCCAAAGCTCGATACGTTGATGTGAACGACGTCGGCACGGCCGCCAATACGCGCGATGAACATCCGAAGGCAAAAGCCAATCATGTAGAAAACCGACAGCGCGACCGAGCCCGAACCGCGACTGGGAAGGAACCGCGCTTCGATCTTTCCAACTCCCTGTCGTTGGAGTTCGCGATCAAGCGCCACCATGATGCGGTCGATACCGCCCTGCCCCGACACACCCGACGGGGTCGCGACCAGGACATGTATTTTTCGATCGGGTAAGAGACTCTGCAGCATGGTATTCTGGATAGCACGGATCGAGTAACCACAAAGCAAACGTTCCCGGTAAGTTTACGGCAAATCTTTTAGTTCAAACTGAATCTGTTCACCCTTCGCCGCTGTCGCGCTGGATTTTCCGCCGGTTGACGGTTAGTCGAGGCGGAATTTTTCCGGGGACAACCCTTTGCTGCTGCGCTCCACGCTCATCTATGCCCCGGCGATCCTGCTGACGCGGATTTCCGCGCTGCTCCTGCTGGTCATCGTGACGCGGCTGATCGATCAGACCGAGTATGGCCTGCTGACCCTGGTGGTGACCGTCGGCGAAATGACCGACATTGCGGTCACCAACTGGCTGCGCATCGCTTTGCTCAGGCTTGGCGGCAAAGGCGACGTCAGCCGCGGCAGCCTGATGCTGGCCGGGCGGGTGCTGCTTGCCAGCACGGCGCTGGCGCTGATCATATCCGTGGTCGCCTCTGCAGTGATCGTGCCGGAGCGCTGGGTAGAGTTCGCGATCGCCGTCTGCAGCTACCTGATCGCCGGTTCGATCGGCCGCTACGCGCTGACGGTGCTGCAGATGCAGCAGCGTCATTCCATCTATTCGATGCTCGAGTTCCTGCGCGCCGCGCTGCAGCTGGCGTTGCCGATCGGCGCCATCGTCCTGTATCAAGATTCCTTTCTGACGGTATCGCTCGGCTCGAGCCTCGGTGTTTTAATCGCCGGTATCGTGGCGGGCATCATGGCATCCCGACGCATCGTTGCCGGTCCGCCACGCTTCACCCAAAAGGAGTTCTTCGTCCTCGGCGTGCCCCTGGTCATCATGGCGCTGGTAGGCTTCGGCCTGCATAGCGCCGAGCGTGTGTTCCTCAAGATCTATTACGATGCCGGCGCAGTGGCGATCTTCGCCGCAGCCTATGCGCTGGCCCGCCAGCCAATCGATATGGTCGCCAATTCCATCAACATGGGCGCCTTTCCCGAGGTGGTCAGTCGGTTCGACGACGACGGGCCTGCTGCATCGGGCCGGTTGCTGTCGCAATTGATGGCCTTGATGATGCGTCTTTGCCTGCCGGTTGCAGCGATGCTGGTCGCGCTCAGCAGCGATATCACGCAGCTCCTGCTGCCCTCTGAATATCACGGCCGTTTCGGCCTGCTCTTTCCGATCATCGCCTTCAGCGTGCTGTGTGCCAATCTCGCCAGCTTCGTCTATGGCACCGTGGTGCACGCGCACAAGCGGCCGTGGCTGCTGATCATCGCCAATTCCTTCGGCTCGGTGGCGACAATCGCGCTGTCCGTGCTGTTGATCCCGCCGATGGCGGAGGTCGGCGCTGCTTTGGCGCTGGCGGGCGGATCGCTGGTCGGCCTTTTAGCCTGCATTATCATCAGCGAACGGCTCACCCCGGTGCCGGTGCCATGGCGCGACATCGGCATGTCGGTCGTCATCTCGCTCAGCACGGGGCTGGCCGCCGGCCTTGCCAGCGCTCTATTCGGCGATATGCCGGTCATCTTCTCGCTCGTCGCGGGCGGCGCCGCCGGCACGGTGGTTTTCTTCGGGCTGACCTGGCTGGTCTACCCTGCCGCCGCGATGCAATTTGTAGCCAAGCTGAGGGCGCGGCTTCGGCTCGCAGAGACCCGGTGATGGCATTTTGAATCCGTGGTCCTGAAAAGCAGTTCCAGCGTCCAATTGCTTCTCGGCGCCAGCGCCCTATTGGTTGGCGGGGAAGAAAATAGTGCACTGTCACCGAAATTTCGCACCGAAATTTCGGAACGAGCACGGGTGCCTGCCTCTCTTCACGGCACAAACCTTGATGGAAGGGGCCACTTGGGAACGGCAGCCGCCGCCCGAACGCTGACCGCGCTTGGATCAGCTGTTGTCGACTTATGACCCACATATCGTACGCGCAGGCGCAGGAATGGGGCTTCGATGCAGGTGTAGCTGAGATAGCCGATCGGGATCATCGCCAAGAAGCACAGGCCGGACCATAAGCAAGCAACGTAGAAATTGCTGATGCTCATGATGTGCGTGTTTATGAATTCGGCCAACTGCATGACGAAAAACAGGTGCAGCAGATAGATTGAATAGCTGTAAGAACCGGCCTTCTCCATTACCTTGAACAGGGGGCCCGTTCGCTTCTTCGAGAAGCTCGTGTCGTAGTATGCGATTGCAAATGAGTAGGCTGCCGCCTCCAAGGTCGGCAGGATGATCCATATCCAATGTGGCGATGGATAGCGCTCCAACTGGTAGAATCCGCCGGCGGCATCGAACCACCAGAAGAACCCCGAAAATGCCACAATAACGAACAGCGCCAGCCAATGCCGGTCCTTCGCATAGGCACGAACATGAAAGGCAAGGATGCCGGCCAGAAATTGGTCGCCATGGCCTATGATGGTCAAGGACGCTGCCGACTGTACCTCGCCTATTTGCAAATACAGCACGGACCTCAGCACAATGGCTGCCGCAATAAATAGCAAGGGGGCGAACAAGAACCGCCTAGACGCCATGAGCAGAAATGGCAGCAACAGATAAAAGTGAGCTTCAATGGTTATGGACCAGCCGCCGTTCGGAAGCGTCGGAAAAATAAATCCCTTGCCGACACGGGTAAAATACTCGGCCACAGACTGACCGGCCATGTATCTACGGCAGGCCTCGATGCATATTACGGCCAGCAGGAGCGGAAGCAGTCTTAGGGCCCGGTTGGCAAAGAAGGGCAGATATCTGATCTGCTTTCCGTCAAGAAGCTTGGCGAACAGATAACCGGAGAGCGCCATGAACAGTGAGACGCCGGTGTGTCCCTCATCCAGAAGGCTGAATATGGGCAAAGCTGGCACGATTCCATAAGGCACTGGCCCTTCAGGCGACTCGTGAAGAAAATGCCAAGTAAAGACCATGAAAGCGGCAAGGCCGCGAATATGGTCAAGCGCGGGATAGTGTTCTCCGGTTGAGGATCTCATAATTCAGGCCAACGTTCCGTATCTCGTAAGATGCTTCACAAAAACAACTGTTCATCTCTGCGCCAGAACTATTTTCAACTGATTAATTTGAAATCATCGAGGCTTGTTCGATGGCACCCTTTGGGCGGGTAGAGACGCCGATCGGGGCCCCATGATCGGTAACGCTGTCTGTGACGCCTCGAAGCGCCGGTCGAATGCCAAGGCCAGCGACAATGTAAGTCGAGTCATGCGGTCAATTTACAAACAGCGACAGCCGAGCAAACATGGCAAAACACGGCAAAAGTGCACTGTCACCGTAATTTCACGGCAAAAGTGCACTGTCACCGTAATTTCTGAGGGCGCGGCTACGGCTCGCATAGAACCATGATGGCATTTTGAATTTGCCGTGCCGTAGTCCTGGAAAGCGGTTCCGACTTCGGACCGATGCTGTAGCGCCAGGGCGGGCGCCGTGTTTGCTGGGGCAATCGCTCCTTATAGATCGACCTTTCGGCGCCCCCGACGGCCCCATAACTCCCGGCACAGCAGCGCCGCGTAGGCGGTGTTGGTGTCATAGTAGCGGCGCCACAAGCGCCGCGGCTCCTGTGCCACGCGAAACAACCATTCCAGACCGGCCGCTTGAACCAGTTTTGGCGCCCGGGCGACCTTGCCGCCATAGACGTCGAAACTGCCGCCCACGCCCATCACGAAACTCGGGGTGAGTTCATCACGATAGCGCTTGATAAAGCGCTCCTTGCGCGGCGTCGGCATCGCCACCAACAGGCAGTTGGCCCCCGAGGCGTTGATCGCCTCGACGATGCCGGCCTCGTCTTCTGGCTTGAAATAGCCATTGCGCATGCCGGCGACGATGAGACCCGGATGATCCCTGGCAAGTCGCATTTTAACGGCATCTAGCACGGATTGTTCGGCGCCCAGGAGGAAGGGCCTGAAGCCACGCTTCGCGCAGAGGCTCAGCAGATTGAACATGATGTCGACACCCGCCACGCGCTCCGGCAGCGCAACGCCGCAAAAACGCGCCCCCCAAAGCACGCCGATGCCGTCGACGTTGATCACATCCGCCGTCGCGACATCCTCCCGCAGCTCGCTATTGTTGCGCATGTTCACAAGCTTGGCGACATTCACCACCACATGATGCAGCGGCCGCCGCAGGGTCATCGCCTCATCGGCGATGGCCAGTGTCTCGGCCATGGTCAACGCATGGATCGGCGCGCCGAGGAATTCCCGGCGCCGCGATGCCAACAGGCGATGCTGCGCCCAGGCTGGGTCGTGCGCGTTCATGCGGCCTCCTCTGCACTTGCAGCAAGCGCCTCGAGCGCTGATTTCTTGCCTTCGATGCGGGCGTCGGGCTTGCGCGCCTTGCGCCAGGTCCACAAACCCCTGGTGTCGATGAGCTTCTTGTCCTTGAGCGCTTCGGGATCGACCAGATTGAACTGCCGATGGTCGACCAGCAGGACGACGATATCGCACTGGTCGATGGCGGAAAGCGCATCGGTGAAGACGATGCCCTTGCCCTCGAGCTCAAGCGGCAGCCTGCGTGCGTTGGGTTCAGCCGCAATGATCTTCAGGTTGGGAATATCCGACAAAAGCTTCACCACCTCGACAGCCGGGCTTTCGCGCATATCGTCGATATTGGGTTTGAAGCTGAGGCCAAGGCAGGCGATCGTCTGCTTGCGGGATGGGTCGAGCAAGGCTTGTATATCCCTGACCACCGACAACGGACGCTCGGAATTGATCCGGCGTGCCGAAGCCATCAGCCGCGTGCTGTTGGGCGCAGCGTCGATGATAAAATACGGATCGACCGCAATGCAGTGGCCACCAACCCCTGGGCTCGGCTGCAGGATGTTCACGCGTGGATGCCGGTTGGCGAGATCGATCACCTCCCAGACATTGAGCGACAGATCCTGGCACACCGCCGCAAGCTCGTTGGCAAAGGCGATGTTGACGTCGCGGAACGCGTTTTCGGTCAGCTTCACCAGTTCCGCGCTTTCGGCCTGGGTCGTGAACAGGTCGCCGGCAACAAAGGTTGAATAGAGTGCAGCGGTGCGTTCCGACGACTTGCGCGATAGTCCGCCGATCGAGCGATCGTTGTTGATCAGCTCGGTAAGGACCTTTCCCGGCAATACCCGCTCGGGCGAATAGGCGACCAGGACATCGGCCTGTTCGCCATGCGCGAGAGGAAATTTGAGATCAGGCCGCAACTCGGCAAGCAGTCCCGTCATGATGCGCGTCGTGCCGACCGGCGATGTCGATTCCAGCACCACAAGGTCTCCCCGCTTCAGCACCGAGGCGATGCTTCGTGCCGCCGCGAGCACATAGCTCACGTCAGGCTTGTGGTCCCCGGTCATCGGGGTCGGCACGGCGATGACAAAGGCGTCCGCCGGTTGCGGCGTGCTGAAAGCCCTGAGCTTGCCGTTGGCTACAACCTTCTGGATCAGACCATCGAGGTCCGGCTCGACGATGTGGATCTCGCCGCGATTGACCTTCTCGACCACCGCTTCGTTGACGTCGACGCCAATGACGTCGAGCCCACGACTGGCGAAGATGGCACAGGTCGGCAGGCCGATATAGCCCATGCCGATAACGGAAACGGTCTTGATCTCAGCCATGATGCAGCAGTTCCTCAACGATCCGGTTACTGGCCCGGCCATCGCCATATGGGTTGTGTCGTTCCGCCATGCCGCGATAGGCCGCCTGGTCGTCGAGCAGGCTGTTGGCATTCAACAGGATCTTTTGGATATCGGTGCCGACGAGACGGGCAGTGCCGGCCGCGATCCCCTCGGGCCGCTCGGTATTCTCACGCATCACCAGCACCGGCTTGCCGAGCGAAGGCGCTTCTTCCTGCACGCCGCCGCTATCGGTCAGCACCAGATAGCTCTGCTTCTGCAGGAACAGGAACGGCAGATAGTCCTGCGGGTCGACCAGGTGGATGTTGGGCACGCCGCCCAGTTCTGCGTTGACCACCGAGCGCACATTGGGGTTGGGATGGACCGGATAGACGATCTGCACGTCCTCGCGCATTGCCAGTCCCTTCAGCGCCGTGCAGATACGATGGATGCCGCCGTCGAAATTCTCACGGCGATGTCCGGTGACGAGGATCATTTTCTTGGCCGGATCGAGGAACGGAAAACGGGCGGCGAGTTTTGCGCTCATCAGCCTGTCGGCGTCGATCGCGCCGGAAAAATGCAGCAGCGTGTCGATCACCGTATTGCCGGTGACGAAGATGGTGTTTTCAGCCTTTCCTTCGGCGATGAGATTGTCGCGCGCCTGGATGGTCGGCGCGAAATGCCAGGTCGCGATATCGCCGGCAATCTTGCGGTTCAATTCCTCTGGAAACGGAGAGTTGATATCGTGGCTGCGCAATCCTGCCTCGATATGGGCGACCGGGATGCGCTTGTAGAAGGCAGCCAGAGCCGCAGTCATCGCCGTGGTCGTGTCGCCTTGCACGAGGACGATATCGGGCTTCGCCTTCTCCAGCACTTCGGCCATGCCCACCAGCACGCGCGAGGTCACGTCGAACAATGTCTGGCCGGGCAGCATGACGTCGAGGTCGTGATGCACCGGCAGGCCGGTCAGTTCGATGACCTGGTCGACCATCTCGCGATGCTGGCCGGTGATGCATGTCTCGGTAACAAAACCCGGATGGGCAAGCGCGGCACGCACCACCGGAAAGCATTTGAGCGCCTCCGGCCTCGTGCCGAACGCGATCAGCAATTTTTGCCTGGACGGCAGTTTTGGATGTGAAAGGACGTTCATTATTGATCCTGGTCGCCAGAAGGCGTCGCGACCTGCTGATTATTCGCTACAAGAGCTATCATAGCGGCAGAAGCCGCCTCCGTGACCTTAAATCTTAATATATGATTAACAGCCAAGCCCACGATCTCCTGAGGTAACTCTTATGAAAGACTAGACCGATAGATATCCTGGCAGAGTAGTCTTGAAAAAGAATATATTCGATTGACTAATATTTTAACTATCGGCCACACGACCGGATCCCGGCGCTGGGAAAATGAGCTTCTGGTGCGGTTGAGCGCAGCCGGTCACGTGGTGTCGAGTTCCCGCGCGCCGACGCCTGCGCCGATCGCACGCGGACTGGATAGTGTGCTGGCGATCGAGAGCCGGCGCTTCGGCCCCTCATTGGCAAGCCGCTCCGCACCGTTGCCGTCTGGCGGTTCTGGTCCGGCCGACCTCATCATCGATCTCACCGGTACTTTCGCGCGACGTGGCGCGCCGGTTCTGACGCTCGAATTTTGCGGCCGCAGCACCTTCCCCGCCGGTGTGGCCGAGATGCTGGCGAGCGGGCGGTTGCCCGAACTTGCCGTTCGCCTCGACGGCGTCACAGTCGCCCGCGGCCGACCGATGCTCGGCGACCGGCTCTGGCTGTCTCGCAGCTGCAACGCCCTGCTCGCTGGGGCCATCTCGCTGGTTGCGCAAAGCGTCGCCCGGTTTGCCGCGGGCGAACTTGCGCCAATAGCCGATAGCCCGGCTCCGATGCTGAGGAACGGCAGTTTTGTCCGGCACTATCTGCCCTTTTTCTGCAGCGGATTGGTCGATCGCGCCGTGCAAAAGCTCAGGCTTGGACGGCGTCCCTTCTATTGGCAGGTTGCCTATCGGCTGATCGACGGGCCAGGTGTCGCCGAAACCGGACAGCTTGACGGTAAGCCGTTCACCGTCCTGTCGGACGATGGCCAGCGATTCTATGCCGATCCATTCGTCCTCGAGCGGGATGGCCGCCACTATCTGTTTGTCGAGGAATTTCCCTACGCTTCCGGTCGCGGCGTGATTTCTGTCGCCGAATTGGGCGACGACGGCAGCTTCGGCGTGCCGAGGGTGGTGCTGGAGGAAACCCACCATTTGTCGTATCCGCAGGTGTTCGCTCACGCCGGCGAGATTTTCATGATTCCTGAAAGTGCGGCGGCGCGCGAGCTTGTGCTCTACCGCGCTGCGCAGTTTCCAGATCGCTGGGTACGCGATACCGTGCTGTTGACGGACAAGGATTTCAATGACGCCACGCTGCTCGAATCGGCCGGCCGCTTCTGGCTATTGGGGACGGAGCGGTTCGGTTATGGCAGCGCGTCGGATACGATGGCGGTCTATTCCGCACCCTCGCTGCGCGGGCCGTGGGTCGCGCACAAGCTCAATCCCATCGCCGTCGATCACTCCGCTGCTCGCCCCGGCGGCGCCTTTATCCGCCACGATGACGCCCTGGTGCTGCCGGTGCAAAACGGCTCGAGAGCCTATGGCGGCGGTCTCGGGTTGATGCGCCTGGAACGGCTTGACGATTTCGACGTCCGTTTTGCGCCGCCCCGCCCGATCGGGCCGGGACCGGCATGGGCCCGCGCGGGCATTCACACGCTCAACCGCGCAGGCAATCTCGAGGTTGTGGATAGCGCCGGCTGACGCGTCTGGAGCCTGCGCTAACCAGGCCGATCCAGTGTCGGCTCGGATGCAGAAGTGGCCGACAGAATGCTCTTCGGCCGGCTTCGAAACGGTGCGTTCCTATAGGCAAGCAGCAGCACCACGATAATGGTGATCTCAGGCGATTTTGACGAGAGCGCGTTGTTCGACAGCGCAGCAAGCAGGAAAGTCATGGTGCCGATCCATGCCGGCAGCGGCGCCCCGCGCAGCAACCGGAAAATGAACCAGAATACCAGCACGATAAAGAGCGCGGCGATCGGCATGCCGAAGAGCATGATGATGACCACCGGCGCGCTCTCGATGTAGGGCAGATGCAACTTCTCGTTGACGATCGCCAGAAGGTCGTCGACGTTCATGCCGAACAGGATGTCTTTCCAGCTGACAAGTCCGAACACCTGGTAGATCGTCACCCGCGCCATGAAATTCTCGTCAAAGATCGTGTTGCCGAATCGGTTCAGCAGCCCGCCCGAAAACAGTATGGCCACCAGCACTGCGCCGCCCGCCACGGCGAACAGCAGCACGACAGACTTGGCCTGGCGCTGATGCTTGAGGGACAGGCGCGGCCAAGGCACGAACATCAGCAGAATGAGGGTTTCTGCGGCAGCGAGCAACAGGGCGGCGCGCGCGCCTGATGCAGCACAGCCGACGAGCAATACGAAGATCGCCAGCACCCGCACCCATATGCGCCAGTTCGTCAGCGGTACGAACCCGATGGCTGTGGCGCAGAGCGCGCCCAGGGCCAGCGGGTGCGCCGATAGCCCGATCGGCCTGAACTGCAGTTCGTTGAGACCGTAGGGCAGAAATCGATGTTGAGTCACTGCTTCGATCGTGCCCATCACCGCGCTGAGGATCACCATCCCAAGCACGAGGTCGCCCAAGGCACGCCGCACTTGCGCGTTCAGGGCCAGCATCAACAGGCCTGCGGCGCCCGCCACCAGATAGGTATCGATGATAAACCCGGAGGAGCCGGCACGGCCGGTGATGAACAGATACGGCACCAGCGCGAAAATCACCGCAGAATAGAGCAGCAAAGCCTTGAAGATTCCGATTTCGTCGCCCTGCAGCAGAAACGGTCGGCTGAAAAGAACGATAGGGAGCAGCAGAAAGATAGCATAGGTGCCGACATGCAGTTTCTCGTAGAATGAACCGCCGTCGGCGGTATAGTCGACGACCATGTTCATGATCTGCGGCGAGACCGTGAAGCGGAGCAGGAACGCCAACGCAGCGCACAGGAAAAACAGCAGCGACAGCGCGTTCTGACGGCGCGCCTGGCTGGATCGTTCCGATGCGGCAGCTGGATAGCTCATGGCCGATCCAAGTGGGGGTATTCAAATGCCATTCTGGCCAACGAGATCCATTCAACGGACCGCTGAACGGACGCGGTGCATGACTCGGCAAAATATGCCAACTTGGAAAATGACATGTTAACGATCTTTCTGTAGTGCTGGTCCGCGTAGCGAACAACCAGAGTTAGCGCCATGTCCGCCGCTTCCGGCACAACCCCTCCCCCTGTAGCGGATTCCAATATCAGCGCATTCGAGCGAATCGCCAATGCGCGGCGCGCCAGCAGGGCAAGGCTGCAACAGGATGCTCCAGCCATGGCACGCCCCCCTGTCACTCCGCCCACGCCCGAGCCTGTCCCGACGGTGACGCTCGACAAGATCGGCGATTTCCTCGAGCTCGATTTTCGACGCCTGTTTGTCTGGCTGCGTGCCGGGCTCGTCTGGGCATTGATGCTGGCAGTGGCCGGCGGCGTCATCGGCGCCGCCTACGGGTTGCTGAGCAAACAGCGTTATACCGTTACGACGGAAATCCTCATCAATCCTGCCAATTTGCAGGTCGTGGAAAACGATGTCTACTCGCAACCGGGCCAGGTCGACAGCCAGATACTGAACGCGCGCAGCAAGCAGCGCATCTTGACCTCCGGCAACGTGCTTGCACGTGTGGTGGACGAACTCGGTCTGGCCAACGATCCGGAGTTTTTCGATCCGGACCAGACCGCTTCCACCTCTGGTGCTGCAGCGAGTGGCGGCAAGTCCGATCCGAAGCTTGTCGCCCAAAAAAACCTGGCGCAGCGGGTCAGCGTCGCTGCAGATGAAACCTCGTTCGTCACAACCCTCGCGGTATCGGCAGAAACCACCGGCAAGGCGATCCTGATCTCGCAAGCCATCGTGAAGGCTTTCCAGGAAGAACTGGCCAAGGCCGAAGCTGCTGGTGCCGGCCGTGCCGCAGCTGCTCTTGAGGGCCGGCTCGGCCAACTCAAGCGCGACGTGCAGGCAGCCGAAGAAAAGGTCGAGAGCTACAGGCGCAGCCACAATTTGTCGGCCAGCAATGGCCAGCTTGTCAGTTCGCAGACGATGACGCAGCTCAATAGCGAAATTGGCGAGGTGCAATCGCGCGTCATCGCTGCGCAGGCAAGTTACGACGCCCTGGTTGCTTCCGGCGTCAATGGGGCCAATCCTGACCCCGCGGTTTCGGCAGCACTTTCAGTATTGCGCGACAAGGCGAATGGCCTGCGGCAGCAGATCGATTCGCAGTCCATGACCTTTGGTCCGCGCCACCCGACGATCGTCCGGCTTAGGACAGAATTCGAAACCGTCAGTTCTCAACTCAGGGCAGAGTTCTCCCGCACGGTCGGCACGGCAAAAGCCAACCTGGACAAGGCCAACGCTTCGCTGGCCTCTCTCACCGCCAGGATGAACGATCTGAAGAACAGCGTTTTCAGCGACAGCGAGTCCCAGGTCGCCCTGCGTGAGCTTGAACGCGACGCCGCTTCGAGAAGGGCGGTCTATGAAAGCTTCCTGTCTCGCGCCCGCCAAATCACCGAGCGCGAGCAGATCGACACCACAAATGTGCAGGTGATTTCCACCGCCGTGCCGCCACCGGGGCGCTCGTGGCCGCCCCGCACCCCTCTGACGGCAGGCCTGGGAGCTTTCGCCGGCTTTGCTCTGGGCATGCTGCTGGCCATAGCCATGGGCATTGTTCGCGACATGCGCAAGCCGCCGAACCGATCAGGCATCGGCGTCAGCCGAGCCTGAATCCGGCATGGCGAAGCGCATTGTCTTTCACATCGCCAGTCTCAGGGGCGGCGGCGCCGAGCGTGTCTTCGTCCTCATGGCAAACGAATTGGCATCGCGGGGGCACGATGTCACACTTTTTACCTGGAACGCGGAAGGACCCAACGCCGCGCTGCGCTCGCCTGCCGTGCATCTGGTCGATTTCGACCTTCCCATCCGGGGCGAAGGTTACGGCAAGTGGGAGACGCTGAAAGGCATCGTGCGAAGCGCACGTTTGTTCAGCCGCCTTGCTCCGCATGCGGTCTATAGTGCCCCGGAATTTGCCAATCTGGTCGTGGCGCTGGCGCTTCTCCTAGGGCGAAGCCGAGCGCGGTTCTTTCCAAGCTTCCACGCAGCCGCCTCACTGCCTTCCAGCAGTCTCGGCGCGAGAATAGCGGTCTGGCTTTCCGCGCTGGTTGCAGCGCGCGCAACCAAAGCCATCGCCGTCTCAGCGGGTGTCGGCCGCGACATTGCGGCCCGCGGCTTTCCACAACCCAAGATTGTCACAATCAACAATCCGCTGCCGCCGGTTGCCGCGCTCCAGCAGGATCCCCATGCATGGCAGGCACAGTTGGCGACGATGGGCGATGGCCCGGTCATCGCCACCGCCGGGCGCCTGGTGCCGGTCAAGGACCATCGGACCTTGCTGCGGGCTTTCGCTATCCTGCGCGCCGGCCGCCGCGCCAGGCTTGTCATCTTCGGCGAAGGTCCGCTGGCTGCCGAGCTGCGCGCCTATGCCGAGGAAACCGGTTCCGGCGCGGATGTGCTGTTTGCTGGCTATGTCAACGACCCGGCGGCCTGTTATGCCGCAGCCGATATGTTCGTGCTTTCCTCGACGAGCGAAGGCTTTGGCAATGTGTTGGTCGAGGCCATGGCTGCGGGCGTCCCGGTAGTCTCCACAGATGCGCCACATGGCCCGCGCGAGATTTTAGGTGATGGTCGTTTCGGCGCCCTGGTGCCGGTCGGCGATGCCGCGGCTATGGCAAAGGCGATGGCTGACATGCTGGACCACCCCACTTCTGCCGCCATCCTGAAAAGCCGGGCGGCGGATTTCAAAGTTGAAAAGATCGGCGATCTGTACGAAGCACTGCTCTGATGCATGTCGCCCAAAAGCCTGCCCCGGGCCTGACCGAGGGTGCGCAGCGTTTTTTAACGGAGTGCTCGAATGAGAAATGTGTGGCGTTGGTTCGGCCCGGTCGACAAGGTGACGATTGCGGATGCGCGTCAAGCCGGGGCGCAAGGCATCGTCACGGCGCTTCACCACGTTGCTCACGGCGCCGTCTGGCCGCCCGCTGAAATCGAAAGGCGTCAGCGCGAAGTCGCGTCGTTGCCGGATGGAAGCGCAAGCGAACTGAACTGGGAGATTGTCGAAAGCCTGCCGGTTTCCGAAGCGATCAAGACGCAGGTCGGCGAATGGCGCAGCCATCTGGCCAACTACAGGACTTCGCTGGAAAACCTGGCGCGGGCCGGCATTTCGGTCATCTGCTACAATTTCATGCCGGTACTCGATTGGACCCGCACCGATCTTGCCTGGCGCCTGCCGCATGGCGGCACCACCATGCGCTTCGATCTGATCGACTTCGCCGTATTCGACATCCATGTCCTGAAACGCCGAGCGGCGCCCGGCGATTATACCCCGGAGATCGCCGCCGAGGCAGAGCGCCGATATGCGCGCATGGATGACCGTGCCCGGAAGATTCTGGCAAAAAACGTCAATTCCGGCCTGCCCGGCTCGACCGAAGACACGTCTCTCGACGGTCTCGCGGCTCAACTGTCAAATTATGACCGTATCGACGCAACAACCCTGCGCCGGCATTTCGTCGATTTCCTGGCGGAGGTCGTGCCCACGGCTGAGCGCCTCGGCCTGCGTCTCTGCTGCCACCCCGATGATCCGCCGTTTCCGCTGCTCGGCCTGCCGCGCATCATGTCGACCGAGGCCGACTACAGCTACGTTCTGGACGCAGTCGACAGCCCGGCCAACGGCGCGACGCTGTGCACCGGATCGCTCGGCGCAAGACCGGATAATGATCTGCCCGGCATGATCGAGCGGATGGGCCCAAGAATCCACTTTGCGCATCTGCGCAATGTGCACAAGGAAGCGGCCGGCACCCCCTGCTCGTTCCACGAGGACGAGCATCTTGCCGGCGACACCAACATGGTGGCAGTGGTGGCGGCGCTGCTCCACGAGGAAGCGCGGCGCAAGACCGAAGGTCGCCAGGACGCCGTCATCCCGATGCGCCCCGACCACGGCCAGGATATCCTCGACGACCTGACGCGCGGGGCGCAGCCCGGCTATCCGGCCATCGGTCGGCTCAAAGGATTGGCCGAGCTGCGTGGCGTCGAACTTGCGATTCGCAGGTCGATATCAGCTTAGCGTGCCGAGCGAGGCGCCCCCCTCTGTCCTGCCCTCTTTGTCAAAACTTGGCATCTCCCCCACAAGGGCAGGGCTGTCCGGGGAAAGTTTTGAGTGAATCGAAATGCCACATGTGCATGCCCCGTAAAACGGGGTTTGTCCGTCTTTTCTCTGGTTGTCGAGACTCAGAAAAGGAACGGGGCATGCGCTTTGCACCTAGCATCTTCGGGCAGCTTCTTGAACCCATCGATCGGCGTCAATTCCAAGCAATTGTGGATCGCCACGACGGGGATGCGTACGACAAATCGTTCAGAAGCTGGGATCATCTGGTGGCGCTGATCTATGCCCAGTTCTGCGGCAGCAGCAGCTTGCGTGGCCTGGAAGCCGGCTGGAACGCCAACAGCCAGCATCATTATCACCTGGGCAGCGGTCCGTTGATGCGTTCGACCTTGTCGGATGCCAACAGACGGCGTCCGGTCGCCATCTTTGCCGAGGCGTTCGGTCTGGTGGCGAACCTGCTCGACAGGCAAATGCGGCGCGAGGGCGAAGCAATGCTGCGGCTGATCGACTCGACCCCCATTCCGCTCGGCAAACTGTGCGATTGGGCCAAGTCGAACGGGCGCATTCGCGGCATGAAGGTGCATGTCGTCTATGACCCGAAGACCGACTGTCCGCGCGTCCTCGACATCACCGACGCCAACGTCAACGACGCCCAGGTCGGTCGCCAGATCACGATCGAAGCTGGAGCGACCTACGTGTTCGACAAGGGCTACTGCCATTATGGCTGGTGGACGGCGATCGCCGAAGCCGGATCGATCTTCGTGACGCGGCCCAAATCCAACATGAGGCTGGCGCTGCTGCGTGATCGCCCTATAGCCGAGCCGCAGGGCGACGGCTTCCTGGTTGTGGAAGACAGTGAGGTAAGCTTGGTCAGCAAGGCTGCTTGCAAGCTGCCGATGCGGCTGCGTCGCCTGCGCGTTCAGCGCGAAACGGGCGACACCATCACGCTTTTGACCAACGATCTGGAGCGCTCTGCCGTCGAGATTGGACGGCTTTACAAAGGCCGCTGGCACATCGAGCTTCTGTTCCGATGGATCAAGCAGCACCTCAAGATCCGCAAGTTCCTCGGCAACAACGGCAATGCAATCCGCCTGCAACTCTTTGCCGCAATGATCGCCTTTGCGCTGCTGCGCATTGTCGCGCGCACCCGCCGCGTCACTATTCCTATCTTGAGGTTCACAGAACTGGTCGCTCAATACTTGTTCGGGCGGCGGAAACTGCACACCATCGATAAGCCGCCACCGGTCAATCCAAGCCGACCAAGGGACCGAGCCTCTCCCAATCAGATGGCCTTCATTTATGAATAACTTTCCCCGGACAGCCCTGCCACAAGGGGGGAGATTGGCAGCTTTGGCGGGGGGAGATGTCCGGCAGGACAGAGGGGGGCGCGAAGGATCGCTGCATCAGCATTTATCCTGAGCCGCTGCATTCTTCGGCTGATTTGCGCGGACTTGTGTATAATAGCAGCTTGCGGCTTGAGTCAGATTGCAATCCGCTAGGTTACGCTCGTTATTGGTCCACCCGCAGCCGGCGTTGAGAAGGACTCCAGGAGGCGGTTGGGAATTCATATCCTGGGAGGAAATCAAAATGAGAAAATTCGCCGCCGCTCTGGCCGCCGCCGCTACGCTGTATTCGTTCGCCGCGGGCGCGCAAACCTATCCCGAACGCACCATCACCGTCGTGGTGCCGTTTTCGGCCGGCGGCCCGACCGACACGGTCACGCGCCTCGTCGCGGAAGCCATGTCGAAGGATCTCGGCCAGCAGATCATCGTCGAGAATGTCGGTGGCGCCGGCGGCACGCTGGGCGCCGGTCGCGTCGCGCAGGCCGATCCCGACGGCTATACGCTGCTCCTCCATCACATCGGCATGGCGACCAGCGCCACGCTGTACAGAAAGCTCGCATACGACACGCTGAACAGCTTCGAATATGTCGGTCTCGTCACCGAGGTGCCGATGACCATCGTCGGCCGCAAGGACCTCGAGCCGACCGACCTGAAAGGGCTGGTCGACTACGCCAAGGCCAACAAGGATACCGTCACCGTCGCCAATGCCGGCATAGGCGCGGCCTCGCATCTGTGCGGCATGCTGTTCATGAGCGCCATCGGCACGCCACTGGTCACCGTGCCCTACAAGGGCACCGGACCGGCGATGACCGACCTTCTCGGCGGCCAGGTCGACATCATGTGCGATCAGTCGACGAACACCACC
Organism: Mesorhizobium sp. L-2-11; assembly: GCF_016756595.1. Taxonomy (NCBI): domain Bacteria; kingdom Pseudomonadati; phylum Pseudomonadota; class Alphaproteobacteria; order Hyphomicrobiales; family Phyllobacteriaceae; genus Mesorhizobium; species Mesorhizobium sp. L-2-11. The sequence continues at coordinate 2,471,136 of NZ_AP023257.1, read as the reverse complement.
AAGCAGATCCAGGGCGGCACGATCAAGGTCTACGCCGTCACCTCGGCTGAACGCCTCGATGTTCTGCCGGACGTCCCGACCACGACGGAAGCCGGTCTGCCGGAGGTGCAGGTCGGCATCTGGCACGGCCTCTACGCGCCCAAGGGCACGCCGGCCGAGGTCACCGAACGGCTGTCGAAGTCGCTTCAGGTCGCGCTGAAGGACCAGAATGTCGTCGCCCGCTTCGCCGAACTCGGCACCAAGCCGTCGTCTGAAGCTGACGCGACTCCGGCCGCGCTGAAGGCCAAGCTGGAAGGCGAGATCGCGCGCTGGAAGCCGATCATCGAAGCCGCCGGCCAATACGCCGACTGAGGTTTTCACAAACGGGGCGCCCACCAGCGCCCCGTTTTTTCACACCGGCCCCATTTTCACACCGGCATCGGGGCGCCCGCGGCGCGGGTCTGGGAGGACGTCATGAAACCTTTCACAATCGACACGACCAACGGCATATGCGCCGCGCTGTTCATCTTTCTCGGCGGATTTTTTGCGCTGCAGTCGCTCGGCCTCGAGATCGGCACCGCCTTCCGCATGGGACCGGGCTATTTCCCGCTGGTCCTGGCGATCGTGCTGATCCTGCTTGGCGCCGTCATCCTCATCGAAGCGGTGCGCTTCGAGAGCGAGCCGATCGGCCATGTAGCCTGGCGCGGCATGCTGTTCATCCTGCCTGCCCCGATCTTCTTCGGCCTGACCGTGCGCGGCCTCGGCTTCCTCCCCTCGATCTTCCTGACGGCGCTGATCGCATCGTTTGCCAGCGGTCGCATGAGGCCGCTGACCGCGCTCGTGCTCTCCGCCGGCCTGACGTTGTTCGCGTTCCTCGTCTTCAGCTATGCGCTCGGCCTGCCGTTCCAGCGCTTCGGCCCGTGGCTACAGTTTTGAGGAGATGACCATGGAACTCCTCGACAATCTCGCGCTCGGTTTTTCGACGGCCTCGTCGCTGGCAAATCTCGGTTTCTGCCTGATCGGCGTCCTTCTCGGCACGCTGATCGGCGTTTTGCCCGGTATCGGCGCCACCGCCACCATCGCCATGCTGTTGCCGATCACCTTCCAGATCGGCGACCCGGTTTCCTCCCTTATCATGCTCGCCGGCATCTATTACGGCGCGCAATATGGCGGCTCGACCACCGCCATCCTCATCAACATGCCTGGCGAATCCTCGTCGGCCGTCACCGCCATCGACGGCTACCAGATGGCCAGGAACGGCCGCGCCGGGGCGGCACTCGCCATCGCGGCGATAGGCTCGTTCTTCGCCGGAACGGTGTCGACCTTCCTCGTGGCAGTTTTCGCTCCACCGCTGACGGCGATCGCGCTGGAATTCGGCGCGGCCGAGTATTTTTCGCTGATGATCGTCGGCCTTGTCTCGTCCGTCGCGCTCGCCCACGGCTCGATTGTCAAGGCGCTGGCGATGGTCGTGCTTGGGCTGCTGCTCGGCCTTGTCGGCACCGACATCTACACCGGCACGCCGCGCTTCACGCTCGGCATCCGCGAATATGCCGACGGGCTGAATTTCGTCGCGGTGGCGGTCGGCGTCTTCGGCGTCGCCGAGATCCTCCGCAACCTCGAAAACGAGCACGAGCGCTCGGTGATGATCCGAAGGGTCTCCGGCCTGATGCCGACCCGCGAAGACTTTCGCCGCATGGCGGCGCCCATCGTGCGCGGCACCATCATCGGTTCGGCGCTCGGCATCCTGCCGGGTGGCGGCGCGATCCTTGCAGCCTTCGCCTCCTACACGGTCGAAAAACGCATCTCGAAAAACCCCGGGGAATTCGGCAAGGGCGCCGTCGAAGGCGTCGCCGGACCGGAATCGGCCAACAATGCCGGTGCGCAGACCTCCTTCATCCCGATGCTGACGCTCGGCATTCCGGCCAACCCGGTGATGGCGCTGATGATCGGCGCGATGATCATCCAGGGCATCGTGCCCGGCCCCAATGTCGCGACCGAACAGCCGGCGCTGTTTTGGGGCATCATCGCCTCGATGTGGATCGGCAATCTGATGCTGATCATCTTGAACCTGCCGCTGATCGGGCTTTGGGTGAAACTGCTGACGATCCCCTATTACGTGCTCTTCCCAATCATCATGGCGTTCTGCTCGATCGGTGTTTACAGCGTCAACACCAACATCTACGACCTCTACGCCGTCGCCTTCTTCGGCTTGCTCGGCTATCTCCTGACCAAGCTGCGCTGCGAACCGGCGCCGCTGCTGCTCGGCTTCGTGCTCGGCCCGCTGCTCGAGGAAAACCTGCGCCGCGCCATGATTCTCGCGCGCGGCGACCCGACCACCTTCGTGACCAGGCCGATCAGCGCCGGTCTGCTGTTCATCGCGTTCGCCGTGCTCGTCATCGTCTTCCTGCCGGCGGTCAAGAAGAAGCGCGAAGAGGTGTTCGTGGAGGAGAATTAGCGAAAGTCACGCGGCCAGAGCGTCACGACGGTGCAGTACCTTTGATGGCGGAGCGAGGCGCCCCCCTCTGTCCTGCCGGACATCTCCCCCACTTGGGGGGAGATTGGCAGCTTCGCTGACGGCGCCTGTTCATCAACGCTGGACGTTGGCGAAAGCCGCAATGACAGCCGATCTCCCCCCTTGTGGGGGAGATGTCCGGCAGGACAGAGGGGGGCGCGAAGGATCGCTACGCAGCGCTTTTATTCTGAGCCGCTTGCATTCCTCATGGCATTGCCCGGCGGCCACGGCAGCCAGCAGGAGGACCACCTCAGACGGGTCCCGACCGGAGCGAGTGCGAGCCCGGTCGAGTCGATCATATCCGAAAATGCAAGAGGTCTAGGAACTGCAAAAACCGAGCCGGATTTTGGAGCGCGCCGATACATCCCGTCTGCGATGCATCGGACGATCGACTCAGTTGTGGCGGATTTCCGTTCCCAGCACCTTCAGGCACTCGCGGATGAACGCGGCTAGTGCGGTCCAGCCCTTTGCCGAGACCATCGTTCCGTCGACATAGGCCTCAGTCGGCGACAAGTCGATATAGGTTCCGCCGGCCAGCGTCACTTCCGGCTCGCAGGCAGCCAGCGCACCGACTTTCTTGCCACGCACGACGCCGTCGACCGCGATCAGGATCTGGACGCCATGGCAGATGGTAAAGATCGGCTTCTTGTTTTCGTGGAAATGGCGGACCATCGCCTGCACGCGCTTGTCGGTGCGGATGTACTCGGGGCCACGACCGCCCGCGCAATAGACGGCATGATACTGGTCGAGCTGTCTTTCCGCCTCCGAAAAGGTCTTGTTCAGCAAGGCATAGTGGCCGGGTTTTTCGGTGTAGGTCTGGTCACCTTCGAAATCGTGAAGCGACGTCTTGATCAGGTCGCCGGCGTTCTTGTCGGGACAGACAACATGGACGATGTGGCCGACGGCCTCCATCGCCTGCTGATAGACGAAGATCTCGTATTCTTCGGTAAACTCACCGGTCAACATCAGTATTTTCTTGCCTGGCATGGTCGGTTCCTCGTTTTGTGGATGGAAGGGGGGGCGGGCATTGACTAGCCGGCGGCGCGAATCTCAATCGAACGCCGGCAGCAAACGATCACGGGAATGCTCGATATGACGGCGCATCGCCTGTTCCGCTGCAGCGGGGTCGGAGGCGGCGAAGGCGGCCAGGATGGCCTGATGCTCGTCGAGCGCTTCCTCGGTGACGCGCGAATGGAACATCAGGCGGAAGATGTGGAAGTGGGTATGCTGGAAGGCGAGGGTCTCGCGCACCAGTTCATTGTTGGCAAATTCCATGATCCGGTCGTGGAAGATGGCGTCCTGCCGCGCAAAATTGGAGTAACGCAGCCGTTCATCCTTGCCTTCGCGGCGCGCCATGCCGCCTGCTGACTCCTCAAGCACCGCAAGTTTCGTCTCATCCATCAATGCGGCTGCTTTGGCCGCCGCATGCGGCTCGAGCAGCAGGCGAAGCTCATAGAGTTCGTCAAATCGGCGCCTGGTTATCTGCGGCGCGGCGCGGTAGCCGATCAAATGTGTCTTCAGCACAAGGCCTTCGCCTTCGAGGCGGCCAAGCGCTTCACGGATTGGCGTGTGGGAGACGTCGAGTTCCTTGACCAGACTGTCGACGGTGATCCGTGAGCCAGGCGCGATCTTCAGCGACATGAGTTGCGCGAAGATCGCTTCATAGACGTCCTCAACCAGGCTGGTGGATCGCTGGATGCGCCCGCCGGCGGGGTCGACTTCTCGGGCGTTGCTTGCGTTCGTGACCTGCATCTTTGCCTCTTGACAGGACCACTGGCTAACACGATGCTTCGCTCAATACAATCCTATATCCTATACGATTTAATAGAGGATATTTTTGGGACCGAGTTCGGCGAGCTTTCGCCTTTCCACCACCATCGAGGGACGCAAGAACATGAGCCTTTTCGCTGCCATAAGGCTGCCGCGTGAAATCCTCTTCGGCAAGGGTCAGCGCCAAGTCATTGCAACCGTTGCGGCCAGGCTCGGCCGTCGCGCTCTGGTCTGCACGGACGAGCGCTTTGCCGCAACTGTCGCCTTCTCCGAGATCATCGCGGCGCTCGAGGGCGCATCGATCGCTGTGCTGGTGCACGATCGTGTGCAGCCCGATGTGCCGCGCGATACGGTTGCCGTCTGCGTCGAGGAGGCGCGGGATTTTGCGCCCGACATGGTGATCGGCATCGGCGGCGGCAGCTGTCTCGACATGGCCAAATGCGCCGCGTTGCTCATCAGTCACGGCGGCCTGCTGCAGGACTACTACGGCGAGTTCAAGGTGCCCGGTCCGACGCTGCCGCTGATCGCGGTGCCGACGACAGCCGGCACCGGCTCGGAAGTGACCCCTGTCGCGGTGATCTCCGATCCGGATCGCACAATGAAGGTAGGCATCTCCAGCCCGCATCTGATCGTGGCAGCCGCCATCTGCGACCCGGAACTGACGATGACATGTCCCCCGGGGCTGACGGCGATCGCCGGCGCAGACGCGCTGACGCACGCGGTCGAGGCCTTTACCGCCGCCAGGCGCGGCACCGACCCCAGCCTGCCGCAACAGCATGTCTTCATCGGCAAGAGCGCTCTGACCGATCATTTTGCGCTGCTCGCGATCAAGCTGCTTGGCCGCAGTCTCGAGAAGGCATACCGCGATCCGGCCGACGAGGACGCTCGCACCGATGTGATGATGGGGGCGCTTGCAGCCGGCTGCGCGTTCGGCACTGCCGGAACGGCGGCGGCGCACGCGGTGCAGTATCCGGTCGGAGCCCTTACCCACACCGCGCACGGGCTGGGTGTCGCCACCATGCTGCCGTATGTCATGAAGTACAACCGGGCCGCCGCGGCCGCCGAGATGGCCGAGATCGGCCTTGCCCTTGGTCTCGACGGCAAGGACCGGAGCACCGCTGAGATGGCCGACGCGACGATCGACGAGGTCGCCCGGCTGTTTGCAGCGATCGGGATCACGCCTACGCTGGCCAGGCTCGGGCTCCCCGCCGACAAGCTCGATTGGACGGCCGAACAGGCGCTCGGCATCGACCGTCTCATCAAGAACAATCCGCGTCCATTCGATCCGGCGGCCATGCGGGGCCTGATCCAGGCCGCCTATGATGGCGACCTCGCCGCCTCTGTCATGTGAGCAATCGAGGAGCAGGCCATGAACATATCGCATCAGCTGCTGGAGGACGAGCAGGACACTGCCGGTTTCCATAGATTCTCCCACGGCTTGTATATCGGCGGCCAATGGCGGCAATCCACCGACGGCAGGGAAATCGGGGTTGTCGACCCTTCCACCGAGGCGGTGATCGCTGCGGTTCCCGATGCGACGATCGAAGATGCCGCAGCCGCCGTCGAGGCTGCGGCCAAGGCCGCCGATGGCTGGCGCACGACGGCGCCGCGCAAGCGTTCCGAAATCCTCAGACGCTGCTTCGAGCTGATGACGCAGCGTTCCGAGACGCTGGCCACACTGATCTCGCTGGAAAACGGCAAGGCACTGCGGGACGCGCGTGGCGAAATCGCCTATGCCGCGGAATTCTTTCGCTGGAATGCCGAGGAAGCAGTTCGCATCACCGGCGAATTCGGCATGGCGCCTTCCGGCACCAACCGCATCGTCGTCGACTACGAGCCGATCGGCATCTGCGTCCTTGTCACACCCTGGAATTTTCCTGCCGCCATGGCGACGCGCAAGATCGCGCCCGCTTTGGCTGCAGGCTGCACAGTGATCTTGAAGCCGGCCAGCGAGACCCCGCTCACCGCCTACGCGCTTGCCGCCCTATATGAAGAAGCGGGTGTCCCGCCGGGGGTTGTCAACGTTCTGACAACCTCCAAGCCCGGCCCGGTGACGGCCGCGATGCTGGCCGATCCGCGGGTGCGCAAACTCTCCTTTACCGGTTCGACTGATGTCGGGCGCGTTCTGCTGGCCGAGGCCGCAAAGCACGTGGTTTCGTGTTCGATGGAACTTGGCGGCAACGCGCCATTCCTCGTGTTCGACGACGCGGACCTCGACGCGGCGGTCGATGGCGCGATGGTGGCGAAGATGCGCAACGCCGGCGAGGCCTGCACGGCCGCAAACCGCATCTATGTCCAGTCCGGCGTCTACGATGCGTTTTGCAAAAACCTCGCCAGGCGGATGTCGGCACTCAAGATCGGCGCCGGCCCGGACGCGGCCACGGAGTGCGGTCCGATGATCACCAGGAAGGCCGTCGACAAGATCGACCGCCTGGTCAACGATGCTGTCGCCCGTGGCGCGCGGGTGCTGTGCGGAGGCGAGGCAGGCTCGGGAACGGGATACTACTATCCGCCGACCGTGCTCTGCGACGTCCCGGCCGAGGCGGAGATGGCGCACGAGGAGATTTTTGGGCCGGTGGCGCCGATCTCGAGATTCGAAACGGAAGCCGAAATCATCGCCCGCGCCAACGACACCGAATACGGTCTTGCCGCCTACATCTACACGCGCGATCTTCAACGTGGAATGCGGGTGGCATCCAGCATCGAAGCCGGGATGATCGCTCTCAACCGCGGCCTGATGTCCGATCCGGCAGCACCGTTCGGCGGGGTCAAGCAGAGCGGCCTCGGCCGCGAGGGCGGCCAGCATCACGGCATTGCCGAGTTCATGGAGGCGAAATACCTCGCCATCAGCATCTGAGCGGAGGAAGAGTGCAAAACGATCCGTTCCGCATCCGCGACCATGTCGCGGATTTCGATCAAATCGTCCAGGACATCGTTCACCGCAGCGAGGCCGTTCGCGCAACCATTCCAATGACTGCCGACATTGCCTATGGGCCGGATCGGACCGAAACCATCGACCTGTTCTTTCCCCCGGGCAAACGAAGCGGCCTGCCGGTGCACATGTTCATCCATGGCGGCTACTGGAGGATGTTCTCCAAGCGCGACTACTCATACGTCGCGGCGACGATTACCCAGGCCGGTGCGATTGCCGTCATCGTCGACTATGCTCTGATGCCGAAGGTGAGAATGGCGACGATCGTCGACCAGGTCCGCCGCGCCAAGCGGTGGGTTCAGGACAATATCGCCGACCATGGCGGAAACCCGGCAGACCTGACCGTCAGCGGTCATTCGGCCGGAGCACATCTTTCGACGTTCCTGTTCAACAGCGACCATACCCCCTCCAATGTGCGGTCAGCCCTTCTGCTCGGCGGGCTCTACGATCTGAAACCGCTCCAAAACTCCTTTCTCGCCAACGAGATTGCAATCACCGATGAGGAAGTCGCCAGCTTTACACCGCTTGCCCATCGGCATGATCCTCAAACCAGGGCGATGGTCCTGGTCGGAGCCAACGAGACGCCGCCTTTCCATCAGCAGGCAGATCGATTCAAGGAGCACCTGCTGCAGCAGGGTTCGTCGGTAATTTCGCTTGTTCTCACCAACCGCAGCCACATGGACAGTGTCAGGGATCTCGGCATGCCCCAGAGCCAGGCGGGTGATTGCCTGGCGAAACTGATTGCCAACGACGACCGTTGACCGTCCCCGCAGACATGCCGGCCGTTATCAGCGGCGCCTCAGCGAGGGAAAAGAACCTCGCCCATGCCAAGCACTGCGTTGTCGCCGCCATATCTCTGCGGCGCGTTGCCCAGCAGCGGCCGTTTCAAAATACCCTCGGCGATCAGATGGCGATCGATGAGGGCGGCAAAGACGCTCTCCGGCGCGCCGCATTCGACGAAGCTCGGCGACAGGCTTTTCGGCGCGCGGTCGAGAAGGATCGAACCTCGCCGCATCAGATAGCCGGGCATCTCGCCGGCGCCACCGGCCACCACCAGCGTGCCGGCGATCATGCGGCTGCCGGGATGATCGCCTGAGCCTTTCAGCACGGCGATCAGGCCGCGCCGCATGCGGTCGGCGGCAAAGGCGCCGGCTTTGCCCCTGACGATCAGCACGCCGCCATTCATGCCGGCCAGTTCGCCGGCGAGCGGCCCACCAAGGTGATCGCCGGCATTGCCGGTTATTTCAAGCCTGCCACCGCGCATGCCGGAGCCGGCATGTGGACCCGCATTGCCTTCGATCGTCAGCGTGCCGCCGCGCATGGCGCGCCCGGCCTGGGCGCCGGCATCGCCGACGACGCGAACCGAACCGCCCCGCATGCCTTCCGCCACCCGGTCGAGGCGCGCGCTGCCGCCTTCGAAGACGACGTCCAGCAGGTTGTTGCCGGCGACGCGAAAAATATCGCCGACCTTCGATCCATGTTTCGACATGCCGATCCGGATTTTTTCGAAATCGCGCCTTTCGATCCCGGCAAGCCGCTCGGCCGTCAGCAGCGACAGATCAAGGCGCTCGGGCGGCTCGGCGACAAGGGTGAAGGTCAGCGCTTTCACGGCAGCATATCCTTCAGCGAATAGATGAACTTGCCGAGCTTGCCGCCGTAATTGCCGGCGCTGATGCGAACCGCGCCTCGCTTCGGCCCGAGCTCGATGACGGCCTTGATGCCGGCCCTCATCGCGGCGGCAACGGCGTCGTTGGTCTCGCCGTCGATGACGATTTCCAGCACGGCGTTGATGTCGGCGCCGAGCTCACTCCTGACGACGCCGCGCAGTGTCGGCGCGTAGGCTTCGTTGGCCGAGGCGATCATGCCCTTGTATTTACCGCCGATCTTGGAACCCGAACGGGCGATGCCGCCCGGAAATGGCACGATCGCGCCCGGCACCAGGCCTATCGCGGCAACCGCGACCTCGGCGGCGAGCAAGGCCCTGGCGCTGGTTTCAGCCATGACGAAGAAATTGCCGCCGCCGACGGCAGCCTTGGTCAGCCCGGTCGTTGCTTCGCACAGGAATTCGCCGTCCATGACGGGAACGCGCCAAAAATGCCTGCCGCCGATTTTCTTGGAGATCTGCCAACCGTCGCCGAAATAACGCAGCGCCGAACCGAGCTTCAACGCGGCGCTGCCTTCCAGTCCGGCGAAGCAGGCCGAACCCGGCGAGGTCAAGACGCACTGGCCGACGCGATTGAGCAGTTGCTTCTGCAGCTCGTCTGTTCCCATCGCAAAAATCATCACGCGGCAGCCGGGCCGGCCGTCCGGCGTCGCCGATGGCGGCAGTTCGACATCGATTGCCGCTTCGCAGCCGCAGCCGATCACCGAGGTGGCGAAGCCGGTCATGGTGACCGCCGCCTGGCGCGCCCATTTCCGGTTCGGGGCGGTGATGATGATGGCGGTCGCGCGCATGCCGAAGGCCTCGGCAAAGGTATCGTCGATCACGATGCCATTTACGCTCACGTTCGGCATGCAACCTCGCCGAAATGCTGTTCGCGCGCGACCGCCGAATCCGGAAAATCGAACCAGTCCAGCGACAGGCCGTAGCGCTGCTGGTGATAATCCTCCAGGCGCCGCAGCATCGCCTTGTCCGGCGACGGATTGAGCCTGAGCGCCTTGCCCCAGCGGTAGTGGGTGATCTCTCCGTCCTGCACGACGAGATCGCCGTCCTTGAAGACATACGCCGCCTGCCCCAGCATTTTCGCGATATTTTGGTCCCTGCGGTAGACAGCGATATCGGCGATAGCGCCGGCGCCGAGATGGCCGCGGTCCGTCAGCCCGAGCAGCCTGGCCGGGGCCGCGCGCGTCATGATGGCGATTTCCTCGAACGTGTATTCGCGGTCGATCGCGGAAAGGGTCGAGAGCGCCATGGCCGAAGGTGAAAGTCCGGCAATCATTTCGGTGCGCGCCTCCCGGCTCATCAGCAGCTCGAACAAAGCCGGATAGGCGGTGAAGGGCGCGCCGTTGGGATGATCGGTGGTGAAGAAGACACGCCACGGATCGTCGATCAGCAGAAAAAGCTCGAGCCCGATCGCCCACTGCATCGTGCCATAGAAATCCTTGGAATAGCGGTAGGGCACGATGCCGCCGCCATTGCCGTCGCCGTCATGAATGACGGATTTCTTCGGCTGCGCGCTACCACGCGCCGAAAACTGCCGCATGACGTCGGAGGAGACGGTGACCGTCTGGCCGAACATCACCTGGCCGATATCGATGGTGACTTCCGGCGTCGCATTGACCAGTTCGGCAAGACGCGCCGCGGCCGAGGAAAACCTGCGCTTGCCTTCCATGCCGTAGCCGTAGAACTGGAGATGGGCGAGGTGCAGCGGCAATCCCTCCGCCGCCGCGATCGTCGCGGCCGCCGTGTCCGCCGATCCGGGGCTGCCCAGATTGTTGCAATGGACATGCAGCGGATGCGGGACGCCAAGGCTGTCGACGGCCGCCTGCAGCGTCTTGACGATCTTGCGCGAGCTGACGCCATAGGAAGGCACCACATCGTCCAGTGAGAAGGTGCGGACGTTTTCCTTGAAGGCGGCCGCTGCACCGGCATTGATCACCTTGACCCCAAGCGCCCGCGTCGAGGCGACCGTCCAGGCGACATAGTCCTCGATCATGTGCGAGGAGGCGTCGTCGCGGATCATCGACAGCAGGAAATCGTCGTTGCCGAGAATGGCCAGCGTCGCCTTGTCGATGATCGGGATGTCGGCCAGTTCGAGATGGGTGTGAAGTGCTGCTCCCGGCGACATCGCCGGCTCGACCACCGTGGTGAAACCCATCTTGGCGTAGAGGCAGCCGGTCTGGAAGGTCGACCAGCCGGCATTGGAGAGCGGCGTCGTCGCCGGCCGCGCCTGGTGCGCAGCATGCTGCTCGGGCAACAGCAGCCGCGCCGTATTCACATTGCCGCCGCCGATGTGGGAATGGATGTCGATGGCGCCCGCCATGATGATGCAGCCGGCAGCGTCGATGGTCCGGTCGGCAGAGCCGCCGGCCGGCGCCGCAACGATCTTGTCGTCCCTGATCCACAGGTCGCCCTTGCCGAGACGGCCGTTGACCGGATCGATGATGTCGCCGCCGGCGATTTTCGTCAGCATGGCAACGCCGCCTCGGCGGAGACATGACTGGCAACCAGCCGGATGACAGTCGCAGCAGACGGCAGTTCAGACGCCGCTCGCGCGTCGACCGACCTTAGCGAACCGGTGCGGCTGGAATAGACCACCGCCTGGTGATCGACGCCCGCTTCGCCGATGGCGATGGTGACCGCAGCGCCCGCGACCGGCTGCTGCGTTTTCGCCAGCGCGATCAGCGCCATGCGGTTCCTTTTCTTCTGCGGCTGGACGATTGAGGACGAGATCCGCAGGTGCAGGTCGGCTTCGCCGGCAGCGATCATGCGCGCGACATCGTAACGCCAGGGATCGAATTCGGGCAAGCCGCGCGCAAAGCCGGTTCGCAACGGAAAACCGGTCATCCAGGTCGAGGCGAGCGCGCTTCCCCAGCCATCTTCGCTCGCCGGCAGATGCAGGCCGGATGCCCGCGATTTGCGGTTGAGATCGGTGATCAGCCCGTGCAGCATCTCCAGCGCCAGCCCTTCGGTTGCGCCGCCTGAAAACAGGAAGACGGGAAAATGCGCAGCCTCCAGGGCTTTGGCGAAATCGTCGAAATTCGACACCGGCTGCGATGTCTGGCGCCCCCTCCACTGTGCCCGCAGCGCCGCCAGCGTCGCGCCGAGGCTTGCCTCGCCGCAGAACAGCAGCGTCGCCGTCCGCCCGTTGCTCAATGGCGGCGCCGTCGTTTCGTTCGACCCGACCACAAAGATTTCGCGCCGATTCCTGCCTGAGAGGGGGGGAGAGAGATCGGGAACCGTCTCGGCGAGTTCGCCGACAAATTGATGATGGATTTTTGGGAGTTCGCCGACGATCACCACGACATCGGCGCGCCGTCGCGTCTCGCCGGGCGCCACGGTCATCGCGCCTTTGTCGGTAAAAAGCGCGGCCTCCCGGGCAACTACCGCGCCATCGGCATGATCGTATGCCGCGCCAACCCGCTCAGCCAGCGCGATCGCCGCCCTGGTGCCGTGTATATCCGTATCCAGGCTGAAAACCGGGCACCGGCTCGACCCCAACAGCGCGGCGGCATGTGCAGCCGCGCGCTCGACCAGCGTTTCCCGGTTGCCGATCCAAGCAACCGCCATTCACTACGCTACTTTCTGGTGCCGGCTCGATCCTAGACGAAACTGGATCGGCCGTGAACCCCGCCAGCCAGCAGATTAGCGAATGTTTTCATGCGCTATCAACAAATTCCGACCGCGCTTAATCATATTTGATGTAGGCGAAGCGCTGATCGGTCGGCGGAGTGCCTTCCAGCGCGCCGCCTTCCCTGGCCGGCTGCCACTGGACGACATCCTCGATCTTTTTGGCCAGCTCGAAGTCCTTGTCGGTGATGCCCTTTGCTGCATGGTTCATCAGGCGCACCTCGACCCAGGCATAGGACGCCGTGATGTCGGGATGGTGCCACGCCGCCTCGGCGAGATGGCCGACAGTGTTGATGACCATCAGTGTCGATTTCCAGCTATGGGTCTTGTATTTGCGCCGGATCCAGCCGTTCTCGTAATACCATTTCGGCAGTTCCTTCTCGAGCCGGCCGGCAATCTCGGCTTCCGAATAGACTTTTTCCCTCGGCGTCTCGTTCATCTCGACCTCCGCGAATTGCCCGGTCCGTTCTCGCGCCGGGGCCAAAAAGAAGATTTGCCCCTTCGACGAAAACAGCTATCATGGCGACGGGCACCTAAACTTCCATGATGCGTCTATGATGCACCCATCGGGGGGTAGATGTCGAATTCTGTTACCATACGAGTGCCCGCCCGCCTGCATCTTGGCTTCCTCGATCTCAACGGCGATACCGGGCGTCGCTTTGGCAGCGTCGGGCTGCCGCTGAGCGAACCCGAAACAACAGTCACCCTGTCACGGTCCAGCGAGACCATCGTCGAAGGCGCTGAGAGCCGGCGCGCCGGCGAACATCTGTCGACGCTCTGCAGCCATCTCGGCATTCGCGGCCAGCACCGTCTGGTGGTCGAACAGTCGATCCCGAGCCATGCCGGCCTCGGCTCCGGCACGCAGATCGCCCTTGCCGTCGCCGCGGCGCTGCGCACGCTCCACAAACTGCCTCTCGATATCGGCAACGATGCGACCCTGCTCGAGCGCGGCGGACGATCCGGCATCGGCATCGCCAGCTTCGAAAGCGGTGGCGTCATTGTCGACGCCGGCAAGGACGACAGCGGCAGGCCGCCGCCGGTCGTGGCGCGACTGCCGTTCCCGGAAGCGTGGCGCGTCATCCTGATCCTCGACCATGGCGGCCATGGACTGCATGGCGAGGCCGAGATCGCCGCGTTTCGTTCGCTGCCGCCGTGAACCCCGCCAGCCAGCAGATTAGCGAATGTTTTCATGCGCTATCAACAAATTCCGACCGCGCTTAATCATATTTGATGTAGGCGAAGCGCTGATCGGTCGGCGGAGTGCCTTCCAGCGCGCCGCCTTCCCTGGCCGGCTGCCACTGGACGACATCCTCGATCTTTTTGGCCAGCTCGAAGTCCTTGTCGGTGATGCCCTTTGCTGCATGGTTCATCAGGCGCACCTCGACCCAGGCATAGGACGCCGTGATGTCGGGATGGTGCCACGCCGCCTCGGCGAGATGGCCGACAGTGTTGATGACCATCAGTGTCGATTTCCAGCTATGGGTCTTGTATTTGCGCCGGATCCAGCCGTTCTCGTAATACCATTTCGGCAGTTCCTTCTCGAGCCGGCCGGCAATCTCGGCTTCCGAATAGACTTTTTCCCTCGGCGTCTCGTTCATCTCGACCTCCGCGAATTGCCCGGTCCGTTCTCGCGCCGGGGCCAAAAAGAAGATTTGCCCCTTCGACGAAAACAGCTATCATGGCGACGGGCACCTAAACTTCCATGATGCGTCTATGATGCACCCATCGGGGGGTAGATGTCGAATTCTGTTACCATACGAGTGCCCGCCCGCCTGCATCTTGGCTTCCTCGATCTCAACGGCGATACCGGGCGTCGCTTTGGCAGCGTCGGGCTGCCGCTGAGCGAACCCGAAACAACAGTCACCCTGTCACGGTCCAGCGAGACCATCGTCGAAGGCGCTGAGAGCCGGCGCGCCGGCGAACATCTGTCGACGCTCTGCAGCCATCTCGGCATTCGCGGCCAGCACCGTCTGGTGGTCGAACAGTCGATCCCGAGCCATGCCGGCCTCGGCTCCGGCACGCAGATCGCCCTTGCCGTCGCCGCGGCGCTGCGCACGCTCCACAAACTGCCTCTCGATATCGGCAACGATGCGACCCTGCTCGAGCGCGGCGGACGATCCGGCATCGGCATCGCCAGCTTCGAAAGCGGTGGCGTCATTGTCGACGCCGGCAAGGACGACAGCGGCAGGCCGCCGCCGGTCGTGGCGCGACTGCCGTTCCCGGAAGCGTGGCGCGTCATCCTGATCCTCGACCATGGCGGCCATGGACTGCATGGCGAGGCCGAGATCGCCGCGTTTCGTTCGCTGCCGCCGTTCCCGGCGTCCGGCAGCGGCGAGATCTGCCGGCGGGTGCTGATGGGCATCATGCCGGCTTTGATCGAGCACGACCTGCCAGCCTTCGGCGCCGCCGTCGCCGCGATCCAGATGATGATCGGCACCCATTTCGCCCCGGCGCAAGGTGGCGTGTTCACCTCGAAGCGGGTCGAGAGGGTGGCCCATGCTCTCAACCAGGCAGGCGCCGTTGGCATCGGCCAGAGCTCGTGGGGGCCGACAGGGTTTGCCTTTGCCCCATCGCAAGACGCCGCAGCCAGCTTCGTCAGCGCGGTTCAGCAGACAGTTGAAGACGGCATCGAGATCAGGATCGTCAAGGGCAGGAATTCCGGCGCGAAGATCAGTTCGACCAGACTTGATCTCGTCGGCAGCTGACGGCTGGGCAAACGCGATCACGCTCAAGTCGAACAATGAGAAGTGGCAGAAAGGCGAAAAATGGCCCGCAAACATATCCTGCACATGCTGACGCCGCTGAAGCATATGAGCCCGTTCGACGTGAACATGGCGCTCGATGCAGGTTTCGACGCCGTCGTCCCCTATGTCGATGTAAGCCTGGGAGAGGTGACGGGCCTCGTGCAGGACGCGATCTTTTCGCGCCCGCCCGATGCGGGCGTCGATACCGGCATCTTCATCGCCGGCAAGGATGCCGCGCTGGCGCTCGACATGTTCGAGGCAGCGCGAAAGGCGATGGTGCCGCCTTTCCAGGTTTCGGTATTCGCCGATCCGGCCGGCTCGTTCACCACCGCGGCGGCGATGGTGGCCAAGGTCGAAAAAGCGCTGGAGAAGAAATTCGAGCGCGGGCTGAAAGACACGAGGATCGCTGTCTTCGGCGCTACCGGCGTCGTCGGCTTCTGCACCGCCGTCATCGCCGCCAGGGAAGGCGCGGGGGTGACGCTTGTCGGTCATGACGGCATCGCAAGGGTCGAGCAGATCGCGGCCGAGATCAAAAACCGATTCGACATCGCCGTGGATGCGGCAGACGGATCAACCGACGCCCGCAAGACCAAGCTGGTCGAGGCGAGCGAGGTGATCCTGGCCTGCGCCAAGGCCGGCGTCCAGGTGGTCTCGAAAGCCCAGTTGAAAGGCGACGGCCTGCTCATTGCCGCCGACGTCAATGCGGTTCCACCGGCGGGCATCGAAGGCGTGGCCGTGAATGCCAATGGCGATCCGCTCGAAGCGGCAAAAGCTGTCGGCATTGGTCCGCTCGCCATCGGCAACGTAAAATACAAGGTCGAGTTCGGCCTCTTCAAAAGAATGATCGAAGCCGAAAAAACTATCACGCTCGATTTCCAGGAAGCATTTGCCCTTGCACGCGAGATCGCCAAATAACACCGGATCTCTGCTGATCGCGGCGATTTCAGGCCGGGCGCTGGCTGCCGCTGCCCGCCGCGCGGGCTATCGTCCGCTGGTCGCCGATTTCTTTTGCGACACAGACACGGTGGCGCTTGCCGAGCGCGCGACAATGCTGCCGGGCGACCTGCAAGGCGGCATCGACCGCGAGCGCATCATCGAAACGCTTCGGCAACTGGCTGGAGACGACCAGCCGGTCGCCATCATCCTGGGTTCCGGCTTCGAGCGGATGACAGAGGCCGTCGACGAGATCGCGCGCCATTTTCCGCTCGCCGGCAACAGCGGCGCCGCGATCCGCAGGATCAAGGACCCGCAATTGCTTGCCGCCGATTGCGCCGAACTCGGCATTCCGCATCCGCAATTCCGATGGGACCCGCCGGCCGATCCGGAGAACTGGGTGGTCAAGATCGCGGGCGGCGCCGGCGGCGCGCATATCAGACGGGCCGCCGGAGATACCCCGGCATTACAGAGTGAGCCTTCGGGCGGCCGTTATTTCCAGCGCTTCGTTGCCGGCCGCAGCATCTCGGCCCTGTTCGTCGGCGACGGCCAAAGCGCTGACATCGTCGGCTTCAGCCGGCAATGGGCGTCGCCCGCCCCGGCAGCGCCCTATCGCTATGGCGGCGCCGTGCGGTTGAGGCGCTTCGACCGCAGGCAGGCGGCGATGATCCGCGGCTGGCTTTCAGGTCTGGCGCGCCGCGCCGGCCTGGTTGGATTGTGCAGTGCCGATCTCATTCGCGGACCGGATGGCTATAAGCTCATCGAGATCAATCCGCGGCCCGGCGCCACGCTCGACATCTTCGACGATGCCGACGCGCCGTTGATCGAAGCGCATCTGCGCGCCGCGGCAGGCAAGACATACCGTCTGCCGCGCTTCATCGATTCGATGGCGTCGATGGTGACCTACGCAGCGGCGCCGATCGCCCGGTTTCCATCGATCGCCTGGCCTGAGTGGACTGCCGACCATCAGTCGCCCGGTACCCGTTTGATTGCCGGCGATCCGGTCTGCACCATCTTCGCGCGCGGTCCGAGCGCCGATCTGGCCAGGCGGCTGATCAAGGGACAAGCCAGCCGGTTGCAACACCAATGGGAAGGAGACCGGACATGAAAGATGGTTCGGCATTCCTCAACGACAATGCCCAGCGCATCATCGACGGCATGATCGGCGACGCCGAACGCCTGCGTATCGCCGTTTCCACCGGGCCATTGGGCGAGTGCCTGATCGATGCCGGCGCCAGGGCCGCCGGCGGCGTCGAGGCCGGGCTGCGCATGGCGGAAGCCGCGATGGGCGGCCTCGGCAGCATTTCGGTCGCCATGGACCGTGGGTCGCAGAAATGGCCGCTCACCGTCGAAGTGCAGTCGTCGCAGCCGGTGCTTGCCTGCCTGGGCAGCCAGTATGCGGGCTGGAACCTGTCGAGCCAGGGCTATTTTGCCATGGGGTCGGGACCGGCGCGAGCGCTCGCCCGCGTCGAACCGCTGTTCGAAACACTCTCCTATCGCGACACCGCGTCGTCCGCCGTGCTGATCCTGGAGACGGCCGAACCGCCGCCCCAGGCAATCGTCGAGAAGGTCGGCAGGGCAACCGGATTGGCACCCGAAAAGCTCACCTTCCTCTATGCGCCGACACAAAGCCTTGCGGGCGGCGTGCAGATCGTTGCGCGTGCGCTCGAGGTTGCGCTGCACAAGACCAACGATCTCAAATTTCCGCTGGAGAACGTCGTCGACGGCATCGGCACGGCGCCTATCCCCGCTCCGCATCCGGATTTCCTGACTGCAATGGGCAGAACCAACGATGCCATCATCTATGGCGGCAGCGTCCAGCTTTTTGTAAAAGGCTCGTCGAAAGATGCCAGCGAACTCGCCGAGCGACTGCCGAGCCGCGCCTCGCGCGACCACGGCCAGCCCTTCGCCGAAGTGTTCAAGCGGTTCAAAGGTGATTTCTATGCCATCGATCCGCTGCTGTTCAGCCCGGCCGAAGTAATCGTCACGGCGATCGAGACCGGCGATACGTTTCGCGCCGGCGAGCGTGATCTGCAGATGCTCGAACGGAGTCTTGGCTAGACCATGGCGCTGGAATGGATTCATCCGCCTGCCGGGCCGCTCGTTCCGGATTTCGCTATACCGGTATCCAGGGCGTGACATGATCCCTCGCATCCTGATCGTCAGCGACAACTCGGACGCCCGCTCCAGGGGCCTGGCGGCAAGGCTGGAGCGGCGCGGCGCCGTGGTCGCAACCGTGCCGCTGGCGGCGATCGCGTTCGACACCGGCAGCCCGAGCGGACTGTCGATCCCCGGCTTCGACGGCGCGCTGCCCGACGCCGTGCTTGTCCGTTCGATCGCCGCCGGATCGTTCGAAGCGGTCACCCGGCGTCTCGGCGTGCTGCACGCATTCGGCAAGCTTTCCATTCCGGTGTGGAATTCCGCGCAGGCGATAGAACGCTGCGTCGACAAATCGATGACCACCTTCCTCCTCAAGAATGCCGGCCTGCCGACGCCGCCGACATTTGCGGTCGAGGGTTTTGCCATGGCCGAAGCGGTCGCCAGACGCGAACTGCCGTTCACGCCGCTGGTGCTGAAACCGCTTTTCGGCGCCCAGGGCCGCGGCATCCGGCTGATCGAGACACTGTCCGATCTCCCCGCCGAGGACGAGGTGAACGGCGTCTACTATCTCCAGCATTACGTGCCGCGTCCCGGCCCTCCTTACCGCGATTTTCGCGTATTCGTCTGCGCCGGCGAAGTTTTGGCGATGATGAGCCGGCGTGGCGACGACTGGATCACCAACGTCAATCGCGGGGCGGTGCCCGAACTGGTTTCAGAGCTGGTTTCGGGGCATGGCGAAACCGAACTGGCGGCGCTGGCAGGGGCCGCCGCCGCCGCAATCGGCGCGGATTTCGCCGGCGTCGATATCGTGCCAGCGGCCGACGGCAAGCTGTTCGTGCTGGAGGTCAACAGCATGCCCGCCTGGTCCGGGCTTCAATCAGTCGTCGCGGTCAACATCGCCGACGCGATTGCCGACGCCCTGCTGAAATTCCTGACTGATCGCAGCGAGGCGGCGGCGACGCGACCCTACCGCCTCACCGCGCCGGCGAATTCGTGACCGACGGCATGGCGCTTTCGCGTGAACGCCTCCGGCTTGCCTACAAGGACGCCTGCCGGATGGAGATCGAGGCGCTGAAACCGGGCAACGTGCATCTGTTCGCCGACGGGCACGGCATGTCCGCTGCCCAGTTTATGACCAGCGCCGAGGTCTCGTCCATACCGCTGACCGATCCGCGCCTGCCGGTCGGACGGCGCATGCTGGAAGCGGTCCGCGCGACACGCCTGGCGGTCGCGACCAACACCAATCTCGGTATCATCCTTCTCGCAGGGCCACTGCTGTGCGCCGCCGAAATGGCGGACGCCCAACTGCACGACGATCGACTGCCCGACAATCGCCTGCCCGACAAGAGACTGCGCGACAATCTCGACGCGGTGCTGCGCGCGATGAGCATGGACGATACCAGGGCTGTGTTCGAGGCGATCGTCGCCGCCGCGCCGGGCGGCCTCGGAGAGGCCGCGAACGATGTGCGGCAGGAGCCAAAAGTTCATCTGCTCGAAGCCATGCGGGAGGCGGCCGACCGCGACATGATCGCCCGCCAGTATGTCACCGGTTTCGGCGACGTGTTCGGCGTCGGGCTTGCGGCTCTGCAAGCGGCCTTGGCACGCGGCGAAGGCGGCATGTGGCCGACGGTATTCGCCTATATGGCGTTTCTCGCCGGCTTCCCGGACAGTCATGTGGTGCGCAAGCATGGCGCTGAAGTCGCAGATCTGGCGCGCCAACAAGCCCTTGCCGTTGAAGCGGCGCTGCATGCCAATGATGACGAGGCGTCACGCATTCGTCTGCTCATGGAACTGGACCGCCGGCTGAAGGCCGACAACCTCAACCCCGGCACCTCGGCCGACCTGACCGTGGCTACTCTTTTAGTCCACACCCTCGGCGTTCAGCTTGCATAATCGCGACGTTGGTGGTTGACTTTCGCGGGCGGAAGCTGGGCTTCCGCGGCTATCCAGCCAACCGGCCCGGATCTCCGGGCGCTGCCAACAAGGATAGCTGTCCATCGAGCGCTCGCTCGGTTTGCGGCGTCTTTGGACACCATAACTGTGTCTTGGAGGAGAATTGGCATGGCAAAGATCTCGAAAGTAATGGTCGGTGAATCGCTGGTAGGAGACGGCAACGAAGTGGCGCATGTCGACCTGCTCATCGGCCCACGGGGGAGCGCAGTCGAAACAGCATTTTGCAACGCGCTGACCAACAACAAGGACGGCTTTACCTCGCTCTTGGCGGTGATAGCGCCCAATCTTCAGTGCAAGCCCAACACCGTGATGTTCAACAAGGTCACGATCAAGGGCGCCAAGCAGGCGGTGCAGATGTTCGGCCCGGCCCAGCATGCGGTCGCCAAGGCCGTACAGGACAGCGTCGCCGAGGGGATCATTCCCGCCAGTGAGGCGGACGATCTGTTCATCTGCGTCGGCGTTTTCATCCACTGGGACGCGGCGGACGACGCCAAGATCCAGAAGTACAATTACGAAGCGACGAAGGAAGCCATCCAACGCGCCGTCGCAGGAACGCCGACGGCCGCCGAAGCCACGGATAAGCGGGACCAGGTGAAGCATCCGTTCGCGGCTTAGACAAGAGACAGCCCCGCACAGGCAAAACCCTCCGCGGAGCCGGATGGTCTGTTGCGCCGCCTGAAAAAATTTCTGGGCCTTTAGGCATCGCTGCGCGATCTTGCCTTCTCCCCTTCCTGTGGGAGAAGGTGGATTGGCGCAGCGCGGCTCTTCCTTCTCCCCCTGTGAGGCCTTTGGACAGAATCAAAATTGGTGATTCCGTGCGCAAGGAAGATACAAGGGGGAGATGCCCGGCAGGGCGAAGGGGAGTGTGGATCGCGGCCTCATTCCAGCTTGGGTTCCTCGCCCCCACGAAAGTGGGGGAGAGGTGGCTCGGCGAAGCCGAGACGGAGAGGGGGACTGCGCCCTACGAAAGCCCCCTCTCCGGCCGCTTCGCGGCCACCTCTCCCCGCCTTTGGCGGGGGCGAGGAACCCAAGTCTTGAGAGCTCGAGCGACAGCCCCCTCTCCTCGACCCACGCAAAGCCTCCCTGTGGGAGAAGATGGCCGAGCGAAGCTCGGTCGGACGAGGGGTGTTCCAGCTTGGCACCGCCGGCGATCCGTCTTGGCGCACAAACCTCAGGCACCAAGCGTTGCGAGGTGCCCCGGCGTGAGCCTGCCGTCATGCAGCGAGGTTGCGACCAGCGCCGCAGCGATACCGAGCGATGAAAGGGCGCGAATGTCAGCCTCGCTGCGTACCCCGCCGGCCGCGATGACGGAGCGGCTTCCAGCCTTCGCCTTGATCGCCTCGAGCCGCGTGAAATCGGGACCGGAGGCGGAACCGACCTTGGCCAATGTCATGACGATCACTTTTTGCGGCCAAAGTGCCGGCTCGTCGAGAAATGCTGCCGGGCCGCGAAACCCGTCGTCGAAGAAATCCAGCGACAGGATAAGCTCCGGATGATCGCAAAAACGCCGCAGCAGCGCGTCGTCCTGCTGCGATTCGGAACCCAGGACCGGGCAAAGCCAGGGTTCGGCAAGTGCTGCCGAAAGTGTTTTCTCGTCGGCGAAGCCGGCATCGACCCAAAGCTCCGGCGGCTGCGCCATCGCCTTCAGCCGGGCAAGCGCGCCGCTGTTTGGCGTTCCGCCTTCGATGGCATCGAGATCGGCGATATAAAAGGCCGCAAAAGGGTAAAGCCGGCGCAGGCCCTCGGTGACCGCCACGACATCGGAACTTTGGCTGAGCGGCGTGACGATTGGCCTGTAGCGATCGCGGTTTCCTTGCTGGGCGCGCACCACTTCGCCGCCTTTCAGGTCGAGAACCGGAATGATACGCAACGCTGTTTTTCTCGCTGACCGACTGCCCCTTACCAACTGTGATGAAAGCTTGAAGTGTGGAAAAAAGAAAGAGCATCGTTGCCGGCTTCGATATTGGCGGCGCGCATCTGAAGGTGACGCGTGCGCAAGACGGCCGCATCGTCGAGGCAGTAACCATCGCCACGCCGCTTTGGCTCGGGCTCCATACCCTGACCTCGGCATTCGAGGAAACGGCTCCGATCTATGCCGGCGCCGATCTCAACGCATTCACCATGACCGGCGAACTGGCTGATATCTTTCCGTCCCGCGACGCCGGCGTCGCGGCCCTGCTGGATGAGATTTCAGCCCGGGTCCCAGGCGAAAACTTGATTTATGCCGGACCGTCCGGCTTTGTCGGGGCCGAGCAGGCAGCGCGACTGAGCGGCGATGTCGCCTCCGCCAACTGGCATGCGACAGCGTCGTTGGTGGCAAAGCTCGCCGGCGATGCCCTGTTCGTCGACATGGGCTCGACCACCACGGACATCATCGCCATCAAAAATGGCGCCGTCGCCAATGACGGCTACACCGATGCCGGACGGCTTCTGAGCGGCGAACTGGTCTATACCGGCTTCACCAGGACGTTCCTGTTCGGCGTCGCCTCGTCGGCCCCCGTCCGCGGCAGGCTGACACCGCTGATGAACGAGTATTTCGCCTCGATCGCCGACGCGCACCGGATCCTCGAGGTGCTCGACGAGAAGGACGACAGGCACGCTTCCGCCGACGGCAAGGAAAAGACCGTCGATGGTTCGATCGCCCGGCTGGCGCGCATGATCGGGCGCGACGCCACCGAGCTGACCCTGCCGGAATGGCGCGAAGTCGCGCGCTGGTTCAGCGAACAGCAATTGCGCAAGATCCACGACGCAGCGTCCCTGGTTGCCGGGCCCATGGCGCGGGACGTGCCGATCGTCGGCGCCGGAACCGGCCGCTGGCAGATCAGGCGGCTGGCCGAACGCATGGAACGCCGCTTCGTCGACTTCGCCGAGATCATCCCCGCAGATGACGCCGTTCGTGGCGAAGCCAGCAGCGTCGCACCTGCGTCAGCGGTGGCGCTGCTGGCGGGATCTCAATCGTAGATGCTTTATGGCCATCCGATCAGTCGGTTCGATGAGACCGGCTTGAAAGATCCCAACTCGTACCAGCGCAAGGTCGCAACAGAGTGGAAAGTTCGCGTTCGGCACGCGCTCGGCGCATGTCGGGTTCGGGGCCGTAAGCTGTCCGCCCGGTTACAGGTGTTGTGCAGACGAAAGTTGCCGTTCAACAACGACGCCATTTCTGTCGTTTAGACGTTTCGCTCACAACCCCAGAAGTGGACGCTCCAGCGAACAGCAGAATTCCTCTCCTCCCATACGCCAGAAGCGATCGTGGACAGCGTCGAAGGGAAGGCTCTATGGCATAGCGCGCTGTGGCGGCCGCGGCTGAAGGCGTGTTCGAACCTGATCGTAGAGACGGAGCTCGCCCGGCATTTCGAGTGAAACGGCCAGCCCGAAGGGGACCGCCTCATCGACTGGAGCAGCAGGATCTGGATCGCGCTGAATTTTCAGCGTGACCGTCATTCCTTCCGTAACGACAGCTGCACGATCGCCGCTCCATTGACGCGTGTACACGGTCCCGCGATTGGTCTGGTTCATATCAGGCTGGCCACCATGGCCGGTCACCGCCAATACATCGAGTTCGCCTGGTTCGAGTATCTTCATTCTGACGGACCGATAGGACTTTCGCCCCGGCAGCACGGGTGTAAACCAAGCGAGTGTCGCGGAAATGGAATGAGGGCGAGCTTGACCACTTATCGCAGAGGGGATCGGGACAACCACGTCGACAACGCGCTCGCGACCCAAGTCACCAACGCACCAAAAAGTTGCCCGATCTGCCGCACAGGCAACAGCGTCATCGGCATCATACAACCCATAACCGAAAAACCTGCGGATATTGTCCTTCTGGCGTGGTGCCTGGCCTCTTCCTAACGGGCCAAGAAGGCGTTTCACGAGCGTGGCAGCCTCCTGAGGCCAGCGGGCAGGATGAACCAGAAGCGCTTTTATCAGGACGGCGCGGTGGGTTCCGGACAACTGCAAGAACTCTTGGCCATAGGCCGCTTCGAGTGCATCGTGGATGCGATGCGCCGTTCGCGATGCGAGCGCTGTTGCCGCGCTTGTCCCATTCGTGAATGCCTCGGCGCCCTCGATGCCTGACCGCGGAGGTGCTGCGACCTTCAGGCCGGCCCCACGCGCCGGGCTGGTAGGGCTGACGATGACACCACTACCGCTGCCAATGACACGAAGATGCTCACGTGCTGCCGGCATGAGGATGTCAGGTTTGACGGAGTTGGCAAAACCTGGACCGAGCGCGCTGGAAGGATTTGCGGTATCAAGGTCCGTGAACGGATCGACATTAACCCTGGCGGACGCCCGATCAGCTTGCGAAACCCAGTCGAGATTGCGCCCACCGATCGTTAAGCCGTTGATAGTTTCGGATGGAGACAGGATTCGTCTGTCTGCTACGACAGCCGCGAGGGCATTTACGACACCTTCGGCGCGCACGGCTGGGGTCGCATCCTCGAAGGCCGTGCGGGTGTGGAAGGCGGAGATGGGAAAGTTCCCCGTCACGTTGCCAGCGCTCACCAGGAAAAGAAGGCCGAACCGATAGGCGAGGCGGTCAAGCAACCGCGCCCAAGGCGATAGCTGTCCGTGGAAAGGTCGCCTGACGTTTCCAAGCGAAATATTGACGATAATGACCCACGGCGCTGACGGCTGCTCCCCTCCGCGCATCTTCAGAACCGCCTGGTAGATGAGATCGACGATCAGCCGATCTGGGGGAAACCGATCATTGCTGCCCATAACGGGGATGCAGTGGATCTGGCGCGGAAGCGGCGGCTCTGGTCGGTTGCGGTCCCCGTGAACGATGAGCGACGCCATGGCCGAACCATGAACGCGTTGCGCGACAAGCGCATCGGGTTCCAAGCCAAAATGGTCCTCGACATTCAGGTGGCGGCGCAGCAGCGGATGGCCTGCGACAGGTACACCATCGAGCAAGGCCAGGATTGATGCTTCGCTGACTGGACGCTCGGCGACCGGCGCGGCTGGTGCAATACTGTCGTTGGCCTCGATACCGGTGACGACGCTCTGGGGCCGGATGTGCATGATCGGCTCAACGCCGGCCAGGCTCCCCGGCGCGCGGGCAATCAGCATCCGGATTGAGGCAACCGGGATCCGCGCCAGGACTGCATGATAGGCGATATCGTCGATACGGGCGCGGTGGATTACATTTCCGCCCGCTTGGGCGATCGATTGGACGACAGCGCTCTCGGCCGCAGCGCCGACCGCCACCGCCCCGCGATAGATGAGCTCAAACTCTAGGGATACAAGCTCCTCGTCATCACGGCCCTCAATCTCCTCCTCGAGGATTTCGACATCCAGAGGCTGCACGCGGTCTGCGGGACCCCAGACGCGTAGATCACGAAGGCAGCCAAAGACATCGCGCCATGGCGCATAGCCATCAGGAAGCTCCCCCCCGGACAGCCAAGTTTGCCAAAGCGATAAGATTTGTCGCAGCGCGACGAGGTCAGGCACGAGCAGGTAGGCGAAGGGCGCCTTGTCCTCGTCGCTCGGAAGCTCCTCTTCGTCGATCAATTCCAGGCCGGGAACTCGGCTGACGGCGCGAGCAAAATTGGCAACGTCACCCTTCACCTCGAAAACAAGAAGCCGTTCGGGAGCGAGCGCGCTTGGATCGGCCCGCAAGGAGAGCCCTGTCGGGTCGCGCTGGAGGACTTGGGCCAGCCGCGCAAATTTTGGCGTGAACTCTTGATCCTTGGCGCGGTTGAAGCCGGTGAACGGCGCATGCATTTCCTCCTGCACCACCCGGCAGAAATGGCGCGGCCGCATGGCATCGTCGTCGACGCGTTCGACTTCGAGGACCGAATGCGCGAGCGCCGCTGCCAGCCGCGGCACCGGAAACCCGTCGACCGCAACGGTCGGCCAATGCTTGCGGCCGGTCAGGCAGCCGGCAAAGATACGCACGTCGTCGGTATAGTTGGCGATGGCGAACGGCACTTCGGCGAGATTGTCGAGCGTGACCGACGGCCGGAAAGGCGCGATCACCCAGCCGTCCTTCTCGGCGATGATGCCGATCGGCGCGATGTGGACGTCGCCGGCTTTGTTCCGCGGTGGTGATGATCGATTCTCTGATGTAAGGCATGGTCGGGGTGCTCGACGAGAAGGACGACAGGCACGCTTCCGCCGACGGCAAGGAAAAGACCGTCGATGGCTCGATCGCCCGGCTGGCGCGCATGATCGGGCGCGACGCCGCCGAGCTGACCCTGCCGGAATGGCGCGAAGTCGCGCGCTGGTTCAGCGAACAGCAATTGCGCAAGATCCACGACGCAGCGTCCCTGGTTGCCGGGCCCATGGCTCGGGATGTGCCGATCGTCGGCGCCGGCACCGGCCGCTGGCAGATCAGGCGGCTGGCCAAACGCATGCAACGCCGCTTCGTCGACTTCGCCGAGATCATCCCCGCAGATGACGCCGTCCGCGGCGAAGCCAGCAGCGTAGCGCCTGCGTCCGCAGTGGCGCTGCTGGCAGGTTTTCAATTGTAGGTGCTATATCATGGCCATCCGATCAGTCGGATCGATGAGCCCTCGGGCTTGAAGGATCCCAACCCGTACCAGCGCAAGGTCGCAACAGGGTGGAAAGTTCGCGTTCGGCACCCACTCGGCGCATGTCGGGTTCGGGGCCGGTTGCTGACAGTCCGGTTAAAGGGGCTAGTTCCAGGATAGCTGCCATTCAACTCCTGAGGCGCGAAGCGGTCATCCATGGGGCTCCGCGTGCAGGAGTCTACTTCGAGTCGAGGGCGCGTTTCCGAAACGGCTCTGTAGCGGCAGAACCGGACGTTCAAAGACCCCTAAAAAGTAGTGGGCTTGCTTCGGGCGGTTAAGGCCAGGAGCGCCTCCGAAAGACGTTTCTTCGCCCGTTCGACCCCGTTCTCGTCGATAGCTTCGACATCGAGGAACAGGTCGAGGCCAGTCGCGTGCTCGCTGATGACCTGAGGGCGTTGGGCCAGTTCACCAAGGAGGCCCTCGACCTCATAGGGGACTACCTCCCGACTGATCCCCTTCATGGCGATCGGCGCCAACGGACGCGCTCGGACAAGGTCGCGCACGAGCGCATAGGTCTCATAGCTAAGGCAGATGCCGCCAGGTTCGGCAATCGATTGCAGGCGGGCCGCTAGATTCGCTTCGGCCCCGATGATCGTGTAGTCCATGCGATCATCGGAGCCGAAGTTGCCGACATTGCAGTAGCCCGTGTTGATGCCCATGCGAGCTCGGAACGGCTGCTCAATTCCTCGATCACGCCACAACCTGTTCAGCTGCTCTAGCCGGCGCTGCATGTCGACAGCCATGCGCAAGCAGGCCCTCGCGTCCTCCTCGACACCCTTTGTCTCGGGGTCTCCGAAGAACACAAGAAGTGCGTCGCCGATGAACTTGTCGACCGTAGCCTCGTGCTTGAGCGCGATCATTGACATCTCGGTGAAGTACTCGTTGAGGAGTGCCGTGAGGTCCTCAGGCTGGAGCCGTTCCGCGATCGCGGTGAAATCTTTGATATCTGAGAAAAAGATTGTGAGCTTCTTGCGCTCGGTCGCGATAGTCACGTCCTTTTGGCCGCTGAAGATGCTTTTATAAATTTGAGGCGAGAGATATTTGGCGATCTTCAATGAAATTGCGGCCAGAAAGTCGTTTGCCTCGGCGAGTTCCGTGTTCATGCCGTGAACCAAGGCGGACTGCCGACGCTGCAGGAATATGAACGTCAGACCCGCCGCAGCGGCGAAGCCGAAATACAGAAGCAGATACTTGAAAGAGAGGACGTTCGCCCCGATCGGCTGGGCGACCGATATCTCCTGGATACCTCGGACATCCCCCACCTTCCAGTCTGTCTTGGGGCTGTCCGGATGCGAGTTATGGCAGTTGACGCAGACTTGTCCCATTACGACGGGAGCCGCCGCGCGAACGTGTCGGTCAAACAGCGAACCCGAGGCTTCGATGATGGGCTCACTTGGATTGGCGCGAAAGGCAGAGATTGCGTTGCGCTCGAATGTGTCTAGCTGGTGGGGCTCGCGGCCTTTGAAAGGCAGGTCCGAGATGAAGCGATATTTGACGGACCCGTCGTGAGCGCTGA
This sequence comes from Mesorhizobium sp. L-2-11, assembly GCF_016756595.1. Lineage (NCBI taxonomy): Bacteria > Pseudomonadati > Pseudomonadota > Alphaproteobacteria > Hyphomicrobiales > Phyllobacteriaceae > Mesorhizobium > Mesorhizobium sp. L-2-11. The sequence goes on along the minus strand of NZ_AP023257.1, from coordinate 2,442,874 downwards.
TGCGCTTGCCGAGTTCGATTGAGAGGGTTGCTGGGATAGGGATCGCACCTGGTACATCCCGGTAATTGTGCGTCGCGGTCACGGCGCGGTCAGCTTTCAGGACCCGTCCCACGACGTCGCTGCCGTAGAATCCGCGCATGTCGTCGATGATCCGGCTGATTTCGCTGGCTTGCGTGCGCAGCATGCGTTCCGACAAATCTCGGAGGTCGAGCCAAGCTGCGACTGGCAGACCTATAAGGCCGACGGCCACTGCCGCAACCAGGAGCGGTCCCATGGTGCGTTGCTCACGCGCAATCTGTTCACCCAATCCCGCCATTGTCCAGGTTACCGCCCACCCGTTATCCAATACCTGAACTATACCTCATTCGCGGCTCGCTACCAGCGCCAGTGGCTCGGTGAGAACACGATGGGGCCGAAGAACGAACCCGCTCGCGCGGGAGGGCACCCTGTGGTTGAGGTAAGGGTTATGGGTCGATCGTCGCGCTCGCGTTGAGCGTCGTTCGGCTGGAGCAGAGCATGGCGGGCTTCTTCAACAAGGAGCCTGACCATGCCCTATCCTGTTCTTGATGCACCTATCAGTCCACTTCGTCAGCGGCTGATCGACGACATGAACATGCGGCGTTTCTCACGGGAGACGCAGCGCAACTATCTCCGCGACATCGGACGCCTGGCGACGTTCCTCGGGCGTTCACCAGACACAGCGACCACCGACGACCTGCGCCAGTTCCAGATCGAGCAGCAGGACGACGGTGTTCCCGTGCCGACGATGAACAGCATCGTGTCGGCGCTGCGCTTCTTCTTCACGCATACGGTCGATCGTCCCGATCTGGCGCGCAAGCTCGTTCGTCTGGCGCACCCGCGCACGCTGCCGGTGGTGCTGAGCCGCGACGAGGTCGCCCGGCTGCTCAACGCCACCACCTGCCTGAAGCACCAGGCCGCGCTGTCGGTCGCTTATGGCGCGGGCCTGCGCGTGGCGGAGGTGTCGACGCTGAAGATCGCCGACGTCGATAGTGAGCGCATGCTGCTACGTGTCGAGCGCGGCAAGGGCGGGCGATACCGGAACGCCATGCTGTCGCAAGACCTGCTCTTGTTGCTGCGCCAGTGGTGGAAGGTCGGACGCCAGCAGGGCGTGATGCACCGCGACGGCTGGCTGTTTCCGGGGCAGCATGCGATGAAGCCCATCTGCACCCGCCAGCTCTATCGCGTGGTCGTCGAGGCAGCGCAGGCGGCCGACATCGCCAAGCGCGTCGGGCCGCACACGCTGCGCCACAGCTTCGCCACCCACCTGCTGGAGGACGGCACCGACATCCGGATCATCCAGGTCCTGCTCGGGCACGCCAAGCTAAATAGCACCGCCTTCTACACCAAGGTTGCAACCCGCACGGTGCGCACCGTCACGAGCCCGCTCGACAAGCTTGGCCTCTTCAAGCCGGAAGAGATCTCACCCGACGGCTGAGCGTGCGCGCCTCGATCGAGGTTGCCGACATCTTCCGCACTGCCGGGCCCGCCTACCGGGCCGCCCATGCAGGGCATCTGACACTGCAGCAGCTCAAGGTCATGTCGGCGATCGAGCACTGCCGCACCGCGGCCCTTGGCGGTCACGTCGAGGCCTGCGAGGACTGCGGCCACTGGCGCATCGCCTACAACTCCTGCCGCAACCGGCACTGTCCAAAGTGCCAGGGTGCCGCGGCGCGGACATGGCTTGCCGAGCGCGAGGCCGACCTGCTGCCGGTCGGCTACTTCCACGTCGTCTTCACGCTGCCAGCCGAGGTCGCCGACATCGCCTTCCACAACAAGGCGGCGGTCTACGACCTGCTGTTCAAGGCGGCGTCGGAGACGATGCTGACCATCGCGGCCGATCCGAAGCATCTGGGCGCACGCATCGGCATCACCGCCGTGCTCCACACATGGGGTTCGGCGATGACGCATCATCCGCACGTGCACATGATCGTGCCAGGCGGTGGCATCTCGCCGGACGGAAGCCGGTGGATATCGTCGCGTCCCGCCTTCCTGCTGCCGGTGCGGGTGCTCGGCAAGCTGTTCCGCCGGCTGTTCCTCTCCCGGTTGGTCGCGCTGCACGACGACGCTGGCCGGCTCGCCTTCTTCGGCGCGATTGCTCATCTCGCGGAACGGCGGGCATTCCTGCGCCACCTGTCGCCGATCCGGAAGAAGCGCTGGGTGGTCTACGCCAAGGCGCCCTTCGCCGGCCCGGAAGCGGTGCTCGCCTACCTGTCGCGCTACACCCACCGGGTGGCGGTCTCGAACAGCCGCCTCATCCGCCTCGACGAGAGCGGCGTCACCTTCCGCTACAAGGACTATCGTCGCGAAGGCGCCGACCGGCAGCAGCTCATGACGCTCGCGGCCGACGAGTTCATCCGCCGCTTCCTGCTGCATGTCCTGCCGCGTGGCTTCCATCGCATCCGGCATTGCGGCCTGCTTGCCGGTTCTGCTCGCAAGGCCAGCCTCGCGCTTGCTCGTGAACTCCTGAACGTCGCCGCACCGTCCGACGATGACACCATGGACGAACCGGACAACTTTGAACCGGACAACTTTCGCCCGCCATGCCCCTGCTGTGGCGGCCGCATGATCGTGATCGAGGTGTTCGAACGATGGAGGCAGCCGCGCGGACCGCCACACGATTCCCCATCAACCGGGAGAAGCACGCCATGACCCGGCATGGCATGGTCCAGCCTTCAATCGCAGGCACTCAGCCTCCGGCAACGAACCCACGCCGTCCATGGTGACCATCGGCGTCGACAGGGCTGCGTCCGACCGCGCACCGAGCCGACGATGCCGCACGGCCGGAAGACAAGGCGGTCCGTGTGCATCAATCCCGCCGCTCCTCGACGGCGGTCGCGCCATCGCTGACATCGGCCGAAATCCGAAATCCCCATAGCCATCGCCTGTGGCCCGCGGGTTCCTTCCTCGGGGACTTTCGTACGCCTGCCGGCGCCCGAAACCCTTCACGAGAGCAGTAGGTCCGCTTGTGGTGTAGGGATGAGCGATAGCGGACGTCGATGCAGAGGAGCCTAGCTCTTTGCCGCCACGTCATTCTCAGCAGGATCTAAATTCGGCCGGTCGATCCCTTGCGTCTCAACATTGTAGACGCGAACGTGCCCGTCTAGGCCTTTGAACTGGCGAGTGCCGAGGTCGGCGATCGGAATTTTGTCACGCAGATGGCGCGCCACGGAATAGTCGATAAGGATTTGTCGATCGTCAGCGGATGAACACAGCCTCGATGCAAGGTTCACGACATTGCCGATTGCGGTGTAGTCGACGCGGGCCTCATAGCCAATTCGGCCCACCGTTGCCCACCCCATAGCGAGCCCCATGCCGAAACCAATCTGATAGCCATGCTGCCGCCACCCGGATATGAGTCCTTGAATGGCTTCCTGCATGTCGACAGCCATTTTTACGGCATGAAGCGCCGGCTCTTGACATGGAACCGGGGCGTTGACGAGGATCATCAATCCATCCGCCGAAAAACTGGTCAGCGTCACCTCATACCGGGTGACGATCGCGCCGAGCGCCTCGTAGTATTCACGCAAGAGCTGCATAATGTCCTCAGGCTCAGCGTGCGCCGAAAATGCGGTGAAGCCACGCAAATCGCAAAAAACAGCGACCACTTCCGCGCGCTGTCCGGCAAGCATTCTCTCGTCGCCAGCCTTTTCTACGAGTTCCGCCACCTGTGGTGCCAGGAAGCGCTTCAGTCGCGTCATTCGCTCAGCGCGATCCCGCGATTCGGCGAGTTCCTGCGCCATTTGATTGAACCGCGAGGCCAGCCGCTCAAGCTCGTCTCCAGTGGCGATGTTGATCCGATGATCGAACTGTCCAGCGCCGATCTTCTCTGTGCCCTCTTCCAGCAGTCGGATGGGGCCGCTCATCCGTCCGGCAAGCCAATAGGCGAGTACCGCCGCAAGGACTGTGGCGGCGAGTAACAACCCGCCTGTCCGCCACAACAAAGCGTATAAGGGTGCAAAAGCCTCTGCCTGCGACTGCTCGACAAGTACCGTCCAGCCGGCCGCGGCAACCGGCGCGCCGGCGGTCACAACGCGTTCATTCTCGGAGTTGCGGCTTGCAATCGCAGTCCCGCCCGTGGCTGCGATCGCATCCCGCAATCCGCGCAGGGCCAACGCTGCTTTCTCGTCGGCGCCCTGCATCACTTCGCTGATCGCGGGGTGAGCGATGAGGCGGCCGGTCTGGTCGATGACAAATGCCCGGCCGCTGCGGCCCACGCGAATCTCGGAAACGATGAGCCAGACAGGCTTCAGACTGATTTCGGCGATGATCGTGTTTTCTAGGACTGTATCGTCGTAGTTGGCCATCGCCATGGTTACCGACGGTTCGGAACCCTGGCGATAGGCGATCGGGCCATACCAGACCTTCGCCGTCCTGGCGCCCACGACAGCGGGATCGCCCGAGCGATCCGCCCCGCCTTCCGTCCTGTTCGAGCCCGTGCGCGACACGTGCAGCCGTTCCGCGCCGGCGCCGTCGACGAAACTGATGCTGAGAATTCCCGGGACCTGGTGCATCACGCGCAGGAAAAGAAGCCGAAGCTGTTTCACGCCGGCATTGGCCGACACGTCCTCGGGGATCGTGGAGCCAAGCGGAATTTTGATGCCGTCAAGAAAGCTCTCAATCTTGTCGGCCGCAGATGTCGCCTCAGACCGCAGCAGGGCGCTGAGGATCGCATGCTGGTCGCCATAGCTGAACCACGTGTTGCTGATGCCACTAGCGGCCATCGGAAAAACGACCGCCGCGAATAAGACCAAAAAATACTTCCGGAATAGCGATCGACGCATGGAAGCGGCTTTGAGATTGGAGAAAGGTCTCCCACATGATGCGACCCGACCATAAGTCGCGACAGCTCAGTCCCAGAAAGGTAACCTAAATTCTTGCGTCTTGGTATCGGCTGAGCCGTTCCCACTAATGGTCGAGTCTCGTGCCTTCCATGGGTCTTAGATAGGCGGGAATGTTTCCCTGATCCGGGAGAGTCGCAACCACGACCCTCAGCTTAGTGGTATCCGCTTCAGGGCAACAACGAACTTTGCCTGTTAGGTCGAAATTGGCACACTCCGGTCATCGTGCATACTGGGCTCAATGACCGCAAAAGGGTCGAACACCGCCGTTTGAGATCAGCGCCACCGCGTATCATGCTAAAACACGTCAGCCCCGACGCTTACCCAGGTTCAGCGGTTCAGCTCCGCACCTCGTCGCCGTGCGACTCCTGGACCGACAGGTGGTCGCCGACACGCTGCATCAGCCAGTCCCAGGCTTGCTTTTCGGCCTCGCCCGCGGTCTTTTCGATTGCAATCGAAAGATAGGCGATTTCCGCCTCGATCTTGTCGCGCGGCAGCATGCCGAGCCGGCTGACCAGGATGGCCAGTTCCAGCACCGCCGCCTTGGCGCGGTTGAAGCCGGTGAACGGCGCATGCATTTCCTCCTGCACCACCCGGCAGAAATGGCGCGGCCGCATGGCATCGTCGTCGACGCGTTCGACTTCGAGGACCGAATGCGCGAGCGCCGCTGCCAGCCGCGGCACCGGAAACCCGTCGACCGCAACGGTCGGCCAATGCTTGCGGCCGGTCAGGCAGCCGGCAAAGATACGCACGTCGTCGGTATAGTTGGCGATGGCGAACGGCACTTCGGCGAGATTGTCGAGCGTGACCGACGGCCGGAAAGGCGCGATCACCCAGCCGTCCTTCTCGGCGATGATGCCGATCGGCGCGATGTGGACGTCGCCGGCTTTGTTGACGGTAGTGATGATCGATTCGCGAATGAACGGCATGGTTTAGCGCTCTTTCTTCGAGCGAAGCGTGGGGCCCGCTTCGGCAAGACGGCTGCGGTCGGTTTCGGGAGCCGGCGCGGCAACGCCCCATGCGAGCGGCTCGTCCTGCACATAGCGCTTGCCGAGGCGCCAGGCGATTTCGGCCTTCATCAGCTCGGCGCCGAGATAGAATGCATGTGCGCCATCCGCCTCAACGCCAAGCCCGGCAAAGAGTTCGAACGCATCCGTGGCAACCGCATGCCCCTTGCCGTTGAAAACATGGATGCCGTCCTCGGCGGTCATGATGCGGAAGTTGGCGTCGCGCACCTCGGCTGCGAGCGCTTCGATATCCTCGGTCGAGGCGGTGAACGGCTTGCGGTCGTGAACCTGCAGCAGCCCTGGATGATAACTGCGCGGCAGCGCACCGTCGTTCTTGGCGGCAAACAGGATGCGGCGGGCAATGTCGTGCTCCTCGATCGTTCGCAGTGTGTGCGGGCTGACATGCACGGCAAGCACGTTTCGGATCTGAAGTTCCGAGCAGAGCCCGGCCAGAACGGCGGTAACGCCGGAACTGTCGGCGTCGGTCAATTCGGTGAGATTGCCGGTGCCCATCAGCAGTTCGACCTCGGGCCAGCGGCGGCGCGCCTCGATAAAGCGCCCGAGTGAGGCGGCAAAGCCGAAATGGATCGGGTCGAGCACCGGATCGGCGAGGAAGGCGACGCCGGCCTTTTGCGCCGCCTCAACGGCGCGGCCGAGCGAATCCAGGTCGCCGGGGGTGGCCGGGATCAGCACTGGTACGGCCTTGTAGTCGAAGGCCAAGGGCAGCGTGTTCTCGTCGAGGCTGAGAAGATAGTCCGCACCGGCGCGTGCGCCGATCGACAGTTCGTCTGATCTGGCCGAATCGACGCTGACCAGAAATCCCTGTGCCTTCAGCTCGCGCACCGCCTCTTCCAGCAATGGAAACGGCGTTTCCGGCAGGCAGCCGAGATCGATGACGTCGGCGCCGGCCGCAGCCAGCGTCCTTGCTCTCGCCACCAGCGCCTCGACCGACAGCATCGGCGCATCGACGATTTCAGCGAAGATGCGCATGTCGTGACGCGAAAGGTCGGGCGGCTCGCCCGCCCGGCCGAGAAAGGCCGGCAGATCGGCGATCTCGTCGGGCCCGCGCACGAAGGGCACGCCGAAATGGTTCGACAGATGCTCGATGTCGCCGCGATAGCGGCCGGGCAGGATGACGCGGTCGACGGCGCCTGTCAGGCTGAGCCGCCGCTTGATGATATCTTCGCTCATCAGCGCCGCGACCTTGACGCCGATGTCGATGATCTCCCAGGCAAATTCGGTTTCGCCCAGTCCGGCCAGCAGCCTCTCCAGCCGAACCTTGGCCAGATGGCCGGTGAGAAAGACCAGCCGCTCAGCCATGGCTTGCGAGTTCGGCGTGGCGCCGCCTGACCGAGGCTTCGAGATCGACAAGCGACTCGACCACCTGGGTTCGCTCAAAACTCTTCAGCTGGTTGGTGTTCTCCAGGTCGATGCTGCGCGGATAGACCTTGACCAGCCCATGCGGCGCCATGGTTTCGAGTTCCGGCGCGGTGTCGCAGGCAAAGACGATGGCCGGCACCCGGCATTTTCCGGCCTGGGCAAAGACGTTGGTGGCGAGCGTGTCGGAAATGCCGTGCACGCATTTGGCGACCGTGTTGGAGCTGGCCGGCGCCACCACCACGGTATGATAGACACCGTGATAGAATTCGCCGACCGGGATCGCGCTCGCCGTCTTGTCGTGCAGCACGCGCGTCGTCTCCGGAAAATCGAGCTTGAGCTTGTACATGCGCAGCACTTCGTTGGCGGCTTTCGACACGAAGACATCGCAATGCTCGATCTGGTGGATGAGTGCAAAACTCTCGGTAAAAAAATGACCGGAACCGGTCAAAACCCATGCCCAGCGCGGCGTATGTAGCGTCGCCATCGCCTACCCTGCTATTCTTGCCGACCGGATCGGGGCGGCGATCCGAATGCCGGGCAGAACGCCCGCCGCGAGCAACCCCATGGCCTCGGAGGCATCTTTCGGGCCGGCGAGATGGACATCGACACCGTCGGGCAGCATGGCGGCGAAGCCGGCGTCGACGATGCCTCTGGCCGCCAGGCCGTCGATCGTGTCGCTGCCGGAGAAGGCGCCTGTCTGCTTGATCAGGAGCAGCGCATTTGCGCCGAGCTTGCCGGCAAGCCAGGCGGCAAGGGAATCGGAGGTAACATCCCAGGAAGCCGGAATGTCCGGCGCCGGCAGCGTCAATGACGACGGCAGCCACACCGGCACCTTCCCCGCGTCCAGCGCCCGCCGCATTTCTTCCAGCGACCGTGCCGGCTCCAGCCTTTCGTCACGGTCGAGGATGATTTGGGCGAACTGCTCCATGGCGAGGATCGCCATGGCGTGCGCGGCGGTGTCGGAAAAATCCATGTAAATCTGCGTCTCGCGCACCTGGTCGGCAAAGCGGCCGCCGCCCGGCACGATGACGATCGGCAGCTTGGAACCCGCCAGCGCCGCGACCCAGTCCGCCATTTCCGCCGCATCGGCCGTGCTGCCGCCAAGCTTGACGACGGCTGGCTTGACGGCTCGCCTGATGGCCTCAGGCCTTTCCTGTCGCGCCCGGGAAACGGCGCTTTGGTCTTTTCGGCCGGCAGAGCCGGAGGCAACGCCGCGGCCTGCCGATTGGCGCTTGCGTTCGATCTCGACGCCGACGCCGCCTGGGCCGAGTTCGAGTTTTTCCACCCTTACCGTGACCCGCACGACACGCGGGTTTTCCAGGATGTAGGACGCCACCTGCTCGGCCAGGGCCTCGCTAAGCTGGATGTGGCCGCGCGCGACGATGGTGCGAATGCCGTCCATGATGATGTCGTAGGAAAACACATGGCGCATGTCTTCGGGATGGTCGGTGACTTGCAGCACGTCGGCGATCACGTCGAAACGCACTTTTTGGGTATGGCCGTGCTCAAAACTGTAGGCGCCGATCTGGACCGGCAGGACAAAGTCCCGCACGAAGATCTTGTCGGTACCCAGTGTCGGGTCGGTGCCCGGCGAATAGCCCCTCGCCGCCAGCAGGCGGTAGTCGACGCTCGACGCGCCGCCGACCCGGGATGCTTTCGGGATCAAGTCGCGGATTTGCGCAACCGCCTCGGCGCTGATCGAGCCGACGCGGCCGGAATGGCCGCACAGCGCCCCGCGAAAGCCGAGAAAATCGGGAACGAAGGGCAGCATGCGCGGGATATCAGGGGCTTCCAGCGATCCGCTCAACCCAACCATGAGGCCGAGCGATTTGGCTCGATCGACGAAACCCGGAATACGCTCGGGCGGCACATGGTCGAGCAGGCGCCCGCTGGCCTTGATCGCAGTGTCGACCATTGCGCCATGAAAGCGATGTCCGGCAAGCATCGGCAGAAGCTCGAAATCCGGCGCCAGGTCGGCGAACAGGACCGCGATCAGTTTCGTTCGGGCGGCGAGCGGTTCGAGCGCAGCCGCGCAGGCGGTGGCATTTGCCGTCGGGAAAAAACCTATCTTGACGTAATCGACGCCGGTTGCAGAAATCTCTTCGGCCTTGGCGCGAATGGTCTCCGGTTCCATCGGCAGGTCGCCGCAGACCGCGCTGACCGGCGCCCGGCCGGCGATCAGCGAAATCGTCCGGCGGATGGTCTGCGTGGACACCGCGCCCAGCGCTCCCGCCTTCGGATCCTTCAGGTCGACGATGTCGACGCCGCCTGAAAGCGCGATCTCCGCCTCGTCGACGCCGGTGACGCTGGCCAGCATTCTGGTCATTGACGGACTTTCTCCGGCATGAGGGACAGAGCGTTCTTGGGCCCGAATACCGAAATCCGCTCGGTCGCCGTTCGGGCGAGCAGGCACGGCACTAAAGCAGACGTGAGAAGTCCACTTTCAGGGTTTGATAAAATTTGCCGGTCAGCTAAGCTCATCATGGGCACCTTGACTTCGCGCCGCTCCGACAACAATCGGACTTTAGCGCAAGAATGGGTAATTTTATCGATGACGAGCGCGGTGCCGGGCACTCTGGCGGCCTTTTTGTGCTTTTTTTCCCTGACCGTCAACGTTGCGGGCGCGCTGGCCCAGGAAGCGACGGGCAAGCAGCCGACCGCAACGGCCAAGCCGGAAAAAAAACTGACCGAGATCAAGATAGGCTATTTGCGCGCCTATGCGCCGCAGTTGGCGTTGTCGGTGCTCGACGTCCCGCCGCGCGATGAAGGCGTTGCCGGGGGCAATGTGGCGATTGCCGACAACAACACGACCGGCAGCTTCCTCGGCCAGAAGTTCAGCCTCGACGTGACCGAGGTGAAGCCGGATGCAGATGTCGTCCCGGCCTTCCAGGAGATGATCGCCAAAGGCAACCGCTATGTGGTCGCGGATCTCTCGGCCAGGCAGTTGCTGTCGATCGCCGATCTTGCCCGCGACAACGGCGTTTTGATCTTCAACGCCGGCGCTACCGACGACAGTCTGCGCGAGGAGGAATGCCGCGCCAATATCTTTCACACCATCCCGACGCGCAGCATGCTGGCCGACGGGCTGGCGCAATATCTCATCTGGAAGCAATGGCGGCGCTGGGTGCTGATCTACGGCTCGCACGAGCGCGACCAGCTTTTTGCCGAGGCGCTGCGCCGGGCGGCGACGCGCTTCGGCGGCGAGATTGTCGGCGAAAAGCTGTTCGAGGATACCGGAACGGCACGGCGTACCGATTCCGGCGTCGTCCAGATCCAGCGCCAGATGCCTGTCTTCACCCAGGACCTGCCGGAGCACGATGTGCTGCTGGTCGCCGACGAAAGCGAGGTGTTCGGCACCTACGTTCCGTTCCGCACCTGGGTCCCACGGCCGGTCGCCGGCACCGCCGGCCTCACCCCGTCGGCCTGGCATCCGGCCAGCGAGCAATGGGGCGGCACCCAGATCCAGAACCGCTTCGCCAAGGCGAATAGCCGCCGCATGGTGTCGAAGGACATGGCGGCGTGGACGGCGGTGCGCGTCCTCGGCGAGGCGGCGACCCGCACGCAGGGCGCCGACCCGCGCAAGATGGCCGACTTCATCCGCTCCGACGATTTTTCGATCGCCGCCTTCAAGGGGCAGAAACTGACCTTCCGCAAGTGGAACCAGCAGTTGCGGCAGCCAATCTTCCTCGGCGACACCAGATCAGTCGTCTCGACATCGCCGCAGGAGGGATTTTTGCACCAGCTGTCGGAGCTCGATACGCTCGGGGTCGATGAACCGGAAACAAAATGCGTGCTTAAGTAGAAAAGATCGGGAGGAACTTTAGTGCAGAGACGAGCTTGCGCACTCGCCATAGTTGTGACCGGCTTCATGGCCGGCCCGGCGTCGGCCTACATGGCCTATGTCTCCAACGAGAAGGACAACACGATTTCCGTGGTCGACACCGCGACGATGCAGGTGGTGAAGACCGTCAATGTCGGGCAGCGTCCGCGCGGCATCACCATCTCGCACGACGGCAAGCACATCTATCTCTGCGCCAGCGACGATGATTCGATCGAGGTCATCGACACGGCGTCGCTGGAGATCGTCGACACCTTGCCTTCCGGGCCCGACCCGGAGCTGTTCGTGCTGTCGCCCGACGGCAAGACGCTTTATGTCGCCAATGAGGACGACAATCTCGTCACCGTCATCGACATCGAGGGCAAGAAGGTGCTGGCCGAGATCCCGGTCGGCGTCGAGCCGGAGGGCATGGGCGTCAGCCCGGACGGCAAGACGATGGTCAACACGTCGGAAACGACGAACATGGCGCATTTCATCGATACGTCGACGCACGAGATCACCGACAACGTGCTGGTCGACGCGCGTCCGCGCTTCGTCGAGTTCACCCCCGACGGCAAGCAGGCCTGGGTGAGTGCCGAGATCGGAGGCACGGTTTCGGTGATCGACAATCAAACGCGCGAAGTCGTCCACAAGATCACCTTCGAGATTGCCGGCCTGAGGCCCGAATCCATCCAGCCGGTCGGCGTGCGCATCACCGCCGACGGCAAGAAAGCCTATGTCGCGCTCGGGCCGGCCAACCGCGTCGCGGTGATCAACACGCAGACATACGAGGTCGAGAAATATGTGCTGGTCGGCCAACGCGTCTGGCAGCTCGCTTTCACCCCGGACCAGAAAACCATCATCTCGACCAACGGCGTGTCGAACGACATCACTTTCATCGACGTGGCGACCGACGAGCCGGTGCAGTCGGTGACCGTCGGCGCGCTGCCGTGGGGCGTCGTCGTCTCTCCCAAATGAAACCCGCCAAATGAACCCAATCAACCATTGAATAAACCAAGTGAATCAAACCGACAGAAAAACAGCACAAGGGCAGGAAATCATGCGGAAATTTCGGGCAGTCGCTTTCGCCGCGCTGGTGGGCATGACGCTCACCCAGGGCCAGGTCTGGGCGCAGGACGACGGCGATGACGATGACGCAGCCGCCGCCGCAGCGGCCAGCACGGAGGCCAGTCCGCAGGCCGAGAAGGCGACCCGCGCCAGCAAGGACGTGCCGGAACTTATCCTCGGCAGCAAGCAAGACCAGTTCACCGTCAACCAGAAGGACTTTGAGCTGATCGCCGGCCAGGGCTATCGCTGGAAGATTACCGCGGCCGGCGGGCTGGAGTACAAATTCCATACCGACCTGTTCCGCAATGTGTGGAACAACCAGATCGTCATCAACGACCTTGAAGTGCACATGAACGGCGCACCCGCATGGCTCGAATTCGACGCCGACGGCACCATCCAGGTACAGTTTAGCACCGTGAGGCCCGGCATTTACACATGGTCGGTGCCCGACCTCGCCGACAAGGGCATGAAGGGCACGATCACGATCAAGTAAGATGACCGGAAAGCGAGACCTTCGCGATCTGGCCCAGTGCACTAGACTCGTGGTGCGCCAGGTGCGCTAGACTATTGTCGACGACAAGGAGCCAGCCGGCGTGCAGCATGTGAGGACAAGCGGACCGGGAGATCAGGTGGCGGCGCTCGACGTTGCCGCCGTCAGCCACTCCTATGGTTCGAAGCGGGCGCTCAACGACGTCTCGTTCTCGATCGCGCCGGCGACGTTCACCGTCCTTCTCGGTCTCAACGGCGCCGGCAAGACGACCCTGTTCTCGCTGATCAGCCATCTCTACGACACCCGTCGCGGATCGATCCGCATCTTCGGCCATGACGTCAGCCGCGCCTCGGGCGAGGCGCTCAGGCGTGTCGGCATCGTGTTCCAGGCGCGCACGCTCGACCTCGATCTCAGCGTTCACCAGAACCTCTCCTACCACGCCGCGCTGCATGGCATCGGCGGACACGAGGCCCGGCAGCGCATCGCCGCGTTGCTCGATATCGTCGACATGCCAGGTCGGCAGCATGACAAGGCGCGCAGCCTTTCCGGCGGCCAGATGCGGCGCATCGAGATCGCCAGGGCGCTGCTCCACCGCCCATCGCTGCTGCTGCTCGACGAGGCGACGGTCGGTCTCGACATCCAGTCGCGCGCCGGCATTCTCGCCACCATCCGCAAGCTCGTCGAAACCGAGGGCATCGGCGTGCTGTGGGCGACGCATCTGATCGACGAGGTCGACGACGGCGACCATGTCGTCGTGCTGCGGCAGGGCGAACTGGTCGCCAAGGGCAAGGTGGCCGATGTCGTCAGGACGAGCGGCGCCGGCTCGATCCGCGACGCCTTTTCCAGGCTCAGCCGCATCGAGGCGGCCGGCACCGCGGAGCTATCGCCATGAGCGCCCCGGCAATGCCTGAAAAAGTCGCCGGCATCATCCCTGTGAAGTTCGAGAAATTCGGCCTGCGCCACTATCTCATTTGCCTCAAGGGCGTCGTCCTGCGCGAGTGCCTGCGCTTCCTGCACCAGCGCGAGCGCTTCATTTCCTCACTGGTTCGGCCGCTCATCTGGCTGTTCATCTTTGCCGCCGGATTCCGGCAGGTGCTCGGCGTGTCGATCATCCCGCCCTACAAGACCTACGTGCTCTACGAGGTCTACATCACGCCGGGGCTGTGCGGCATGATCCTGCTGTTCTCAGGCATGCAGTCTTCGCTGTCGATGGTTTATGACCGCGAGATGGGCAACATGCGCACGCTTTTGGTCAGCCCCTTCCCGCGCTGGTTCCTGCTGGTGTCGAAGATGCTCGCCGGGGTCTCGGTATCGATCGCGCAGGTCTACGCGTTCCTGATCGTGGCCTGGTTCTGGGGCGTCAAGGCGCCGCCGATCGGCTATCTCATGGTGCTGCCGGCGCTGTTCCTGTCGGGCATGATGCTTTGCGCGCTCGGCATACTTTTGTCGTCGATGATCAAGCAGCTCGAAAATTTCGCCGGCATCATGAACTTCGTCATCTTTCCCGGCTATTTCGCCTCGCCGGCGCTCTATCCGTTGTGGCGCATCCAGGAAGCGAGTCCGCTGCTGCACAAGATCTGCCTCGCCAATCCGTTCACCTATGCCGTCGAACTGATCCGCTTCGCCTTCTACGGCCAGATTGAGTGGCTGTCGCTGGGCGTCGTTGCCGGCTGCACCGTTCTGTTCCTTGCCGCCGCCATCATCGCCTACGACCCTTCGCGCGGCCTGGTGACCCGCAAACAAGACACCGGAGGAAATGGCTGATGGCACGAATGAGCCTCGTTCGCAGCCTGGCTGTGGTTGCCATGCTGACGCCGAGCGTGAACGCCAGGGCGGCGAACACCGATCCGGACTGGCCCTGCATACAGCGCAAGGTGCCGCAGCTCTCGCTCGGCCAGATCTGGAACGGTCCGGAGCTTCCGCCAGCGGCGAAGGACTTTTCGAAGGACCCTGCCGTCTCCGCTCTGGTCGAGGAGGTGGCAGCCCGGCGGATGCCGATTGCCGAAGCCCAGAAGAAGATCAAGGATTTCGGCGCCTCGCTGCCGGCCGAGCAGCTGGCGCCGAAAATGGCGATGCTGGTGCAAGGCATGTTCGATCACATGGACGCCGAGCGTTCGCACGTGATCTCAGGCATTTCCCGGTACGCCCGCAAGCAGCTCGAAATGGCCGCCGCCTTGCGCAAGGCAGCCTCCGACGTCGATGCGTTGCGGGCAAAGCCGGATGCAGACCCCGACGACATCGAACGGCGAACCGAACAGCTGAAATTCGCAACGCGAATTTTCAATGAACGCGTCCAATCATTGACTTATGTCTGTGAAGTGCCGACGATCATCGAGCAGCGACTTTATCAATTGTCCAAGGCCGTCTCGGAAACGCTCGCCGCGAAGAAGTAGAACCTCTATCTGCGTAGCGGATCTCACGTTCCCCGGCCGGGCAGCATGCGCCAGCGCTGCACGAAATAACCGGGATGCGTCTCGATCCACTGGGCGACCAGCGGCTGCGCCTGCATGAAGGCGGTCCCGGGGTTCATCGCCAGACCGTCCACAATCTGTTCGCGTTTTTCACAGGTCTGCGGCACATCCGTCATGCAGACCATCATAACCAGCGTGTAAAGCATTACCCCTTGTCCCCATCGAATCCCGAACCCCATGCCCGGGAGTTTCAGTGATACCGACCAGTCTGCAGGGGTCGCACATACAGGGTTTGAAAGGACGTGGCCCCCGCTCTTTCGCACTGCAACATAACATGTCGCTTATCTAACGCCAACAACCGCCGGGCGTTCTCCAAAGCAAATTGCGTCAGGTTTGGGCTGCCTCAATGTGGCGCCGACGTTTCCAGGGCCGATGATTCCGATTTTCACGGAGTCGTCGGTATCGTCAGGCCGGCAGCCCGTTCTGCTTACGCAGGCTCTTGTCGAATGCGGATGCGGGGACGAAACGGCGCAGGAGACTGACCTGGCGGGCCATTTTTCCCGCCGCATAGCGCCTCTTCGGAGCGCGATCGGTCGCAGCCGCCAAAACCGTCTTGGCTACCACTTCGGGTGAATCGCCTTTTTCCATTGCTCTCCGCACGACTGCTTTCATGCCAACGCGCGCAGCGTCATAGATATCAAGCAACTGATCCGGCTTGGCGAGATTATCCTCGAAGGATGTGCGGGTATAGGCGGGTTCGACCAAGGCAACGCGAATCCCGAACGGGCGCAGTTCATGGTCGAGTGATTCGGAATAGCCTTCGATGGCATGTTTGGTCGACGCATAAAGCGCGAAATAGGGAGCTGGAATGAACCCCTGCACCGAACTCAGATTGACGATTCTACCCTTGCCTTGACGGCGCATTATCGGCAGGACCGCGTTGGTCACGCGAAGCACGCCGAAGACGTTCACATCGAACAGTGCCTGAGCCTGGGCCATGGAGGACTCTTCCGCGCCACCAAACAAACCCATGCCGGCATTGTTGACGAGCAGGTCGATGCGCCCGGTCTCGGCCAGCACGTCATCGACCAGTTTCGCCACGGACGCGTCATCGGTCACGTCACAGGCCAGCATGGTCAGGCCGTCGGAGTTTTCGGCTGCGCGACGGCTGGTGCCGAACACGCGGTATCCGGCGCTTTGCAAAGCTATGGCCGTCGCGCGCCCGATGCCGGAAGACGCCCCCGTCACCACGGCGACGCCAGGATTGGTTTTGTTCATGGAGATCATCTCTTTCTCTGGGGTTGGACTGATTTGGATTGGCATGGAAGAAGCGCGAAAGGTCGGAGTCAGGCGATCTCGTCCGTCCAGCGCCGGAATAGCGCGCTGGCGTTGACGCCGCCAAAGCCGAAGCCGTTTGATATCGCGTAGTCCATTGCCATCGGCCGGGCCTGGTTGGCGACGAAGTCGATGCCGTCGCCGGCTGGATCCGGCGCGCCCAGATTGAGGGTTGGCGGCGCCACCTGATCCCTGAGCGCCAGGATTGCGAAGATGGCTCCAAGCCCGCCGGCGGCTCCGAGCAGATGCCCGGTCGCCGATTTCGTTGCGCTGACGGCGATGGTGGAATCTGCGCCGAAGAGTGTTTTGATCGCCGCGATTTCGCCGAGATCACCGATCGGCGTGGAGGTCGCGTGCGCATTGAGGTGGCGAACCTCACGCGGCGAAATGCCGGCTTGGGCAATCGCGATCTGCATGGCTCGGCGCGCCCCGTCGCCATCCTCGGGACCGGAGGTGACGTGATGCGCATCCGCCGTCGTGCCGTAGCCGACGAGCTCGGCGAGCGGTTTCGCGCCGCGCGCCAGCGCGTGGCTCAGTTCCTCGATGACCAGCACGCCGGCTCCTTCGCCCATGACGAAGCCGTCCCGCGACACGTCGAAGGGCCGTGACGCCTGAGCCGGCGCCCAGTTGAAGCCGGTTGAAAGAGAGCGTGCGGCAGCAAAACCACCGAGACTGACGATGTTCATGCAGGCTTCGGTGCCGCCGCACACGGCGATATCGGCTTCGTTGGCGCGGATGAGACGAGCAGCATCGCCAATCGCCTGGGTGCCTGCCGCGTACGCCGTCACCGGCGCGCCGAGCGGCCCCTTGAAGCCATGGCGGATCGAGATGTGGCCCGCCGCGAGGTTCACCAGGAAGGACGGCACCGTAAACGGCGACAGGCGGCGGACACCGCGCTGGTCGACCGTGCGCACCGCCTCCGTTATGGCGGGGAACCCGCCGATGCCGGAGGCGATGATCGTGGCCGTGCCCAGGCGATCCGCTTCCGAGACCGGCGCCCATCCTGCTTGCGCGAGAGCCTCTTGTGCAGCGGCGAGCCCGAATATGATGAATCGGTCTACCTTGCGCTGGTCTTTTGGCGCCAGGACGGCATCCGGACCGAAACCAGCATCCGGATCGTCTTCCAGCGAGGGAACCACCCCGCCGATCTTGGCCGGCAGGTCTGCCACCATATCGTCCGGAAGCCTGCGGATGCCCGAGCGACCGGCCACGAGCCGCGACCACGATGCCTCGACATCGGCAGCAAGGGGCGTGACCGCTCCCATGCCTGTGACAACGATCCGTCGCATCTATTTTCCTATCGATTTGGCTGCGCCGCCAGCGCTGCGCACGCCGTTCAAGCGGCGGCTGCTTCGCGAACCTGTTCGGTCGCCGCGTCCAGAAAGGCCTGGGCGAGGTCCGGGTCGTTGACAACGCGCGATAGGGTCAGCGCACCGACCATCGTCGAGAGAATGGCCATGGCCTTTCTGTCGGGCTCCTCACCCTTGGCCTCGGCAATGAAACGGCTGAGGACTTCGAGATGCTCCTTGATCCCGGCTTCGAACGACGCTTTCACGTCGCTGCCCTGCCTGGCGGCATCCGAACCGAGCGCGACAATCGGGCAGCCGTCCATCTTTTCTCCGCGATGGTCCATACTGAGGTAGAATGCGATCACCGCGCCAAGCGGATCCTCGGATTTTGCCGCAGTCGCGGCCGACCACCGCAGCGTGGCGCTCTCCATCGCCCGCCTCGACGCCTGCACCGCCAGATCGTTCTTGGAGGCGAACTGCTTGTAGAACGCGCCCTGGGTCAGACCGGCAGCCTCCATCAGGTCTTTGAGGCCGATGCCGTCAAAGCCGCGCTCCCGAAAAAGCCGGCTTGCCACATTGATCACGGTTTCGCGGTTTTCCGCCGCCTGAACGCGACTCACACGCATCGTCGACCTCCTTAATTAGCTTGCGTTCGACATCTATAGCAGATATAGAATTCGAACGCAATCTAATTTGGCTGCGCACGGTGCCCAGGATCACGCATCGAAGTTTGGAGGAGAGGTCAAATGCTATACAGTTATATCGTCGAGAAATCGATCCGGCAGAGCTTCGACCACGTCAACAACCATCGCTGGGATGAGGCGGTGAAGGCACTCGTGCCGCATGTCTATCACCGCGTTTCCGGCGACCACGCGCTCGGTGGTGAGCGCCACGACAAGCAAGCGGTGCGCCGCTGGTTTGAGCGCCTCGGCCGTGTCCTGCCCAATCTCCATCTCACGGTGAACCACGTCTGGGTGACGGGCTGGCCGTGGCATACGACCGTATTTGCCCAGTGGGACGGCACCGCGACGCTGCTCAACGGCGACGCCTCCTACGTCAACAGCGGTCTCCACGTATTCACCCTGCGCTGGGGAAAAGTCTATGCACTTGAGGAATTCTATGATTCCCAAGCAGCAGCCCGCGGTCTCGCCGCCCAGGCGGCATCGGGTCTCGAAGAAGCTGTCGCCGAACCAATTGTTGGCTAGCAGAAGCGCAGTCAGCGGCCCGCAGCGTAACCGCGGGTACGCTAGCCCGTGGCCATGCCGGGCATCGCCCGCAGACGGCCCCATCAGCATGCTCTTGGTGCAATTGCGTCAGACGAATGGCCGTTTCCAACTTTAGTGGCGACCACCATTTTTCGAAGTCGGCGCCGCCCCTCATTGCCCTGCCGTGTCCAGCCGATAGATAGGTAACAGTTTGAACCGGATACATAGGTTACAGTTTTCCCCCCTTCTCCTGCGCAGTGGTGTCCGCCGCAGCGCCGGCTGGTCGGGGTTGCAAGGCGCTGCGGCGGACCAGGCGCATTCGCTTGAGATCGATGTGGCCGAGCGGGTGGGCGTAGAAGCGTAAGGCCCATTCGCCGGTTTCGGTTTCTTCGACGGCGACCGGCTCGCCGGCAAGCGAGGCCGAGACATAGATCTCGCCGCCCTGCCACTTGATCGCGCCATTGTTGCGCACGCGCCTGACTGCGGCCTCGGCCGGATAGTCGGGCTCGGGCACGTTGGCCGGCATTTGCCGCTCGCTACCGCGGTAGTATTCGGCCGGCGTGTCCATGCCGAGCGCCTCATGCGGACGCTCCTCATTGTACTCGCGACGGAAGGCGTCGAAAGCCTGGCTCTGCGCCTGTCTGTCGATCTCAGGCGCCTTGGCCAGCGGCAACATGGTCAGGTGAAAGCGCTCGTGGCAGCCGTTCTGCTGAGGCTTGCCGGGCGCGATCCGCTCCAGCGCGATGCCGAGCTTGATGAAGCGCACCGCAAGCGGCGTCAGCCCGGTGACGCCGGCCGACGCGAAGGGTGAACCATTGTCGCTTCTGAACCGATCCGGCAGACCATGCTCCTCAAACAGCCGTTCGAACACCGGCCAGGCCTCCTCATCTGCCGTCGAACCCGTCGCTTCGAGCGCCAACAGGTAGCGGCTCCACGCATCCAGCACTGTCAACGGTTCGCAGCGCCACCCGTCACGGGTCCGGAACCAGCCCTTGTGGTCGCCCGTCCACACCGCATTCGGCCTTTGCGCATCTGGCCAGGGGCCGTTGCCCACAGCTCTCCAGCGCCCCCGCCGCCGGCCGACAAGGCCGTGGCGCTTCAGAATCTCGCCGGCCGTCGAGATCGCCGGCCACGGGTGCGACGGCGCCTCACGCTTGAGCCGCCCGATGATCTTCTTGGGCCCCCATGCCGGATGCGCCTCCTTCAGCGCAACGATCCGCTCAACCAGATCGGCAGCGGTCGCGCGGCCGTGATTGAGCGGCGCTCGCGGCAGATCATGCAAACCTTCCGGGCCGAACTCCCGGTAACGACCAAGCCACTTGTAGCCGATCTTGCGCGATATCCCGTACCGCTCGCAAACAGCCGTCATCGTCTCCTCTCCCGAAAGGCAATCCACTATAAACCTCAACCGCTCGTCCATGATGTCAGTCTCTCGCCAAACCATCGCCGGTACCTCCCGGCGGACAAGAAAACTGTCACCTATGCAATCGGTCTACTCTGTTACCTATCTATCCGGTTCGGACAGCCGGGCATTTCTCCCCGTATAGTGACGGGGAGAAAGAAGCCGGCCGCAGTCTCGGCGCCCTTCTTGCAACGCCGGCGATTGGCGAAACCGGCGACGACAGCGCCCCTCTCCCCGTCACTATACGGGAAGAGGATGCCGGCAGGCAGGTGAGGGGCAGCGCCAATGCCCGCAAAAGCGTGATGCCGCGAATTCAGGCCAACTTTAGAGTGTTCCGCTTGCCCAAGGTCATCCCGCTCTGATCTGCGGATAGCAAGCCGCCCTCGCCGTTTCGCGGTTTTCTGCAGCACCTCCCACGCATCATCAATTTTTTCATTTTTTAGATTGCATTCGTAATCTAACTCAGTTATAGAGTTCGAACGCAATCTAACAAGAAGGAGATACGAGATGATCCGCAACACCCTGAGCGCCTCGGTTTTGGCCGCCCTGTTTCTTGCCGCCCCGGCGTTTGCCGATGAAGCCACCATAGGACGCCCGATCGAAGCCGGCAGCCTGCACGAGGGACACCTCGACATGGTCGTCTATTACGTCCCGGCCGAGCGCGACCTCCTGGAGGTCACCGCCACCTTCGCGCCGAAGACCGGCGGCGATCCGCAGCGCGTCGTCATGGGGCTCGCCGACGGCGACTCGGTGGCCTTTTCGATGCCGGGCCACCGCGGCCCGCTCTACGCGTTCTCGCGGTCCGGCGAGAAGGTGACGGTGTCGTCCGAGACCGGCATGCGCGCCGACGCCAATGCACCGATCCGCCTTGCAGACGGCAGCCTGCGTGCTGCTGGGCTCGCGTCCGCCGGGCCGATGTAAAGGTCAAACGCAATCTTTCTTGGGAGGCGACGAACGTGAAAAAGAGACCCGCTGTTGTGCTGGGGGGCGTGCTGATCGCGATGTCAGGAGCGGCGGCATTCGCCACACTTGCCATTCCTACGCAGCGAGCCTCCGCCGTAGACGACCCGAGGCAGGAACCGCCGATCGTCAGACTGGTGACCGCGGCACCTGTGACCGCATCAGAACGCAGCTTCACAGGCATCATCGGAGCGAAGGTTGAGAGCAATCTCGGTTTTCGCGTCGCCGGCAAGATCGTGCAGCGGCTTGTGAATGTCGGTGAACGGGTCAAGGCGGGCCAACCGCTGCTGCGGATCGACGACACCGATCTGGCCCTTGCGCTCACCGCCAAGCGCAACGCCGTTGCTGCGGCACGCGCCGTCCTGGTGCAGGCGAGTGCGGACGAAAAGCGCTATGCCGTTCTTGTCCAGAAGGAACTGGCCGCAACCCCGCAGCGTTACGAGCAGGCGAAGGCCACGCTGGATACCGCAACGGCACAGCTTGCCGCCGCTGAAGCCGAAGCACGGGTCGCCGAGAACGAGGCGACTTACGCGGTCCTGGTGGCGGACGCGGATGGAACGGTGGTCGAAACGCTTGGCGAGCCGGGGCAGGTCGTCCCCTCCGGCCAGACAGTGGTTCGGATCGCTGACGCCAGCCCGCGCGAAGCGGTGGTCGCGCTACCCGAAACAATCCGGCCGGCGCTCGGCTCGGCGGCCGAGGCCAGCGTGTATGGGGGCAATGGCCGTCGCTATACGGCACATCTCCGGCAACTGTCGGATTCCGCCGACGCCCAGACCCGTACCTATGAGGCGCGCTACGTGCTCGACGGAGAGGCTGCGGCAGCACTGCTTGGCGCGACGGTGACCATTCGGCTTGCAAGCCAGGCACACCAGCCTGAAGTCCAGGTGCCGCTGGGAGCCGTGCTCGATGACGGCGAGAAGACCGGCGTCTGGGTCTTGGACCGCGCCACTTCGACCGTGCGCTTTCGGCCGGTCAAGCTTGTTCGGGTGAGCAGCGAAAACGCCGTGATCTCCGGACTGAACTCCGACGATCCTATCGTTTCGCTCGGCGCTCATCTCCTGCAGGAAGGCGCTCACGTCAGGACTGCGTCCCAAAGCGAGGGCAACTGACGATGAACCTCAATCTTTCCGCGATCGCCGTCCGCGAACGGGCGGTCACCCTGTTCTTCATCCTCCTGCTGGTGGCCGCCGGCGCCTACGCTTTCGTCATGCTCGGGCGGGCAGAGGACCCCAACTTCACCATCAAGACGCTGACGGTCACGACGGCATGGCCGGGTGCCACGGCGCGCGAGATGCAGGACCTCGTCGCCGAACCGTTGGAAAAGCGCCTTCAGGAGTTGACCTGGTACGACCGGGTGGAGACGACCACTCGGCCGGGTTATGCGTATATGACAGTTACGCTGAAGGACAGCACACCGCCATCCGTCGTGCAGGAGGAGTTCTACCAGGCCCGCAAGAAGCTCGGGGATGAAGCCCGCAACCTGCCGTCGGGCGTCTTCGGCCCCTTCGTCAACGACGAATATTCCGACGTGAGCTTCGCCCTCTATGCGCTGAAGGCCAAGGGCATGCCGATGCGTGAGCTGGCCAGGCAGGCCGAGGCGATCCGCCAGGACCTCCTGCACGTCCCCGGCGTCAAGAAGATCAACATCCTCGGTGAGCGTCCCGAACAGATATTCGTCGAGTTCTCCTATGCCAGACTGGCGACCCTCGGCGTGTCGGCACAGGACATCGTCGGCGCCCTGCAGCGGCAGAACACCGTCACACCGGCGGGCTCGATCGACACCCATGGGCCGCAAATCTTCATCCGGGTCGACGGCGCTTACGACAGTGTCCAGGCGATTGCCGAGACGCCGATCGTCGCTTCGGGGCGAACACTGAAACTCTCCGACGTCGCCGAGGTCCGCCGCGGCTATGAAGACCCTGCCAAATACCTCATCCGACGCCAGGGCGAGCCGACGATCATGCTCGCGGCGGTGATGCAGGAGGGCTGGGACGGTCTCGCGCTCGGCAAGGCGCTGGAGGACAGGACTGCGGCCATCGCCCAGACACTGCCGCTCGGGATGACCCTCGACAAGGTGACCGATCAGGCCGTCAACATCACCTCGGCGGTCGACGAGTTCATGATGAAATTCGCGATGGCGCTTGGCGTGGTGCTGCTGGTCAGCCTGCTCAGTCTGGGCTGGCGCGTCGGCATCGTCGTGGCGGCGGCCGTCCCGCTGACGCTTGCCGTCGTCTTCCTCATCATGCTGGAAACCGGCCGGTTCTTCGATCGCATCACGCTCGGCGCCCTCATCCTGGCGCTCGGTCTTCTCGTCGACGACGCCATCATCGCCATCGAGGTCATGGTGGTGAAGATGGAGGAGGGCATGGACCGCATCAAGGCGGCGGCCTATGCGTGGAGCCACACCGCGGCGCCGATGCTGTCGGGTACACTCGTGACCGTCGCCGGCTTCCTGCCGGTGGGCTTTGCGCGCTCGACGGCCGGCGAATACGCCGGCAACATCTTCTGGGTGGTGGGGTTTGCCCTTATCGTCTCCTGGATCGTCGCTGTGGTCTTCACGCCCTATCTCGGCGTCAAGATGCTGCCCGAGATCAAGCCGGTCGAAGGCGGCACCCATGCGATCTACGACACGCCGAACTATCGGCGCCTGCGACGGCTCATCACCTTTGCCGTGCGCCATAAGTTCGCAACCTCCGGCATCGTCGCCATCGCCTTCGCGCTTTCCGTTGTCGGCATGGGCTCCCTCAAACAGCAGTTCTTCCCGACATCCGACCGCCCCGAAGTGCTGGTGGAGGTTCGCCTGCCGGAAGGCGCCAGCATCGAGACGACGACCGCCACGGTAGAGAAGCTGGAACACTGGCTCCACGACCAGCCCGAAGCCAAGATCGTCACCAGCTATGTCGGTCAGGGCGCACCCCGCTTCTTCTTCGCGATGGCGCCGGAACTGCCGGATCCCGCCTTCGCCAAGATCGTCGTGCTGACGCCGGACGCCGAGGCGCGCGAAGTGTTGAAGCACCGGCTCAGAGAGGCGGTGTCACAGGGCCTTGCGCCTGAGGCCAATATCCGCGTCACGCAGCTCGTGTTCGGACCCTACACGCCGTTCCCGGTCGAGTTCCGTGTCATGGGACCCGATCCCGCGCAACTCTATAGCATTTCAGAAAAGGCCCTCGACATCATGCGGGGCGTCCCTGACGTGCGGCAGGCCAGCCGCGACTGGGGCAATCGCACGCCCGTGCTCCGTTTCGTCCCCGATCAGGATCGACTGAACCTCATCGGCCTGTCGCCGGCAGAGGTCGGCCAGCAGCTCCAGTTCCTCCTCACCGGCATTCCCGTCACGCAGGTCCGCGAGGACATCCGCAATGTCCCCATCGTGGCACGCAGCGCCGGCGAAGAGCGGCTGGATCCGGCGCGGCTGGCGGATTTCTCGCTGATGAGCAGGGACGGCCGGCAGATTCCGCTCGACCAGATCGGCCATTCGGAAATCCGCCTGGAAGAGCCGATCCTGAAGCGCCGCGATCGCACGCCCGTCGTCACGATCCGCTCGGATATCAACGAGGCGACGCAGCCTCCGGAGGTTTCCAAGCAGATCATGACGGCCCTTCAGCCGCTGATCGCATCCCTTCCGGCCGGCTATCGCATCGAACTGGGCGGATCGATCGAGGAGGCTGAAAAGGCCAACACCGCGCTGGGCAAGGTCTTTCCGGCCATGATCGCCGCCATGCTGATCGTCATCATGCTGCAGGTGCGATCGTTCTCGACGATGGCCATGGTCATGCTGACGGCGCCGCTTGGCCTTGTCGGCGTGGTGCCGATGCTGCTCACCTTCAACCAGCCCTTCGGGTTCAACGCCATTCTCGGCCTGATAGGACTGGCCGGCATACTGATGCGCAACACGCTGATCCTGACCGAACAGATCAAGGAGAACCGCGCCGCCGGCCTTGACGACTATCACGCGCTCATCGAGGCCACGGTGCAACGCACCAGGCCCGTGATCCTGACGGCCCTCGCCGCCGTGCTGGCCTTCATCCCGCTCACGCACTCCGTCTTCTGGGGATCGATGGCTTATACGCTGATCGGCGGCACGGCGGTCGGTACGGCGCTGATCCTGCTCTTCCTTCCCGCGCTCTACGCCGCGTGGTTCCGGATCAAGCCGACTGCTGACGAGGTCTGTGAGGGCGCGGCGGAGGAACTGGAAATGCACACGGCAATTGCTGCTGAATAGGGCCCTGTTGTCGAGCAGGCGGATCAGATTTCGCCGCTGGCTTTGCCTGAACATACGCAGGGCCAGTCGCACGACCTTACCGCTTGCAAATGATCGTTCCGGGCGAGCCCGGCAGATCCATCATCAGTTCTGGAGACATCCATGAATCATCCGGTCGGAACGCGAACGGATCCCGACGAGGTGCGCGCTCGCATCCTCGAGGTGGCGGAGGAGCATTTTCGCCGCATCGGCTACCATAAGACGTCGATAGCCGACATCGCCTCCGAACTCGGCATGAGCCGGGCGAACGTCTACCGTTTCTTTTCCTCCAGGGAGGCAATCAACGAGTCCATCTGCAGGCTGGTCGTGAACGAGGTCGCGGACATCGCCGTTGCGATCGCACGCACCAACGTCCCGGCCTTGGAGAAACTCGACCGGCTCCTAACCGCCGTTCACCGGCACAACAAGACGAAATTGATCAAGGAAAGAAGCATGCACGACTTGATCGTCGCCGCCATGCGCGGGAATCGGGCGGTCATCAAGGCGCATGTCGAGCGAATGTTGAGAATCCTTGAGGCGATCATTCGCGAGGGGACCGAGGCGGGCGAACTCAAGGTCGAGGACCCGGCAGAAGCGGCGCGTGCGGTCAATACCGCGTTCACGCCGTTCTTCCACCCGATTCTGATCGAGCACTGCGTTCAACACGGCGAAGACACCGAAGCGGGCCTGCGCACGCAGATTCGCTTTGTCCTGAAAGCTCTCGGCACATCGAACTAGGCGGCCTGGGAAGGCGGCTGCCAGCGGCGTTCCGTCCTCAATTCAGACGCGACCTCTAGTGTCCGGTCCTTCGTGTGGATAGAGCTTGCCAAACAGCGGCAGGTACATCGCGCCCTTGCGCATCAGGAAATCGTGGAACGTCGCCATCGCCGGCGAGATCGCGTGATCGCTGCGCATCACCGAAAACCATTGCCGGCGGATCGGCATGCCGACGACGTCGAGGATGACCAGCCGGCCGGCTTCGGTTTCGGCGGCGATGGTGTGGGCGGAGATGAAGGCGATGCCGAGCCCGGCCATCACCGCCTGCTTGATCGTCTCGTTCGAGCCCATCTCGACGCCGAGGTCGTCGATGCGGCCGGGCACGTCGCTCAAAAATATTTCCAGCGAGATGCGCGTGCCGGAACCGGGCTCGCGGATGAGGAAATGCTCTTCGGCGATCCGCTCCTTGGATATCTCGCGCACTGAGGCCAGCTTATGGTCGGGCGGCGCGATGATAACCAGCGGGTGATCGCCGAACACCGAGGCACGCACCGGAACTTCCCTCGCCGGGCGTCCCATCAGCGCGATGTCGATGTCGTGGTTCTTCAGACTGTTGATGGTTTCGGCGCGGTTGCCGATGGCGAGTCGCATATCGATGTCGGGATGTTCCTTCATGAAGCCGGCCATCAGCCGCGGCGCGAAATATTTAGCGGTGGAAACGACCCCCAGCCGCAAGCTGCCGATACGCACGCCCTTGATCGCATCCATCTTGTCTTCGAGCAGGCGAAGCCGCTCCTCGATCGCCTGCGCCGTCTCGACGAAGGCCAGACCTGCGGCAGTCGGACGCATGCCGTCCGACGTCCGGTCGAACAATGCCAACTGGAACTCCTCCTCGACCTGCCGCAACTGAATCGTCACCGCTGGAGGAGACAAGCCTAACACCTTGGCCGCGCTAACAATTTTTCCATGGCTAATGATGGCCTGAACGGTCTTGAATTGCTTGAGCGTGAGGTTTCTCATAGGCCATACTAAATTTTTTTTAGCACAAAAGTAAAGTTATTGAATTTTACTTATCTCGCGCCGTTTGTTCTCATTCCCCAATCCGGCCGGAGTTTGCGGCTGGATCGGGAGGTTACGATGCCAGCGGCAACGCTCGACGCATTTCTGAATTCCTATCTCGGCCCGCCCGACGAACTGCGTTCCGCGGTCGTCGCCACCGTTCGCCAGCTGACGCTGGCCGCCACCAAGGTCCGCAACACCATCAATCAGGGGGTGCTCGGCACTGCCTTTCCCAGGACCCGCAGCGCCAATGCCGACGGCGACATCCAGAAGGATCTCGACATCTTCGCCGACGACATCTTCCTCGATGCCATGCGCCACGCTCCGGTCGCGCTCTACGCCTCCGAGGAACTGGAGCAGCCGGTCCTGCTCGACAGCCAGGCGCCTCTCGCCATCGCCATCGACCCGCTCGACGGCTCTTCCAACATCGACACCAACGTGTCGATCGGAACGATCTTCTCGCTCCTCCCTGCAGCTGGCCTCCCTGCAACTGGCGCGCCGGACGAAAATCCGGCCGCCGTTTTTTTGCAGGCAGGTGCGAACCAGCTGGGCGCCGGTTTCTTCATCTACGAGCCGCAGCTGGCGCTGGTTCTGTCGCTCGGCAGCGGCACGCATGTCTTCGTTCTCTCGACCAGGCTCGGCACCTTCGTCCAGGCCTACGAGAGCCGGATCATCCCGCAGCGTACCCAGGAGTTCGCCATCAACGCCGCCAACTACCGGCATTGGGACGAGGCGGTGCGGCTTTACATCGACGACTGCCTCGAAGGCACTGAAGGCCCACGCGGAAAGGACTTCAACATGCGCTGGATCGCCTCCCTCGTCGCCGACTGCTACCGCATATTGATGCGCGGCGGCGTATTCCTGTACCCAGGCGACAAGCGCAAGGGTTACCGCCAGGGACGGCTGCGCCTCGTCTATGAGGCCAACCCGATCGCCTATCTCATCGAACAGGCAGGCGGCGCCGCCACCGACACGATCACCCGCATCCTCGAAATCGAACCCGAGAGCCTGCACCAGCGCGTGCCCGTGGTGTTCGGATCGGCGCGCGAAGTCGCACGCATCACCCGCTACCACATCGAACCCAGCGCGATCGGCGAGCGTGCGCCGCTGTTCAGCCGCCGCGGCCTGTTCAGGGCCTGAACATCATGTCGGCAAAGCACCCCATCATCACCATCACCGGGTCGTCAGGCGCCGGCACCACCTCGGTCAAGCGCATCTTCGAGCTGATCTTCCGGCGCGAGAACATCGACGCCGCCTTCATCGAAGGCGACGCTTTCCATCGCTACGACCGCGCCACGATGAAGGTCAAGGTGGCCGAGCAGGAGAAGGCCGGCAATCCGAACTTCACTCATTTCCATGCCGAGGCCAACGAGCTCGCAATCCTCGAAGAGGTGTTTGAGGAATATGGCCGCCGCGGAACCGGAAAGACCCGCACCTACATCCATGACGAGGACGAGGAGAAGCAGTACGGCACGCCGCCGGGACAATTTACCGAATGGCGCGAATTCCCTCCGAGCGACCTGCTGTTCTACGAGGGCCTGCATGGCTGCGTCGTCACCGATAAGATCAACCTGGCCAGGCACGCCGACCTCAAGATCGGCGTGGTGCCGGTCATAAATCTCGAATGGATCCAGAAGATCCATCGCGACCGGGCAACCCGCGGCTATTCCACCGAGGCGGTGATGGACGTCATCCTGCGCCGCATGCCGGACTATGTCCGTTACATCGTCCCGCAATTCTCGCAGACCGCCATCAACTTCCAGCGCGTGCCGATCGTCGACACGTCCAACCCGTTCATCGCGCGCTGGATTCCGACGCCCGACGAATCGATGCTGGTCATCCGCTTCGCCAATCCGCGCGGCATCGATTTCCCCTACCTGCTTTCGATGATCCACGACTCGTTCATGTCGCGGCCGAATTCCATAGTGGTTCCAGGCAACAAGCTCGATCTCGCCATGCAGCTGATCCTGACGCCGCTCATCCTGCAATTGATCGAACGCAAGAACCGTGTGTCGTGAGGAGGACGCCATGAACAGCCAAGCAGCAGCAGCCCTGAAGCCCGTCGCCGCCGTCTCGGAGCGCGACATGGCGAACGCCATTCGCGCGCTGGCAATGGACAGCGTCCAAAAGGCCAATTCCGGTCACCCGGGCATGCCGATGGGCATGGCCGACGTCGCCACGGTGCTGTTCAGCCGCTTCATCAACATCGATCCGTCGGCGCCCAACTGGCCCGATCGCGACCGCTTCGTGCTTTCGGCCGGGCACGGCTCGATGCTGCAATATGCGCTGCACTACCTGCTCGGCTACGAAGACATGCCGATCGAGCAATTGCAGCGGTTTCGCCAGCTGGGCAGCCGCACCGCCGGACATCCCGAATATGGCCATGCGCTTGGCATCGAGACGACGACCGGCCCGCTTGGACAAGGCATCTCGACCGCCGTCGGCATGGCGCTGGCCGAGCGCATGCTTGCTTCCCGCCATGGCGCCGATCTCGTCGATCATTTCACCTACGCCATCGCCGGCGACGGCTGCCTGCAGGAAGGCATCAGCCACGAGGCGATCGACCTTGCCGGTCACCTGAAGCTCGCCCGGCTGATCGTCTTCTGGGACGACAATGCGATCTCGATCGACGGACCGACTTCGCTGTCGACATCGATGGACCAGCCGGCCCGGTTCGAAGCCGCCGGATGGCATGTCCAGTCGGTGGACGGCCACGATACCGAAGCCGTCGCTGCGGCAATCGAAGCGGCGCAGCAGTCGGACCGGCCGTCGCTGATCGCCTGCCGCACGGTGATCGGCAAGGGCGCGCCCAATCTGGGCGGCTCGGAAAAGACGCATGGCGCGCCGCTGGGCGATGCCGAGATCGCCGCGACGCGTGAAAACATCGGCTGGGCCTGCGCGCCGTTCGAGGTGCCGGACGACATCCTGTTCGCCTGGCGCGAAATTGCCGAGCGCGGGCAAGCGGCGCGGCACGCCTGGGAGCAGCGGCTTGCCGCCTCACCGCAGCGCGAGACCTTCGAGCGTGCGGTCGCCGGCACCCTGCCCGACGCTGTCTTCGAAGCGCTCGACGCTTTCCGCAGGGAGCATGTCGAAAAGGCGACCAAGGTCGCAACGCGAAAAGCCTCCGAAATGGCGCTCGCTGCGATCAACGCCGCAACCGAGCTGACCGTCGGCGGCTCCGCCGATCTGACGCATTCGAACCTGACGATCACCAAGGGCATGGATCGCATAACGCCTGGTGCCTATGCCGGCCGCTACATCCATTACGGCATCCGCGAGCATGGCATGGCCGCGGCCATGAACGGCATCGCGCTGCATGGCGGCTTCGTGCCTTATGGCGGCACCTTCCTGTGCTTCGCCGACTATGCCCGCGGCGCGATGCGGCTCTCGGCGCTGATGGGCCAGCGCGTCATCTATGTGATGACCCATGATTCCATCGGCCTCGGCGAGGACGGCCCGACCCACCAGCCGATCGAGCACCTGGCGATGCTGCGGGCGACGCCGAACCTCAACGTCTTCCGGCCGGCCGACATCATCGAAACGGCGGAGTGCTGGGAACTGGCGCTGAAGAGCAAGAACCGGCCGAGCGTGCTGGTGCTCTCGCGGCAGAACCTGCCGATGCTGCGCCAAGCATATAGCGACGAGAACCGGTCGAGCCGGGGCGCTTACATCCTGCGCGAGCCAGCCGGGCACCGCGCCGTGACGCTGATCGCCACCGGCTCGGAGGTCGAGATCGCCGTTGCCGCCGCCGAGCGGCTCGAGGCCGAGCACGGCATCGCCGCCGCGGTCGTCTCGATGCCATGCTGGGAGCTGTTCGAGGAACAGGATGCCGACACCCGCAAGACCGTTCTCGGCTCGGCGCCGCGCATCGCCGTCGAAGCTGCAGCACGGCTCGGCTGGGACCGCTGGATCGGCGACACCGGCGCTTTCGTCGGCATGGCCGGTTTCGGCGCCAGCGCCCCTGCCCCGGATCTCTACCGGCATTTCGACATCACGCCCGAAGCCGTCGCCGCAGCGGCGCTGAAGCTCATCATCTAGGAAGGACCCCAAAATGGCCCGCATCACCCTTCGCCAGCTTCTCGACCATGCCGCCGAGCACGGCTACGGCGTTCCGGCATTCAACATCAACAACATGGAACAGGGCCTTGCCATCATGGAGGCGGCCAGGGCCTGCGACGCGCCGGTCATCATCCAGGCCTCGTGCGGCGCCCGCTCCTATGCCAACGACATCATGCTGGCCAAGATGATGGAGGCGTTGACTGAAATGCATCCGGCCATTCCGCTCTGCATCCATCAGGACCACGGCAACAACGAAGCCACCTGCCTTTCGGCGATCCGCCACGGCTTCACCTCGGTGATGATGGACGGCTCATTGATGGCGGACGCCAAGACGCCGGCGAGCTACGACTACAACGTCGCCATCACCGAACGTGTCGCACGCATGGCGCATTGGGTCGGCGCTTCCGTCGAAGGCGAGCTCGGCGTGCTCGGCTCGCTGGAAACCGGCCAGGGCGAGGCCGAGGACGGCCACGGCGCCGAAGGCGCGCTTTCGCACGACCAGCTTTTGACCGATCCCGATCAGGCGGTCGACTTCGTCACCGCCACCCAGGTCGACGCGCTGGCGATCGCCTGCGGCACCTCGCACGGCGCCTACAAGTTCAGCCGCAAGCCCGACGGCGGCATCCTCGCCATGCAGGTGATCGAAGCGATCCACGAAAAGCTGCCCAACACGCATCTGGTCATGCATGGCTCTTCCTCGGTGCCGCAGGAACTGCAGGACGTCATCAACAGATATGGCGGCGAGATGCCCCAGACCTTTGGCGTTCCGGTCGAGGAGATCGAGCGCGGCATCCGCTACGGCGTGCGCAAGGTCAACATCGACACCGACTGCCGCATGGCCATGGCCGGGCAGTTCCGCCGCGTCGCGACGGAGGACCCGCGCGAATTCGATCCGCGCAAATTCCTGAAACCGGCCATGGACGCCCTGCGCGACCTGTGCCGCGACCGCTTCGAACGCTTCGGCACCGCCGGCAACGCCTCGAAGATCAAGGTTATCGCCATGGACGAGATGGCCAAACGTTACGCCGCGGGAAAACTCGACCCGCAAATCGCAACCGCGAAAGCCGCCTGAGCGGCGAACAGGAGACCTGTCATGAACAAGATCGACATGCAGTCAGCAGGCACGCTCAAGGAGGGCAGCGAACGCTACAAGTCTGGCGTCATCCCCTACAAGAAAATGGGCTACTGGGAGCCGGACTACCGGCCCAAGGAGACCGACCTGATCGCCATGTTCCGGATCACGCCGCAGCCCGGCGTCGACCACGAGGAGGCCGCCGCCGCGGTTGCCGGTGAATCCTCGACCGCGACTTGGACGGTGGTGTGGACCGACAGGCTGACCGCCTGCGAACTCTATCGCGCCAAGGCGTTCAGATCCGAGCCGGTGCCGAACACCGGTCCCGGCACCAAAGTCGAGCAGCAGTACTTCGCCTACATCGCCTACGACCTCGACCTGTTCGAGCCGGGCTCGATCGCCAACCTGACCGCATCGATCATCGGCAACGTCTTCGGCTTCAAGGCAGTCAAGGCCTTGCGACTCGAGGACATGCGTATTCCGGTGGCTTACCTCAAAACCTTCCAGGGCCCGGCGACCGGTATCGTGGTGGAACGCGAGCGGCTCGACAAGTTCGGCCGGCCGCTGCTCGGCGCGACGACCAAGCCGAAGCTCGGCCTGTCAGGCCGCAACTATGGCCGCGTCGTCTACGAAGCGCTGAAGGGTGGCCTCGACTTCGTCAAGGACGACGAGAACATCAACTCGCAGCCGTTCATGCACTGGCGCGACCGCTTCCTCTACTGCATGGAGGCGGTGAACAAGGCGTCGGCCGCCACCGGCGAAGTCAAGGGCCATTATCTCAACGTCACCGCCGGCACGATGGAGGAGATGTACGAGCGCGCCGAATTCGCCAAACAGCTTGGCTCCTGCATCATCATGATCGACCTGGTCATTGGCTACACGGCGATCCAGTCGATGGCCAAGTGGGCACGCCGCAACGACATGATCCTACACCTGCACCGCGCCGGCAACTCGACCTATTCGCGCCAGAAGAACCACGGCATGAATTTTCGCGTCATCTGCAAATGGATGCGGATGGCCGGCGTCGATCACATCCATGCCGGCACGGTGGTCGGCAAGCTGGAAGGCGACCCGCTGATGATCAAGGGTTTCTATGACACGCTGCGCGAGGAGCGCACGCCGCAGAACCTCGAAACCGGGCTGTTCTTCGATCAGGAGTGGGCCTCGCTCAACAAGGTGATGCCCGTCGCCTCGGGCGGCATCCATGCCGGCCAGATGCACCAGCTGATCCATTATCTCGGCGAGGACGTCATCCTGCAGTTCGGCGGCGGCACGATCGGCCACCCGGACGGCATCCAGGCCGGCGCGACGGCCAATCGCGTCGCCTTGGAGGCGATGATCCTCGCCCGCAACGAGGGCCGCGACTATCTGCGCGAAGGCACGCAAATCCTCGAGCAGGCGGCCAGATGGTGCACGCCGCTGAAGGCGGCCCTGGAGACCTGGAAGGACGTCACCTTCAACTACGAATCGACCGACACCGCCGACTTCGTGCCAACCGCAACGCCCAGCTTCTAGACGAAAGGAACCGTCGCCATGATGACCAATCCGGGAAACAAGGTCACGCAGGGACAGTTTTCGTTCCTGCCCGACCTGACCGATGAGCAGATTTCGGCGCAGATCAAATACGCGCTGAAAAACCACTGGGCGGTCAGCGTCGAGTACACCGACGATCCGCATCCGCGAAACACCTACTGGGAAATGTACGGCAACCCGATGTTCGACCTGAAGGACCCGGCGGGCATCCTGCTTGAAGTCAACAATTGCCGCAAAGCCATGCCCAACATGTATGTCCGGGTCACCGCCTTCGATTCGAGCAAGGGCTGGGAAGCGCCGCGCATGTCGTTCATCGTCAACCGGCCGCCCAACGAACCCGGGTTCCGGCTGCTGCGCCAGGAGCGCGACGGTCGCAGCCAGGGCTATTCGATCGTGCCTTATGCGACCGACAGGCCCGAAGGCGAGCGGAGCTAGCCGAACCATGCTGGACGCGATAGCAAGGGGCGCTGCCGCGCCGGACGCGCCGGTCGATCTGCAGGCCGAGTTCGAGGCGTCCAACATCGACGAGGTGCTGGGCAAGCTCGACCGCGAACTCGTTGGCCTGAAGCCGATCAAGACCCGCATCCGCGAAATTGCGGCGCTGCTCCTGGTCGACCGGCTTCGCCGCAAGTTCGGCCTGACCTCGGGCGCGCCGACGCTGCACATGAACTTTACCGGAAATCCCGGTACCGGAAAGACCACCGTAGCGCTCAGGATGGCCGAAATCCTGCATCGTCTCGGCTATGTCCGCGAAGGCCACATGGTCGCGGTAACGCGCGACGATCTCGTCGGCCAGTATGTCGGCCACACCGCGCCCAAAACCCGCGAAGTGATCAAGCGCGCCATGGGCGGGGTGCTTTTCATCGACGAGGCCTACTATCTCTACAAGCCCGAGAACGAACGCGACTATGGCCAGGAATCGATCGAGATCCTGCTGCAATGCATGGAAAACAACCGTGACGATCTGGTTGTGATCCTTGCCGGCTACAAGGACAAGATGGACCGCTTTTTCGACAGCAATCCCGGCATGCGCTCGCGCATCGCCCATCACCTCGATTTTCCCGACTACGGCGTCGGCGAGCTCAAATCGATCGCCGAGATCATGCTGGCGGAACAGAATTACCGTCTCAGCGAGGCGGCGGCCAAGGCGCTCGAAGAGTACCTGCCGATCCGCATGCGGCTGCCGCATTTCTCCAACGCTCGCTCGGTCCGCAATGGGCTCGACCGGGCGCGGCTTCGCCAGGCCAACCGGCTTTTCACGTCGCGCGACCGGGTGTTGACGAAAACCGACCTTATCACCATTGAGGAATCCGATATTCGCGGCAGCCGTGTGTTCGCGGAAGGCAAGCTCGAAGGCGAACCGGAGACGAAGCCGCGCTGACAAGATGGGCCGGTTGATGTGCAGCGACCGGAAACCGAAGATGGAATGGAGCCGACGACCATGGGTACCAAGACAATCATCGCGCCCTCGGTGCTTTCTGCGGATTTCTCGCGGCTCGGCGACGAGGTCGAAGCGGTCGTCCGGGCGGGCGCCGACTGGATCCATCTCGACGTGATGGACGGCCATTTCGTGCCCAACATCACCTTCGGCCCGCCGGTGATCAAGGCAATTCGTGACCGAACCGACAAGGTCTTCGACTGCCATCTCATGATCGCGCCGGCCGACGCCTATCTCGCCGCCTTCGCCGATGCCGGCTGCGACATCATCACCGTGCATGCCGAGGCCGGGCCGCATCTCGACCGTTCGCTGCAGGCGATCAAAAATCTCGGCAAGAAGGCCGGCGTGTCGCTGAACCCGTCGACGCCGGAAAGCGTCATCGAATATGTGCTCGACCGGCTCGATCTGGTGCTTCTGATGACGGTCAATCCGGGCTTCGGCGGCCAGGCGTTCATTCCGGCGGTCGTCGACAAGGTCAGGCGGGTCAAGGCGCTGATCGGCAATCGCCCGATCGACATCGAGATCGACGGCGGCGTCACCCCGGAGACCGCCCCGCTGGTCACCGCGGCCGGCGCCAATGTGCTGGTCGCCGGCTCGGCCATTTTCAAGGGCGGCAGCGAGGCGGCCTATCGCACCAATATCGGCGCCATCAGGCAGGCGGCCGACGGCGCGAGCCGGAAAGCCGCGTAAACCATTTCATCGGAGGGCAACATGGGGGCGATCCCACCCGTCTGCGATTTCGGCTGGCAAGCCATCGATGCCGTTTTGCCCGGCGTCGACGGCAAATCGCATTCGATCTTCAGCCACGCCGGCCCGAACGGACTGGTCGTGGCCTTCATCTGCAACCATTGCCCTTATGTGAAGGCGGCGATTTCCCGCATCGTCCGCGATGCCAACGACCTCAAGCCCGAAGGCATCGGCTTTGTCGCGATCAACTCCAACGATGCCGACGCCTATCCGGATGATTCCTTCGACAACATGAAGCTTTTCGCCAAGGCGAACGGCTTCACTTTCCCCTACCTCCACGACGAGCGCCAGACGGTGGCGCGTGCCTATGGAGCCGTTTGCACGCCGGATTTCTTTGGGCTCAACAGCGAGCTGACGCTGCAATATCGCGGCCGGCTGGACGCGGCGCGACGCGACGCGGGACCGCCCGGACTAAGACGCGACCTGTTCGAGGCGATGAGACAGATCGCCCGAACCGGCGACGGACCGCTGGACCAGATCGCTACGATCGGCTGCTCGATCAAGTGGAAGGATGCTGCATGAACGTCGGCGCAGGCAGGCGGTTTCGATCGCCGAAAGCGATCCTGTTCGACCTTGACGGCACGCTGGTCGATTCGGCGCCTGACATAACGGCCGCCGTCAACGAGTTGCTGGCCGGCCATGATCTGCCGCCGCTGCGCCTGGAGCAGGTCAGGGCGATGATCGGCGGCGGCGTCAGAAAACTGGTCGAGCGCGCCTTCGCCGCTTCCGGCGCGCCGGTGCTCGGCAGCGCGCTTGACGAGGCCAACCGCGCCATGGCGCCGATCTACCGCAGACATCTGACCGGCCTGACGACGCTGATGCCTGGGGTCAGGGAGGTTCTCACGTACTTCCATTTGAGCGGAATAGCCATGGGCGTGGTGACCAACAAGCCGCAGCTGGCGGCTCGCGAAATCCTGCTGCATTTCGGGCTGACGGAGCATCTCGGCGCGATCGTCGGCGGAGACGCGGTGACCTCCTTGAAACCGGCGCCCGAAGCTCTGCTGCTGGCGCTCGACCAGCTTCAGGTCGAGCCTCGTGACGCGCTGATGGTCGGAGACAGCGGCGCCGACGTGGCCGCCGCCCGCGCCGCCGCCATGCCGGCTATCCTGCTGCGTGGCGGCTACACCCAAATTCCGGTTGAAGAGCTTGGCGCCGACCTGGTTTGCGACGGCTTGCTCGACCTGCCTTCGGCGATGCGCAGGCTGCAAGACGCCGCGTGACCGGCGCCAACCAGTGCGGGCGCCGGCCGAACGCAGTAACGAACGGCCGGCGAAGTTACTTCCTGCGGAAGAACCGGGTTACTTCCGGGGGAAGAACCTTCCGGGAAGAACCGGGTTATTTGGAGTATTGCTTTAGATAGGCGATGACGTTGGCGAGATCCTCGTCCTTCTTGAGACCGGGAAACGCCATCTTCGTACCCTTGATCATGGCCTTCGGGTCGCGAAGATAGGTTGTCAGCGTGGCTTCGTCCCATTTGACGCCGGATGCGCCCGCCTCGGTCATGGGTTTAGAGAACTTGAACCCCGGATGCGTGCCGGCCGTCCGGCCGATAACGCCGCTCAATGACGGACCGATCTTGTTCTTGTCCGAATCGACGACGTGGCAGGCCTTGCATTTGGCGAAGACCTTCTCACCCGCCGCGGCATCCTGTGCCTGAGATTGGTTCGTGATAGCAGTCGCAACGGACACGACGGCGAAAAATGCGATTGCACGCATGGCATTTCCTCATTGATCGTCAAGGTGCCCTGGACGATTTGCGCATGCCTTTGTCTGATCATCGGCATGCGTCGTTTTATGCAGAGCGAGAGCGTCCCCTTGTGGAGTTGCGGCGCCTGCATCCTGGAAGCTACCCGGCAGATGGGGGAAGTCAACCGTTACCCCGAATTCAAGGCAGTCGCTTCAGACCAATTGCTGTGGCGCAGTCGGCGACGCTGCCGATCTCCCCCCTTGCGGGGGAGATGCCCGGCAGGGCAGAGGGGGGTGCTGTCCCGCGGCCTGTCAGTCAATTACAGCCACGCCATCCGGCTGTTTTCGGTAGGGAATGGATTAAGATAGTGTTCTGAAGGTTCTGCAAAAAGCTCTGGAGAGAGAACAGCCCTTACTCTGAGGCGAGGGGCGGCCATGGCACGCTGGTGACGTTGCGATCACCGATTCCCGTGGAAGGGTAAGTGCCATGACCAAGCGAGAGGTTAGACTGAGCAGAGGCGAGTTGAAAGCGTTGCTGTTGTCGGATGAGGACGGCTTCCGCAGAGTTTTGCAGACTGTGGTGCAGGAGGCTTTGGAAGCCGAGATGACGGAGGCGATCGGGGCCGAGAAAGGCGAGCGGACGACGGAGCGGGTTGGTTACCGGTCCGGCTATTACGAACGCAAGCTTGTGACGCGGGTTGGCGTGCTGGAACTTCGGGTTCCGCAAGATCGGGCCGGCCGGTTCTCGACGGAGTTGTTTGAGCGTTACCAGCGCTCGGAGAAGGCACTGGTATCGGCGCTGGTCGAGATGTACGTGCAAGGCGTGTCGACGCGCAAGGTGAAGGCGATCACCGAGGATCTGTGCGGCCATTCCTTCTCGGCCTCGACGGTAAGCCAGGCGACGGCGCGGCTGGATGAGGCGCTGAAGGCGTTCTTTGAGCAGCGGCTTGCCGAACCTTACCCGTACCTCATTCTGGACGCGCGCTACGAGCGGGCGCGCGAGGCCGGCGTGATCGCCAGCCAGGCCGTCTTGGTGGCGATCGGCGTCGACTGGGAAGGCCGGCGCCAGGTGCTCGGTGTCGAGCTGGCCAACCGTGAAAGCCATTCGAGCTGGCGCGCGTTCGTGGCAGGGCTCAAGCAGCGCGGGCTCGCCGGCGTCGAGTTTGTCGTCTCCGACGACCATCCGGGGCTCAGGGCAGCGATCCGCGAAGTCCTGCCCGAGGCAGTCTGGCAGCGCTGTTACGTGCACTTCCTCAGAAACGCGCTCGATTATGTGCCGCGCAAGGTCGATGACGACTGCCTGATGGAGCTCAGATGGTTCTATGACCGGCGCGACCTCGCCGAGGTCAAGCGCGACCTGGCGCAGTGGATCGCCAAATGGCAGGCCAAATACCCGAAGCTGGTGGATTGGGTGGAGAACAACATCGAGGAGACGCTGAGCTTCTATCGGCTGCCGCTGCCGCATCACAAGCACATGAAGTCGACGAACATGCTGGAGCGGCTGAACCAGGAGATCAAGCGGCGCACCCTGGTCGTTCGCATCTTCCCCAACCCGCAGAGCTGTTTGCGGCTGGTTCGGGCATTGGCGGTGGAGATCCACGAGAACTGGCTCGAGGCGACCCGCTACCTCAACATGGATCATCTGCGCGAGCACAAGAAGGAGAACCTGAGGGCACTGGCCGCCTGACGCGGCCGCCATGTCCGCCGCTCCGCTAAACACGGGGGCTGCGCGGCGGACACGCCAACGTCACCGCTGAATGCCACGCCATTTTTGCAGAACTTGACGCACACAACTTGGATTAAATCGAGAGTTGGCGATCCTTCCCACCCCCCTCTGTCCTGCCGGACATCTCCCCCGCAAGGGGGGAGATTGGATGCCGCTTCGGCTTTCGCCAACCACCAACGCTGGAAGACTGGGCAAGCAACCGGCGGAGTTCGGCATCGGCTCCACCATCCATTCGCCGTTGTTGACGGCCATCGGGCGAACGCGTAGCCTCAAACCATTCCGGTTTTCCATGGGCACCTCGGGACACCGGCAGCTGGCGATTCTGTCCAGGCTCGCAGACCGGGCCGGATCTCGCCGAAGCGGGCGTCTTCAAGCGCGCAAGAGGTGCTGAATGGATATGGTCGACCTCATCTTGACGGTTTGCCTGATTGCCGATCCGAGCAATTGCCGAGACGAACATCTCTATTTCGAGAGCCGTGGCTCTCTCGTCCAATGTATGGTCTTGGCGCCCAGCGAAATCGCGAAATGGTCGCAGGAACACCCGAAGCTAAGGGTCAAGCGCTGGAAATGCGCTTTCCCGAACAAAGACCGCGCGATCTGACCGGCGCCCCGGCCTGTTACGGCCCGGGAGGAGACATCATCA
This sequence comes from Mesorhizobium sp. L-2-11, assembly GCF_016756595.1. Classification (NCBI taxonomy): domain Bacteria; kingdom Pseudomonadati; phylum Pseudomonadota; class Alphaproteobacteria; order Hyphomicrobiales; family Phyllobacteriaceae; genus Mesorhizobium; species Mesorhizobium sp. L-2-11. The sequence goes on along the minus strand of NZ_AP023257.1, from coordinate 2,402,731 downwards.
TGATTTCGCGTCGAGGAACGCTCGGTCTGGCAGCCCTTGCAACGGCAGCAGCGCTTGTCCCAAAAACGTCCTTCGCCGCGGCCCCCGCCACGGCCGTGGTTCGCATCGGTGTGCTGAAATTCGGCACCGTGAGCTGGGCGCTCGACACGCTGAAGCACCACGGATTCGCCACCGCCAACGACATCGATCTGGAGGTTCTCGATTTCGCCGGCGAGGATGCAACCAACGTCGCCTTGCTGGCCGGCGCGATCGACATGATCGTCTCCGACTGGCAGTGGGTTTCGCGCCAGCGCTCCGAAGGCGTCGACCTCACATTGGTCCCCTATTCGACCGCCGTCGGCGCGATCATGGTGAAGGAGGCGGCGCCGATCCGGTCGATTACCGATCTCAGGGGAAAAAAGCTCGGCGTCGCCGGCGGACCTCTCGATAAAAGCTGGCTGCTGATCCAGGCGCTGGCCAGACGCGATCACGGCCTCGACCTGGCGGCAACCAGCGACGTCGTCTTCGGCGCGCCGCCGCTGATTTCGGAAAAGGCGATGCAGGGCGAGCTCGATGCGGTGCTCAATTTCTGGCATTTTTGCGCCCGGCTCGAGGCCAACGGCTTTCGTCGGCTGATCGGCGCCGATGCTGCGGCGCAAGCGCTCGGGGCCTCGGGCGCCGTATCGGCGCTCGGCTATGTCTTTCATGACAAATGGGCGAACGAACATCCGGACGCTATCAGGGGCTTCATCAAGGCTTCGGCGCAGTCAAAGGACTTGCTGGCCAGATCCGACGATGAGTGGCTGCGCCTCGCGCCTGTCGTCCGCGCTCAAGGCGAGGAACTGGCAAAACTGCGTGACCGCTATCGCGAAGGCATTCCCAGACGCCCCGTCGCCGAGGATGCGGCCGACGCGGGAAAACTCTATCGCGTGCTGGCCGAGATCGGCGGCGAAAAGCTGGTCGGCGGCGCGCCCGAGATGGCGCCCGGCACGTTCTGGCAGGTACCCCCGCAATGAGCGCACCTGGTACCGGCGATCGCCGGCCTGGGGCTGCGGTCGGCATGTCCAGCCAGTCCGGCCTGGCAGCGGCGCTGACACCGGTGTTGACGGTGGCGGCCTCTCTGCTCGGGCTTTGCCTGCTGTGGGGTGTTGCGGCACATGCCTGGCCGAGCCGTGCCTTTCCAGGGCCGGGACAGGTCTGGCAGGTGCTGCTTGCAGAGGCGGCGAACGGCGATCTTTTCTCCCATCTCGGCGCGACGCTCGGCCGGGTTACCGCGGCCTATGTCGTCGCGATGGTCGTTGGCTCGGTCATCGGCGTCATCCTCGGCAGCCACCGCAGCGCAGACCGGTTCTTCGCTCCCTGGGTGGTTCTGTTCCTCAACATTCCCGCGCTGGTCGTCATCGTGCTCGCCTACATCTGGTTCGGCCTCAACGAAGCGGCGGCGATTGGCGCGGTCGCCGTCAACAAGATCCCGAATGTCGTGGTGACGATGCGCGAGGGCGCCAGGGCGATTGATCCGAGTTACGCCGAAATGGCCGCCGTCTACCGCTTTGGTCATCTCGACCGCATTCGCCATGTCCTGCTGCCGCAACTGCAGCCCTATCTTGCCGCCGCCTCACGATCAGGCATCGCTCTGATCTGGAAGATCGTCCTGGTGGTCGAACTGCTCGGCCGCTCCAACGGCGTCGGCTTCCAGATCTATCTTTATTTCCAACTCTTCGACGTCGCCGCCATTCTTGCCTACACCCTGACTTTCGTGGCGGTGATGCTTGTCATCGAACTCCTTCTGGTGCAGCCCGTTGAACGACATGCAACCCGTTGGCGCCGTCGTCCCGCTTAGGGTCGACATCGCCGAAAAAACCTTCAGGTCCGCGCAAGGCGTCTCGATCACGGCGCTCCAGGACCTTTCCTTTGAGGTCCGGCAAGGCGAATTCGCCTGCCTGCTGGGGCCGTCCGGCTGCGGCAAGACCACGACGCTGCGCATCCTGCTTGGGTTGGACAAGGACTTTTCCGGCTCGTTCCAGCTGCCTGAGGGCGGCTCCGGCCGGATCGCCGCCGTGTTCCAGGAGCCGGTCTTGCTGCCGTGGCGGACGGTGGAGCAGAATGTCAGGCTGGCGCTGCCGAAAAGCCTGAGGACGAAGAATCTCGACGGGCTGTTCGACACGCTCGGCCTCGCCGGAATGCGCTCGCTCTATCCGGCGGAGCTTTCGCTCGGCCTTGCGCGCAGGGCAGCGCTTGCCAGGGCCTTCGCCACCGAACCGGCGGTGCTGTTCCTGGACGAACCTTTTGCCTCCCTCGACGAACGGACCGCCGAGCGGCTTCGGCACCTGCTTTTGACCGTGTGGTCGGCGCGGCCCACGACCGCCCTGATGGTAACCCACAATCTGCGCGAGGCGCTGATGCTGTCGGACCGCATCATCGTGCTCGCGCAGCGGCCGGCCCATGTGCTCGGCATGTTCGACGTGAGGCTGCCGCGGCACTATCGCAATCCACAGGTGATGAGCGACCTTTTGCGGTCGTTCCAGCAAAAATTTCCGGGCGTGGCCTGATCGCCCTGCAGTTCGGAACCGGGAGGGAGCCATGCCGATCGACAGGATACGACGCAAGCTTGTGAACGGCTTCGCCTGCACCGCGGTCAGCGCCGCGATGCTGCCTTGTTGCCTCGGGCGGGCCGCTCTCGCCGCAACCAACGGCCTTGAATTCAAGCTCGGGAAAGTCGCCGACGGCGTCTTCGCGTTCCAGGGCGTCGATGAATTGATGAGCGCTGCCAACCATGGCGCGATCTCCAACCTCGGCGTCGTCGTCGGCACCGACGCCGTCGCCGTCATCGACAGCGGCGGCAGCCTGATCGAGGCGAACGCCCTCATCGCCGCGATCAGCGAGATAAGCGCCAGGCCGGTTCGCTACCTGATCAACACCCACATGCACCCCGACCATGTCTTCGGCAACGCGGCGTTCCGGCAAATCGGCGCCACCATCGTCGGCCACCGAAATCTGCCGCGCGCTCTCGAGGCGCGCGGCGCGTACTACCTGCAAAACTTTCGCCAACAGATCGGCGACGCGCTGATCGAGGGGATCGAGATCATACCGCCGACGATGCTGGTCGACGATCGCCTGCAGCTCGACCTTGGCGGCCGCGTGCTCGAACTGCAGGCTTGGAAGGCGGCTCACACCGACAACGACCTGACCGTCTTCGACAGCGCGACCCGCACGCTGTTTGCCGGCGATCTGGTTTTCATCGGTTCCTTGCCGACGCTCGACGGATCGCTGCTCGGCTGGCTTCGCCAGATGGATGCGCTCGCCGCGATCGGCGCAGTGCGCGCCGTGCCGGGTCATGGCCCGGTGCCGGCCGACTGGCCGGCGGCGCTGATGGCGGAGCGGCGCTATTTCGAAATTCTGGCGCGCGATATTCGCAAGGCGATTGCCGACGGGGTACCGCTGCGCGACGCCGTCAAGACTGCCGGCGCAAGCGAACGGGACAATTGGCATCTGTTCGACGACTACAACGAGCGCAATGCAACGGCCGCCTTTGCCGAACTCGAATGGGAGTAGATCACAGCGACAAGGCGGTAGTGGTGAAAATCTGACGCTTGGTACCCGAGACGAAATACCGCTTTGGTGGTTTCCTGCCATACGTCTCGTCGACCGGAACGAGCAACGAGCGCCATTTCGCGACATTCATGGCGCTTCTCAAAAGCTGCCCTTCACGCAACGGCTCGAGTCGACCCTAAGCAGACGCTCGGCTATGGTCTTGGGCTGATGTCGGGCCGGATGGGTGGTTCCGGCCGGGCGATGGGCCACTCGGGCGGCGGCCCGGGCTGCGTCAACGCCGTCTATCATTTCCCCGATGTCGCCCCTTCTATCACGGTGGCGGTTTTCACCGATGGTGAAGATGAAGCACCGGCGGAAAATGAGGCTGCAGCAGTGGTACGTCGGACAGTCTGATTGACCGCTTTCCTAAACAGACATCCGCCGACCGACGCTATCGACCCCATGCAGACATTCCGGTGGAACGCGGAGTAGCTTCCTTCAGCCTGCCCGCCGGGCAATATAGAGGCTCGTCGTCATGTTTCGGACAACGCGATTCATAAAGACTTCGCGAGCGATGCGGCCGATTTCAGCCAAGACGGCCTCGCGGTCGAGACGGGCACTCACGTTCGAGTAAGTTGCGTACAACGCTACCGTTTGGTTTGCATCGAGAACTAGGGACCATGGGTTCGTCCTGTTCTCCACAACATCGAATGCTCCTGTACGCTTCAAGGCAGCCAAGCGAGCCCCAGAATCCAATCCGAAGGGAATGCCCCTCTCCCCGGCTGAAGGGCTGGCAGGGGCTTCTAGCAATTCCTTGGTCGCCTCGTGAAACGGATCGGGTCGGCTGTCATCGCCGAACACGTTCCAAACTGCCGCCCACCAGCCACCGGGGCGAATCAGGCTGGCGATCTTCACGAGAGCCGAGTCTTCGTCGAGCCAATGAAAAGCGGTAGCGCTTACACCCAGATCGAAGGCTTCCTCTTCGAGCGACGCATCCTCGAACGGGGCGACGACCACCTTCAAGGCCTTGTCCGGATTGTTCGTGCGCAGGAAGTCGGCGAGGCGTTGGTCCGGCTCTACGGCCATCAGCGGGTCGGCGCCAAGGTCGAGCAATCGGCGTGTTGCCGTGCCGGTGCCTGCTCCGATCTCGAAAACTGCAGCGTTGCGGTTTAAGCCGCATCTTGAGGCGAGGGTGGCATACACCCATTCCGGATACTCAGGCCGCGAGCTGTGATAGCTGGCGGGGTTCTCTCCGAAGGCCTGACGGCCAAGATGCTTGGCAAGCTTGGTCGCAGTCACCATGTCGTCCGAATCCTGAGTGCACTTCGATACCACTGCCGCCCCTCGCGATAAATGCGCGAGATCGGATGAAATCAGCTCCCGGCCCAGAGGTCAGCTATCCACCCGATTGAGACGTAGAACGCCCCATCGCGTTATAATCCGAGCCGATGCCCCAGCCGGCTCGATCGCGCCATGAGCTGCCATTCCCCGCGCTTCTCCAAACCTGACCTTCGCGCTACGGCTTGAGTCGACCCGTTGCCGCCATTCGGATCACGGGCAGGCGATCAACGCCTCCAATATTGCTAGGCATTGTTACCCGCGGCCAAGCGGATGTTCGCTTAACGGCTGACTTAGCAGCGAGAGCGCTGACGGGATAGACTTCTGGTATGTGTGAGACGTCGTGCTTGCTGCTGGATCGTACTGGATGGGGGCGACGGAAGAAGATGCGAAGCTGCCGTTTACCGAATACCACATTCCGTCGGAAACGCCGCGGCATGAGGTGACGTTCGATTACCAATTCGCAATAGGCAAGTTCACAGTGACGGTAGCCGAGTTTGCTGCCTTCGTGGAGGACACTGGATTCGAAGCCGGCGGGGAGTGTTACCTTCGGATTCCGGACAGTGGACCTAACCAGGGCAAGTTCATCGGCGCCGTCAGCCGAAAGGCAGGCCAGTACGAGCGGGGCATCATTCCCGGCTCTGGTGGCGGCGGTCTGGTATTGGTTGAATACGCCGATTTTCGGAAGCCCGGCGTTGAAGTAGAGGATACCCAGCCGGCCACCTGCATATCGCGCAATGAAGCGAAGGCTTACCTCTCGTGGCTCTCAAAGAAAACGGGACGAAGATATCGCTTTCCCACGGAAGCCGAGTGGGAATATGCGACGAGAGCGGGCGAAACACGGCCATTCTTCTACGGTGCTGGCCGGGATGAGCTTTGCGATCATGGCAACTTTGCCGACGGAGATTCGGTCTACTCGTCTGCAATGGCTGCGCAATGCGCCGAAGCCCCATCGCTTGAGTACACTTACCCCGTCGGTAGCTTTGGGCCGAATAACTGGGGTCTCTTCGACATGGTCGGCAACGTCTTTGAATACATAGAGGACTGCTACTTCCCCAACTACAAAGGGGCGCCTGACGATGGCTCCCCGTGGCTGTTTAGCAATGCTCATCAGGAGTATTCCACCCCTGCGGAAGGAGCCTGCAAGGTATGGGGGCTTCGCGGTTACTTCTTCGACTCAATCGATATCGCGCTTCGTTCCGCAGCGCGGTGCGGGGTTTATGAAGATGAGGATATGCGCGGCAACAATATTGGCATGCGCGTTGCCGTTTCGATTTCGTCCGGCGCTTGGGATGACCCCAGGTAGTAGCCGTCGGTCGCTGAAGTCCAACCGAACAGTGATGAGAGGCTGATACCAACTCGCCTGGCCAAGCTTAACCGACAATGGCTCCCTGCGGGACCCAGTAAGTTGACACCATTGCGAGATCCGGGCTTCGCGGAGCGTGCCGCGCGTCTGTTCCGGCGAAGGTCCGCTTGCGAGCGGCCGAATCGGCGTGGCAAGGTCCAGCGAATTTGGGGATTGAAGGGCCGCTCAGGGTCATGGGCGTGAGCTCAGCCCGGCCAGGCGAACGTGCGCTTGGGTCGGAAGCGGAATCTCGCCTCGGGTACCAAACGTTAGATTTTCACCGCAAGACGTGATGAAGTGGACCGATTTGCCAACGCATCGTCAAGGGTCTATCCTCGACCTCGGCCTGGGCACCACCTCTCTGACATTGGTGGAGGCATCGAAATGCACAACCGCGCTTACCGGAGCCGGCAGCTCGGCTTGCCGCTCGCAGCCGTCTTTGCCGCGATTGTCCTGGCCGTCGGCACGCTGTTTGGCGCCTCCGGCGCCGCCAACGCCCAGCAGACAACCGCGTCTTCAAACAGGATCTGGCAGGCTCTGAAAGGCGACGTGTTCGGCGATCGGGCAATTCTGGTCGATAGCGGCGTCGTCAGGATCGAGGCGCCGAAGCGGGCGCAGGATGCCGCCATCGTGCCCGTCGACATCTACATCGATCCGGCCAAGGCGCCCGCCGGCATCAAATCCGTCACCTTGATCATCGACGTCAACCCGGCGCCGGTGGCGGCGACGTTCGAGATCGGCAAGGACGCCGGCGTGACGCATCTGTCGACGCGCGTGCGCGTCGACGACTATTCCTATCTGCGTGCCATAGCAGAGACGCAGGGCGGCGAGCTTCACATGGCCCAGACCTTCGTCAAGGCGTCAGGCGGATGCTCCGCCCCGGCGGTCAAGAACCAGGACGAGGCGATGGCGACGATGGGGCAGATGAAGCTGCGCCAATTCCCGCCGCAAGAGACGATGACAAAGGCGCAGGAATTGCAGCTGATGATCCGCCACCCGAACAATTCGGGCCTGCAGCGCAATCCGCTGACCCAGTATTTCATCCCCGCGCATTTCGTTCAGAAACTGTCGGTCTCGCAGGCCGACCGGCTGATCCTGTCGATGGAAGGGGGGATATCTATTTCGGAAGACCCCAATTTCCGGTTCGATTTCACCGCGCACGGCTCTGGCCAAATCCAGGTCGAAGCGATCGATACGGATGGCAAGGTATTTCGCAATCAATGGCCGCTGGAGGTTACGGGGCTTTGAAGCCTCGAAACCACATGCAAAGCGTCGCATGAATCCACTCAAACGCGACGCGCTTTAAAAGCAGCGCACGTCGGCCTCCGCCTGCGCGCGCTTCAGTTCCGTGCTTGCGGCTTTTGCCGGCGCGTTTTCGCGGAACAGTCCCGAACGCTCCCCTGTCGTCAGGGACATGCTCTTGAAAGTCTCGGCCCTTTCATAATCCTCGAACGGAAGGATCGAGGCGATGACGTCGATCGAGCAGGAACAACTCTCCAGCGCCTGACGTGTCTGGCCATTCGTCTGCATGCAGCCGAGCACATAGTCGACGACCGTCACCGTCGGATAATCCGAGGCGGCGCCGGCCGGATTGGCGAAGGCCAGGGCCGAAATGAGCAACAGCGGCAGGCTCGAGAAGCCGACAAATCTGATCATGGAGAACCTCCGATTGGCCCGGAACGTGACAGGCCGAGCCCGCTGGCCGAGCTCGCTGGATCGAGACGGATCACCGCTCCAGTTGGCCTCGCGAATCCACGCCAGTCAAGTTCTCGTGCACGCCATATAGTACCAAAGGACAGGGCCGTCCCGGCCGGCAAAACGCCTCCCCGACAGCACGAACATCGGCTCCGAATCCTGGTGCTGAGCTTGATTTCAGGTCTCCTCCACTATCGGCAACCGAAGCGACGTGCGCATACTTAAAATCATACGCTCCAACGAATATTCGCGAATAAAAATCAATACATTTTGCGCAAAAAATACGCAAAATTTAACCACTTATATAAATCTCGCTTCATCCACAGTCGATCAATAGCTTTCAGCACGGGTTTTTTCACATCTATTTCTCTATATTGCAGTGCAACATAGATGGAAGTGATTTTTCTTGCCTTCCGTCTGGGGATGACATAGCTTCATCCTGTTTCCGGCTTCAAGGGCGTCACCGTCATTAGGGAGCGGCGACAGTCTTTCGTAGGCCAGGTGGGATGGGCAGTAACGGTGCCCTCTGCTCATTCGGCTTAGGTCGTGACACGCTGCCGGAAATACTTCCCCCACATGAATCGCTTGGGCAAGCCCTGGTGGGCTCAACGGACGATTCGTCATTGTGCACCCTGGGAGGACTTTGATGCGTGTATTAGCGAAAACTGCCTACCTACTAACGACCGCGGCGCTCATGTCGTTCGGCGCGGTCCACATGACGTCGGCCAATGAAGAGCTGATGAAAATGTCCTCTGACCCCAAGAACTGGGCGATGCCAACGGGTGACTACGCCAACACCCGTTATTCGAAACTGAACCAGATCAACAAGGACAATGTGAAGGATCTGCAGGTCAAGTGGACGATGTCCACTGGCGTGCTGCGCGGCCATGAAGGCGGCCCGCTGGTGATCGGCGACGTGATGTATATCCACACGCCGTTCCCGAATATGGTCTACGCTCTCGACCTCAATAACGAGGGCAAGATCCTCTGGAAGTACGAGCCCAAGCAGGATCCGAACGTCATTGCGATCATGTGCTGCGATACGGTCAATCGCGGCGTCGCCTATGGTGACGGCAAGATCATCCTCAACCAGGCCGACACCACTGTTGTGGCGCTCGATGCCAAGACCGGCAAGGTCGTCTGGTCGGTCAAGAACGGCGAGACCGACGGCAGCAAGGGCGAATCCGGCACAGCCGCGCCTATGGTCGTCAAGGACAAGGTCATCATCGGCGTTTCAGGCGCTGAATTCGGTGTCCGCGGCTGGACCGCGGCGTATAATCTCAAGGATGGCTCGCTTGCCTGGAAGGCTTATTCCACCGGTCCGGATGCAGAGACGCTCATCGATCCGGAAAAAACCACGCATCTCGGCAAACCCGTCGGGCCGGATTCCGGCATCAACACCTGGGAGGGCGAGCAGTGGAAAACAGGTGGCGGCACGACCTGGGGATGGTTCGCTTATGATCCCAAGCTGAACCTGGTTTACTATGGCACCGGCAATCCCTCGACCTGGAACCCGGTCCAGCGCCCGGGCGACAATCGCTGGTCGATGACGCTCATGGCGCGCGATGCCGACACAGGCGTGGCCAAATGGCTCTACCAGATGACCCCGCATGACGAGTGGGATTATGATGGCGTCAACGAGAACATTCTCGTCGACGGCATGGAGGTCAACGGCGCCAAGCATGACGTGCTGGTGCATTTCGACCGCAACGGCTTTGCCTACACCATGGATCGCGCCAGCGGCGAGCTTCTGGTCGCCAAGAAATACGATCCCACGGTGAACTGGGCGACCGAGGTCAACATGGACCCCAAGAGCGACCAGTATGGCCGCCCGCAGGTCGTGGCCAAATATTCGACCCAGCAGAACGGCGAAGACACCAACACGACGGGCATCTGCCCGGCTGCGCTTGGCACCAAGGACCAGCAGCCGGCGACCTATTCGCCGAAGACTGGCCTGTTCTACGTGCCGACAAACCATGTCTGCATGGACTATGAGCCCTACAAGGTGAGCTACACCGCCGGCCAGCCCTATGTCGGCGCCACGGTGGCGATGTACCCGACCCCCAACAGCCATGGCGGCATGGGCAACTTCATCGCCTGGGACGCTGCCAAGGGCGAGATCGTCTGGTCCAAGCCCGAGCAGTTCTCGGTCTGGTCCGGCGCGCTTGCCACCGAAGGCGACGTGGTCTTCTACGGCACGCTGGAAGGCTACATCAAGGCCGTCGATACCGAAGGCAAGGAACTCTACAAGTTCAAGACGCCGTCGGGCATCATCGGCAACGTCAACACCTTCGAACATCGCGGCAAGCAGTATGTAGCCGTCCTGTCGGGTGTCGGCGGCTGGGCTGGCATCGGCCTCGCAGGTGGCCTTTTGGGAGCCGAAGGCGCCGCGGCCTGGCAAGCGGCAGTGGCGGGTGAAAAAGCTCCGACCGAGGAAGAAAAGTCCATCTCCACGGCTGGTCTTGGTGCGGTCGGCGGCTATGCCGCTCTTGCCGACTACACGACGCTGGGCGGTCAGCTCACCGTCTTCGGCCTCCCGGATTGATCTTCCGGGACATCGCACGACCCTAGCGATGCAAGGGCCCATGGCCTGAGAAATGGCCTGAGAAACGAGAGCCCGGATCACCGGCAATGCCGCCGGGCTCTCGATTTCGCCGCGCTCCAAAACACCGATCAATGCCGCTTCACGACAGCAAGACCGTGTGCAGGCGAAATGAAGGAAAGAGTCTGAATGTCCGTTCGCATTGTAATTTCCGCTCTCGCTCTGGCTCTGCTGCCTTTGGCAAGCTTAAGCCTCGCACAAGCCCAGGACAGCGCGGAAAAAGCCAAGGCAGTGACGGAAGAAAACGGCAAGCATTTGGACGCGGACGGAAATCCGACCTACAAGATCGAAAACGGAACCGTGGATTGGTACACGTTCAGCGGTTACCGCCGCTATCATTCCGATTGCCATGTCTGCCACGGGCCCGATGGCGTCGGCTCGAGCTACGCGCCGGCCCTGGCGGAGACCATGAAGAACATGGACTATGGAACCTTCCTGTCGATCGTCGCCGAGGGGCGCAAAAATGTTGGCGGCGGCAAGGAAAACGTCATGCCGGCCTTCGGCGACAACAAGAACGTCTACTGCTACATGGATGATCTCTACGTCTATCTGCGCGCACGCGCCGTCGGCGGTGCTCCGCGTGGCCGCCCGCCCAAGAAGGCGGAGAAGCCGCAGGCAGCCAAGGACCAGGAAGCGTCCTGCATGGGAGGATGATATGAGTTGGTACCGCGATAGACTGCGCCTCTTCCTGTTCGCTGCCACGGCTGCCGCGTTCGTCCCCGCCCATGCGCTGGCGCAAGATGCGGGCCTCGGCGCCGCCGGAGAACTGGTCGACCCGCAAGTGCTGCGCGTCTGCGCCGATCCCTCGAACATGCCGTTCACCGACCAAAGTGGTGAAGGTTTTGAAAACAGGCTGGCCGAACTGGTTGCCGAAAAGACCGGCCGGAAATCGGTCGCCTATACCTGGTTTCCGATGATCACCGGTTTCGTGCGCAACACGCTGACAGCCAACCGCTGCGACGTCATCATGGGATACGCGCAGGGCGACGAACTGGTCCAGAATACCAACGCCTATTACCGGTCGGCTTATGTGCTGGTTTACAGGAAGGGCGGCGGTCTCGGCGGCGTCGAAACCATAGGGGATCCCAAGCTTGCGGGGAAGAAAATCGGGATTGTCGGCGGAACGCCGCCGGCTTCCAACCTGGCCGCGGCCAAGCTGATGCGGAGCGCCAAGACCTACCCGTTGATGGTCGACACGCGCCTCGCCCCATCGATGGCTGAAGTCATGATCAAGGATCTTTTGGCAGGCACGATCGACGCCGCGATCGTGTGGGGGCCGATGGCGGGCTACTACGCCAAGAAATCGGGCGCCGATCTCACCGTCGTTCCGCTGGTGAAGGAAAAAACCGGTGCCCGCATGTCCTACCGTATCACCATGGGCGTGCGTCCATCCGACCAGGAATGGAAGCGGACGCTCAACCGGGTGATCAGGGAAAACCAGGCGGAGATCAACAGGATCCTGCTGGACTACAACGTGCCGCTGATCGACGAACACGATAATCCGATCACGCAATGACGAGAAACGTATGAAGGGCATGAAGGGAAAGGAGACGATTTTGCTGGTCGCCGCGGGCCTTCTGGGTCTGACCGAACCGATGTGGGCTGGCGATATCGCCGAGCCCGGCGGCTACCGGATGGACGAATATCGGGCGCCGGTGCCGCAGACGCTGCAGGGCGCGAAGGTGGTGACGACGGCGGAGGCAGAGGCGCTGTGGCGGGGGAAGAAGGCGGTGTTCTTCGACGTCATGCCGAACACGCCGAAGCCGGCCAATTTGCCGGCAGGAACGATTTGGAGAGCCGCGATCAGAAAGGACATCCCCGGCAGCACCTGGCTGGCCAATGTCGGTTACGGCGCTCTCTCCGAGGAGACCGCCAACTATTTTCGCCAAGGCCTCGCGGCCGCAGCCGGTCCCGACAAGTCGCGTGCCATTCTGTTCTATTGCATGACCAATTGCTGGATGTCGTGGAATGCTGCGAAACGCGCCATCGAATGGGGCTACAGTTCAGTGATCTGGTATCCGCCCGGCGCCGATGGATGGGAACGTGCCAACCTTCCACTTGAGGAAAGGAAGCCTTATGTGATTAGCAATTGAGCATGAGCATTGTTATTTTCTTGTTTTTCGACTTTTCAGGACCTGCCGTTTCATTTGTCCATTTTGAGAGCTGATGGACGAGCCATTGCAATGGTGCCCAGCAATGGTTGACTGAGAAAGGATCGGCCCCTTCGGGCTGGTAGAAGAGGAGATATGCCATGAAGAAGAGCTGGACGAAACCGACCATGTGCCAGGTTGCTGCGGGCTTCGAGATTTCGCGGTATCTGCCTGCTGAAATTACTCCCAAGAAGTAGGCCGCAGAGGTGCGTGTCCCCGGCAACGGGGACACGCACTGCCATTTCGCGCGAGGTCCTGGTGAAAGGCTTTGACGCGTTCAATGCGGACGCGAAGCCATTCGCGGTCGAAAATTTGCTGTTGGTTGAACAGGCCGTTGTTGATTGAACAAGCCGTTGGGCGGGCATTGCAATGCGCTTGAAGATCATCGGCTCGGCGGCGGGCGGCGGCTTTCCGCAGTGGAATTGCAACTATCGCCTGAGCCGCGCGGCTCGCACCGGGATGGCTGGCGTGCATTCGCGAACCCAATCAAGCATCGCCGCGTCAGCGGATGGGGCCGGCTGGGTTCTCTTCAACTCCTCGCCCGATATCCGCCAGCAGATTGCGCAAACGCCTGAATTGCAGCCGGCGCAGGATGCGCCGTTGCGTTCGACGCCTATCCGCGCGGTGGTTCTGACCAATGCCGATGTCGATCATGTCGCCGGCCTGCTCAGCCTGCGTGAGCGGCAGCCCTTCGCCATTTACGCAACGACACAGGTGCTGGCGACGCTGGAGGCGAATTCGATCTTCAATGTCCTCGATCCGGCGCTGGTGCCGCGACGCATCTTGCCGCCGGCGGAAGAACTGGCGATCTGCGACGCAGACGGCCACGACACCGGCGTGACTGTCGAGAGTTTTCCCGTGCCCGGCAAGATAGCCCTCTATCTCGAGGAAAGAAGCCGGCCGGAAGCCAATTTCAGTTCCGACGCCGGCGACACGATCGGCGTCCGTATCACTGGTGCCGGCAGCCGCGGCTCCGTCTTCTATATCCCGGGCTGCGCGCGCATCGATGCGACGCTGCGCACGCGCCTGGCCGATGCCGCCTGTGTCCTGTTCGATGGCACGGTCTACACCGACGACGAGATGATTGCCGCCGGCGTCGGCCAAAAGACCGGGGCGCGCATGGGGCATCTGGCAATGTCGGGAGACGCCGGTTCGATCGCCGCCCTGGCCGATGTGAGGATCGGCCGCCGTGTCTTCGTCCACATCAACAACACCAACCCGGTTCTGGACGAGAATTCGGCCGAACTCGCAGCGGTCGAGGCGGCTGGCTGGGAAGTCGCCCGCGACGGCATGGAGATGGAATTTTGAGTGATTTCCACGACGCGGCCAGGAACCGCCTGTCCTCCAGCGAGCTCGAAGCCGTGCTGCGGCAGGTCGGTGCCGAGCGCTATCACAACCGCCATCCTTTCCATCACCGGATGACCAGCGGCGCGCTGTCGAGGACCGAAATGCAGGCCTGGGCGCTGAACCGCTATTGCTACCAGGCCGTCATTCCGCGCAAGGATGCCATGATCCTGGCACATGCGCAGGACCCGTCGTTTCGCGCCGCCTGGCGCAAACGCATCGAGGACCATGACGGCGAGGACGGCTGGAGCGGCGGCATCGCGCGCTGGCTGCATCTGGCGACCTCGCTCGGCCTCGATGCCGACGACGTGAAGAGCGAGAGATTGGCGCTGCCGGCGACACGTTTCGCGGTCGGCGCCTACCTCGCCTTTTGCACGAACCGGACGCTGTTCGAGGCGGTCGCCTCGTCGCTGACCGAGATGTTCTCGCCGCTGATCATCGGCGAACGGGTGCCGGCGATGCTGGCCAGATATGATTACATCACCGAGGATACGCTGGCCTATTTCAGCCGACGGCCCCAACAGGCCTCGCGCGACGCCGACTTCGCCCTCGCCTACGTGCTCAGCCATGCCGACACGGCGGAACGCCAGCAGCAGGCGATCGATGCGCTGGTGTTCAAATGCGATATCCTGTGGGCCATGCTCGACGCGCTTCAACACGCCTATGGCGAGCCCGGAAACATCCCGCCCGGCGCCTTCCGTCCGGAGCCAGCCCGATGATGGCGCTGCGCGAAAGAGCCATGGTATCGCCGCAGTCGGTGCCGTCGCTGCCGAAGCACGTGCGCATCCAGTACGACCGGGTGCGGCAGGCGTTCGCCGTGCTTTCGCCGGAAAAAGTGTTTTGGCCAAACGACATCAGCCTCGATATATTGCGCCGCTGCGATGGACGGTCCACGGTCGGCCACATCATTGCCGAGCTTGCCGCGGATTATGACGCCGAACAGGAGGCCGTGGCGGCCGACGTCGTCGCCTTCCTGCAGGAATGGTCGGACAAGCTGCTGGTAAAACTATGAGCGAGCCCCTTCTCCCTCCGATCGGCATGCTGGCGGAACTGACGCATCGCTGCCCGCTGCAATGCCCGTATTGCTCCAATCCGCTCGAATTGCTGAAGGCCAATCGCGAACTCGATACACAGACCTGGCTCGACCTGTTCTCGCAGGCCGCCGATCTCGGCGTTCTCCACGTGCATCTGTCGGGCGGTGAACCGACGCTGCGCCGCGACCTCGAGCAATTGATCGCCGGGCTTTCGGCGCGCGGCGTCTACACCAACCTGATCACCGCCGGCGTCGGCATTGCCGAAGGCCGCATCGAGGCGTTTGCCGAAGCCGGGCTCGACCATCTGCAACTGAGCTTTCAAGGCGCACGGCCGGCGACCACCGACCGCATCGGCAATCACAAGGGCGGCCACGAAAAGAAGCTGGAGACGGCGCGCCGCGCGCGCGCCGCCGGCCTGCCGCTGACCATCAACGCGCCGATCCATCGTCACAACATCGAGGAGGTGCCGGAATTCATCGACCTGGCGCTCTCGCTGGGCGCCGAGCGGCTCGAGATCGCCAACGTGCAGTATGCCGGCTGGGCGCTGACCAATCGCGATCAACTGATGCCCGAGCGTGCTGCGGTCGACCGGCAGGCGGAGATCGTCGCGGCGGCGCGCGAACGGCTCACCGGCATCATGAACATCGATTTCGTCACGCCGGATTATTTCGCCATCTATCCCAAGCCGTGCATGGGCGGCTGGGCGCGCGACGCCTTCATGGTGGCGCCGGACGGCACCGTGCTACCGTGCCATGCCGCGCAGACCATCCCGTCGCTCAGTTTCGAGCACTTTGGGGCACGCAGCCTGGCCGAGATCTGGAGAGACTCGCCGGCATTCAACGCTTTTCGCGGCACCGACTGGATGCATGAGCCTTGTCGCAGCTGCGAACGGCGTGAGATCGACTGGGGCGGCTGCCGCTGCCAGGCGATGGCGATCGCCGGCGACGCCGCCGCGACCGACCCGGCTTGCGCGAAATCGCCGATCCATGCGCGCATGGCCATGCTGATCGACGAGGCCCGGCGTGCTGCGGCAGTTCCCTCGAACGACGGACAATTCATCTACCGGCGGATCGGCGTCGTCACCGAGCCCGCCTGACGCGCCCTCTCTTCCCCGGTCTCGCGCTCGCGCACCGCGTCGGCGAAGGCCAGTGCGTCGCGATTGACCGCAACGTTGTGGACGCGAAAGATCGAAGCGCCCTTCAGCCGCAGGATGACGCTTGTTGCCGCTGTGCCGACGTCCCGCCCCTCGTCAATTTCGCCGACCAGGTGACGGGCAAGACGCTTGCGTGACGTGCCGACGAGCAATGGAAAACCGAGCCCGCGCAATTCACCGAAGCGAGCCATGAGCGCGAGGTTTTCTTCGCCGTCCTTGGCGAAGGCGAAGCCGGGGTCGAGCACGATCCGCTCGTCCGCGATGCCGGCGTCGCGCGCGATCTCCAGCGATCTGTCCAGGAACAGGAACTGGTCGGCGATCACATCCGCCAGTTTTTCGCGGCCGCGCCCGGTGTGCATGATGACGAGACCGGCCCCGGTTTCCGCCGCGACGTGGGCGATGCCGGGTTCGCGCTGCAGGCCATGCACGTCGTTGACGATATGCGCGCCCGCGGCGACCGCCAGCCGCGCCGTCTCAGCCCTGTAGGTGTCGACCGAAACCAGGCTGCCGCCTTCGGACGACAGCGCCTCGATGACCGGCAGGATGCGCAGCTGTTCCTCGCGCGCCGAAACAGCGCCGGCGCCGGGCCGGGTGGATTCGCCGCCGACATCGATGATCGCCGCGCCCTCGCCGATCATGCGCCGCGCCTGCTGCAGCGCCCGCTCCGGCCGGTCGAATTCTCCGCCGTCGGAAAAACTATCCGGCGTGACGTTCAAAATCCCCATCAGCAACGATTTCGCGCCAAGATCGAGATGCCGTCCATGAGCAAGCTGCCAGCGCGTCATGCGTCAACCCTTTCATATCAGATGCAATTCGCGACAAGATTGTCACTCACACGAACCCGGTTTCCCCATCTACCTATGCTCGCGAAACAAAAGGAGCGTAGCAATGACCAAGGAAAGCTTTATCTACACGACCTACATTGTCTCGACACCGGCAAAGGTGTTCGAGGCCATAACCAAACCGGACCTCGCACGGCGCTACTGGGGCCACGAGAACGTCTCCGACTGGAAGCCCGGCTCGAGCTGGCAGCATATCCGCGCCAATGACGAACGCACCGTCGAGCTCGTCGGCAAGGTCATCGAGGTGTCGCCGCCGACCCGTCTCGTCATCACCTGGGCAAACGCTTCGCAGGCGTCCGATCCGGCGAGTTATAGCCGGGTGACCTTGGAGCTCGAGGAATACGAGGCCATGGTCCGTCTGACAGTCAGCCATGACGAACTCGAAGCCGGCAGCGGCATGGCGAACGGCATCAGACGCGGTTGGCCGATCGTCCTCTCCAGCCTGAAATCCTTCCTCGAAACCGGCCAGGCGATCGATGTCTTCGCCAAGCCGCGCGAGTCCGAACTGGCGGCCTGACCCAGCACAAGGGACCGAGCAGATGAGCACTCTCTACTCCGGCGGATGCGCGTGCGGCGCGCTCCGCTACGAGGCCAAGGCCGCCCCGATCTTCGAAAACCACTGCCAATGCCGCGACTGCCAGAAAAGAAGCGGCACCGGCCACGGATCTTACCTGACGTTTCCGTCGCGGGCGGACGTGACGATCACCGGCGTGACCGCGGACTGGCGTGTTGCGGCCGACAACGGGAATGTCAAAATCCATTCCTTCTGCCCGGTCTGCGGAACGCCGACACACTTGACATACGACGCCATGCCGGACGTGATCACGGTCCACGCCGCAAGTCTCGATGATCCGGGCCGGTTCAATCCGACCGTGGTGACCTACGGCAGCCGGGCTCTCCCCTGGGACAAGATGGATACCGGGCTGACGACGTTCGAGAAGATGCCGCCAGGCTGACCGGCCCGGCGGCAGGGCGGACGCGCACTATCTTCAGGAGGCGGATCTGCGCCCACCGCGGGCGCGGGTCGAGGGGCACGGCAGGCAGAAAGGAAAATCGCGCCCCTGTCCCCGTAATTCGCGGTCGTGCCCATGACACTCAGCCATTGCCGTACTCGTCATGGCGGCGCCACCACGCCTGGGGGAACTCGAGCCCGTTCTCGTTCCTTCCCCACGGAGCCAGGTCGAGGAAACGGTAGACCCCCATAAACACCTCGGTGCCACGGGCGTAGGTCGAGTAGGTATGGTAGACGGCACCGCCCTGGAGCGCGAAGACGCTCATTCCCTCCTTCTGCGGCTCGGCCCTGTCGACATGCTGATAGTTGTAGTCAGCGCCGTCCCTCTGCTGCTCTTCGGTAAAGGCGGCGCCGAAGTCGTATTTGAAATCGTTGCCGAGCGAGGAAACCCACGGGAAGCGCCAGCCCATTTGCTGCTTGTAATCCTGGATCTCCTGCAACGGGGCGATCGATTCGCAGACGAGGGTAACGTCGCGGCCGTTCAAGTGGGGGATGACGCAGTCGAAGTGATCGGCGATCAAGGAGCATCCGGTGCATCCTTGGCGCTCATCGGTGAGCCGGTATCCGTAGCCGAACATGAAATGATAGACGAAGAGTTGCGAGCGCCCCTGGAAAAGGTCGGCGAGCGAGGCGCTGCCCTCCCCGGTTTCGAATAGATACTCCTTATCGATCCGAACCCACGGCAGTTCCTGTCGCTGTCGCGCCAGTTCGTCGCTCTGCCGCATGAGCCGTTTCTCCGCCTCGATCAGTGCGAGCCGCGCTCCGAGCCATTCCTCGCGTGTTCCGGTCTTGTGTTTCGTCATCGCTCCTATCTCCTTCCTCGTTTCCTTTCCGTTTCTCGAAACAACTTGTTGCGGTCAGGAGATAAACTTAACGCCGGAGGCGAAACATGCTAGCCAGATGTGAGGCGGGTTTCCGATGGACTGCCTGGTCACGGACTGCCTGATCACGGACTCCAGCCCGCTTGTTGCGCCGCCCGCTTGAGGGCGCGGGCGCCTCGTCGAACCACCTGTGTCATGGAGGGCAGCATGAAATCGTCGACAGTGAGAGTTATGGCCGCGGCCGATGAAGATCCGGCGATCGGAACAATCTTGCTGGCGTTGCGACGGATCCCATGGCGCGATGGACCTGGCCGCATGCACACCAGTACCTTGCGGCCATGCCGCGACTGGTCCGCGCCTTCGGAGCCAAGGCATTCTCGAACGGAAGCGGCTTTTGTACCGATGGCTATATCGGGACGGCGCTGTGGCTGTCGCCCGGTGTGCATCCCGACGAGGAAGCGCTTGGTGCGCTTGTCGAGGGCACGGTTGCGCCCTCTCTTGCACCTGAAGTCGCCGCTATATTCGAGCAGATGGCCAAGTACCACCCGACCGAACCGCATTGGTACTTGCCCGTGATCGGCGTCGACCCGGCGCATCAGGGCGAAGGTCTCGGCGACGCCTTGATGGCATACGCGCTCGCGCAGTGCGATCGCGATCACGCGCCCGCCTATCTGGAATCCTCGAACCCGCGCAACATTCCGTTCTACCGGCGCCACGGCTTCGAACCGCTCGGCGCGATCCAGGTCGGTTCATCGCCGACGCAAGTCCCGATGCTGCGACGACCGCGCTGAGCCAGGCAGGGCAGACGAGCGAAGCCTCAGCCGCCGTCCCATGGAATCGGCGCAAGGGCATTTCAGTGAAGGGCATTTCGGTGACAGTTTTTGCCGTGCTCGGCTGTCGCTGTGTAGATTGAAGACATCGCTCGACTTGCATTGCCGCACCGCCGATGTCGGCGGCAGGAAGTCGCGTGCCGTCTGCGGCTGAAATCGAGCGTCCGCCATCGGCTCCTCCCAATGCGCATGGCTGGGCGAATGGCCGGTGCTAAATGTTCGAACGGCGGATCGCCTCGCAGACGGCGTCGGTCACCTCTTTCGTCGTCGCCTTTCCGCCCACGTCAGGCGTCAGGATCCCGTCACCGGTAACCTTCTCAACCGCATCCATCAGCCGCGCAGCGGCGGCCGGCTGGCCCAGATGTTCGAGCATCTGGGCAGCGGTCCAGAACGTGGCAACCGGGTTGGCAATGCCTTTCCCGGTGATGTCGAATGCCGAACCGTGGATTGGCTCGAACATCGAGGGGTATCGACGCTCCGGATCGATGTTGGCCGTAGGAGCCACGCCAAGGCTGCCCGCAAGAGCGCCCGCCAAGTCCGAAAGGATGTCGGCGTGCAGGTTGGTGGCGACGATTGTATCAAGGCTGCGCGGCTTCAGCGTCATACGCGCGGTCATCGCGTCGACCAGCATCTTGTCCCAGGTCACGTCCGGGAACTCGCTTGCCACCTCGGCCGCGATCTCATCCCACATCACCATGCCGTGACGTTGGGCATTCGATTTCGTGACGACGGTCAGCAATTTGCGCGGCCGAGACTGAGCCAGCGTGAAGGCGTAGCGCATGATGCGTGTCACCCCGGTGCGCGTGAAGATCGACACCTCGGTGCCGACTTCCTCCGGGTGTCCACGATGCGCCCGCCCGCCAATGCCCGAGTATTCGCCTTCGGAATTTTCCCGCACGATCACCCAATCCAGGTCGCCCGGGCCAACGCCGGCGAGAGGCGAAGCTATGCCCGGCAGAACCTTCGTGGGACGCACGTTCGCATACTGATCGAAGCCTTGGCAGATCGGCAGGCGTAGACCCCAGAGTGTTATGTGATCGGGAACGTCGGGCGCCCCGACGGCGCCGAAGAAGATTGCATCAAATGCCTTGAGCTGCTCGGTGCCATCAGCAGGCATCATGGCGCCGTGTTTCTTGTAATAATCCGACCCCCAGTCGAACGTCGTCACCTCCAGCGTGAAAGTTCCCTCGCGCTTTTCCAGGGCTTCGAGCGCCTGGAGGCCTGCGGCGATGACTTCAGGACCGATACCGTCGGCGGGAATTGCCGCAATCTTGTAGCTCTGCATGGAGACCTCCGAAGGCTGCTGACGCCGGACAAGGCGACGCCAGTCACGAATTAAGCTGTTGTCGCAATCATTTCGCCGAAAGAAGCTTGCCCCAGCGCTCGACCTCGGAATGGAAGCGTTCATCGAGTGCCGCTGGCGTGGCCAGTTCCGGTGCCACAGGCACAGTTCCGAGGGCGGCGAAGCGCTCGATCAACTTCGGCGTGGCGAGTGACTTCTGAAGCGAGGCCGAGAGCTTGCTCCTGATTGCCTCCGGCGTGCCTTTCGGCGTCCATATTGCGTGCCAGGCGGTGACCTCGAAGTTTTTCACCCCGCTTTCATTCAAGGTGGGCAGGTCGGGCAGAGCGTCGATGCGCGCCTTGGTGGTTAAGGCGTAGGGCTTGATCTCGCCGGCCTTGATCTGATTGATGGTATTGGTGGTTTGATCGCACATGAGATCGATCTGGCCGCCAACGAGGTCGGTCATCGCCGGGCCGGTGCCCTTGTAAGGCACGACAGTCAGATTGATCCCCGTCGCTTCGGTCAGGAGCTTGCCACACAGGTCCGATGCCGCACCGACGCCGGCGGT
This sequence comes from Mesorhizobium sp. L-2-11, assembly GCF_016756595.1. NCBI lineage: Bacteria > Pseudomonadati > Pseudomonadota > Alphaproteobacteria > Hyphomicrobiales > Phyllobacteriaceae > Mesorhizobium > Mesorhizobium sp. L-2-11. The sequence goes on along the minus strand of NZ_AP023257.1, from coordinate 2,381,205 downwards.
GCCGAACGTCGCGCCCGCACCTTCGCCCTTGAGATAAGTCAGAAGTGATCCGACGTCCTGCGGCGGCAGATCCTTCTTGCCGACCAGCGTCATCGGAACCTCGGTCACCAACCCCACAGAATCGAAAGCCTCTATGGGCTTGTAGGCGAGGTCCGGGTAAAGTGCGGCGAAGGTGGAGACACCGTGGTAGAGCAGAAGCGTGTAGCCGTCCGGTTCAGCGCTCGCGACACGGCCAGCGCCCAGCGAACCGCCAGCACCGCCGACATTCTCGACCAGCACCTGTTGACCCAGATCGACGCGCATCGCTTCAGCGACGAGGCGTGCAACCGTGTCGCTTGGCCCGCCGGCAGCGGCGGGAACGAGGATGGTTATCGGCCGGTTCGGATACTCTTCCTGTGCTGAAGCCGAACCCGTGAAAATGACGAATGCGGACGCGAGCGCGGCCGCCAGCAATCTTCTCATATCAAACCTCCCTTGAGAGATGGCCGCAACGTGCGGTGCATCTCGCATTGATGCATACCAGCTTGTATGCATGCTGATATGCATCTAGACAAAGACTTGCAGTGTGTCAATCTTGTCGGGACAAAAAGAATCAGGACGGGTGCGATGCCGCTTAAGCGTTCAGGACCGGCGCGAGATATGGAAGCTGCTGAGGAGGCGCGCGGCGATGCCGCCTACCGGTTCCTCCGCCAGGCGATCCTGGCCAATGAGTTACCGGCAGGCTTTCAGGCAACCGAGGTCGATATTGCGGCCCGGCTGGGCATGAGCAGGACGCCGGTGCACGAGGCGATGGCTCGCCTTCAGGAGGAAGGCTTCGTCCAGATTCTTCCGCGGCGAGGCATACTCGTCAAAGCGCTGACGCCATCCGACCTTCTGGAAATTTACGACATTCTCATTGGGCTTGAAGGCGCCGCAGCCGAGCGCCTGGCATCTCTAAACCAAAACGAAGAAACTTCCCGCGTGTTGGACGAGCTTGGTTCCTTCACCGACAGGATGGAGATCGCTCTTAGCAGGGGAGATCTGGATGCCTGGGCCGATGCAGACGAACGTTTCCACGATACCCTTGTCTCGCGTTGCGGAAACGGGCGCATCCGCCGCATGATCGAAACTGTGGCTGGTCAATCTCAGCGGGCTCGGCGGCTGACGTTGCATCTTCGACCAACCCCGACACAGTCGGTTGTGGAGCACCGAAAGATCATTGAAGCAATCCGGGACGCTGATCCGGCGGAGGCCGGCCGGGCTGCAAGGGGCCATCGCCGAGGCGCGAGAGATCAGCTGGTTCCGATCCTCAGGCGGCTCAATCTGACGACGTTATGAGGCAGCTTCGGCCTTCGCGGCGCGAAGTTGCAGCCAGGAATTACGGTCCTGACGCCAGACCAAGCGTTTGGCGCGCCTCGCTGACGGTGGCCACGCGCCGGCCAAGCTTCTCGACCGACGCCGCCGCGAGTTCGACGAGCTCGGCGTTGCTGCGCGCCAGGCGTTCCCTGGTGATCCTGATATTGTCCTCAAGTCCGGTCCGCACTGCGTCTGCTCCGCGTGCCAACGCCCATTCCATGACGATCGTTTGGTTGCGGCCTATTCCGGCCGCTGTCCAGGTGGATTGTGGAAACAGGAATTTCGCTTCCCCGAGGAGCGCGTCGAGCAATCTCTCCTCCGCAGGCAGTGCGTTTTGCACGCCCATGACAAACTGGATGTGCGGGCGCTCACCTATAAGTCCCGCGTCGGCCAGCCGCCTGGCTGTGTGAAGGTGCGAAAGATCGAAGATCTCGATCTCCGGCAGCACGCCATTTGCCTTCATCGCGGTTGCGAGATCAGCGATCAGGGCGGGATGGTTCTCATAGACGATGGATGGAAAGTTGACCGAACCGGTCGAGAGCGAGGCCATGTCCGGCTTCAGATAAAGTGCCGAGCCACGCGCGGCAGGATCACGACCGCGCCCGCCGGTCGAGAACTGGACGATCATGCCGGGGCAGTGCCTGCGCACCCCCGCCTGGACGGCAGCGAAGCGCGTTGGTTCTGACGATGAACTCTGATCGTCATTGCGCACGTGGATGTGCACCAGCGACGCACCCGCTTCAAAGGCTTCCTGGGTCGACTCGATCTGTTCGGCCACGCTGATTGGCACCGCAGGATTGTCTTCCTTGCGCGGCAGCGAGCCGGTGATCGCAACAGCGATGATACAGGGTTCAGTCATGGCGACGGTCGACCTGGTCGATGAGCCAGCGGATTGCGAGCGGATACCCCTCGGCGCCCAGCCCCGCGATCACGCCGCTGGCGACCTTCGATACCAGCGACCGATGATAGATCTCCTCGCGGCGATGGATGTTCGAGATATGCAGTTCGACGATCGGGCCCGCAAACATTTTGAGCGCATCGAGCACCGGGATCGAAATAAAACTCAAACCCGCGGGATTGATCAGAATGCCCGCGCCGTCGTCGATCGCCTCATGCACCCAGTTGACGATTTCGCCTTCGATGTTCGACTGGTGAAAACGGATCGGATGATCGCCGGCGGCGTCACGGCACATCACCTCGATTTCTGCGAGTGTCGTCCGCCCATAGATCTCCGGCTCGCGCATGCCGAGCCGGTTGAGATTTGGCCCGTTGAGAACGAAGATTGGCTTGGTCATGGTCCTATCCTTGATAGCCCAGCAGGCGCGGCAGCCACAGCACCAGCGATGGGAAGAAGGTGATCAGCATCAGGGCGGCAATCATGGCGTAGAGAAACGGCATCACGTCGTGCACCAGGTCGCGCAACGGCACCTCCGCGATGCGGGTCATGATGAACAGCAGCAACCCGTAGGGCGGGGTGACGAGCCCGAGCATGATGTTGACGACGACCATAACGCCGAAATGCACCATGTCGACACCGAGCGCCTGCGCCGTCGGAATCAGCACCGGCACGATGACCAGCAGGATAGTCGTGCCCTCCAGGACGCAGCCCAGGATCAGCAGCAGGATGTTGACCAGGATCAGGAACCCCATCGGCGAAAGGTCCCAGGACTTCAGGATCACCGACAGGGATTGCGGAATGTTCTCAACCGTAACGACGTAGTTGAACACCAGGGCGCCGGCGATGAGCATGCCGATCGAGGCGGTGGTGCGGGCGCTGTTGAGAAGCGCATGGTAGAGCTGGCCCGGCGTCACGCTGCGATAGATCGCGACCGAGATGAGCAGCGCGTAGCCGGCGGCGACCGCCGCGGCCTCGGTGGGGGTCATCACGCCGCCCCTTATGCCGACCAGCAGAACGACCGGCAGCATCAGCGCCGGAAATGCGCGCAAGGTGATCCCCGGCAACTCCCTGAGCGGCACCGGCTTCTCGACCGGAAAGTTCTTCCGGCGCGCGTCGATGGCGACGATGATCATCTGCGCCAGGGCGAGAAGAAGGCCCGGCACGATACCGGCAATGAAGAGGTAGCCGATGGATGCATCCGAGATCAGTGCGTAGATGACCAGCGGAATCGATGGAGGAATGATCGGGCCGATGACGGAGGTGACGGCTGTCAGCGCAGCGGCATAGCTCGCCGGATACTTGCCATCCCTGGTCATGAGTTGCTGCATCATCTTGCCGGTGCCTGCAGCGTCGGCGATGGCCGAGCCGGACATGCCGGCGAAAATGATCGACTGCAGCACGTTGACTTGCGCCAGGCCGCCGCGGAAACGGCCGACGACGGCATTGCAGAATTGCAGCAGCCGGTCGGTCATCGTCCCGGCGTTCATCAACTCCGCGGCGAGAATGAACATCGGTACGGCAAGCAGAATGTAGCTTGTGTAGAGCCCGTTGAGGAGCTGCTCGGCCGAGGTGCCCATGTCCAGCCCTGCAAGCCAGAGATAGAGGATCGACCCGGCGATCATCGAGTGACCGATCGGCAGGCCAAGCAGGGCCAGCGCTGTGATCGCGACGACTGACAGCGAAAACGGACTCGCGAGATTCATACGCCGGAGCTCGCTTTGGTGGGGTCGAATTCCGCCGGTGCTTCGCCGCGCAGAGCACGCCACGCCAGCCACAGGTAGCGGGCGATCACGGCGACCACGAAGACCAGATAGATCGAGAACAGCCAGTCGAAGCGTATCTTGAGGTAGGCGGTGCTCTCGACCTTCATGAAGGTCACGTAGCTGAAGACGGCCGGAAAGGACCAGCCATAGAGCGCGACGAGAGCGATTGCGAAGGCAAGCGTCATGACCCGCCTGATGTCCGGACCGACTGTGGCATAGAGGAGATCAAAACGGATTTCCTCCTCTTCGCGAACGACGAACGCTGCGCCGAACAGCACAACCCAGATCCAGAGTACGACGGTGAGCTCGTTGCTCCAGCCGGTCGGCCAGTTGAGAAGGTAGCGAAAAACAACCTGCAGCAGAAACGCGGCGAACATGGCGCCGATTGCGATGGCGATTGCGTTCTCGGCGCGCCGGTAGAGCCAGCCGCCGACCTTTCTCAATCCCGGGTTCATGATGCCTCCCTGCCTGGTCAAACCGGCCAGCCGGTCGCAAGCGGACCGGCCGGCGAGTTCGTCGCGTCAAAGCGCGTTGATCTTGTCGACCATCCCGGCAGGCCATTCCTTGGCCAGGTCGGAGGCAAGATATTGCTCCTGCACATGCTTGCGGAATGCTGCGACATCGGGCTCGTAGATCTTCAGGCCCTTGCCCTTGAACGTTTCAACGAGTTCCTTCTCGCGCGTCAGGTGTTTCTCTGTCGAGAAGTCGATCGCCTTGTCCGCCGCGGCCTGGACCTTTGCCTGCTTCTCGGCCCCCATCTCGTCCCACACCTTTTTCGAGATGCTGAGAAGGTCGAAACCGACAAGGTGCGAGGTAAGCACGATCTGCGACATGACCTCGTAGAACTTCATGTTCTCGACGTTGGGCAACGGGTTGTCCTGCCCGTCGATTGCGCCTGTCTGCAGGCCGGTATAGACCTCGGCGTAGGCCATTGGCGTAGGGTTCGCACCGAGCGCCTGGCCGAGGAATTGCCACGCGTCGCCACCCGGCATACGCAGCTTGATGCCTGCCATGTCGGCGGGAGTCTTGATTTCCTTGTCCGGCTTCAGACCGACCTGGCGCAGGCCGAAATAGGTAGGGCCGAGCACCTTCACGCCGAGCTGGTCCTCGGCCATCCGCTTCAGCTCCGCACCGGCATCGCTGGCAAAGAACGCCTTCACGTGCGCGGCGTCACGGAACAGGTAGCCGGCGGTGACGATAGACCACGCCGGAATCTGCTTGGAGATGTCCTGCGGGGCCACATTGCCCATCTCGAGGTTGCCGCGCTGGATGGCGACAAGTTCGGTGCCCTGCTTGAACAGGTTGCCGCCGTAATAGCCCTCGAAGGCAAAGTCGTCCTTGATGGCTTCGGCGAACATTTTCATCATCTCGGCCCGGATGTCCTGCTCCGAGAACACGGCCGAGAAACGCAGCTTCGGCTTATCCTGCGCCAGGGCGGGAATGGCGGTCGCGGCGGCGAGTGCGCCGGCGGCGACCATAAACAGGCGTCGGTTCATTTCAGTTTTCATGTCGATTTCCTCCCTATGGTCTTCATATGGTTATAGGCGTCATTGCCTTCATGCGGCGGCCTCGAAATGATCTGCCATGGCGCGGCGGTCGGCCTTGCGCCCGGTGAACAGTTCGAACGCGCGGACGGCCTGATAGACCGCCATGCCGGTGCCCGGAAGCGTTCTGCAGCCGATCGTTCGGGCTGCGACCAGCAACTCTGTTTCGGTCGGAAAGTAGATTATGTCGGCGACCCATTTTTCGGCTGTCAGAAGAGCCGTGTCGAACGGTGTTCCGGGGTATTTTGCCATGCCCACCGGGGTCGTGTTAACGATGCCGTTTGCCATGCGCACGGCTGCGGCCGGGTCCGGCCACGTCTCGACGCGACCGCCGAACAAGGCGCCCATGCGCGACGCAAGTTCCGAGGCGCGACCGGGTTGGCTGTCGAGGACGAACAGCCGGCCAACGCCCATTTGCATCAGCGCGTTTGCGACTGCAGCGCCCGCTCCGCCGGCGCCGAACATTGCGACACAGCCCATCGATGCGCCTGTCATTGCCTCGCGAAAACTCTCCGCGAAACCCCAGCTGTCGGTGTTGTGGCCTTCCTTGCGTCCGCCAGCAAAGACGACCGTATTCACCGCGCCTATCGCGCGCGCTTCCGGCGACAGCACATCGAGGACGGAAATGGCAGCCTGTTTAAACGGATGAGTGATGTTGAGGCCGTGAAAGCCGGCAATTTCCGCCGCCGCGATCAAGTCGCCGATCGCCGCGTCGGGAAATCCGAGCCGGTCGAAATCGAGCAAAAGGTATGAATAGCCGATGCCAAGGCGCCGGGCTTCACGCTCGTGCATGCCGGGAGTGCGCGAGGACTGAATACCGCGCCCGACAAGGCCAATCACCACCTTCTCGCTGTCGCCGCCGGCGGCGCCTTTGTGCTCGTCCGCTAGACGGCAAAGCAGGTCGACAAGGCTATCGCCCATCTCCCGAAATTCCTCCCTGTGCGGGCCGCCTCCCAGCCCGAATGCGGCAATTCCTGGATCGCCCTTGTGTTCACGCCAGACGCGCCGGTAAATGAGTCCGTCGTGATTTGCGAATGATGTACTAACTGGTTAGTTTAGTCAAATGCCGGCTGCGCCGGGGCGGGAACTCAAACTGCATGGCCGTTATCAAGAAGGAACGAAAGCCGAAGCCGGACGCGAATACGACGCGTATCCAAGACCCTGAGGGCACGCGCCGCAACATCCTGGAGATCGCATCCAAGGAGTTTGCCCTGAACGGTTTGTCGGGCGCACGCATAGACGAGATTGCGGCGCGCACACGCTTCAGCAAGCGCATGATCTACTACTATTTCGGCGACAAGGAAGGCCTCTATCTGCGCGCGCTCGAGAACGCGTATCGCCAGGTGCGCGAAGGCGAGGCTCAACTTGACATCGAGGGCCTGCCCCCCGTGGCGGCACTGACACGCCTGGTGGAGTTCACGTTCGACCACCATCACCGACACGAGGAATTCATCCGCATGGTGATGATCGAGAACATCCATCACGGCCAATACCTCGAACAATCGGATGCGATCCGCGAACTGAACGTGACTGCGATCGACCATATCTCTCGCATCTATTCACGCGGTGTCGAAGAGGGGGTCTTCCGGCCAGGACTCGACGCGGTCGAACTCCATTGGCAGATAAGCGCGCTGTGCTTCTTCAACGTTTCCAATCGCACCACCTTTTCGATGATCTTCGGACGCGACTTCGGCGCGCCGGCACAACTCGAGCGGCTCAAACGCAACAGCGTCGAGATGCTGTTGCGTTTTGTCGCCAAGGACAGAGCTCCCGCAGAACGCTGAGCGCGCCGGAACTTGCGGCGCTGCCAGCGTTGCTTTAATTATGTACGAACTGGTTCGTTCACAACAAACCAGGGAGGAGGCGCGTTTGAAGACGTCGATCGCGACGGTGTCGATCGCCGGTGACCTGGCGGAGAAATTCGCGGCAATTTCCGCCGCGGGCTTCGACGGTGTCGAAATCTTCGAGAACGATTTCCTCGCCTTTGACGGCTCACCGCGCGACGTCGGCCGAATGGCTGGTGACACAGGTCTGACCATAACGCTGTTCCAGCCGTTCAGGGATTTTGAGGGTTTGCCGGAGCCGCAGCGCAACCGCGCCTTTGATCGTGCCGAGCGCAAGTTCGACGTCATGCAGGAACTCGGCACCGACCTGATGCTGGTATGCTCGTCGGTGTCGCCGGTCTCACTTGGCGGGATCGACCGGGCGGCCATGGACTTTCACGAGCTTGGCGAGCGCGCCGCCAAGCGCGGTCTGCGCGTCGGCTACGAGGCATTGGCCTGGGGGCGTCACGTCAATGATCATCGCGATGCGTGGGAAATCGTGCGCAGGACTGACCATCCGAACGTCGGGCTGGTTCTCGATTCCTTCCACACGCTGGCCCGCAGGATTGAACTCGGCTCGATCCGTTCGATACCCGCGGACAAGATCTTCATTGTCCAACTCGCCGACGCGCCGCTGATCGAAATGGACTTGCTCTATTGGAGCCGGCACTTCCGCAACATGCCAGGCGAAGGTGATCTGCCGGTGCGACAGTTCATGCAGGCGGTCGCGGCAACCGGTTATGACGGCTATCTGTCGCTCGAGATTTTCAACGACCAGTTCCGTGGCGGGTCGGCAAAGGCGATCTCCGTCGACGGACGGCGGTCGCTCGTATGGTTGATGGATCAGGTGCGTCGTGAAGAACCGGTACTTGACATGGCCATCCCGCCCATGCCCGACCGCATCGGGGTTGGAGGGATCGAGTTCATCGAGTTTGCGGCCGATCGCCAGGACGCCGGACAGCTTGGATCACTGTTGCGCATGCTCGGGTTTGTCGAGGCCGGTCGGCACGTCTCGAAGGACGTCACGCTCTACCGCCAGGGTGAGATCAATATTGTCATCAATACCGAGCGGCAGGGCTTTGCCCATTCTTCCTTTGTTGTCCATGGCACGTCGGCATACGCGATGGGCCTGAAGGTCGAGGACGCCGCCGCCACGGTGGCGCGCGCCGAGGTGCTGGGCGCGGAGATCTTTCACCAGCGGGTCGGGCCCGGCGAGTTGTCGATCCCGGCGATCCGCGGCGTCGGCGGCGGACTGATCTACTTCCTCGATGCCAAGACCGACCTGGCAAAGGTCTGGGACATAGAGTTCATGCCGGTCACGGCGGCAAGTTCCGGCAATGGCGTCGGCCTCACCCGTATCGACCATGTCGGGCAGACCATGGCACAGGAGGAGATGCCGAGTTGGCTGCTGTTCTATGTCTCGATCTTCAGGACGACCAAAACCCCGATGGTCGACATCGTCGATCCGGCCGGCCTCGTGCGCAGTCAAGTGATCGAGGGTCTGGACAAGCGCTTCCGCCTCACGCTGAACGGCGCCGAAAGTCGCCGCACCCTGGCTGGTCATTTCATCGCCGAAACCTTTGGTTCCGGCGTCCAGCATCTGGCACTCGCGACGGACGACATCTTTGCGACGGCGGCGAAGCTGCAGGCCAACGGCTTCGAACCGCTTCAGATCTCGATGAACTACTACGACGACGTAGAAGCGCGCTTCGGTTTGGATCCGGAGGTCGCCGATCGGTTACGCTCAGCCAACATCCTTTATGACCGCGACGACAACGGCGAATTTTTCCAGCTCTATGCGCCGACATTCGGAGAAGGGTTTATTATCGAGTTCGTTGAACGGCGCGGCGCTTATGCAGGATATGGTGCGCCGAACGCACCATTCCGCATTGCAGCGCAAAAACGGCTGATGCGGCCCAAAGGAATGCCAAAGCTATGACGGTTATGAACTTTGCTCGCATTAATGGCGCGACGATCCACTACCGGCATCGCCCCACAGCTGGCAGGCCGACGGTCGTCTTCGCGAACTCGCTCGGCACGGATATGCGCATCTGGAACGAGGTCGAGCGAAGGCTGGCCGACGACTGTACGTTCGTTGCGTTCGACAAGCGCGGACACGGCCTTAGCGAACTGGGTGACGCGCCGCAAACGATCGAGACCCATGCGACGGACCTTGCAGGGCTGCTCGACCATCTTGGCGTAAAGCGCGCGGTGATCTGCGGGCTTTCGATCGGCGGCGTCATTGCGCAATGCCTTTACAAGACGCGGCCGGATTTGATCGAGGGGTTGATCCTTTGCGATACAGCGGCGAAAATCGGTACGGCCGAGATGTGGAACGGGCGCATCAACGCGGCCCTGTTGGAGGGCATCGCGAGCTTTGCCGACGACGTCATGCGAAAATGGTTCACACCGGATTTCCACAAGAATCGCGGCGAGGAGCTGGCGGGTTATAAAACGATGCTGACGCGCCAGGATCCGGCCGGCTACGCTGCTGCCTGCGCTTCTATCCGCGACGCCGATTTCACCGCGACGACCGCCGCGATCAAAGTGCCGACACTCTGCATTGTCGGCGATCAGGACGGATCGACGCCGCCAGAACTGGTGGAATCGCTGGCCCGCTCAATCCCCGCTGCACGGTTCGAGGTCATCGCCGGGGCGGGCCACATCCCCTGCGTCGAGCAGCCGGAAAGGCTCGCGGGGCTGATCCGTGGCTTCCTGAACGACATGCCAAGAGAGCGCACATGAGCAAGCCACAAAACGGCGACCGATACGTCGAAGGGATGGCGACACGCCGTTCGGTGCTGGGTGACGCCCATGTCGACCGCGCAGAGGCGGCCAAGACCGAATTCGACATTCCTTTCCAGGACCTGATCACCGAGGCTGCATGGAGCCACGTCTGGTCGCGGCCTGATATCACCAGGCGCGAGCGTTCCATGATCACCATCGCGCTGCTCGCCGCGCTGAAGCAGGACGAAGAGGTTGCGATGCATATCCGCGCCAGCGTCAATACCGGGGCGACGCGCGACGACATACGCGAGGTGCTGCTGCATGTGGCAATCTATGCCGGGGTGCCGGCGGCAAATCATGCAATGAAGATCGCCAGGAAGACGTTCGACGAAATCGACGCTCAAGCCGGCTAATCATGACCAGATCGCGCTTTCCCGCCAACCGCACGCCGGAAATCGGCGCCTTCTTTCCGCGCGACCGCAACTGGCATCCGCCGGCCTTGACGCCAGCCTACAAGACTTCCGTGCTGCGCTCGCCGCAACGGCCGCTTCTTTCCCTCGACAACACCCTGTCGGAGCTTACGGGGCCCGTCTTCGGCCACAATATCCTCGGTGAACTGGACAATGACCTGATACACAATTTTGCCGGGCCGGGCGAAAGCGCGATCGGGCCGCGCATCCTCGTCTATGGCAGCCTGCTCGACGAGCGCGGCATCGGCGTCGGCGGTGCGTTGCTGGAGATATGGCAGGCCAACGCCGGCGGACGCTATCGACACAGGAAGGAGACTTATCTCGCGCCACTCGATCCGAACTTCGGCGGCTGCGGCCGCACCATCACCGGCGAGGATGGCTCCTATTGTTTCCGCACGATCCAGCCGGGACCATATCCCTGGCCCAACGGGCCCAACGACTGGCGTCCAGCTCACATCCATTTCTCGATCTTCGGGCACGGCTTCGCGCAGCGCTTGATCAGCCAGATGTATTTCGAGGGCGACCCGATGATTTGGAGGTGCCCGATCGTGCGGACCATCAACGACCGCCGCGCCATTGAAGGCCTCACCGCCGCGCTCGACATGGAGGCAACGATACCGATGGATGCGCGGGCATACAAATTCGACATTGTACTGCGCGGCCGCCGCTCGACGCTGTTCGAAAACCGCATCGAGGGCAACTGATGGTCCAGACTCTCGGTCGGCTGAAGGAAAGCGCCTCGCAGACCGCGGGACCCTACGTCCATATCGGGCTGACGCCCAACTTTGCCGGTATCGCGGGCGTCTATGAACGCGACCTTGGCACCGCAATGGTCAACGACAAGACCAGGGGCGAACGCATCAGGGTCAAAATCCGGGTGATCGACGGCGCCGGTTCGCCGCTGAACGACGCGCTTGTGGAAATCTGGCAGGCGGACGCCGCCGGCATTTACAATTCGCCCTCGGATCTGCACGGCTCCGCCGACCCGAATTTTACCGGCTGGGGCCGGCTGCCCACCGACATGACGACGGGCGAATGCATGTTCGAGACCATCAAACCCGGTCGCGTGCCCTTTTTTGACGGCCGCAAGATGGCGCCGCATTTGACGGTCTGGATCGTCGCACGTGGAATCAACATCGGCCTTCACACCCGCATGTATTTCGGCGACGAGGAAGCCGCCAACGCCGAGGATCCCGTCCTCATGCGCATTGAGCAAAGAGAGCGCGTGTCAACGCTGGTCGCGCCGCGCGATGGCGACATCTATAAGTTCGACATTCATCTGCAGGGCATCAACGAGACGGTCTTCTTCGACATATGATCGCAGGATTCGACAATCCCCTCCTGTCCGGGCCCCTCCTGTCCGGGCTTCTCGGCGATGAGAAGATGGCGACGCTGCTCGGCGTCGAGGCCGAACTTGCGACGATGCTGCAATTCGAGAAAGCGCTCGCCGACGCAGAAGCTGCACTCGGCATCGTCCCGGCGGCCGCGGCAAGCGCAATCGGGCGCGTCCTCGACAACTTCCGGCCGGAAATCCAGGCCCTGAGGGACGCAACGGCGCGCGACGGCGTTATGGTGCCGGAACTCGTGCGGCAGATCAGGCATGCTGTCGGAGAGCCGCATTCGGAGCATGTGCATTTCGGTGCGACTAGCCAGGACGTGATCGACACGGCGATGATCCTGAGAATTCGCGCCTGCATCAACCTGTTGGAAGAACGGCTTTCGGCTCTGGTGGTCGCCTTCGCCGATCTTCGCCATCGGTTTGGCGATCGCCCGCTGATGGCCCGAACCCGAATGCAGGCAGCGATTCCGATTTTCGTAGCCGACCGCGTCACAAGCTGGCGCGAACCGCTCCTGCGCCACCACGAGCGGCTTCAATCGGTGCGAGGATCGGTTCTCGTCGTCCAGTTCGGCGGCGCCGTCGGGACACTTGAGAAGTTCGCAGACAAGGGCGCCGCCGTCCGTGCTGCACTGGCCCGGCGCTTGAGCCTCGGCGACGCGCCGCAATGGCACAGCCAGCGCGACCGCATCGCTGAGCTGGCCAGCTGGCTGTCGCTTGTGACGGGCGGCCTCGGCAAATTCGGGCAGGACATTGCGCTGATGGCGCAGGCAGGCGACGAGCTGCAACGGGCGAGCGGCGGTTCGTCGTCCGCCATGGCGCACAAGCGCAATCCCATCGACGCCGAGATGCTGGTGACGCTTGCCCGCTACAACGCAATCCAATTGTCGGGAATGCATCACGCGCTGATCCATGAGCAAGAGCGCTCTGGTGCAGCCTGGACGCTGGAATGGTTGATCCTGCCGCAGATGCTCATGGCGGCTGGAGCATCGACCTGTGTCGCGGACAGGCTGGTCCGAACCATAGCGGCAATCGGAGGCAAGATCGACTGACCCCGCTAGAGCGGGATGCGTTCAAATTGAACTAGGATCCCGCTCTATCTACTTGTTTTAGCCGCATTTTATGCGACGCCAAGTGATTCCACTTGGCTGCAAAATGCTCTACGCGGCTCACGCCGTTGCGATTTGGCCGTCTCCGCTACCACTTGGTCGGTACCATCAGCCACACTCTGCGCTCTCGCCGGCATCGAGTGGGTTGGAAATGGCCGTGCCCTGGCTTGCCGACCATTGTGCGGCCATACCCATGGCGACAGCTTTCCAGCCATCGTCCATCGTCACCTCGACCGGCCCTTCGCCTCGCAGGGCGGCGCAGAACCGCTGATGCTGATAGAAAGTCGAGCCGTTGTGATCGCCGGCCGTCAACAATTGCGGGTCGACCGAGATCTCGACGGTGTACGGTCCCTGCGGAGAGCGCGGGCTGACGATCAACTGCGGCGTCGGCGCCGCGCCGAGATGAACTGGCCAGAAGCGGCCGGGACCCGGCACTAGGCATTCGACTTTACCTCGCGCACCGACGGCGCTGATCTCCTCCTGATAGCGGCTGCCCTCTGCATACATGCATAGTTCCAGCATGGCGCGCGCGCCGCTGGCGAAATCGACCAGCACGTAGCCGCAATCCCAAATATCGGGTGTCTCGCCATCATAAATTTCGTTGAGATGGTTCACTTCCTGCCCGGCCGACGCCATGATCCTCACCGGTTCCGATTTCAGGATCAGCCGCATGAGATCGAAGAAATGGCAGCATTTTTCGACGAACGTGCCTCCCGATCGACGGTTGAAGCGGTTCCAGTGGGCCACCTTGTCCAGGAACGGATAGCGATGTTCGCGGATTGTCAGCATCCGGATGCCGCCGGTGGCGTCCTGTGCCTGCTCGATGAATCGAGCGACCGGCGGCATATAGCGGTATTCCATCGCGACCCAGACTGGTGCGGTATAGGTCGCGACGAAGGCCTTCACCGCGGCTGCGTCGACCGGATCGGTGAAAAGCGGCTTCTCGACCAGGATGGGCAACGCACGGATAGCAGCGATTTCCTTGAGCTGTGCGAAATGCACATAGTTCGGGCTGGCGATGAGCAAGCAGTCGACGCGCGGATCGGCCGCCACTTCCGCGACCGAGCCGGCGATCGATGCATGCGGGGCAAGGTCTGCCGCGCGGGCGCGCATCGTCGCGTCGGGCTCGAAGATCGCTGCGACGCCGACATCGGGCAGCAGCGCGATATTGCGAAGATGCTCCTGCCCCATCATGCCGCAGCCTATGACGCCGTAGGAAATGTGCTTCGCCATATCCGTTCCCTATCGCAGCCGCGCGACATAGCGCGCGACGCCATGATCAAACCAGGTCTTGGAAAACTCCGCGCTGGCGCCGTCCTGCATCCAGCCGGTACGCTCGATGAAGCCAGCGGCGGCGCCCGGCGCGAGGCCGAACTCGGGCGGCGCCCATCCCGGCACCTGGCCGACCCCGACGCGGTCCTCTGCACGCAAGATCCAGATGCCAAGCGCCTTGCGGTAGTAGAGATAGAGCGAATCCGACAGTTCTTCGATAGCAACCGTCTCCGCACGGGAACCGTCGAGCCAGATCTCCTCCAGCGCCGCCGGCTTGCCGCCGAGGCTCCGCAGCCGTCTTATCCTATGGGCCTCGCTGCTCGACCCGAACACCGGCAGGTCCGTCGGTTTCGCCAGCCGATCGACTGACAGAACGCGCGCCGTCGGCAGCCCGCCTCCCCCCAGGAGTTCCAGCCGGAACATCGAATAGACACTTGCCACGTCGGGTTGCGACCGTACGTAGTTGCCGGAACCCTGGATGCGACTGAGCAAGCCCTTGCGCTCGAGATCGCCGAGCGCCTTGCGCAAAGTACCGACCGCTATTCCAAGGCTCGCAGCCATGTCGCGCTCCGGCGGAAGCTTCTCGCCCTCGATCATCCTCCCGGCCGCGATCTCGCGGATCAGCATTTCGCTGACCTTTTGATGCATCGGAAGCGCGTAGGCGTTTCTGGACGGGGTCACATTGTCTCCAACGCAAATTGATACACTATTGATCTACACCAACACGAATGATATGCAACAGGGAAATCCAGTTTCTGAACGAGGGAGTACCGACATTGACGGTCGTTCCGGTGACGTCCGCAGATCTCGATGCTGCTGAAGTGTCGTGGTTTTCCGCTTTGTGTTCCGATGATTTCCGCTATCTCGGCGTACCGGACGGCGCGCTGCGGTCGAGTTGGGAGCACTGCTCCGATATCGTCAAGACAGCCGAAGGACTGGGCTTTCGCAATATCCTGTGTCCCTCGTCCTATCAGGTTGGCCAGGATACTCTGTCCTTCGTGGCGGGCTGCGCTCCGATAACCTCGACGATCAACCTTCTCGCGGCGGTGCGTTGCGGCGAAATGCAACCGATCATGCTGGCGCGCACGCTGGCAACGCTCGACCACATGCTGAAGGGCAGATTGACGGTCAACATCATCTCTTCCGACTTTCCCGGCGAACTCGCCGACAGCCGCTTCCGCTATCAGCGTTCGCGCGAGGTCATCGAGATCCTGCGTCAGGCCTGGACGCGCGACGAAATCGACCATCAGGGCGAGGTCTACCAATTCAGGAAAGTAACCGCCGACCCCGCAAAGCCCTACCAGCAGAATGGCGGGCCGCTGCTCTATTTCGGCGGCTATTCGCCCGACGCGCTCGAACTCTGCGGCGCGCAGTGTGACGTGTATCTGATGTGGCCGGAGGCGAAGGACGTGTTGGCGCAACGCATGCGTGATGTTCACGAGCGTGCGGCCGCCCATGGCCGCACATTGGATTATGGCCTGCGCGTCCACGTGATTGTGCGCGACACCGAAGCCGAAGCCCGCGACTATGCCGAGGAGCTGGTTTCGAAACTCGACGACGAGCAGGGCAGCGTTATCCGCGCCCGCGCACTGGACGCGACATCCCTGGGCGTCGCGCACCAGGCAAAGAACCGTGCCGGCGCCGACGCACACGGCTATGTCGAGCGGCATCTGTGGACCGGCGTTGGCCGCGCACGCTCCGGTTGTGGCGCCGCGATCGTCGGCTCGACCGATCAAGTCATGTGCGAGATCGAGGAATACCGGAAAATGGGCATCCGCGCCTTCATCTTCTCAGGCTATCCGCATCTCGACGAGGCCTTGTCCTTCAGCAAACGCGTGCTGCCGAACATCAACACCTGCTCGCTGCCGCATGCCTATGGCCGGGTGCCGGAAATCACCCCGCCGACCCCACTCGGAACCGGGGAGCGGCGATGATGATGCTGCGAATGCGGCTCAACGAGATTGAAGCTTCCACCGCAGCCCCTGGCCAGGAGGGCGGCTGATGTACCACTTCCTCAACCCCGAGCAGCAACCGATGAAAAGCTTCGTGCCCGGCCCCGACCGCAAGCGCGAGTTCCGCGACGCGCTCGGCCGGTTTGCGACCGGTATCACCGTCGTCACAACGATGACGCCTGATGGCCCCGTCGGCATCACGGCGAACAGCTTTGCATCGGTGTCCCTCGACCCGCCGATCGTGCTCTGGTCGATCGGCCGGCATTCGAGGCGCTTTGCCGCCTTCGCAGGTTGCGAACATTTCGCGGTTCATGTCTTGGGCGCAGAGCAGATCGAGCTGAGCCAGCGCTTCGCTCGCGTCGGTCAAGCCTTCGACGGCCTCCCGCACGACCTGAACGATGCCGGCGTGCCGCTGCTGGGTGGCTGCCTGTCGCGGTTCGAATGCGTGCGGATCTCCGGGCATGAGGGTGGCGACCATTTGATTGTCGTTGCCCGCGTAAGCGCCGCGACCTTGCGAGACGGCGAACCTCTGCTTTTCTTCGGCGGAGGTTACGGACGCTTCGAAGACGGTTCGAACGTGACCCCAGCGATGTAGCGATGGCCTGGCCCGGGCAGCGGCGTCAACCATACTTCTCAGGCGCGAACCGGGCCGGTCGACTGACGTTGCACGATATGGCAGGCGAATTCGATACGGCGCGGCGGCAGGTCCCCGCCGAGATCGGCGAGCAGGAGGTCGAGCGACGCCGCGCCGATCTCGCGCATCGGGATATGCATCGTCGTGAGGGGCGGGTTTTGGAAAGCCGCCTGCGGAAGGTCATCCATGCCCATGATCGACACGTCGGCAGGCACCTCGTAACCCGACTTGCGGATCGCCATCATCGCGCCGATAGCGAGGCTGTCGCCCGCGGCGAGCACAGCTGTGAAGTCGAGGCCACGCGCCTCGATGCGCCGCGCAATCGCTTCGGCCGCAAGGTCCGGCAGCCAATCCGTCACCTCCACAGCCAGGTCGCCGGCCGCCAGGCCGCGCTCTCGCAGTGCATCCTGCCAGCCCTCGAAGCGACGCTCGATCGTGCGCCGCCCGCGCCGCATCAGGAACAGGATGCGCCGGTGGCCGAGGTCGAGCAGGTGCTGCGTCGCGAGATGCGCCGCCGAGCGGTTGCATGGCGTCAGGCTCGAATGGTGCATCGCCGGGTCGTCGCCGTTTATGAGCACGATCGGCTTGCTGAAACCGCCGCTCAGCGTCAGCACCGCCTCGTCGTCGAGCGTCAGAAACAGGCAGCCAACGACGCTTTTGTCTTGCCTGGCCTCATCGAGCAGCGCGATCTGCTCACCGGCGTCGGCGATCGAGCGCGACACCAGCTCGACGCCGAGAGTTTTTGCGCGCTCGTTCAGTCCGTCGAGCACATAGAAGGTGAACTGGTTGCGGCCATAGTCGATCCTCGCAGCGTTGCTTGCGGCGAGGACCACCTTGCGGCCGGCGATCGAAGTCGCGACCGTGTAGTTCAGCTTCCTGGCAGTTTCGACGATCGTCGACCGAAGGTCACCGCGCACGCCCTTGCCGCCGGCAAGCGCCCGCGACGCCGTGCTGACGGAAACGCCACAGCGCGCGGCGACGTCTTCGAGCCGCACGCGCCGGCTGGGCGTGCCGCGCTTCCCGCTTTCGACCTTGACGACCATCGGCTGTTTCCTCACCAGGCCTTCATGCTGCAAAAAATTTTCAGATTGCGCAATAAAAATGTCTGTGGCACCCATTTGCCCGACATCGCGCAAGCTTGGGAGGAGTAGTGGCGTCGTCCATGAGAGATATGCGCTCAAAGCTCGACCTGCTCGTGCGCGGCATGACCGCCCTGCGCCATGACGGCCGTTTCGACGAGCCCAACCTCGACGGCACGGCCGGCGACTACATCAGCTTCGATTCCTGGGAATGGCCGCAGGGTGTGGGGCTCTACGGCCTGGTTTGCCTCTGGCGGCACGATCGCGACCCGAAACTTCTGAAGACAATCGAAGACTGGTACGACCGCCAT
Source organism: Mesorhizobium sp. L-2-11 (assembly GCF_016756595.1). Classification (NCBI taxonomy): domain Bacteria; kingdom Pseudomonadati; phylum Pseudomonadota; class Alphaproteobacteria; order Hyphomicrobiales; family Phyllobacteriaceae; genus Mesorhizobium; species Mesorhizobium sp. L-2-11. The sequence goes on along the minus strand of NZ_AP023257.1, from coordinate 2,362,952 downwards.
TTGAGGGCGGGCCTGCCGCCGATGAACATCAACACCACCGCACCGATGATGGCGCTGGCATTGCTCTGGGGCGAGACACGCGATCCGCGCTGGGAAACGCCTCTCGGCCAATGGGCCGAAAGGCTGCTTCGCGACATGCCTCGCACGCCCGAGGGCGGGTTCCAGCACAATGTCTCAGACAAGATCAACGACGACGAATTGTGGGATGACACGTTGTTCATGGCTGGCCTGTTCCTCGCTTTCTACGGACGCGCGGCCGGCCGGCAAGCTTGCATCGACGAAGCTGTTCGCCAGTTCCTCGTCCATGCTCGCTATCTCGCCGACCCGAAAACCGGCTTGTGGTTCCACGGCTGGACATTTGCCGGCCGCCATAATTTTGCCCGCGCTCTCTGGGCTCGCGGCAACGCCTGGATCACCGTCGGCATCCTCGACCTGATCGAAAATGGCGGTGTCGGCAAGCCAGTCGAAGCCTATCTGCTCGGCGTGCTGGAAGCGCAGATCGAAGCGCTGCTGCACCTGCAGGCGCCATCGGGAGCATGGCACACTTTGCTCGATGACCCGACATCCTATGAAGAGATGTCGGCCACCGCCGGCATCGGCTATGGTCTCATGAAAGCTGCGCGCCTAGGCTTCGGACCCAAGGCGTGCGGTCCAGCGGGCCGGCGCGCACTCGACGCGGTGCTGGCCAGCATCGATGAGAACGGCGTGCTCGGAAACGTTTCCTACGGCACCCGCATGGGCCATGATCTCCAATTCTACCGCGACATCCCGATCCAGCCCACCGGCTACGGCCAGGCGCTGGCGATCCTCTGCCTCACCGAGGGGATGATCCATGCCGAAGCTGCCGAGGCGGCGGCATGACGATGCGCGTTCTCTTCGGCGCCGGTCCGGGCGACATCGATGGCTACGGGACGGAACGGCTACGCGCGGAGTTTCTGGTGGAGCGGCTGTTCGAGCCCGGCCGCGTCGCCTTCGCTTACACCCATGTCGACCGCATGATCGTCGGCGGCGCGTGCCCAACCGGAGAGCCGCTGAGTTTCGGCGATGGCGCGGACGTCGGCACGCCTCATCTGTTCACCGCGCGCGAGATGGGCATTGCCAATCTCGGCGGCGCAGGAACGGTGAGCGTCGACCAGCAGCGCTTCGCGCTCGCCAACCGCGATGTGCTCTATGTCGGGCGCGGCGCGAAACAAGTGACGCTCGAAAGCGACAGCGACGCGCACCCCGCCTGGTTCTATATGAACTCGGTTCCGGCCGGCGCAGACATCAAGCATCGGCTGATCACGAAATCCGAGGCGAAACCGCTCGAACTCGGCGAGGAGCGACGCGCCAACAAGCGGACATTGCGCATGTACATTCATCCCGAAGTCGCGCCTTCCTGTCTGCTGCTGATGGGCATCACGGATCTTGCTGCGGGAAGCGTCTGGAATACCATGCCCCCTCACCTGCATGAGCGGCGCATGGAAGCCTATCTCTATTTCGATCTCGCGGCGGAAGACCGGGTGATCCATCTGATGGGACGGCCGGACAATACCCGCCATCTGATCGTGGCCAATGGCGATTGTGTCATCTCGCCGGCCTGGTCGATCCATATGGGCAGCGGAACCGGGCCCTACGCCTTCGTCTGGGGCATGACGGGCGAGAACCAGGCCTATAACGACGTGTCGCCCGTGCCCGTTGAGACACTGCGATGAACACCGTGGAACCGATTACGCATGATCTTGCGCTGCGCCGGCCGCTCGCGCTCGGTGGCCCCGTCGCTTATTGGCTCGTCGGCACGACGTCTGAGCAGCGCTACGATGTTGCAGATCGGCCGATGCAAGGGGAGATGGACCCCTTCTTCTTCCTGACCAAGCACAAGAATTTCATCCCGCACGAATATCCGTGCCGAACCGAGTTTGCCGCTGAACGCCGCGGGAAACGGCCCACGCCGCAGGGCGCGTTCGAGCCGGACCGTGTTTGGCTTCCGTTCGGCTCGCCGCGCGTCGACCTGTCGGGCTTCTGGTTCCGCCCGACCGTGGTCGCCACCTGGGCAAGTACCGCGCTCGACGCAGTCTCGGACGGCCGGGCGCGGCTGCGGCTGCGCACCTGCGGCGGCGCCGTTCTGTTCGTCAACGGGATAGAGGCCGGCTGGATGGCGCCCTACGGGCGCAATCTTGAGGCTTCCCAGGATTTCGAGGTCGATCTCGTCGCCGGCGCCAACGAGATCAGCATCTGGTTCGACGACCTCGCCGAGCGTGACGCACGCTACTTCTTCCAACTCGACTATCTCCGGGGCCCAGCTGCCGAACAGGTCTTGCCCACGACCGTCAAAGGCGACGTCGCGGCGGCCATGGAAGCCGCTCTCGACGCAATGCATTTCGAGCATCCATTTTATTCCGGCGGCGAAGTGGCGCTGGTGACGGATGTCGCGCTGCCGGTTGCGATGGATGTAGCGATCGTGATCGAGGGCGACTTCATGTCGATCGAGGCCCCCGTGATCTTCCGCCGTCGCGTCGAAGCGGGGGCAAGACGCATCACGATTGCCGCAACGGAAGACCTTCCCGCCGACTTCCGGCATTTTGCCGTATCGCTCTCGTCGTCAGGCTTTGTTGCCCGGCGGGTCTTCGGCGTGGAGATCTGTCATGCGGCGCGTCAGGGCCGCGCCCCTGCCATCCTTGCCGACCGGATCGGCGAAGCCCTGGAAGAGGTCTCCAACTTCGCGGAGGCCGATACCGTGCGGGCGCTGGCGCGGCTGGCGACCGGCCGCGGCGGCGCTGAAACCGACGCCATCATTGCTGCTGCACTGCCGGCGATCGAAGATTGCCACGACTGCGCCGATTTCATCCTGGTTCCACTGCTCTGGTGCCGTCATGCCTACGGCAACTCGATCGCGGTTGATCTGCGTCACCGCATTGACGAGGCGATCCTCAATTACCGCTATTGGATGGATGAGCCGGGCAACGACGTGCAGTGGTACTTCTCCGAAAACCATGCGCTTCTGTTTCACACCGCGGCTTATCTCGGCGGCCATCTCTTGCCCGACGCCCGCTTTGTCCGCTCGGGGCGCACCGGCGCGGAGCAGTCGACCGTGGGCCTTGCGCGGGTGCGCGCCTGGCTCGATCATTTCGAGGCATGGGAAATGGCGGAATTCAACTCCGCCCCTTATTTCCCGATCGATCTCAAGGGATTGACGATCCTTTACGCGCTTGGGCCAGATGCCGACGTCCGCCGGCGCGCCGGGGCTGCGATCAACCGCCTGCTCGAGATCGTCGCCCGCTCGGCTCAGCAGGGCATGCTTACCGGCGCGCAGGGACGCTCCTACGAGCACACGCTGCGCGCCGCTTGTTCGCTGGAACTTTCCGGCATTGCACGCATGCTGTGGGGCAAAGGTTTCTACGGCATGCGCTTCCACGCCCTGCCGCAGCTAGCGCTCTGCCTGCGCGACCATGGGCTCGACGTCCCGCAAGAGCTGACCGGCATCGCTTGCATGGCGGGCGACGACGCGCAGGAATGGTGCTTCGCGCAGGGCCAGAACCGGATCGCCAAGCTCTACCACTACAAGACCCGCGATTTCGCCATGGGAAGCGCGGCAGCCTATCGCTGGAACGAATGGGGTTATCAGGAAACGGTGCTGCACCTGCGCCTCGGCGGCAATCCCGACGCGCAGATATGGATCAACCATCCGGGCGAGACGATTCATTCGGGCTATGGCCGGCCATCCTACTGGGGCGGCTGCGGATCTCTGCCGCGCGTGCATCAATACCGCGACCTGGCAGTTGTGTTGTTCAGCTGCGCTGCCGAGCAACCCGACTTTACCCATGTCTGGTTCCCACAGAGCGCGTTCGACGAGGCGTGGGTCAAGGAACACATCGCTTCGGCGCGCGGCGGCGACGGGTTCGCGATGCTGAAGGCCGACAGCGCCTTCGAGCTTGTCGGCCGCGGGCCGACCGCTGGAAACGAGCTGCGCGTGCCGGGCCATCAAGCCGCATGGATCATCCGCTTGGGCCGGCGCCGGCAATATGGGTCGCTGGAGGAGTTCGAGGCGCAGTTTTCTCAGCTCGCGCTCGGCCACGGAAAAAACGACCTTCTGCATGTCAATGACCCGGAATATGGCGACGTGCTGTTCCATTCGGATGGCCGCATGGAGGCTGAGGGTCGTGTCATCGACCCGGCCGACTGGCAGGTGACGGGCGAAGCCACGTTCTTCACAGCCGACGCCATCGCAACCAGGTGAGGAACGGATCAAAAGGAGCCCGACAAGCAGTTCGGACAGCGACAATCAAGCGGTGAAGACCGCAAAAGCGGAGGAGTGAACCATGAGAATGAATTCGATAATCCTGGGCCTTTCGGCTGGCCTTCTGTCGTCGACCGCGTTCGCAGGCGACGTTCGCGTGATGTGGTACTCGGACGGCGTCGAGGGCGAGGTGATACAGGACCTGCTCAACCGCTTCATGAAAGACAATCCGGACATCAACGTCATTCTCGACAATGTCGCCTACAAGGTTGTCCAGGAGCAGCTTCCGGTCGAACTCGAGGCGGGACGGGGTCCCGATATCGCCCGCGTCACCAACATCAAGGAACTCGCCGATCATTGGCTCGACCTGACGCCTGTGGTTGCCGATCCGGCATACTGGCAGACGAATTTCGGCGACCAGTTCGACTGGATGCGCCCTGACGGTTCCAAGATAATTCCGGGCTTCATGACCCAGATCACGCTGACCGGCGGCTTCGTCAACAAGACGCTTTTCGAACAGGCCGGCGTGCCGATCCCCGCCGACACCGCAACCTGGGACGAATGGATCGATGCCGCCGGCAAGGTGCAGCAGAGCCAGCAGCTCAATGCTGCCTTTGCCATCGATCGCAGCGGCCATCGTATCTCGGCGGCGACCATTTCTTATGGCGCCAATTACATCGGCGCTGATCGACTGCCGGCGCCGATCGACGCCGGCACGAAAGCCTTCGCCGAAAAGCTGGTCAATTGGGTTGCCGACGGCCGCATGAACAAGGAAATCTGGGTGTCGGCGTCGGGCACCACCTATCGCGCCGGGGCCGACGACTTCATCAATGGGCAGATTGCCTACTATTATTCGGGCAGTTGGCAGGTTGCCAACCTCGCCAGCAAGATCGGCAAGAACTTCGACTGGGTGGCGACGGGCTCGCCGTGCGGGCCCGCCGCCTGCACCGGCATGCCGGGCGGCGCCGCACTGGTCGCCGTCAAATACACGAAGAACGCCGCTGAAGTCGGCAAGGTGATGGACTTCCTGGGCCGCGAGGACATCATGCGCGAATTCACCGAGCGCACCCTGTTCCTGCCCGCACACAAGGGCGTTCTCGCCGGCAAGATCGATTACAAGACCGATGACGAGAACGTCAAGGCGTCGCTCGAAGCCTTCCTGAAGGCATCGGACAAGATCGCGCCGAATGCCGCCGCCCTGCCGGCATGGAAATGGGGAACTCCGGTTTATGGCGCGCTGGTGACCCGCATCAGTCAGGTCATGGCCGGCGAGCTGAAGCTCGACGAGGCTTTCGTCCGCATCGACGAGGATATCAAGGCACAGGTGGCCGAGGCATCGAAGTAGCGTCGCGGCAGTGTCATGGCAGACGTCCGAAACGGCATAGCAACCCGCGCCGGCGCCATGATCCTGGCGCCGGTCGGCTGGCTTGCGAATGTTTTCGATGCGCCGCTGCGCATGTTGCAACGGCGCACGGGCAGCAACGGCATGGCCGTGTTCTTCCTGGCGCCGAACATGCTGGTGTTCGGCATTTTCGTGCTGTTTCCGCTGGTTATCAACATCCTCTATTCGATGACCGGTGGCGGGGCGCTGTTCCTCGGCGACCGCACCTTCGTCGGCGCCGATCAGTATGGGCGGCTGTTCAGCTGCGGCAGCTATCTCGATCCGAAGAGCTGCACCGAGGACCTGTTCTGGATCGCGGTTTGGAACACCCTGGCCTTCGTCGTGCTGCAAGTGGCGATGATGGTCGCCGTGGCGCTTGTCACCGCACTCGTACTCAACCGTGAGTTGCGTGCGCGCAGTTTCTGGCGCGCCGTGTTCTTCTTCCCGGTGCTTTTGTCGCCGGTAGTGGTCGGTCTCATCTGGCGCTGGATTCTGCAGCGGCAGGGACTGCTCAACCTAATGGTGTTCGAGGCGGGCGGAACCCCGGTCAACTGGCTGGTGGAGCGCAACTGGGCCTTCACGGCGACGATCATGGTGTCGGTCTGGGCCCATGTCGGCTTCTATGCGCTGATCCTTCTCGCCGGCCTTCAGGCCATTCCGAAAGACCTCTATGAGGCCGCTGAGATGGACGGCACCCGGCCCATGCGCGTCTTCTGGCGCATAACGCTGCCCTTGCTGGCGCCCAACCTCCTGGTCGTGCTGGTGCTGACACTCATCCGCGCCGTGCAGATATTCGACGAGGTCTATGTGCTGACCGGAGGCGGTCCCGGCACCAGCACGCTGTTCCTCACGCAGTACATCTACGAGGTCGGCTTCGCCTCGATGCTGCGCAATCCGGGGCTCGCCTCCGCGGCCTCGATCCTCATGGGAGCGGTGCTGGTCGTGCTGACCTTGATCCAGCTGGGCATCGCAAGGCGCAACGAGCAGCGGGGCAAAATGCGATGAGCAGGGTTGCGGAATTTCTGTTCCGCCGGCGCGGCGGCGCCGGCTGGCACTGGACCGACGTTTTCACCTGGTTCTGGCTGATCGGCGGGCTGCTTGTCATGTTCGGCCCGGCGCTCTGGCTGGTCAACTCCTCGTTCAAGACGCCTGCGGCGCTGGCGGAGTTCCCGCCGACTATTTTGCCCTATGTCACCGCCGAAGCGATTGTGGAGGGTTACGAGAAGCCGCTGCCGCTCTTCGAAGTGCGCAATGACGACGGCAGCGTGCGCGTGCTCGCCGAAGTGCGCCGCCTCGGCACCGTCGCGCAGATGGTCGATCCCGCCAACCCGGGCGAGATCATTCGTGTCAACATCCGGAACCGTACGCCCAAGCGCAGCATCGCCTTCGCGCTCGACAATTATGTCCAGCCTTTCCTCGCCTTTGACTTCTTCCTCTATCTGCGCAACTCGGTCTTCGTCACCGTGGTCGCCACCCTGATTACGCTCCTGACCAATTCGATGGCCGCGTTCGCACTGTCGAAGTACAATTTTCGGGGACGCTCGGCTGTGATGATGCTCATCGTCGCGACGCTGATGGTGCCGCTTTCCGTCATTCTGGTGCCGCTCTATTCGGTCATCTCGGCAATGGGACTGTTCAATTCGCTATGGGGCGTGATCCTGCCCACAGTGGCGACGCCCACGGGCGTCTTCATGCTACGCCAGTACATGCTGACGATCCCCGACGAGCTGATCGATGCAGCGCGCATGGACAAGGCGTCGGAATGGCAGATCTACTGGCGCATCATCCTGCCGCTGACCGCCCCCGCGCTGGCGGTACTGGCGATCTTTTCGGTGGTCTGGCGCTGGAACGACTTCCTCTGGCCACTGATCGTCTTGTCGCGCAAGGAGGTCTATACGCTGCAGGTTGGCCTCAACACCTATGCCGGCCAACTCAATGTGCAATGGCATTACATCCTGGCCATGACCGTCGTCACCATGATCCCGGTCGTGCTGGTGTTCATATTCCTTCAGCGCTTCATCACCACCGGCATTGCCGGCTCCGGTCTGAAATAGAGGCTACCATGAGCCAGATCACACTCACCGGCGTATCGAGGGCTTTCGGCAAGGTCGGCGTACTGCACGACATAAATCTCAATATCCTTGACGGCGAGCTGATCGTCTTCGTCGGCCCCTCCGGCTGCGGCAAGTCCACGCTGCTGCGGCTCATCGCCGGGCTTGATCGGCCGACAGGCGGCGCCATCGCGATCGACGGCAAGGACGTGACCACGGTTCCGGCCGCCGACAGGGGATTGGCGATGGTGTTCCAGTCCTACGCGCTTTACCCGCACATGAGCGTGCGCCAGAACCTGGCCTTCGGACTGGAGAACGCCCGTATGGCGCGTGCCGAAATCGATGCGCGCATCGCCGAAGCCGCGCGGATGCTGGAAATCGCGCCGTATCTCGACCGGCGCCCCGGCCAGCTCTCCGGCGGCCAGCGCCAGCGCGTCGCGATCGGCCGCGCCATCGTGCGCAATCCAACCGCTTTCCTGCTTGACGAGCCGCTGTCCAATCTCGACGCCGAGCTGCGCATCTCGACACGCGCCGAACTGGCCGCCCTGCACGAGCGGCTCTCGGCGACGATGGTCTATGTCACGCACGACCAGATCGAGGCGATGACGCTTGCCGACCGCATCGTCGTGCTGCGCGCCGGCCGCATCGAGCAGATCGGCACGCCGCTCGACCTCTACAATCATCCGGCCAATCAGTTCGTCGCCGGTTTCATCGGTGCGCCGCGTATGAACTTCCTGCCGGTAAAGGTGGCACCCGGGGGCACTGGCCGGTCAAGCCTCACGCTGGACGGTTCAGCTGGATTCGAGATCGACGGGAACGTCGGCGCGGCCAATGGCGACGTGACGCTCGGGCTGCGGCCACATCACATCAGCCTCGCCGATGCCGGCAAGGGAGACGTTGCGGCGCGTGTCGCGCTGGTGGAAGCCCTCGGCTCCGAGACAATCGTCCACACCAAAACAAGCGGCGGCCAGACCATGCTGGCGGTTGTCGCCGGACAATGCCCGGTGGCTTCCGGCGACACGGTGGATCTAAAATTCGATACCAGCCATCTGCATCTTTTCGATGACACCGGCCTGCGCATCGCTGTGAGTTAGAAGTTGGCTAACCCCGTCCGGCATGGAGTCGGACGATGACTGGGCTTCCCGGCATGACTGTTTGGTTCGTGTTCGTGTGAGAACAATCAAACTGTGCGGTGTGGGGCTAGCGAAGCTCGATGGCCCACTTCAGCGCTAAGCTGGTAAGAGGGGCAAAGTCGTGGCGAGGGCTGCGTCATCATCTGCATGCCCCGCCCCCTCAACGACGCAGGCTGGCGTGGCGGGCATGCTCGCGGACCTCTTCGCGAGAAATGCCAGCATCCGCCAGTGTGCTGTCTGGGGCCTGCCTCAAGCTCGCAAGCGTCTGGCGATAGGCAAGCCAGCGGGCGAAACGGTGTCGAAGTTTATCGAACATGATCATCTCCTTTGGCGCGCAGAAAGCCCGCGCGCTTGGGTTGGTCGAAAGCGCAAAGCATCTGCGCGAAGCGCATGCGCGTTTCGCAAGGATTGCGCTGGTTTCTTGGCCAGCCGAGGCGCTTGTCGCTGTCGCTGCAAGCAGGATTGTCCAACGCCTGCAATGCCTGGATACTTGCGCGTGATGCCCGCTTCGCGCTACAGCCACGGTCGCAACGAGTTTTTCATTTCTGCAAAATGGATATCGACTGGGACGATCTGAGGTTGTTTCTCGACGTTGCCCGGCTCGGTGGCTTGAGCGCGGCGACCGGAATCACGCGCCTCAGCGCAGCCACCCTCGGACGACGCGTCACCGCGCTCGAAAAGCAGATCGGCGAACCGCTGTTCGTGCGCCAGCAGACAGGCTACCGGCTGACCCCGGTCGGTGAAGAACTGCTGCGGCGCGCCGAAGACGTCGAGGCAGCAATGCAGTCGCTGACCCGCTGGCGCGAGGGAAACCTGCCCGACCGTATTGTCCGCGTCTCGGCCGGGCCATGGACCTCAGCCTTCGTTTCCACCCATATCGGCGAAATCTGGACGGTCGATGACGGCATCAGGGTCGAGTTCGTCACCACCACCGACCGCGTCGACATCGGCCGCCGTGCCGCCGACATCGGCATCCGCAGCGAGCGCCCGACCGAGCAGTGGCTGGCCGGCCGTCAGAGCGGCAAGGTCGCCTACGCCATTTATTCCGGACGCCGCCTGATCAACGGCATCGCCGCCGGGTTGTTCGTCGGCGTCACCGGCGAAGCGGCAAACATTGCCTCGGCGCGCTGGCTCCAAGCCCATCACGGCGACCGCATCGCGGTGCGCGGCAACAACACCCATTCGGTGCGCGAACTGGTGGCCGCCGGCGCCGGCCTTTCGATCTTTCCGTGCTTCGTCGGTGACAGCGATCCGCGGCTGGTTCGCGTCGCTCAGCCTATCCCCGAACTGGAAACCGACCAATGGATCGTCACCCACCACGAGGAACGTCACGCGCCGCCGGTGCGAAAAGTCGCCGACCGGATCACCGCCTTGATGCGGGCGCACCAGCCGCTGTTTCGCGGCGAGACGCCGATAGGGTAAGCCTCAGACGTCGATCGGCCGCCAGCTGAGCCGCATGCTGAACTCCTGCGCCGTCAGGCCTATAGGCCGTAACACTTCAACAGGGACTCCAACTGTAAGCGCCTTGCCGATACCCAATGCGTCGGGACTTGACGCTTTCCAGAAGTTCCATGGCATAAGCTCCTCGATACGGCTCTGAGGATGGCCGTTGAGGATGGCCTGCAGGGTTTCGGCGATATAGGCGGCCGGGTTGACGTCGTTGAGTTTGCAGGTCGCCACGATGGAGGCCAGCAGCTCCCAGTTCTCGGCCCCGACCTCGTGCCCCGCGAAGAGCGCATTTTTTCGCGTGAGAGCCACCGCCCTGATGGCGCATTGCAAAGGAGCACTCCACCATGAGCACGGCGAATGACGCCCGTTTCTGGAACCGGACTTCACGGAAGTACGCCACGGGTGCGATTGCGGATCCGGTCGGATATGAGCGCACGCTGGACCGGACCCGCGCCCTATTGGGATCAGACGACAGGGTGTTGGAACTGGGCTGCGGAACGGGCACAACGGCACTCCGGCTTGCAGGCGATGTGCAAAGCTATCTTGCAACGGATATTTCCGCTGAAATGATCGCAATTGCCAACGAGAAACACGCTGCCGGCCCTATCCCTGAGCTTGTCTTCAGCACCGCGACTGCAGAGGCACTCACGCCTGAGACAGATCAGTTTGACGCAGTTCTGGGATTCAACTATCTCCATCTGGTCCGCGACCTGCCCGGCACGTTGCGCCGCATTCATGACCTCCTTGCAGCGAAGGGCTTGTTCATCTCCAAGACACCCTGCGTCGGGGATATGAACCCACTCATCGGGCTTGCCTTGCTGCCCGCGATGCGCGCGATCGGCAAAGCACCCTACGCAGGCGTCTTTCTGGCGGCGGAACTCAGCCAGCATATTTGTGCCGCAGGCTTCGACATTCTAGCCACGGAAAGCCACGCAACCAGGGGCAACGACCACCGTCCTTACATCGTAGCGCGCAAGAGGTGACTTGAGCATGATCGACTCCGGCGCTTGCATTGGGATTTGTGCTGGCGCGTGCGCATTGGGGGCATGGACTGGGCAGCGAGGCGGCGCGCGAAGTCCTCCGCCACGCCTTTGAGACTCTGGCGCTTGAACAGGTGACGGCCGAGGCGGCGGCGCGCAATTTCGCGTCGCTGCGGATATTGGCGAAGCTCGGCTTCAAACATATCGAGAGCTTCATCGATGAGTCCGACGGCGAGCGCTGCGAGCGTTTTGCGCTCGACGGAGACATAGGATCGTGACTGTTGGCGAGCAACGCGATGCCGGGCTGATGGGCCCCATAACAGGACGTTGATTCTCGAACTCGCCATGCCGCTGCGTCCAGCCGCTATTCGCGGCACCGACCATCGAGGCCAGCGGACGCTTAGTTCCATTGCTGACCACCGTCAAAAAGAGCGCTGTTAACCAAATTTTCTAATCCGCCAATGCTTATTCGCCCGACTGAAGGGGTGAGGTGATCGATGTGCGATTCAAACATAAGCGCATTTCCGCTGCATCGGCGGCGGAAGTTGGTCGAAGGGATCGCCCGGATCCTAGAATCCAAGAACGGGGAGGACGCGAACGCCTTCTGGCGCAACACCGCCAAGGCAATTCTCGTTCAACTATCCGAATCAGGAATTGCACCCGGGCTGGCCGAACAGGAAGTCGGAACGCTTCTTCATGCTGTCTTAGATGATATAGCCACCCGCAGTGCGGCGAAACTAGCACAATAGCATCGGCTGGCTCACGACGATGGATTGCCCAATTACGCAATTACGGTGACAGTGCACATTTTGCCAGGTTTGCTCAGTTCGACTTGCATTGCCGCGCGCCGCCGATGTCGAAATCGGGCGGCCGGTGAGCAACAAGAAAATAGTGCACTGTCACCGTAATTCGACGGCTAGCTAGTGCGCCACGCAAGCTATTCTACTCGCCGGCGTTGGCGGTTGCGGGTCAGACGATTCCCACGGCCAAGTGAGCCCAGATCATCAGCACGACCAGCACCACGCCGACTAACAAAATGGGGCGAAGTACCCTGCCATGGACGTTGCGCCGAACCAGCGCAATCCCCATCCATGCTGCGGCAAGTAGCGCGGCCGCAGCCGTAAAATCCTCAATACCCCAGTTCATTGCGACGGTCCTGGTCCGATCGAGGGACTATGCAGCAGGACCCTCTGCAGCGCCAGATGCATGGCTCCTCAACGAGGCCGGCATCTAGTCGATGGCGCCCATTCCTGACCCAGACGGTACTTCGAACGCAAGTACAGCAGGCATTCGATGGCGATTGCCATGACGCCTCGCGTGCAATAGGCCTTTGCCGGAAAAGCCCAGGGAGGATTGCCGTGAGAGAAACAGCCGGGACATGGCGCGTCGGCATCCTTTTTTCGCGCAGTGGCATCACCTCGGTCACCGAAAGCGAGCATTTCTATGGAACCGCGCTCGCCATCGAGGAGATCAATGCCGGCGGCGGCGTGCTGGGGCGGCAGATCGAGCCGATCGCCTACGATCCTGGCAGCGACCCCGAGGCGTTCCGCTCGCTGGCCCGCAAGCTTCTGACCGAGGACGATGTCAACGTCATCTTCGGCTGCTCGATGTCGGGCAGCCGCAAGGCGGTGCTGCCGATCGTCGAGCGCTACAACGGCCTGCTCTGGTACCCGTCGATCTACGAAGGCTTCGAATATTCGGAAAACGTCCTCTACACCGGCGCCACGCTTAACCAGAACACCTTCGCACTGGCCGACTTCATCCTGCAGCGCTACGGACCGCGCGTCTTCATGGCCGGGTCCGACTACATCTACCCGCATGAATCCAACCGGGTGATGCGCGACCTCCTGGAATGCAAGGGCGGCACCATCGTCGAGGAACAATATGTGCCGCTCGACGCCGACGAACGCCGCATGCGCCGGCTGATGGCCGACATCGAGAGGGCCGCGCCGAACGCCGTCTTCTCGACCGTCATCGGGCGCAGCGCACAGATCCTCTACCGGCTCTATGCCGAATCCGGCATCGACCGGACACGGCGGCCGATCGCCAGCCTGACCCTCGCCGAAGGCGAGATTCGCGTGATCGGCGCCGAGCACTGTACCGGACATGTGCTGGCCGCCCCCTATCTGGCGAGCGTCGACAGCGGCGAGAACCAGCGCTTCGTCGGCGAGCTTGCTCGCCGCTTCGGCGACCGCACGACGGCGACCATGTGGTCGCAGACGGCGTATACGCAGGTTCACCTGTTCGCCCGCGCGCTGGAAAAGGCCGGAACCCTCGACACGTTCCGCCTCGGCCAGGCGGCGCTTGAGATCGACTATGCGTCGCCGGAGGGCAGGATGATGTTCGACCAGGAAAACCGCCACGTCTGGTCGACGCCACGCATCGGCATCGCCAACGCCAGCGGCCAGTTCGACATCGCCTGGCAGTCGCAGGTCGCGATCCGGCCAGACCCCTATCTTGCTGCGACCCATTTCGAAGAGCCGTGGCTTTAGATGACGGCGACGCTCAAACGCATCCTCAACGATCTCCGGCAGGCGAAGATCCTCGTCGTGCACCCGAAGGACGAGGATGGTGCCGCCCTCGTCGACCACCTCAGGCGACTTGGCTGTGAAGTCAGGGCGGCGTGGCCGCCGCCGGCCTCGATCCCGGCCGACATCGACACGGTGTTCGTGCAGGTCGGCGAGGCGCCGACGGACGCGATGGTGTCGCTCATCGAGGGCGCCAACGCCGCCGTGGTCGCCATCGTCACCTATGAAAGCCCGACCTCGATCAAGGCGATCATCGACCTCAACGCCCATGGCGTCATCACCAAGCCGCTCAGGCAGTTGGGTGTGCTGACGCAGTTTGCACTTGCCCGCTACCGCTACGGCTACGAAGGGCGACTGGCCAACAAGGTTCGCAAGCTGGAGGATACGCTGAAGGGACGCCGGACGATCGAGAAGGCGGTCAAGGTACTGGTCGAGATGAACGGCGTCGACGAGGAAACCGCCTACAAGCTGATCCGCGACCAGGCGACTTCGAAGCGGGTGGCGCTGGTTTCGGTGGCCGAAGGCATCCTGGCAGCGCAGGAGGCGATGCGGACTTTCGGCTTCGGGATTTCCGCGCCAGGCAATCAGAAATAGCCGGACAGCCGACAGCCCGACACGATTTACCGCATCAGAAAATTCTTACAGCCATTTGATTTTATTAATCTAAACAGCCACTTCCTCACGCTGTAAACTGTCAGACTTTTTGACCCTTGACGCGGGCTCCCGGCTGTGCAACTGCTTAAAGCACGAGCAGGTTTGCTCATCGGCAGGAGTGCCGTTTCACATTGATGGCTATGTAGCCCTTGGCTCGCGGATGATGTCCGCGCCAGGGGTTTTTTGCGTTTGGAGACTGGTCTTGGCAATATCTGAGAACGCATCCGCGGACCTCCGTCTGGCCTGCATCCAGTTCCAGCCGGCCATCGGCCGGCTGGACGACAATCTCAAGTCGATGGAGCGGCTGATCCGCCAGTCCGCCGGGCTCGGCGCAACGGTGGTGGTGCTGCCCGAACTCGCCGACAGCGGTTATGTCTTCGACAGCCAGGAAGAGTTGGCCGCAATCGCCGCCCCCATCCCTGCCGGACGCAGTGCCGCGCTGCTATGCTCGCTGGCACATGAACTCGGCATGCACATCGTCAGCGGCCTCGCCGAGCGCGATGGCGACCGGTTCTTCAACGCAGCCATGCTGTGCGGGCCGTCCGGCCCTATCGGCACCTACCGCAAGCTGCATCTGTGGAACCGAGAGAAGCTTTATTTCCAGCCGGGCAATCTCGGCCTGCCGGTGTTCGACACGGCGATCGGCAGGGTCGGCGTGGCGATCTGCTACGATGGCTGGTTTCCCGAAACCTACCGGCAACTGGCGCTACAGGGCGCCGAGCTGGTCTGCGTTCCCACCAACTGGGTGCCGATGCCCGGCCAGGGCCATCACCTCGAGCCGATGGCCAACATCCTGCACAAGGCGGCCGCCCACAGCAACGGCATCTACATCGCCTGCGCCGACCGCGTCGGCACCGAGCGCGGCCAGCCCTTTGTCGGCCGGAGCCTGATCGTCGGGCCGACCGGCTGGCCGATCGCCGGCCCGGCCAGCGAGCAGGACGAGGAAATCCTCATCGCCACGATCAGGCTCGGCGACGTCGCCAGCAGCCGGGCGCTGAGCGAGCGCAACGACGCGATCGGCGACCGCCGCACCGACGTCTACGGATAACCAAGAAGAAGCCGGCACGACCCGGTACGATCAACACTAAGAAAGGGGAATACCATGAGAAACAGAACAGTGATCCTTGCAATCGCCAGCGCCGCCTTGGCCGGCGTCGCCCTGGCGACCACCGCCTTCGCCGAAGACGGGCCGATCAAGATCGGCATCCCGGTCGGACTGTCGGGCGCCAACAGCGTCGTCGCACCTTCGGTCGTCCAGTCGGCCGAACTGGCGGTCGCCGAGATCAACGCCGCCGGCGGCGTGCTGGGGCGGCAGCTTGCGCTGGAGATCGCCGACGACGCCTCCGGTGCGGCCGGCGCGCAGAAGGCCTTCGATGCGCTGGTCTTCCAGAAGGAGGTCGACGCCGTCATCACCATGGAGACGAGCGCGGCGCGCAATGCCGGCCTGCCGATCATCTCGAAGGGCGACATCCCCTACATCTACACCTCGTTCTACGAGGGCAAATCCTGCAACCCCAACTTGTTCGTCAACGCCTGGGTGCCCGAGCAGCAGGTCCCGCCGATCGTCGACAATTTCATCAAGTCGCAAGGCGCCAAGAAATTCTTCCTGATCGGCTCGGACTATGCTTTCGGCCGCGGCATGCTGGAGTTCGCCAAGGGTTACATCGAGAAGTCGGGCGCCAGCATCGTCGGCGAGGAATACCTGCCGATGGAAGGCAGCGACTGGACGGCGATCATCTCCAGTCTGAAGAGTTCTGGCGCCGATGCCGTGATCACCTCGACTGCGGGTGGCGCGCCCAATGTCACCTTGACCAAGCAGCTGCGCGGCGCCGGTGTCGCCATCCCCTACGGCAACCTGGCCGTCGATGAAGGAACCGCCAGGAGCATGGGCGCAGACGCGGCCGGTATCTTCATTTCCGCTTCCTATGTCACCAGCATCGACAGCGCCGCCAACAAGAGCTTCCTTGCCGCCATGCAGAAGAAGTTCGGCGCCGAACTTCGCACGCCGAACGACCTTTCGGTGCCGGAATATGAAGGCATCTATCTCTACAAGGCCGCAGTCGAGAGAGCCGGGTCGACCGACACCGCCGCTGTGCTCGCAGCCCTCGCCGAGGTATCCTTTGTCGGCCCGCGCGGCACGGTCTCGATGAGCAGGCAGCACCATGCTCCGCTGACCATGTATCTCGGCCAGGTAAAGCCGGATGGCTCGGTCACGGTGGTGGACACTTTCGAGGGAGTCGACCCCGGCGAACAGTGCCCGAACCTGTAGTCGCGCCTGCAATCGCTAAAGCGCGTCGCGTTTGGCCGGCATCATGCGACGCGCTTTGGGTTTTGTCTTTCTGCATGTCGTTATCGCAAAACCGCTGCACACTTTTGCGCGACATGCATTGAGGGTGGCGATTGCCCGCCACCCCTTCCAGATGATCGGGGACTTGCCATGATGCTTCTCCTGGACATGGTGACGACAGCGGCGATCCTGTTCATCGTCGCCGCCGGCCTGCTGGCGATTTTCGGAGTGCTGAAGATCATCAATTTCGCGCACGGCGCCTGGCTGACGATCGGCGCCTATTGCGCGGTGGCAACGGCCGGGCTTGGGCTCAACCCCTGGCTGGCGCTGCCGATCGCCTTTGCCGTCGGCGCAGTCCTTGGCGGCATCACCGAATTGGTCATCGTGCGGCCGCTCTATCGCCGCCCGCTCGACGCGATCCTGGCGACCTGGGGCCTGGGCATCGTCATCGGTCAGTTGATCACGCTGTGGTTCGGGCGCGACGTGCAATTCACCCCCAATCTCCTGTCGGGCACCGTCGATGTGTTTGGCGTCGGCTATTCGCTCTATCGGCTGTTTGCGGTCGCCGCCGCGCTGGTGATCGGGCTCGCCTTCACCTTCCTTCTCGAAGGCACGCGGCTCGGCCTGTCGGCGCAGGCGGTGATCATGAACGAGATGCTGGCGCGCGCGCTCGGCATCGACACCGCGCGCGTGCGCCTCGCCACCTTCATGATCGGCACCGGGCTCGCCGCGCTGGCCGGCGTGCTGTTGACGCCGCTGACCAGCGTCGACCCGAACATGGGAATAGCCTGGCTGATCGGCTCGTTCATGCTGGTCATGGTCGCCGGCTCGTCCTTCTCGACGCTGGCCATCGCCTGCCTCGTCTTCGGTGGCGCCCAGGTTCTGGTCAGCACTTTCGTCAGCCCCATTTTCGGCGGCATCACGGTGGCGGTCCTCTGCGCCCTGGTGCTGCGCATCAGCCCGAAGGGATTTGCCCGTGCCTGAGAGCCGTTCCACCCCGCCAAGGGTCTGGATATTTGCCGCGCTGGCGCTTGCAACGGCGGTCGTCGTCATCATCGGCCCGGCGCTGTTCGACCGCTTCACGCTCAATGTGCTGACCCGCTCGATGATCTACGCCATGCTGGCGGTGACCGTCGACATCCTGTGGGGCTACACTGGCATCCTGACCTTCGGCCAGGCCGCGTTCTTCGGCACCGGCGCCTATGCCAGCGCCATGGTGCTCAGCCATCTCGGCGCCTCCCCGGCGCTGATGGTCCTGGCGCTTGCATTGGCGATCATCGTGCCGGTGCTGCTCGGTGCCTTCGTTGGCTGGCTGTCATTCGGCCACGGCTCGACGCCGCTCTATGCGACGGTGATTTCGCTGGTCGTGCCGATCGTCGTCACGCAGCTGGTGTTTTCGGGTGGCGTGTGGACCGGATCGAGCAGCGGGCTGGTCGGCTATTCCGGCCTGCCACTCGGGCTGCCGGGCTATTTCCGGCTGACCGGTATCTGCCTCATCGTCACCACGCTCGTCGCCCTCGTCTTCACCCGCTCGGATGCCGGCAAGCTGCTCGTCGCCATTCGCGACAATGAAGCGCGCTGCGCCTATCTTGGCCTCGATCCGCAGCGGCTGAAGATCGTGCTGACAACGATTCTCGCCGGCGTCGCCGGCATTGCCGGCTTCCTCTATGCCAACGCTTCGGGCGTGGTGGCGCCCGAAAATACCGGCTTCGTCTTCGGCACCGAGATCGTCATCTGGACGGCGCTGGGCGGCCGCGGCACGATCATCGGGCCGGTGATGGGCGCGATCGGCATCGATTACCTCAGTGCCCAGCTCTCCGGCGACCTTCCTTTCCTGTGGAACCTGGTGGTCGGCGCGCTGTTCGTCGTGATGATCATCCTTCTGCCGAACGGGCTGGCGCAACTGGCCAGAATGGTCCTGCCGCGCCGCAATGGAGAGCAGACAAGCCAACCGGGGTGCCCTACCCTCACCACTGACCCGGCCGGCACCGGGTCGCAGCCCGGCAACCGTGTGCTCGCCGTCAGCGGCCTCGGCAAATCCTTCGGCAGCCTGCAGGTGCTGCAAGGGATCGACCTCGAGGTTCACCCCGGCGAGCTGGTCAGCCTCGTCGGTCCGAATGGCGCAGGCAAGACGACGCTGATGCGCTGCCTGAGCGACGGCGCCGAAGCCACGACCGGAACCGTCACCATCGCCGGCCAGGACATTAGCGGCATGACGCCGAACGAAATCGTCACCCTCGGCGTCGGACGCAAGTTCCAGGTGGCGAGCGTCTTCGACAGCCTGACCGTCGCCGATTGCCTGCGCATGGCACGCGCCTCGCGCACGGCGCCGAACCTGCTGCGCCGCTCCGCCGCGCTTGGATTGCCGGCGGCCGCCGCCGACATTCTGCGCTCGACCGGGCTCGACCGCATGCTCGGCCGGCCGGTGTCGCTGCTGTCGCATGGCCAGAAGCAGAGCCTCGAGCTCGCCATGGTCGTTGCGCTCGAGCCAAAACTCATCCTGCTCGACGAGCCGACGGCCGGGCTGACCAAGGTCGAACGCACCACCATCGGCGAAACGCTGCAAAAGCTGACCGGCGAACTCGGCTTCGCCGCCATCCTGGTCGAGCACGATCTCGATTTCGTCCGCGACATCTCGACCAGGATCGTCGTTCTCCACCAGGGCAAGCTGGTGCTCGACGGCAGCGTCGATCAGGTCGTCAATTCCGAAGTGGTGAAGACGATCTATTCGGGAGGCGCCCATGCTTGAGGCAAGGCAGACATCCGCTGGGAAACCGGGGGCGGATGCCAAAACCACCGCGCCGAATCTGTCGCTGTCGCCGAAACTGTCGCTCTCGAACGTGTCGAGCGGCTACGGGCCGGTTGCCATCATCGAGGCACTGTCGCTGGCGATCGCGCCCGGACAGATCTTCGCGCTGATGGGCAAGAACGGCATGGGCAAGACCACCGTGCTGAAAACCATCCTCGGCTTCGTGGCGCTGCGTTCGGGCGACATCCGCCTCGATGGCGCGTCCATTTCAGGTGTCTCGCAGGCCTCGCTGATCGCGTCCGGCGTCAGCTACGCTCCGCAGGAGCAGGCGCTGTTCCAGGATCTCAGCGTGCGCGACAATCTGCGCCTCGCCTTGCGCTCGGATCGCGATTTTGCGCAAGCCGTGGAACGGGTTTTTGGGCATTTCCCGTTCCTCAGGGCGCGCCTGTCGCAACGCGCCGGAACGCTGTCCGGCGGCGAGCAGAAGATGCTCATTCTCGGCCGCGCGCTGATGCTGCGGCCGAAGCTGTTGCTGATCGACGAGATTTCCGAGGGCCTGCAGCCCTCCGTCGTCGAACGCATCGCCGCGGCACTCAGGGACGAGCGCAGGACTAACGGCACGACGATCCTGATTGTCGAGCAGAACCTGCCCTTCGCTCTCGGCATCGCCGACAGCTGGGCAGTGCTGAAGCTCGGGCGGATCGACGATGCCGGAGATGTGACGGCGGGCACGGCGGCGCGCGTTCTTCAGCACCTGAAGATCTAACGCATCGCGCAAAGCATACCCTTGGGCCTGACCCGGGCCTGACCCAGGGCCCGACCCGAGCGCGTGCAGGCCAAAAGTGCTGGCGGCTGACCGCGCGGAGACGCAGGAAGTGGCGACCGGGCAGAGAGCATGCCCCTTGCAGGAGGAGGACCAGGCTCGCGCCAGCTGCCACCTGTTCCAAGTGGATGATCCGCTGCTTGCCGACGGCACCTATAACCAGCCCATGGTCGACCCGAAGATCCTGCAGCCCACCAAGTCCGCCGCTCCCCGAGCCGCTGTCGAGGATAGTGTTCTGAAGGTTCTGCAAAAAGCTCTGGAGAGAGAACAGCCCTTACTCTGAGGCGAGGGGCGGCCATGGCACGCTGGTGACGTTGCGATCACCGATTCCCGTGGAAGGGTAAGTGCCATGACCAAGCGAGAGGTTAGACTGAGCAGAGGCGAGTTGAAAGCGTTGCTGTTGTCGGATGAGGACGGCTTCCGCAGAGTTTTGCAGACTGTGGTGCAGGAGGCTTTGGAAGCCGAGATGACGGAGGCGATCGGGGCCGAGAAAGGCGAGCGGACGACGGAGCGGGTTGGTTACCGGTCCGGCTATTACGAACGCAAGCTTGTGACGCGGGTTGGCGTGCTGGAACTTCGGGTTCCGCAAGATCGGGCCGGCCGGTTCTCGACGGAGTTGTTTGAGCGTTACCAGCGCTCGGAGAAGGCACTGGTATCGGCGCTGGTCGAGATGTACGTGCAAGGCGTGTCGACGCGCAAGGTGAAGGCGATCACCGAGGATCTGTGCGGCCATTCCTTCTCGGCCTCGACGGTAAGCCAGGCGACGGCGCGGCTGGATGAGGCGCTGAAGGCGTTCTTTGAGCAGCGGCTTGCCGAACCTTACCCGTACCTCATTCTGGACGCGCGCTACGAGCGGGCGCGCGAGGCCGGCGTGATCGCCAGCCAGGCCGTCTTGGTGGCGATCGGCGTCGACTGGGAAGGCCGGCGCCAGGTGCTCGGTGTCGAGCTGGCCAACCGTGAAAGCCATTCGAGCTGGCGCGCGTTCGTGGCAGGGCTCAAGCAGCGCGGGCTCGCCGGCGTCGAGTTTGTCGTCTCCGACGACCATCCGGGGCTCAGGGCAGCGATCCGCGAAGTCCTGCCCGAGGCAGTCTGGCAGCGCTGTTACGTGCACTTCCTCAGAAACGCGCTCGATTATGTGCCGCGCAAGGTCGATGACGACTGCCTGATGGAGCTCAGATGGTTCTATGACCGGCGCGACCTCGCCGAGGTCAAGCGCGACCTGGCGCAGTGGATCGCCAAATGGCAGGCCAAATACCCGAAGCTGGTGGATTGGGTGGAGAACAACATCGAGGAGACGCTGAGCTTCTATCGGCTGCCGCTGCCGCATCACAAGCACATGAAGTCGACGAACATGCTGGAGCGGCTGAACCAGGAGATCAAGCGGCGCACCCTGGTCGTTCGCATCTTCCCCAACCCGCAGAGCTGTTTGCGGCTGGTTCGGGCATTGGCGGTGGAGATCCACGAGAACTGGCTCGAGGCGACCCGCTACCTCAACATGGATCATCTGCGCGAGCACAAGAAGGAGAACCTGAGGGCACTGGCCGCCTGACGCGGCCGCCATGTCCGCCGCTCCGCTAAACACGGGGGCTGCGCGGCGGACACGCCAACGTCACCGCTGAATGCCACGCCATTTTTGCAGAACTTGACGCACACAACTCTGTCGAGAGCAAACCGCGACTTTCTCACGCGCCTGTCGGCCGTCTGGAACCTGCGCCAAACTCGTGAGTTCCAGACAATGCCCAAGCACCGCCTGGCAATCCGTGCGGCGCCCTGGCTGATCTTCGACCGCTCTGGGTTAGACCGGCCTGGCGGCGCGGCTCTTGCGCGTTGACGCTGGTCATCCAGCGCCCCGAGACGTCGGCAACGGAACGGCGAAGGTGAACGAGAAAGAAGCAGCGGAAATTGAGCGCAACGAAGATGTCGCGAACCCTGATTATCGTGTAAGCGGTCAGCCGATAACGTCAGGCCTAAAGTTCCAAGGCATGAGCATTTCGATTTCGGATGCCGGCCAGCCTTGAGCGATGCGGGTCAAGGTCTGCGAGAGCCAGTCGAGCGGATCGACGCTGTTCATTTTGCAGGTTTGCAGCAAGGTGGCTACCGTCGCCCAGGTTCGTCCACCGCCGTGGCTGCCGGCGAATAGACTATTCTTTCGCGTGATCGTCTGGGGCCTGATTGCACGCTCGACGATATTGGAGTCGATTTCGATGCGACCGTCCATCAGAAAGCGTTCCAGCGCCTCCCGCCGGGTGAGCGCGTAGCGGATCGCCTCGGCGGTCTTGGATTTTCCGGAGACCTTGCCCAGTTCCGCTTCCCATAGATCGAAGAGGCTCGCGACAATGGCCACGGACTTTTCCTGACGTAGCGCGGCGCGGCTTCCGGCATCCTTGCCGCGGACCTCGTCCTCGACCTTCCACAATTCGGTCATGGCGATGATCGAATCCGTCGCGGCCTGCGAGACCCCGCTGATGTGCAGGTCGTAGAATTTGCGCCGCAGGTGAGCCCAGCACCCGGCGAGCCGGATTGTTTCATTGCTGCCGGCTTTGGCCCGTGCCTTGACCAGGTTGGTATAGGCCGAGTAGCCATCCACTTGCAGGATACCGCTGAATCCGGCGAGGTGGCGCGCCACGCAATCCGCACCTCTGCTGTCTTCAAAACGATAGGCAACCATTGGCGGACTGGTTCCGCCATAGGGTCGGTCATCCCGTGCGTAGGCCCACAACCAGGCTTTCGTGGTTTTCCCGGAACCAGGGGCAAGGGTGGGCAAGGTCGTCTCGTCGGCGAAGACCCTTTCGCCCTCCTTGATGCGCTCCAGTATGTAATCAGCAAGCATCTGCAGCTCGAAGCCCAGATGCCCCATCCACTGCGCCATCAACGACCGGCTGATCTCGACGCCGTCGCGCAGATAGATCGCCTCCTGCCGATAAAGCGGGAGGCCGTCGGCGTATTTGGAGACGGCGATATAGGCGAGCAGCCGCTCCGTCGGCAGCCCGCTTTCGATGATGTGCGCCGGCGCCAGAGCCTGGACCACGCCGTCACGGCCCCGGAAGGCGTATTTGGGACGGCGCGTGACGATGACCTGGAACTTCGGCGGCACGACGTCCAGCCGCTCGGATCGATCCTCGCCGATCAGAACCTTTTCAAGCCCCTCGCAGTCGGCCGGGATTTCCGGCTCGACGACCTCCTCGATGCGTTCGAGGTGGGCAGCAAAGCCCTTGCGCGGACGCGGGGCGCGCTTCGGCTTGTTCCCGACCGCGCGGTCGAGTTCGCTCCGGATTTCCGAAAGGCCGGTCTCGACCTCTTCGAAGGCAAAGGAGGCCTGCTCGTCGTCGATGGCCAGGCGTAGCCGCTCGGAACGCGTGCCATGTTGCGTGCGCTGTAAAACTTTCAGGATTGACGTGAGATTGGCGATCCGCTCGCTGGCGCTTTTCTCGACAGCTTTCAGCCGGGCGACCTCCGCCTCAGATGCTGCGATCCGAGCGTCGGCGACTGCGATCCGGGCCTCGCTTGCAGCCTGCTCGCGAGCCATGGAAAGGATCATCGCCTTCAGCGCATCAACGTCGTCGGGAAGGGCAAGACCCGGTAGAACCATGGCAAGCAACAGAGCACAAAAACAGCCGCTTTCCCAACCGTTCCAGCCGCATGATTCATCTTGCCGCAGGCCGGTTTCAGCCCGTCGATAACGGCCGCCTGACCCTGGCCGGACGAATCTTTTTCCAGTCCAGTCCGGCCAGAAGCGCCATCAACTGGGCGTGGTCGAGACGCATGCGCGCGGCCGATATCCCCGGCCAGCAGAAGCTGTGATCTTCCAGAGTCTTCGAATAAAGACAAACCCCGCTGCCGTCCCACCACACGATGCGAACCCGGTCCGCACGCTTCGAACGGAATACGTGAAGTGCCCCCGAGAATGGGTCCAGGCCGCCATCCCTGACCAGCGCCATCAAAGATGCCGCGCCCTTGCGGAAGTCGACCGGCTGGCACGACACGTAAACCACCACACCGGAAGCGATCATGCCTTACGAACCGCGCGGATGATCCTCGCCAGGCGATCGGGATCGACATCGCCGCCGGCGCGCACCACTGCGTCGCCAATGACGATTTCCACCGTGTCGCTGCCCACCGCTTCAAAGCGCGTGAACTTCGCCGGCTTGCTCGCTCCCTCCGTCAGTGGCGCAACCATGCCCGACGAAAGC
The DNA here is from genome assembly GCF_016756595.1 of Mesorhizobium sp. L-2-11. NCBI lineage: Bacteria > Pseudomonadati > Pseudomonadota > Alphaproteobacteria > Hyphomicrobiales > Phyllobacteriaceae > Mesorhizobium > Mesorhizobium sp. L-2-11. The sequence goes on along the minus strand of NZ_AP023257.1, from coordinate 2,338,511 downwards.
GCCTTGCGGCGCCACGCATAGAGCTGCGAGGGGTCCAGCCCCTCGGAACGCGCAACCGCCGAGACATTGCCCCCTGGCGAGAACGCTTCGGCGACAAGCCGTGCCTTCTCTTCGTCCGACCGATGGCGCGGCTTGCGTCGGGACGGCACAGGCTCCGCCGTCAAAATCTCGAATGTTCGATGATGGCTCATACTGTCGCTCATAGGATTCTCCGCATGATTCATGCTGAAAATGAGCGATCAACCGCCTGCACGCTACGTGGGGACGCCTACGCGCTTACATTATCGTTGGTTTGATCATAGTCGCCACAGGCCTGTTGTGGCCCTGGTTGTCGCGGATCGGTCTGGGGAGACTGCCTGGCGACATCGTCATCGAACGTGAGAACTTCACGTTTTATGCTCCGATCGGCACCGGGATCTTGATCAGCATCGTTCTCTCTTTTGTTCTGTGGCTACTCAACCGGTAACGGCGTCCACTTCGGAGGAAAGAGCGCGAGATTCCGTACGGAATATTCGTGTTTGTCAGGAGGCCTGAAATGCGCCGGGATTATCGCAACTGGGATGCTGTGATGCTTTGGTCGGGTATCGGGTTCATTCTGATCCTATGGTCCACGCCGCTTCTCAAGGCCCTGACCGAGTGACTCAGAAAAGGCCGGCTGCTTGGATCGCTATCTTTGCTGCCGCCAAGCCTTGAGCGCACGGGTGAGGAGCCGGGCGTCATTTAGCTGGATCACTCACATATCGAACGCTTTGGTCGGGCCGTGCCAGCGCAGTGCCTCGACATTGTCGAACAGCCGAGCGTCGGTGCGCAGCGTCGCGAGATTCTTGAACAAAAGCGCGAGCTCTCTCCGCTTGCCGAGGATTTCAGGCGGAAAGCTTTCAAGCGGGCCGTAACGGCCAAGCAGCCGGGCGGCCGAAACCAGGCCGATGCCTTCGAGGCCCGGGTAGCCATCGGCGGCATCACCCACCAGCGCGAGGAAATCTGGAATCAGGGCCGGCTCGACTCCGAACTTCTCGCGTACGCCGGCGGCATCGCGAATTTTCTGGGTCCTGCGGTCTACCTGGACCACATGGTCGCCGCGCACACACTGCGCGAGATCCTTGTCCGGCGTCCAGATGCACACCTTCTGCACACCCTCATCGGCAGCCGCGCTGTGTGCCGCGGATGCCAGCGCGTCGTCGGCTTCCAGCTCGACCATCGGCCAGACCGCCACTCCCATCGCCGCCAGGGCGTCCTCGAGGGGGTGGAACTGCGCGAGCAATGCCGGCTCGATGCCATCCCCGGTCTTGTAGCCGGGCCAGAGCTGATTTCTGAACGATTCGATCACATGATCGGTGGCCACCCCAACATGTGTGGCGCCGTTCTCGATCATCTCCAGCACTGTGTTCAGCACGCCGACGACGGCGCCAAACGGCTTGTCTTGGCCATTGTTGAACCGGCGTTGCCCATAGAAGTGGCGAAACAGTTCGTATGTGCCGTCTACCAAATGAACGATCATCGCAATCCTTAGGGAAACAACATCCGGCCCGGTCTGCAAAGCCAGACCGATGGCTGGCATACAAGGATGGTTCAGTCGAAGAAGGCCGCATCCTCTTGCCTGAGATACTTTCGGGCTGCTTCGGCGTCGATATCGAGGCCCAGCCCCGGCGCTTCCAGCAGATCCACCATGCTGTCCTTCACGATCGGCGACGGCAGGCCGATGACGAGGTCCTCCCACCAGGGGTCGGAGGCGCTCGGATATTCGAAGGCGATGTAGTTGGCGGGCAAGGTGGCGCAGACATTGATCAACGCGCCGAGGCCAAGCAGGCCGTTCGCCGTGCCGTGCGGCGCCATCAGGATCGAGTGCATATGGGCGTGCTCGGCGACCCATTTGAGCTCGGCAATGCCGCCAATATCGGCTGGATCGGGGCCGATGACGCGCACTGCCTGCGTCTCAATCAGCTCCTTGAAATTGTGCCTGAGGTAGATCTGCTCGCCGGTATGGATTGGCGTCGAGGTGGAGGTGGTCAGCTCCCGATAGGCCTGCGGATTGACCCACGGCACATAGTCGCCGGTCAGCATGTCCTCGAGCCACATCAAGTTGTACTTCTCGACCGCGCGAGCGAACCTGATCGCATCGGGCAGCATCCAGCCCGGGCCGCAGTCGAGCGCCAGGCTGACCTTGTCGCCCAGCACTTCCTTCATCGCGATCACGCAGTCGAGCATGTGATTGAAACCACGCTCGCTGATCACACCCTGATCCATGGCGCCGTGATAGCCGGCGTTGTTCTGCGTCACGCCGTAATGGAAGCCGTCGATGGTGTCCTTCATGTTGGAGTGGAACGAGATTCCTTGCTTGATCATGAAGAAGTTCTGCGGCTGCTCCATCATCCATTTGACGTCAGCGGCGTAATCCTGTGGCCGGTCGCCTGTGCGTTTCCGGCGGATCGAGCCGTTGTAGACGCGCACCTTGTCGCGCACCTTGCCGCCGAGCAGTTTGTAGGCCGGCACGCCTGCCGCCTTGCCGGCAATGTCCCACAGCGCATGCTCGATAGCGCTTACCGCTGCGCCATAGGGCTTGAAAGAGCCGCGTTGGCGGATCTTCAGCATCACCCGCTCGACATCGGTCGGGTCCTCGCCGATCAGCGCCTCGCGAAAATGCAGGACCCAGGGCTTGAGGTAGGGCTTGGTGTACTCGACCTCGCCCAGGCCATAGAGGCCTTCGTCGGTGACGATGCGAACGATGGGGTGCTTGCCGATGACGGCGCAACGGAGGTCGGTGATCTTCATCTTCGGTTCTTTTCGCCTCAGCTCCAGGTGCGATCCCAGGAATATTCGTTGTCCCAGTGATCGGTGGGCTGCCAGATGCCGGTGACACCCGGCTGCAGATGCTGCGAGATCACCTCGTCGACGACGTCGTCAATCCCCAGGCCCGGTCTGTCGGGAACAGTGATAAAGCCGTCCTTCACCAGCGGCTTGGCAACGCCGGTAACGATATCGTCCCACCAGTCGACATCGGCAGAGTGGTATTCGAGCGCCATGAAATTTTCGGTCGCGGTCGCGACATGCGCCGCGGCCATTGCCGCAATTGGGCTTTCCGCCATATGGATGGCCATTGCGACGCCGTGGTCCTGCGCCATGTCGCCGATCTTCTTGGTTTCGAGAATGCCCCCGCTGGTGAGCAGGTCTGGGTGGATAATGGAGAGGCCGCCGCTCTTGAGCAGAGGCTCGAACCCCTCCTTGAGGTAGATGTCCTCGCCGGTGCAGATCGGCACTGTGGTGGCGTCCTGCAATTGCCGGTAGTGCTCGGTATACTGCCATGGGATCACATCCTCGAGCCAGGCCGGCACATATTTTTCAATCCGCCTGGCGAGGCGAATGCCGTTCTGCAGCGAGATGTGGCCGACATGGTCGATGGCGAGCGGAATATCCATGCCGATAATTTCGCGAACGTCGGCAATGTACTGCTCAAGCAAATCGAGGCCCTTGTCGGAAAAGTGGAGACCGGTAAATGGGTGGGGGATGTTATGCAAATCGTAGGCGGCGTTGCGGGCGCGCCGCTCGTCAAGGGTCGTGACCTGGCCGCGGCCGGGCTGGACGCGGTATCCATCAAGTGAGCCGGCAGGAGATACGACCGCACCGGGGACATCGGCGATCTGCATCAATCCCAGATCCATCTTGAGGAACGTGAAGCCGAGCGCCATGCGCTGCTTGAGCCGCCTGCCGGTCTCGGTGCCGCTCGGCACGGTGGCGTCGGTATCGCAATAGAGGCGCACCTTCTCGCGAAACCGGCCGCCGAGCATCTGGTAGATGGGCACGCCATAGGCCTTGCCGGCGAGATCCCACAACGCGATTTCGACCGCAGAGACGCCGCCGCCTTGCCGGCCGTGCCCGCCGAACTGCTTGATCCGGCGAAACAGGCGGTCGATGTCGCAAGGGTTCTCGCCAAGCAGCCGGCTCTTCAGCATCAGCGCGTAGGTGGCGCTGGCGCCGTCGCGCACCTCGCCAAGTCCGACGATGCCCTGGTTGGTGTAAATCTTGAGCAGGGTCGAGGTGAACGGCGCGCCGACGATTTCGGCTACCCGCATGTCGGTGATGCGAAGCTGGGACGGCTTGGAGTTCGCGTTCACCCGATTGAGCGCCTCGTCGGCGCCACCCGTCTTTGCCATGACTTATCCTCGTTCTGGTGGATGGGGCTTGTCGCCCCACGCCGGGCCGGCATAGGGCGTTGCTAGCCCAGCTCAATCTCGTGGGCCTGCAGGTAGTCACGGTCCATCTCGATACCGAGACCAGGCCTCTGCGTCAGCTTGAGGCTGCCGTTCGAGACGTCGAGCGGTCTGTCGATGAGGTGATCGTATTTGCCCAGGTTCCACTCCGACGTTTCGAGCCTGTAGAAGTTAGGAACGGTCATCATCACCTGGGCTCCCGCAACCACGTTGATCGGCCCCGCGGCGTCATGCGGCGAGACCGGGATGTAGTAGGCTTCGCATAGGGCAGAAATCTTCTTGAGTTCGGTAATGCCGCCGGTCCAGGTGACATCAGGCATGATGTAGTCAGCGAGCCTGTTCTCGAGTACCGGCACGAAATCCCACTTCGTGTGGCCGCGCTCGCCCCACGAGATGGCGGCACTGACCTTCTCACGCACCTGCTTGAGGGCGTTCAGGCTCTCGGGCGGGCAAGGCTCCTCGAACCAGTCGATTTGACCGGCCTCATCGAGGCTCCGACAGAGGCGAATGGCGGTGGGAACGTCGAAGCGGCCATGCGCATCGATGAGAATGTCGACGTCAGGCCCCGCCGTTTCGCGGATCAGCGCCGTGAGTTCGGCGGCTTCGCGCTCGTCCTTGCGGGCCATGCTGCCATCGAGGTAGCCGTCCCGCTGTTCGCGGGACAGGCCATCGGCGCTGCAGCCCTGGTGGGGGAAGGGATCAAACTTGAGCGCAGTGTGTCCGGACTCGACAATGTCCAGAATTTCGCGGACCACAGCCTCCTTGCTGGTGAATTTGGCCTGGTTGGGATGGGTGTAGAGCGCGACTTCGTCGCGTACCGGTCCGCCCAGCAGCTCGTAAATCGGCTTGCCGAGGACTTTGCCGCGGATGTCCCAAAGGGCAATATCGATGGCGCTCACGCATTCGACGGCGGCGCCGCGGCTGCCCATATAGGTGAAGCTGCGAAAAATCTTGTGCCAGAGATGCTCGATGCGCGCTGGATCCTCGCCTGTCACGGCGACGCCGATCTGCCGCAGGATCGTGCAGAGAGCGCGGTTGGCGAGCCTTGTCGTGGTGGTGATCTCTCCCCAGCCACTCACCCCCTCGTCGGTCGTCACTTCGACGAACAGGAACTCTCCCCAATAAGAAGCATCGGACCTGATCAGCCACGGCCGAATGCTCGTGATTTTCATCTCAATTCCCTATCTGAAGGCTAACGGTGTTCGAGACTGGACGTTCGTTCCTATCCGGCCCGGGCGGCGTTGCGCGCACGCATCTGTTCGAGGATATGCCGGCCGGAACCCTCGACATGGCGGGAAACGAGTTCGGCCGCCTTGTCGGCTTCTCCCGCTTTTACGTGCGCGATGAGTTCGCGGTGCTCGCGAATGATCGCGGCACGCCGCGCCAGCGTGAAATTGAAACGCCGGCTCACGGCTCGCAGCACTTCGCGATGCTTCCACCAAAGTTCAGCGGCATGGCGGTTATAATGCCGCTGGTACATCACGGTGTGGAAAGCGGTATCCAGTTCGCTGTGCCTGAATGTGTCGGCAAAGTTGTTCTCCTCAATCAGCCCTTGGAGACGTTCGAGTTCGGCGATGTCCTCGCCGGTCGCCATATTCACAAACCACCGTGTCAGGGCCGGCTCGATCAGAACACCGATTTCATAGATATCCCGGACAAAATCCTGATCTATGGGTCGGACGCGCGCCCCGCGGTTGGGGAGAAAGGTGACAAAACCCTCCCCGCGCAAGAGCTGCAGGGCCTCGCGCACGGGGTTGGTCGAGGTGCCGTGACGCCGGGCGAGATCGGTGACCACAAGCCGTTCGTTGGCGGCGAGCCGCCCCTCGATGATGTCTTCCCTGATCAGTTCATAAAGCGAGGCGCCCTCGCTGGAGGCCATGGGGTCAGTCTCCACCGGTGGCATGGCTTTAAAATCATCTTTTTCAGCCAAGGCCGGCTCCCCTGATCAATACATACCATGCCCGATATCACACATGGTTTTCACAAACAATGTACGATCCAGTGCGTTGACAGGCAATCCACGATCTGAAAACGTACAAAATGATCGAAGGGATACATAGAAGAGAAAGGCGTCCCGCGGTCGAACGAGCTAGCCCGCTCTGCCTCGGCGCACGGCGGCATGGAGAACCAGGGAGGATACCTATGACGAGGATTACGCTCGGCAGTGCGATCCTGCGCGGCACTGTCGCCACTGCTTTGATGGCATCGCTGATGTCCACATCGGCGCTGGGAGCGCCCGTCGACCTCAGCAAGTGGTCGCCGGAATATGTGCGCTCCATTGCGGGCACAGAGGATTTTGACACCGCGGCCGATTGCGCCAAGGTCACCCCGCTCGACTACAAGGGGCGACTGACTTTCTGGTATCAGGGCGTGTTCGAGGGCGACCCCGACCTTTTGCGCCAGTACTACAAGGATTTCTTCGAGACCTTCCGCAAGACCTATCCGAACATCCAGCTCGAGGAACAAGCCCTCACCTATAACGACCTTCTTGACAAGTTCCGCACGGCGCTCCTGGGCAATGCCGCGCCGATGGCGGTCCGCCTGCAAATCCTGGGTGGTACCGAGTTCGCCTCAAAAGGCTACCTGGAGCCGCTCAAACCCGAGGATGTCGGGTATTCCACCGAGGACTTCTGGCCCGGCGCCATGAAGGCCGTGACCTGGGAGGGGGTGACCTACGGCATTCCAACCAACAACGAGACGATGGCGTTCATCTGGAACGCCGACATCTTCAAGCGTGCGGGTCTCGATCCGGACAAGGCTCCGGCAACCTGGGACGACGTCGTCAAGTATTCCAAGCAGATCCACGACAAGCTCGGCATTGCCGGTTACGGCCTCGTGGCACGCAAGAATGCCGGCAATACGCCGTACCGCTTCATGCCGCAACTGTGGGCCTATGGCGGCGGCGTCTTCGACGAAGCCACCGCGAGCCCGACCTATGAGGAAGTCAAGCTCGATAGCCCGCAGAGCAAGGCCGCGCTGCAAGCCTCGTACGACATGTATGTTCGCGACAAGTCGGTTCCGGTTTCGGCGCTCACCAACCAGCAGGCCGATAACCAGCCCCTGTTCCTCGCCGGCCAGCTTGGCATGATGATCTCGCATCCGTCCGACTACGACGTCATGCTCGACCTGCAGAAGAAGGCGACGGGCGCCGACAAGGACAAGGCGCAGACCGTGATCGACAATATGCGCTACGGCCTGATTCCCACTGGCCCCGACGGCAAGCGCGCAGTCGTGTTCGGCGGCTCGAACATTCACATCCTGAAGCCTGAATATGTGGAGGGCGGCAAGGTCGATGAGCCGGCCGCAAAGGCTATCATCTGCATGTGGACGAGCCCTGAATGATCGCTGAAGATGGCCTATGCCGGCTCGAACCCGGGCAATCTTAACGGCTTCAAGACCAAATGGATGAAGGAACGCCTGGACAACATCAAGTTCCTCGACGTGACGACCTCGATGCTGCCATACGGCATCCCGTTCCCAGCGCTGCCTCAGGCCCCCGAGATCATGAACATCATCGTCCCGGACATGCTGCAGAATGCCCTGACCGGAGCGATGACCGTCGACGAGGCAGCCGACGACGCGGCCAGGAAGGTAAGAGACCTGATGGGCGGACTCTAATGCATGTCGCGCAAGAGCATGCCCACGGGCCCTGACCCGAGGGTGTGCAGCGGTTTTGCGATAACGACATGCATAAAATAACAACCTAAAGCGCGTCGCGATGGGCCGATCAAACGCGACGCGCTTTAGTCCAAGCCTGACCGGCTGCACCGATAGTGCAGCCGGTTCGTTCAGAAGAAACAAGGGCGCGCCATAGTGACGATCGTGACCGGCAAGGCCGAGGCCCGCCGAAGAGTGCAATCCGGCAGGTCCGGCGTGCTACGCCAGATATGGGAGCATCGCGCCGACTACGCGTACGTGCTCCCTGCGATCGCCGTGATGCTCGTCGTCATCGCCTACCCGATCTACTACACGATCGAGCTGTCGTTCTTCAAGACGCCGCCTGGCCTGCAGCTTCGCGACAAGACCTTCGTCGGCCTCGACAACTACACGACCATCCTCACCAGCGAGGTGTTCTGGAGAGTCACCTGGAACACTCTGATCTGGACGCTGGGCTCCACCTTGATTGCCTTTGTCCTGGGGTTTGCCACCGCGCTGGCGCTCCACCGCGAGTTTGCCGGCCGCGGTGTGCTGCGCGCAATCCTGATCATTCCCTGGGTCATCAGCGCGGTCGCCGCCTCCTATATCTGGAAGTGGATCTATCATTCGGACTTCGGCATCATCGGTGCGGTGCTGGTCGGCCTCGGACTGGCCGACCGACCGCCGAATTTCATCGACAGCGTCAGCACGGTTCTGCCTTCCCTGATCGTCGTCAATATCTGGCGCGAGTTTCCGTTTGCCATGATCATGATGATGGCCGGCCTGCAGACCGTGCCCGAGCAGTTGCTGCGCGCCGCGCAGGTCGACGGCGCCAGCGCCTGGCAGCGCTTCTGGCACGTCACCTTCCCGCACTTGCGCAACGTCTCGACGGTGACGATCCTGCTGCTCGCGGTGGCCAACTTCAATTCCTTCATCATCCCCTGGATCATGACCGGCGGCGGGCCGTCCAACGCATCGCATATCTGGATCACCCACATTTATGAGCTCGCCTTCGGCCGGCAGCGCTGGGGCGTGGCATCTGCCTATTCGGTGCTCCTGTTCCTCACCCTGATGACGCTCGGCTACTTCTACGTCCGTGCGCTAAGCGGTAACGAGCGGCAAGAGGGGAGCGCATGAGCACGACTGCCGAGACAGCCCCGCGAGTCCTGAGCCGACGCCGGATGCGCGTCGACGGATGGCGGTGGACCGGGCGCATCTTCCTGGCGTTCATGCTGTTTTACACCGCGGTGCCGATGATCTGGATGCTGATCACCTCGATCAAGTCCGGGTTCGCGGCGATGGAATTCCCGCCGCAATGGTGGCCGGACGAACCTACCCTCGCCAGCTACGAGAAACTGCTCGATCCCCAGAACAGCGTCGGCCAGGACTTCCTCCGCTTCTTCTGGAACAGCCTTTTCGTGTCGACCGTCACGACAATCCTCTCGGTGATCGTCGCCGTCCCTGCGGCCTACGCGTTTTCGCGCTTCAGTTTCCCCGGCCGGAACTTCCTGTTCTTTGCCGTGCTGCTGCGCAACATGTTCCCGGCGGTGATCTTTCTCGTGCCGCTGTTCATCCTGATGCGCCTGCTCGGCTTGATGAACACGCATGGCTCGCTGATTCTCACCTATCTCACCTTCGGCCTGCCGCTGGCGATCTGGTTGCTCAAGGGCTTTTACGACAACATTCCGGTGCAGCTCGAGCAGGCCGCGCGCATCGATGGGGCAACGCGGTTCCAGGCCTTCATCTTGATTGTGATGCCGCTCTCGGCGCCGGGGATCATCGCCACCGCGATCTATTCGTTCATCGGCGCGTGGAACGAGTACATCTACGCCTACACCTTCCTCACCAAGAACGACCAGTTGACGCTGCCGGTCGGCATCCAGCGCTTCTTCTCGGAAAATACGACGGACTTTCCGGGGCTGATGGCGGCAAGCTTCATGATGAGCGTGCCCGTCGTGGTGCTGTTCCTCGTCCTGCAGCGATACTTCGTACGCGCCCTTACAGAAGGCGCGGTCAAGCACTAGGGAGTTGCCGATGGCCCACGTGGTCCTCAAAGATCTCGTAAAATCCTATGGCAGCTTCAAAGCTGTCAACGACGTGTCGCTTACCGTCAATGACGGCGAGTTCGTTGCGCTCGTCGGCCCTTCAGGCTGCGGCAAGACAACCACGCTCAATCTCGTCGCGGGGCTGATCCCGATCACATCGGGCGACATCGTCATCGGCGACCGGGTGGTCAACGACCTCGACCCCAAGGACCGGGACATCGCAATGGTGTTCCAGAACTACGCGCTCTATCCGCAGAAATCGGTTTACAAGAACCTGGCGTTCCCGCTGCAGATGCGCAAACTGCCCAGGGACGAGATCGACAAGAAGGTCAAGGAAGCGGCGCGAGTGCTCGACATGACGCACCTGCTCGAGCGCAAGCCGCGCGAACTTTCGGGCGGGCAGCAGCAGCGGGTGGCGCTCGGCCGTGCGCTTGTCCGCGACCCCGCCGTGTTCCTGATGGACGAGCCGCTCTCCAACCTCGACGCCAAACTGCGCGTGCAGATGCGGTCTGAGATCAAGCGCTTCCACCAGGACCTCAAGGCGACGATCATCTATGTGACGCACGACCAGCTCGAAGCCGTGACCATGGCCGACAAGATGGCGGTGATGAACGGCGGCTACCTGCAGCAATACGATTCACCGGCGCAGGTCTTTGCCCATCCCGTCAACATGTTCGTCGCCAGCTTCATAGGCAGCCCGGCGATGAGCCTTATTCCGCTGCAGGCATCGACGGCAAACGGCAACGCTGTGCTGACCAGCGCGGAGGGCTGGAGCTTTGAGCTCTCGCCGCGCAACGCCCGGAAGGTCGCAAGGGCAACGACCAGGAAAGTCGTGCTCGGCGCACGTCACTCGACGATCAAGCTGCGCAACAGCGCGGTCCCCGGTGCCATTCCGGCCAAGGCCTACACGGTGGAGCCGACCGGAGACGTCACCTTCGTGCAGGCGTTCCTGTCCGGCGCCATCGTCAACGTCAGCGTGCCGCCGAACATTGCCGTCGCGCCCGATGAACAGATCTGGCTCGAGTTCGACCAGGAGCGGATGCATCTGTTCGACGGCGAAACCGAAATGGCCCTCAAGGCGAACTGAGAGAGGGCGGATGCGTGGGCGCGGATGACTGAGAAGCTTAAGATCACCGCGATCAAGCCCTACCCGGTGTGGGTAGGAACGCGCAACCAGATGCTCGTCAAGGTCGAGACCGACCAGGGCGTCTTCGGCTGGGGCGAGAGCGGCTTGAGTGGTCGCGAGAAAGCGGTGGCCGGCGCGGTCGAGCACTATCGCGAGTTTCTCATCGGCCGCGACCCGATGCAGATTGGCCGGATCTGGCAGGAGCTTTATCGCAGCCAGTACTTCGAAGGCGGACGTGTTCTGCAGGCGGCGATTTCCGCCATCGATATCGCCCTTCACGACATCAAGGGCAAGGCGCTGGGAGTGCCGGTCTACGAGCTGCTAGGCGGCAAGCAGCGCTACCGCATCCCCACCTTCGCCTCGACCGGAGACGAGGCCGAAGGTGATGCTGCCATCGAACGCGCCCGCGAGCTACGCGCACAAGGGTGGCAGGCGATCCGCTTTTTCCCCGCCGGGCAAAACAGCAGCGACATCTTCGAGCCGCGCCAGTCGATCGGCGCTACCGCGAGCATCCTTAACCGGGCGCGCGAGGCGCTGGGCGACGACGTCGTCCTCGGCATCGACTATCATCATCGGCTCTCGGTGGCCGAAGCGGCGAGCTTCTGCAACAAGCTCGGCCGCGGCGTGCTTGATTTCCTCGAGGAGCCGATACGGGACGAGACACCGGAGGCCTACGAATCGCTGCGCAAGATGACCGACATCCCCTTTGCCATCGGCGAGGAATTTTCCAGCAAGTGGCAATTCCTGCCCTACATCGAGCGCGGCATTCATCAGTTCAACCGGCTCGATGTTTGCAATGTCGGCGGGCTTACCGAGGCGATGAAAGTCGCTGGCTGGAGCGAGGCGCACTATGTGGACCTGATGCCGCACAATCCCCTTGGTCCGGTATGCACGGCCGCGACCGTGCATCTCGCCGCCGCAGTACCCAACTTCGCCTGGCTCGAGACCAGGGAACCCGAAACAATGCTGGGCTTCGACAGTTCCGACTTCTTCCCCGTGCAACCACGGCTCGACGGGACCGACTATCCGGTCGGCGATCTGCCGGGGCTCGGCGTCGAGGTCAACGAGGAGGCGATCCAGGCGGCGCGGTTTCGTTTTTGGGAAGCGCCTCACCTCAAGCGCCGCGACGGTTCTGTTACGAACTGGTAATTGCTTTCAACCGGAGTCCACCATGACACATGCTCCCGACATCACGCGGCCGCCAAAAGACCTGATCGACGCGCTAAGCGGGATCGGCGCCGCGACGGTTTCCGGCACGCTTGGCCACATGGGATTTCGCAATCCGCACATGGTCGGACCGGTGGCGCAGAACCACGGCAAGTCGATCGTCGGGCCGGCGCTGACGCTGCAGTTCATGCCACAGCGGCCGGACCTGTTCACCGAGGGAGAATATGCCGATCCGGAGACGCAGCTGCATCGGCACGTGCTTTATCACGCACAGGAGGGCGATGTAGTCGTGGTCGACGCGCGCGGCGACATGAGCTCGGGCGTCTTCGGCGATATGATGTCGACCTATTTCAAAGGCAGGGGCGGCGCGGGCATCGTCATCGATGGATGCATGCGCGACCGGCCCAATGTTGAAAAGCTCGATCTGCCCCTATGGCGTAAGCGGTCAGCCGATAACGTCAGGCCTAAAGTTCCAAGGCATGAGCATTTCGATTTCGGATGCCGGCCAGCCTTGAGCGATGCGGGTCAAGGTCTGCGAGAGCCAGTCGAGCGGATCGACGCTGTTCATTTTGCAGGTTTGCAGCAAGGTGGCTACCGTCGCCCAGGTTCGTCCACCGCCGTGGCTGCCGGCGAATAGACTATTCTTTCGCGTGATCGTCTGGGGCCTGATTGCACGCTCGACGATATTGGAGTCGATTTCGATGCGACCGTCCATCAGAAAGCGTTCCAGCGCCTCCCGCCGGGTGAGCGCGTAGCGGATCGCCTCGGCGGTCTTGGATTTTCCGGAGACCTTGCCCAGTTCCGCTTCCCATAGATCGAAGAGGCTCGCGACAATGGCCACGGACTTTTCCTGACGTAGCGCGGCGCGGCTTCCGGCATCCTTGCCGCGGACCTCGTCCTCGACCTTCCACAATTCGGTCATGGCGATGATCGAATCCGTCGCGGCCTGCGAGACCCCGCTGATGTGCAGGTCGTAGAATTTGCGCCGCAGGTGAGCCCAGCACCCGGCGAGCCGGATTGTTTCATTGCTGCCGGCTTTGGCCCGTGCCTTGACCAGGTTGGTATAGGCCGAGTAGCCATCCACTTGCAGGATACCGCTGAATCCGGCGAGGTGGCGCGCCACGCAATCCGCACCTCTGCTGTCTTCAAAACGATAGGCAACCATTGGCGGACTGGTTCCGCCATAGGGTCGGTCATCCCGTGCGTAGGCCCACAACCAGGCTTTCGTGGTTTTCCCGGAACCAGGGGCAAGGGTGGGCAAGGTCGTCTCGTCGGCGAAGACCCTTTCGCCCTCCTTGATGCGCTCCAGTATGTAATCAGCAAGCATCTGCAGCTCGAAGCCCAGATGCCCCATCCACTGCGCCATCAACGACCGGCTGATCTCGACGCCGTCGCGCAGATAGATCGCCTCCTGCCGATAAAGCGGGAGGCCGTCGGCGTATTTGGAGACGGCGATATAGGCGAGCAGCCGCTCCGTCGGCAGCCCGCTTTCGATGATGTGCGCCGGCGCCAGAGCCTGGACCACGCCGTCACGGCCCCGGAAGGCGTATTTGGGACGGCGCGTGACGATGACCTGGAACTTCGGCGGCACGACGTCCAGCCGCTCGGATCGATCCTCGCCGATCAGAACCTTTTCAAGCCCCTCGCAGTCGGCCGGGATTTCCGGCTCGACGACCTCCTCGATGCGTTCGAGGTGGGCAGCAAAGCCCTTGCGCGGACGCGGGGCGCGCTTCGGCTTGTTCCCGACCGCGCGGTCGAGTTCGCTCCGGATTTCCGAAAGGCCGGTCTCGACCTCTTCGAAGGCAAAGGAGGCCTGCTCGTCGTCGATGGCCAGGCGTAGCCGCTCGGAACGCGTGCCATGTTGCGTGCGCTGTAAAACTTTCAGGATTGACGTGAGATTGGCGATCCGCTCGCTGGCGCTTTTCTCGACAGCTTTCAGCCGGGCGACCTCCGCCTCAGATGCTGCGATCCGAGCGTCGGCGACTGCGATCCGGGCCTCGCTTGCAGCCTGCTCGCGAGCCATGGAAAGGATCATCGCCTTCAGCGCATCAACGTCGTCGGGAAGGGCAAGACCCGGTAGAACCATGGCAAGCAACAGAGCACAAAAACAGCCGCTTTCCCAACCGTTCCAGCCGCATGATTCATCTTGCCGCAGGCCGGTTTCAGCCCGTCGATAACGGCCGCCTGACCCTGGCCGGACGAATCTTTTTCCAGTCCAGTCCGGCCAGAAGCGCCATCAACTGGGCGTGGTCGAGACGCATGCGCGCGGCCGATATCCCCGGCCAGCAGAAGCTGTGATCTTCCAGAGTCTTCGAATAAAGACAAACCCCGCTGCCGTCCCACCACACGATGCGAACCCGGTCCGCACGCTTCGAACGGAATACGTGAAGTGCCCCCGAGAATGGGTCCAGGCCGCCATCCCTGACCAGCGCCATCAAAGATGCCGCGCCCTTGCGGAAGTCGACCGGCTGGCACGACACGTAAACCACCACACCGGAAGCGATCATGCCTTACGAACCGCGCGGATGATCCTCGCCAGGCGATCGGGATCGACATCGCCGCCGGCGCGCACCACTGCGTCGCCAATGACGATTTCCACCGTGTCGCTGCCCACCGCTTCAAAGCGCGTGAACTTCGCCGGCTTGCTCGCTCCCTCCGTCAGTGGCGCAACCATGCCCGACGAAAGCGCCTTGCGGCGCCACGCATAGAGCTGCGAGGGGTCCAGCCCCTCGGAACGCGCAACCGCCGAGACATTGCCCCCTGGCGAGAACGCTTCGGCGACAAGCCGTGCCTTCTCTTCGTCCGACCGATGGCGCGGCTTGCGTCGGGACGGCACAGGCTCCGCCGTCAAAATCTCGAATGTTCGATGATGGCTCATACTGTCGCTCATAGGATTCTCCGCATGATTCATGCTGAAAATGAGCGATCAACCGCCTGCACGCTACGTGGGGACGCCTACGCGCTTACCCTATGGCTGCGCGGCTGGACGCCGAATTATCATGTGCAGACCAGCATCTATCCCAATGCCGTCAACGTTCCGATTGCCTGCGGCGGTGTCACCGTGATCCCCGGTGACATCATCGTCGCCGACGACGACGGGGTGGTGGTGCTTCCCGTCGCAATGGCCGCAAAGGTGATCGAAGAGTCGCAGAAGCATCACGACTGGGAGGAGTTCTCGCGCGTGAAGCTGATGGAGGGCGGCCCGTTGCAACGCTACTATCCGCTGCATGACGATGCCCGCGGTGAGTACGAGGAGTGGCGAAAGACAAACCGCCTGGAGAACCCCAGTTAGCGCATTGGATTAACTGTGGCGGGCGCCAGCGGGCAACCGTTCGCAGATGGCGCGGTACTGGTTCATTCGGCAGCTTCGGCCTTCGCCGCCGGCGCAATTCGCGCGGCGCAGTATTTGAACTCCGGGATCTTGCCGTAGGGGTCCAGCATCGGATTGGTGAGCACGTTGGCCGGACTTTCGTTGAAGCAGAACGGCATGAACACTGTGCCGTCGGCGACCTCCCGGTCGGCGCGGAGGATGGCGTCTACCGTCCCGCGCCGGGTCTCGACCGCAATCATCTCTCCTTGGCGCAGGCCGTGCCGCTTGATCTCATAAGGGTTCATCGCAGCGATGCCTTGTGGCTCGATCGCGTCCAGCACGCCCGCCCGGCGGGTCATGGAGCCGGTGTGCCAATGCTCGAGCAGGCGGCCGGTGGTGAGCACCAGTGGAAACTCTTCATCGGGCACTTCGTCGGGCGGCAGCAAATCGGCCGGCACGATGCGGCCGCGTCCGTCCGCGGTCGGGAATCCGGACGAGAAGATGATCTCATTGCCGGGCTTGTCGGGGCCGTCGGCCGGATAGATCACCGAACCTTCGCGCTCGATGCGGTCCCAGGAGATATGCTTCAAGGACGGCATCACGGCCGCCATTTCCGCATAGACCTCGGAGACATGGTTATAGTTCCAGTCCAGTCCGATGCGCCTCGCCAGTTCGACTATCAGTTCCCAGTCCTGGCGCGCTTCGCCTGGCAGTTCGAGCGCCGGCCGCCCAATCTGCACCTGCCGGTTGGTGTTGGTGTATGTGCCGAGCTTTTCGGCATGCGCCGAGGCTGGCAGCACCACATCTGCGTGCCAGGCGGTCTCGGTCAGGAAGATGTCCTGCACCACGAGATGGTCGAGCATGGCCAGTGCTTGCCGGGCATGGGTTTGGTCCGGATCGGACATGGCCGGGTTCTCGCCCAATATGTACATGCCCTTGATTTCGCCTTCATGGATGGCGTCGATGATTTCGACGACCGTCAGGCCCCGTTTCGGGTCCAGCGTCTGGCCCCAAAAGTTTTCGTATGCGCCGCGGATGTCGATGTTCTCGACCGATTTATAGTCGGGGAAATACATCGGGATGAGCCCGGCATCGGATGCGCCCTGCACGTTGTTTTGGCCGCGCAGCGGGTGCAGGCCCGTTCCCGGCCGGCCGACATGCCCGGTGATCAGCGCCAGAGCGATAAGGCAGCGCGCATTATCGGTTCCGTGTGTGTGCTGGGAAATGCCCATGCCCCAAAAGATGATCGAGCGCTCGGCGGTCGCGTAGGTGCGGGCGACGTCCCGCAGCACGCTCGCCTCGATGCCGCAGACCTCGGCCATCGCCTCGGGCGAAAAATCCTTCACCTTGGCCTTCAGCGCCTCGAATCCGGAAGCGTTGGCCTGGATATACTGCTCGTCGTAGAGCTTTTCCTCGACGATGACGTGGATCAGTGCGTTCAGCATGGCGACGTCGCTGCCGGCCTTGAATCGCAGCGCATGCGACGCATGGCGCATCAGGTCCTGGCCGCGCGGGTCCATGACGATCAGCTTGGCGCCGCGCTTGGCCGCCTGCTTGAAATAGGTCGCGGCGACCGGATGGTTGGTGGTCGGCCGTGCGCCGATGACGATGATGCATTCGGCCTTCAGCGCGTCGTTGAAGGGCGCCGAAACCGCACCCGAACCGACGCCTTCCATCAGCGCCGCCACCGAAGATGCGTGGCAAAGCCGCGTGCAATGATCGACATTGTTGGTGCCAAAACCCTGGCGCACCAGCTTCTGGAACAGATAGGCCTCTTCGTTGGAGCCTTTTGCCGAACCGAAACCGGCCAACGCCTGCCCGCCATGATCCCTAAGGATTGTCTTCAGCCCGCCGGCGGCGCGCGCGAGCGCCTCTTCCCAGCTAGCCTCACGAAACACTGTCAGCGGATCGACGCCGCGCATATCGGCATCGCCCGACTTCGGCGCGTCGTGCCGTCGGATCAGCGGTTTGGTCAGCCGTTCAGGCGACATCGCATAATCGAAGCCGAAACGGCCCTTGACGCACAGCCGGTTCTCGTTGGCATAGCCATTGCGGCCATCGACCTGAACTATCCTGTTGTCTTTGACGGCAACGCTGGTCTGGCAACCGACGCCACAGAACGGGCACAGCGTGTCGACGACCTTGTCGAATTCCTGGATGACCCGGGTTTTGCCTGCATTATCCATCAGTGACTTTTCGTAGAGCGCGCCGGTCGGGCAGGCCTGCACGCATTCACCGCAGGTGACACAGGTCGACAGGCCCATCGGATCGTGCATGTCGAAGACGGGAAGCGAGTGATTGCCGCGCTCGGCCATGCCAATCACGTCGTTGACCTGGACTTCGCGGCACGCCCGCACACAGGCGCCGCAAGTGATGCAGGCATCGAGATTGACGGCAATGGCGGGATTCGTGATGTCGAATTCCGGCTGAACATCGTCCGTGGCGAATTTCGAGCTGTAGCGGCTGCCTGAAATGCCCATCGAACCAGCCCACTGCCAGAACATCGACTGCTGATCCGGACCGTCGGCCGCCGGCCGCATGTTGCTGGCGAGCAGCTCGAACACCATCTGGCGCGATTTCCTGGCACGTTCGGTATCCGTCTTCACCACCATTCCGGTGGAAGGCTTGCGGATGCAGGAAGCGGCAAGCACCCGTTCGCCCTCGACATCGACCATGCAGGCGCGGCAATTGCCGTCGGGCCGATAGCCGGGCATGTCGACATGGCACAGATGCGGAATCCTGGTGCCTTCGCGCTTTGCAACGTCCCAGATCGTCTCGTCGTCAGCGGCTGTGACCGTTTTGCCGTCGAGGGTGAATATGACGCCATCTGCCATTTCAAAGATCATCCCTAAAATGCGTCAAAAGGTGATTGACCGGATTGGGCGCCGCCTGGCCGAGACCGCAGATGGAGGAATCGCGCATCACTGTTTCAAGGTCGCGCATCGCCGTCTCATTCGGCACGCCCTTCTCTTTCAAGAGCGTTACCAGCTTTTCGGTTCCTTCCCGGCACGGCGTGCACTTCCCGCAACTCTCATGTTTGAAGAAATTCATGAGATTGAGGGTCACATCCCTGATGTTGTCGGCTTGCGAAAGCACGACCACCGCATGTGAGCCGACGAAGGCGCCCTGTTCGGCGAGTTCGCCGCCGAAATCGAGTTCGATGTCGCCCATCGACGCCGGAAGGATGCCGCCCGAGGCTCCACCTGGCAGATAGGCCTTGAATTCATGCCCGTCTGCCATGCCGCCGCAATAATCCTCGATCAATTCGCGCACGGTGACGCCGGCCGGGGCCAGCTTGACGCCCGGCTCCTTCACATGTCCGGAAACCGACCAGGAGCGAATTCCCTGATGGCCGGGCTTGCCCTGCGCGGCGAACCATTCGGGCCCCTTCTCGACGATGTCGCGAATCCACCACAGCGTTTCGACGTTGTGGTTGAGTGTCGGGCGTCCGAAAAGTCCGACTTCGGCAATGTAGGGAGGCCGGTGGCGGGGCATGCCGCGCTTGCCCTCGATGCTTTCCAGCATCGCGCTTTCCTCGCCGCAAATATAGGCGCCGGCGCCGCGCCGAAGTTCGATGAAACCCGGCCTGACGATGCCGGCCGCCTCGAGCGCCGCGATCTCGGCGCGCAAAATGGCGAGCACCGCCGGATATTCGTCGCGCATATAGAAATAGATGCGTTCGGCTTCGACCGCGTGGGCGGCGATCAGCGCGCCTTCGAAGGTGCGGTGAGGATCCTTTTCGAGATAGATGCGGTCCTTGAAAGTGCCAGGCTCGCCTTCGTCGCCATTGATCGACATCAGCCGCGGCCCTGGATAGCCGCGCACGAAGTTCCATTTCTTGCCGGCCGGAAAGCCGGCGCCGCCGAGCCCCCGCAAGCCGGCGTTCTGCATGGTATCGATGATAGCGTCAATGCCGGTCTCGCCCGCCTTCACCTTCCGGAGAAGTTGATAGCCGCCAGCGGCCCGATAGGCATCAAGGCCGACATAATCGGGCACGACAACTTTGGTGTCGCCCGAGCGAGCCAGATCGATGAGGATATGGCTGCTGGCTTGGTCGACCTCGCGGTCGCCGACGCGTGCGGCAGGGGCGGTGGCGCAGCGGCCCATACAGGGCGCACGCATGACGCGGACGGTCTTCGAGTCGGCCTTGGCGGCCAGTTCGCCAATCAGGTCCTCGGCGCCCGCCAGCATGCAGCTTATCGATTCGCACACCCGGATTGTCAGCGGCGCGGGTCTTGCCTCGCCTTCCCTTACGACATCGAAATGGTCGTAGAAGGTCGCGACCTCGTAAACCTCGACCTGGGACAGGCGCATGTCCTCGGCAAGCGCGCGCAGATGCGCGGCCGACAGACAGCCGTAGCGGTCCTGGATCAGATGCAGGAACTCGATCAACAGATCCCGGCGGCGTTCGCGCTGGCCAAGAAGTTCCCGGACCTCGGCCAGGGCAACATCATCCAGCGCCCGCCCCTTGGGTCCGCGATCGGGGGCTCGCCGTTGCTGCATTGTCATTCTCTCTCCTCCCGGACCCTTCGTCTGAGGAAGGCGGCTGCCGCCAGCAATGTGGCTGTGAGCCGCCTTCAGCCCGGCGCACCTTGGATCAAGGACTTGGCACAAAAACGAGTTGGCACACAATTGAACCAAAGGCCGGTCTGGCAATTTTAGCAGACCGGGGCGCCACGACAGAACCGATCTGCGCCCTGATTTGTCGCACGGCCTATACCGGGGCAGCTTGCGCCTTCTCGATCAAGAAAATGATGTGGTCTCCCTGCCGTTGCATCGCCTCCAGGCGGTCGCCCATTTCGTTGATCAGATTGGGAATGTCTATGGCTGCCAGCGGATCGGTGCAACGGACCTCAAGGCGCTCGCCTGGGCTTATGCCGGTGAGCGCCTTGCGGGTTTTCAGCGCCGGCAAGGGACATTTCAATCCCGTCAGATCGAGCTGTCTCGTCGTCATGGTGGCGCACCATGGCGGACCGCCCACCGGTCGTCAACGGTCGCCGCGTCAGCGGTACCGCAAATGAGAGCGGCCAGGCGTCGCACCGCATTTTTGCCAAACTGCGTGCCGCGGGCTCGACGGCGTTCGTCAATTCAGGTCCGAATAGGCAAGGAACTGAACGGTCTGGCCCGGCTCGACCTCGGCTATATCCTCGCCGAGTTCGACAAGGCCGTCGGTTTGAACCAAGGAAGACAGCATGCCAGCGCCCTCGCGCGGGAATTTGACGGCTTCATATGTGCCGTCCTGCGTCCCATGCAGGCTGACCCGCACATATTCGCGTCGCCCCGGCTTTTTGCGGTAGGAGAAGCCGGCCCGCACAGGCCGCGAAATTGGCGGCTGCTGCCGTGCGCCGGCCAGTGCAAAGATCGCGGCGCGCGCAATATGGGCGAATGTGACGAAGCTCGCCACCGGATTGCCGGGCAGCCCGATGAAGGCTGTTCCGCTGATCACCCCCATGGCGACTGGCCGGCCGGGTTTTATCGCCACCCGCCAGAAGACCAGGGTGCCCACACTCTCGACGGCGGCCTTGACGCAGTCGGCCTCCCCGGTCGAGACACCGCCGGACGCCAGGATCAGGTCCTGTCCTGGCGCAGCCTCGCTCAGCACATCCGCGATCAGGCTGCTGTCGTCAGTCAGAATGCCCAAATCGGTGGTCTCGCAGCCCAATCTTGCGAGCATGGCCATCAGCATGAAGCGGTTCGAATCGAAAAGCTGGGCCGGTCCCCGGACCTCTCCCGGCGCGACGATCTCGTTGCCGGTCGAGAAGATCGCGACGCGAATCTTGCGCCGCACATCGACCTGCGTCATGCCGAGAGCCGCGGCGAGCGCAACATCCTGCGGGCGCATGCGCTGGCCGGCCTGCAGGACCACCTTGCCTGCTGCGACGTCCTCGCCCGCCGGCCGCACGTTGGCTCCTCTTTTCAGGCCGGGCGGAAGGACGACCCTGCCGCTAGCGTCGACGCGGACATCTTCCTGCATGTAAACCGTGTCTGCCCCTTCCGGCAGCGGCGCGCCGGTGAAGATGCGTATGGCTTGTCCGGGCGCGGCGGGCCGATCCGGCGCCACCCCAGCCTGGATCCTGACGCTCACGGGCAAGGCCTTTTCTACGGTTCCGGGCAGGTCGTCGCCGCGCAGCGCATAGCCGTCGACGGCTGAGTTGGTGAACGGCGGCAGGGGCAGCGGCGCCACTAGATCTCTCGCCAGGACGCGTCCATCGGCAATCGCTAGCTGGACGGATTCCGTCCCGTCGACAACGGTCAGCCGTGAAGCAATCAGCGCGGCAGTATCATCGAGCGATCGCATCGGGCCGCCGAAAGCGAAGCAGTCGTCTGAAAGTTGCGCCATCGAGCCTTCAGCCTCTATGGATCTGGCCGAACCGGCAGCTCGGCGCCATCCGGCAAGCCCAGTCTGCGCTTGATGGCGCTTTTGTGGACCGGCCTTGGATTGAACAGGCTATATAGTAGACGTCAAGCCGAAGGGAACACATCCACTCCGGCGAGCGGGATTGCAATTTCATGAGAGCGCCATGCAGCAAATGAAAACCCGACCAGACCTCGCCATCATCATGCCGAACCCCGACGACATCCGTTTGACCGAGCAGGTCAGCGGCATCGATCATACCGGCGCTGCTGTTCAAGTCCGCGTCCCGGTTGAACGCCCGCTGACGCTCTATCTGAATGCGCAGGAGATCGTCACGATGATGACGATCGGCGACTACCCCGAATTTCTGGCGCTGGGCTACCTGCTCAATCAGAACATGCTCAAATCCGACGACGTCGTAACCGAAGTCGAATATGACGACGACCTGCAGGTCGTGATCGTTCGTACCGAGCGCAACACCAATTACGAGCAGAAGCTCAAGAAACGGACGCAGACTTCAGGCTGCGCGCAGGGGACGGCTTTCGGCGATCTTCTCGAAGCGCTGGGGAATACCGCTCTGCCGGCAGCCGTACTGCACACCTCCTGGCTTTACCAGATGACCCGCACGATCAACACGACGCCGTCGCTCTATCTTGAAGCGGGCGCAATTCATGGCTGCGTGCTTTGCAGGGAAGGCACGCCGATCTGCTATATGGAAGATGTCGGGCGCCACAATGCCGTCGACAAGATCGCCGGCTGGATGTATCGCCACGGCATCGATGCCGCGGACAAGATCCTTTATACGACTGGCAGGCTGACGTCGGAAATGACGATCAAGACGGTTCGAATGGGCATTCCGATCCTCGTCTCGCGTTCGGGCTTCACTGCCTGGGGGGTGGATTTGGCGCGTCAGGCCGGCCTGACGCTGGTCGGTCGGGCACGCGGCAAGCGGTTCGCCGTGCTATCGGGCGCGGATCGCATCGTCTTCGACCAGGACCTCGCTTCCGTCGACGAGGAAGCACCGCGTCACAGGCGCAAGGGAGCCGCCGATGGGGAATGAAAAGATGCCGACCCTGGGCGTCGTTCTCGCCGGGGGGCTCGCAAGGCGCATGGGCGGCGGCGACAAATCGATGCGTCGGATCGACGGACTCACCATCCTCGATCGTGTCCTCGAGCGCCTCGGCCCGCAATGCGACGGGCTCTTGCTGAACGCCAATGGCGACCCTGCCCGATTCGACCGTTTTCGCCTTCCAGTCATCGCCGACCCGGTCGAGAACTATCTGGGGCCGCTGGCTGGCGTGCTTGCGGGCCTAGACTGGGCTGAGCAGAACAGGCCCGATGTCGAATGGATCGTCAGCGTCGCAGCGGACTGTCCTTTCTTGCCGCGCGACCTCGTCGAACGGCTGCATCGGGCGCGCATGGCAAAAGCTGCGGATCTGGCGGTGGCGATGTCAGCGGGGCGGACGCATCCTGTCGTCGGGTTGTGGCAGGTGGCGATGCGCGATGCGTTGCGCCATGCGCTCGTCGAAGAGGGCGTTCGCAAGATCGACCTGTGGACGGCTCGCTACCAGGTTGCCACTGCGTCCTGGCCGGACAAGCCGGTGGACCCTTTCTTCAATGTCAACACGGTCGAAGATTTTGCCGAGGCCGAACGGCTGGTTGGGCACCTTGCCGACCCTTAACCCGGTCGGGAAAAACCCATGCGCTCGACCGCCGCGTTGAATTCAGGCGAAGCGAGCGCAGTTAGGAAGGCCTGCACCGCGGGTCGCTGTTTGCGGACAGAGACCAGCGCGAAATCATAATGCTCTTCCTTCAGCGCGATGAAGCCGAGCCCGGCTGAGCGCGCCACCGGCGCAATGGTGACGCCCCAGTCTGCCCGGTTCTGCGCGACGGCCGCCGCGACGGCATTGTGCGAGCGGGGCTGGTTCCAATATCCGTCGGGACGCACCGCACCGAGCAGTTGGTCGATCAGGATGCGCGTACCCGAGCCCTGGTTGCGGTTGACCATCATGCAATTGGGATCGGCGAGCGCGGCTCGAACCGCTTCCTCTGGGTCGGTCCCCTGGAAGCGCAGGTCGCCCGGGCGGTAGACGATGCCCTGCATGCGTCGCCATCCCTGCACGAGTTCGAGGCCTTCGCTCAGGAACGGCGCATTGTAGCTTTGCGTCTTGGAGTCAAAGAGGTGGATGGGCGCGATATCGCACTCGCCCCGCTTGGCCGCGGCCAGGCCGCCCAGGCTGCCGACCGCGATGGACCGCACCGTCAGGCCGGCGCGAAACAGAATGCCCACGACAAGATCCAGGCCGGTGCAATTGCTGCCGATCACCACGAGATCGGGAACACGGACGTGCGGCGTGAACAGCGTCACCGACGCCTCGCTTCCGGCAGGCATATGGTCGGCTAAAGCTTCAATGCTGATGAAGCCGTCGGCCTGGGCAAAGGACGTTATCGCCCCCGAGCCCTTGCCGGTGGGATAGGCGACCAGCCCCTGCTCACCCTCGACCAGCGATACCATGACGAACTCCGTGCGGCCGAGTTCGGAGCGAATACGCAGCGGAACCTTGGCCGCGACCTTCGCTTCGCTCCGAGGCGGCAGGCCCGCCATGCGGCGCAGCACAGGTACGATCATGTCGTGGAAGGTGAACATGGCCGAAGTCGGGAATCCCGGCAGCGCGACGACCGGCTTGCCGTCGCAAACGGCGAGGCAAAGCGGCTTTCCCGGCTTCAGCGCCACGCCATGGGCAACGATGCCGGGGGCGCCGAGACGGTTCACGATGCGGTGGCTGACATCACCCGCGCCCTTGGACGTCCCACCCGACACTATCAGCACGTCATGCGCGGCCAGCGCCTCGCGCATGGCGGCTTCCAGCGTGGCTTCGTCATCCGGATAAGCGCCGAGAAAGCTCGCCTGGCCGCCATTTTCAGTTATCGCGGCGCTGACGATTGCGCCATTGGCGTCGTAAATGCCGGCGGGTCGCAGGGTGTCGCCCGGTTGGACAAGTTCGTCGCCGGTCGACAAAACCGCCACGCGCAGCTTGCGCGCCACCGTCACCAGCGCAATTCCGCAGGCGGCAAGCATGCCGATTTCTCGCGAGCCGATCACCGTTCCGGCGCGCAGCAGAACTTCACCGCGGGCAATATCGGATCCGGCATGCGAGATGAACTGGCCGGGCGAGGCTCCGCGCCTGACCTCGATGGCATCGCCTTCGGCTGGTTGTGTGTGCTCCACCATGACGATGGCGTCGGCGCCGCGCGGCACGGGCCCGCCCGTCGAGATCGAGGTGGCGGTGCCTGCGAACACAGGGATTTGCGGGGCGACACCGCAGGCGATGGTTTCGCGGTTGAGCAGGAGCCTGGCAGGAAACGCCTCCGACGCGGTGACCATGTCGGCGGCGCGCACGGCAAAACCATCGACGTTCGAACGGTCGAAGGGCGGCACGTCGATCGGAGCCGTGACATCATCGGCAAGCGCCAGCCCAAGCGCATCCGCCAGCATCAGTTCTTCGGTCGGGATCGTCCTGGGAAATAGCGCGGCCTCGAAACGGGCGAGCGCCTCGTCGCGCGACAGGACCGTCAGGAACTGCTCCTGGCCGGTATCTTGGCGGGTGGATCTGGTCATGACCGACTCATCTGGGATCGTCGAACACAAAGGCGCCGACAGGTGTTCCCGCGGCCCACCCCTCACTGCCGCCTGGAATGGCAAGCCATGCATCCGCCAGGCGGATCGCCTCCAGCGAAAAATCGCCTATCGCAAGCGGCCGCCATCTGTCTTGTTCCTGCTTCAGGAGGACGATCTCGGCCAGTCCGACCGTGGAGGAGATTTTTCGCTCCAGCGCCAGGACCGTCTGTCGCCGGGCGCTCCTGCCCGACAGGTGATCGATAGCCGGCTGAACCAGCGCCAGAAAGGCTCCAAAGGCCTGATCGGGCGCGCCGGGCAGAGCAATGATCGGGACCGCTCCGAGCCGGCCGATCGCCGCGGTTCGGCCGGGCAGTAGCGCGACGTTGTGGGCGATGAGCGCCCGACGCGCGGCAAGCGCGTCGGCTGTAGCGTCGGCGCGCCCCGCACCGGTGCCTCCAATCAGGATGATCAAATCACCGGCTGCATTCCCAATCGCCTGGGCGACGGATTTGGCGTCGCGCGAAACCGTTTCGATATCCAACACCGTCGCGCCAGAAGCTCTCGCGAGGTCGGCGATAAGATGGCCCGTGAAAGTATCGCTCGTTGGGGCGGCGACATCGATCAGGCGCACCTGCGGCGCCCGCACCGCAATTTCGCCAATCCCTGCACTTCGCACTGTCAGGAGGTCCGCGGCTGACAGCCTGTCCCCTGCAATGATCAGCGGTCGGCCCGCCTCCATGTCCTCGCCAGCGCGTCGCACGCCCTGGCCTGGTGCTGCTTCCTCGAGCGCCTGGGGCATCGGGCTGCAGTCGATGAGATCGGCATCGAGCACGCAATCGCATCCCTCCGGCATGGCGCCGCCTGCCTCTATCCAGACCGGAATTGCCATGAGCGGCAGCGGCGAATAGGCCGACGCACCGGCAAGATCGAGCGCGCGACACGCCCAGCCATCTGTCTTTGCCGTGTCGTGGATGGGCAGCGCGTGTGCCAGGGGCGGCATGGCGGCGCCGATCTTCCCAAGCGTCTGGTCAAGCGGCAGAAGAGTGGGCGCAACCGGCTCCACCCCGTCGAGGAGTGCGGCGAGAGCCGCTTCGAGACCGGTCAGCGCGCCGACGGAAGGCTGCATTCTCATCATGTCCGATGATGGGGCAGATGCGAACCGATTTGCAACCGACTTCAGGAGTCCGGTTCTTCCATTGATGTGGGGTATCGATGGGGCGCCGGGCGCACCGCCGAACCCGTTCAGCCAAGGTCGATGTCGCCTTCGACGACGTGGTGCAGACCGGCGCGTTCAGCCGTAATCACGGCCCTCACGGTCAGGCGCCCCTGCCCTTTCAGTCCCGCATCGGCCACGGCCTTTTCGATCGCCTGCTGCGAGGTGACACCAACCTGCTTCAGGAACTTGCGCATCGACACGTTGAACGGATCGGTTTCCATGTTTTGGGTCATAGGATTGCCTCTAATAGCTGTGACGGTGCGGTTGGGCGGATTGCGATCGCATGCTGCTGTCCGGCGAAGGCGCTGCCCACCAGCGGAACACGGAAACGTATGATGCGCAATGCATAAGTCGCTCGCAATAGCTTTGCTCGCTGCTGATTTCCTCGCCTGCGCGACGGCACATGGTGCGGAACTGCGCGGGCATGGCGGTCCGGTGCGGGCGATTTCGGTAGCACCGGACGGAAAGACGGTGGCAACCGGCAGTTTTGACACCAGGACGATCATCTGGTCGCTTGAGACCGGCGAAGCACGCGACGTGCTGCTCTTTCATGAAGGTGAGGTAACTGCCGTCGCCGCACTGCCGAACGGGCGCTTTGCCAGCGCCGGTGCGGATGGTCGTATCGCGATCTGGCAAACCGGTCGAGGCGAGCCGGCCCAAATTCTGGAGGGTCACACCGGACCTGTCGCCGACCTCGAACTGTCACCCGACGGATCGATGTTGGCTTCGGCGTCCTGGGACACCACCGTCCGGCTCTGGCCGCTTGCCGGTGGGCTAGCGCGCGTCCTTGAAGGCCATCGTACAAACGTCAATGCGCTCGCCTTCCTGGCGGACGCAACCCTGGTCAGCGCCGGCTATGACGCGACAGTCATCTTTTGGCCGAGCCAGGCTGGGGCGCCGCCGGTTCGGGCCATCATGCCGACGCCGCTCAACGCGCTTGCAAGAGCGTCCGGCGACCGCCTGCTCGTCGCAGGTGCGGACGGGCAGCTACGGCTGCTCGACCGGCGCGGCAAAGTGCAGCTGGAAATTCCGGTCTTGGGCAAACCGGTGACTGCTCTCGCCGCCACGCCAGACGCGAACTATCTCGCCGTCGCCGGCATCGGCGATGGAATCCTGTTGCTGGACGCTATCAGCCTCTCCACCATCCGCACTCTCGACACGTCCGGCGTGGCGGTATGGTCGCTTGCGTTCGCGGCTGGCGGCAAGACGCTTCTGGCTGGCGGCGCCGACCATCTGGTGCGGGAATGGAACGTCGAGACGGGCGAGCGGCTTGGGGCGGCTGCGGCAGGCAGGACCGATCCGATGGCCCGATACGCGGGTAATCCGGACGCGGAAGCATTTCGCGCCTGCGTTGCCTGCCATACGCTCGACCCGAACGACGGCAATCGAGCCGGGCCGACGCTGCATGGCATTTTCGGGCGCAAAATAGCGTCCGTGCCGGGTTACCACTATTCGCCCGCTTTCCGCAAAATGGACATCGTCTGGACACCGGAAACCGTGTCGGAGCTGTTCGAGTTGGGTCCGAACGCCTACACCCCCGGCACCAAGATGCCTGAACAGACGATCAGCAACGCCGAGGATCGGGCAGCCCTGATCCGCTTTCTTCAGGCCGAGACACGCACCGACTAGGGCTCAGACCGCCTTGTCGCTCGAGGCCTTGCGCTCCCGCAGATAGTCTTCAGTGGTTCGCGGCGGCGAGCGACCAGGGCCTGCATAAGGATCGAAGCCCTCAGTCATGGCCGCATCGACGCGGCAATTGTCGCACATCCGTACAAGGTCGAGCCGCCGTGCGTTCTCGCCTGCAAACATCCAGTGTTTGCCTTCGAGCTTGGCGACGATCCGCTCGACAGTACTCCTTGTGCCGAACGGCTTTGCGCAGCGGATGCAGTTGTACGGCTGCTCTTGCTTCACGACCCGGCTGCGAGCGCCCCATGCCTGGAAATCCACCTGCGGCGTCAAGGTGATGACCTTTTCCGGGCAGGTCGCGGCGCAAAGGCCGCACTGCACGCAGGCGCTCTCGGAAAAATACAAGGCCGGCTGCTGCTCGCTGTCGGAAAGCGCCCCGGTTGGACAGGCCGATACACAGGACAGGCAGAGCGTGCAGCCGTCGACATTGACGTCCAGGCCGCCGAACGGAGCTGCAGCAGGCAACGCCACGCGGTCGACTGGCGTCGGCGCGGCTCGATGTAGCTCGAGCATGGTGCTCGTCAGCAAGCTGCGCTTCTTGCCGAGCGGCAGGAATGCCGCCGGGCGCCTTGACGCAGCGCCTGGAGTAATCAGGTCGAGGGCCGAGGCGAGGATGTCGGGGTCGTCCGCTTCGATCAATCCGCAAACCTCCGCGCCATAACCGAGAGACCGGCTCAAAAGGTTGGCGATTGCGATGTTTGCGGCAATTCCGGTAAGCTCATGCCTTGGCTTGGCCGACGACAGCGCCCTTACGGCGCAAGCGCCCCAGGCGACCGGCGCGGTCCACGCCTCGACCCCTAACTGGGTTATCTCGTTCACCGCGACCGGCAGGACATTTGCGGGGAGACCCGCGCCGAACCGGGCAAGTGCGTCGATCAGCGGCTCGCCATGGCCGAGATCATGGAAAAGCACAATCGCATCCAGGCCGCCCGCCTCACGATAGGTGACAAGAAGCGTCCGCAGCCGCCGAAGCAGCGACTCGGCATCCGGCACGGCGTAGGCGGCAGCGCCCGTAGGACATGCCGCCGCGCAGCTGCCGCAGCCGGCGCATACTTCCGCATCGATCGCGACGTGGTTGCCGGCAGGCGCTATCGCCCCAGTCGGGCAAAGGTCGAGGCACCGCGTGCAGCCGGTGATGCGCGATCTCGAATGGGCGCACAGATCGGCGGAGAAATCGATGAAGCGCGGCTTGTCGAACTCGCCGACCAAATCGGCTGCCCTTGCGATCGCAACGGCAACGGAGGCGCGATCGCCGGGATCGGCCTTCACGTAGCCGTCGCGCAATTCATGAGCAGGAAAAAGCGGAGCCCCGCCGGAGAGATCAAGGATGATGTCGGCGTTCGAGACCGCTCCATCCCGCGATATCCCGAAGCCAAGCCGATCGCGCGAAGATGGAATGGGCGCCGCGAAATCGTCGACTGTCAGCTCGAAGGCGCCAAGATGGCCGCGCGCTTGCCGGATCGTTCCCTGCATGACGGGAAAATCCCAGACCCGGTGCGGCGCGATATCGCGCGGACGGCTAAGCAACACAGTGACGTCCAGCTTTTCGGCGAGTTGCCGGCCCGCATCGATCGCCGTCGCGTCGCAGCCATAGACCAGGACGACACCATTGCTTGAAAGCGTAACCAGCGCGGGTGGCGAAGCGGGTTCGGCCGCCATGGCGAGCAGAGCCGCCGCTTTCGGGCCGGCAGCAGCAGCATCCTGCGACCAGCCGCCCGTCTCGCGAATGTTTGCGAAAACCAGATCGCCTGCGAAACCGAGTTCCTCGGCGAGGTCGCCGAAAAGCGGCGCCTGTTGCGTGCAGCTGATGGTGACTGCTTCGCCGCCGCCCAGGGCGCTGCGCACCCGGTCGAGTTCCGCGCCGCAGAACTGGTCCCCCGCCTCGACCCGTGCGCCCTTGCATCCGCGGGCGACGCTGGCGCCGAAGCGTGGCATGCTCCGCTCGCAGGAGCAGACCAGGACCGTGCGTGGTTTGTCCAGGCTCATTCCGACTCCCGTGGCATCTTGCTTGTCCACGCGGTAGCGCCTCTTGCCTGGAAGTATTATAAAGACATTACAGTCGCCGTCATCAAAATATGGATCGGCCTATGCGGCCCTCTGTCAGCGACCTCCAACTGCCACCGCCTTACAGCCTCGTGCCGCTGAGAGAGGCCGGTGACGCCTTTGCGCACGCCTGCGCTATCGCGCCAAACGAAGGCGCAGGCACGCTTGCCTGGGTGCGCCGTTACGATCTGGCCGAATTCGCAGTGGTGCTTGAGCCTGAAGAGCCGCTGGAGAATGCGCGTCGCGCGATCTATGCCGGCATGAACGCACTTGCCGATGCGCTTGCGGTCCATGCTCCGCCGTCGCGGCCCATCACCTTCGACTGGCCCGACACTGTTCGCGTCGACGGAGTTCTCGTCGGCGGCGCCCGCCTGGGCTGGCCGGAAGGGGCACGGGAGAACGAAATCCCCGACTGGATCGTCTTCTCCGGCATGATCCGCACCGCCGTCATCCGCGCGGGCGAGCCCGGTCTGCGTCCGCTGCTTGGCGCGCTTGACGAACTCGGCTTCGTAGCGCTCGATGCCGGTGAGATCGTTGCGAGCTTCTCCCGCCATCTGATGGCCGCATTCCACGAATGGAGCGACACCGGCTTCGGCTCGATCGCCAGCCGCTGGCTCGACCGGCTGCCCCGAAAGGGCGATGAGCATGCAGAGCTTGCCGGCAACGGCGATCTGCTGATTTCCCACACGGCCTCTCACGGGCTTCGCGAGCGAAGAAGCCTGCCCGAGGCGCTTGCCAGGCCGTCCTGGCTCGATCCGATGACGGGCACGCCATGGCTTTGAAGCTGCCGCGAACGATCCGCCTCGATCCATCGGACACGTTTGTCTATTCGCGCGCTGCAGAACCGGGCGAGTGGGCGGTGACCGGCACCTTCCTATTCTTCGGCGCCGATGTGGCCAGGCTTTCCGGCAAGCAACGGCAGGCATTCCGCGCCGGGTTCCTCGGCATTGACAGTTTCGGCTGGTCCACCCTCGTCGTGGTCACGAACGCGACCGCGCATGATCGCGCGGCAGCCGTCGATCGGCTGGCCGAGCAGCTTGTGATGCGATGCGGTGCGCCGGACATTGAAACGGCGCGCGCCGCCGCCGAAGAGGAGATAGAATTCGCGCAATCGCTGTGCGACCACCCGCCAAACACGCTGATCGGGGTCAACCGCACCAGCGAACAGGCCGGCACCCGAGAGTGTTTTCGCACCCTGCACCGCAAGGCGAGCCGGCTGGAGCCGGCAACGGCATTCCGCTTTGTCGCAATCGAGGGCGAGGATGCGTCGACGGAAAAGTTCGATCTCCTAGCATTGGCCGGGAGGCAGAAGTGAAGGATTTCTGGGTTTCGTCAGGTCATCACCTTCTCGACAGGGATGAGGCCGGGCGCCTGCTGGTGACCGACTCCTTTCTGAAGGCGTATTTTGCGCGGCCAGAGCTTCTCCCCCCGGCGACCGCCTGCCCGGCGGAGTTGCGCCTGCATCACGAACTTTTGATGCATCACCCGCGCCGGCCGGTCGCAAAGCAGGAGATCGCCGCCTTGGCGGACCCGGATGCGCGCGAGAACTGGGAGTTCATGATTGCCTTTCGCGACCATGTTCTGGACGCCCCCTCACTCGAGGCCGCATATCTCGCGCTGGCGCGCGGCTCGGCCGAAAATATCCCGCCGCTGTTCATGAACCAGCTTGCGCAGGTCGTCCTGCGCAATGCGCTGGATGGTCAGCACGACGCCTGCGTGGTGCGAGCCGCGGAGCTGTTTTACCGGCCGCAACGGGTGACGTCTCACGAGGGGGCTGTGCTTCTCGCCGATGCCGAAACCATTGAACGGCATGAACAGAACCGCCATGCCTCGCCGCTCCTCGGCATGCTTGGTGGCCCAGCTGTCACGGAACTGGAGATACTCGACGAGAATAATTCCGAGCGTTACTTCGCCAGGAGCGACGCTTTCGATATGGTGCTTAAGCTCGGCAACGCGCGCAGTCCGGCCCGGCGCGGCCTTGCCACCGCAATGGAGATCTGGATTCGCCATCTTGTTGCGGTGGACGTCGAGATCGAGCCGGTGGAGCGGATCGAGGACGATGACTGGGCCTGGTTCGTCGGCCTCGACGCCGAAGCGACCCGCATCGGCAATACGCTCTGGGCCGGCAATGAACTTGACCCGGAGGCTGCAAAGCGCGTCATTGCACTGTTCCGGCTCACCTTCTCCGACACAGGTGAAGTACTGCCGCAGGTGGGCGCCAGGCCCGTCTGGCTGATAATGGCCATGACCCCCGACCGAACGATCCGTATGAAGCCGCAGAACCTCGTCGCCGGCCTGCCGTTTCGCGCCCCGGGGACGGTGAATTAGGAGGAACTGCGCATGGTTCGGGAGACTTGGGAAGTCGGGGTGATCGTCGAGCGACGGGCTCTGGACAATCCCTGGGTCGACCATGGCTGGATGCCTGTGTCCGTGCTGCCGGGCGCGCCGAGCGCGGCGCCATGGACGGTGCTGCACGAAACCGACGGGCTGACGCGCTTTTATGCCGGAACTTT
Organism: Mesorhizobium sp. L-2-11; assembly: GCF_016756595.1. Lineage (NCBI taxonomy): Bacteria > Pseudomonadati > Pseudomonadota > Alphaproteobacteria > Hyphomicrobiales > Phyllobacteriaceae > Mesorhizobium > Mesorhizobium sp. L-2-11. The sequence goes on along the minus strand of NZ_AP023257.1, from coordinate 2,305,590 downwards.
CGAACTTGAGCTCTTCGGGTGCGACACGGGCATGTACCGGGACAACCTCCATTCGGGGCGGCCCAGCCTTTGGATCGCGCTCCGGTCGACTGAATCTCCACCGGGGGTTGCGCTGCACCTGGTGACCGCCGACCCTTACGAAACTGAATCGCGGACGGAGGTTGGCACCGACATCATCGAGGCCGTGCCGATGCCGATCGAGCTTCAGCAATGGCTGGCCGCCTTTGTCGAGAAGCATCATGTCGAGCGTCCTTTCATCAAACGCCAGCGCAATCGGGCGGACGCAGATGCCCTGGCGAGGCGCGGTCCTCGTTCGGGAACGATGGATGATGCCGAATGAGCGCGGGACGCGACAATGTCTTCGCCCGCTGGTCGCGCCTGAAACAGGCGGCGCGTTACAGTTCGACTGCGGGGCCGCAGAAGGGTCAGCCTGCGCCTGAGGCAGATGCGGTGCCAGCCGATATCGGCGAGCAGCTTGCACCTGCAATTGCGGAGCCGGAGGGCGCCCAACCTGCCGAGCCCCTCCCCCGTATCGGGGACTTGACCGCCCAAAGCGACCTTTCAGCCTTTTTGCGCAAAGGCGTGCCCAAAATGTTGAAGCGCGCCGCATTGCGCAAGATGTGGTCGCTCGATCCGGCAATCCGCGATTATATCGGGCCTTCCGAATATGCCTGGGACTTCAATAAGCCAGGCTCGATGGCGGGGTTCGGCCCCCTGAAAGCATCCAGCGAACCTGTCGTGGATTTCCTGTCGAGCGGCGGCAATCCGGTCGATCCGGCACGCGCGGCCGCGGCTTTGGAGGCGCCGGAGAAGGCGCCGGCGGCCAGCGCCGTCACGGCGGACGAAGACGCGAACGCAGCACCCGACGGCTCGTCGGCTACCACGCCCGACAGTTCGATCGAACCGGCAAACGCCCAATCCCCTTCGACCGACGTCGCCGGCACCGCCACCGACCGTGACGAAGGAGCCGGCGCCGCGGAATCATCGCCGATCGATAGCCAGCGGCGCCATGGCGGCGCCATGCCGCGCTGATCTGGATTTGTGGCCAATTTGACACAGTCGCTGTTGCAATTGCCGGGCGGGGGACTAGTATTCACTTTACCCACTCGTTGAGGGGCACGGTCGAGGTCAGTAGATGAACCCAGACTTGCGCCTGGAGGAGGCAATCGGCACGTCGTGCGGAGCTGACGCTCTGGTTCCCGGCGTAAAAGATGCTGACGTCGACGACGTGAACAGCGCACGCGCGGATGAGTATGCGCTGCTCGCCACGCTTCTGCTGGCCGCTCCGGATGCAAACCTCATGGCGCGGCTTTCCGGGTTGCGCGGCGACGCCGAGACCCCGCTAGGCAAGGCTCATGCCGCACTCGGCCAAGCCGCTTCTTCGGCCTCTCCGGTTGCCGTCACTCGCGAGTATTTCGAGCTCTTCATCGGGGTCGGGCGCGGCGAACTCCTTCCCTACGCCTCATACTACCTGACCGGCTTCCTCAACGAACGGCCGCTTGCCCGTCTGCGCGCGGACATGAGGCGCCTCGGCCTTGAACGCGCGGACGGTCATTTTGACCCGGAGGATCATCTCGGCACGCTATTCGAGATCATGAGCGGCTTTGCCGCCAAACATTTCGTGGTTCCCGCCGGCGAGGAGCGGGACTTCTTTGAACGTCACATCGCGCCCTGGGCGAGCCGCTTTTTCGCCGATCTGGAAAACGCCGCCTCGGCCAGGTTTTACCGGGCAGTCGGCGCGTTGGGGCGGATTTTCATCGACATCGAAGCCGAAGGTTTTGCCATGGAGGCGCGACCAAGCTCGTGACCTGATCGCGTCGACGCATAGGGAGGAAGGCAGATGCAGGAAAACAAACAGACGGCAATGAACCGCCGCAATTTCCTTCGCGCCTTCGGCGGCGCATCCACCACCGCCGTGGCCGCCGCCGCCGTGGCGCTCACCCCAGGAGAAGCGCAAGCTTACGATCCCGGTGAGGAGGAGACGAGGGCCCGCTACCGCGAGACCGAGCACGTCAAGGCATTCTACCGTGTGAACGGTTATGAGACGTTGAAGAAATGAGGGCGCCATGCTGACCAAGCGCAAGAGCGGTCAGGCGAGCCGCACAAGATTGCACACACTGATGGGTACGGTCGCCTCCGCTCCCATCGACCGGCGAACCTTCCTTCGCCGTTCCGGTCTCGCGGCCGGCGGAATGGCTGCACTCGGGTCGTTCCAACTCGGCACTGTTCAGAAGGCGGCGGCGATCAGTCCGCCGCAGCCAGGCGTGCCCATAGAACTGAAAAAAAGCGTCTGCACGCATTGCGCGGTCGGCTGCACCGTTACCGCCGAAGTCCAGAACGGAGTTTGGACCGGTCAGGAGCCTTCGTGGGACAGCCCGATCAACCGCGGCTCGCATTGCGCGAAGGGAGCAAGCGTACGCGAGCTCGTACACAGCGACCGCCGGCTGAAATACCCGATGAAGCTCGTCGGCGGCCGATGGGAGCGCATCTCCTGGGACGAAGCGATCAATGGAATCGGCGACAAGATGATGGAGATCCGCCAGGCCTCGGGCCCGGATTCCGTCTATTGGATGGGCTCTGCCAAGTTTTCCAACGAAGGCACTTACCTGTTCCGCAAGCTCGCCGCCTTCTGGGGAACCAACAATCAGGATCACCAGGCGCGTATCTGCCATTCGACGACCGTCTCCGGCGTGGCCAACACCTGGGGTTACGGCGCGATGACGAACTCCTTCAATGACATCCGCAACTCAAAGACCATGGTCATCATGGGCGGCAATCCGGCGGAAGCGCATCCCATCTCCTTGCAACACCTCCTGGAGGGCAAGGAGCTCAACCACGCCAACTTCGTCGTCATTGATCCGCGCTTCACCCGCACCGCCGCTCACGCGACCGAGTATGTTCGTCTGCGGCCGGGCACCGACATAGCGGTTCTATGGGGCATGCTCTGGCACATCTTCCAGAACGGCTGGGAGGACAAGGAGTTCATCGCCCAGCGCGTCTACGGCATGGACGAGGTCCGCAAGGAGGTGGAGAAATACCCGCCTGACGAGGTCGAACGCATTTCCGGCGTGCCCGGTGAACAATTGAAACGCGTCGCCGAGCTGTTCGCAACGCAGAAGCCGGCCACACTGATCTGGTGCATGGGGCAAACGCAGCACACGGTCGGCACCGCCAATGTGCGCGCAAGCTGCATCCTGTGCCTTGCCACCGGCAATATCGGTAAGCCCGGCGCCGGCGCCAACATCTTTCGCGGCCACGACAATGTGCAGGGGGCGACCGATATCGGGCTCGATGTGGTCACCCTGCCCTTCTATTACGGCCTGACGGAAGGCGCATGGAACCATTGGGCGCGGGTCTGGGAGGTCAGTTATGAGGACCTGCTGTCGCGGTTCGAATCCAAGGACATCATGGAAACGCCCGGCATCCCGCTGACGCGCTGGTTCGACGCGACATTGTTGCCGAAGGACGAGATCGAGCAGAGGGACAATCTGCGGGCCATGTTCGTCCAGGGACACGCAAGCAACAGCATCACGCGTATCCCCGAATCCGTGAAGGGGCTGGCAAAGCTCGACCTTCTGGTCGTGGCCGACCCGCATCCGACCACCTGGGCCGCGCTCGCCGTCCAGGCGGGACGCACGGAAAACACCTACCTTTTGCCGGTATGCACGCAGTTCGAGACATCGGGCTCGCGCGTCGCCTCCAACCGCTCGATACAATGGGGCGAACAGATCGTCGCGCCTTCATTCGAGCAGAAGGACGACTATCAGGTCGTCTACCGCATGGCGCAGAAGTTCGGTTATGCCGAACAGATGTTCAAGAACATCGCCGTCGAAGGTGACCGGCCGGTGCCCGAAGATATATTGCGCGAGATGAATCGCGGCGGTTGGTCGACAGGTTATTGCGGCCAGTCCCCCGAGCGTCTCAAAGCGCATATGAAGAACCAGCACAAGTTCGACCTGGTGACCTTGCGCGCGCCGAAGGACGATCCTGAAGTCGGCGGCGACTATTACGGCCTGCCGTGGCCATGCTGGGGCAAGCCGGAACTGCGCCACCCCGGCACCCCGAACCTCTATAATCCGAGTCTGCACGTCATGGATGGCGGCAGCCCATTCCGCGCCCGCTTTGGCGTAGAGCGGAATGGCAAGACCCTTCTCGCGGAAGGATCTTACACCAAGGGCTCAGAGCTCACCGACGGCTATCCGGAATTCACCATGGCCGTCCTGAAGAAGCTCGGCTGGGACGCCGATCTGATGCCGGAGGAACTGAGTATGATCGAGAAGATCGGCGGCGACATCAACAAGGTCTCGTGGTCGACCGATCTTTCCGGCGGCATCCAGCGTGTCGTGCTCAGCCATGGGTGCCATCCCTATGGCAACGGTAAGGCACGCGCGGTTGCGTGGAACCTGCCCGATCCCGTCCCCACCCACCGCGAGCCGATCTATACGGCCCGGGTCGACCTGGTCGAAAAGTATCCGACCCTTCCCGATGCCATGCAGTTCCGGGTGCCGAACATGGGCTTCACGGTGCAGCAGGCGGCCATCGAAAAGGGCATCGCCAGGGATTTCCCGTTGATCCTCACCTCGGGCCGGCTTGTCGAATACGAGGGCGGCGGCGAGGAAACGCGGTCGAACAGGTGGCTCGCCGAGTTGCAGCAGGAGATGTTCCTGGAGATCAACCCGGCCGATGCCGCCGAACGCGGCATCTCCGATGGCGGCTGGGTGTGGGTGACCGGCGCCGAGACCAATTCTCGTGCCCGGGTAAAGGCCTTGGTGACGGAGCGTGTCGGCAAGGGCGTGGCCTTCATGCCGTTCCATTTCGGCGGCTGGTTCCAAGGCAAGGACCTGCGGGGCAACTATCCCGAGGGCACGGATCCCTACGTCCTCGGCGAAAGCGCCAACACCATCACCACCTACGGTTACGATCCCGTGACAAACATGCAGGAGCCGAAGGCCACGCTCTGTCAGGTCCAGGCTGCGTGAGTGGGAGGAAAAAATGGCCAGGATGAAATTCCTTTGTGACGCCGACCGCTGCATCGAATGCAACGCCTGCGTCACCGCCTGCAAGAACGAGCACGACGTGCCCTGGGGCATCAATCGCCGCCGCGTCGTCACCATCAATGATGGCAAGCCCGGCGAACGCTCCGTCTCGATGGCGTGCATGCATTGCACCGATGCGCCTTGCGCGGCGGTCTGTCCGGTCGACTGCTTCTACACCACGGCGGACGCCGTGGTGCTCCACTCCAAGGATCTATGCATCGGGTGCGGCTACTGCTTCTACGCCTGCCCGTTCGGCGCGCCGCAATATCCGCGCGTCAGCAATTTCGGTTCGCGCGGCAAGATGGACAAATGCACCTTCTGCGCGGCGGGCCCGGAAGGAGATTCCACCGAAATCGAATATGCCAAATATGGAGCCAACCGGCTGGCTGAAGGCAAGCTGCCGCTTTGCGCCGAAATGTGTTCAACCAAGTCGCTCCTGGCCGGCGACGGGGAGATCATCGCGGCGATCTACAAGGAGCGTGTGACACAGCGTGGCTATGGTTCGGGAGCCTGGGGCTGGCAGACGGCCTATCGGGAAACCATTGACGTCTAGGAGGCAGTCGGGCTCGTCGCGGGCGCAAGCGGAGCTATCACGGAGGACGCAGAAATGCCGGACAACAGGCTTGGTCGACTGATACCGCAGGCTATCGCAGCGTTCATGGCGCTCACGCTGCTGGTCGCCGCGCCGGTGTACGCGCAAACCCCATCCGGCAGCAACCCGACCGCACAGGCGGTCAGCGAACAGCAGCTTCTTGATGAGCTGCAGAAGATCGAGGGGCGCGTCACCCTGCCCAATACGGCAGCCGGCTTGCTCGAGCAACCGCAAGGCCGTGATTACCGCGGCTTCCACGAGGGCTGGCTGCCGTGGATCGGCGGTATCGCGATAACAGGCATTTTGCTGCTGCTGGCGCTGTTTTATTTCTACAGGGGCCGCATCCGCACACTGGCGCCCGAATCGAATGTCAGGATTTTGCGCTTCAATGCTCTTGAGCGGCTGACCCACTGGATGACCGCCACGGCGTTCATCATCCTGGCCATCACCGGCCTGAATTTTATCTTCGGCAAGCGTCTGCTGATGCCGCTGATCGGCGCCGATGCATTTTCAACCTGGTCGATTTGGGCGAAATACGCCCACGACTTCGTCTCCTGGGCGTTCATGCTCGGCATATTGGTCATGCTGGTGACATGGATCTGGGACAATCTTCCCGATCGCCATGACGCGCATTGGCTCAAGGTCGGCGGCGGTTTCTTCGACAAAACCAACAGGACGCATCCGCCGGCCGGACGTTTCAACACCGGCCAGAAGCTCATTTTCTGGGCCGTCGTGCTCGGTGGAATTGCGCTGTCGGTATCCGGCATATTCATGCTGTTCCCGTTCGCATTCACCGACATAAACGGCATGCAGACGGCCCAGTATATTCATGCGACTGTGGGCATAATCCTGATCGCTGTTATCATCGCTCACATCTATATCGGCACGCTCGGCATGGAAGGCGCCTATGAAGCAATGGGCTCGGGCACGGTCGATGTGAACTGGGCGAAGCAGCATCATAGTCTTTGGGTCGAAAGACAGGCGGACAAAGGTGCGATACCGCCGCGCTCGGCGGCCGAAGCGGCCGAATAATAGCTTCTGCGCACAAATCGAAATGCCCGGACCACTGGTCCGGGCATTTTTTGGCGTGCTCGCAGGCCTTCATTGCGCGGCCTCGAAATCCATGCCCGCCAGCGCAGATCCAGCCCGGATATAGCTCAGCTAGGAAGGCGTCTCCTCGCCGCCCGCGGCTGCCGTGGAGTTGGCGCCCGGCTCGCCCGTCCAGTTTTGACCGACCAGATTGTGCCCTGGATCGCCCACGCGAGTGCTCTCGCTGCTGTAAACCTGCCATGCTGGCTGTTGCTGCTGCGCGCTCAGAAGAAAATAGCCGGCCCCGAACGCAATTGCGATCGAAACGACAATTCCGGTCAAGATCATACCCATCCCGCCTTCTCCCTTTCACCTGCTCAAAGTTCCGCAGTCATGTTCTCATTGTGGCGGTGGCGTCTGCGGCGCTGGAGTCTGCGGCGCTGGAGTCTGCGGCGCTGGATCCTGCCCCGTCACAGATGGACTGCCAGATCCCTGAGGGGCCGCACCGGACTTTTGCTGATACTGCAGGTCGAGTGCCGCCAGTGCAAGCAACGGCGGCGGCATGGCGACACCGGCCACTCGCATTTGCCGCGCGGTCTTCTGGCATTGTGCGATGTCATTGGCGGCGGCCAGTTCCTCCGCTTTCGCGGCATTGATCACCGAATCCTTGGGAGTGCTCGACGTATCGGAGGGGGGCACCGGCGCGGCCCTGCTTTCCTTCTGGGGCGCGTTCGTCACCGATCCGCTGGCCACCTTCTCCTTGCTTGGTTGTGGAGCATCGCTGGCAACCCCAGCCTGCCCGGTAATTTTCTGCGCCGAGCCCGTCCCGGTCTCGGGCTTGGCGGGCGCGGCTGCGCTGGTGGAAGATGTGCCAGACTGCTGAGCTGGGGCAGCAGCGGTCGGGCTAGCCGCTTCGGCAGGCGCCTTCATGAAAGCGAGGAGCTCCTGGCAGAGATTTGCAGGCCCGCCTGGCTGCTGGGCAGCGGGCGTTGCAGCCGCTGGAGGCGCGGGCTCGGGGGCAGTGCTCGTCTGCGCCAGCGATGTTGACGCCGACAGGGCAACGATTCCTGCGAGAAGCATTTTTTTCATCGCTTTGCTCCTTCCCTAATGAAATCACCCGCCTCGGTGACAACATAACGTTAGAAGCTGCCAGAACGATCCATGGGATTGCGAGCCTGCCTCGCAATTCGGCCACCGCTATCCTCGATGACGGTGACTGACGACTACGTGGGCGAGCCAACAGAAAGCGGATGGCAATCGACATCGCGAGGGCGATCGATCATCGCAAGGAAAAGCGCGATCAGATGAGGCGGCGGGCGAATTTGCGGATCGTGCGGTAAGCAGGAATCGCGAGGCGATCAAGCAGGCGCATTTGGTCGCTCTCTCTTATCGACCGCCGCGCCGTGGGCAACGTGTTTGACAGCGCAGTCATTCTGCCGTTTTAGGCGACCGATGAGAAAGGCCGCGGACGGAAAAATGCCGCAAATCAGCGGCGTATTTTAGCCGCGGAGCCGCTCAGGCGGCCGTTTCGCCCACCACGTCAGCGGGAAAGCCGAAGGATGACCAGCCGCGCGCAACCCGAGATCATCCGCCGGGAAAGCAAAACCTTCCGATTGGCGCATTGCCTTTTGCCGGCATGGCGCGACGGCGAGATCGACTCGACGTCGGCGCCCGGGTCGATCGGCATGGCTTTCACAGGCCAGGCGGCTGCCGTTGTGCGCGTAGCCGATGGCGCTGCAAGGCCGCGGCCCGTGCCGCCTATGACAATCGGGCTTGGCGGCGACACGCCGATCGCCTGGTTGGAGACGGACTCACCCTCCGACGTTCTGGAAATCACCGGGGCGCCCGGGCTACGCAGCGAGATGGCGCGGGACATGCATGTCGAAAGCCACGCCGATCTCGACGACGTGCATGGCTGGCAGGATCCGATCATCCAGGCGGTTGCGACCAGGCTGCGCGCCGCCCTGCGCGGGTGGATACCGATGTCGGACCTGGAGGCCGAGACACTGGTTCGCGCCGCCTATGCCCAGGTGCTGCGACGGCACTTCGGTGGCCGCGAGGGTATCCGGCGAACGCTTGACGCGCGGCGGCGTCAGCGTGTGGTGGAACTGGTGCTGGACACCGCCGACAAACCCCTGACCTTGGGAGATCTTGCCGAGGCGGCCGCACTCAGCCCGTTTCACTTCGCGCGCAGTTTTGCCAACACCTTCGGCATGCCACCGCATCGCTTTGTGACCGTAAGTCGACTGGATCGAGCGTTTCACGCTCTGCGGTCGACCCAGGCAACCGTGCCGCAGGCGGCTGCTGCTGCGGGGTTCTTGAACCTGCATCATTTCCGTCAACTGTTCCGGCGGCAGTACGGCGTGCCGCCATCGGACGTAGGCGGGCAGGCGCGGGCCCAGTCGATCCGGCACCGAAGTGAGCAAGAATCGACCCTGTCCGTAGCGCCGGCCGTGCTTATCTTCAGCAAACCACCCTTTGAGGCCGGCGGCCGCACCGAACATCCGCGCCGGCCTCATGCCTATCCCGAGGATCGTGACATGACGAAATCTCACCGAGCCAATCAGTCTCCCTCAAACATTGACAACCCGCAGCGGCGGCAATTTCTGGCGTCGGCAGCTTTTCTCGGCGTTGCCCCCTGGCTGCTGTCTTCGCTTGGCAGGCCAGCCCGCAACCCGCGAGCCAGCCCCGCAAGCTGGGTGCCCTCGAAGTGTTTTCCGTAGGGCTCGGATGCCAGTGGAAACCTGGCCCTGACGACGGCACCGCCCAGGATTATTTCGGCAGCCCCATAGATCGCTCCGCCGCCGTTGCGCTTATCAGGCGCGCGGTGGACCAAGGCGTCACCCTCATCGATACGGCGGAAGTGTATGGACCCTTCATTTCGGAGGAGATCGTTGGCGATGCGCTGCAGGGGCTGCGCGAAACCGTCGTTCTGGAGAGTAAGTTCGGCTTCAACGTTGATCTTGAGACCGGCAAAATCGGAGAGGGCCTGAACAGCCGGCCCGAGCACATCAAGCGCGCCGTCGAAGGCAGCTTGCGCCGCCTGCGCACCGACCGGATCGACGTGCTCTACCAGCACCGCGTCGACCCGCGGGTGCCGATCGAAGATGTCGCCGGCGCGGTCAAGGATCTCGTCGCCGAGGGCAAGGTTCTGCATTTCGGGCTCTCGGAGCCGGGACTGGAGACCATCCGACGCGCGCACGCGGTTCTGCCGCTCGCCGCAATCCAGAACGAATATTCGATGGTCTGGCGTGGTCCCGAGACCGACGTGCTGCCTCTGTGCGAGGAACTGGGCATCGGCTTCGTGAGCTGGGCTCCGCTGGGCTATGGTTTCCTGACCGGCACGATTACGGCAGAAAGCCGCTTTGGCGACGACCCCGAGCGAGACTTCCGCGCCTGGGTTCCCCGCATGGCTGAGGATGCCTTGGCGGCGAACATGGCGCTCGTCGAAGTCGTGCGGACGTGGGCGCAACGCAAGCAGGTCAAACCCGCCCAGCTGGCGCTGGCCTGGCTGCTGGCACAGAAGCCGTTCATCGTGCCGATCCCCGGTACAACGAAGGCCGCCCACCTCGACGAGAACATTGCGGCCGCTGCCATCACCTTTACGCAGGACGAGCTGCACCGGCTCAATGCTGACGTGGCTGCGGTCAAGATCGAAGGCGCTCGGCTTCCTCCCCCGGTTCTCGCAATGTCCGGCGTGGAGGCGCCACCCAAGACTTAGTCCGGGCTGCTCGATGGCCGTCAAATAGCTGGACCATGCATGGCTGCACGAAGCTGATTGAGGAACGAGAGGCAATAGAGCTTGAGAGCAGGCAGAACTCGCCCTTTCCTCGGCGGGCGTGCTCGCAATATTGATTCCATTGTCTTTTTCGTGGACCAGAATTGGAAATCTTCCGGTATTGTGTCGTACAGTTCTGCGGCTTTGCCCTGACCGAAATTGCCAGCTACTTTTCAGCTGGCAATTACCGCCGCGCCTGCCGCAAACGCGGGCAAGACGAGAAGCTTATAGAACTCCGCCGCGACCGGCTCTTCGACGCCAAGGCCGCGGGCCGCGTCGGTGACGAGCTCGGCCAGCGTAGTCTCCCAACTACGCCCGCCGATCTGGATCCTGCGCGGGTCGATCTGCCAGGTTCTGCGCACGTCGCGATCGAGCACCGTTTCCTCGCCGCGTCCATGGGGTGCCGCCTCGGCTACGGCGACCAGCCGCTCGGCCTGCGCCTCCGGAAGCGGGAAGGCGATCCTGCCCACCCCCTCCACGTCGATCGTCGGCGTGAAGATTTCCCGCAGGCCGCCAACGCAGAAGTCGCCGGGGCGTTCGACCGAGCGCAGGCAATCAGGCAGGGCGGTGACGATCGACGACATGAGAACTCCGACAGTCTGGAAAATAAACGTATGGAAAACGCTACCTAGACCTGGCGCGTCGGCCTCTCAAGAAATTTTGCACAGCAAGCCACCCCGATACGTGTCGTTGCGCTTCATCTGAGAAACGGCCCTTCTCGTTCATCGCGAATATCAGACCCAGCAGCGCTGTGGAGCGATCGCCCTATGCAGGGCCACGATAGAGAATTTCCGCGGCGCAATCGCCGACGGATAGCACCGACGACGACCCCCTTACATCAGTTCCTCGACACAGTAGTTTTAACAGGTCGAGCCGATCGGCAGCGAACGTCAGTAATCCCCGTCTGTGGCAAATCTCAGTGGCAGATCGCAACGTTGGAGATTGGCCGAAACACCCCTCCACTTCGCCATCCCAGGGCAAGCAAGGAGCGAAGCGACGCGCGCAGACCTTGGGATCCATGCCGTTACCTCAGCCGAAGAATGCTAAGGGCCCAGCATAATTCAGATCTGTAGCGATCCTTCGCGCCCCCCTCTGTCCTGCCGGACATCTCCCCCACTTGGGGGGAGATCAGCCGTCATTGCGGCTTTCGCCATTGTCCAACGTTGATGAATAGGCGCCGTCAGCGAAGCTGCCAATCTCCCCCCTCGTGGGGGAGATGTCCGGCAGGACAGAGGGGGGCGCCTCGCTCCGCCATCAAAGGTTCTGCACCGTCGTGACGCTCTGATGTAACGGCATGCATCCCAGGGTCTCCGCGACGTCGCTTCGCTCCTGCTCCGCCCTGGGATGACGAAGGTGTGTTGGCCTGCGGCTTGACGAGCGGACGTGCGGTTGTCACGTCCCAGTCGTTTTCTGAGTGTAGAAAATGTCCAATCTGCCGATTTCATCGAAGCCTATATCGCCGCCTATAATCGCAGAATGAGAAGCAGGTCGGACCTCTATGCGAGAGCGGCCCTGTTCCTCCCGACAGAACCGCCGCACGTCGGGATGCGCAATGGCTTGTCAGATCCGCTTTAGCTCGAGCGCATGGCTATGCCTACGCAGCGGATAAACGCGAGATGTGCGTTCGCGCTCCCCGGTTGGCCGCTTCCTTGTCAAGGTTGATGATGTTTGTTCAATAGCAAGCTGTCGGTTGTGGTGGTCAGTTCAAAAAGATTGATTTGTGCGGCACACCCGCTGCCTAGATGTTACGGACTTCGCATGAAGGGCCGATTACGAGGGGTAACCATGGTTCACACTGCACGCCTCCGCCACGTTTCTCTGGCCGCCCCCTCCAGCAGAAACGTCCCTGCAAAATGGCTCGCCGCCGCGGCCTTCGCGGCCATCGGCTTGCTCGCGGCCCCGGCCGCACAGGCGCAGGAAGCGCCTCCCGCGCCCGTCGTCACGGTAGCCAAGCCGGTGGTGCGCGATATCGTCGAGGACGATGAATTCGTCGGCCGTTTCGAAGCCGTCGACCAGGTTTCGCTGCGCTCCCGCGTCGGCGGCTATCTCGACCAGGTCCATTTCCAGGACGGTACGCTGGTCAAGCAGGGCGACCTCCTGTTCACCATCGACCAGCGGCCGTTCAAGGCGGCGCTGAACCAGGCGCAGGCGCAGGTCGACTCGGCCAAAACCCTGGTCGAATTCAGCAAGATGCAGTTCGAGCGCGCCGAGACCCTGTCGCGCGAAGGCAACATACCGGTTTCGACGCTGGACGACCGCCGCCGCGAATATCTCGCCGCCCAAGCGCAACTGGACGGCGCGGAGGCGGCACTTGAAAACGCAAGTCTCGATCTCGAATTCACCGAGATCAAGGCGCCGTTTTCCGGCCGGGTCGACCGCCGGCTCATCTCGCCGGGCAATCTGGTGCAGGCCGACCAGACCGTGCTGACCACCATCGTCTCGATCGACCCGATCAACTTCTATTTCGACATCGATGAGCGGACCTACTTCGCTTATGCGCGCGACGCCCGCGAGCGCGGCGGCGTCATGCAGGAGGGCGCCGGCGGCGTCGATGTTGGCGTCCGTGTCGCCGATCGTGATGCAGCGACGTTCAAGGGCAAGCTCGACTTCGCCGAGAACCGTCTGGACGAAGCTACCGGCACGATGCGGGCCAGGGCGCGCTTCGACAACAAGGACGGCGTGCTGCAGCCGGGCATGTTCGGCCGCATCAACGTGCCCGGCTCGCTGCCGCATCCGGGCGTGCTTCTGCCTGACGAGGCGATCGGCGCCGACCAGAACCGCCGCATCGTCTTCGTTGTCGATGAGGCAGGCCTGATCTCGGCCAAGCCGGTCCGCACCGGCCCGCGCATCGACGGCTATCGCGTTATCCGCGAGGGCCTCACCGGCGAAGAAACCGTGGTAGTCAACGGGCTGGTGCGAGTGCGGCCGGGCGTCACCGTCAAGTCCGAGATGACCAAATTGCCGCCCAAGGTTGAAGCCGAAGGGCAGACGCAATGAACTTCGCTCATTTCTTCGTCAACCGCCCGATCTTCGCGGCGGTGCTGTCGATCGTGCTCGTGCTCGTCGGCGGCATCGCCTATACGCAGCTTCCGGTCGCGCAATATCCCGAAATCGCGCCTCCGACCATCGTGGTGCGCGCCTCCTATCCGGGCGCCGACGCCGAGACGGTCGCCGCGACCGTGGCGACGCCGATCGAACAGGAAATCAACGGCGTCGAGCACATGCTCTACATGTCGTCCTATTCCTCCGGCGAAGGCTCGATGTCGCTCACCATCACCTTCCGCCCCGGCACCGATCTCGACGCGGCGCAGGTGCTGGTCCAGAACCGCGTCTCGATCGCCGAAGCGCGCCTGCCGGAAGAGGTGCGCCGGCTCGGCATCACCACGGCGAAAAGTTCGCCCGACCTGATGATGGTCATCCATATGCTGTCGCCCGACGACACATATGATCAGCTCTACGTCTCGAATTATGCGCGTTCGCGCGTGCGCGACGTCCTGCTGAGACTGGACGGCGTAGGCGACGTGCAGATCTTCGGCGAGCGCGAATATTCGCTGCGCGTCTGGCTCGACCCGGAAAAACTGTCCGCCTACGGCATGACCGCAGGCGACGTAGTCCAGGCGCTGCGCGACCAGAACGTCCAGGTGTCGGGCGGCTCGATCGGCGCACCGCCGGTTGGCGATGGCTCGGCCTTCCAGTATACGGTCACCACGCAAGGACGCTTCGAAGACGCGCGCGACTTCCGCTATGTCATAGTCAAGTCGACCGAGGACGGCCGCTTGATCTCCCTGCAGGACGTGGCGCGCATAGAGCTCGGCGCCAGGGACTACGTCACCAATTCCTATCTCAACAACAAGGCGGCGGTGGCGCTCGGCATCTTCCAGCGGCCGGGCACCAATGCCTTGGCCTCGGCGGAAGAAATCCAGAAGACCATCGCGGAGCTTTCGCAGGATTTCCCGGAAGGGCTGGCCTACGAGATCATCTACAATCCCACCGAGTTCATCGCCGAATCGATCAACGAGGTCTATGTCACCATCGCCGAGGCGATTCTGCTGGTGGTGATTGTCATCGTCGTGTTCCTGCAGTCATGGCGCATTGCGGTCGTGCCGATCGTTGCGATACCGGTCTCGCTGATCGGCACGCTCGCCGTGCTGCTCGCCTTCGGCTTCTCGCTCAACATGCTCACTCTGTTCGGGCTGGTGCTGGCGGTCGGCATCGTTGTCGACGACGCCATCGTGGTTGTGGAAAATATCGAGCGGAACATCCGGCTGGGACTCGCTCCGCGCGCCGCTGCGCACAAGACCATGGATGAAGTGGGAAACGCGGTCCTCGCGATCTCGCTGGTGCTGATCTCCGTCTTCGTTCCGGCGGCTTTCATTCCCGGGATTTCCGGCCAGTTCTACCTGCAGTTCGCCATCACCATCGCGGTCTCCACCGCGATCTCCGCATTCAACTCGCTGACGCTTTCGCCGGCTCTCGCTGGCGTGCTTTTCAAGCCGCACAGCGAAGAACATTCGAACTTCTTCCTGGCAAGGTTCGGTCGCGCTCTGGCGAACGGGTTCAACAACGGGTTCGACAGGATGGCGCACGGCTATGCGTGGCTGGTGCACAGGCTGGTCGGCACGACTCTGGCGCTTGCCGCCATGCTGCTCGTCTTCGCAGGCCTGCTCTACGCGACCTATCACATGCTGCAGACGGTGCCGCGCGGCTTCATCCCGAACATGGACCAGGGTTATGCGATCGTCGTCGTGCAATTGCCGGAGGGCTCTTCGCTCGCCCGAACGGACGCAGTCATCCAGAAGGCGTCGGATATCATCCGCAAGACGCCGGGTGTCGCCAACGCCGTCGCCTTCGCAGGATTCAACGGCGCGACATTCACCAACGCCAGCAATTCCGGCGTGATCTTCGCGCCATTCAAGAGCTTCGAGGAACGGCTCGAGAGCGGCGATACTTCCGACAAGATCATCGGCACGCTGTTTGGCAGCCTGCAAAGCATCCAGGAGGCCTTCATCATCGCGCTGCCGCCGCCGCCGGTGCGGGGCATCGGCAACTCCGGCGGCTTCAAGATGATGCTCCAGGAGCGCAACAGCGCCGACATGCGGCCGATTCTGGCGCTGGCCAACGAAATCGCCGGCAAGGCCAACCAGACGCCCGGGTTGATGGGCGTCTTCACCACCTTCTCGGCCTCCAGCCCGCAATTCTTCCTGGCGATCGACCGCGACAAGGCGCGCATGCTGAACGTGCCGATCCCCAACATCTTCGAGACGCTGTCGATCAATCTGGGCACCGCCTATGTCAACGATTTCAATGCCTTCGGTCGCGTCTACCAGGTGCGGGCGCAAGCCGACCAGGCTTTCCGCATCGATCGCGACGACATATTGAAGCTGAAGGTGCGCTCGGCGGCCGGCGACCTGGTGCCGCTCGGCACACTGATCGAGATCCGCGACGTCACCGGTCCCTCGCTCGTGCAGCGCTACAACATGTACGTCTCCGTGCCGCTTCAGGGCAATGCAGCGCCGGGTGTCGCCACAGGCACGGCGCTCGACCTGATGGAGGGGATCGCAGCCGAATCGCTGCCGCAGGGCACTTCCTTCGAATGGACTGAACTCGCCTTCCAGGAGCGGCAGACCGGCAACACGGCGGTCTTCATCTTCGGCCTGTCGGTTCTGTTCGTCTTTCTGGCGCTCGCCGCGCTATATGAAAGCTGGATTACCCCCTTCGCCATCGTGCTTATCGTCCCGCTCAGCGTGCTGGCCGCCCTCTTGGGCGTCGCCTTCCGCGGTCTCGACAACAACATCCTCGTGCAGATCGGGCTGATCGTGCTCATCGGCCTGGCGGCGAAGAACGCGATCCTGATCGTCGAGTTCGCGCGCCAAGGTGAGGAGCGCGGCCTTGACGCCGTCGAGGCGGCTGTCGAGGCCTGCCGGCTGCGGCTGCGGCCGATCCTGATGACGGCATTCGCCTTCATCCTGGGCGTGGTGCCGCTGGTGATCGCCAGCGGGCCTGGCGCGGAAATGCGCCAATCGCTCGGCACGGCCGTGTTCTCCGGCATGCTGGGCGTGACGGTGTTCGGCCTCTTCCTGACGCCGGTCTTCTACGTTGCTCTGCGCAGGACATTCCGGCGCAGGCGGCCTGAAGCCGGCCTGGCTTCCGAGAGCGGCGCAGCCGAGTAGACGCCGGGTCGATGAGGCGCCGGGTTCAGGCTGAAGCCGGACCGGCGGGTTCCTGGATCTCGCGGAGGGATGGATCGGCGATCCATCCCTCAAGCGGATCGAGATGTTTCGGCGCGCCGCGTCTGCAAGCGTCCACATACCTGTCCGGCGGCGGCACGATCTATACCCTGAGGATAGGGTGACCTCTGCTTGATGCTCATAGACCGCGATCAGCGGGCTGAGGTAGCGTGGCGAAAATGTCCGGGTGTCCGCGTCGATGCCAAGCGCCGCAAGAAGACCTTGATGGCATCGGTGGGACAGTGCGTTGGACAAGAGTGTGGAATGCCTCGTTGGCCAAGAATTGACTGCGGGTGGCCTTCCCGCAGTCCCTAGTGAAGTACCAGGCCAACGGGAATCCTTGATGCAGATTTACGCGTACCGGGCCGAGCGATTCTACAAGCACAGCTTCGGGCTGCAAATGCTGGGACTCGTTCTCGGTCTGCTGGTCTGGATCGCGCCGGTTTATGCGCAAGAGGTGCTGCGCATACCCTACGTGGCCGATATCGGCACTTTCGATCCGGACAACGGGTTCGAGGTCGGAGGAGTCAGCGCAATCAACAATGTCTATGAAGGGCTTGTCGAATACGAACCGGGTTCAACCAGGATTGTCGGCTTGCTCGCCAGGAACTGGGAGGTTTCCGACGACGGGTTGACCTACACCTTCCAACTGGCCGAGGGAGTGAAGTTTCACGACGGCATGCCATTCAATGCGGCGGCGGTCATAAAGTCGTTCGAGCGCCGCCGCGATCGTGGACTGATCCTGAGCTATTTCCTGGCCAACGTGAAGGACATGAGGGCGCCCGACGATTCGACAGTCGTGCTCACGCTGACCCATCCTCAGCCTTCGTTCCTCGACGCCCTCGCGAGTCCCTGGGGACCGAAGATCATTAGCCCGCAAGCGCTTGCTGAGCATGAGAATGGCGATTTCGCGACGACTTGGCTCAATGAGCATGCGATCGGAACGGGTCCATTCAAACTGGCTGAGTTCAAACGCGGTCAGCGCTATGTGCTCGAGCGCAACGACGACTACTGGGGCAACAAACCGTTCTTCCGGCAGATCCAGATTTCGGTCGTGCCCGATATCAGCCAGCAGATACTTCAATTGCAGGCCGGTGCGATCGACGCCGTGCCGATCGATTATCCGTTCGCGCAACTCACCAGCCTGCCCCGGGGTCTGGAGATCACCGCCGCCCCGAGCATGATACCGTATTATCTCTTCGTTAAGCCGAACTCGCAGCTCGAGGACGCGGAGGTCCGCAAGGCGGTTTTGATAGCGATCAACCCAGCGCTGTGGGTCAAGGACGCCTTTGGAGAGTTCGCAAGCCTGTCGAGGTCGGTTTATCCGAACGTGATGCTCGACCCGGTGAATCCGATCCGGTTCCCGACCGACTTCGAGGCAGCGACGGGCGCGATCGCCAGACATGGCGCGGTCAACTTGACCATTGGCCTCTATAGCGCGGCCCCGAGCTATGGCCGCATCGCTGACCTGATGATAGCGCAACTGGCGTTGATCGGCGTAAAGGCGACGGCTTACGTGCTGCCCGCCGGCGCTGCTTACGCCTTGAAAGGCGACCCAAACCCTCCCGATTTGCTCCTCACGATCGCGGGACCGGACGCCGCTCATCCGGAGAACCAGGCCAAGACTTTTTTTTCGAAGAACGGTTCCCTCAACTTTTTTGGGCGGGTGATGCCGGAAGCCGACGCCATTGTCGACCAGGCCGGACAAATGACCGACGTCAAGAAACGCGACGCTCTCTACGAGAGAGCGGGGCAGATGTATTTCGACGCCGGCATCGTCATCCCGCTTGTCGACGTCAACGATGTGGTTGTCCACGCCAGGGGCCTGAAGGACCTTGGACTCCGTCCCGTGAACCCACCCGGCAACATCGACTTCGCCACCGTTCGCTGGGGACCCTGAATTCCAGAACCAGGGCAGGCTCGTCCATAGATGAGCTTTCGCACCGAATGTCGGAACCCGTGACCGAACCAGTCCTCGCCGTTAAAGACCTCTCCGTCATTCTCAGCCGAGAAGGCCGGCCCTCCCGCGTGCTCGACGGCATCAGTTTCGACATGTTTCCGGGCGAGATCATCGCGCTGGTCGGGGAGAGCGGCTCCGGCAAGACAAGCATCGGGCTGACGCTTCAGGGGCTCCTGCCACGCGAATACCTGCCGCAGGTTGCAGGCTCGATCCGGCTTGCGGGGATCGAGCTTGTCGGTGCTGGAAGGCGCACCCGGCAGTCGGCCCGCCGCCACCTCGTCCGCGTTATATCGCAAGATCCGATGGGCGCGCTCAATCCCACCATGACGATCCGCCGCCAGATGCGAGAATCCAATGGGAGGGCCGAGAGATCGATCGAAGACTGGCTCAGCCGAACCGGCTTGCCTGATCCGGAACGCATCGCCGATGCGCTTCCGCATCGCCTGTCGGGGGGGCAGCGTCAGCGAGTGCTTATTGCCATGGCGATGATGGCAAGACCGAAGCTTCTCATCGCCGATGAACCGACCACCGCGCTCGACGTCATCATGCAGGCGCAGATCCTATGCCTGCTGCGCGATCTCGCTCGCGAGCATCAGACGGCAATTCTGTTCGTCACCCACGATCTGACTGTGGCGGCCTCATTGGCCGATCGCGTTCTGGTTCTCTACGCCGGGCGCATCGTTGAAATGGGCCGCATGCAGGACGTGGCCCGCAATGCCGCGCATCCCTATTCCGCCGGCCTGCTCGCCGCTCGCTTCGATCTGGACTCCGATCGACTGCGCCCGCTTCCCACGCTCCCGTCCGAGCACAGGCCCTCCATAAATGTTGAAAACGCCTGCGCCTACGCGACACGCTGCCCGATCGCCCAGCCAGATTGCACGGCGATCCGTCCACCACTGGAATCTGCTTCTGTCCATGGTGGCGCAGTCGCCTGCCTTCATCCCGAGCAAACCGCATTTCTCGCAATGCAGCGCGCTGGTGCGAAACCATGGCCGGCCCAGGCAATCCAGGAAACCGCCGCCTTGAGGCTGTCCAAAGTCGGAAAAACATTCCCGACAGGCGCCCGATCGGTTTGGGGACGGCGTCAACCGCAGCCCGTTCTCAGGTCGGTCAACCTCTCGATCAAGCTTGGCGAGTGCGTGGCCCTGGTGGGCGAGAGCGGCGCCGGCAAATCTACCCTACTAAGGATCGCTGCCGGGCTTGCGGTCCCCGAGAGCGGCACCGTCACACGCTTCGACAAGCTTCCTCCGCAAGTCGTGTTTCAAGACCCCGTGGCGGCGCTGACGCCGTGGCTCACGATCGGCGAGCAGATCGGCGAGCGCCTGCGGGCCGTTTCGCCGGACAGCGACTACGTCCGCCGTCGCGTCGGGGAGGCCATGAAGCTTGTCGGCCTCGATCCGGTCCTGATGGACGCGCTGCCGGCCGAGATATCGGTCGGGCAATGCCAGCGCGCGGTTTTGGCTCGCGCGGTGATCGTCCCGCCAAGGCTTCTGCTGTGCGATGAGCCAATCAGCGCCATGGACGTGTCGCTGGCGGCCACTACCTTGAACCTTCTTAGCGACCTTCGGCGGCGACTCGACATGGCCATGCTGTTTGTCACCCACGATCTGGCGGCCGCCAGGATCATCGCCGACCGTGTCGCGGTGCTGAAGGACGGCGTTTTGGTCGAGATTGCCGATCCAGACGCCATCATTGCCGCACCGCAGTCCTCCTACACGCGATCTCTCGTCGCGGCGATGCCGTCCCTTCAGCCGGGAGGCGGACGATGACCGGAGGGCCAAGCCCTGACACGCTGCCTGCGCGGCCTCTATTCAACTGGCGCGATTTCTTCCGGCGCGCCGGTTGGCTTGAAAGCGTCGGTATCATCGGCGTGCCTGTCGTCACCGTTGTGGCCGTGCTGGCGCCCTGGATTACGCCGTTCGACCCGCAGCTGCGCGTCGCCGGAGCCTACCTGCCGCCTTCAGCCGGACATTGGTTCGGCACCGACGAGATCGGCCGCGACCTGTTCTCGCGCGTCATCCTCGGCGCTCAATATACGTGGCTGCCAGCGCTTGCCGTTATAGGCTTCAGTCTCACTGTGGGCACCCTGGTCGGACTGATTTCAGGCCTGGTGGGCGACAAGGTCGATCTGGTGATCCAGCGGATCGTCGACCTGTTCCTGGTCCTTCCGGCAACGCTCATCGCGCTCGCTGTCGTGGCTTCCCTTGGCCCCGGGCTCGGCAACACGATGATCGCCATCGCCATTGTCTGGTGGCCCTGGTATGCGCGCATATCCCGTGATGAAATTCGTCGCCTGAAGGCCCGTCCACATGTCGAGGCGGCGCGTATCGCCGGGGTCCGCGGTCCACGCCTGCTGTTGCGTTACTTGTTGCCGGGAGTCGTCCCGGCCTTGCTCATCGGGGCATCGCTGGATGTCGCCAACATCGTCATGACTTTGTCGCTGATGTCGTTCCTTGGCCTTGGACTGCCCGCACCGACGCCTGAGCTCGGAGCGATGACGTCGCGCACCCTCGACAGTCTCACGATCCATTGGTGGCTGCCGATCCTGCCGGCCGCGATCATCTTTCTCCTCTGTCTCCTCGCCAACCTTGCGGGCGACGGCATTCGTGCCGCGCTGAGGGGGGCGTAGTGCTGGCATATCTCACCAAAAGTATCGTCGGCGCCGTCGTTGTTCTCCTGGTGATGAGCTTCATTGTTTTCGGTCTCCAAAGTATCATCCCCGCCGATCCGGCGCGGGCCATTGCCGGGCCCAGCGCTCCGCCGCAAACGGTCGAAGCGATGCGTGAGCACCTCGGATTGGAAGACCCGGTCCTTGTTCAGTACGGGCGCTTTCTATTGCGCCTCTCGCGTGCGGATCTGGGGACGTCGGTAAGGACGCGACAGCCGGTGTTTGACGACATACGGGAATATCTGCCCGCTACGCTTGAACTTGGACTGGCGTCGATCGCTTTGGGGGTGGCGCTCGCCGGCGTCATGGCGGCGCTTCAGTTCCTGATTCCGGGATCGGGCGGAATAAGGTTCGCAATAGTGGGGATAGGCTCAACGCCGATCTTTCTGTCGGCCTTGCTTCTCGCTTACTTTTTCTGGTTCCGTCTCGATTGGCTTCCCGGAGCGGGTCGGCTTGCCTACCGCGACTTCGCAGGCCCAACGGGACTTTACGTCATCGACGGACTACTGGTCGGCCGGCCCGAAGTCAGCATCGACGCGCTGCTGCACACGATCTTGCCGGCGCTTGCGCTGGCCTTGCCAATCGGCGTCGCAGTTGGGCGAAGCCTGAACGGTGCGCTTCACGAGGTGATGAGGCAGACATACATCCGGACCGCGCGTAGCAAGGGTCTCAGCGAGACAAAGGTGCTGTTGCGCCACGGTTTGCGCAATGCGGCCACGGCCCCACTATCCATGCTCAGATTGCAGGTTCCCATTCTCTTCGGCAATTTGCTTGTCGTCGAGCGCGTTTTCGGGTGGCCTGGTCTGGGTCTTTACACGGTCCAGGCTTTTGCCAGCGCTGATCTTCCGGCAGTGCTGGGCGTCGCAATCGTCTTTGGAATTTTGTACATTCTAATCAGCACGCTCATCGAGATCGGACAGTCGATGGCCGACTCCCGGATCAATCTCTGAAGCGGCCACTCAGGCGCTTACTGTCGCGCTTGTGGGCGTCCGGGCCGAGTCGGCAATGGGGAGGCTGAAGGTTATGGATGCTCCACCGGTCTCGGCATTTTCCGCCCAAATCCGTCCGCGGTGCGCCTCGACGATCGAATGGCAGATCGCCAGGCCCATTCCCATCCCATCCGGCTTGGTTGTGTAGAACGCCTCAAAAATCCGTTCCGGATCGCTAAGCCCACGGCCGCTGTCTCGCACTTCGACCTCGACTGTTCCGTCATCCTGACGCCGCGACACGATCCGCAGGCTTCGCACGTTGATTTCGACGTCCTCCATCGCTTCGATGCCGTTGCGGACGATGTTGAGGACGACTTGCTCCATCTGAACGTGATCGGCAACCGTCGCGGGAAGGCGGAGGTCGAGGTGAAGGGCCAGCTTGACGCCGCTCGATGCGAGCCGGTCACCCAGGAGATCACAAACTTCGCGGATCACCGCGTTGAGATCTATCGCGTGCGGTTCGCCTTCGGTCTTGCTGAACAGCGCACGGATGCGGGTGATCACCTGTGCCGCCGCGTCGGCGTTTCTGATGATTTTTTGGGCGACCCGGCTGGCGTGATTGAAGTTTGGCGGATCGGCGTTCAGCCATCTCTGGAACGCGCCGGCGTTGGCCACGACCGCCTGGAGCGGCTGGTTGAGCTCGTGCGCGATGGACACCGACAGTTCGGATAGGCTGGCGGCGCGCAATGCGCGCGCGAGCCGCTCGTCGGCAAGACGCAGGGAGTCTTGTGCGCGGACCTCGTCGTCGATATCGAAATTGACGCCGTACCAGCGAAGGATAGTGCCGTCTTCGTCGCGTAGCGGTTCGAAGCGCGAATCAATCCAGCGATATTTGCCGTCCTTCCGGCGCAAGCGACCTTTGTGCTGGAGCGGCTCTCCACGGGCAAAGGACTTCTCGAACACAGCCTTCACGGTTGCCCGATCCTCGGGATGGAACAACTCCACATGAGAGGCGAATTGCCGCGTGCCTCGCGGTTGCTCCTTGGTCGAGTCGATGCCTGCCCAGTCGACGAAGCGCTTGTTGAAATAGTACGGCAATCCCGCCGGCGTCATTAGCCAGATCATGGTGGGAACTGTATCGACCAGCAGGCGCAACTCACGCTCACGCTCGCGCAACGCAGATTCGGCCTTCTTCTGATCGTCGATATCCGCCGTGTGGCCGTACCAGCCGGTTATCCTCCCGTACTCATTGCGGGAAGCAATGCCGGTGTCGCGAAACCATCGATACGTTCCGTCGAACCGACGCATACGGTGCTCGTCGATCACAGGCTCGCCCGTCTGCAAGCTGTGACGCCATCGCGCCATGCTCGCCTCGACATCGTCCGAATGGACAAACTGTGTCCAATGATAATCATCGCCATCCATGATCCGGCGCATCTCATCGGCTGTCACACCTACATACTCGAGCGCCGCGGGACTGACCAAGCGAAGGCGGCCATCCGCAGAGGCCGACCATCCGAGGCCCGGAATATCGGCAACGCCGGGTCCGGTATCATGGTAGACCCGGTCATAGAAGCTCGTGGTCCTGAAGATCTTTATCACGAACCATAGGGCTAACGCCGCGACGACAAATACCGCCAACCGGACCGCGCCGCCTGTGGCCCCCAATTCCAGCGAAAACAGGATCACGCATGAAAGCAGACCGGCCGCGGCAACGGCCGCCAAACCGACCTCCCAGCCGATGCAGATGCATATGACTGCAACGGCGACCAGCAGAATGTATGGCTCGTTGACGAATAATGCCAAAAAGACGCTCGCAGCGCCAATGGCCAATGCGACGGCGCGGCGTTGTTTCGTTGACGTCAGCTCCATTTCGACCTCTCGAGACCGCCTCTGCGTCCCACTCCCTGTCGCGGTCGATGTCCGAGTCAGTTACGGAGCGCCAATGCCTGATTGTAAGCCGCTCAGCGGCTGTCGACTGGAAGCGACTGCCACACATTGAAGAGATGGGAGATGGACCTTGCGTTCATCTTCTTCATCATGTTGCTCCGATGGAGCTTTACGGTGATCTCGCTGATGCCGAGATCCGATGCAATCTGCTTGTTTATCGCACCGGAGACCACTAGCCTCAGCACTTCCCGCTCGCGGGGCGTAAGGGTCTCATAAAGTGCCACGTTCTTTCGCGATACAGTCGATGCTGCTCTTCGCGCGACGTCGTTGGCGATAGCGGTGGACACTGCGTCAAGGAACGTCTGGTCGCGCACCGGCTTGGTCAGGAAATCCACCGCCCCCGCCTTCATCGCCTGGACGCCCATCGCGATGTCGCCATGGCCGGTCAAGAATACGATCGGCGTTAGTATGCCTTTGGTTGCCAGGACATGCTGAAGATCGAGGCCGCTCAGGCCCGGCATTCGCACATCGAGAACGAGGCAGCCTGGGCGGTCCGGCAGTTTTGCGTCCAGTAGTTCCTGGCCCGAAGAAAACGACATGGTGTCGATGCCGACCGAATTCAGCAACTCCTCCAACGCGTCGCGGACCGTTGCGTCGTCGTCGACCAAAATTGTTATGGGACTGTCTGCGATTCCTGAAGTTGCCACGCCCATGACTCTCGCCTCGGGGAGATCTGCTGAACACGAATTGACCGCGTTCACGCAGTCAGTATCAACGGCGCTTCTGTCACACGTCAATCAGGACCTGCGCCTCACGCGAGGCGGCCGAAGCTTGCTCTGCGCCAGCTATGCCCGCCAATTCGTAGTCTCTACGTCAGGTCTTGCGTACCCGTATCGCGGCGGGCAACGCAACACTATAAAGGGTGATCGGACCTAACGATTTGAATGGCTGACCTAGACCTCGGTATAGGTGCATGGTCCGTCGGTTCTTGCCCTATGTCATTAACCTTCGGAGCAGGACATCGCAGTCGCGGTGATCGGCTGCCTGCTGCGCCCTCAATGGGGTCCCGCGATCCTGGGACTAGCCATGAAAGCCGCATCGGCACGCCATTCCTTGCACTCGGCGCCTGCCTAGTCGTGCAGTCCCGTGCGCTGGAGTTTTGGTAGATACCGGGCGTCAGGCGCGTCCTCTGGAAACGCGCGCCGAGCCACGATTACAGCGGATAGAACCGCGGTCCGCCGACGTCACCGCAGCGGGGCGATCTCTACCGTGGTATTGCTCGCCCTCATCCCTTGGATCAATCGACTACAGCCGTGCCTTTCACATAGCCTTCTCGATGTGGTTCATCACCGACATCGTGTCGGGCAAAAATGAGAGCATGCTGTCCCGCATGATGCGTCAGGCTGACGGCAAATATCGTGCTGCCAGCGTTGCGCACGGCCGATGGAAATCAGGCTCTTTGCCGAAGCGAATCGTTCGACCGAAGCGTCGGAGACCCGCAGCTGTCGGTTATGCGAACTACTCCGCGTTTCACGAAGCCGAGCACGGGAGATCCGGTTTGCGTCCTTTGAAAGTATCGGTGCTCGTTGGGCTGGCAGCACTGGTCGCGACATTCGTTTGGTTCCCGGGTTGCGACACTCGGATCGCCGCCACGGACATACCCCTTGACGCGGCGGAAGCAGAGAAGGCTTCGATCGCCGGCTATGGCGAGATCAGGATATATCGCGACGCTCAGATCGCTGCGGGAGATGTGCGCGACTGGACGCCGGCAACCGAGCCGGATGGCCTCGATGTCCTCATGATCTCCGGCGGCGGTGCGGGAGGCGCCTTTGGCGTCGGCGTGCTTTCGGCGTGGAGCGAGACCGGGACCCGCCCGCAATTTGATGTAGTCACCGGCGTAAGCACTGGCGCCCTGATCGCGCCATTCGCGTTCCTCGGATCGGCTCATGACGGCACGCTGGTGCATCTCTTTACAAGCGGCGTCGCCGACGATCTTGTCGCAACCAAATTTCCCGTGGGCTTGATCGGATCGAGCTTGCTTAAATCCACGCCAATGAGGCGGATGGTCGAGGAGTTCATCACACAAGCGGTCCTGCAGCAGGTTGCAGCCGAGCATCGCAAAGGCCGCCGCCTCCTGATCCTCACGACGAATCTCGACACCCAGCGGGCCGTCGTGTGGAACATGGGCGCCATCGCCAACAGCGGCCGATTGGACGCGCTGAAGCTGTTTCAGGACGTTATGATCGCTTCGGCGAGCATTCCGGGCGTTTATCCGGCGGTCATGATCGAAGCCGAGTCAGGAGGGCGACGCTTCCAGGAAATGCATTCCGATGGAGGGTCGACGTCGCAAGTCTTGATACTTCCGCAGGCAATTCTGGCAAGCACGAACCCTCTCGTGCCGGGGAAACACCAGAGTGTCGATTTTCATGTGATCGTAAACAATGCGCTCATACCGGAATTCGCCACCACGCGAAATCAAACGTTGTCCGTGATCGCAAGAGCGTATTCCATCCTCCTCAAGTCACAGACACAGAGCGAACTGGCTATCCTCTACAATTATGCCAAACTGACCGGGGCACGTTTCCACCTTGCGACCATTGACGCTCAAGTCCGATATTCGATGCTCGATCCTTACAACGCCAGCTATATGCAAGCTGTCTATGACCTCGGATACGCCAGGTTGGCGGCTGGCACCCTTTGGAAAGACAGCCCTGTATTCGCCGACAGGCGCCTGTGATCGGCATCCTCAACGTCAGGCTCTGCTCGGCAGGAGCATGTCCGACAGTAAGAAGGCGGGTTTCCTACGCCCAGTAACGCTGTGACCCCAAGCGCTTCGATATGCTCCGCCAGCACCGCGCTCAGCTGCACTAGACCTTAGCATCGCCCGACAGATGCCTGCGTAGAATAGGTTACTGCGCGGGACTGCGTCATTCTCATCGCATCGGCCGCCCCCGACATCGATGGCGTGGTGCGGAGCCGGACTGGAGAAGGAGACGAAGATGACAAATGAAGTACCGAGCAAGGGGTTGGAGTGGACCAACCTCGTTCTGGGCGCAGGTCTGGCCTGCGCTGCCTTCGCGTTCACCGAGCTGCCCGCGGCGGCTTGGAACGCAGGGATCGTCGGCGCGCTTATTGCCTGCTGCTCCGCCGTGGCGCTCTACCGCTACGGAGCATGGACGGAGTGGTCCAATCTCGGCTTGGGGTGCTGGGGCGTAGCCGCTCCGTTCCTGCTCGGCTTCGGATCGGCGCAGGCAGCGATGTGGACGCACGTCTTGGTTGGGCTTTGCGTTGCGACGATCGCCATCATCCAGCTTTCGAGCGGCCGCAAGGCGCAGATGCTTTCCAAGTCCGACGTCAGATAATTTCATGGAAGCCCAGGCACCAGGGGACGGGGGCGCCGAACTGTTTCCGCGACCGTCCCCTGGGATGTTTCGGCGAGTTGCGCGTCAAAACCCGCGCCGCAAGCCCGAACCGGCAAGAGAACAGATCATGGACCCCGCGAATTCCGAACCAACACTCCAGCATCTAATGCGGCGCGACAACGTCTGCGCCGACGATGTGAGGCGGATCGTTCATGAGGCCCGTGAGGCATATCGGCGTCGAGGCCTGCTCGAACGGGGCACGCCGCTCGACTTTTCGCCAAACGGCCCGATGCTGACGGCAACGATTGCCCTTCTACTTCCGGCTGCGTCGAACGCCGTTCAGGAAGATTTCCACAGCAGAAGCAACCGCCTCCCGCGCTTCTTCTTCCGACGGCGGGGGCCGGAGCCCGAGAACGACCTGCAGATGCAGGTTGTCGCGGGTCATGCCTACAAAGTGCCCGGCCAGACGCAAGCAATCGTCCGCCTGGATTTCGCCCCGTTCCCTGGCGGCTTCGAGGACCTCGGCGAGCCGGACCGCGGTCCGTCCTGGCCCCTGTTCGTAGAACGACTTCACGAGATCCGGGAAGCGGTTGGCCTCGGTAACGGCAATTCGGTAGATTCCGATCAAAATGGGAGACATGTAGGCGTCCATGGAATGCCGGCCGAACGCCGTCAGTGTCGCCCGCAGATCGTGGCCTTCTATTTCCTCGATCACCAAGGACGACAGCAGATTGTCTGCGCTTTCCTTGACGATAGCGGAGAACAGGCCCTCCTTGTTGCCGAACTCATTGTAAATGTTGCGTTTCGATCCGCCGGCACGTTCGATAATCGCGTCGATGCTCGTCGCGACGTAGCCTTGTTCGAAAAAGACCTCAGCAGCCGCTTGAAGAAGAGCCTCCCGGCGGCCGTTGCGCCGTGTGGTCCTTGCAGCAGCCATTCATCCACTCCAGTCCATCCCTTGACTGGTAACAACCATTACCATAAACGTCAATGGTAACGCCTATTACCGGAGGCCCTCATGCCGCATAGCAGGAAAAAGACGATCGGCCTGCTGCTGTGCCTCTCAGCCGTGGTCGCCCTTGGCGCAGGATGGGCTTGGGCCCGTTCGGATGACACGTCGACCGACAATGCGTACGTCCGCGGGGATGTGACAGGGCTTGCGCCGAATATCGCGGGCTACGTCACCACAGTAGAGGTTCGGGACAACCAGGTCGTCCGGGCGGGTGACGTCCTGTTCCGCATCGACGACCGCGACTACCGCGCGCGGCTCGCGCAGGCTGTGGCCAATGTCGAAGCCGCTAAGGCGCGCCTTGGCAATGTCGACGCCGAAGTTCAGCTTCAGCATGCCCTCATCAGGCAGGCCGAAGCCCAGACGCGTTCGGCCGAGGCCGAACTGAACCTCGCGACCAAGGCGTCAGGCCGCCGCCGCGAACTTATTCGTACCCACGCCGTAAGCCAGGCCGAGGTCGACGAAAGCGATGCCGCGCGGTCGAGGGCCGAGGCGGCCGTGGCGGCGGCATCGGCAGCACTGGAGGCACAGCGGCAGCGCATCGCCGTGCTCGACGCCCAGCGCGAAGCCGCCGTTGCCGCGGTAGCGCAGGCCCGGGCCGCGGAGGAACTCGCTCAAATCGACCTCGACAACGCCGTGGTTCGCGCGCCGGTAGACGGCGTCGTCGGCAACCGCCAGGTTCGCATAGGCCGGCTTGTGGCGCCGGGTGCCTCTCTGCTCGATATTGTACCGGTCAATGATCTGTGGGTGGTGGCGAACTTCAAGGAGACCCAGATCAAACATATCCAGCCCGGTCAGCACGTCCGCGTCACCATCGATGGCTACCCAAACGAGACGTTTGAAGGGATGGTGGACAGCTTTGCGCCCGGCAGTGGGTCTGCCTTCAGTTTGCTCCCCGCAGACAATGCGACAGGAAACTTCGTTCGCGTCGTTCAGCGCGTTCCGGTCAAGATCCGATTTATCGGCAATCCGCTGCCCGGTCGCCTCGTGCCCGGCCTGTCCGCGCGTGTCGAGATTGATCGCGGTAGAGACTCATGACCGCAGTGGTCATCGCCATCCCGGACCGCAACCGACCAGCAACAGGAGCCCTTCTCGTCGCGGGCATAATACTCGCCACTCTGACAGAGGCGATCGCCAGCACAGTCCTGGCGCTCGGGCGTGGCGATATCATCGGCGACACCTATGCAACTCCCGATGAGTTCGCCTGGCTCGATGTGGGATATACCGCTCCGAAGCTGATCGGGTTCATGGCCGCCGCCTGGCTGATGAACCGCGTCAGTCCACGCTGTCTGATCGTCGGCTCGACCATAGCCATGGGCGCAGCCTGCGCCCTTGCCGCCATCACAACGCAATTGGATCTGCTGGTTGTGCTCCGCGTAATGCAAGGCTTCTCCGGAGGCGTCCTGCTCGTCGCGGGGCAGACGATCATTTTTCTCGCTTATCCGCGACGCCACCAGCCGATCCTTCAGGCCCTGTTCGCAATCGGTTCGGTCGTTGCCCCCGCGACGATCGCCCCAGCCTTTGAGGGCTGGTTGCTCGACAGCCAGTCGTGGATGTGGATCTTCTTTAGCGTCGTCCCGGTGGCGCTGGCGGCCGCCGGATTCTTGCTGCTCGCGGACTGCCCGGCGCCCGTCAAAGCCGGACCCCGCCCGTTCGACTGGCTTGGCTTCTCGCTCCTCTCGACCGCACTGTTCTGCTTCACATACGTGCTCGGCCAAGGCAGCCGATGGGACTGGCTGGAAGAACGTCACATCGTCTGCCTAACGATGGTCGGCGCGGCCACTCTGCTGGCATTTCTCGGCCAACAAATGATCGCCAAAGGTCAGGGCCTGCTGGACTTCACACCGTTCCGGTCGGACGATTTTTCCTTCGCCTTCATAGTCAGTTTCGTCGCCGGCGCCGCCTTGTTCGGGAGCGCGTTCCTGATCCCGTCGTTCGCCGTGTCCGTCCTTGCGTTCACACCAACCGACGCCGGCCTGCTCCTGTTGCCGAGCGGCGCACTTTTCATCGGCGCGCTCCTCATCGCTGCTTTCCTCATGCAGGTCCGCCGCATTCCTCCGATCGCCACGGTGCCCTTTGGAATCCTGATGATCATGGTTGCGATGTGGATGCTGTCCGGTTCGACCATCGAAAGCGGCGCGGACGACATGATGCCAGCCATTCTGTTGCGTGGCCTCGGCCTCGGCTTCCTGTTCCTGTCGATCACTCTCATCGCTTTCGGCAAGCTCAACCACCAAAACCTCGCATCCGGCGTAGGCCTCTTCAATACGGGTCGCCAGCTCGGTGGCCTCATGGGTGTCGCCTGGCTGCAGACATTGATCGAGAATAACGTCGCCGCCAATGTCGCGGTGCTCGGCGCCAACGTCACCGCGGGCATTCCCGCGGTCAGCGAGCGTCTGGCAACGACGACAGCCATGCTCGCGGCAAAAGGAATGGATCCCGTGGCAGCTGGCCGGGCAGCGACGAGCCTGCTGGGCAGAGCGGTCGCCGGTCAGTCCACAGTGATCGCCTTCGACACCGCGTTCAATGCCGTCGCGCTTTTGTTCGTGGTTGCCGCGCCCGTGCTGGTCACGATCAAGTTCGGCCTCGCCCGATACTTGAGAAACCCGTCCCTGGCGCTGAGGGCGGTTCCGATGCCGATCGCGCCGACGCCCGACATGATCCCGAGCTTGCCGCCTTTGGCCTCGAACGCCCTTGTCGAAGGGAGTCCGAGGCAAATGGAAGACGCACAGTTGCCAGCATGACAAACGCCCTGGAAAGATTCTCGCCAGCCAGCCATGTCGTGGATGCCCGCAGTACGGTGTGATCGATTGGCAGCCATGACATGCGCAAGGGCCCGAGGCCGATGAGTTGGCATTGGAATTCGAAATCTGGCCGGCGTGATGGAATGAAACGCGAGACGGCCGAGCTAGCTCGCAGGGCGAGTGTCCGGACAAGTCCAGGTGAGTTCTCGGATTGTCGTGAAATGAGCGTAGGAAAGCCGCACTGGCCGCCAGTGGCGCCAAACGCGGCGGAAGCCCGGCCGCAGCGGTTCGGCGATACGCATGGTTCTCGATAGCGCGTCCCCGGCGGTCATTGCGCACCGCCAGGGATCAGCGGCGACACGGCGACAGCCGCGCCGCCGGTCTGTAGCGGGCTAATTGAGCCCCGCTTTGTCCAGGCCATACATTCCATCGGCGGAACCCGGCACGGTCTTGAAGCCGACGTTGAGGCGGTTCCACGAGTTGATCAGCATGACAGCGAAGCTAAGATCGGAGATCTCCTTTTCCGACAGCTGCGTGCGGACGCGCTCATAGATCTCATCGGAAATGCCCTGGTCCGGCAGCTTGGTCAGGACTTCCGTCCATGCGAGTGCGGCGCGCTCGCGTGGGGCGAACAGGGTCGAATCCCTCCACGCGGCCAAGTGGTAGAGGCGCAGTTCGCGCTCGCCGTGCATCTTTGCCTGCTTGACGTGCATATCGAGGCAGAAGGAACAGCCGTTGAGCTGCGAAGCACGAATATTGACAAGATTGAGGATGGACTCCTCGATCGAGCTTGCACGGAGAGCCGTGGCAACCCCGGTGAACTTCTTCACGAGTTCCGGAGATTGCTCGACCCAGTTAACACGGGGCAGCTTAGTCCCGGCCTGCGTCGTCGGTTTGGTGGCGATATTCATGAATGTCTCCTTGAAGGCGGTTTATCGCCTGCAAATCATGCCGGGACGCGCCGGGCCTAGCCATCACGCGAGAGGCCATGTCGCCACTCGGCTGGTCTAGGCAGTATCATCCTGAGGGCTAGGCCAGGTATGCTTCGGCCACGCCTCATGGATTTCCATGAGGTGCAGCCGGGGGGGCGCCGAATTAGAGTGGGCCATGAGTTCGCCAGCCCAGATATCGCGGAGACGTGCTACACGCAGCGTTGACAATCCCCAGCCCTTCTTTGCCCGGCAGGAGAAACCGATGATGTCCGTCTGGTCGCGCCCGCAATTCCTTCATCTGGGGCTATTTTTTGCGGCATATGTCTTGGGCTGCGGGTTCGCCCAGGCGCTCGCAATCGTCCCCGGAATAACGGTTTCCATCTGGCCTCCGGGCGGCGTTTTCATCGCGACGCTCATCCTCACCTCTCCTTACAGTTGGCCGTGGTGGATACTGGCGGGTTGCCTGGCGGAGATGTTCGCGCAGTTCGTGTGGTTCCACAGTCCGCTGCCTGCGGGCTTCCTGATCTATATCGGCAACGCCCTTGGCGCGACTGTCGGCGCAACGCTGGTGAACCGGACATGCGGGCGCCCGGTTCGGCTTGAAACCTTGCAGGAAGTTCTCGCATTCGTCGTTCTGGGTGCTGGAGTTGCGCCCCTCGTAAGCGCGACGGTGGGAAGCGCGACGCTTGCGTGGTTTGGCGTAGAATCGCAAACCTTCACGACGGTATGGCCGCTGTTTTGGATTGGAGACGCCACCGGAATCCTGCTCGTAGCGCCACCGGCGCTGGTCGTGATCCAGTATTGGCGCAGCAAGACCCAATTCTCTCCCGCGCAGCGGGCGGAAGCCGGGGTCCTAGGTCTGATCTTCCTAGGGGTCGCCACACTTTCCTTGAGCGACATCTATCTGCCCACCCCCTACATCATCATGCCGCCCCTTCTTTGGGCCGCGGCGCGCTTCGAGTTCAGAGGTGCTGCCGTCGCCTTGATGCTCCTCGCCCTGATCGCGATGGCGCTGACGATATCCGGTGACAGTCAGTTTGTCGGCGATCCCGACTCGCAGAGGGAAAGGCAGGTCATGCTGCAGCTTTTCCTGGCAATCTCGGCGTTTTCGGCGCTCATCGTGGCGGCCATATCCCGGCAATATCAGCTGGCGCTGGCCACATCGCGAGACCGGGAACGGGAGCTCTCGCAGCTCGTCGATATGGTTCCGAGCCACGTCTGGCGTCTCGCGCCCGACGGCGAGCCGATTTTCTTCAACAAGCGCATGGTCGATTTTCTCGGCCTGGACGTGGCGGATACGATCAAGCCGGGCATGAGCCGCATGACGGCGATGATAGAGGCCGGCGTCCATCCGGACGACAGAGTAGCGTTCTCGGACACGCTCCGCCATTGTCTCGCCACCGGCGAGGTCCTTGCGATGCGGTATCGCTTGCTCCGTCAAGACGGGGTCTACCGCTGGATGTCGAGCCGCGCCGAGCCGATGAGGGACCAAGACGGGCGCATCGTCCAGTGGTACGGGCTCTGTCACGACATAGACGATCAAATGCATGCCGAAGAGGCGCTGCGGCGGAGCGAGCGGCAGCTTCAGGAGACGATCGATGCCGTACCAGTCCGGATCTGGAGCGCAAAGCCTACGGGCGGACCGGTTTACTTCAACAAGCGCTACCAGGACCATTTCCGCTCCGTCATCGCGGATTTCGAAGCTCTCGGAGAGCCGCGCATCGAGCAACTGCTGCAGGAGCTGATCCATCCCGAAGATGCTCCCGAGGTACAGAACACCCTACGGAATTGCTTCGAAACCGGTGGCATGTCCACGATGCGATTTCGTTGGCGCGAACAGCACGGCGCGTACCGCTGGGCGGAGTGCAGGGTAGAGCCTCGGCGTAACGAAGACGGTGAGGTCGCGGAATGGTACGGCGTTTCCCTCGACATCGACGAGGAGGTGCGTGCGCAGGAAGCCTTGCGCGACAGGGAGCGCGAGCTCTCGCAGCTCGTAAATATGGTTCCCGTCCATATCAGGCGTCTGACGCCGAAAGGTGAGCCGACCTTCTTCAACAAGCGCTTGCTCGACTTCTTCGGCTTGAACGACCTGGCCCAACTGGACAAGCCGGACATGAGCCGACTGGCGGCAGCCATAACGACCCTCGTCCATCCGGAAGATGCCGCACGTCTGCTGGAGACCGTCCGCCACTCCTTCGCCACCGGGGAGCCCTACTCCATGAAGTACCGCATGCGTCACGCGGATGGCGCGTATCGCTGGGTGGACGGCCGCGGGGAACCGGTGCGGGACCAAAGCGGCGCGATCATGCAATGGTATGCCATTTCCATTGACATCGACGATGAGATGCGCGCGCAGGAAGCGCTGCGCAACCGGGAACGTCAGCTTCAACAGCTCATCGACACCGTGCCCGTGCAGATCTGGTGCGTCACGCCTGGCGGGGACCCTGCATATATCAACAAAACGATGATGGACTATATCGGCCTGAAGCTGGATGATTTTGATGCCGACGGAGGCCTGCCCAGTGCGATCCGGACCATCGTCCATCCAGAAGACAGGGCCCCTTTGCTGCAGGCCTTGACCCATTCCTTCAGCACGGGCGAACCGTTCGAGCTGAAGTTTCGCAACCGCCGGTGGGATGGTTCATACCGCTGGACGGAGGGGCGTGCTGAACCACTCCGTGACGAGAGCGGCCGCATCATCCGGTGGTTCGGCGCCAACGTCGATATCGACGATTTCGTAACTTCTCAGGAAGCGCTGCAAGAGCGGGAGCGCTTCCTCTGGCAACTCGTTGAAACGCTGCCGGCGATGATCGATTGCGCGGCCCCGGATGGCGAGCCGGTCTATCGTAGCCAGCAGCTCCGCGAGTTCCTGGGGTATGAGCTTGAGCGATTGGACGGCACCGGAAAGTCCCGGCTGGCCGGCACGCTTGACGCCGGTGTGCATCCCGACGACTTGGCGGGCGTCAAGGGAGGATATGCTCATTCGTTGTCCACCGGCGAGCCCTATGCGCGCAGGCACCGCCTGCGGCGGTTCGACGGCGAGTATCGCTGGGTCGAGACACGCGCCGCGCCGATGCGCAATACCGAAGGGACTATCGTGCAGTGGAATGTCATCTGCCTCGATGTTGAAAATGAGGTTCGGGCGGAGGAAGAGCTGCGGCTGGCGCAAGAGAGCCTTGCACGAGCGAGTCAGGCCGCGAGCCTTGCTGAGCTCTCTGCTTCCATCGCGCACGAAGTAAACCAGCCGCTGGCGGCCGTGGTGGCGAACTCGCATGCCTGCCAGCGATGGCTTATGGCTGAGCCGCCAAATCTCGAGCGTGCGCAGAAGACGGTGGAGCGCATTATTCGTGACGCAAATGCGGCCGCCGACGTCGTGAGTCGCATCCGCGCTCTGTTCAAACAATCCGGCGAGGCAAGGAGTTCTACGGCGCTCAGTGGCGTTATCGCCGAGGCGCGCAACCTCATGGCCGAGGAAGCGGCGCGGCGGCGCGTCCGCATGGATATCGACGTCGAAAGCGACCTGCCGCTCGTCGCGCTGGACCGCGTACACATCCAGCAGGTTCTGGTGAACCTCATTCGCAACGGCATGGATGCCATGGACGCCGTTACGGGCGACCGGGTTCTTGAGGTCCGTGTGCGCCGCATAGGCGATGTGGTTCAGACGGAGATCAGCGATCGTGGCGCGGGGATCGAGTTTCCCGACAACATATTCGAACCGTTCTTCACGACGAAGGGGAACGGAATGGGCATGGGGCTCGCGATCAGCCGTTCGATTGTCGAATCGCATGGCGGACGCCTGTGGGCGGAGAAGAACGAACCGCAGGGAGCGACGTTCGTCTTCACCTTGCCTATTGAAACGAAAGCGGCGCCATGACCACGGATGACCATATCGTCTTCATCGTGGACGACGATGCGCGCCTGCGGGAGGCGCTGAGCGAACTGCTGGATTCGCACGGCATCCGCGCCGCTGCGTTCGGATCTGCCAGCGAATACATCGGTGCAAACAAGCCGGACATCCCGGCATGCCTCATCCTCGACGTCGAGCTGCCCGACATCAACGGCCTGGATCTGCAGAGGCAGATATCAAAGGGAGATCATCCGCCGATCGTTTTTATAACAGGGCACGGCGACATCCCGTCCTCCGTCCAGGCGATCAAGCATGGCGCCGTGGACTTTCTCACCAAGCCTTTCAGTGATGCGGATCTCATGGCTGCAATCCAAGCGGCGCTCGCCGAGGATCGGGAAAGGAGGTCCGCGCGTGCTGAACTGGTGGCGCTGGAGCAACGTTATCTCGACCTGACGCCGCGCGAACGCGAGGTGCTGCCGCTCGTGGTGAGCGGCCTTCTCAACAAACAGGCAGCCGCTGAGCTCGGAATCAGCGAGGTCACGCTGCAGATCCACAGAAGGAACGTGATGCAGAAAATGGCGGCGGCGTCGCTCGCTGATCTCGTGAGGATTGCGGAGCGATTGGAGATACCGATCACCCACTCGCGCCGAGCGGGAGGGAACCGGGCGTGACCAAGGGAAGACCTGTCGTGGCCGTTGTCGATGACGATCCAAGGCTACTCGAGTCGCTGGAGGATCTGCTGGAGTCCGCCGGCTATGCGGCCCGCAGCTTTTCGTCGGGGCGATCATTGCTCATCAGCGGGCTGTCGGGCCTTGACGTGCTCATAACCGACATCGGGATGCCCGGCATGGACGGCTTCGAACTTTGTGATCTGGTGAAGAAGGTGCGCCCGGACCTGCCGGTGTTCCTGATCACCGGCCGCCACGAGATTGCCGATGCGGACAGAGCCCAGGGCGTCAGCGGGCGCTTCCGTAAGCCCTTCGATGCGAAAGTCATGCTGGCAGCCATCGGCAATGTATTACGCAAATCGAAAAATGGAGATGAGCATGAGGGTTGAGCAGCCGCCGCACCTACGGAGATCGGCGCCGTTGTCATCGCAGCGCAGGAGCGAAGCGGAACAGCCACTCGTTATCATTGTGGATGACGATGCGTCTGTTCAGGAGGCGCTGTCCGAATTGATACTTTCCGCCGGGTTCCAGCATGTCTGTTTCAGCTCGACGCGCGAATTGCTCGATGCCGACGTACTGGATAGTGCCGGTTGTCTGATCCTCGATGTGCGCATGCCGGGAGCGAGCGGTCTCGATCTGCAGCGGCATCTGGCCCAAAGCGGCAACCCCAAGCCAGTCATTTTCCTGACCGGGCATGGTGACATTCCGATGACCGTCCAGGCGATGAAGGCCGGGGCTGTGGATTTTCTCACCAAGCCGGTGCGGGACCAAACGCTGCTTGACGCTGTTATTGCGGGCATTGCGATGGATGCCGCGCGGCGGGCGGAAGCTGTGGTCGTCAAGCGCAACCTCGACCGCCTCGAGACGCTGACGCCACGCGAGCGCGAGGTTCTTCATCAGGTCGCCCGTGGACGCCTCAACAAGCAGATCGCCTTCGATCTCGGGATTAGTGAGGTGACGGTGAAGCTGCACCGCGGCAACGTCATGCGCAAGATGGAGGCCGCATCCATCGGCGAGCTGATCCGCGCCTGGGAGACGCTGCCGGCGGCGATGCGCGACGCCGGCGGGGCGAGGACTGTGGCATGAGCCGATCCCCGCGTCGCCCGACGGGTTTAGCACGCCTGACGAACGGCGCGCCGCCAACGAAGGGCGAAACGGCCGGGAGAGACCGAACCGGCCGGCACGGACGAAAAAGATCTCGTTAGAGGTATTCAGTCAGCCGCTCACGTAAGGCCAAGGCCGCCGTCGACGGCGTTCACCTGGCTGATCACCCCTGGCACCGCGGCCCTGCCGATGCCGGAACTTTCGCCGGTTATGATGACGGCATTGTCATCCAGTGTTAACATGGTCCCGCTCCTGGCCAGCTTCCGGCAAATTGTTCCGCGGGCGCTCCGGAACGAACACCGCGATCGGATCGCTCGCTGGAAGGTCAGCTCCAATGCCTCGCCGAGTTGCATATCCTGGTGCTGGACCTCTGATGCCGGCGCTCGGTCAGCCACCAAGCCGCCCCCATTGGCGTCCGATCGATCGGAACGGCCGAAGGCTGCGAAGAGGGGGCCATCGCCGCGTCAGGCGGCAGTGGAGGCTTCGCGGTCATTTGCCGAGATCAGCCCCTCGTGCCGCATGGCCTCTTGCACGGCGGACGGTTCGCCATGCGCTGACGCAGTGCAACCAACTGCGCGGGAACGGAGACGTCGAAGCGCTCGGCCCATAGCAGCATCACGAACAGTTAAAAGTCGGCCACGCTGGGCGTTGCGCCAAACAAGTAGTTGCCCGCAAGGCTCTCCGAAAGTATGTCCAGCAGCTTCGAGATCGTCGCTCTTGCCTGTGCCTTTTGGGTTTCGCTGCTTGCATGCCACATTGGCTTGAAGCTGCGGTGCACTTCAGTCGATATGAAAGCCAGCGCTTCCAGGACGCGCGTGCGGCCAAGGTCTCCCGAAACACTGAGAACCGGATACTGCATGGCGAGCCAATCGAGAATAGCGATGTTCTCGGTAAGGATCTCTCCGCTGTCCAGCACCAGTGCCGGAACGTAGCCCTTGCGCGTTATTGCGTTGAAATCGGCCCCCGATGCCGTCCGCTTGGTCTTCAGGTTGACGCTCTCCCGCTCGAATGGCACGCCAGCCTCGATTAGGGCGATATGGTCGGCAAGACTGCAAGCAAGCGGGCTGTAGTATAGTTTCATCCTTACGATCCTTCCGACGGGCATATTCTTAAGGGCGGTCACTGCGGGGTGACGGGCTAGCGGTAGCCGACCCCGGCGACGTAATTGAAGAGCATCCGCTCCTGCATTTCTTCCTGCTCGAACAGAGCTTTCATCGCGTCGCGTACGTCCAATATGCCGAGAGGCCTGGCGCCATCGGCGATCACGGGAATATTTTGGAGGTTTAGCGCGGTCATGATTTGCCACACTTCGTGGACGTCATCCTGCGGGCTGCACGAGACGATGGACCTGCTCATCAGGGCCGATACCGGTGGCGCCGACGTCGAACCTGCGAGATGGCGGATGAGATCGGATTTGCTCAGGACGCCTTCCGCGCTTCCGCTGCCATTGCACACCACCACGAGGCCGACTCCAGTCCTGGAAAGCCAATGGGCAGCAGTTTGCACGGTGGCATTTAAGTCGATCACGGCGAGACGCGGCGACGTCAAAGAATGCAGTTTGTCGATAAGCATTGCTGCTTCCTTGGTTTCGTTGGCCGCGCCGCCAATTCTTCAGGCGGCGCGGCTCTCTTCCCATCCAAACAGGACGATGAAATCCCGCCCTCATTCGTCGTAGGGCAGCACCAGTTCCGTCTCGTTGGTGTCGACGACGAAGACGGCCAGCAGCCGGGCGGGTTCGGTTGCGCTGGCATTCTCGCTGACGCTGTGACGATCGCCAGGCGACTCGGACCAGCTCTCGCCGGCGCGATAGGTGACCACCGGGCCATCATTGACCTTGCTCTTGATCGCCCCTTCGAGAACCGTGGCGTAGATGA
The DNA here is from genome assembly GCF_016756595.1 of Mesorhizobium sp. L-2-11. Lineage (NCBI taxonomy): Bacteria > Pseudomonadati > Pseudomonadota > Alphaproteobacteria > Hyphomicrobiales > Phyllobacteriaceae > Mesorhizobium > Mesorhizobium sp. L-2-11. Next base: position 2,265,941 of record NZ_AP023257.1, on the reverse strand, counting down.
AAGCAGATTTGGGATGGAGATGCGCGGGCGAGTTGCCGCCTGGCTCATATTCGACGAGCACACCTCTCATGCTCTTGCCGGGCACGTTCGGAAGCGGTTGATCATAAACGAGCTTCACGTTTTGGAAGGCGCCGGCCGAATTGTCGGCCAGCGCGGCGGTGGCGAAAAAAGCCGCGAGAGCGGCGGTGCTGTAGAGTATGCTCCGGATCATTTGTCTGGCTCCAGTTTGCGGTTGAGATTGGGGCGATCGCCGGCCGGAGGGGAGGACGGCCGGCGATCGGGCTCTCGCCTCAGGACACGGCGCGAGCCTAGGACCTGATGAAGGTGAGCAAGTCGGCGTTCACCACATCGGCATGCGTGGTACACATCCCGTGCGGAAAGCCCTCATAGATCTTGAGCGTGCCGTTCTTCAGAAGCTTTGCCGATAACGGCGCGGAATCGGCAATGGGCACGATCTGATCGTCCGTGCCATGCATGACGAGTGTCGGCACGTCGATGATCTTGAGGTCGTCGGTGAAATTGGTTTCCGAAAAGGCCTTGATGCCGTCGTAGTGCGCCTTGGCGCTGCCCATCATGCCCTGCCGCCACCAGTTCTGGATGATGCCAGGGATCGCTTTCGCGCCCGGCCGATTGAAGCTGTAGAAGGGGCCCGATGGGAAATCGATGTAGAACTGCGCGCGGTTGTCGGCGAGCGACTTGCGCAGCCCGTCGAACACTTCGATCGGAAGGCCGCCAGGGTTGGCCGGCGTCTTCACCATGATTGGCGGCACCGCGCCGATGAGGACGAGCTTCGCGGTGCGCCCGTTGCCGTGGCGGGCGACGTAATGAGCGGCTTCGCCGCCGCCGGTCGAGTGGCCGATATGGATTGCGTCCCTCAGGCCGAGATGCTCGACCACCGCCGCCGCGTCGGCAGCATAGTGATCCATATCGTGACCGTCGCTCACCTGCGCGGAACGGCCGTGCCCGCGCCGGTCATGGGCGATGGTGCGATATCCATGCCCGACGAAGAAAAGCATCTGCGTGTCCCAGTCGTCGGCGCTGAGCGGCCAGCCGTGGTGGAAGACGATCGGTTGAGCATCCTTCGGACCCCAGTCCTTGTAGTAGATCTCGGTGCCATCCTTGGCGGTGATAGTGCTCATATCTTTCGATCCTTCTTGAGAGATGGATGAGTTCGACTCCTGGCCGGCTGTCCCTTGCCCGAGCGCGCGTTTGGGCAGGCCGGTTGCAATGCCGGCGGCCGCCGCGCCGAGGAGGAAGGCCCGGCGACTTGCCTGAGGCGCAATGGGCAGCTTGTGGTCCATCGTCGTTTCCTCGTCAGATGACGCCGTTACGCCGCAACACCGCTTCGCCGCGGCGGGGCGTGGTTGAACCAGTCTTCGAACGACGTCGAGCCGATCCGGGCGCCCGCGCCCGGGACAAGCGAGCGGTCGTCTAGCTCGGTCCCGAAATAGAGCGCGTGAGGATCGCCGATCACCTTCTTGGGATCGTTGGCGAGCTGCAGAAAACGCGCGACCAGCTCGTTCATGCGGAAAGGCTCGGGGCCGCCGATCTCCATCACGCCGTTAATCGGCTGGGAGAGTGCCACGTCAGCCATGACATCCGCGACGTCATCGGAGGCGATGGGCTGGAAGTAGGCCGACGGTACCGTGACCGTGTCGCCGACGGTTGCCGACTGCACAATGCCGCCAAGGAACTCGAAGAACTGCGTCGAATGAACGATCGTGTAGGGAATTCCCGACTCCCTGATCAGCTTCTCCTGAGCCATCTTGGCGCGCAGGTAGCCGCTGCGGGGCAGGCGCTCCGCCCCGACTACCGAGAGCGCAATGTGATGCTTCACGCCGGCGGCCTTCTCCGCCGCGAGCAGGTTCTTTCCGGCTGTTTCGAAGAACTCGAGAACGGCCTTGTCCTCGAACGACGGCGAATTGGCGAGGTCGATGACAACCTCCGCCCCGGCAAGAGCCTTATCCAATCCCTCACCGGTGAAGGTGTTGACGCCGCCACTTGGCGACGCCGCCAAGACGTCGTGGCCCTTCACGCTCAGCCTTGCGACGGTCTTGGAGCCGATAAGTCCGGTGCCGCCTATGATTACGATTTTCATGTCATTCTCCTGTTCTGACTTCGAAAAGATCTGATTTCGATAATGCCGGCGGCTCCTCACTCTGCCGGTCCTGCATCCCTCAATTAGAGAGGCGCCTCAGCGGCTCGCTCGCCAAACGGGGTAGGCTCAAGCGACACCGTCTTCGCAGCCTCCCTCTTGACCCCGGACCCCATACCTCTGAGGCGCTGCCGTAGTGGGCCTGAGCCGAAGATGCCGGCCGTGCCAAAGGTGGCGCAGGATAGAGGTGGTGTTCTGGAGGAATTCCCGAAGAGGTCTGCCAGCGTGGCCGGGATCACGAGGTGCCGTTGTTGTGAGGGAACGACATTGCCGCGACGCCGCCACGACGTCGTGCCCCTGGTGACGCAGCCTCTCGACGGTCGCCAACTGGATGTACCGAGTGCCGCCAATGACCACGATTTTCATGTCGATGTCTCCTGAGGCTTGCACTTGCCGAACGCAGCCGGCGCGGGGCGGTCGGTTTCGTCACTCTGCCGATGCGGCTTCCTCGATTAGCGAGGTTACCTCCGCCGGGTGCGAAACCATTAAGGCGTGCGATGCGCCCTCGACGACGATGGTCTTCACCGAATCCGCGCGCTCGGCCATGAACTTCATGACCGCCGGCGGGATGTTTCGATCAGCCGAGCCGTAGATTGAATAGGACGGAATTGTCTTCCAGGCAGCGGTGCCTGAGGGCTCTGCCAAGGCGGCGTCGGCCACCGGACGTTGTGTTGCAGCCATCAGGCTGGCCTGCGCTGCCGGTACGTCGGCCGCGAACTGCTCGTGAAACTTTTCCGGCTGGATGTAGAGGTCCTGTCCTCCATCCGGCCGCGCCACCGGCAGGAGCGCCTCGCCAAGCGTGCTGCCTGGGAACTTTCCCGAAAGCGTGAGACTGGACTCGCCTTTGTCGGGGGCGAATCCCGCCACATAGACTATCGCTTTCACATTGTCCTTCCCGTTGGCCGCCTCGGTGATGACAGGACCGCCATAAGAATGGCCTACGAGAACGACCGGTCCGCTTATGGATCCGATGACGGCCGATACGGTGGCCGCATCGCTTGCAACGCCGCGAAGTGGGTTGGCCGCGGCGATGGTCCGGAAACCGTTCCTGTTGAGCTCGGCGATGACGCCGTTCCAGCTTGACGATTCAGCAAAGGCCCCGTGCACCAGCACGATCGTCGGTTTTGCCTGATGGTCCGCGGCCTGCGCCGTCCCGCTGTCCGACACGCAACATGCGTAAACAAGGGCCAGAGCTCTGATGATCTTGTGCACGTGTCTTCTCCTGTGCGGCGGGTCGTCCGATACCGAGGAGAATGCGCCCACTTGGCGCGCAAAAATATTCGACGGACGGCTCGGTCAGGCGATCCGAAAGTCTAGGGCAATGCACCCGGGGGAGTGGCAGCTGTAGCCGGAGGCCGGCGCACGGGTAGGTTCCCGGCATCGATCGAACGCATCGCCGGCTGCGCCGACGTTCCCAGGCAGCGCGTCCAGGGTTGGCAGGGAGTGCGCGGCCGACTGGCGTCGGCTGTCAGTGTCTCCCTTCACCGGTCTCTACAAGTGCCATGACGATCAATCCGGCGAAAACTGCGACGAGACATATACCGCCGTATGGCTCGCCCTCGTCCTCAATCCAATCGACCCGAAATGCTCCTCAACATAGTGTCCTCACACGACTGAGTTGCCAGGTGTCGACCGAACAAAAGAGGGCATGAAATGTCAGGCGCGGAAACAAGATCAGGCACGGCCGGCAACCATGTCCTTGACCGGACCGATGATGTTTCCCTGTTTGCCCCGCCGGTAGAGCAGCCGACGGCGGGCATTGTTCATGATCTGGGCAATCTTATTCAGGTCGCTTCATCCGCGCTGAACCGGGTCGCGCGCCATCCGAGCGTCTCAACGGCTCCAGCGCTCGAACCCGTAATCGTCAGCGCCAGGACCGCCCTGCAGCAAGCAGGCGCGCTGGTGCGGGAAACGGTCTGCCGCGCCGCGGCGAGTCATCGAGCGCCTGAACATGCAAGCGTTGGCGCCTGCTTGGCCGAGGTCGAAAACCACGTCCGAAGTGCATGGGAGACCAATGTTCGCCTCGAAGTTCACGCTGGGCGCGATCTACCCGCTGCGAAATGCGATCCCCTGGGTTTGCAGAACGCGGTCTTTAATCTCGTATTCAACGCACGCGACGCAATGCCGGATGGCGGGTTGATTTCGATAAACGCCGCCGCGGTCGTTGAGAGTCATGGCATTGTGGTCGAACTCCGGGTCGAGGACAGCGGCATCGGAATGACTCGCGAGACCGTACTCCGGGCCTTTGATCCTTTTTTCACGACCAAGGGCACGGGTCTGAGCGGCGTCGGACTGCCGATGGTGAAGCATTTTGCCGAGAGCCACGGAGGGCGAGTCCACATCGAAAGCGCCTTCGGGTCGGGCACGACAGTGATATTGCAACTGCCCGCCATGGAGGCCCGGCAGGATTGACCGCAAGCCAATCGGACGCGGGCTCAGAGCGCCCGGTCATTCATGCCTGCAACCGACATCTGAACACAGGCCAGGCGCACAGCGGAGGCTCCCAAATGAACGCGAAGGTAACGGAAAATACACAACAACATCGTTTCGAGCTGCCGATTGCAGACGGAGCGGTCGCTGCCGCCTACTACCGTCTCGAGAATGGCCGGGTTGTTCTGATCCATACCGAGGTTCCGTCGGAATACACCGGACAGGGCATTGCATCGCAGTTGGCGCAGGGCATTTTTGAGGTGCTGCGCAAGACCCGCCGCAAGGCGATTCCGAGGTGCCCGTTCATGGGCCGATTCCTCGTCAAGAACCCGCAATATTCCGACATCGTCGCTGGATGATCTCGGCCGAATACTTGCTTTCCAGGAGATCGGGTGAGCTGCAATGAATGATGAGTACAATCTGCAGCGATTCGTCCACGCGCAGGAGCCGGTTTACGAAGATGCCATCGGCATTCTGCGTCGGGGAATGATGGGCGGATTCAAGCGGTCGTCGCAACACCGATTGTGTTCACTCGCGACAGCAACTCGTCAAGCGCTTCTGCGGGTGTTTTCCATCCCAGAGTTTTTCTCGGTCGGGCATTGAGGGCCACGGCCACGGCGGCGATCTCGTCGGCGCTGTGGACGCTCAGGTCGGTGCCTTTCGGGAAGTACTGACGCAGCAGTCCATTGGTGTTCTCGTTGGTGCCACGCTGCCATGGGCTTTGCGGATCGCAGAAGTAGACTTGGACACCCGCGTCGATCTTGAGACGATCATGCTGAGCCATTTCGGCTCCCTGATCCCAGGTCAGCGAACGCCGCAACTCTTCGGGCAAGGTGATGATGGTGCGCGTAATCGCGTCACGCACGGCTTCAGCTCCGTGTCCCGCGAGAGCAGGGCCATTCTTCATGCGCGGAGCTTCGCCATGCCCCGCAAGTCGGGGAAGATGCAGCAACATCGTGAAGCGCGTCGTACGCTCAACCAGCGTGCCGATCGCCGAGCTGCCAAGACCAAGGATGAGGTCTCCCTCCCAGTGACCCGGCACCGCGCGATCGACCGCTTCGGCGGGGCGTTGACTGATCATGATCTCCGGCGAGACAAAGCTCTTGCCTCGCCCGCGTACGCGCGCCCTGGGGACCCGCAACACGCGCCCCGTTCTCAAGCAGGCCGACAGTTCGCGGCGTAGCGCTCCCCGGCCCTGAACAAAAAGGGCCTGATAGATGGCTTCGTGGCTGATGCGCATCGTCTCGTCGTCCGGGAAGTCGATCGGCAAGCGTCGGGCAATCTGTTCCGGGCTCCAGGCCGTGGCCCACCGCCGATTCTTTCGCGGGCCATGCCGGCGGCCCTTCCACGAAACGGCGGGACCCGGAACGGGAGCGCCGCTCGGAGTCATGACGACGCCGGCCAGTCTCTGCTCAACATAAGTGCGCAAGGTCGTGTTGAGCGCAAGCTTGGTCGGTTTGGGTCGACGGGCCGATCGCTCGGCATGCCATTGGGCTGTCGATGCACGATACTCCAGGCCACCGCTGCGCGTCGCGGCATTGCGTCGTAGCTCGCGGGAGATGGTTGAGGCGGATCGGCCAAGTTGGCGACCGATCTCGCGTCTCGAAAGGCCTTGAACGCGAAGTAGTGCGATCTCCTCACGTTCCACAAACGAGAGGTACCGCCCGGACGGCGGCTTGCTCGAAGATCTGAACATCGCTGGTGCCATGCCACCCGCCTGTCGGAACAATCTGGTTCCAACAGGCTGCGACATACCAGCAGCCAGCGCAGCATCTTCGCTTGTCATTCCTTGCGCGATCCCCAACCAGAATCGCTGGAGTTCAGATCTCTCCGCCACTGGCGGACGTCCCGGTGACGGCAACGGCGCTCGTCCAGAACGGTGTGATCGTCGCTTTTGGATGCCCATCGCAACCTCCTTCGTTTAGGTGTTGCGACGACCGCTTGAATCCGCCATGGGCACGCCCTACATGGAATTCATCTTTCCCAGGCTGGCCTCCAGCGCAAGCGTCGGTGTGCTTGAGCCCTACGCGATCAGGTCGCTCGAGGAGGCTAACGCCTATATTTCCTCTCCGCTGCTCGGCGGTCGCTATCGCGAATGCGTCGGTACGTTGCAGCGGCTGGTCAACTTCAGCGCCGACACCGTCTTCGGCGATACCGACGCCTGCAAACTGCACGCGTCGTTGACGCTGTTCTCCGAAGCCAGTTACGACGAATTCCTGCTCGAAACTATGTTCGACGTCTGGTTCGACGGCCTGCTCGACGAGGACACCATGACCAGGATCCGCTCGATTCAGCGGCAAGTCGCTTAGCTGGCCAAGCACAGAGTTTCCGCCGTCAAGAACCGCGCCTGCGGTCGCATGCTGCCAGGCAGATCAGGGCAAGCGATTTGCCCTGGTCAATCCTCCGGCAGAGGAGTGAATTCCTCCTCCCCCGGCACTTCCGGGAAACGGCGTTCACGCCAATCGGTCTTGGCCTGCTCGATGCGCTCGGTTGAGGAGGATACGAAGTTCCAATAGACGTGCCGCGGTTCGGAAAAGGGCTCGCCTCCCATCAGCATCAGTCGTGCTGAATGAAAAGCCGGCGCCTTGAGCACGATCTCGGCGTCGGGTTCCAGCAGTATCAGTTCAGCCTCACGAAACGAGCCCGGCCGGCCGACGATCTCGACCTCGCCGGCGACGACATAGATAGCACGCTCATGATGTTCGGGCCTGACCTGGTATCGTGCACCGCTGGTCAGCACGATTTCGGCGAACACCAAGTCGGAGAAGGTTTTGACAGGCGAGACCAGACCGTCCGAGGTTCCTGCGATCAAGGTGAACTCCACTCCCCTGGCACACGTCCTCGGTATCGCCAGTTCAGCATAATGGGCAAAATCGGCGGCGACTTCCTCATGCCTGCAAGGAAGAGCGACCCAGGCCTGGATGCCGAAAAAATTGCTCCCGGACGTTCGAGCCTCCAGCGACGTCCGCTCCGAATGGACGATCCCTGAACCGGCCGTCATCCAGCTGACTTCACCGGGGCGGAGAGCCTGCACCTTACCGAGACTGTCCCGGTGAACGATCTCCCCATCGATCAGGTAGGTCACGGCAGCGAGGCCGATATGGGGATGCGGTCTCACATCAAAACCCTGGCCGGTATTGAACACCGCGGGGCCCATTTGGTCGAAGAGAACAAAGGGGCCGATCATTTGCCCGTGCTTGGAGGGCGGTACGCGCCGTACCTTGAAACCGCGCCCAGGTTCACTGGACACTGGCAAAACGACGGTATCGATGTCTGAGACGCCGGCATGTCGGATGGTCATGGCCTTTTTCTCTCTTGGGCATCCTGTCCGTTGGCGCTCAAAACGCGCCGGAACGGAACGGCGTGAAACACCGAATCCATGGCTTTGAGCAGTGCAAGTTTCGAGCTCGTGTGCCGTTGTCCGGCGATGTCGCTCGCGCCGAAAGAAGACATTCTGGCGGAAAGGACCGCTGCGGGATCTTCGGCCATTTCGGGCCGGTCGAGCAGCAGGGGCGCGAAGCTTTGCTGGTCAATCTCGTAAACCACAACATGGTTCATTGCGCGCAATGTCGAGGTCTCGCCGATGCCTGCTAACAGACCTGTCTCTCCAAAGAAGTCGCCTGGAGCGAGGCGACCGACTTCTTGCGGGTGAGCGTCATCGTCGTGTTCTCGGACAATGATGCCTGCCCGAACAATCATGAGGGACGGCAGCATCTCTCCCTGTCGTGCTATGATATCGCCCTTGCGATAGGTGCGCACCGTAACCGTTGCCGCGAGGGCTTCCTTTTCGTCGTCCGTCAACGCCGAGAATATCGGTATGGCGTTTATAAGCTTGATCGGCGTGACTTCCGGGAGATTTGCTGTCTCTTCGCTTGGCAAGTCATTCATGAGAATCGCAGAGGAGGGTGGCGTCGCCAGCCGCAAACCCGCGGACTTGGAATGACGGTAGGCAAGATCGAAGATTTCGTTCTTCGCTGGAATTCGCTGGCCAACATTTGCGACGCGAAAAAACAAATTGACCTCGATCGCCGTCGCATCCAGAGCTTTGATGGCGACAACTGGTGGGGGATCCCTCAGTATTGTGTTGCTGCTTTGTAAGGCCGCGTTCATGACGTCCGCGACGATCGCCGGCATCTTGGTCGGCGCCAATCTTATCGTGACGGACAGCCCATGGCTCTCCTCAGGGCTGCTGACATTGGTCAGCCCTAGCTTCGCGAGGAAGCTGTTCGGCAGCGCCACCACGTTGTGCGCCAAGGTGAGCAGGTGGGTCGATCGCCAGTTGGTCTCCACGACGCGCCCTTCGGTGCCGTCGCTCAGGACGATCCAGTCCCCAAGCACATAAGGTCGGCCAAGGTTGAGCGCGATGCCCGAAAAGACGTCGCTCAGCGTATTCTGGAGCGCCAGTCCGAGTACGATGGCAAAGACGCCCGAAGTGGCGATCAGCGTTCCGACCGGCGCACCGAAGACGAAAGCCAGGATCGACAGCAGCATCCCAACATAGACGGCGCCGACGACGAGGTCCTGCAGAAGGCGCGCCTCGCGCGGCTTTCGCTCGAACACGAGATAGATGCGGACAAACCCGATCAGCGCCCAGGCGAGGTGAACCCACCACAGCAACTTGGCCGAACCGACGAGGATTGCGCTAGCGGTTGTCTCGGTGCCCCGTGTCGGTTCGTAGGGGAGCACGGCTCCGTCAAGCAGCAGGACCGACATGGTAAGGAAGAAGGCGATCTGGACAATCAGCCTGGTGGTGGAGAGCCGCCGCGGAATGACGTGCCAAACGACTATGCCGGCGAGACCGACCAGCACCATGTAGAGATGGGGAGCATTCCACCAGCTCGTGACCGGATCCGAATCCATAAAATCCTCGCACAATCCTCGCCTTGGAGCACGGCAATCGGGCAAGCTTATTCCTGGCTTTTCTCCAGGATCGCCTCGGATATCGAGTTCGGCAGCCGGCGTGGCGTCTCGATCACGCCCAGCAGCGGCATGACGACGAGAAAGAACGCGAAGTAGTAGAGGGTCGATAGTTGCATGGCGGGAATGTACCAGCCTTCCGCCGGCTTGGACCCCAGCCAGCCAAGGAAGAGGGCGTTGATGACAAACAGCCAGAAGAACCGCCTGTACCAGGGCCGGTAGACAGCCGAGCGCACCTTCGACATATCGAGCCACGGCACGAAGAACAGCACGGCGATGGCGCCGAACATGGCGAGCACACCGCCGAGCTTCGAGTCGACCGGCCCGATGTTGAAGGTGACCGCGCGCAGGATCGCGTAGAACGGCAGGAAGTACCATTCGGGCACGATATGCGCCGGCGTCTTCAGCGGGTCGGCGGCGGTGTAGTTGTCTGGATGCCCGAGATAATTCGGCACGTAGAAGACGAAGTACGCGAAGGCGAGCAGGAACACCACGGCCCCGAATATGTCCTTGATGGTGGCGTGCGGCGTGAAATCCACGACGTCGGTTTTCGATTTCACATCAATGCCTGCCGGATTGGTCTGGCCGGCGACGTGAAGCGCCCAGATGTGCAGGATGACGACGCCCGTCAGCATGAACGGCAGCAGGTAATGCAGCGCAAAGAAGCGGTTGAGGGTAGGATTGTCGACCGCGAAGCCGCCGAGCAGCAGTTGCTGCACCCAGTCGCCCACCAGCGGAATGGCGCTGAAGAAGCCGGTGATGACGGTGGCGCCCCAGAACGACATTTGTCCCCAGGGCAGCACGTAACCCATGAACGCCGTAGCCATCATCAACAGAAGGTTGGTGCACCCGAGGACCCACAGCAGTTCGCGCGGCGCCTTGTAGGAGCCGTAAAAGAGGCCACGGGCGACATGGACGTAGACCGCGATGAAGAAGAACGACGCGCCATTGGAGTGCAGGTAGCGCAACAGCCAGCCGGAATTCACGTCGCGCATGATTTTGTCTACGGAATTGAAGGCGAGTGTCGTGTCGGCCGCGTAATGCATGGCCAGCACGACGCCGGTAACGATCTGCGCGGCCAGCATCATCGACAGGATGCCGCCGAACGAATAGGCGTAGTTCAGGTTGCGCGGAACCGGGTAGACGATGAACTGATCATGCACCAGGCGCGACACCGGCAGGCGGGCGTCGAACCAGCGTCCGATCCTGGTCTTGGGAATATAGGTGGAATGCCCACCGCTCATCGGAGTGCCTCTGGTTTTGAAGTCCCAAGCATGCCAGCCTTTCCAGTGTTCGAACTATCATGCCGGGGACGCATGCGTCCGATACGTTGGTCTATGGGTTCCTGACTGAAAGGCTGCGCCCGACGGCCGAGGCGGCCGAGTCAGGACTGCGCGCGGTCGTTGCAGGATGCCGCACGGGCGCTGGCGAGCGCCTCGTCAATGATGCGGCGGATAGTACGCGCGCAACGGCCGCACTGGGCGCTGCAGCCGAGACAGCCATAGACTTGGCGGATCGAGCACGTCCGCTCCGCCTTGACGGCGGAGCGGACATCCTGATCGCTCAACACATTGCACGAGCACACGATCATGGCGCGATAAGTATTGATGCCGACCTGGTGCGGCTCTGACCCGACAAGCGGGTCAGTAGTCCCAGACAGCCGGTACGCAACGAAATACATCGCCGTCCACCGCCACATGGCAGATAGACGGGAATGGCAGGTGAGTGGCCACCAGCGGCTCACGGGTCGCGGCCAGCTCCCGCAAAAGATTGATGCGGACGCGGGCCGCCTCCTCAGGGTCGTGTTCGAAGCCGTTGTGCCAATCGGGTTGGTCGAACCCGACCTGGAACACGGCGTCGCCGGCGAAGGTCAGCCTATCGCCGCCGGACGCCAGGCGGACCACGCTGTGCCCGGGGGTGTGGCCGCCAGTGAGAGTGACAACCACCCCCGGCGCCACCTCGTGCTCCGTCTCAAACGGCCGCAACTGGCTGCGGTACTCGTTCACGAACCGCTTGGCCGCCCGCCGAAGCGCATCCGGGAACCCCGTTGGCATGGAGGCGCGGGAGAAATCGGGCGACTCCCAGAACTTGATCTCGGCGGCCGCCACGTGAATCCGCAGATCCGGACGCAGCTGGTCCTTCACCCCGTCGATGAGCAGCCCGCCGATATGGTCCATATGCATATGGGTCAGCACCACGTCGGTGACGGAAGCAAGATCGATGCCGGCTGCCTCCAGTCGCGAGACCAGCCGCCCAGCCCTCGGCAAGTGCAAGTCCGGATCCATCCCCAGCCCGGCGTCCACGAGTATGGTCCGGCCGCCGCTGCGTACGACGACCACGTTCAGCGGCCACTCGAGTACGTCCGGCGGCAGGAACATGTCGTCCAGCCAGGCCGCCCGGACGGCCGGGTCGACGTTGTATGCCATAACCGGGGCTGGTATCGGCAGCACTCCATCGCTGATCACCAGCACTTCGATGTCGCCGACCCGTAGCGCGTAGCGCGACGGAACCAATTCGGGCTCCGGTCTACCGTTGCTGTGCTTGGCGTTCAGGCTGTCGGCGCAATGCTGGATCGAGGGGTGTGAAATGTTGTCCAGGGTCATGTTTGTCTCCTGCTGACCACGGCCGTATCGGCCACCTCCGCCGCTGGCGCCCGTGGATTTGGCATGAGCCTCCAGGGACCGCCACCTGGCGTCTACGGAGGAAGTTGCACCGCCTCGGCCTGCGCCACCATCGGACGGAAGCACCGGTCAGGCGATGCGAAAGTCTATGGCAGACCCGTTGCGAGCATGGGTGATATCCCGCGAAAGTCGGAAGACGCCGTTTTGAGCAGCGAGCAACGGCTGTGCCTCTCGCCTGTTGGCAGTACGCCCAGCTGTGTTGACACCAGCTTACTTGCCGCCGCGGCATTCTCGATCGGTCCCGCCAATCGTCCCATTCGCACGTCGTTACCGCCTTTTGCCGCACGCGTCGCCCAAGGGTCTTCCAGCCTTGAAATAGCTGGACTATACATGGCTGCACAAACCTGACTGAACAGAGCGACTATAGAACTTAAGAGCAGGCATAACTCGCCCTTCCCGCTCATGGATTAAGTCGATGCACCTGCTCCTGGGGCTTAGAATCTAGATTGGCCCACTTCTAAGCGAAGTCGACCATAACTGGTTGATATTGAATAATTTTGGTGGGCCCGGAGGGACAAAGTACCCCATAGGAAATCAATATGTTAGCGGATGGTTTGCCAACCCGTTTCCCCCGTATTCTCTCGTATGGTCGGGCGAACCTAAAGACGATGAACGAGATTAATTCCTGGCTTAGGGATATAGCAGCATCTCGGATTTCGGGCGTCTCGAGCAGAAATCGGACTTGGCGCAGCTCCATCCGGTTCACGCATTGGTAGAACCGCTTGCGCATCGGTTCGGATGCCATACATGGGTCGGGGTGATGCCGGTGTGCTGGCGAAACACCCGGCTGAAATGCCCGGCATTGCCGCAGCCGCAGCGATAGGCGCTCTATTACATGTGGTCACGCGAGATGCGGGAATTGCGCTCGCGCTCAAACACCTTGCGGCCGTCATCCAGTGCTTCGATCCGTTGCGACACCCATTCGGTCGCCGTGCAGGAGAGATGCGTGATGGAATGGCTCTGCGTTCGCCAGCCTTCCCGCTCGGCACGGCACGTCCAGCGGACCTCTGCCGTCAGCGACAGCGGGTCATCGGGCGCTATCGACCATACCTCCTGCCGGATGTCGCGCGTGCACAAGCCGTTGCCCGGATGGCGGCTAAGACCTGTATCCTCGTGCACCCGGTAGCGCGTCACGCCATTTTGCAGATCGCGTTCAACAGAGCGGCCCGACGATCCGTCCGTCAGGACCTCGTAACGGGGCAGAGGATCGGGATTGGATGGCTGCGGGATTTCGACCCTGCGATGCTCGCCAAGCAGCGGCAGTTCCAATCGCAGCGTGGCAAGATCGATCATCAGCGTTGCGTCGCAGGGCGGCGGCAGGATCGTCGGCCAATAGGCGCTCGACAAGGACAGACGCAGACGGTGGCCGGGCGCAAAACGGTAGCCGCACGCATCGAGCACCAACTCGATTTCGACCGTCTCGCCCGGCTTCAGAGGCTGTGGCTCGGCATTGCCGTTGCGATGCGCAAGGTTGAGCACACCGTAGCTGACGCGCGTCGCCGCACCGTCGGGATGGACGTCGACGAGCCTGACGGCAAGGTTGGCGAAGTTGGCATCACTGGAAAGCGACAGTTTTGCGAGCGGCTGGCCAAACACGATGTATTCTTCGGCAAGAACGACGCTGTCGAAAATGAGTGATCCAGCATCGTCGATACGCTGGTCGCCGGCCATTTCCGAATCCGGCTTCAGCGTGAAGAACTCTCCCGCAGCGGTGCCCGTATCCTGAGGAGAGTGCAGGAGGGTATTTCCTTCAGCATGCGATGAATTGCACCGAGCGAGCCTGCCCGACGCGTCCAGGCTAAGGACGAGTGCGTCGGGAACGTCCCATCTGTCCATGGCAACCCAATAGCCCGGGTCGGTCTCGCGCCGGCGGCCGGGTCGCGGCCCGTCCAGGATATAAGCACGCAGCCTCGGCGTATTCTCCACCTTGTTGTCTTCTGCGCACAGCCAATGCCGCCACCATGAAATTGCCTCGGCATGAAAATCGACGCAGGGCTTCGGATAGGCGAAATGCGGATACTTGTGAACCCATGGACCGATCAGGCCCCAGGCCATTTCCGGCATCCCGGCAACCGCCTTCAAGGGCGTGTTGCGGTAGCCGTCGGCCCATCCGGCAATCACCAGTGCTGGAACAGAAAACCCGGCAAAATCCTCGCAGACCGAACCGTGACGCCAGAAGTCGTCGCGGCGTTGGTGGGACAGCCACTCCTCCATGAAGAACGGCTCGCCTTCCAGGCGCTCGAGCCACATGTCGCGCCAGCGTTCTCCGACAAGATCGGGGTCGGGGGATCGCGACTGGTAGGCATTCATCGTCGCCGCCCATGACAGTTGCGCCGACAGATGGGCACCATTCTTGTAATGGATGTCGTCATTGTAGCGATCGACGGTGGACGACAGCGAAATCACGGCCTTGAGAGCAGGTGGCTTCAAAGCCGCCACCTGGAGTGCGTTGAACCCGCCCCAGGAAATTCCCATCATGCCGACATTGCCGTTCGACCAGTCCTGCGCTGCGATCCATTCGATAACCTCGATCGCATCGGCAAGCTCGCGCACGGTATATTCGCCGTCGATCACGCCATCGGACTCGCCGCAGCCGCGAATATCGACGCGCACGCCCGCGATGCCGGCGGCCGCGAATACAGGATAGGTGGACTCATCCCGCGGGGCGGTGCCGTTGCGTTTGCGATAAGGCAGGAATTCGAGCACCGCCGGCACCCCGCCAGGAACCGCTTCGGGCATCCAGATGCGTGCGGCGAGCCGGGTGTCGTCTTTCAGGACGATCCACTCATTTTCAATGACACGGAAATTCCTGTTCGTCATGCGATCAACCACAAAAGCTCCACGCGGTGGCAAGCACACTACCCGCCGCCGGAAAAGCACGATCATTTCCGGTTCAAGCCTCCAGCCAGACCCGGCTGGCGATGCGGCCATTGGAAAAGTCATTGCCAATATCGGGAACAAAACCCTTGAGATGGCTCGTGCAGGCGTTGATGAAGTCGTTGAACACCGGCAGTATCAGGCCGCCCTCATCTCGCACCATCAGCGCCATGTCACGGTAGAGTACGCGCCGCTTGGTCTCATCCAGTTCACCGCGCGCCTGCACCACCATCTTGTCGAAGTCGGGCCGCTTGAAGCGGGTGTCGTTCCACTCCGCGTTGGAAACGTAGGAAGTGGAATAGCGCGCGTCCTGCGTCGGACGACCACCCCAAAAGGAGGTGCAGAACGGCTTGACGTTCCAGACTTCCGACCAGTAGCCGTCACTCGGCTCGCGCTGCACATTGATCTTGATGCCGGCCTTTTCCGCGCTCAATTGGAAAAGCTGGGCCGCATCGACCGCGCCGGGGAACGCCGCCTCGGAAGTGCGCAGCAGGATCGGATCCTGAAGGCCCGACTTCTTGAAATGGAATGCGGCCTTGTCGGGATCGTATTTGCGCTGCTCTATGTCGGTAGGCGCGAGCGCATAGTTGGCGTTAATCGGGTAATCATTGCCAATGGTGCCGAACCCGCCCAGAACCCGCTTGAGGATAGCCTCGCGGTCTATCGCATATTTGAGCGCCAGACGCAGATCATTGTTGTCGAACGGCGCGGTGTCGCAATGCATCAGAAAGGAATAGAACCCCTTGCCGGAGGTACGGAGGATTTCGACGCCCGGATCCCGCTTCAGCAACGGCACGATCTTGGGTTCGACGGTGCTGATGAAATCGACCTGACCGGACCGCAAGGCGCTGGTCCGGGCAGTCAGGTCGTTCATCACGGTAATAAGGACGCCGTCGACGTAGCCCCGGTCCTGGCGCCAGTCGTCGGTGTTTTTTTCGAAAGCGGCGCGAATGCCCGGCTCGAACGCAACCAGCTTGTAGGGGCCAGTGCCGATCGCAGCTGTCGGCTTTTCCACACCGCCGCCCGGCTGGATCTGAAGATGATAGTCGGTAAATATCAGCGGCAAGTCAGCGTTGGCCTCTTTCAGCGTCACCACCATGTCGCCCGCCCGTTCCTCGATGCGGTCTATGCCGGACAGCAGGCCGAATGCGCCCGATTGCGATTTCTTTCCGGCGTGGCGGCGCAAGGTCTCGACTGCATCGGTAACAGTAAATGCCTTGCCATCGTGGAAACGAACGTCTTTGCGTATCTTGAAGGTCCACTCCTTGGCGTCGGCCGACGGGGACCAGGATTCGGCCAGCGAGGGAACCGCCGCGCCCGTCTTGGGATCGGATTCGACCAGCGTATCGCCCCAGCAATGCGCGATCACAAAATTGACGCTGGCGGACGCCAGGGCCGGGTCGAGCGTATCGGCAGAGGCGCCGCCATCGAGCCCCAGCCGCAACTGTCCGCCGCGCACTGGCGTTTGCGCCGCGGCCGGTGACGTCAGTGAGCCTGCGGCTGCGACAAGGCCCAGAGCCACCCCCGCTTGAAGAAGATCACGGCGTGAGAGACTCGATAACCTGCTGGAAGCGCTCATTGGGTTCCCCTTTGGACTGAAGCCTTGTGGCCGATACTAGGCAGAGGCCGCGGCAACGCAATTTCGTCGCTTGAAGCGTTTTTAAGCGAGTTTATACTGTCTCCATGAGCAAGCCATGGGCCAATTTCAGCAGCAACCTGAAACTTGCCTGCAGCACCCACAGATCGGTATCCGATTTGTGCCGCACCATCGGTATCAACCGGCAGCAGTTCAACCGCTACCTCAATGCAGGAACCCTTCCTTCCGCTCATAACCTCCTGACGATCGCGGCAGCTTTTGGCCTCGAACCAGCCGATTTCGACCTGTCCCCTGGCGTCTTCCGCAGCAAATTGAGCGAGCGGCGCCGACAAACGGCCCTCCAAGGGCCGCTGGCGGACGCCTTTCCGGGTGACCTGCATGCACTCAGACCATATCTCGGATTCTACCAGGCATGGCACACGTCGCTGTCCTGGCCTGACCGGATCGTCTGCGCCTGCGCTCACTTGCGCGAGAATGGCGGACAAGTTCTGGTTTCCTCGCTTGAGCGCATCGAAGATGCCGAAAACGGCATCGTGCAGCGTTCACGCTATACGGGGCTCGCGGCGTATCGGCACCAGCGCATCTTTTTGACGGAACTGACGCGCGGCGATGCCCCAACCTTTGGACAGACGATCCTCATGCCGTTCGAAACGTACCAGCGGCGTTACCTGCGGGGCGTCACTATGGGCATATCGTGGCGAAACAACAATCTGCCCTACGCCACCCGCACCGTCTGGCAATATCTGGGGAAGCGCGTCAACAAGAGAAGTCTTATTTCGCGTTGCGGCATCTATGCGCCCAATTCCGCAGCGCTACCCACGGCCGTGCTGTCTTTTCTGACCGAGGCCCAGCCGGTTGCCGCCGCGTCTGTGCAGGCCCCAAGACCGGATCGCCGAGCGCCTCCCTGAGCCGCGACAGGGTGCGGCTCATCGCGGAGGTGCTGAGCCGAAGCCTGAGCGCAGCCCTTGTCACGCTGCATTGCTGGAGCAGGACGTCGAGGGCGGTGAGCAGGTTCAGGTCGATGTCACGCATGGCGTTTCGCGCAAAGGTCAATCGAGTTCGTTGCTTCTGGCGCGATTTCAGGCGGCGCCACATCAGGACGGAGTAACAAACCATATCTCGGACGATACCTGAATCCATGTCGACGGTCTGTCGGTGCCGCCCCGCTACTTCGCCATAGCCGTCCTCCTCCTGACCTTGGTATCCTCGAAATGGCGCGTGATGCCGGGCGCAAATACGCCATCTCCCTTCGGCTGCCATGCCTGATCAGTAAAATTCGGTGGAGCAGCCCATCGAAGGCGGCGCGGCAGGATCAAGAGCCGGCCGTGCTGCTAGAGCGATGCCTCACTTAAGTGTTGTCTGATGTTAAAGCTGATTGCCGTCCGGTCTTCGCCGGCACGCCGGCGCGTGGCAAACCTTCCTTCCTCGCCTTGGCAAACGCCCGGTCGCCTTCCAGGAACCCGACCAGCATAAACGGGATCAGTTCAGCCACGGCTTCGGACTCGCCATAGGTCTGACGGTAAATCGCCGCGTAGTCGTTCAGCGCTTGGCTTCGTCACGCGCAAGCCGATGCTTGGCGAACCTATTGGCGAGCCTCGTGGCGAACCACCCTATAAAGCATTGATAAATAACGACAATGGTGGGCCCGGAGGACGTACTCAAAGCCTTGATTTTATTTCCCTTTTCGTGGGCACAGATCAGACATCCTTCCCGTATCGTTCCGTATGGTTCCGCAACCGTCGTCGGCCGACATTAGCTGTCTATGCCGCCTTCGCCCACCGAGCCGTCCTCGCCAAACCGATCATTAGATGTCGTGTTTGGGCCGGTTTCGGATGGACAGCTTCTAGGCTGAAGTCATCAGCAAGCGGACGGAAGGCGCGGCTGAAAACCTCCTCCGAGCCATGCCGGAACTGACGGCGACATCCGATACCGGTGCCGCGCTTGCCTCAGCAAGGGCCTCAAGTTTCGTCACGTCCATGCCGGCGTAGAAAGCCCGCCCCTCGCCAGTCAGGACAGCGATGCGCACTTGCGGGTCAGCGTCGACTTGCCTCATGGCTGCCTAGAACTCACGCTCCATGACGGCGTTAACGCCGTTCATTCTGTCCGGGCCATCTAACGTGACCGCTGCAACGCCCGGCTCGACCTGCAGCTTCACCTGCGTGAATTCCATCGCGCTCATATCTTGCGCCGCGGCTGCTACAGCAACCGATATTCGAGAAAATCATCAAGGCCGTACCGACCGTTCTCACGGCCGATCCGGACATCCCGCAGCTACCGAAAGGCGCGTCGAAGCTCCGCCATCGACGTTGACCTGGCCGGCGCACACCCGCCGCGCCACCTCCGATCGCACAACCAGTCAGCCAGCTTCCGCAGGCATCGGTTGCGTCTTTTTCCCTTGTCTCCCGCGAAACGGCCGCTTGAGAAGTTCGAGGAAGTCGTCGACGAAGGTGAAGATGACCGGGATGACGAGCAGGCTGAGGAATGTGGAGGTCAGCAGCCCGCCGATCACGACGATCGCCATGGGCTGGCGGAAACTTCCATCCCCGCCGCTGAGACTCAAGGCCGCCGGCAGCATGCCGCATCCCATGGCGATCGTGGTCATGATGATCGGGCGTGCCCGCTTGTGGCAGGCATCCACCAGGGCATCGAAGCGCGCCATGCCGCCACGCCGTGCCATGATGGCGTATTCGACCAGCAAGATGGAGTTCTTCGTCACCACGCCCATCAGCATGAGCAGTCCGATGACCGCCGGCAGGGAGAAGCTCGTGTCGGTGACGATGAGCGGCAGAAGCGCTCCGCCGAGCGACAGCGGCAACGCCATGAGGATGGTGAGGGGCTGCAGGAAATCGTGGAAGAGCAGGACCAGCACGGCGTAGATGCAGAACACGCCGATCGCCATGGCGATGCCGAAGCTTTCGAACAGTTCGGAACTGCGCTGCAACTCACCTTGCTCGACGAGCCGGACGCCTTGCGGCAGGTTCTTGAGGGCGGGTAGCGCCTGGGCCTCGCGGTTTACGTCACCGAGGATGCGGCCGTTGAGCTCTACCGACAGGGTGACGTTGCGCGAGCGGTCGATGCGGTTGATCTCGGCCGGGCTGCCGCCGATGTGGATGTCGGCGATGGAACCAAGGTCGACATTGCCGTTCGTACCGCTCACGCGAAGGTTGGCGATATCGTCCAGCGTCATTCTGTTTTTGGGGTCGAGCCGCACCCGGATCGAGATCTGGCGCTGCGGGAGGTTTAGCTTCGCCATGGACGTGGAGTAATCGCCGTTGGTCGCGACGCGGACCGCTTCGGAAATTGCTTCCGATGTGACGCCGAGTGCCGCCGCTCGCGTAAAATCAGGTACGATCTGGACCTCGGGCGCCTGGAGGGAGGCGCTGGACGTGACGGCCCCGATGGCTTCCAGGGTGCGCAACTGCTCCTCAAGCGCGCTGCCGGCCCGATCGAGGGCATCGGTATCGTCGCTGGCGAGCGTGATTTCCAGCGTCGTCCCGTTTCCACCCGTCCCGACTTCGACCCGCACGCCCGGCAGCACGGCAAGCGCCTGCCGGATATCGTTCTCGATCTCTGATTGTTTCCGGTCGCGATCGCCGATCGGCGTCAGATTGACGACGAGGGTTGCCGAGGCGACGTCGCTCGTCGCCGAGGCATCCAGGCCACCGCCCGAGGAAGCACTTCCCACCGACGAGAACACGCGGGTTACGTCCGGAAGCTTCATGATGATGTCCACGGCATGCCGCGTCGTCGCATCCGTCTGATCGATGGTGCTGCCGGGTTGCAGCGTCAGCGTGACTTTCGTCTGCGCGTCGTCGGAGGCCGGCAAAAAGCCCGATTTGAAAAAGGGAATTGTCGACAGGGACAGGCCGAGAAAGACGCAAACGCCAAGCACCGTCAGCTTCCGATGGCTGAGGCAGGCTTTCATGATCGCCATATAGGCGCGCATCATGTGGCCGTCCTTCTCTTCAGACGGATGCGCCTTCATCATGTAGGCGGCCATCATCGGCGTCAGCAGGCGCGCGACCAGAAGGGAGGCCAGGACAGCGACGGCCGCCGTAACGCCAAACTGGCGGAAGATGAGACCGGGAATGCCGCTCATGAATGCGGTCGGCAGGAACACGGCGACCAGTGTGAAGGTCGTGGCGATGACGGCAAGGCCGATCTCGTCGGCAGCCTCCAACGCCGCATCCATCGGCGATTTCCCCATGTTCAGGTGACGGGCGATATTCTCGACTTCCACGATGGCGTCGTCGACGAGGATGCCGACCACCAGGGAGAGCGCGAGCAGCGTCACCGTGTTCAGGCTGAAATCCGCGAGATACATCGCCAGGAAGGTCGGGATGACAGACAGGGGGAGTGCTATCGCCGACAGGAAGGTTGCCCGCCAGTTGCGCAAGAACAGCCAGACCACGACGACGGCGAGGATGGCGCCCTCGTAAAGCATGTGCATCGAACCGTCATAGTTCTCGATGATCGGCCCGACCATGCTGTAGGCCTCGATAATTTCCGCGTCGGGATTGGCGCGCGCAAAGTCCTGCATCGCGGCCTGGATGGCGGCTGCGACGCCGGTATCCGAAAAGCCGTTGGAACGCTTGATTTCGACGCCGATCACCGGTTGTCCGTCGAGATAGGCAAGCGAAGAGCGGTCGGCGAAGCTGTCGGTCACCGTGCCGATCTCGTCGAGGCGCACCAGCTTGCCGTTCGGCAGCGGTATCGCGAGGGCCTTCAAATCCTCGACCGACGCGACGGCCCCGAGCGTGCGGATCGTCTGCCTGTTGCCGCCGATCTCGCCACGGCCGCCCGAACTGTCCGCCTGGACTGATCTCAGGCGGGAAGAGACCGTGGCGGCCGTGATCCCGAGCGATCCCATGATCTGCGGGTTGAGATCGACATGCACCTCGCGGTCGATTCCCCCCATCCGGCTTACTTCACCGACCCCGGACACGGACAGCAGGGCCTTGGTCATGTCGTTGTCGACGAACCAGGACAGCTCCGTCTCGTTGAGCCGGGTCGAGCGGACGGCATAGGTGATCAGCGGTGAGCTTTGCACCGTGACCTTGGTGACG
The DNA here is from genome assembly GCF_016756595.1 of Mesorhizobium sp. L-2-11. NCBI lineage: Bacteria > Pseudomonadati > Pseudomonadota > Alphaproteobacteria > Hyphomicrobiales > Phyllobacteriaceae > Mesorhizobium > Mesorhizobium sp. L-2-11. The sequence continues at coordinate 2,244,218 of NZ_AP023257.1, read as the reverse complement.
CTCGGCGATTCCATGTCGGCCGGCAGGTCCGTCGTGCTGTCCACGGCGTTGCGGACCTCGTTGAGGGCCGCCTCGCTGTCCTTCTCCAGTTCGAAGGACACGCTGATCGACACGGACCCGTCGGTGATGGTCGTGGTGATGTGATCGAGCAGGCTGAGCGAGGCGAGATTGTCCTCGATCTTCCGGGCGACCTCGGTCTCCAGTTGCGACGGGGCAGCACCCTCCAGCGTCGCGGTGATTTTCACCGTCGGCAGGTCCATGTCGGGAAAATTCTGGACGGCGAGCCGCTCGAAGGCGAGCAAGCCGCCCACGGTCAGCAGGACAAAAAGCAGAATCGAGGGAACGGGATTGCGGATTGACCAGGCGGAGAAGTTCATTGTGTTTCTCCCTCGACCCGGACCAGAGCCTTGTCCGAAAGGAAGGCGCCGCCGGACTTCACAACCGAGGCGGATCGATCGATGCCGGACAGGATTTCCACCTCCGCGCTATTGCGCCGTCCGGTCTCGATCCGCACCCGCGCGGCGCGGCGATCCGCATCGACCGTGAAGACGTAGTTGATGCCATCGCGGAAGACGAGCGCCGTCTCGGGCACCGTGAGGGCGCTCGTCGACTGCAACTCGATCTGCCCGGTGACATAGATGCCGACCGGAGGATGATCTTCCGGCGGCAGTGTGACATAGACGATAGCGCGGCCCGTATCGGTGCTGACGGTCGGGCCGACCAGCCTGACGTTCCCTTCGATCCGCCTGTCGCCGGGGCTCGCAATTTCAGCGTCAAGGCCTTGGATAATGTGCGGAAGATAGCGCGCCGAGACCTCGGCCTGCCATTCGACGCGTTGCTGCCGCACGAGCCGGAATAGCTCGGTGCCGGACGAAACCACGGCGCCGAGCTGTGCGGAACGGGAGCTGATCAGTCCGTCGTCGACCGCGACGATTGTGGTCTGATCGACCTTGATCTTCTGGCTTTCCAGCGTGGCTTGCGCTGATTTGAGGCTGGCTTCGGCAGTCTGCTCGGCAATCAGGTATTCCGTGACTTTCTCGTCCGAAAGCGCGCCGCTGCCCTGCACCTTACGCGCACGGTCCGCATTCGACTTCGCCTTGGCGAGATCGGCTTTTGCCGTTTCGAGCGCCGCTTCTTCCTTGCGCAAATCCGCAAGCACGGTCTCGTCCGCCAGCCGGACGAGCGGCTGGCCCTTCGAGACCACCGACCCGACATCGACGAGGACATCCGTGATGCGAAGACCGCCGATCTCCGAGGCGATGATCGCCTCGTGCCAGGGCTTCAGCCAGCCGCTCGCCGGCACGGTCTCCGCCCATTGGCGTTCCGCCGGCTTGACGACGGCCACGGTCAGAGCCGCGGCTTCCTGCTGCTGCGCATGCGAGGGCGTGGCGGCGAGAGCAAGGTTTGCCCCGGCGAACAGGGCAAGCAGAAGGCGGGCGGGCTGCATCAGAAAAGTCCTTGTGTCTTCGTCTGGCGCTGCGGCGGCGAGGCGGCGCCAGCGTCCCAGCCTCCGCCGAGCGCCTTGTAGAGCGCGATCCAGTAGCGGACCGCATCGCGCCTGATTTCGATGAGCGAGATCTCCGCCGACTGCGCCGAGCGACGGGCTTCTTCTCGGTCGAGCAGGCTGACGCCGCCCGCCCGCCAGTTCGAATCGATCGAGTTGAAGTAGGTCCGGTAGTTACGGGCCGCGCCGCTGGCGTCACCGATCCGCCTGCGGGTGCTGTCGACTCGAACGAGCGCGGTCTCGACTTCTGCCACCGCGCTCAGGACCCCGGACTTGTAGTTGGCGACAGCCGTGTCGTAGTCGGCGATCGTGCTCTTGACGACGGCCAGTCGTGATCCACCGTCAAGCAAGGGAATGGTCAGCGCGGGGCCGAAGGACCAGGGGAGAGATTCACCTGTCAGCGATGAAGCGCTGATCGTCACCGAGCCGCCGAGGCTCAGGCTCGGATAGAGATCGGCTTTAGCCGCGCCGACATCGGCAATGGAGGCGGCCAGTTCCAGTTCGAGCGCGCTAATGTCCGGACGCTGCCGCAGGGCATCGGCCGGCACAGCGGCGAGCTTGAAGTTCTTCGGCGTCGGGATGCCTGTCTTGCCCTTGGCCAGCAACTGGCGAACCCTTGCCTCGTCACCGCCGGTGACCTGGGCGAGCGATTTGACCAGGACCTCGCATTCGGCCCGCTGCGCCGTCAGTGTCGAGGAGGATGAGGCAGCGCTCGCTCGCGCCAAGGCCAGGTCGGCGGTGGAAGTGAGGCCGGAGGTGGCGGCCGTCTCCGTGGCGCGGATTGTTTCCCGTTGCGAGGCGAGCTCAACGCTGTAAGCGTTCTCGAGCTGCCGGCAGGCCCGGTACTGCACATAGTAGTCGGCCACTTCGGCGGCGAGAGAGACCCGCGCCTCGTGCCAGTTGGCGATCTGTTCATGGACCCGAAGCTGCGCCGCTTCGCTCTTTTGCCGCGTCTTGCCGAACAGATCGATTTCCCACGACGCGTCCAGGCCGCCGCTCGAGGTCGTCGAGGCGGCAATGCGGTTGTAGGCATCGCCGTCCGTGCCGGAACGCGTGACGGAGGCCGAGCCGTCCAGCCCCGGAAACAGGCTCGCCCGTGCGGAAGCCAGTGTCGCGCGCGCCTTTTCGATGTCGGCGGCGGCCGAAGCTAGGCTGGGGTTCTCCTCCTCGGCATAGCCGATGAGAGAGGTCAGCGACGGATCGTTGAAGGTCGACCACCACGACACGAGGCTGGATGTCTTGCCGCCATGCGGCACTGTCGCGTGCCAGACATTCGCGATTCTGAGGTCCGCCGGTCGGAGCTCTGCGAATGTGGCGCAGCCGGACAGAAGCAGACTGAGTGCGACTGACACGCACGGCAGAAGTTTCTTTTCGAGTGCAGTTTTCATTGACCTGCCCGGACAGCCGACGATTTTCTGACGTCCGTAGCAGGCGGAATGTTAAGTAGGGTCAAGCCAGTGTTAAGATAGGTAAAATCGACTGTCCGACAGGCATTTGTCTTGTATGGCTGTGTCCTGAATGAACGACAGGCTTCCAGGATGGCAAAGGTTCTCCTCATCGACGACGACGTCGATCTCACGACGCTCCTGAAGGAATATCTCTCCGAAGAGGGTTTCGAGGTCGCGACAGCGCAGGACGGGCGCGCCGCGATCGCCCAGGCTGCGTCGAGCGCCGTCGACATCATCGTCCTCGACATCATGATGCCGCACATGAACGGCATCGACGTCCTCCAGCGGATCAGGCGGCTGAGTCAGGTGCCCGTCCTGATGCTGACGGCCAAGGGCGATGATGCGGACCGGATCGCCGGGCTTAATCTCGGCGCCGACGATTATGTGCCCAAGCCGTGCTCGCCCGGCGAGCTCGCGGCACGGCTGAAGGCCATATTGCGCCGTGTCGGCTCCTCTGGTGGCGGCATCTCGCAGGATGTCATACGGGTGGGCGAGCTCGTCATGCAACCGGGAAACCGGACCGCGGAATGGGGCGGCGAGCATCTGGAGCTGACAGGCACCGAGTTCAGCCTGCTCGAGGTGCTTGCCCGCAATGCCGGCCAGCTCGTCTCCAAGCAGGAGATATCGAAGCATGCCTTCGGACGGCCACTGACGCCTTTTGACCGGCGGATCGACGTTCATTTGAGCAGCGTCAGACAGAAGCTCGGCAGCAGGGAGGATGGCCAATCCTGGATACAGTCCGTGCGGGGACAGGGCTATCAGTTCCTGCAGGACCCATGATGCGTGGCCTGTTCTGGAAGTTCTTCACCATCACCTGGTTGATGATGGCAGCCTCAATCGCAGGTTTGTTCGCAATAAGCGCCTTGCTCGATGTCGGCCCGCTCTCCCAGGACATCGCACGCCAGCAGCGGGTTTTCGCCCTTGATGTGGCAGAACGGTTGTTGGCACAAGAAGGAGAGGAGGCTGCCAAATCGTTCGCGCGGGCTGCAAGGGCGGCGCCTCAGCTTGTCGAACTGTCTATATCCGAAATCGGTCCGGCTAGCGTTTGCGGCGATATCGATACCGAGACGATGCGTGACGTCGTTGCCGACGGCAGATGCATCCGCGTAACATCGACCACCCCTGAACCCGGTATCGTCGCGGGGACTTGGCCAAAGCTGGTGCCATGGCTATCCGCCCTCATCGCAAGCGCGGTGTCCGCCTTCTGGCTCGCCCGTTATCTCATTCGCCCCGTCGCCTATCTCCGTCACGGTCTGAGCGCTCTTGCCCATGGCCGGTTCGATGTCCGCATCGGCGACAAAATGGATGGCCGGAAGGACGAGGTGATGGCGCTGGCCCATGACTTCGATGCCAGCGCCGCGCGCCTGCAGGAGCTCCAGGAGGTCCAGCAGCGACTGTTCCACGATGTGTCCCATGAGCTGCGCTCGCCGCTGTCCCGGCTTCAGGCGGCAACCGGTGTGCTTCGGCAGAATCCGTCGAAGCTTGAGGCCATGATGGATCGCATGGATCGCGAAATCGAGCGAATCGACGGACTGGTTGGTGAGATCCTCACGCTTGCTCGATTGACCGCCGGCTCGGGCGATCGCGCCGTACAGACACTCGATCTGATGGATTTGCTTAACGAGATCGTCGAGGACGCAACTTTCGAGGCTCAGGCGCGTGGGATTGCCGTTTCCCACGACCGCGCCGCCGCGTTCGTCGCGGAGGTCGATGGGGAGTTGATCTATCGCGCCTTCGAGAACGTCATTCGCAATGCCTTGAAATATTCCCCCGACAACTCCCGCGTTTCGATTTGCTCCCAAATTGTCGACGGGACGCTTCGTGTGACGGTCACGGATGAAGGGCCGGGCGTGCCGGTGTCCGAACTCGAGAGAATCTTCCAGCCGTTTTCGCGCGGAACCGATGCGGCTGCGCTAAACGGCTTCGGACTTGGTCTGGCCATCACAAGGCAAGCAATCGAACAGCATGGTGGCCGGGTCACAGCTTCGACAGCCGCCCGTGGTGGCCTGGCGGTCACCTTGGAGATTCCCCAGGCGACTGCCCATAAACGGGGCGGAGCCACTTAGGGGTGGAGCCCCTTAAAAGAGGGCTATGGCGCAAACGTAGTTCTCATCATCACCCGGTGCACCGGTAGGGCTCTGGAACTTTCTGTCCGACAATGAGATCGGTGCGACAAACATGTCCGCTTTCAGTGGGGGCTCGGAGTGTGTGAATGACGGAGATGAGGCTCAAAGCGGCCGTTCGCACATTACGAATTGAGAGCTTGGTACGAGTCAAACCCGCTTATTCGCACGTCGTTGCCGCCGATTACCGCATGCACTGTAGGGAGGTCTTTCGAGGTTAGCATCGTTAGGTTAGGTGTGCGTCCAGAGCTTTCTGCGAGAAGGAGAAATTGACGGAAAGAGCCCAACCAGTTTTATTGGAAGGCTACCACGTTGGCGGAGATTGCTACATCTGCTTGAAAAGAAGCAGATGTAAGTGATTGATGTTTACTGTTTTGGTGGACCCGGAGGACGTACTCAAAGCCTTGATCTTATTTCCCTTTTCGTGGGCACAGATCAGACATCCTTCCCGTATCGTTCCGTATGGTTCCGCAACCGTCGTCGGGCGACATTAGCTGTCTATGCCGCCTTCGCCCACCGAGCCGTCCTCGCCAAACCGATCATTAGATGTCGTGTTTGCGGCCGCGAGCGGACTGGCAGCTTCAGGCCTCGGATCTTCAACAGCCGGCATTCAGGTCGGTGTGCGCATCGTCGTGATCTACCCACAGGGGGACACCTGCGCAGTGACTAGCTTTGATTTTGGCCGCTCAGAGCCCGCAATTATAACGCGTGTGGACCAGAATCTGGGAGTGAGGCGGTTCGGCCGTCGCTCCGTTGAGGTTGTCGCGTATCCACCTGACGGCCGCCGTTAGCTCACCGGCGAAGTCGTGCGAGATGACGTAGTCCATTACGCCCGACTCCAACAGCGCGCGGGAGTTGTTCGTCAGTTCGTGCCCCACAAAGACCGTCTTGCCGGCTTTTCCGACGGTTTCAAGCGCCTTGGCCACGCCGCGGTTCGCGCCCGCGACGTTGTAGATGGCGGCGGGATGATCGTTGGTCTCAAAGAAGCGGATGAGCTGCTCGCACGTGGTCTCCGGCCTGTCGCACGAAATTACCCTTTCCTCGATCTTCAGGTAGGGGAAATCCGAGCGCAGAACCCTGCGGAAACCCATCTCCCGCTCCTGCTGGCACCGAAACGGCACGCTCATCACGATCAGGATGTTGTTTCGCTCCTTCGGCAAACCGTTCCCGATCAGCAGGGCCGCGACGCTGCCGGCCGCATACTGATCGTTGCCGACATAGGTGCTCCGCCGAGAGCTCGGCAGGTCCGTCGTGAGGCACACGACGGGCATCCCGACCGAGCGCAGTTTGCGTATGGCCCGATTGATCGCTGGATGCTCCCGCGCCACGACGACGACGCCGTCGGCTTCGCTTCCGTCGTGTTCGATCCGGCGGCCGAATACGCCTGGCTCAAGCTGGCTCGTCGTCACGTAGTGCGCCTCGATCGAGGCGCCGGGAACCGACCGGTTGACCTCGGCCGCCGCCGCGGCCATCGCGGCATTGAAGGTCTCGCCGGACTCGCAAAACAGGCGCACCGACAGCGGCGACTCGATTTCCGACCGTTCCTGCGACAGCTTGTCGAGCGCGCCAAGCACGCGCTGCCGCGTCTTTTCCCGAACGCCGTGGCGGTTGTTGAGGACGCGATCGACCGTGGCAGGTCCCACAGTCGCGAGCTCCGCGATTTCGCGTACGGTTGGCCCCTTCCAAGTTCCCGACGCCCTTCGAATCGTCATTTCGCCTCCGATCGTGATGTCTACGACATCATCCGCTAGCGCCACCGCGCCTGTAAAGGCTTATCATACAAGGCGTTTGCGTTCCTCCACGTCGCCTCGCGATTAATGAGGTATATTACATCACAAATGCATCATTGATGTCCTTGAGTGATGCGATTTCAATCCAAATAATAGCGTTGCTCCTGGAGGAGCTTGCGGAGGAGAATCCAATGAAGCTTACGTGTAAGGTGCTTGCCACCACCCTTTTGGCTGCCACGGCGCTCAGCAGCGTGGCGGTCGCCCAGGACCAGAAGCAGTACCGCTTCGTGATGGTTTCCCATATCGGATCCAACGACCCGAACATGGGCTGGCTGACGAAGTCGATGGAGGAGTTCGAGAAGAAGTATCCGAACGTCAAGACCGAGTACATCTCGACCAACAACTACTCGGTCCAGGAGCATGTCCGTCTTCTCGAGCAAGCAATCTCGACCGGTCCTGACGGCATCGCCGTTCCGATCGTGAGTTCCGATGCTTTCGAGGGTCCGCTGCGCAAGGCGATCGACGCCGGTATTCCGGTGGTTGCCTTCAACATTCCGGATGCGCGTCCCGACGGCGAGCGCATTCCCTACCTGACCTATGTCGGCGGCGACGAATATCTGACGGGCAAGAAGCTCGGCGAATACGCGCTCGCCAAAGTCGAGGCTGGTGAAATCCCGAAGCCGACGCGTGTCGTTTGCGCCAGCCACGACTCCGCCCACCAGGGTCTCAAGGCCCGGTGTGCCGGGATGAGGGACGCGATGGAAAAGGCGGGCGCCAAGGTCGATGAGCTTTTCATCGGCGCCGAGCCCGCGACTGCCCGCAATACGTTGCAGTCGTTCCTGCAGGCCAACACCGACACGAACTACGTCTTCACCGTTGCCGGCTGGTCATCGCCCTGGGCTTGGGGCGTCGCCAAGGACATGGGTCTCGACCCCGACGTCGATGGCAAGGGCGTGACAGTGCTGACCGTCGACGAAGGGCCGGTTTCTATCGAGGGCGTTCGCGCCGGCCATCTTCTCGCGACCAACAGCCAGGGCTTCTGGCTGCAGGGCTACGCGCCGATGGAATGGCTCTACTGGAACAAGGAGTTCGGCTATGCGCCGCAGTCGGACATCCTGACCGGGCCGGTCATCATCAACAAGGACAACGCCGACAACTGGGCCACGCTGGTCCGTGGCGTGTTCGGCGACAAGGCCTACGACGAGCAGAACACCTGGTGAGGCGTTCCTCCCGAGGCGGGACGGTCGAGCAACGAGGGAGCTCGGCTGTCCCGCTCTCCTTAGCGAGGCTTGAGCCTCCATTCTGGCGCTCTGCAATGACTGTCAAACAGCTTACTCACACCCAGGGCCTCGGCGCCATCATCGGCGTGGTGATCATGCTTGCCGCGTTCACGATGATCGACGTCTCGGGCTGGTGGACCAGGCAGACCATCGCCAACGTCGTTCAGTTCACCGCGATCCTCGGGTTCGTGGCGATGGGGCAAGCACTGGTGATCATGTGCAAGGAGATTGATCTGTCGGTCGGCTCGGTCTACGGCCTGACCGGAGTCGCCTTCATTACGCTGGAGCCAACGCTTGGCGTGCCCGGGTCGCTGCTGGCGGCACTTGTCATCGCCGCTCTCGCGGGACTTGTCCAGGCGATCGCGGTGGTGAAAGGACAGTTGCCCTCGATGATTGTCACGCTTGGCGGTCTCTTTACCGCCCGCGGCATCATCTATGTCTGGACAGGCGGCTCGGTGCACAATTTCTCCGAGGATGCCCGCAATCATCCGGTGACCCGGCTGCTGGGAGGCGAGCTTTTCGGCATCGAGGCGGCCATCTTCTGGCTGATCGCTGTCGGCCTCGCGCTCAATCTGCTGCTCTGGGTCACGCCTTTCGGCAACCAATTGCTGGCGACGGGCGGCAGCAAGGAAAGCGCGGAATCTCGTGGGGTTCGCAGCAATCGGGTGAAGGTTACGGCCTTCGTTCTCTGCGCGCTGCTCGCGGGATTTGCCGGCGTCTTGACCTTGTGTGACCGACCGCAGACGCACGTCACATTGGGCGAGCTGATGGAGCTGGAGGCCATTTCCGCTGCGGTGATAGGCGGCTGTCTGCTCACCGGCGGACGTGGTTCTCTCGTGGGCGCCGTGCTCGGCGCCTTCATCGTCGTGAGCTTCCGTTACGAACTTATAGCGCTCGGGGCGCCGTCCTCCTGGTACATCACCTTCGTCGGCGTCGTGCTCATCGTAGCGGTCATCTTCAACCAGCTCCTGGCCCGCCGCCTCGGGCACAGCGTTTGACGCGGGAGCAGGCTCGCATGACAAACGGTCATCCCCTCATCCAGGTCAAGAATCTCGACCTTTACTTCGGCGCTTTCCATGCGCTCAAGAGCGTATCGGTCGATTTCCATGCAGGCGAACTCGTCGGATTGGTCGGCGACAACGGCGCGGGAAAGACGACCCTGATCCGCGTACTGTGCGGCATGCATACCCCGACTTCGGGCGAGGTCTATTTCGACGGACAGCGCGTCGAGAAGTTCCATCCCAAGCTCTCAATCGATCAAGGCATCGAGACGATCCAGCAGTCGGTGGGCCTGTGCGACAACCTCTCGATCGCGCGAAACTTCTACCTCGGCCGAGAGCCGGTCCGGCGCATCCTCGGCATTCCATTTCTCGATTTCGCGACGATGCGCGACAAGTCGACACGCGTGATCCGTCAGTTCGGACTCCGCGACAACGTCTCCGCCGACGATGAAGTCGAACGCCTGTCGGGCGGTGAACGCCAGTCGGTCAAGATCGGCCGCGCGGTCGAGTTCAGGAATCGGGTCGTCATCATGGACGAGCCGACCAACCATCTTTCAGTACGCGAACGCGAGCACGTCAACGAACTTGCCGTGCAGCTCAAGAAGCAGGGCTTGCTCGTGATTTACATCACTCACGACATCTTCCAGGTGCACAAGCTCGCCGACCGCATCGTCATCATGGAGAACGGCGAGAAGATCGAGGATGCCTCGACCAGCAAGATGACGGCCGAACAGCTCGAGGAGGTCATCCGTCAGGGCGGCCGCGTCGTCGAGAGGCGGGAAGCACTCTCATGAGCCTTGCCGCGATAAAACCGCTGGTGAGGCGGCATGCCGAGATCGGCATCCTGTTGATCGCCGTCGCACTGGTCGCATTCTTTTCGACCACGTCCGACGGGCGGTGGGCGAACATCTACAATTTCGGCACGATCCTCCAGGTGACCGCTACGCTCGGCCTGATGACGCTCGGCGTTGCGCTGGTTATCGGCACCGGCGAGATCGACATTTCCGTCGGCTCGACCTTCGGCATGGGCGCGCTGGTCTATCTGTGGCTCGCGGCCCGGGTCGACCCTGCCGCCGCGGCCGTAGCGGCCGCAGCCGTCGGCGCGGCAATAGGTTCGCTTAACGGGCTGCTTGTCACCCGAACCGGTACGCCCTCGCTGATCATCACGCTTGGCACGCTGATGATCTTTCGCGAGTTGTGTGCGTCAAGTTCTGCAAAAATGGCGTGGCATTCAGCGGTGACGTTGGCGTGTCCGCCGCGCAGCCCCCGTGTTTAGCGGAGCGGCGGACATGGCGGCCGCGTCAGGCGGCCAGTGCCCTCAGGTTCTCCTTCTTGTGCTCGCGCAGATGATCCATGTTGAGGTAGCGGGTCGCCTCGAGCCAGTTCTCGTGGATCTCCACCGCCAATGCCCGAACCAGCCGCAAACAGCTCTGCGGGTTGGGGAAGATGCGAACGACCAGGGTGCGCCGCTTGATCTCCTGGTTCAGCCGCTCCAGCATGTTCGTCGACTTCATGTGCTTGTGATGCGGCAGCGGCAGCCGATAGAAGCTCAGCGTCTCCTCGATGTTGTTCTCCACCCAATCCACCAGCTTCGGGTATTTGGCCTGCCATTTGGCGATCCACTGCGCCAGGTCGCGCTTGACCTCGGCGAGGTCGCGCCGGTCATAGAACCATCTGAGCTCCATCAGGCAGTCGTCATCGACCTTGCGCGGCACATAATCGAGCGCGTTTCTGAGGAAGTGCACGTAACAGCGCTGCCAGACTGCCTCGGGCAGGACTTCGCGGATCGCTGCCCTGAGCCCCGGATGGTCGTCGGAGACGACAAACTCGACGCCGGCGAGCCCGCGCTGCTTGAGCCCTGCCACGAACGCGCGCCAGCTCGAATGGCTTTCACGGTTGGCCAGCTCGACACCGAGCACCTGGCGCCGGCCTTCCCAGTCGACGCCGATCGCCACCAAGACGGCCTGGCTGGCGATCACGCCGGCCTCGCGCGCCCGCTCGTAGCGCGCGTCCAGAATGAGGTACGGGTAAGGTTCGGCAAGCCGCTGCTCAAAGAACGCCTTCAGCGCCTCATCCAGCCGCGCCGTCGCCTGGCTTACCGTCGAGGCCGAGAAGGAATGGCCGCACAGATCCTCGGTGATCGCCTTCACCTTGCGCGTCGACACGCCTTGCACGTACATCTCGACCAGCGCCGATACCAGTGCCTTCTCCGAGCGCTGGTAACGCTCAAACAACTCCGTCGAGAACCGGCCGGCCCGATCTTGCGGAACCCGAAGTTCCAGCACGCCAACCCGCGTCACAAGCTTGCGTTCGTAATAGCCGGACCGGTAACCAACCCGCTCCGTCGTCCGCTCGCCTTTCTCGGCCCCGATCGCCTCCGTCATCTCGGCTTCCAAAGCCTCCTGCACCACAGTCTGCAAAACTCTGCGGAAGCCGTCCTCATCCGACAACAGCAACGCTTTCAACTCGCCTCTGCTCAGTCTAACCTCTCGCTTGGTCATGGCACTTACCCTTCCACGGGAATCGGTGATCGCAACGTCACCAGCGTGCCATGGCCGCCCCTCGCCTCAGAGTAAGGGCTGTTCTCTCTCCAGAGCTTTTTGCAGAACCTTCAGAACACTATCCTTTCGCGGCATTGCCATCGCGCTGACCGAGGGGTTTTCCTTCTCCATTCCTTATGCGGCGCGCAAGGGCCGGAGTTTCGAGATCCTCGGCGGCGGCGAGTTCCTCGGCTTCAACACCGCGCTCTACTGGCTGATCCTGCTTCTGGTCCTTTTGACCGTGGTACTCACCGCGATGCCTTTCGGGAACCGGCTGCTTGCCGTAGGTGGGTCGGCAGACAGCGCCCATTCGCGCGGGGTCCGTGTCGGTCGCGTCAAGCTTTCCGCCTTTGTCATCTGCGGCGCGCTCGCCGCCTTCGCCGGAACGCTGGAAGCGGGCAAGCTCGGCTTCGCCGATGGCTCGATGGGAAGGCTCATGGAGCTGCAGGCGATTGCATCCTGCGTCCTGGGCGGGTGCCTGCTGGCTGGAGGGCGGATCTCGCTCGTCGGGGCACTGCTCGGCGCCTTCGTTCTCTCGTCGATTCAGTCCTACCTCGTGGTGATGGGCGTGGCGCCGCAGTGGTTCCTGCTCTTCCTGGGGATCATCGTCGTGCTCGCAGCCTACGGAGATCAATCGCTCCGGCAGTGGGCGCTCAAGAAATAGAGGATTGCAGATGTCGATCAGGCTGGCGATCATCGGCGCAGGTGTAATGGGCGCCGACCATGCCCGGATTGTCGCCGAGAGCCTGCCGGGCGCGAAGCTGCAGGTGATCTGCGACGCATCGCTGGAACGCGCACGGAAGGTCGCTGACGACTTCGGTGCGGTCGATGTCGCAACCGATTCCCTCGATACCATCAGGCGGAGCGATGTCGACGCCGTGCTGATCGCGAGCCCGGACGAAACCCACGCTCCCCTGTCGCTCGCTGCGATCGAAGCTGGCAAGCCCGCGCTGTGCGAGAAGCCATTGTCGCAAAGCGCCAGGGAGTGTCTCGACGTGATCAAGACCGAGACCTCGTGCGGGCGACAGTTTGTTCAGCTCGGCTTCATGCGCCGCTTCGACCCGTCCTACGCCGAGATGAAATCCGCGCTCGACGACGGGGCGCTCGGGCGGGCGATCATGATGCACAACTTCCACCGCAACGTCGAAGCGCCGGCGAACTTTACCGGCCAAATGGCGATCACCAACTCGGCTCCGCACGAATTCGACGTCGCGCGCTTCGTGCTCGGCTCCGACTACCGGTCGATCTCCGTCTTCCAGCCCTCCGTCGTGGACGCGTCGAAGACGGGTGCGCCAGTTTTCATGGTGCTCGAAACGACGACCGGCCAGCTCGTCAACATCGAGATCAATAACAACGCCGCCTATGGCTACGACGTGCGGGGCGAGCTGGTCGGCGAGAAGGGGTCAGTCTTCCTCAACGGACCGATACACGCCCGCTACAATCTGTCCATGCAGTCGCTCGAACGCTATGCCACTGACTGGCGGCCGCGTTTCGCCGAGGCCTACAGGCTCCAGAATAGAGCGTTCCTGGAATTCGTCCGGTCAGGTGTGTTCCACGCCGTGGCGGCCGACGCCTGGGATGGCTACTGCGCCGCGCTGGTCGCGGAAGCAGGCGTCGAGGCGCTCGCAACGGGCGGGCGTGTGAATGTCGTTTTGGAAGCCAAGCCCGCCCTGTACCAAAGGCGGATGCATCGATGAGGAGCCTCGCCGCAACATCCGAATCGCGACGTGCCCCCGAGCCCGGAAACGCGTCGGTCGCGTGCGATCCGCCCGAGGACATGGCGGCGCTGATACGGTGGGTGCTGAGCAACCCCACCACTCTGTCGAAAGTGAGCATGCGCATAACCCGTTTCGCGCTGGAGCACCCAGCCGAGATAGCAATGAGCAACGGCCGCCGAGTGGCTGGCCTTCTTGACGTTTCGCCGAGTTCGGTGACGCGCTTCGCGGCAGCGCTCGGCTTCCAGAACTACGCGGAACTTCGCAGATTTTTCCAGCGAGAAGTTCTGAAGGCCAGGCAAACGAGGGACTAGCAATGAAATTGGGGTTTGTATCCGACTCCCTCGCACAATTGAGCTTCGAGGAAGTCCTCGACGTTGCTGCCGAACTCGGCCTGGACGGTGTTGAAGTCAATACAGGTAATTGGTCCTCGGCGCCGCACTTCGATCTCGAACGGATGAAGGCCGGTCCTCAAGCCCGAACGGCTTTCTTGAAGGCCTTCGCCAGCCGTGGATTGGAGATCGTCGCACTCAACGCCAACGGCAATCAGCTGCATCCCGTTTCGGGCGGCACCCAGTCTGCCTGCCTCGAGGAGACGATCCGCATTGCCGGCGAAATTGGCGTGAAGAAGGTCTGCCTCATGTCTGGACTGCCAAGCGGCGCACCGGGCGAGAAGACGCCGAACTGGATCGTATCGTCGTGGCCGCCGGAGACGCAGACCATCCTGAGATGGCAGTGGGAAGACGTGCTCCTGCCGTACTGGCATGGACTTGCGAAGCTGGCGAAGGCGAGTGGCGTCGATCAACTCGCCATCGAGCTGCACGGCAACCAGTTGGTCTACAACGTGCCGTCGCTGCTTCGCCTGCGCGCCGAGATCGGCCCGGTCGTGGGGGCAAATCTCGATCCAAGCCATCTGTTCTGGATGGGCGCCGATCCGGTCGCGGCAGTCGATGCACTGGGAGACGCGATCTTCCACGTTCATGCCAAGGACACGTTCCTCAACGCTCCGAAGCAGGCGACGACCAGCCTCCTGGAGAACGGTTCGCTGATGGACATTCCGGCACGTTCGTGGAGCTATATCACCCTGGGCTTCTGACACGGCGAGGAGTGGTGGCGCTCCTTCTGCTACCGGCTGCGAATGGCCGGCTATGACGGCTGGCTCTCGATCGAACACGAGGATGTCATGTTGTCCCGGCTCGAAGGGGTAAAGAAATCGGTCGAGCTATTAAGGACTGTGATGCCGATCGAGGCGAGCGACTACGTGCCGCAGGCCATCTAGCTCCTGCTGATTGTTGGTTCATGTCCGTCGTGTGTGTCTGCTTTGTTAGCACAGCGGCGACGTCCAGCCCGCCGACGGCAATGGCCGCTTTCAGGCAACACAAAGTTGACCGCAACGGCCGAGATCGGGCGCAAAGCGGCCGCACGCGTTTTACGAATTGAGAGTCCGCTTCGGGGTCACAAGACCCGCCTATTCGCACGTCGTTGCCGCCGATCACCGCACGCATCTCTGAGGGGCCTTTCGAAATCCGGAGGCTTGAGCTACGTGTGACAGGTGCCATCAACAAGACGGAGAACATTGACGAAGAGGCCCCAAAATCATTTCATTCAAAACTCACGAACTTATCCCAACAACGCTCAATTCAATCTCGAAGAATTAAGCGTAACGTACTGATATATAATAAGCTGGTGGGCCCGGAGGGACTCGAACCCCCAACCAAGCGGTTATGAGCCGCCGGCTCTAACCATTGAGCTACAGGCCCCACACGCGGCTGGATTAATGTTTTTCCCCGAATCGCACAAGGCTTTCCGGATGGGCTGGCCGAAATCGTCCAAATCAGCCCATATTCAGGCATTAGAGCGACATGCGTCCACTTAGACGCGAAAAATACGCTCTAACGCTTTTGAATCTACGCAGCGTGCTTCCCGAAATCGATTCCGATTCTTGGGCTGATGCGGTAGTCGACAGGCGCGACTGGATCGCAGACCGAGGAGTTTTTTTATGACCAGACATCTTTTGCCCTTGGCGCTCGCCGCCGCAATCGCGTTTCCGGCGATCGCCGGCGCCGCCGATTCGCCGCCGCCGCCCCGCATCGTCGTCACTGGCGAAGGCGAAGCGACCGCGGCCCCCGATCTGGCGCTGCTGACGCTCAGCGTCATGCGCGAGGCCAAGACCGCGCGAGCCGCGCTCGATGCCAACAACGACGCCATGGCTTCGGTGATCGCCGCAATGAAGTCGGCCGGCATCAAGGAGCGCGACCTGCAGACAGCCGGCATCCAGATCAGCCCGCGCTACAATTATACCAACAAGCCGGACGGCAGCCAGGAGGCCGAACTCATCGCCTACCAGGTGGCCAACACGCTTTCGGTGCGCATCCGCGACATCGACAAGACAGGCGAGATTCTCGACAGGGCGGTATCGCTCGGCGTCAACCAGGGCGGCGGCATCTCGTTCTCCAACGAGGATCCAACGGCAACTCTCACCGAAGCCCGCAAGAAGGCGGTCGCCGACGCCATGGCCAAAGCCAGGACGCTGGCCGAAGCCGCCGGCGTCAGCATCGGGCGGGTGCTGGAAATCACCGACCAGAATGTCCCGCCGCCGCCGATACCGATGAACGCCAAGGCCTTTGATGCGGCCCGCGAATCGGTTCCGGTGCAGGCTGGCGAGAATTCCTACACGGTGCAGGTCACCGTCACTTTCGAGTTGAAGTGACCGCCATCTGAAGTGGTTCGGCCCTGTTGCGGCACCATTGACTTTGCTGCATGAAAAAAACCCCGGAGGACCGATCCTCCGGGTTTTTTCGAGCCGCACCCTTGCCGGTGGATGAACATTTACCGGTAAAGGACCGGGCAGCCGCGCTCGTTGGCAAACACGACCAGCACGCGGTCGCCGTACTGGCGGCCCGCTACTTTGACGGTGCGGCGGCTGACGTCGACGATACGGGCGCGGCGCAGACCCATGCGCTCTGCCTTGCCGAGGGCGCGGTTTGGCGAGCAGGACCGGCGCCAGTCGCGTTCGCGGCGGCGTTCGCGGTAATAACCATCGTCATCGCCGGTATAGACGCCGACGCGCGGATCATAATCGTTGCCGAAGCCGAGATAGATGCTGTCTGCATGGGCTGTGGCGGGAATGGCGGCAAGCGTGCCGAGGCCGATAAGCGCTGAAAGGGCCGCCGTCTTGATCGTGTTGAACATGTCTTCTCTCCTTGTTCAGGGCTTCCGCCCGCCTTTGATCGAACCAATCATGTCTTGGTCGAACCGATGGCGAGGAGAATGCGCTTGCGTATCTGAACTTTTTACGAACCGGCCGTTCATTTCGGGTTCATGTTTGCGCAGTCTTCTCGGCTTTCCGGTTCTGGACAATCCGGTCGGTTCTGAACCATTTTGGTGGAAAACGCGCTGTCGGGCAGCCGGTTCCGGGTCCTGAAGGCCCGTCGCTAGGGCTCGTCGTCCAGCATGTGCTCGAAATAGTCGTCCGGCTCGGCAAGATCGGTCTCGCTGGCGCTGACCCGGCCGCGCATGGAGATGCCGGCCTCATGCACCGTCTCGGCACTGCCTGACACCAGCCTATGCCACCAGTAGAGATCGTGGCCCTCGGCGACCAGCCGGTAGGCGCAGGTCTTGGGCAGCCAACTGATGGTGCGCACATTCTGCGGCGTCAGCCCGACGCAGTCCGGGACGCGTGCCAACCGGTTGGCATAATCGGAACAGCGACAAGTTTCGGCGTCGAACAGCCGGCAGCCGACGCTCGTCCAGTAAATCGCGCCGGTGTCTTCGTCCTCGAGTTTCGACAGGCAGCATTTGCCGCAGCCGTCACAAAGCGATTCCCACTCGGCCGGGGTCATCGCCTCGAGCGCCTTGGTTTTCCAGAACGGCGTTTCCATCGACGGGATGTGGCCCCTGGCCGGGTGAAGGTCAAGCACCGCAACAGACGCAGACCCGGCCAGCGCCATAGGCCGGCACCATAGGAATAACACGAAGTCGCCTTCAAAACGCCGGCCAATTGCCCTTCGTAGCCGTTAATGCCCACTAACCGGAACCAATCCGGTTGATGAACAGTTTGGGCCGGGATGGGACGCCAAAGGAGGATTTTTGATGAAACGCCAACCACGGATTCTGGCAGGCACGGCACTTGGCCTGCTGATGGCGTCCGCGCCGTTGGGCGCATTCCCGTTGCAGGGCAGCGCCGCGTTCGACCCACCGCAGAGTACCGCCACGCCGTTGATCCCCGTGCAATCGAATTGCCCCGAAGGCGAAGCGGCGGAAGGCTGCCCACCGCAAGCGGAACCGGAGCAGAAGCCTCGCAAGAAGCGCGAGCGGCAGGCTGAATCGGCGCCCGCGGAACAGGCCGCGCCTTCCGGTGAGGAGCAGCAGGGCGGCCAGCGCAGGAAGAAGCGCGAGCAGCAACAACAAGAAGCCGCACCCGCCGAGCGGGCCGCACCTGCCAGCGACGAACAGCCCGAACCGCGCAGAAAGAAGCGGGAGCGGGAGCAGCAGCAGGAAGCCGCGCCGGCCGAACGGCCCGCCGAGCAGGCCGCACCTGCCAGCGACGAACAGCCCGAACCGCGCAGAAAGAAGCGCGACCGCCAACAGCAGGAGGAAGCCGCGCCGGCCGAACGGCCCGCCGAGCAGGCCGCACCTGCCAGCGACGAACAGCCCGAACCGCGTAGAAAGAAGCGCGAGCGGGAGCAGCAGCAGGAAGCCGCACCGGCCGAACGGCCCGCCGAGCAGGCCGCACCTGCCAGCGACGAACAGCCCGAACCGCGCAGAAAGAAGCGGGAGCGGGAGCAGCAAGAGGAAGCTGCACCGGCCGAGAAACCCGCCGAGCAGGCCGCACCTGCCAGCGACGAACAGCCCGAACCGCGCAGAAAGAAGCGCGAGCGGGAGCAGCAGCAGGAAGCCGCACCGGCCGAACAGCCAGCCAGGAAGCAAGCCGGCGAGCAGGCCGAGCCGCTTCCGACCGACCAGCAAACGGCTCCCGCTGAGGGCGACAAGCCCCGGGATCAGGCCAGGGAACGTGGCAAGAAGCCTGCCGACGAACAGCCGGTGACGGGAGAGCAGCCCTCAACCGGCGAGCAGCCCGCCGAGCGCGAACAGGCCGCGCCTGCCGAAGGCGAAGGTCCGGCACAAGGCGAGGCTCCCGTGTTCGACAGCCAGAAGGACGCTAGGCGCAAGCGCAAGGGCGGCAGGGACACGCAAGAGACGGTCGGCCAGGACGCGGGTGGTCAGCCCACCCAGCAGAACGGCGAACAGGCGGAAGCCCCGAAGCCGGCTCCGATCGACCCGGGACCGCCGCCCACCGACGACAGGACGGCCCAGCAGGCGATCAAGCTTGAGAGGATGGTTCGGGCGACCGAGGAAAAAGGCAGACGCGTCGAGCGTGTGCCCGAGGTCGAGGACATTCGCCGCCGTCCACGCCCGCGAGGGGTCGACGTCGTCAGGGAACTCGGAGACCGCGTTATCCTCCAGTTCAACAACCAGACGATCGTGGAAAGCGACGATACCCCGCGCATGCGCCGTGGCGCGCGGAATGTCTACTACGAGGAACTGTCGGGCAATCGCACCCGGGAAATCGTCGAGCGTGACAATGGAATCCAGATCGTCACCATCCGCAACCGCTACGGCGATGTCGTCCAGCGTTCACGCATTGCGCCCGATGGTCGCGAATATGTGCTGAGCTATGTCGATGAGCGGTACTATGAGGACGATGGCGACTGGCGCGATCCGGGCGACGACCTGCCGCCGATTCGGATCGACATTCCGCGCGAGGAGTACATTCTCGATTCCGAGGAGGTCGAGGATCCGGACGACTACTATGCCTTCCTCGAACAGCCGCCGGTGGAGAGGGTGCAGCGCCTCTACTCGATCGACGAGGTCAAGCGCTCGGCCCGCGTGCGCGACATCGCCCGCCGCATCGACCTCGACACGCTGAACTTCGAATTCGGTTCAGCCTCGATCCCCGAGACCGAGGTGCAGAAACTGGAAGGCGTCGCCAGCGCCATGGAGAAGCTGCTGGAGAAGAACCCGGCGGAAACCTTCCTGATCGAGGGCCATACCGACGCCGTCGGCAGGCCGGAGGCGAACCTCGCCCTGTCCGACCGTCGCGCGGAGGCGGTCGCCGAAGCCCTGACCAACGCCTTCAGCATCCCGCCGGAGAACCTGACGACACAGGGCTATGGCGAGGAGTACCTCAAGGTCGACACGTCGGAGCCTGAGCGCGAGAACCGTCGCGTCGCCATCCGCCGCATCACCTCGCTGGTGGCGCCGGTCGCCAGCGCGAATTAACTCGCAGTTCCAGAAACCTGAACTGGTTTCTGGAATCTATGCGGGAAGACGTTGCCCACTCCGGTTTCACCGGGATGGGCGATTTCCGGCAATGAGCCGAGGTTGAAGGAGAATGTAAGTCGCGATTAACCAGGCATTGAATCGCGAGGTCATCCACCCCAGATTCTGGCTAGGGCTTCCCTGCCCTGTCCCGACTCCAGCGGGACACATGAGCCCCGCCGGTACCCCCTCGCCGGCGGGGTTTTGTTTCCGGCTCCAGGCATCCTTAGAACAGTCTCTTCACCTTTGTGTCCGTCCGGGCAAACACCTCGTCCGGCACGAAGAAGTCACCGGCGAGCGGGCCTGTCGCATCAGGCGCATAGATCGAAAAATCGCTGACGCCCTCGGCGCGCAGCACCTCCTCGTCGATGTAGAAATTGCCGGTCGCTTCGCGCGACGGCCTGAGCAGGATCGCGTGCGCGGCATCGGCCATGATATCGGGCGAACGGCTCATCGCCGCCACTGTCGCCCCGCCCAGAAGATTGCGCACCGCTGCCGTATCGATCGTCGAGATCGGCCACAGCGAATTGACGGCGATGCCGTCCCCGGCGAACTCCGCGCTCATCCCCAGCGTGCACATCGACATGCCGAATTTGGCCATCGTATACGCGACATGGTTCTTGAACCATTTGGCCTTCATGTCGAGCGGCGGCGCCAGATTCAAGATGTGAGGATTGTCAGCCAACTTCAGGTGCGGAATGCACATTTTGGAAACCAGGAAGGTGCCGCGTGTGTTGATCTGGTGCATCAGGTCGTAGCGCTTCATGTCGGTTTCCAGCGTGCCGGTGAGCTGGATGGCGCTGGCATTGTTGATGCAGATGTCGATGTCACCGAATTTTTCGACGGTGCTGGCGACCGCCTCGGCCACCTGCTCCTCCTCGCGTATGTCGCACAGCATCGGCAACGCCTTGCCGCCGGCCTGCTCGATCTCCTCAGCCGCCGTATAGATCGTGCCCGGCAGCTTGGGGTGCGGCTCGGCGGTCTTGGCCGCGATCGTCACATTGGCGCCATCGCGCGCGGCACGCAGCGCGATCGCCAGCCCGATGCCGCGCGACCCGCCGGAGATGAACAGCGTCTTTCCCTTGAGCGACATGTTTTGCGTCTCCCTTGCAATTCTGTTGGTCGCGATCCTTGCCCGCGCCGTCGCCGGATACAAGAGCGGGGAGCATCGAGAGATGGTGACGCTGCGGAGCCGCCACGAATCTATGGACTCAACGGCGAAGCAGTATATATTCTGTAAAAAGAGGTTGAATATAGAATGGCCCTGTCGATCAAGAACACCGAAGTCGAGCAATTGGCGCGGGAACTTGCCCGCCGTCGTCGCGTGTCGGTGACGGAAGCGATCCGTCAAAGCCTCGAGCGCGAAGTTGCGCGCGAGCGGCTTGTGCCGCGCGACGAGGCCGACGACCTTTTTCAGCGCCTGATGGCAATCGCCGAAACAGCCGCACAGATACCGAAACGCCAAGATGCGATGACCGAAGACGAAATCCTCGGCTATGACGAACTTGGAATCCCGACGCGATGATCATCGACTCCTCTGCCCTCGTCGCTATTTTGCGCACGGAACCAGGCTATGATCGTTTGGTGCTGGCGATCGCTCAGGCTGAAAGGCGGCTGCTCGCGGCACCGACCCTGCTTGAGACGACGATGGTGCTGGTCGGCCGCTGGCAAGACCAGATCGTCGACCGCTTCGAAGCCTTTTTGCGCACCGCATCGATCGAGACGATCCCTTTTACGGCCGACCATGCCGCTGTGGCCCGTCAGGCCTTCCTGCGCTATGGCAAAGGCCGGCATCCGGCCGCCTTAAATTTCGGCGACTGCATCGCCTATGCCACGGCCCGTCTCGAAGCCATGCCACTGCTGTTCAAGAGCGACGATTTCCGGCTGACGGATATCGAACCGGCTTTGTAGTCCCCGTCAGACCAGCACCAGGCCTTGGCGCATGGCGATGGCGATCGCGTCGGTGCGGTTGGCCGCACCAAGCTTGATCAGGATCGCCGCGACGTGGAACTTGGCCGTATGCACGGAAATGTTCAGGCGCCGCGCAATCACCTTGTTGGGCGCGCCCTCGGCCAAAAGCGCCAGCACTTCGCTCTCGCGCGGCGAAAGCGCCGGCCGGCCGGCGCTCTCGTCGACCGGCTCCTCGTCGGAGAGGTCGTCGTCATGAAAGGCGAAATCGTCATGTCGATCGGATAAGGGGCGGCCCTCGCCCGAGATCCGATAGCCAGCCGCCGCCAGTCGCGCGGCGGCAGCGATCAGCAGATCGTCCGCTGCCGCCGGCAGCACGGCAAACACGGTATCGGCCGGCCGCTGCCGGCTTGCTCGTTGCGACAGAAGCACCCGAGGTATCGCTGTATCGGTAGCCCCGCCCTCGATGCCCCCTCGTTCCAGACTATTCTCATCGACAACCGCGACATCCGCTCTGTCGGCGCTATTGCTGCTATCGGCCACGATCGGCAGCAGATCGCCGGTCGCGGCAAAGGCGGTGGACAGGTGCTCGGCGCGCACGACGTCATCGAGCGCGATCAGCACCGTCAGCCGCCGCCCCGTGATCCCGTGACTTGCCATCGATCTTCTCAGTTCAGCGGCTTTTCGCCGATGGTCAGCGCGACGTCGCGCCGTTCGCCGCCGCGCACCACGCCGAGCGTCACCGACGCGCCGGCGCTGTCCGGCCCGAGCCTGCGGATCAGGTCGCGCGGACCATGCACGGCCTCGCCGTCCCACGACGCGATGATGTCGCCAAGATGCAGGCCGGCCGCCTTCGCCGGGCCATTGTCGTCGAGGCTCATCACCATGGCGCCATGCGTGTCGCCGTTGCGGATTGGATGCAGGCCGGCGCCGAGATAGCCGCGCGCGACATGGCCCTTCTCGCGCAGCGTCGCCACCGCCCGTTCGATCGTCTCGTAAGGCATGACCAGCGCCCGCCGGCGCGGGCCGAACAAAAGCATGCCGATCAGTGCGCCCTTGGCGTCGAGCACCGGGCCGCCCTCGAAACGGCCGCCGGCATTGACGGCCAGATTGATGCGCCGGTCGATTGTACCGCCGCGCATCGAGCGCCAGGCCGGACCGACCTCGCCAACCGTGCCGAATGCAGCGAGCGACGCTCCGTCGCTATTGCCGACGGCAATGGCCAGATGGCCCGGCCGCGCCGTGCCTGCCTTGGTCAGCGGCGGCACGTCCGGCGCGCCGGTCGGCTTGAGAAGGGCGGTCCCGGTGGATGGATCGCGGCCGACCAGCTCAGCCTTCACCTTGTCGCCCGAAGAAAGCGTCAGCTCGATCGCCTCGCCGGCCTCCACCGCCTCCTCGGCAGCGACAAAATAGCCGTCGCGCCAATGGAAGGCGGTCGCGGTGCGATGCTGATGCGTGGCGAAGCTCGCCGTCGCCGGCGCCGCTGCGGCGGCGATATCGGCGATGGCGTCGGAAAA
The DNA here is from genome assembly GCF_016756595.1 of Mesorhizobium sp. L-2-11. Classification (NCBI taxonomy): domain Bacteria; kingdom Pseudomonadati; phylum Pseudomonadota; class Alphaproteobacteria; order Hyphomicrobiales; family Phyllobacteriaceae; genus Mesorhizobium; species Mesorhizobium sp. L-2-11. Next base: position 2,221,131 of record NZ_AP023257.1, on the reverse strand, counting down.
TGCGCTCAGATTGAAGTCGCTCATTTTGGTCTCCTGGGTTTTTTTCATACCCCAGATATCGCTCGGCACCGCGTCGGCGGGTACTCGCCTGACGGCTAGTTGGGCGTTTGGACTGGCCATCTGGTCAGGTCGCGGCCGATCCGGCCGCTGCGCACATATAGGCATCCTTCATCTTGCTCTAAAAGATACGGAGCCCTGCCATGTCCCTCCCAGCCCAGCAATTACAATTCGACGATGCGCTGCTCGACGATTATTCGGCAACGGTCGCCGATGCCGTGGACCGCATCGGTCCCGCCGTCTGCCGCATCGAGCGCATCGGTAGCGCCGGCGGCGGCCAAGGCTCCGGCTTCGTCATCACACCGGATGGGCTGGTCGTCACCAACTTCCACGTCGTCGGCGATGCTCGCAGCGTCCGTGTCACGATGCCGGACGGCATCTCCAGAGAAGGCCGTGTTCTCGGCCGCGACCCCGACACCGACATCGCGCTGGTGCGTGCCGACGGCAGCTTTGCCGATATCGCGCCGCTCGGCGATTCCAAGCGCCTGCGGCGTGGCCAGATCGCCATTGCCATCGGCAACCCGCTCGGCTTCGAATGGACCGTCACATCAGGCGTTGTCTCGGCGCTCGGCCGCTCGATGCGCGCCTCCACCGGCCGGCTGATCGACGACGTCATCCAGACCGACGCAGCGCTCAACCCCGGCAATTCCGGCGGACCGCTGGTGTCGTCGGCGGGCGAGGTCATCGGCGTCAACACCGCCATGATCCATGGCGCGCAAGGCATCGCCTTCGCGGTTGCCTCCAACACCGCCAATTTCGTCATTTCCGAGATCATCCGCTTCGGCCGCGTCCGCCGCGCCTTCATCGGTGTCTCCGCCGATACGACAAACCTGCCGCGTCGCGCCGCCCTTTTGTCGCAAGTGTCGAGCAGCACGGCGGTGCGCCTGCGCAGCGTCGAGGCGAACAGTCCGGCGGCGAGAGCAGGCCTGAAAGAGGGCGACATCATCGCCGCCATCGACGGCCGCCCGGTCACCGGCGTCGACGATCTGGTGCGCCTGCTCGATGCCGAGCGCATCGGCCGCGAAACACTGTGCACGGTGGTGCGCCGCTCCGGCATTGCTCAGGTCACGGTGATGCCGGTGGCGCGAAGCTGACCTTTATCGCGGTGCAAAGATCTGGCCAAGCAGCGAAACCAGCAGCACTGCCAACTCGCCAGTCGGATCGAGGTCCGGATCGAAAATGGTCATGTCCATTCCGGTACAGCGCGGATCCGCCACCAGCGCCGCGAGGATGGCGACGAGATCGTCGGGATCGATGCCGGGACTGCCTGGTGAATCCACCGCCGGCATCACCGTCTGGTCGAGCGCATCGACATCGAAATGCACCCAATAGGGCCAGCCGGTTCGCGCCAGCGTGTTCCAGGTCTTTTCCAAAACCTTTGCCGCGCCAAGCTCTCGCACGGCAAAGACATCGATCAGCGTCATTGCAGTCGAATTGATGTCCGGCCAGGCAAAGTCGCGGTCGCGGTTCTCGCGTTCGCCGATCTGAATCACCTGTTCGTCCGCAACAAGGGGGCCTCGGATATCGGGCCAGTCGGTCAGCAACGGCTCGCCGCGTCCGGTGGCGAGCGCAAGGTCCATGCCGGCGGCCGAGCCAAGTGAAGCGTTAATGTCGTAGTTGCCCGGATGGCGGAAATCGCTGTGGCCGTCGACATGGACCAGCGCCAGCGGACCGGATCGCCGTGCGCCAGCCAGTGCGCCAAGCAGGACCGCGCAGTCGCCGCCGACCACCAGCGGGAACTCGCCTTGTCCCAGTGCGCCGGCAACGACTTCGGCAAGTTCGAGATTGAAGCTGCGTATCGCGTTGCCGTTGCGCAGCCGGGTGCCCGGCTGCGGCTCCGTGCTATAGGCAGGCCGATCGAGATCAACCACTTTGAGGGGCGAAAGCGTCTCGATCAAGCCGGCTTCGGTCAATGCCTGAGGCGCACGCCACGTCCCCGGAATATGACCCGGCCTCAGCGGGCGCAGGCCAAGGTTTGAGGGTGCGCGGACAAGGCAGATTTCACGCATGGAGTGGCTCAGGCTGATGAGCCCTCAGCATAGACCGCAAAGACACGACCGGCCATGCGGCTGAAGCCTTCAGGTGATATCTACAGACAGTTCCCGCCAGCCTGTCGCGCTCAGGCCGCCGCGCCTTCAACAAACTGCTCCAGAAACTCGGCGCTCGGCGGGATCGGCTTGATCACGTCGATCAGCACGCCATTGGGATCCTTGGTGATGAAATGGCGCTGACCGAAGGGTTCGTCGCGCAGCGTTCGCAGGATCGGCAGGCCAGCGGCTACGACCCGCTCGTAGACCGCATCCGGGTTCTTGACCTCGAAATTGATCAGCAGGCCGGAGGTACGGCCACGCCCCTCCTCAGGAATCGTCTCGTGGTCGCCTTGGACGATGCCGAGATTGACGCGGCGATCCTCGGTGGATTGCAGATGCACGTACCAGTCGCTCTCGAACAGCGGCTTGAAGCTGAAATGCGCGACATAGAAGGCTTTTGTGCCGGCAACGTCGCCGGTCATCAGCACCGGGTAATAGCTTGTCGTCTTCATCTTTCCTTCTCCCGTCAAATAACATACAGTCTGCATGTAAATATCCACTAACATACAGGCTGCATGTATGCAACAGGAATCTGCGCGCCGCTCCAACCGCGATCGTACCGAAGCGACGCGCGCCGACCTGATATCAGCGGCGCGAAAACTGTTCACCGAAAAGTCCTATTCGGAGACTGGCACGCCCGAGATCGTGGCTACGGCCGGCGTCACGCGCGGCGCGCTCTATCATCACTTTGCCGACAAGCAGGCGCTGTTCGCCGCCGTGGTCGAGCAGGAGGCTGCGGCGGTAGCTGAAGAGATCGAGCGCGCCTCGCCGCCCTCGCTGTTTGCCCGCGACGCCCTGATCGCCGGCTCGGATGCCTATCTTGCCGCCATGCGCGCACCCGGCCGCACCCGGCTCCTGCTGCTCGACGGACCGGCCGTGCTCGGCCGCGCCGCCATGGACGAAATCGACAACCGCCACGGCAACCGCTCGCTGCGCGAGGGTCTCGTCGCCGCGATGCGCTCGCAATCGATGATGAGATTGCCGGTGGAGGCGCTGACCGCGCTTCTTGCCGCAGCCTTCGACCGCGCGGCGCTCGCTATCGAGGCCGGCGCTTCAGCCGCAGACTATCGCGCCGTTCTCATGGCGCTGATTGATGGGCTGTCTCCTCAGGCGCCTGGTTCGGTTCGAACTCGTTGAAACAGCCAAGCTGGCGCTTGAACTGGTCGATCAGCCAGGCCGCAGCCGGCTTCGGGCTGCGGTCGGGGCGGTGCATGGCATAAAGCGGCGAGCGGACTTCGCGATACGGCTCCAGATCGAGCTCCACCAGCCGGCCGTTGGCCACATCGTCAGCAATCAACCATCGCGGCAGTCCGCCCCATCCCAACCCTTCGCGCATCAGCGCATGCTTGGTTCGCATATCCGTAAGTCGCCAGGTGCGGTAGGCATAGACGCCGTAGTCGCGCCCTTTGGTGCGCTCGGACTGGTCGCTGACGACAAGTTGGATGTGTTCGCGCACCTCCTCCAGCGGCACCGGCTTGGGAAGCAGCGCCAGCGGATGGCTTGGCGCGGCCGCCGGCACCATCGACATGAAGCCAATGCGCACAAGATGCACGTCGACCTCGCCCAGCAGGCCACCAATACCGAGATCGGCATGTCCATTGACGACATGATCCGGGATCAGCCCGAGGGTACCGATATGCAGGCGCAGCATCACGGTTGGAAATTGCGCCTCGAACGCCTTCAACACGCGCACCAGCACGGTAGAAGGCAGCGTCGCATCGACCGACAGCGCGACTTCAGCCTCCAGGCCTTGCTTGTGGCTGTCGACGCGAGAGCGGATGCGCTGCAATACGCCGACCATGCGCCGCGCATCTTCCAGCGTCGCCCGGCCGACATCGGTCAGATGCGGCTCGCGCGTGCCCTCGCGCTCGAACAGTTTCAGCCCAAGCTGTGCCTCGAGATTGGCGATAGCGTAGCTGATGACCGACTGCGCTCGGTTGAGCTTGCGGCCGGCGGCAGAGAAACTGCCGGTGTCGGCGACGGTGACAAGAATCTGAAGCTGATCGAGCGTCGGGTTTGGTTGCATCGTTCTATCCACTATTTAGATGGAACATACATAAAATATACCGGTTTTTCAAATGGGTCAGCAAGTCCATATAGGTCGGGACAGATCATTCCAACCCTGGAGACCCGCCATGTCCATCCTACTCGTCACCTCGAGCCCGCGGGGCGCTGCCTCGCATTCGACCCGCATCGCCACTGAACTTGCAGAAAAGCTGCTTGCCGCCGATCCTTCGGCCAAGCTGGTCGTTCGCGATCTCGTGGCAAACCCGCTGCCGCATATCGATCCAGACTATTCGGCCGGCATCTATACGCCAGCCGAGGCCCGCACCCAGCGCCAGGCCGAGGTCGTCGGTGTTTCGGATGCCGTGGTGGACGAACTGTTTGCGGCCGACACCATCATCCTGGCCACCGGCTTCATCAATTTCGGCATTTCGTCGACGCTGAAATCCTGGGTCGATCACGTCGCCCGTTCCGGCAAGACTTTCGCTTATGGCGAGAGTGGTCCGAAAGGCCTCGTCACCGGCAAGAAGGTCTACGTCGTCCTCGCCTCGGGCGGCATCTATTCGGAAGGCGCTGCCGTGCAGATGGATCACGCCATCCCTTACCTGCGCAGCGTGCTTGGCTTCATCGGCATGACCGACGTCGAAGTCATCCGCATCGAAGGCGTCGGCATGGGGCCGGATGCGGTCACTGCCGCCCTGGCCAAGGCATCAGCCACGGTGGATGCGGTGGTGACATCGACCGAAAGCAAACAGGCGGCGGCGGCGTAGGCCACCAGCCGTCGGTAACTTGAAATCAAAGGCAGGCGCCCGACAGGGCGCTTGCCTTGATCGTCTTTACGGAAGATGCGACGGAAACCGAACGGATCTCACCCGAACATCTTCTCGCCCTGCTCGTCGACCAGCTGAATGCCCTTTTTGATCGAGATGTCGACAGCGTCGTCGAGCCCGGCGAAACGATCGGCGCGGATGAATTTGTGCTCCTTCACCACGCCGTCGATCTCCTTCGAAACCACGCCGCAGGTCTGGTATTGGCCCTCCGCCTTGTACGGCGTGGCGCTGATCAAAAATCCCTTGTGCTCGATCTGCTTTGCCGGTGCAGCACTCTTTGGCTCGCCCGCGTCACCGCCGCCGCCGAAAAGACGTTTCAGAAAAGACATGGGCGCGCCCTCCAACGGCAATCATCCTGTATCACATAGCGTGATTCAGGATGATTTCACTAGCGGTCGTTAGACAAACGGGCAAGGGCCGCATCCCGGGGCAGCCCGGGCCATTGACGAACAGGATTTCTGTGCCGCTTACCAGCGGCCCTTGCGCCGATTCCAGGCATGGAGAAGATCGGCGAAGCGATCATAGGCATAGCGCGTCAGCGGCAGGACGGCGCGGTTGCCGAACAGCGCTGCCAGCCAGCCCTCGCCCGGCGTTCTCAGCCAGACGGCAATTGCAACGTCGGCGCCGACCAGCAGCTTGCCGTCCGCATCGATTGCGTGCAGCCGGCGGCGGATGTCGTCCAGCGACACGCCGTATCCGGCCAGCGCCGCCGGTTCGGCATTGATGTCGCGAAACGCAATCCGCCCGGCCTTGATCGCCTCGACCAGCCGCCGCTTCTGCCTGACGATGCCGGCATCGCAAACCGGACAACGTGTATTGTACCAGATGGTCAGCAGAGGCTTGGGCATGGGTCTCGAGACGCGAGCTGAAGTGCGGCGCTGACTATCCGGGAAATACCCTCGCCCCGCAACATTTCGGCCAGCCACCTTCGGACCAGCCGCCTTTGGGGCCAGCCACCTTTGGGCGGATTGGCCGGGCGCCGTCGAGCGGCGCCTGACCGTCGGATCTCCGGCAGCTTGCGCGAGCCGCAACGCCTCACCCGAGCGAGGCGATGATTTCGCGATAGGCCAATTCCGGGAACGCCTTGAGCGTCCGCGTCCTCACGTTGCCGGCTGTCGCCAGCATCAGCGAGAAACGAGCGAGCACCGCATCGTCAGGCGCTTCGACGACCGCCACCATATCGCATTCGCCCATGGTGAGATAAAAAGCCTTGAACGAGCCGCCCATGTCTCCCAGCAGCTTCTTGGCGGCATCGAGCCGCTTCGGCGACTCGCGCACATTTCTGGCGCCCTGCTCAGTCCAGTTGATCAGCACGATATAGGTTGTCATGTACACCTCCCTCCGGAGGCCTCGGAGCGCGGCGTCACTGCCGGGGCGGGCATCCGGGTTTGTCGCCCAGAAAATGCATCCGACACGCGATTATCCTCCCACAGCCGGTATGCTGCAACAACAACCGCACGTCGCGGGACCATCTCTGCGGCACGATCGAAAAAGGGCGCCGCAGCGCCCTTTAAATTGCTTATTCGTCATCCGGCATCAGCTGTCGAGGAAGCTCCGCAGCTTGCGCGAGCGGCTCGGGTGCTTGAGCTTGCGCAGCGCCTTGGCTTCGATCTGGCGGATTCGCTCGCGGGTGACCGAGAACTGCTGGCCGACTTCCTCCAGCGTGTGGTCGGTGTTCATGCCGATGCCGAAGCGCATTCTGAGCACGCGCTCCTCGCGCGGGGTGAGCGAAGCGAGCACCCGTGTCGTCGTCTCGCGCAGATTGGCCTGGATCGCCGCGTCGATCGGCAGGATCGCCATCTTGTCCTCGATGAAATCGCCGAGATGCGAATCCTCCTCGTCGCCGACCGGCGTTTCGAGCGAAATCGGCTCCTTGGCGATCTTCAGCACCTTGCGCACCTTTTCCAGCGGCATGGCGAGCTTTTCCGCCAGTTCCTCCGGCGTCGGCTCGCGGCCGATCTCGTGCAGCATCTGGCGCGAGGTGCGCACGATCTTGTTGATCGTCTCGATCATGTGCACGGGAATGCGGATGGTGCGCGCCTGGTCGGCAATCGAGCGGGTGATCGCCTGCCGGATCCACCACGTCGCATAGGTCGAGAACTTGTAGCCGCGGCGGTATTCGAATTTGTCGACCGCCTTCATCAGGCCGATATTGCCTTCCTGGATCAGGTCGAGGAATTGCAGGCCGCGATTGGTATATTTCTTGGCGATGGAAATGACGAGGCGCAGATTGGCCTCGACCATTTCCTTCTTGGCGATCGCGGCTTCGCGCTCGCCCTTCTGCACCTGGTTGACGATCCTGCGGAATTCCTGGATCGAGATCGCCGTCTCGGTGGCGAGGTTCTGGATCTCGGCGCGCAGGTCGCGGATCGCGTCCTTTTCGTTCTTGGTGAATTCCTTCCAGCCGCGCGAGGTCAGATTGCCAATCGAGATCACCCAGTTCGGATCGAGCTCAGAGCCCTGGTACTCCTTCAGGAATTCCTCGCGGCGCACGCCATAGCTTTCGGCCAGCCGCAACAGCTTGCCTTCGTTCTGCACCAGGCGCTTGTTGATGTCGTAGAGCTGCTCGACCAACGCCTCGATGCGCGCCGTGTTCAGGGATAGCGACTTCACCGCCTTGATCAGCTGGTCCTTCAGCTCCTTCAACCGGCGGTCCTGGCTGGGCGACAGCGTGCCGGCGGCAGCCAGCCGGTTCTCGACCTGCTGGTCCTGCAGCTTGCGCAACTTCTTGTAGGTGTCGGCGATGACGTCGAGCGTCTCCATCACCTGCGGGCGCAGCTCCGCTTCCATCGCCGCCAGCGACAGGCTGGCTTCGTCCTCGTCTTCCTCGTCGTCATCCGTCAGACCGCGCGTGTCGCCGCCGACATTGGTGATGTCGTCCTCGTCCTCGCGCGAACGGCGCGGTTTTTCGTCGGTCTTAGATTCTTCGATCCGCTCGACCACCGGCGCCTGCTTGGCCTCCGGCCCGGCATAGGTCGCTTCGAGGTCGATGATCTCGCGCAACAGGATCTTCGATTCGTTGAGCTCGTCACGCCAGATGATGATGGCCTGGAAGGTCAGCGGGCTTTCGCACAGGCCCGCTATCATCGTCTCGCGGCCGGCCTCGATGCGCTTGGCAATCGCGATTTCACCCTCGCGCGACAGAAGCTCGACCGAGCCCATCTCGCGCAAATACATGCGAACCGGATCGTCGGTACGATCGGTCGGCTCTTTCTTGGTGGTCGTCGCAGCAACCGCGGTGCCGGTCTGCTCGGCCAGTTCGTTGGCGTCTTCCTCGGCGTCGGCAGCCGCATCGGCGGCTTCGGGCTCCTCGCCCTGCTCGTCGTCCTCGACCACGTTGATGCCCATGTCGGAGAGCATGGCCATCGTATCCTCGATCTGCTCGGAGGTCACTTCCTCCGAGGGCAGCACCGAATTCAGTTCGTCCATGGTGACATAGCCGCGCTTCTTGGCGGCCTTGATCATCTTCTTGACAGCATCGTCGGAAAGGTCGAGCAGAGGGCCATCAGTGGCGCCTTCACGTTCGGTCTCGACCTCTTCCTTTTCTTTTGTCGCCATTCTTTATTTTCTCCAAGCGGCCAGGTATCTAGCCGCATAAGTATCTAGCCGCGTAAGCTGCCGTACCGGTTAAATCAGATGCGCTCGCGCTAGAACGCGTTTCCCCGGGCCAGTAACTGCATCTCTCATTAAGTCCAGATTAACCCTGGTATCTGTGGCAGGCTGGCTGCCTGTCCAGTGACCGGTACCTCACATCGCTGCATTTCCGTCGACGCCGGCGCGGGTTAACGTTTCGAATCGTCCTGATTCCGTCATTCTGCCAGAAGGTCAAGCGCCTCTCGCATGATTCGCATGAAAAAAGCGAATCATTTACCCGACTTGAAGCGCCGCGGCTGATTCGGCGTGCAAGCACGGTCTGCACTTTCACTCTTCGTAAGCTTCGACCTACACCCGCCCAGCCCGGCCCGACGACACGCCGAACCCTTCAATCAGCGCTTCCGTTGCTTGCACATCACGGAATTGCGCCTGGATCTCGACGAGATGCCGGTAATTTTCGTCCGTGGGATCGCTGGCGAGCGCCGCTTCTGCCTGTTTCAGCTCCTTATGTAAGGTGCGCGCGCTGCGCTGCAAGTGGAGCGCCTGGCTGAAGGCGTCGCGGGCATCGTCAAGTCCGGCTGTTTCCAGCGCTGGCCATTGCCGCGCCCGTTTGATCAGCGCCACCACGCGTGCCCAGATCTCGCCGCAGCCGGCCCGTTCGATCGTCGCGATCACCGCGTTGCGGTCGTTGGCCATGTCATGCGCCATCGCATCGAGGATCGCCGTGTGCAATCGCTTCAGATCGGTGTTGGCGAGGTCGAGGAACTCGACATGGGCGAAATTCTCGTCGATCAGCGCCGGATGATTGACAAGAGCTGCGATGATCGTCGCCTCGCGCACCGACATCCCCTCGCTGCCGCGCTTGACCAGCGCCGAGCGGCCAAGGCTTTCGGTGATCGCGGTGCGTCCGCCGGGGTTACCGCCGCGTGCGAACTGTCCGCTAGGAACTGAGCCCTTGCCCTGAAAACGCCCACCGGGCCGCCCATCTTGACGCCCCCCTGGATAGCCTTGGCGCGCCCCACGCTGCGCGCCGAAAAAGCTTAGCACCCGCTCGCGCATTTCCTGTTGGTAGTGATAGCGCAAGCTCTCGTCCCGAATCCGGCTGGTCAGTTCGCGCAGCGTTTTTTCCAGTTCCGCCCGTCGTTCCGGCGTGTCGAAGATGCCGCCGGCCGTTTCGCGCATCCACAAAAGGTCGGCGAGCGGCCGCGCCTCGGAAAGCACGGCGCGAAACGCGTCCGGTCCTTCGGCCTTGACCAGATCGTCGGGGTCCTTGCCTTCGGGCAGAAGCGCAAAGCGCACCGAGCGGCCTGCCTGGACCGCCGGCAGCGCCATGTCGGCGGCGCGCCATGCCGCCTTCAGTCCGGCCTGGTCGCCATCGAAGCACAGCACCGGCTCGCCGGCCATCCGCCACAGCAGTTCGAGCTGGTTTTCGGTCAGCGCGGTGCCGAGGGGCGCCACGACATTCTCGAAACCGGCCTGCGCCAGCGCAATCACGTCCATATAGCCTTCGACGGCGATGACCGTGCCGCCCTTGGCCAGCGCCCCCTTTCCCAGTGCCCCCTTTCCCAGTGCTTGGCGAGCACGGGCGAAATTGTAGAGCACATTGCCCTTGTGGAAGAGCTCGGTGTCGGGCGAATTCATGTATTTGGCAAGCGCATCGGCTGCCAGCGCCCGCCCGCCAAAGGCGATTATCTTGCCTCTGGAATCCGGGATCGGGAACATGATGCGGTCGCGGAACCAATCGTAGGAGACCGGAACGTCGTCGCCATGGCGCACCAGCCCGCAGGCTTCGATATCGGCCTTGGGCACGCCCTTGGCGGCAAGATGCTCCTTCAGCGCATTGCGGCTGTCGGGCGCATAGCCGAGCCGGAACGACTGCTGCGTCGCCGGCGTCAGCCCGCGGTCGCGCAGATAGGCGCGGGCTTTTGCGCCTTCCGGTCCCTGCAGCCGCTCCTGGAAGAAGGCGGTCGCCATTTCCATGATTTCGGTCAGGCTGGCGCGTTCCTTTTCGCGCCGTTCCTCCTCGGCATCGCGAACCGGCATCGGCACGCCGGCCATGTCGGCGATCTTCTCGACCGCTTCGGGAAAGCTCATTCCGTCGAGTTCGGTGAGGAACTTGAAGTGGTCGCCCGAAACCGAGCAGCCGAAGCAATGGTAGCGGCCCTTCTTGTCCTCGCAATGGAAGGACGGGCTCTTCTCGCCATGGAAGGGACAGCACGCCCAATAATCGCCGCGCGGCGCGTTGGTCTTCTTCCTGTCCCACGCCACGCGCTGGCCGATTACCGATGAAATCGGCACGCGGTCGCGTATCTCGTCCAGGAAGGTAGGTGGAAAGCGCATCGGGAACGGCTCGTTTGTCCTCCATATAATCACGCCGGCGAAACCCGACGACTCCTAATGCGGACCATACCCGGTTTTCACAGGGCAAAAGAAGGCGGCCGTTGCGGCAGCCTTCTTTCCTATTCCGGCATAGTGCCGGTCGACGTTGTGACGGTCAGTGCGCGGCGATCGCGCCGAAGATGATGCCGGAGACGACGCTAACCAAGAGATAGTCGTTGCCGACGCGGATCCATTCCTGGCCGCGGCCCGGACGACGCAGGCCATAGTGGCGATAGTCGCGGATCGAATGGTGACGCTTCCAGCTCGAATATTTCTGGCCGTTGCGCCAGCGGTTCCTCTTAACGACGACTTTCTTCTTCACCACGACGCGCTTCTTCACGTCGACATGCCTGTCCGGCTCCTTCCAGCCAAGCTTGCTGTAGGTCGACTGCGGCGCGTTCAGCGGCGCTGCCTGGCCCTGCAGCGACGTGGCAGCCAGCATCGAGACGGCGACTGCGGAAAGAATGATGCGTTTCATCACCGGGTACTCCCTGGTTGTCGATGCCCAAGCAATAGAGCCCGAAGAATGAACCGAAACTGAACATGAGAATTGCGTTTTTTTAATGATTTCATATATTTAGAATAGCTAATTCAACACTCCACTCAAACCGGACCTGAAGCTGTCGCCCGCACTTGACCGCGCGGTCATCCGGAAGCCGGCCGGCAATGCAACCATTTTGCGATCCAGCCATTTCCGACACGCCCTGTCGCGCAACAGCCTGCCGAATCGGGCAAAATTTATTATCCGGCTAAAAGCAATCGTAGTAGTATCGACGTTTGCAATGTCTTTGATTCGCCCTCTTTTGCCTCTTTGCCGTCACGGCTGCCATATCGCTGGTGGCTGTCGGAATGCGAGCCTGACATGAGCGGTTCGGTCGTTTTGCTGCATCTTGCCGGCGCGGTGGCGCTGATGCTGTTTGCCACCCGCCTGGTGAAGACGGGTGTCGAGCGCGCCTATGGCGATGTGCTGCGCCACAAGCTGCGCGCCACCATGCGCAATCCTTTCATGGCGGTTCTGGCCGGCTGCGGCCTGGCGATCGCCCTGCAAAGCTCCACCGCCGTCACCTTGCTGGTCGGCTCCTTCGCCGGCGCCGGCATCGTCAGCGGCATATCGGGCCAGCTTGCCGTGCGCGGCGCCGAGATCGGCTCGGCGCTGGTGGTCAAACTGCTCACCTTCGACCTGTCGCTGCTGGTGCCGGTCTGTCTTGTCGCCGGCACCGTCATGTTCATGGCCACCGAGCGGCGCGACTGGCGCCAGTTCGGCCGCATCCTGGTCGGCATCGGCCTGCTGGTGCTGTCGCTGGAAATGATCGGTCAGGCCTCGGAGCCGCTGCGCCAGAGCACGCTGATGCCAGTCGTCGTCGATTACTTTTCCGGCGACCCGGTCACCGCCTATCTGCTGGCGGCGCTGGTCACCTGGCTGTTCCATTCCTCGATTGCCGCGGTCCTTTTGATGGTGACGCTCGCCGGCCGCGGCTTCATCCCGCCCGAACTCGGCATCGTGCTGGTGCTCGGCGTCAATCTGGGCTCGTCGATCATCGCGCCGCTGCTCACCCGCAAAGCCGAGCCGGGCGTGCGTGTCGTACCGGTCGGCAATCTCCTGATGCGCGGCATGGGCTCGCTGGCCATGCTCATCCTGTTCCTGTGGTTGAAGCCGCCGGTCGCCTTTCTCGGCGCCACCGTGCCCGACCAGATCGTCAACGCCCATATCCTCTTCAACGTCCTGATCCTGGTTGCCGGCCTGCCACTGGCCGGCCTCGTCTACCGCGTTTCGGAAAAAATCGTGGCGCTCGGCACCAAACCGGCACCGGCAGAAGCGCTCGACGTCGTCGAATTGTCCGCGCTCAACGACAGCGCCCTCGATGTGCCGAGCCAGGCGCTGGCCAACGCCACCCGTGAGGTGGTGCGGGTATGCGAGACGGTCGAGATCATGCTGAAGCGCATCATCGAGCTCTATGAGAGCGCCGACGCCGACAAGATCAAGGCGCTGGCCGCGCTCGACGACCGCGTCGACAAGAAACATGCGTCGATAAAGCTCTATCTGGCCAAGGTCACCAGGAACCCGCTGAGCGAGGACGAGGCACTGCGCTGCCAGGAGTTGATCGGCGCCTGCGTCAAGCTCGAACAGGTCGGCGACATCATCGTGCGCAACATGCTGGTGCATGTCAGAAAGAAGCTCGAGCGCGGGCTGGAGTTCACGCCCGAGGGTTGGCGTGAGCTTAGCGCCTTCCACGCTTCGGTGCTCGCCAACGCGCGGCTTGCCTTCAACGTGCTGGTCTCGCGCGATCCGGAGACCGCCCGCCAGCTGGTGCTGGAAAAGGATCGGCTGCGCGACCGCGAGAAGGAGACCAGCGCCAGCCATTTCGTGCGGCTGCGCGACGGCACCGCCAAGAGCGTCGAGACCAGTTCCATCCATCTCGACACTATCCGCGACCTGAAGCAGATCAACTCGCTGCTCGCCTCGATGGCCTACCCGGTGCTCGAGGAACGCGGCCTGCTCACCGGCTCGCGGCTGAAGGCCGGATAGATCGGGCCCAGCGCCGGAATTGCCGTGGAGCCGGCGCGCGAAAATTAGTCTTTGCTAACCCTGCCGTCTGTCGGCTAGAGCGGGATGAGATTTATGGGAGTCGTGGGATTCCCAAATCAGCGATGATCTGATTCAACCTTGCTGCTGGGCAGGAGGCCAGCATTGATGGTTGGATATTCAATGGACCTGCGCGAACGGGTTGTTGCGGCGGTCAAGGTTGAAGGGCTTTCGCGGCGCGCGGCGGCTGCTCGATTTGGCGTCAGCTACAGCGCGGCGATCGAGTGGCTGAAGCGGGTGGAACAGACGGGGAGCGTGGCGCCCCGCCAAGTGGGCGGCTACAAGCCGAAGAAGATATCGGGAGCGTGGCGCGACTGGCTTGTCGAGCGCTGCCGGGAGAAGGACTTCACCTTGCGCGGGCTTGTGGCCGAACTTGGCGAGCGTGGCCTGAAGGTTGACTACCGCTCGGTGTGGGAGTTCGTGCACGCCGAGAAGCTGTCTCACAAAAAAAGACGCTGATCGCCGCCGAGCAAGATCGTCCCGATGTTGCGCGCCGACGGAGGCAATGGGTTCTGTATCAGGACCGGATCGACCCCGCCCGCCTGGTGTTCATCGACGAGACCTGGACCAAGACCAACATGGCCCCGCTCAGGGGTTGGGCACCGGTCGGACAGCGGATCAAGGCCAAAGTTCCCAATGGCCACTGGAAGACAATGACCTTTCTGGCTGCGCTGCGTCATGATCGCGTCGAAGCGCCCTGGCTCATCGACGGGCCGATCAACGGCGAGAGGTTCCTCCTCTATGTCGAGAAGGTTCTCGTGCCCACTCTCCAGCCGGGCGACATCGTTGTGATGGACAATCTCGGCAGCCACAAAGGCAAGGCCGTGCGTCGCGCCATCCGAAAGGCCGGCGCGAGGCTCTTCTTCCTGCCGAAATACTCGCCTGACCTCAATCCGATCGAACAGCTCTTCGCCAAGCTCAAGCACTGGCTGCGAAAGGCCGCAAAGCGCACCGTTGAAACGGTCTGCAACGCCATCGGCCAGATTCTCAACCGCGTCACACCGCTCGAGTGCTCAAATTACTTCGCAAACTCAGGCTATGACCGCAGGTAATCTCATCCCGCTCTAGAGCATTTTTCAGCCAACCGTCTTCGCTTAAAATCCGCCGGGAGGAAAGTCGATGGATACCCATTCGCGCAGTTTCGCCAAGGCGCTTTCCTGGCGCGTCACCGGCACGGTCGACACGATAATCATTTCGCTTATCGTGACAGGCAGCATCAAGCTCGCTGCGGCCATCGGAGTGACCGAGGTCATCACCAAGTCGCTGCTCTACTATTTTCACGAGCGGGCGTGGTTGAAAATCCCCTACGGGAGGAAGACGACGGCCATCTAGCCCGGATTTCTCATACTGGCCTTGTGCGGCCGGAGCATGGCTGAACCGATCAAGAAAACCTAGAGCGGCGTCGAGCCATGCTCAATGCCGGTTATGGCTATCGAAGTCTGCCGGTGGTTGGCGAAATGGCCATGCTGGTCGCCGTGGCGGTCGCGCTTGCCTCGCATATCTGGGCCGAAACGCGATGCCGCGCTGGCTGCCGAATAATCGGCAGCCGCTACAGGTCGATGCGATAGCGCAGGCTTTCGGCGCCGCCATAGGCAGCATCCTCGAAGAATCGCCCGACGAGCCGTCCGCCATTGGCCAGGACCACCTTCCGCGAGGCGAGATTACCCGGCTTGGCAGTGATCTCGACGAAGGGCAGTCCGAGCGCCCTCGCCTCACCGAGCATCAGCCTCACTGCCTCTGTCGCATAGCCGCGCCGCCGCTTCCATGGCACTACGGCATAGCCGATGTGGCCGAGCACATGTGGCGGCAGCTCGGCGGTGCCGCGTTGCCAGCGAAGGCCGATCGATCCGGCGACTTCGCCGTCCCAGATCCAGCGCCGGAATCCCGGCAGGCGCGGCACTTTCGTCCCATCGGGCAATGTGATCGGACCACCCTTGGCATCGGGGTCGTCGAGATCGGCGAGGAAGGCCGTTGGGTCGTTGTCGATGGCCGCAAGCTGCTCGCGCGTCGCCTCCATCAGCCGCACATTGTCCGGCGACCAGCCGCGCTCGAGGGCGGCCTTGTACGACGGCAGATGTTCAAGCGCCGGTTTGACGAGTTCGACCATGGGGAAGATCGCTCCGCTGCCGCCCTCATATCTCCGAAGTTGATCTTCAGGGGCGGCTTTCTAAAATCAAATGTCTTCGATTGGGTCCACCTGTTTTGGAGTGAACACAATGGCCGAGCACAGGTCTGAGAAGTCGGCGAAGGTCGCCGCCGAGCGGGTCACAACAACCAAACCGCGCAAGGCGACGCCGAAGCCGCAGTCCGGCAAGAAAGCGAAGCCGGCACTCCTGGCAGGCGGCAACCCCCAGATCGCCAAGGCCGAAGGTGACGCCCCAGTGCAGGCCTACATCGCGGCCATGCCGGGCTGGAAAAGCGATGTCGGGCGCCGCCTCGACGCAATCATCATGCGCACCGTCCCCGGCGTGCACAAGGCCGTCAAATGGAACTCGCCGTTTTACGGCATCCAGGGCCAGGGCTGGTTCCTGTCGTTCCACGTCTTCACCCGCTACGTCAAAGTGACGTTCTTCCGGGGCACTTCACTGCGTCCTGTTCCTCCCGGCCAGTCCAAGCACAAGGACGTGCGCTACCTCGACATTTATGAGGACCAGCTCGACGAAGCTCAGTTCACCGCCTGGGTGAAGCAGGCCAGCCAATTGCCAGGCGAACGACTGTGAGATGCATCTTGGATCAGCCAAGGGCGTCTGCAAGCACCTCATTCAAGCGGGCAAACGCGGCGGGCTCGTCTGGCGCATGGGCCGGATTAACTTCTGTGACGGTCAGGCCGCGCCATTGCATCAGGGCGGTCAACTGCTTTAGCACGAAGGCGGCCTGCTCCAGTTTGAGACCGTCGCAACGGCGCACATTCTCAGCAATCGGAAAATCGATAAAGGAGAGCACATCGACATCGAAGTGAATAAGCACGCAGTCAAACCGCGCCGCCCATTCGGTCGCGCGCGTCGCCGCCGCCTCGATATCACTCAAAGCTTCCTCACGCGATATGACCTTGATCGCATTATCCCTGATGGCGGTGGCTTCGGGCGGAGTGATGTTCTCGACGCCGAAATAGAGGAGTTGCTGAGGCACGAGCATCGGATGCGTTGGGCCGAGGCCGGCGAGCGAAGGCTCGCATCCCGGGATGTCGAGCAGATGAGCGACACCAGTCCAGTCCAAGGCGCCGTCGCTCGTGTCAGGTGTGTTGAGATCGGCGTCGAAGTCCATGTAGACGAGTCCGATCCGCGCTCCGGCCGCGTTCGCTCCAGCGACCGTTCCCAGTTCCACAGTACAGTCGCCGCCCAAAACAAGCACGTCCTCCTGCGCTGAAATCGCCGTCGCCACATGGCTTGCGACCAAGTCACAGGCCCCGCGCACGGCCTCCAGGTTCATGGCCTGCGGCCGCGAAGGATCCGGCCGCCAGCGGAACGATGCAACATCGCCATGATCCCTGATGGTTCTGCCTCGGCTGGCGAGCGCCTCTGCGAGCCCATGCCGCCGAAACGCCGCGGGGGCTTGTTCCTGCCCTGGCGAATAGGCGCCGGCGCTGGTGGCGGCGCCGAAAATGTTCAACAAACGCGCCGCCAAATCGAAGCTCCATTTTTCGTATGATCCTGGTTGCAAAACGGGTCTGGAGCGACGAAGGTTCCTCGTCGACGTCGAGAGTTTGTTGCCCGCGCCGGAACGGCAAACGGCTCATCGTATCGAAGCCGTCGTGAGACGCCAGACGCCGACGTGCACAAAGCCACTGGGACCAAGCATGACCAAACGACAACAGCCATGAAGAAGAGCGGCTCGAAGGAAGGAGCAGGAGGAGGCACTCCCTCTCAGTCGATAGATGCGAGAATCAACGAGTTGGGCGACTGGCGGGGCGAGATGCTCGCTCGGGTCCGAACCCTCATCAAGCAGGCCGATCCCGAAGTGGTCGAGGAGTGGAAGTGGAGAGGGGTTCCGGTGTGGGAACACGCTGGAATTATCTGCACCGGTGAGACGTACAAGAATGTGGTGAAAATGACCTTCGCCAAGGGCGCCTCGCTGGAGGACCCTTTCTGGCCTCTTCAACTCCAGCCTCGAAGGCAACACCAGGCGCGCCATCGACATCCATGAGGGCGACCAGATCGATGACGAGGCGTTGAAGGCGCTCATTCGCGCCGCCGTGGCACTGAACCTGTCGGTGTGAGCTGCTCGCTCTCGGAAACCAAAGAACGCTTGAGGATCATCCGGCCGGGCTGGCGCCTCGCGCTCGCCTCTTTCGAGGCTTTTTTTTGAGTATCGCTGCAGCGGCAAATCCTACTGCAGCAGTCCCTTGACGATGCCGCTCGCCTTGGAGAAATCCATCTGGCCCGCGTATTTCTCCTTGAGCACGGCCATAACCTTGCCCATGTCCTTGACGCCGCTGGCGCCGGTCTCGGCGATGGCGGCGCGGATCGCCGTTTCGGTCTCGGCCTGGCCCAGTTGCGTCGGCAGGAAATCGCGGATGATGGCCATCTCGTCGCGCTCCTGCGCGGCAAGCTCTGGCCGTTTGCCGTCGTCGAAAGCCTTGGCCGACTCTTCGCGCTGCTTCACCATTTTGGCCAGGATCTGCAGGATCTCGTCGTCGCTGGCCGGCTCCTTGCCGGCGCCGCGATTGACGATGTCGCGGTCGTGAATGGCCGCCTGGATCAGCCGCAATGTCGGCAGCCGACGCTTGTCCTGCGCCTTCATCGCGCTCTTCAGGGATTCGGCGATTTTGCCGCGCATGATGCTTTCTCCTTCGAATGCGACGGACAATAGCCGTGCCGAATGCCCAAGGCAAATTCGACGCGCCCGGCAAACCGCTGATATTGCTCGACGAAATAAATCGCGCCTGCGGGCGTCGCATTATTGACCGCTATGGCGCCTTCCCCTATGTACTGGGCCTTGCATGAACTGAATTTTTGTTGCGCGCGCTGGCTGCGAGATCGCCGCTGCGCGCGGTTTGCTGCGCAGAATGGTTCGCCGGACCGATTGAAGGGCGCAGCCTTTTAGGAGTGCCGCCATGGCAACGATGACCGCCGCGTCGACCCCGCCCTGGGCCACCGAGAAGCCGACCGCTTTGCTGGTGCTGGCCGACGGCACCGTCATCGAGGGCCGCGGCCTTGGCGCCACCGGCTCCGCCGTCGCCGAAGTCTGCTTCAACACCGCGCTGACAGGCTATCAGGAGATCCTCACCGACCCGTCCTATGCCGGCCAGATCGTCACCTTCACCTTTCCGCATATCGGCAATATCGGCACCAATGACGAGGACATCGAGGATCTCAACCCGGTTGCCCGCGCCGGCGCAGTCGGCGCAGTGTTCAAGGCCGACGTCACCAATCCGTCCAGCTATCGCGCCGCTTCTGGTCTTGACCAATGGCTGAAGAAACGTGGCATCGTCGCGCTTGCGGGCATCGACACCCGCGCGCTGACCGCGCTGATCCGCGAAAAGGGCATGCCCAACGCCGTCATCGCGCACGCCCCCGATGGCATTTTCGACATCGACGAGCTGAAGCGCCGCGCCGCCGCCTGGTCCGGCCTGATCGGGCTTGACCTGGCCAAGGACGTCACTTCCGGCCAGTCCTCGGTCTGGCGCGAGACGCCCTGGGTCTGGGACGAGGGCTTTGGCGAACAGACCGATCCGTCCATGCATGTCGTCGCCATCGACTACGGCGTCAAGCGCAACATACTGCGGCTGCTTGCCGGCCTGGGCGCCAAGGTCACCGTGGTGCCGGCCAACACCGGCGCCGAGGAGATCCTCGCCATGCGGCCCGACGGCATCTTTCTCTCCAACGGTCCCGGCGACCCGGAAGCCACTGGCAACTATGCCGTTCCGGTCATCCAGGACCTGCTGAAGACCGACATCCCGGTCTTCGGCATCTGCCTCGGCCACCAGATGCTGGCGCTGGCGCTGGGCGGCAAGACCGCCAAAATGCATCAGGGCCATCACGGCGCCAATCATCCGGTCAAGGATCACACCACCGGCAAGGTCGAGATCGTCTCGATGAATCACGGCTTTGCCGTCGATGCCGACTCATTGCCGAGCGGCGTCGAAGAAACCCATGTCTCGCTGTTCGACGGCTCGAACTGCGGCATCACGCTGACCGGCAGGCCTGTGTTCTCGGTCCAGCACCATCCCGAGGCCTCGCCCGGCCCGCAGGATTCGCACTATCTGTTCCGCCGCTTCGTCAATCTCATCCGCGAAAAGCGCGGCGAGCTGGCACTGGCGGAGCGCGCCTGATTCAGGTTCGCACCGTCGCGGTCGTGACATCCTTCACCGCCGCCGGTCTTTCGACCCTGAGCACGAATGCGATCAGCGACAAAGCAAGAAAAATGCCGCCGAGCACGAAGGGCGCGCCGCCGAATGTCACCGGCGCGCTCGGCCCGGTGAACCAGGCGAAGATTCCCGTATAAAGCAACGGCGTGATGATGCTGGTGATCGAAAACACGCTGGTCATCGCACCTTGCAATTCGCCTTGCGCGGAGGGCGGCACCTTGGCTGCCGCCAAGCTCCGCAGCGGCGGGTCGGCCAGCGCTTCGAGACAGGTCGCCACGATCACCGCATAGATCATCCAGCCCTTCCACGCCGCGGCATACCCGAAGGCGGCGAGCGCGGTAAAAGCAAGGCCGATGGCGGCGGTCCGCCATTCGCCGAGCCGTGGGATGACGCGCGGCAGGACAAAACCCATCACCAATGCCCCGCCAAGGCCGAAGACGCCGAGTGAGAAGCCGATCTGCTGCTCGCTCCAGCCGTAGCGGTAACTGCCGACGAACGACCACACGGCAGGGTACATCATGTGACCGAGCGTCATCAGGAAGAACACCAGCCCGATCCAGCCGATCCCCTTGTAATTGCGCATCTGCTTCAGGGCGCCGAGAGGATTGGCGCGGCGCCATTCGAAGCGGCGCCGGTGATGCTGCTCGAGCGTTTCCGGCAGGAAGAACCAGCCGACGATGAAGTTGATCAGAGCAAGCACCGCCGCGCCCCAGAACGGCACGCGCGGCCCGAATTCGCCAAGCAACCCGCCCAGCACCGGGCCGATGACGAAACCGACGCCGAAGGCGATGCCAAGCAGGCCGAAATTCTTCGCCCTGTTCTCGTCGGTGCTGACATCGGCGATAAAGGCGGATGCGGTCGAATAGCTGGCGCCGCTAATGCCGGCCAGCACCCGGCCGATGAACAGGACCCAATAGGACCAGGCCACCGCGCAGATCAGATTGTCGACGGCGAAGGTCAGCACCGAGGCCAGCAGGATCGGACGGCGTCCGAAGCGGTCGCTGAGATTGCCGACCAGCGGCGCGAACAGGAACTGCATGGCCGCATAGACGAAGAACAGCCAGCCGCCTTCGATCGCCGCTTCGCTGACACCGACGCCGGTCAGCTCCTGCAGATAGGCCGGCAGCACCGGCATGATGATGCCGATGCCAGTGATGTCGAGCAGCAGCGTGGTGAAAACAAGCGCAAGGCCCCGCCTGGCGGTTTTGGCTTCGATCATGACGGTATCGACTCCTGGAGCCGCCTCGCAGCCGAAGGCGGAAGGGCCTTTTATAGGCGAGTCAGCCACACAGAACAATAAGGGAACAGGCCAGGAATTTTCATCCTGACATCAACTGTCGACTGAGCGCGGCTGCATCGCCGCCGCTTTCAACGCCATTTCAACGAGAGTCCAAATACCTCAGATCGGGGTGTTGAACGTATCGCAATCCGACAGCTTGCCGCTCTTGTAGCCACGCGCCAGCCAGGTTTGACGCTGCTGCGAGGTGCCATGGTTGAAGCTTTCCGGCACCACATAGCCCTGCATCTTCTTCTGCATCGTGTCGTCGCCGATCTGCTGGGCAGCGTTCAGCGCCTCGTCCATGTCGCCCTGTTCCAGAATGCCCTTCTGCCCGGTGAAATGAGCCCAGACGCCGGCGAAGCAGTCCGCCTGGAGCTCGACCTGCACCGACATGTGGTTGGCCTCGGCCTCGCCCATCTGCTGGCGCATCTGATTGAACTTGGGCAGGATGCCGGTGAGGTTCTGCACGTGATGGCCGACCTCATGCGCGATCACATAGGCCTGGGCAAAATCGCCCGAAGCTCCGAATTGCTGGTCGAGCTGCTGGAAGAAGGTGGTGTCGAGATAGACCTTGCGGTCGCCGGGGCAGTAAAACGGGCCGGCCGCGGAAGAGGCGAAGCCGCAAGCCGAACGGATTTGGCCGCTGAACAAGACCAGCTTGGGGTCTTCGTAGGTCAGGCCCTCGGCCTGGAAAATGCCGGTCCAGGTGTCCTCGGTCTCGGCCAGCACCGTCGAGACGAATTGCTTCATCTCGTCGGAGGCGGGCGCACCGGTGCCCTGCCCGCTACTGTCGGTGATCTGACCGCCGCCACCCGGCCCCAAGCCGCCACCGGCCAAGATCTGCAGCGGGTCGATGCCGATGGCTTTCAGCCCGAAATACAGAACCACGAGAATGATGATGGTCGACAGCGACATTCCGCCGCCGGAGCGGCCGCCGATCGGGATGCGAAGACGGCCGGGGCCGCCGCGCGGCAGGTTGAACCCGCCGCCCTGGCCGCGTTGGTCCTCGACGTTGTCACTTTGACGACGACCTTTCCAGAGCATGGCAACTCCCCGGGGTGCGCGTATCGGTATCTTGCCGATCTCATGGCCCGATCCGACCCAACAAACAATTATCCCAATGGTTGCGCCAAGTCACAGTATTTTTCGCGTGAAGGGGCCCTCCGGCTCTGGGGATCGGTCCCTGCACGACCCCGCGGCTGAGAGCCCTGGCGGCGCTTTTTTGGTCTTGGACTTGTCGGTCACGCTCAGATCTTCTGCTTGGTACCGGCGCTCTTGCCGTCCGAGCTTTTCGAGCGCTCCTCGAAGCGGGCCCCGCCCTTCTTGAGCGGGCGTCCAGTATCCGCTTCGGTCTTGCGTTCGTCCTTCGCCGCAGACTGCTTCAATCCCTTGGCCGCTTGCTTGCCCTTCGCTGTCGGTGCCTGTTCAACGCCCATCATATCCTCCTCGGTCTCGCGCCAATTGCTGGCACGATCTCAAACGCAGCGGCAACACGGCGGTTCCGGCAGGACTGTCGGCAAAATAGCAGTAGACTTCGCCCGTCATCGCCTTATGAAACGCTTCAAGCGTCTCGGCGCTGACCTGGTGCTCGACGGCATCGATACGCGCCGTTTCGGCGCTGACGCCGAGCGAGCGCAGAAGGCTTCTACCGTCTGATGGCGAATACGGCTCGCTTCCGCATGCGGCCGGCATCGGTGAGGCACGCCACGTCCCGTGCTCGCCGCTCGACATGCGCCGGAGCCCAGAAATTTTCCGACCCTGTCGGACAGGCATCCGCTCGCACGTCCTTTGGCCGAAATCCGGCCGCAACGGCTCGGATGACAAAAAAGGGAGAATCCCATGAGGAAGATCACCACTGCGACATTCGTCAGCCTCGACGGCGTCATGCAGGCGCCCGGTGGGCCGGAAGAAGACCCGGTCGGCGGCTTCGAATTCGGGGGCTGGACGTTCCATTACTGGGACGACGTCGCGGGCGCCTTTATTGGTGAGACCTTCGCAAAACCCTTCGCGCTGCTCCTCGGCCGCAAGACCTACGACATCTTCGCCGCGCATTGGCCGTACCAGAAAGACGATCCGATCGCCGACCGTTTCAACGCCGTCACCAAATATGTGGCCACCCACCGGCCCGACACGCTGTCGTGGCAAAACAGCCAATCGCTTGGCGACGACGTCGTGGCCACACTGCGCCAGCTCAAGCAGGAGCACGGCCCCGACCTGCTCATCCAGGGTTCGAGCGAACTGATCCAGACCTTGCTCGCCAACGACCTGATCGACGAGATCAGCCTGCTGACCTTCCCGCTGGTGCTGGGCAAGGGCAAGCGGCTGTTTGGCAGTGGCGCGATCCCGGCGGCTTTCAAGCTGAACCGCTCACAGGCATCGACCACCGGGGTCATCATAGCGAGCTATGAACGCGCCGGTGAGATCAAGACTGGATCCTTCGCCCAGCGACAGCCGTCCGAAGCCGAGATGGAGAGGCGCCGGACCTGGAAGTAGTGTGGGGTTACAGGACCTGGGTTTCTCGCTCCGCTTGAATTTTGCCCTGGCAGCGCGACGAGGACAGCGCCACGCTCCTTTACTCCGCCGGCATGGCCACCGCCCGGGCGGCCCGGTGGCCGGCCAGCATGACGCCAAGACCCAGGATCGGGAACACCGCTGCGACCAGGCCGAGATCAGCCGGCGCGCCATAGCGAAGCACCGCGCCGCCGACAACGGCGCCGAGCGCCACGCCAAGATAGAGCGCCGACCCGTTGAGCGACAGCACGATGGGCGCTGCGTCGGGCGCCAGCCTGATGATGCGGCTGGCCTGCGCCGGCGGAAAGGCCCAGCCGACGATGCCCCACGGCACCATCATGGCCATCAGCGCCGGCCCGGCGATGTTTTGCGGCAGGAATGCCGGGATGACCGAAAGCAGCACCAGCATGACCGCACTCAGCGCCAGCGACCAGCTGACGGTGCGCGTCGCGCCGAAGCGGTCGGCGGCCTGCCCGCCGGCGATGTTGCCGATGACGGCGCCGACCCCGAACGCAAGCAGCATGCCGGGCAGCGCGATCGGGCTCAAGCCGCCGCCTTCGATGGCTAGCGGCGCGACAAAGGCAAAGACCGTGAAGGCGCCGGTGAGCGCCAAAAGTGTGGTCAGCAGGATCGATGGCACGCCGGGGCGAAGCGTTGCGGCCAGCCGCTGCCTGAGCGGCAGCCTGGTGCCGACGATGCCGCGCGGCAGTCGGTACCACAGGATTGCGCCGGCCAGTGCGCCGAGCCCGGCGATGGCAAAGAACGTGCCGCGCCAGCCGGCAACGGTCGCGACAACCGCGCCGAGCGGTGCGCCGACCGCCACCGCCACCGTAGTGCCGCCGACAACGACGGCAATGGCGCGGGCGCGGTGATGATCATCGACAAGCGCCACGGCCGTCCCCTGCGCCGTGGCCGCGAACAGGCCGGACGACAGCGCCATGACAATGCGCGCGATCAGCAGCAGTTCGAAGGAGGAACTGAGCGCCGCCGCCAGATTGCCCAGCACGAAGAACACCAGCGTCCACAAGATGACGCGCCGCCGGTCCCATTCGCCGGTGAGCGTCGCCAGGATCGGCGTGCCGAGGGCATAGGCGAGCGCGAAGGCGGTGATCAGCGTGCCGGCGAGTGGAACCGAGATGCCGGCATCCCCCGCGATATCGGGCAGCAGGCTGGAGATGACGAAGCCTTCGGTCGCGATCGTGAATGATCCGAGTGCAAGCCAGATAAGGCGTTTGTCCATGGTGAAATCCTTAGTTCAAAGGTTATTGAACAATTGTACATAATGGCGGATAATGTCAATGAAGCCGCCCGAAAATAACCGAACCCTGCTGACAGCTCTCTGTCAGGACAAGGGAGCAGGAGGTGGAAACTGCTTGCATCCACCAAGAGGAGATGCGTTGAAATCGGCCCTGATTGCGCTTAGTTCTCCGGCATGACGCTGCCCCACCCCACCGCCGACCAGATCAGCCTGCCGAACGTGCTTGCCGTGCTCGGCGATCCCACCCGGCTGGCCATCGTGCGCTATCTCGCCAGCAAGGAAGGCGCGCCGCTGAATTGCAGCCAGTTCCTCGATCTCGGCTCAAAAACCAATCTCAGTTACCACCTGGCCAAATTGCGCGAGGCCGGCGTCACCCGCACCGAGGTCGTCGGCACCAGCCGGCTGATCACGCTGCGCCGCGACGATCTCGATGCCCGCTTTCCGGGCCTGCTCGATAGCGTCATTGCCGCAGCCGTCGATGACCCGGCACTGCCCGCGGTCGGCGCCGCCGAGATCGAAGTCCGCGCATAGCCTTGCAGGACTTGGGTTCCTCTCCCCCGCATAGCGGGGGAGAGGTGGCCGCCCACGGGTCTTGCCTTTGGCAAGCCCGAGGACAGGCTCCGCGGTCGGAGAGGGGGCCTCCGAAGTGGCACAACAGGGGAAAGTTGTCTAAAGCATTCGGAATCAGGTCGGCGCAGTCCCCCTCTCCGTCTCGGCTTCGCCGAGCCACCTCTCCCCCACTTTCGTGGGGGCGAGGAACCCAAGTCCTGCAAGGTCCCGACCAGTCATTCGACCCAACGGAGCTTCCCATGCGCATTGCCGTTCTCGCCGATATCCACGGCAACATCCTCGCCCTGGACGCCGTGCTCGACGATCTGCGGCAGCGCGGCGGCGCCGATCTTGTAGTCAATCTCGGCGATTGCGTCTCCGGCCCGCTCTGGCCGCGCGAAACCATGGAGCGGCTTGAAGCGCTCGCCCTGCCGACAGTGCGCGGCAACCACGACCGCCGCGTCGCCCGCGATACCGCGGATGAAGCCATGTGGCCGTCCGACCGCTATGCGCAGGAACGGCTGACATCGGTCCAGCGCGAGGCACTGTTGGCCTTGCCGCTCACGCTGGAGATCGCGCTTGGGGTGACCGCCTTCCATGCCCGACCCGACCATGACGAAAAATACCTGATCGATACGATGGCCGACGGCCGCCTGGTGCGCGCGCCGCTGGCCGCCATCAAGCGGCGGCTGGCCGCACTCGATCCCGCTTGCCGCATCGTGCTGTGTGGCCACAGCCACCGCAGCGAACTGATCCGTATCCCCGACGGCCCGGTGGTCTTTAATCCGGGCAGCATCGGCTGCCCCGCTTATGGCGATGACACGCCACCGGCGCATGTCTCCGAGCAAGGCTCTCCGCATGCACGCTATGGCATCGTCGAACTGGGTGGGCCGGGCCGCCCCGACCGCTTCGAAGCCATCGCCGTCGACTATGACCATGAGGCGGCGGCGCGGCAGGCCGAACAGGCGGGACGGTCGGAATGGGCCCACGCGCTGCGCACCGGATTTATGTCAGGCTGAGCGAGGTACGAGCTCATGCCTCCGGCTGAACGCAACGCGTTCATGCCATCAGGCTGAGCGAGGTACGAGCTCATGCCCGGCTGAGCTTGCGTATGCCGACCGAACACCATTCCCCAGCCGCATTTTCCAGCTTACATAGCGCCATGTCGTCGCTTATAAATCGTCCTGGAATGCGGTGGTGATTCCGTGCCTGGCCGCGCATTCGGAAATGCTCCTATCGCCCACGGCAAAATGAAGAGGCGCACAGTTACGCTCCGGACGACGCTGCTGATTGCCGCCCCTCTCTTGCTGACGGCGCTGCTGCCGGCCAGGGCCGAGGAAGCGCCGTTCGTCTCCATCGTGACCGACCTCGCTCCGGGCGATCTCCTGAACGTCCGCGCCACGGCATCGGCGATGGGCAAGATCAAGGCTCGGCTGCCGAATGGCACGAGCGTCAACAATCTCGGCTGCAACGACGTCAAGGGCTATCGTTGGTGCAAGGTCGCAGAAATTGACAACCCGCAACTGATGGGATGGGCTCCCGCGCGCTACCTGAATCCGGAGAATCCGGCGGCCGTTGCGGACGTCGAAACGACCGGCGAAAACATGACCGCGGCAGCCGGCGACTCGAACCCGGCAACTGCAGATCAGCCACCGCCGGACCTGACGGCGCGGCTGGATGCGACCGGTCGCGAACCCACGATGACTGCCATTGAGGCTATCGGCAGGGCGGCCATCGAGGATGCCTACCGCCTGGCGCTTGCCGCCAGCGAAAATCCTGCGGCCGGCGAGACGCAGGCGCCCGCGGCAGCGGACAAGCCCATCCGCAAGCGCGCCGCCAATACGGCGCCTCCGGCCAACGCGCAAAGCGTTGCGCGGCTGCAGCCGCCAGGCAGGCCCGCGCCGGCCCTGGGTGCCCGCAACGAGATCCCTTGCGCGCGCCATGTCGGCCAGCCGATGACCAGCTGCAAGGCAGGCGTTGTGCGCTCAGGCGACAAAGCCGAGGTGACCGTGACCTGGCCCGATGGCGGCACCCGGGTCATCAGATTCCAGGCCGGCCGGCCCGCCGGCTCGAATGCATCAGGTGAATTCCGCTACACCCGCGAGGGCAGCCTGAGCATCATCCGTGTCGGCGTTTCCGAACGCTTCGAAATTACGGATCAGTGGTTAGGGGAATAGGCGGATTAGGGGAATAAGGCAGTAGGGGAGTAGGGGAATATGTTTTAAGGTGCGCTCCCCCACTGCCCTACAGCCCTACTGCCCTACTCCCCTACTCGCATTTTAGGGGGTTACATCAAGCAAAACTCTTCCCTATAAGGCCCTCCTAGCCTGATACCAGAATCGCGAGCACAACCGGCCGGGTCTTCCCGTCCGGTTTTTCGTGCAAGCCACCTGCCGAACGGACCCTCGATATGCCAAGACGCACCGACATCAAGTCGATCCTGATCATCGGGGCCGGCCCCATTGTCATCGGTCAGGCCTGCGAATTCGACTATTCCGGCACCCAGGCCTGCAAGGCGCTCAAGGAAGAGGGTTTTCGCGTCATCCTGGTCAATTCCAACCCGGCCACCATCATGACCGACCCGGAACTGGCCGACGCCACCTATGTCGAGCCGATCACCCCGGAAGTGGTGGCCAAGATCATCGCCAAGGAGCGGCCGGACGCGCTGCTGCCGACCATGGGCGGCCAGACCGCGCTCAACACCGCATTGTCGCTGCGCCGCATGGGTGTGCTCGAACGCTACAATGTCGAGATGATCGGCGCCGACGCCACGGCAATAGACAAGGCCGAGGACCGGGCGCTGTTTCGCGAGGCGATGAAGAAGATCGGCCTGGAAACGCCAAAATCGATGCTGGCCAACGCCACCGACGTCAAGAACGCCGACCGCAAGACGCACGAGGCCGAACGCGCCGCGCTGAAGGCAGAGAAGCCGGAAAACCTCGACGCCGCGCTCGACGCGCTGGAAACGCGCTGGAACCTCGGCGAGGGCGACCGCAAGCAGCGCTACATCAGCCATGGCATGGCGATCGCCGCACAGGCGCTCGACCATGTCGGCCTGCCCGCCATCATCCGCCCGTCCTTCACCATGGGCGGCACCGGCGGCGGCATCGCCTACAACCGCGCCGAATTCTACGAGATCGTCCAGTCCGGCCTCGACGCCTCGCCGACCACCGAAGTGCTGATCGAGGAAAGCGTGCTCGGCTGGAAGGAGTACGAGATGGAGGTTGTCCGCGACAAGGCCGACAACTGCATCATCGTCTGCTCGATCGAGAACATCGACCCGATGGGCGTGCATACCGGCGACTCGATCACCGTCGCCCCTGCTCTGACCTTGACCGACAAAGAATACCAGATGATGCGCAACGCCTCGATCGCGGTGCTGCGCGAGATCGGCGTCGAGACCGGCGGCTCCAACGTTCAGTTCGCCGTCAACCCGGCCGACGGGCGCCTGGTGGTGATCGAGATGAACCCGCGCGTCTCGCGCTCCTCGGCACTCGCCTCCAAGGCGACCGGTTTTCCCATCGCCAAGATCGCGGCGAAGCTTGCCGTCGGCTACACGCTGGACGAGTTGGAGAACGACATCACCGGCGGCGCGACGCCGGCCTCGTTCGAGCCGTCGATCGATTACGTCGTCACCAAAATCCCGCGCTTTGCCTTCGAGAAATTCCCCGGCGCCGAGCCGGTGCTGACGACGGCGATGAAGTCGGTCGGCGAGGTCATGGCCATCGGCCGCACTTTTCAGGAATCGCTGCAGAAGGCGCTACGTGGGCTTGAAACCGGCCTGACGGGTCTGGACGAGATCGAGATCCCCGGCATCGCGCACGGCGCGGCCAGCCACGCCGACGACCGCAACGCCATTCGCGCTGCCCTCGGCACGCCAACGCCCGACCGGCTGCGCATGGTGGCGCAGGCGATCCGCATGGGCACCTCTCTGGAAGACGTGCACGCCATGTGCAAGATCGACCCGTGGTTCCTCGAACAGATCGCCGGCATCCTCAACATGGAAGACCGCATTCGCGAGCACGGCATCCCCGAAGACGCCGCCAATCTGCGCATGCTGAAGGCAATGGGCTTTTCCGATGCCCGCCTCGCGTCCCTGGTCAGGAAAGACGTCGAAGAGATTCAAAAGATACGCGAAAAGCTCGACGTTCATCCGGTTTATAAGCGCATCGACACTTGCGCCGCCGAGTTCGCCTCGCCGACCGCGTACATGTACTCGACCTATGAGGTGCCCTTCGCCGGCGCGCTGGCCAACGAAGCGCAAGTCTCGTCGCGGAAAAAAGTCGTCATCCTTGGCGGCGGCCCGAACCGCATCGGCCAGGGCATCGAGTTCGACTATTGCTGCTGCCACGCCGCCTTTGCGCTGCGCGACGCCGGCTTCGAGGCGATCATGGTCAACTGCAACCCGGAGACCGTGTCGACCGACTACGACACCTCGGACCGGCTCTATTTCGAGCCGCTGACGCCGGAGGACGTTTTGGAGATCCTGCGCGCCGAACAGGCGTCGGGCGAACTGGTCGGCGTCATCGTCCAGTTCGGCGGCCAGACGCCGCTGAAGCTGGCCGATGCGCTGGAGAAGGCCGGCATCCCGATCCTCGGCACCTCGCCCGACATGATCGATCTCGCCGAAGACCGCGACCGCTTCCAGAAATTGTTGCACAAGCTCGGCCTCAGTCAGCCGAAGAACGGCATCGCCTATTCGGTCGAGCAGGCCCGCCTCGTCGCCGGCGAGCTCGGCTTCCCGCTGGTGGTACGCCCGTCCTATGTGCTCGGCGGCCGCGCCATGCAGATCATCCATGACGAGAGCATGCTGCAGACTTACCTGCTCGATACCGTGCCCGGCCTGGTGCCGGAGGACATCAAGCAGAAATACCCCAACGACAAGACAGGCCAGATCAACACGCTGCTGGGCAAGAACCCGCTGCTGTTCGACACCTATCTCAGTGGCGCCATCGAAGTCGATGTCGACTGCCTGTGCGACGGCAAGTCGACCTTCGTCTCCGGCATCCTGGAACACATCGAGGAGGCTGGCATCCATTCGGGCGACAGCGCCTGCTCGCTGCCGGTGCACTCGCTGCCCTCGGAACTCGTCGACGAGCTGGAGCGCCAGACGGCAGCACTTGCCCGCGCGCTCAATGTCGGCGGCTTGATGAACGTGCAATATGCGATCAAGGACGGCACCGTCTATGTGCTGGAGGTCAACCCGCGAGCGTCGCGCACCGTGCCCTTCGTCGCCAAGACCATCGGCCGTCCCATTGCCAAGATCGCCGCCCGCATCATGGCCGGCGAGAGCCTGGAAGACGCCTTCGCCCATTACGGCGCCATGCCCGATCCACGCAAGCCCGGCCATATTGCGGTCAAGGAAGCGGTGTTTCCCTTCGCCCGTTTCCCCGGCGTCGACATCCTGCTCGGCCCGGAAATGCGCTCGACCGGCGAGGTGATGGGCCTCGACCGCGACTTCGCGCTGGCTTTCGCCAAGAGCCAGCTCGGCGCCGGCGTCGACCTGCCACGCTCCGGCACGCTGTTCGTCTCGGTGCGCGACGAGGACAAGAAGGGCATATTGCCGGCGGTCAAGCGCCTTGCCGGCCAGGGTTTTAAGGTAATGGCAACCTCAGGCACCGCCCGCTTCCTCGCCGAGAACGGCGTCGCCGCCGAGAAAATAAACAAGGTGCTGGAAGGCCGCCCGCACATCGAGGACGCCATCCGCAACCGCCAGGTGCAGATCGTCTTCAACACCACGGACGGCCAGAAGGCAGTGTCGGACTCAAAATCGCTGCGCCGCGCCACGCTGATGCAAAAGGTGCCGTATTACACGACGCTGTCGGGTGCGGCTGCGGTGGCGGAGGCGATTGCGGCGTTGAGGGCTGGGAGTTTGGAAGTACGGCCGCTACAGGAGTATTTTGCTTAGGCTGCTATTGGCTCTCTTCTCCCCGAGGAACTGGGAGAAGGTGCCGACAGGCAGATGAGGGGCGGCGCTCACATCTGAAATTGAACTGACAAGGTTGCCTATTTCATCGGCTCCAGCGAAAAGCCACCGTTCGCCTGCTTCGTCCAGACATACATCATGACGTCTGGCTCACGCCGGTCGCCTTTCGCATCGAACGTCAGATCCCCCAGCACGGTCGAAATCGGCTTGCCTGATCTTATGGCGGCGGCGACAAGTCTTGGCGCCTGGGCGCCTGCCATCTCGATACCCCTCGCGATCACCTGGACGGCGGCGTACGACTTCAGCGTATAAGCCTCGGGTTCGAAACCCTGAGAACGAAACCGTGTGACAACATTCGCAGCGGCTGGATTAGACCGGTCTTCGGGTGAAAACACGATCAGGGTGTTTTCGACAGCTGGCCCAGCCAGGACAGTCAGATCCTTGATCATGGCTCCGTCACCCGAGATGAATTGCGCGTGCAGACCGGCCTCGTCGGTTTGACGAATAAGCGGACCCAACTGGCTCCCTAGCCCGGCAAAGAAGACAACTTCGATCTTCGCGGCTTTCATCTTGCGGATGAGGTCGACGAAATCGGCTTGATCGTACCTGATCTTAGTGGCCAGTTTTTCAGGGTGCCCCTTTGCTCGAAGCACCCTCCTGGCTTTGTTCGCTAGGCCGTCACCATAGGGCGTGCCATCACTTACGATGGCCAGATTCCCCTGTGGAAAATGATCCGCCATGTACTCGCCTGCAAACGTCCCTTGGACATCGTCGCGTCCTGCTGTCCGAACAACATTCCAAAGTTTGAATTCAGTAAGCGCGGGATTTGTTGATGCCGGGCTGACCATCAAAGTATTGTTCTTGGCGTAGATCGTCGAAGCGGGAACTGACGCGCCTGAATTGTAGTGGCCAACAACAAAGCGGACCATGTCCCTGGCAAATGCCCTGGCAATGGCGATGGCGGTGGCCGGGTCGCCTTGATCGTCAAGGACCATAAGCGCTATCTTGCATCCTCCTATCCCGCCTCTGGCATTGATGTCGTCTGTCGCGAGTTGAGCACCACGACGCATTTCCTCGCCGTAGACGGCCCAATCTCCCGTCATGGGGCCAGCCACTGCCAGGGGAATATCCGGGCATTCCGCAGCCGCCAGCCGGGGTGCCGCCACAAAGAAGACGACCATCACCAATCCAAGCAAGTGGCCAATCCACAAACTTCTCAATACCCTTCGGAGTTTATCTCGCGACATCGGCAGCAACTACTTTCGTAGCCTTGTTCTTAGCTCGCTCCAGCTGAGCCAGCGTAATCCGTTGAGATTTCTTGAGATTCGACGCAACTCGTTCGACGAATTTCTTCGGCAGTTTATTCAATGAATCGCCCTCCCTATCCCGGGGAGTATCTGAGAACGAGTTTACTTGAAAGACAAGCGGAAATTGTCGCCTCTCTCTGCGTCGAGATCACCTCTCCCAGTCGCAACGCCCTTCCCGCCTACATGGAACTGATCGCTGAATCGCCTAAACTTGTCGTCACTCGGCTCAGTTGAGAAACCCAATAAACCGCCCGGCAAACAGCACCGATGTCCACAGCACCAGCGACAGCACAGCCAGCATGGTGACGGTCCCGCCGGTCGGCTCGTCGCCGCCTTTTGCGAGGCGCATGAAGGTGAGAAAATTAGCGCCGGCGAGGAGTATGAGCGTCATCTTGGTGAGAAAGATCGGCATCGCGGCATACTCGCTCGCCCTGACGGAAAAGAGCAGCGACCCCGTGAGCAGCGCGCCGGCGAACGCGGCAAATGCGGTGCGGCGCAGCAGCGCGACGAACGCCGCCTGCGGCAACGAGCGGAAGGCGCCCAAGATCCGGAGGTCCATGAGCCAGACGCTGGTCAGCAGCGCGCCGATCGACATGATGTGCAGTGCATTGACTATGGGATAGGCGACGAAGGAGGCCTTCAGTGCCCTTACGATGGCGACTTGCTCGATACCGGCGAGGTACTCGTCCATTCAGGCCGGAGGGACGCGGTCGGGATAGACGTCATAAGTCTTGCCGTTGACGATGATGCGGGATGCTTTCATCCACTTCTCGGTCTCGTCGCGCGAGCGGTGGCCAATCGCAGTCACCTCGTCGCCAATTTTGGCGACCTCCTCGGTGAAGCCGGCGGCGATCGTGCGGGACGGCGGCGCCAAATCCACCCGCCAGGCCTCTCCCTCGGCGTCGACATCCAGTGTGGCGTGCGGATTGCCGATATAGATGGCCGTGATCTTGCCCCGGAGCTCAAAAAACCCATCCTGGGTCCACGACCAGCCGTGATGGGCGTAGGCTGCGGTGGCGGCGGCAAGGATCACTGCCGCTGCCAGCGTGACGCTCCTAATCCCGTTGAAAGGTGACTGCATCGCTCGCCTCCTCGGCTCATCTCGCCATTCGAGAGTAGGTCACGGCGCGGCAACGTCAAATCACATCGGTGCGAAGGCCGTCGGCGAAGCTGCCGATCTCCCCCCTTGCGGGGGAGATGCCCGGCAGGGCAGAGGGGGGTGCTGTCCCTCCGACCTGCTAACCAATACACGCGCTCAAACTGAATCCCGGTTGGGAATGGCTCAAGTCAGAAGTTGGCGATCCTTCCCACCCCCCTCTGTCCTGCCGGACATCTCCCCCGCAAGGGGGGAGATTGGATGTTGCGCCGGCTGTCGCCAACCACCAACCCTGGAAGGCAGGTCGGTGAGGGGCAGCGCCAAGCTGAAGAGATTGCCCTGCGGAATGAACGGTCCGGTCTTGCTTATGACATCTATGCACGCCATGTTCGGCCCCTACCCGCCGCCCTTCTTCTCCATCGGATGAAGGTCGGCGACTCACACCTGAACGAGGCAAATTATGAGCAGTATGAGAGACCGTCAGGAAGGCTTCGAAAAGAAGTTTGCGATGGACGAGGACACGAAGTTCAGGGCCATGGCGCGCCGCAACAAGCTGCTCGGCCTATGGGCCGCCGAAAAGCTCGGTAAGTCAGGCGAGGACGCCGACGCCTATGCGAAAGAGGTGGTGCGCGCAGACTTCGAGGAGGCCGGCGACGACGACGTGTTGCGCAAAATACGCGCCGATTTCGACGCGGCGGGCGTTGCCCAGTCGGATGTTCAGATTCGCGGCGTCATGAACGACCTGCTGGCGACGGCGGTCGAGCAGATCAAAAACACCTGATAGCAGTTCCAGCTCAAAGCGCGTCGCGACGCGCTTTAAGCTCTCTTTTATGCGTTTCCCAAAACCGCTGCGCATCTCGGGTCTGGCCGGAGGGCATGCGTTTGGGCGACATGCATTAGCTGTGGGCGGCCACAAGGTCCTTTAGGCGCTCTTCGTGCATCCGCAGCGTCGGCAGCGTCTTCTTGGCGAATTCCTTCAGCGCCGGATCTTCGCCCGACTGCGCATAGGTTGAAAATAGCGCCAGCGCCTGCTTGTGCGCCTCGGTCTGCAGGAGGATGTATTTCGCCTGGAATTCATCGCCATCGAGGTTCTTGAGCTGGTCCAGCATCGCTTGATCCTTTGGCAACAGGGCGGGGCCGCTCGCTGTCACCGAGGCAGTGGTCTGGCTCTGTTCGAGAGCTGCCTTGAAATCCTCGCCAGCCTTGGTGTGATCCCTAATCATCAGCGAGGCGAAATCCTTCACATCGGCGGCGATATTCTTTTGTTCGGCCAGCTTGCTGCTTTCAATCTCGAACCGGTTGGCGCTGGGGACGGTTCTGGAGAAGGTTTCCGTGTCGATCCTGGTTTCATCGACAACAGGTATATCGGCCGGCGCGGTGGACTGGGCCAAGGCCGCCGGCGCGCCGGCAAGCAAGGCGACCATGGCAAGCGTGAGATGCGTTTTCACAGAAAATCTCCGGGTTTGTGATCCTCGGAGAGTTCAACGCGACACAAGCAGCGAAGTTGCGCGGAGCTTGGAGCGCCCTCCCTTCTCCACAACGCCCACGAGGGAGAAGGGAAGGCCAACGTCAGTGGCGGCACGCGCCGTCATATTGCAACTGCTCGTCCCAGTTCGGCCGGCCCTCCGGTGTGAAATCCATCAGGTTCCACAAGGGCTCGCAAGTGCCGATGGCGCGCGGGTCTTGGCCGGGTTCGGACGGCGCGAAGCCAAGCTCCGAACTCCAGAAATGGCGGATGCCATCGGCGTCGCGATGGAATACCGACAGCATCGGAAGTTGCGCGCCGTCGTCGGCCTCGGCGTGGTAGTCGCGCTTGAAGCTGTTGCCGGCCGACGAGAGCAGCCGCATGTTCGTCCAGCCGCGATCGCGGCCAAGCGTGATCAGGTTCTCAAGCGCGGTCTTGCCCACGACGGCGAAATTGAAGCCGGCTGCCTCGAGATGGCCGATGGCGCCGTCGAACTGGTCGAGCAGCGCCGTGCAGGACGGGCATGGCTGATCGGCCCGCGCGAGCTTGGCCGTGCCGCCGCTTGTCGCCACGTCGCGCGTTTCCTGCGGATGGCGCGGAAACATCATCGAGTAGACGATCAGCGTGTCCTTGCCAGGCGAAAACAGCTCCGACAGTTTTATGCGGGCCGGCTTGCCGTCGGCGTCAAGCCCGTCGAACACATAATCCTTTGGCACCAGCCCACCCGGCGGCAGTGCACGGCGGGCGACGGCCACATCCTCCATGGCGCGGCGCAGCTCGATTTCCTTTTGCAGCAGCGTTTCGCGGGCGGCGCGGTATTCCTGGGATTCATTGGGAAAGGTGATCATCGTCATCTCCATCTGTGGGGATTTTGACGACGCGCGCCAAGGTTCCGGCAACGCGCCTTGCCTCTCAAGGACGCAGGGCGAAGGACGGTTCCGACATTTTTGCGCACACGGATGGCAAAAGCCCCCTCACCCGGATTGCCAACCGAATTGCGAAGGGCAATTCGGTTGGCAATCCGACCTCTCCCCGAGGGGAGAGGAGATTGCCGCCGTTGATGCCAGCCTCTTCTCCCCGGCGGGGAGAAGGTGGCCGCGAAGCGGCCGGATGAGGGGGCCTTCTATGCGATTGCCAATCGGCCGAAGCTACGGCGCCACCGGCACCGGGCAGCTCGTGTCGCCCTCCTGGCAGTTGAGATAGCCCTGAAAATCCTTCAGCCTGATGTTGGTGAGGCTCTCCTGGCAGCCGGCGATAACCATCGGATACATGCTGCCTGCCATATCGGGCGGGCCGCCTTGGAAAGCGCATTCGGCATCGCGAAAGGCGACCCAGGCGCGCTGTGCGCCGACCAGCAGCTTCTTCGTCGCCGCGTCGTCCTGCAGCCGGCCCTCGATCTGCCTGTAGGCCTGGTTGAGCTTCTTGTCGGCTTCGGCGAACGACTTGCCGGCGCATTCGCTCATGGTCGCCTGGTCCTGCGCGTTGGCGCAATCGTCGGCGCGCGCACCGCCGGCAAGAAGCGGAAGGGCGAGGATCACCAGACAGGTTTTGG
The DNA here is from genome assembly GCF_016756595.1 of Mesorhizobium sp. L-2-11. Classification (NCBI taxonomy): domain Bacteria; kingdom Pseudomonadati; phylum Pseudomonadota; class Alphaproteobacteria; order Hyphomicrobiales; family Phyllobacteriaceae; genus Mesorhizobium; species Mesorhizobium sp. L-2-11. Next base: position 2,184,343 of record NZ_AP023257.1, on the reverse strand, counting down.
CCAGACAGGTTTTGGCCAGACCGGTTTTGGAAAGTAAAAGCCGCATCGTGTTTCTCCGGTTTCGGTCGAGACCCCGCCCGCGGCACCAAAGCCGCAGGATCGCAGCTTAACGCCCGAACGGTTGCCGGCAAGATGCAGCCTGCCGCCTTGGTGCTTCGTTTCCGCACAATGCTCGCCGATCGGCTTCGCCGACCGCTCCTCACCCCGCCCAGTCGACTTCGAACATCCCCAGCCGCACGTAAAGCCTGACGGCGGCGGCGTTCTCAACCGTGTTGGTTTTGAGATCGACATGCGCAGCGCCGCGTGCGTGAAAGGTGGTGAAGACGTGCCACATCAGCGCTTCGGCGATGCCTCGGCCGCGCGCCTCGGGGTGGACGGCAAGGTCTTTCACGAACGCTCTCGTCCAGCACAGCGCCGCCCCCGCCAGCCGACCCTTGCTGTCGATAACCAGGAAACACAAGGCAGGGTCGAATTCCGCGTCGCTTGAAATGCACGGCCACCATTCGTCGAACGGCCCATCGGCGCCATCGTCGAAGACGGTGGTCAGCAGCGTATGCAAAGCAAGCGCGTCGGCGGCCTCAAAACCGCGCATGACAAAACCTTCCGGCCAGCGCGGCGGGGCGAGCGTGTCGTCGAGGATCTTACGCAGCCTTATGTCGTTCGGCGCCGGCGGGCGCGGCTCAGGCATGTCGTTCAGGCGTCGGGCTGCAGGCGACGCCGACCACGGTCGCGGCCAAGGCCGGTTTGTTCCAGCAGGCCCTTGCGCTTGGCGTCGTAATAATAGCCGCTCTGGTAGAGCCGATCGGCGCGCTTGGCGTTGCCGCCGGCCACCAGCCAGGCGCCGCGCAGATATTTCACCGCATATTTCAGATTGGTCTCGGCATCGAACAATCCGCTCGCCGGCCCGTCATAGCCCATGCCGCGCGCCGTCGCATGCTTGATCTGCATCAGCCCCCAATGGCCGCGATTGTAGGCCTTGGGATTGAAGGTGCTCTCGCGGTTGACGACGCGGCGCACCAGATCGACCGGAACCTGATAGAGGACGGCATATTTCTCGATCAGCCGCTCGATCTCGCCGCGCGGTCCCGCGGAATACTCTTTGGCAGGACTGGTCGAAAGTAGGGCGGACTGATTCTCAGCCCGGGCGTAAGCGACCTGCTGGACGCCGGGCATCGTCTCGGCTGTCTCGCCGGTGACCGGCATCGCAACGACGGCGGTCGCATAGACAGGCGCTGTGCCGGCTGGCGCGGCATCGGCCGTCATGACTGCAGGCGCAGTTGCGGCCAACGGGGTCGGGCCGGCAAAGGCGGTAGGCTGGGCAGGTGTCGCGGCGGGATCGACGGCCAGCGCCGCGGTCTGGACGGGCGTGACGCCGGACGATTCCGGCAGCACCGAAACCGTGTCGGGCAGCGCCAGCGCATAGCCGGCATCGCTACCAGCTGCGGCGGTTTCAGTCAGGGAAGGCACGGCCTTGGTCTGCGCGGTCGAAGTGCAGCCGCTGAGACCGGCCGCAGCGAGCATCACGCCGATCGCGGGAAAGATGATTCTTGCTGGCAAGCCGCGCTCGGGTCCGGTTCGTCTGTTAAGAAGTCCTTACACCAGCGGCTTTCCCGCGGCAATCCGCAGCCAGTTGGGATTTCGACTGGTTTTCGGGTGGCGACAGGCCACTGAGAATGCGATATCTCGTTCTCTATATGTACTGGCCCGATATGTACTGGCCGATATGTGCTGGCCCGATATGTACCGGATTGCCATTCGTTCCCTGGGAAAGGAGCACATCATGCAAGACACCTCTCAAGCCATCGCCGGCCACACCGTCTTCGAAACCGTGATCGGCTTCATCGGCATCGCCTGGAGCGAGGCCGGGCTGACGAGGCTTTGCCTGCCCCAGCGCAGCCGCGACGCGGTGGAACGGCGGCTGCCGCGCCATGCCGGCAACGCCGCTTCGAGCGCCCGACCGCAATGGGTTGCCGAGCTGATCGCGTCGATAAAGGCCTATGCCGCCGGCGAGGACGTGGATTTCTCAGACGTGCCGGTCGATCTCACCGGTGTCGACGATTTCCGCCTCGCCATCTACGACGCGGCGCGCAAGCTCGCCTTCGGCGAGACCACCACCTATGGCGAACTGGCCAAGCGCGCCGGCCATGCCGGGCTGGCGCGAGAGACGGGCGCCGCGCTCGGCGCCAACCCGGTGCCGCTGGTCATCCCTTGCCACCGCATTCTTGCCGCCGGCGGCAAGATCGGCGGTTTTTCAGCGCCAGGCGGCTCGACCACAAAAGAGAAGATGCTGGCGATGGAAGGCGTGCGCGTCGGTCCGCCGCCGCCGGCGCAGGTCTCTTTTGGATTTTGAGGCCCGACATAGCTAGTCCGGAAAGATGCGCCGGCGGAAAAGCCGGTCTGTTTCCACGCGCTTGCACTTGTAGACGATGCAGGAGTTGGTATCGGCGCTCGGCACCGAAGCGCGTGCCCTGACCTCGCCCATGTCGCAGAAACTCTGGCTCCGCACATAACGGTCGTAGAGCGGCAGCCCCGGCGTGCGCGTCGACTGATAACGCAGGATGACGGCGCCTTCCCGTGCGATCGTCGCGCGCACCGTGCCGCAGCTCATGCGGCTCGGGTCATAGCGCGAGATCGCCTGCGCCTCGGCGGCGACCAGCGTCAGGCAGGCGGCAAACAGGACAGTTTTCATGGTCCTCTCCCCAAACAGGATCGGACGCTCGGAGGCGGCACGATCCTTCCCCGCAGCGTGCGCGATAGGCCACGCGACCCGGCGCAACGCCCGGCATTGCAACGCTTTCACGCGATTGGGGCGGCCGTTGGGCAGCGCCGCACCAGCGCCTTTTTTCATGCAGTCTTGTTTTTTGCGGAGAAGCAGACTATATGACGTCCATTGATATTTCGGCCGATCGATCCGGGCCTCGCGATATTCGCGTTTGCTGACGTCTATCTCCAAAATCTCGATACAAACCGGCTGGACTTCGGTTCAGTCAAGCTAAAGCAAACGTAAGGACTATCGAAATGGCAACAGGTACGGTCAAGTGGTTTAATTCCACCAAGGGTTTCGGCTTCATCCAGCCTGACAGCGGCGGCGCGGACGTTTTCGTCCACATCTCCGCAGTCGAGCGCGCTGGGCTGTCGACCCTGGTCGAAGGCCAGAAGATCAACTTCGAGATCGAGCAGGACCGCCGCACTGGCAAGTCGTCCGCTGGATCTCTGAGCAAGGCAGCCTGATTTTGCGAATGGCGCGCGCCGGGCGATAGCTCGGGGCGCGCGGCAAGTCACGGATGTACTGACGGTCGCGCGAGAAGCGCGCCGGAGCGGAAAGAACCCGACAAGCCGAAGCAGCAGATTGCTGCCGGCCCGGCCAAAGCGCTCCCGATCAGGCTACCAAGCATGGGAAGGCGGGATTTTGTCCCGCCTTTTTGCTGTCCGGATTTCCGGATGAAACAGCTACCTTGGCCTTATTGTACCAATCATGGTATTTTTGACCCATGAGCAAGCTTGAACAGATCGAGAAATCCGTCGCCGAACTGAGCCCTGAGGAACTGAAGGCATTTGCCGCCTGGTTCGAGGCACTGAAAGCGGACATCTGGGATCGGCAGATCGAAGCCGACGCCAAGGCTGGCAGGCTGGATAAGCTTGCCGAGCAGGCCTTGGCCGACCATCGCGCCGGCCGGACCCGGCCTCTGTGAATCATGTCGCCACTCCCTTATTCTGGGAGGCTTATGCAAAACTGCCCTCGTCGATCAGAGCCAAGGCGGACAAACGTTTCGCCAAGCTGCGTTCCGATCCGTTTCACCCGTCGTTGCATTTCAAACAGGTCGGACGCTACTGGTCGGCGCGGATCGATCTCAACTACCGCGCTGTAGCTGTCCGTGACCACGATGACGTTGTGTGGTTTTGGATCGGCACCCACTCCGAATATGACCGACTCCTAAAACAGCCATAAGGACAGAACTACCCCAGCCACTCCATCGGCACATGGCCAGGATCAGTCTCGACCCGTTTCAGCCAGGCCGCCACCGCCGGGTAGGCGTCGAGCTGAAAACCGCCCATCGCGGCCGTATGCGTATAGGCGTAGAGCGCGATGTCGGCGACGCTCAATGCCTCGCCGGCAAAGAACGCATTGCCCGCCAGATGCTTGTTCATCACGCCGAGCGCCTTGTTGCCGCGCTCCAGCGTAACCGCCAGCCGTTCCGGCGTTGCATCCTTGGCCCGTTCCGGAAAGGTCAGCAGCGCCTTGCGCACCGCGATATAGGGTTCGTGGCTGTATTGCTCGAAGAACAGCCATTGATAGGCCAATGCCCGCTCGTATTTGTCGGCCGGCAGGAACCGCGTGCCTTCGGCGAGATAGAGCAGAATGGCGTTGGATTCGGCAAGCCGCCGGCCGTCGTCGAGCTCGAGCAGTGGCACCATGGCGTTCGGGTTCTTGGCGACATAGTCTGGCTTGCGGGTGTCGCCGGTGTGCGAGCTGACCTCGACATTGGTGAAAGGGATGCCGAGCTTGGCCATCAACAGGCGCGGCTTGTAGCAATTGCCGCTGTCGATCATTCCATAGAGTATCGTCATTCTTGCTCCCATCGCCGCTCCCCTCGGAGGGGGCGCCTTTACCTGCGATTATCCCGGCAGCGACGGCTTCATCCAGTGATTTGTTTTGGCGCAAGCATCAGCGCCGCTGATAGATCACCCGAACAAAGGCACGACGTTGCTGGCCGTGCCAAGCAGGCCGTCGATGGGCAGCGGCTCCTCGTCGAAGACCGTGCCGGCCAGCGCCGGCCGGGCAAGGTAAAAGCCCTGCATCAGGTCGACGCCGCCGTCCAGCGCGACGCGCAGATGCGTCGATTGCTCGATGCCTTCGACCAGCACCTTGGCGCCGCGGTCATGCAGCGCCGAGACCAGCGGCCGGAAGAACCGTTCGGCGGCGGCATGGCGGCAGAATTCCGCGAACCAAGTGCCGTCGATCTTGACGATGTCGGGCTGGACAAGCGCGACCCGTTCTTCCGTCGAATGCCCGGTGCCGAAATCGTCGATGGCGATGCGGATGCCGTCACGCCGCATCTCGCGCGCCAGGCTGACGAGCACCTCGTCTTCGGCCGCCTGTTCGGTGATCTCGCAGACCAGCATGCCGGGGTGCAGGTCGAACTCGGCGAGACGCCTGGTCATCAGCCTGATTTCTGCCAGCGCCCGCCGGGGGTCATCATTGATCAGCGGATTGTAGTTGAAAAACAGGTCGAGCCCGCCGACGCCGATGTTGCGGAAATTCCGCAGATGCAGCACCCGGCACATCGTCTCGACGAACAGGCGATCCGGCACGGGGATGCCCTCGAAGAATACGCGCGGCGCGACCGGCCTGCCGGCGCGGTGCGGCTCGATCAGGCCTTCGACGGCGACGGCCTGCAAAAACCTGCCGCGCGGCGCAAAAATCGGCTGGTAGGCGCTCCTCAGCCGGAACGCGCCATAGACGCCATATTCGATCCCGACTTCGTCGGCAAAGATTGCCTCTCCGACATTGCGCCGCCTGTCGGGCCGCCCGGTCATGGCACCACCTTGCGTCCGAAAGCCCGTTTCGGCCGCGGCGAAGGCGAGACGGTCGCAGGCGCCTCGCCGGCGTCAGGCGCTGTCACCGGCATCTGCCGGTCGTTGCCGAAGACGTGAAAGCTGGTCGGTGCAAGCTCCGGGCGCGCCAGCGCGAATCCCTGCACCATCGAGGCTCCCGATTTCTCGGCCAGTTCAAGCTGCCAGCTCTCCTCGATACCCTCGAACACGGTGCGGATGCCTTGCTGTTCGAAACTTGCCACCATGGCGGTCAGCAGCGCGAAGCCGGCGCCGGAATCCATCAGTTGCATGATCCAGTGGGCGTCGAACTTGACGATGTCAGGCCTGAGTTCCTTGATCCGGTTGATATCGGACTCTTCGGCGCCGTAGTCGTCGACAGCGATGCGAAACCCGTTGGCCCTGAGCGCCTCGACGAAATTGTAGAGCGTTTCCTGCGACGCCGATTTCTGCTCGGTCACCTCGCAGACGACGCGGTTCGCATCGATCCCAGCCTCATGCAGCACCAGCCGCATGTCGCGCAGCGCCTTGTCGGCGATGCTGCGATCGGTGAACACCGACGGATCGAAGTTGATGAAGATGGATGCGTCCTGTGGCAGGCAGGCGCCGGCGTTCAAAAGATGCAGCGTCCTCGTCAGCGCTTCGATATGCAGGCGGTCGACCGCCGGACAGGCGTTGAAAAAACTCACCGGCGACTGCGGCTCGGCGTCGCGGAACGGCCGGATCAGCCCCTCGAATCCGGTGATGGACAATTTGCCGTTGCTGAAGGCGAAAATCGGCTGGAAGGCGCTTTGCAGCGTATAATTGCCCCAGACACCGCTGGCGGTGCCGTCGTCGTGACGGACGATATGGGCAAGATCGATGCTGCGCGACACGGTTCCTCCGTTGCGAGACTGGTGGAATGGGTCGTGATCCAGCCACCCGGAGTTTTTACCGCGTGTAAGTGAATTTATTGTTGCCGGATTTGCCGGGGATTTGAGGTCTGGCTCATCCGACAATGCTTGCGCTTGGCGGGATGATGCGACATGAGAGACGCCGCGGTCGGACGCACCGCCTGGCCCTACAAGGAGACAACGCCGTCATGGCCTTTCTTGCCGACGCCCTTTCCCGCGTTAAGCCTTCCGCGACCATCGCAGTGACGCAGAAAGCGCGCGAGCTGAAAAACGCCGGCCGTGACGTGATCGGGCTGGGTGCCGGCGAGCCCGACTTCGACACGCCGGACAACATCAAGAACGCTGCGATCGAGGCCATCCGCCGCGGCGAAACGAAATATCCGCCGGTTTCCGGCATCGTGCCGCTGCGCGAGGCAATCGCCAACAAATTCAAGCGCGAGAACAATCTCGATTACCGGCCGGAGCAGACCATCGTCGGCACCGGCGGCAAGCAGATCCTGTTCAACGCCTTCATGGCGACGCTGAACCCCGGCGACGAGGTCATCATTCCGAGGCCGTACTGGGTCAGCTATCCCGAGATGGTAGCGATCTGCGGCGGCACCCCGGCATTTGCCGACACCTCCATCGACAACGGCTTCAAGCTGACGGCGGCGGCGTTGCAAAAGGCGATCACGCCGCGCACCAAATGGCTGTTGATGAACTCGCCGTCGAACCCGTCGGGCGCCGCCTACAGCAAGGCAGAATTGCGCGCTCTGGCCGACGTGCTGCTCGAACATCCGCACGTCTGGGTGCTGACCGACGACATGTACGAGCACCTGATCTATGGCGATTTCGTCTTCACGACCATCGCCGAGGTCGAGCCGAAGCTTTATGAGCGCACACTGACCATGAACGGCGTGTCGAAGGCCTATGCGATGACTGGCTGGCGCATCGGCTATGCGGCCGGGCCGGTGGCGCTGATCAAGGCGATGGACATGATCCAGGGCCAGCAGACCTCCGGCGCCTGCACCATTGCCCAGTGGGCATCGGTGGAGGCGCTGAACGGTCCGCAGGATTTCATTGCGAAAAACAAGGCGATTTTCCAGGCTCGGCGCGATCTCGTCGTGTCGATGCTCAATCAGGCGCGCGGCATCACATGTCCGTCTCCGGAAGGTGCTTTCTACGTCTATCCGTCCTGTTCCCAGCTGATCGGCAAGACGACCAAAGCCGGCAAGCTGATCGACAGCGACGAAGCCTTCTGCTCGGAACTGCTCGAGGCCGAGGGCGTGGCGGTCGTGTTCGGTTCGGCATTCGGCCTCGGCCCGAACTTCCGCATCTCCTATGCCACGTCGGAGGCGTTGCTCGAAGAGGCCTGCGCGCGCATCCAGCGCTTCACCGCCTCGCTGACCTGATCTGGCGCATCTCGAACACCCGGCTCGCAATCGGGCTTGGTTTAGTGGGCTCAAAAGCCTCAGCCGCCATACTGCTCGTCTGTCACCTTCTCCAGCCAGTCGGCATGGACGCCGTCGAGCGCCTCCTGCATGGCGATATGTGCCATCGCCGATTTTGGACCGGCGCCGTGCCAATGCTTTTCGTCAGGCGCAAACGAGATGACGTCGCCGGCCCTGATTACCTGCATCGGCTCGCCCCAGCTTTGTGCGAGGCCGGCGCCGGACACGACATAGAGCGTCTGGCCTAGCGGATGCGTATGCCAGTGGGTACGCGCGCCGGGCTCGAAACCGACCATGACGGCGCGTAGCCGCGCCGGCGCTTCCTTCTCGATGATCGGCGTCTGCCACACGCGGCCGGTGAAGTAGTTTTCCGGCGCAATGACGGTCGGCACGCTGCCGCAAGCAATGATCTTCATCGTCGCGAGTCCTCAAGCTGATGGCGGATCGGTCGGCGACGACCGTTCTGTCGCAGGAAGGGGTACTTTCATCCGATAACCATCATGGCGCAACCGCTTTTGCTGCCGTTCGGCGACGGGCCCTGTCACGGGATTGACGCGAAGCCCAGGCCCGCATCCTACGGCTCGCCGATTCATGGCTCAACATCCGCGACATGGCGATCCTCCGATCTCAAATCACTTGCCCTCCCGGCTAACCCGTGGGACGATGCCTTTGGGTAGGTGGCAAACTGAAAAACGCCCCGCCCGCGACGGTCGACAGGCCGGCCGCCGCTCCCAGGGAAACGCCTGAGTGGAGGTCAGTCATGGGAACTCGCGCCGGAGGACGACGCACGGGACCGAAATGCGTTGCCATAGTCGGTCCCTTTGCAAGCGGTAAGACGACACTTCTCGAAGCCATATTGGCCCGCACGGGCGCCATCCCCCGCCAGAATCCGGTCTCCTCGGGAAACACAGTTTCCGATCATTCGCCCGAGGCACGCGCCCACGCCATGAGCGTTGAGGCGACGTTTGCCACCACCGACTTCATGGGCGAGCAACTCACCTTCGTCGATTGTCCCGGCTCCATCGAATTCTCCTTCGAGGCAGAGCCGGTTCTGGCCGCCTGCGACATCGCCGTGGTCGTCGCCGAAGCCGACGAGAAGAAGATCCCTGCCCTGCAGCTGATCATGCGCAAGCTCGACGATCTCGGCGTGCCGCGCATCATGTTCCTCAACAAGGTCGACAAGGCGACATCAGGCGTGCGCGAGACGCTGAAGATGCTGCAGCCGGCAAGCTCGTTGCCTTTGCTGCTGCGCCAGATCCCGCTGCGCAAGGACGGCGTGGTGATCGGCTCGATCGATCTGGCGCTGGAGCGCGCCTACATCTATCGCGAATATGCCGAAAGCGAGGTCGCCCAGATCCCCAGCGACGACAAGGCGCGCGAGCTCGAAGCGCGCTTTTCCATGCTGGAGACGCTCGCCGACCATGATGATCAACTGATGGAGCAGCTGCTCGACGAAATCGAGCCGCCCAAGGACGCTATCTTCGACGACCTGGCCGCCGACTTGCGCGATGGTGCCGTGACGCCGGTGCTGATCGGCACCGCCGAGAAGGGCAATGGTGTGCTGCGGCTGCTGAAAACGATCCGCCACGACGCCCCTGATGTTGAAGCAACGCGCAAGCGCCTCGGCGCACCTGACGGCACTGCGACCGTGGTCCAGGTGATGAAGACCATCCACACCGCGCATGGCGGCAAGCTGTCGATCTCTCGCATCCTGTCCGGCCAGCTTGCCGACGCCTCCGAGCTGTTCCTTTCGAACGGCGCGACGGCAAAGGTCTCCGGCATCTACAGAATGCTCGGCAAGGACCAGACCAAGCTCACCTCGGCCCCGGCCGGCGACACGGTCGCGCTCGGCAAGATGGACGAGGTCACGACCGGTCAGACCTTGAGCTCGATCAAGGGCGGCACCAAGCCCTTGGTCACGCTGGCGCCGCCGCAACCGGTCTTTGCTTTTGCGTTGCGACCGAAGGAACGCAAGGACGAGGTCAAGATGTCGGCGGCCATCCACCGCCTTGCCGAAGAAGATCCCTCGCTCAGCGTGCGCCACAATCAGGATTCGGCTGAAACCGTGCTGTCGGGCCATGGCGAAATGCATCTGCGTGTCGTGCGCGAGCGGCTGGAGGGCAAGAACCAGATTCCGGTCGAAGGCCATCCACCGGCCGTGCCTTACCGCGAGACGATCCGCAAAGCGGCGCAGCAGCGTGGCCGTCACAAGAAGCAGTCGGGCGGCCATGGCCAGTTCGGCGACGTGGTGATCGAAATCAAGCCGCTGCCGCGCGGCTCCGGCTTCCAGTTCACCGACACCATCACCGGCGGCGCCGTGCCGAAAACCTATATCCAGTCGGTCGAGGCCGGCGTGCGCGATTATCTGAAATCGGGCCCGCTCGGCTTTCCGGTGGTCGACGTCGCCGTCAACCTGTCCGACGGCTCCTATCATTCTGTCGATTCGTCGGACATGGCCTTCCAGATGGCGGCGAAGCTGGCGATGAAGGAAGGCATGGCCGCCTGCTCGCCGGTGCTGCTTGAACCGATCATGAAGGTGGAAATCGTCACGCCGTCCGACGCGACATCGAAAATCATCGCCCTGATCCCGCAGCGGCGCGGCCAAATCCTCGGCTACGATGCGCGGCCCGGCTGGCCGGGATGGGATGTCGTCGAGGCGACCATGCCGCAGGCCGAGATCGGCGATCTGATCATCGAGCTGCGTTCGGCCACCGCGGGCGTGGCCAGCTATCGTGCCAGCTTCGACCATATGGCCGAACTCACCGGCCGCCTGGCCGACGAGGCGTTGAACGCCAATGGCAAGGCCGCCTGACACTGGGACTTGGCGACAGTCAGGCTGCAGAACACAAGGAACGGCGTCCGGAAATGATCCGGACGCCGTTCTCTTGCGGACCGTCTTCGTGGGAGGCGAAGCGGCAGGTCCGCCGCACATGCCGCCAACGCTTGACAGCCTCAGCGGAAGAATGGTTCGGACGCGGTAGCCGCCTGAGCCCGGATCGTCCGAGTGATGCCCCCATCTCCCGCACGAACCACACCGCGTCCTATGATCTGCTTAGTCGATGCTGCGCGCCTGCGACATGTTACCTGAGGTTACATGTCACTGTTACATGACAATTTCGGTCGGCTTTGCGTCAGCGCCGGCAGGGTCCGGGATACAAAAAAGCCGGATCAACGAAGATCCGGCTGAGTTTGATTGGAAGTGCCTGTTAAGGCTAACCTCCAGAGGGGAACACTCGAGGGCGCTAATGGGAGGAGAACGCGCCCAGGAGATGGTCCATATATGTGCTCATCGTGCCCAAGAAACAAGCATCTATTTTGCAACACTCGCATGCAAAATGACACAGGCTGTGGTCTAACCCGTTGCTTGGCCTCGTAGGACCAGAAGAATCGCGAAATGAGGTGCGCAGCCAGTCAAGAATCATTGCGAAATAGCCAATCAGCGCCGAATTTCGGTCCAGAACGCAGAAAACAACGAGTGATGGCGAATCAGGCAGCGCGCGTTTATTTTTGCGGCAGCCATTATTTTTGCGGCAGACACGCATCGGCCCGAAAATCGCGGCCAAGGAAGCCCCGATGAGGACCCGTCAGGCGATCGCCGGCAGCGCGCTGTTCTTCATCGCAGCGCCCGGCGTGGTCGCGAGATTGCTGCCCTGGCTGTTGACCGATCGCTATCGTCTGCCATGGTCGACCCAGCTCGGCCTGGTCGTGGGCGGCTGGGTCCTGATTGGCGCCGCAACGGTCTTGCTGCTTCATGCCTTCGCCCGTTTTGCTCTCGAAGGCCTCGGCACGCCCGCTCCGGTCGCGCCAACCGAGCGACTGGTTGTCGGCGGCATCTACCGCCATGTCCGCAACCCGATGTATGTGGCTGTGCTGGCGATCATCCTTGGCCAGGCGCTGCTGTTTTCGAGCGCGGCTCTCGTCGCCTATGCCGCTATCGCCGCCGTCGCCATGGTCTCGTTCGTGAAGTTCCATGAGGAACCGACGCTTGCCCGCCGCTATGGCGCCGAGTACGAGGCCTACCGCCATGCCGTTCCAGGCTGGCTACCCCGCCTGACGCGGTGGCGCGGGTGAGTCGGAATCGGAGCTGCGCCGTTTCGGGTGTGTTGAGATTCAGGTCAGGACGAGTAGCGCCTCGCACGTATCCGTTCAAAACAAAACACGACGCGCTTTAGAACGACCAGCTTCGGGCCTTGGCGACGATGAAATCGCGGAAGACGTGCAGCTTCGCCTGGTTCTTCATCGCGTCGGGATAGGCGAAATAGGTGTCGAAGGACGGCACTTCGGTCTCCGGCAGCAACTGCACCAGGCCTGAATCCTTGCTGACCACATAGTCGGGCAGCATGGCGATGCCGGCGCCACCCTGAACTGCGCGCTTGATCGACAATATGTCGTTGATCTGCAGCGTCGGCACCCTTTGCCCGCCTTCGAAATCGCCGACCGTTTCCAGCCAGTTCAATTCCGACAGATGCGCCGGCACCGGCACGCCGAAGGTGACGATGCGATGGCTCTTCAACTCGGCGATCGACGCCGGCTTGCCATATTTGTTGACGTAGGAAGGGGCGGCGTACAGATGGAAATGCACGGTGAACAGGCGGCGCTGGATAAGGTCGGGCTGCTGCGGCTGGCGCAGCCGGATCGCGCAGTCTGCCCGGCGCATGGTGAGGTCGAGTTCCTCGTTCGCCAGGATCAGTTGCAGGCTGATCTCGGGATAGAGTTCGATGAATTCCTGCACGCGCTCGGTCAGCCAGCCGGCACCGAGCCCCACCGTGGTCGTCACCCTAAGCACGCCGGAAGGCCGATCCTTGGCCTCGGTCAGCCGCGTCTTGATCGTCTCCAGCTTCATCAGCACGTCATGCGCCGTGCGGAACAGCATTTCACCCTGCTCGGTCAGCACCAGGCCGCGGGCATGGCGATTGAACAGCGGCACGCCGACATCATGTTCGAGCGCGCTGACCTGCCGCGAGATCGCCGATTGTGACAGATGCAGTGTCTCGGCGGCATGGGTAAACGACCCAGCTTCCGCTGCAGCGTGAAACACGCGTAGCTTGTCCCAGTCCAACGCCATAACGCCCCTCGCTTGTTCTTTTGGCGTTTGAATGAAAAATCAGGCTTTTGCGCGGCTTTTCTCGGCCGCTTGTTTACTCCGCCGCTTCGCGGTGAACTTCGATCCCGGCGAGGTACTTTTCCGCCTCGAGCGCGGCCATGCAGCCGAGCCCCGCCGCCGTCACCGCCTGGCGGTAGATGTCGTCGGTCACGTCACCGGCGGCGAACACGCCCGGCACGTCGGTGCAGGTCGAATCCGGCGCCGTCCACAGATAGCCGTTCGGCTTCTGCTTCAGCTTGCCGGCGAACAGCTCGACCGCCGGCGCATGGCCGATCGCGACGAACACCCCGTCGACCGTCAGATGCATTTCCTGGCCAGTCACCACATTGCGCAGCTTCAGCCCTTCCACCGACGGCGGCATCGGCATCTTGCCGGACTGACCGGTGATCTCATCGACCACGGTGTCCCAAATGACGCGGATATTGTCTTTCTTGAACAACCGCTCGCTGAGGATGCGCTCGGCGCGGAAGTCGCTGCGCCGGTGGATGACCGTTACGCTCTTGGCCAGATTGGAAAGGTAAAGCGCCTCCTCCACCGCCGAATTGCCGCCGCCGATGACCGCGACGTCCTTGCCGCGATAGAAGAAACCGTCGCAGGTGGCGCAGGCCGATACGCCGAAGCCCATAAAAGTCTGTTCGCTCGGGATGCCCAGCCATTTCGCCTGCGCACCGGTGGCGATGATCAGCGCGTCGGCGGTATAGGTGGCGCCGGAATCGCCCTTGGCGCGGAACGGCCGCACATTAAGATCGACCTCGGTGATGATGTCGTTGATGACGTCGGTGCCGACATGCTCGGCCTGTTTCAGCATTTGCTCCATTAGCCACGGACCCTGGATCGGATCGGCGAAGCCGGGATAGTTTTCGACATCGGTGGTGATCATCAACTGACCGCCCTGCTGCAGGCCGGCGACCAGCATCGGCTTCAGCATGGCGCGGGCGGCGTAGATTGCCGCCGTATAGCCGGCGGGACCGGAGCCGATGATGAGAACGGGTGCGTGCTTGGACGTCATATCAGGGCTTTCACAACAACCGGACGCCAATGAAGCGTCCGGCACAGGGATCGATTTCGGCCCTAATCTAGGTGTTGCAGGCGGCGCCAGCAAGACGACCTGGCCTTCGTCCCCGGAAAGCTTCCGCACAAACAGACGATCCATGGACATCCTGGCGCATGATTGCCCGAAAATCACTGGGGATGGAATGGACACCAAAGTCGTTTAATTACAAAATCACGAAAGATTCTTGCGTGAAGGCCGAAGGTATCCATGCCGCTCAAAGCCGATCTCGATGCCATCGACTGGAAAATCCTGCGCGAGCTTCAGCACGACGGGCGCATGACCAATGTTGAATTGTCCGGCCGCGTCGGCATTTCGGCGCCGCCATGCCTGCGTCGCGTCAGGCGGCTGGAAGAGACCGGCATCATCCGCGGTTATCGCGCCTTGCTCAATGCGCCGGCGCTCGGCCTGGATGTCGTCGCCTTCTGCCTCATCGGCCTGCATCACCAGGCCGACGCGGAACTGAAGACCTTCGCCGAACGCACCCGCGGCTGGCCGATCGTTCGCGACGCCTGGATGGTGTCGGGCGAGTCCGACTTCTTGCTGCATTGCGTGGCGAGCGACCTCGGCGCCTTTCAGACCTTCGTCATCGAGGAACTGGCCTCGGCGCCGAATGTCGACACGGTGCGGACGGCACTGACCATCCGTCGCGTCAAGGACGAGGGCCTGGTGGCGTTTCCAGCTTGATCGGGATGGCAGGGCAATCGCCGATTCCAGCGCTGCCCCTCATCCGCCTGCCGGCACCTTCTCCCCGGATAGTGACGTATAGCTGTCGTCGCCGGTTTCGCCGATCTCCAGCGTTACAGAAAAGGACGCCAACGTTGCGGCCAGCCCTTTCTCCCCGTCACTATACGGGGAGAAATGCCCGGCAGGGCAATGAGGGGCGGCGCCGACTTCGATGACTGGTGCGTCACGACCGAAAGCGCAGGAAACCTACCATTTGCAGGCCGGCTGAGTGTCAGCACATCTTATAGTGCCTCGATTGCGGCCAGCAATCCGTCGAGATCATTCCCGTCCCGCAGCGGCGAAACCCTGAACCCGCCATGATCGGACGCCTCGCCGTCGACCAGCCAGCCGCGCGACAAGCCCGCACGCCGCCCCGCCTCCATGTCGGCCGGCTTGTCGCCGACGATGAGTGAACGCCGGAGATCGAGGCGGAGGCGCGCGGCCGCCTCGAGCAGCATGCCCGGATTGGGCTTGCGCACTGGGTGGTCGGCAATCGCCAGCGGCCCTCTGCCTGCCTCGTGATACGCGCAGGCAAGGACCATGTCCGCGAATGCGCCCTGATCGCGCAGCAGTTCCAGAACACGGCCGTTCACGTCGGTGAAAACGCTCCAGTCAAAATACCCACGCGCGATGCCGGACTGGTTGGTCACCACGACGACCGGGATTCCGGCCTGGTTGGCAGCTCTGATAGCAGGCACGATGTCGTCGCGCAGCACGATGTCGGCCGGATCGCTAGGGTAGTCGGTATCGACATTGATGGTGCCGTCGCGGTCTAGGAACAGCGCCGGCATACGCTCGGGAAAAACCTTGTCGCCGATCCTCTCCACCCACAGGCCCGGCTCCACCAGCGGGTGCGGAGCCCTGTCAGCCATCACAGAGGCGCGCTTCGACCATTTCGCACAGATGATGATAGAGGCACAGATGCCCCTGCTGGATGATCGGCGTCGAGTTCGAGGGCACGTTGAGCAGAATGTCGGAGAGCGGCCTGAGCTTGCCGCCGCTGTCGCCGGTCAGGCTGATCACTGTCATGTCCATCGTGCGCGCCTGCTCGGCAGCGGCAAGGATGCTGGCCGAGTTGCCGCTGGTCGAGATGGCGAGCAGCACGGCACCCGCTGAGCCATGTGCCTCGACCTGGCGTGAAAATACCGTGTCGAAGCCGTAATCGTTGCCCCAGGCGGTCAGTACCGCCGCATTGGCCGGCAGCGCGATGACGTTGTAGGCCTTGCGCTCCTTCAGGAAGCGGCCGACCAGTTCACCTGCGATGTGGATGGCGTCGCTGGCCGAGCCGCCATTGCCGCAGATCAGCAGCGCCTTGCCCTGCGAAAGCGCGGCGACGACGGCGGTCACCGCCCGCTCCATCTCGCCGGTGAGATCGCGCTCGACCATCGCGCTGATCGCGGCCGCCGAGCGGACCAGGTATTCGTTCAGTTCGGACATGAAACCCTCAGTTTGTGCTGCCGGCCTAGAGCGCCGTGCGTCCAATTGGACGCACAAAGGACGCTCTAGCACTTTTAGTCTGCTGCATCGTGCTTTCCGAAAATCATTACGATTTTCGGGCCGATGCAGTAAACTTGCCGATGGTGCCGGTGGTGCTCTTGCCGGCGACATGATCGATCAGCACGACGCGGCCACCCGCCTTGTGCACCACTTCGGCGCCGACCACCTGATCGATCGTATAGTCGGCGCCCTTGACCAGTATGTCGGGCTTCAGCGCCTCGATCAGCGCGAGCGGCGTGTCTTCCTCGAAGACGACGACGGCATCGACCGAGGCAAGCGCCGCCAGGACGCAGGCGCGATCATGCTCGTCGTTGACCGGGCGTCCCGGCCCTTTCAGCCGGCGCACCGAGGCATCGCTGTTGAGGCCGAGAACCAGCCGGTCGCACTGGCTGCGCGCCGCATGCAAAAGGCTGACATGGCCGGCGTGAAGGATATCGAAGCAGCCATTGGTGAAACCGACGCTCAGGCCTTCGTCCTTCCACGTCGCCACCAGCCGTGCGGCGGCAGCAGCATCGAGGATTGCATCCTTGTGGGCAATCGGTCCATGCGAGCGAAACAGCGCGCCGCTGAGTTCCTCGACGGTCAGCCGTGCCGTGCCGCGCTTTCCCACCACCACGCCAGCCGCCGCGTTGGCAATGGCCGCGGCAATGACGCGGTCGGCGCCCGCAGCCAGGGCCAACGCAAACGAGGCGATGACAGTGTCGCCGGCGCCGGAAACGTCGAACACCTCCCGCGCCTGCGTGGCAATGTGGCGGGCATCGTCGGCGTCGACGACGCTCATGCCTTTTTCGCTGCGCGTCGCGACGACGAAATCGAAGCCATGTGCCGAGATCAACTCACGCGCCGCGGCGACGATCTCGTCATCGGCAAACACCGCGCGTCCGACCGCCTCGCCAAGCTCCTTGCGATTGGGCGTGATCGCCGTCGCCCCGGAGTAGCAAGCATAGTCGCGGCCCTTGGGATCGACCAGCACCGGCTTTCCCGCCTCGCGGCAGATCGAGATCAGCTCGCCGGCGACGCCGTCGAGCAACATGCCCTTGCCGTAGTCGGACAGAATGACGATGTCGGCCTGCGCCAGCCCGGCGCGGAAAAGCCGGATCAGCGTCGCCCGCTCGGCGTCGCGCAGCGGCTTGATTTCCTCTTCGTCGAAGCGCAGCACCTGCTGGCCCTGCGCGCTGAAGCGGCTTTTCGACGAGGTCATCCGGTTGGCGTCCTGCGCGAGACCGCCAGTGTCGACGCCAAGCCCGGCGAGCATGCGCATGAGATTGTCGCCGGCCGGATCGGCGCCGATCACCGAAACCGGTATCGCGGCAGCGCCGAGCGAGACGATGTTGGCGACGACATTGCCGGCGCCACCCATCGCCGAGGTTTCGCCACGCCCGCGCAGCACCGGAATGGGCGCTTCAGGCGAAATCCGCTCGATGACGCCGTTGACGAAACGGTCGAGGATGAAGTCGCCGACCACCAGCACGGTGACGTTGCTGAACCGCGAGACGGCGCGGTGAAGCGGTTCGGGAGAAGGCAGGTATTGCTCGCTCATGTCATCTTCGACGTGCAATGAGAGCCGGTCCCGATGCTGAGAAAACGCTGGACTGGCAGGGCTGGTCGTTCATGGCGAAGCCGATATACCGCAATTCGGCTCAGCGCAACGGCAGGCTCGGAACGGACCACAGCCAACGCTGGTTGGCGGATCAACTTTTCTACGGAAGAGTTCATTGGCCCCTGCCCTCTGTGGGTGCTTTATCGACAGGCCTGCCAGCCTCCCTTATAAGGGCCGGAATCGGCAAGCAAACCGCAGGTCAGGGTTACCAGCATGATCATCGTCACGGGCGGCGCCGGCATGATCGGCTCCAACATCGTCGCCGCGCTCAATGCCGAAGGGATCAGCGACATCCTCGTCGTCGACGACCTGACCGACGGCCACAAGATTGCCAATCTCGCCGACCTGCAGATATCAGATTATCTCGACAAGGACGATTTCCTGCCGCGGATGGAGGCCGGCGACCTCGGCCGCATCGAGGCCGTCTTCCACCAGGGCGCCTGCTCGACCACCACCGAGTGGAACGGCAAGTTCATGATGGAGGTGAACTACGCCTATTCGAAGCGGCTGCTGCACGCCTGCCTGGCGCTGCGCGTGCCGTTCCTCTATGCCTCCTCGGCTTCCGTCTATGGCGGCGGCACCGAGTTTCGCGAGGAGCCGGAATGCGAGCGCCCGCTCAATGTCTATGCCTATTCAAAGAAGCTGTTCGACGACTATGTCCGCCGCACCGTCTTCGATACCGATCATTCGCCGGTGGCCGGCCTGCGCTATTTCAACGTCTATGGACCGCGCGAGGCGCACAAGGGAGCCATGGCCTCGGTCGCCTACCATCTGTTCAACCAGGTCGAGCAAGGCCACAACCCAAAGCTGTTCGGCGCCTATGACGGTTTTGCACCTGGCGAGCAGAGCCGCGACTTCATCCATGTCGGCGATGTTGCCGATATCAATCTATGGTTGTGGAAACGCGGCTCAAGCGGCATCTTCAACTGCGGCACCGGCCGAGCCCAGCCGTTCCGCGCCATTGCCGAAACGGTGATCGGCGCGCTGGGCAAGGGCGAGATCGAGTTCATCGACTTCCCCGACCATCTCAAGGGCAGCTACCAGAGTTTTACGCAAGCTGATATGTCCCGGTTGCGCGCCGCCGGTTACAATGGTCAGTTTCGCACAGTGGAAACCGGCGTCAGAGACTATGTCGAATGGCTGAAAGCCCAACGATCCTCGTGATCGGCCCACGCTGGGTGGGCGACATGGTGATGGCGCAGTGCCTGTTCTCGGCGCTGGGAGAGCTTCACCCGGACGCCGCGATCGACGTGCTGGCCCCGGCATGGGCGGCGCCACTGGTCAAGCGGATGCCCGAAATACGCCGGCAGATTGATCTGCCGCTGAAATCCGGAGCGCTGGAATTCCGCATGCGAAGGCGCTTCGGCCGCCTGCTGCGCGGCCACTACGACATCGCCTATGTCATGCCTGGAAGCTGGAAGTCGGCGCTGGTCCCGTTCTTTGCCCGCATTCCGCGCCGTGTCGGCTACCTCAAGGAAATGCGCTACGGGCTGCTGACCGATATCGTCCCCTTGCCAGACGATGTGAAACGGCGCACGGCGCAGGCTTATTTCGGCCTCGCGCAAGGCGGCACGTTCCGCGCTCCCAGGCTCGCTGTCGACACGAAAAACCAGGCGGCATTGCTGGGCCGCTTCGGGCTGGAGGCGAAAAAATTCGTCGCGCTGATGCCGGGCGCCGAGTTCGGCCCGGCCAAACGCTGGCCGAGCGAACGCTATGCCGGCTTTGCCCGCGACATCATGGCCAAAGGTTTTGCGGTCGCGCTGTTCGGGTCGAAGAACGATGCCGACGTAACGGCGGAAATCGCCACGCTTGCACCTGATGTTGTCGACCTCGCCGGCCAGACGCGGCTGGAGGACGCCATCGACCTGATCGCCGCGGCCAGGCTTGCGGTGTCGAACGACAGTGGGCTGATGCATGTTGCCGCCGCGGTCGGCACGCCGATCGTAGCCGTCTACGGCTCGACCTCGCCGCACAATACGCCGCCGCTCGCCGAGCAGCGCGAACTGGTCTGGCTCGGCCTGTCCTGTTCGCCCTGCCATCGCAAAATCTGCCCGCTCGGCCACCTCAACTGCCTGAACACGCTTGAAGTGGCGCAGGTCGCGGCGGCGACGGAACGGTTGCTGGAAATGCCGGCCGCCGCATGAGGGTGCTTGTCGTCAAGACATCGTCGATGGGTGACGTCATCCACAGCTTTCCAGCCGTCGAGGATGCGCGCCGCAGCCGGCCGGACGTGTCGTTCGACTGGTGTGTGGAAGAAGCTTTTGCCGGCATCGTGGCGCTGCATCCGGCGATCGCAACCATCCACAGCGTGGCAATCCGGCGCTGGCGCACAAGCCCGCTCGTCCCCGGCACATGGCGCCAGGCAGCGGGATTGCGCCGCGCCTTGCGGGATCGCCGCTACGATCTCGTCATCGACGCGCAAGGATTGCTGAAGTCGGCCGTGGTGGCGAAACAGGCCGCGGCGCCGATAGCCGGCTTCGACCGGTCGAGCGCCCGTGAGCCTTCGGCGACCTTGTTCTACGACCGCCGCTATGCTGTGCCGCGCGATCTGCACGCCATCGAACGCACCAGGCGGCTGTTCGGGCTGGCGCTCGGCTATGAACCGGATTTTTCCGGGCTCAAGTCCGGCATCATGCCGCCGGCCGTCGCTTCGACATTTGTCGGCGGGAAAACCGCCTTCCTGCTGCACGGCACCAGCCGCGAGGACAAGAAATGGCCGGTCGGCAACTGGATCGAGACGGCCCGGCTTCTCGTGGAAAGAGGAATGACGCCGGTCACCACCTGGTCGAACGACAGGGAAAAGGCGGTTGCCGAGGCGATCGCCCAAGCCGTTCCACAGACCGTGCTGGTGCCGAAATCGCCGCTTGCCGAGATCGCCGCGATCATCGGCCGGTCGGTGCTGACCATCGGCGCCGATACCGGCCTTACCCACCTCGCCAGTGCCTTCGGTCTGCCGACGGTCGCGGTGTTTGTGGCGACAGAACCCGGCCTGACCGGTCCGCGCGGGCCGTTCTCGTCAACGCTGCTGGCCGCGCCCGGCAGCCGTGTCGGACCGTTAGAGGTGGTAGCGGAGGCAGAAAAGTTGCTGGGGCGCCAAGCGCTTGGTCAGGCCGGAAAAACTTGATTTCAAGGTTTGGCGCTGCACCCTCATTGCCCTGCCGGGCATTTCTCCCCGTTAACGACCGTTAACGGGGAGAAAGAAGCTGGCCGCAACGCTGGCGCCTTCCTTGTGCAACGCTGAAAATTGGCGAACCGTCGATGACGGGTGTCCAGCCGATAGATAGGTAACAGTTTGAACCGGATACATAGGTTACAGTTTTCCCCCCTTCTCCTGCGCAGTGGTGTCCGCCGCAGCGCCGGCTGGTCGGGGTTGCAAGGCGCTGCGGCGGACCAGGCGCATTCGCTTGAGATCGATGTGGCCGAGCGGGTGGGCGTAGAAGCGTAAGGCCCATTCGCCGGTTTCGGTTTCTTCGACGGCGACCGGCTCGCCGGCAAGCGAGGCCGAGACATAGATCTCGCCGCCCTGCCACTTGATCGCGCCATTGTTGCGCACGCGCCTGACTGCGGCCTCGGCCGGATAGTCGGGCTCGGGCACGTTGGCCGGCATTTGCCGCTCGCTACCGCGGTAGTATTCGGCCGGCGTGTCCATGCCGAGCGCCTCATGCGGACGCTCCTCATTGTACTCGCGACGGAAGGCGTCGAAAGCCTGGCTCTGCGCCTGTCTGTCGATCTCAGGCGCCTTGGCCAGCGGCAACATGGTCAGGTGAAAGCGCTCGTGGCAGCCGTTCTGCTGAGGCTTGCCGGGCGCGATCCGCTCCAGCGCGATGCCGAGCTTGATGAAGCGCACCGCAAGCGGCGTCAGCCCGGTGACGCCGGCCGACGCGAAGGGTGAACCATTGTCGCTTCTGAACCGATCCGGCAGACCATGCTCCTCAAACAGCCGTTCGAACACCGGCCAGGCCTCCTCATCTGCCGTCGAACCCGTCGCTTCGAGCGCCAACAGGTAGCGGCTCCACGCATCCAGCACTGTCAACGGTTCGCAGCGCCACCCGTCACGGGTCCGGAACCAGCCCTTGTGGTCGCCCGTCCACACCGCATTCGGCCTTTGCGCATCTGGCCAGGGGCCGTTGCCCACAGCTCTCCAGCGCCCCCGCCGCCGGCCGACAAGGCCGTGGCGCTTCAGAATCTCGCCGGCCGTCGAGATCGCCGGCCACGGGTGCGACGGCGCCTCACGCTTGAGCCGCCCGATGATCTTCTTGGGCCCCCATGCCGGATGCGCCTCCTTCAGCGCAACGATCCGCTCAACCAGATCGGCAGCGGTCGCGCGGCCGTGATTGAGCGGCGCTCGCGGCAGATCATGCAAACCTTCCGGGCCGAACTCCCGGTAACGACCAAGCCACTTGTAGCCGATCTTGCGCGATATCCCGTACCGCTCGCAAACAGCCGTCATCGTCTCCTCTCCCGAAAGGCAATCCACTATAAACCTCAACCGCTCGTCCATGATGTCAGTCTCTCGCCAAACCATCGCCGGTACCTCCCGGCGGACAAGAAAACTGTCACCTATGCAATCGGTCTACTCTGTTACCTATCTATCCGGTTCGGACACGGCGTCCTTCTCCCCGTCCCTATACGGGGAGAAGTGCCCGGCAGGGCGATGAGGGGCAGCGCGACATATCGCCAATAACGGCTGCGCGATCCCCTAGATGAACTGCACCTGGACGATCTCGTAGCCCCGCGCACCGCCTGGCGCGTTGACCTCGATGGCGTCGCCAACTGCCTTGCCGATCAGCGCCCGTGCGATCGGCGAGGAGATCGAGATGCGGCCTGACCTCACGTCCGCCTCCTGGTCGCCGACGATCTGGTAGGTCTTCTTCTCGTCCGTGTCCTCGTCGACCAAAACCACGGTCGCGCCGAACTTGACCTTTTCGCCGCTGAGCTTGGTGATGTCGATCACCTCGGCGCGGGCGATAAAATCCTCGAGCTCGTTGACGCGGCCCTCATTGAGACTCTGCGCCTCTTTCGCCGCGTGGTATTCCGCGTTTTCAGAGAGATCACCGTGCGAGCGCGCTTCGGAGATTGCTTCGATGATGCGCGGCCGCTCTTCCTGCTGGCGCCAGCGCAGTTCTTCCTTCAATGACGCGAACCCCTCGCCTGTCATCGGGACCTTGTTCATAATGCCTGACCTTTCCTGCCGCCGCCCCCGCGTTCCGGGAGCGACCTTGTCGATGGGTACAAAAAGAAAACGGTCCGGCAGCCTCGGGCTAACGGAACCGTGTCACCGCTATTTCCCTCAATATAGCAATCTTCGCGGGTTTTTCACGCCAAAAAATCGGTTTTGAAAAATTCGCCCGCTATTTGCAGAAATGCCGTCACGGCAGCCTGGCTGGCCGGGCGAGCCGCAATAAACACCGGCTGCGATTGCTCACAGCCGGTGGTTCGGGCTTCGAATCAGCTCTTCATGAAACGGTCTATCTGCTCGGACAGCATGCCGTATTCACGAGATCCCTTGCCGGTGCGTTTCTCGATCTCGCGTAGCTGTTCGCGGGCGCCGGCGAGATCGCCGATCTGCAGATGCGCCTCGCCGAGATATTCACGTACCAGCGTGTAATCAGGATCGATGCGCAGCGCTTCCTCATAATAGCCGAGACCGACGGCGACGCGTCCGGAATGGCGATGCGAGTAGCCGAGGTAGTTGAGGATGCGAGGGTCTTGCTTGTCCGCAGCCAGGCTGAGCACGGAGATCGCCTCGTCATAACGTCCGGCCATAGCCAGCGCGCGGCCGGCTTCATAGATGTTGTCGTCGTCCAGCATGCCTTGCTTGGGCGCAACGCACTTCTTCTTCTTCTTGTCCCAGACCATGCCTTTCTTACACTGCGTGACGGTCTGGTTGCCGCCGCCGCCGCCGCCACCACCACCTTCACCGGCCGAAAACGCCGGAACGGCAAACAGCGGCAGGGCGGCAACCGCCAGAACCTGGATCACCAATCGTCTGCGCATCGGACTCTCCTTGAACATGTCAATCCAGGACTAACGCTGGGCAAAAGCCGTTTCATCCCGGAAAAAAGCCGTTTCACCTCGAAAAAGTCTTGGGCCAGTGAAAGCTTTTTTAACGATCCGCGCCAGCGGAAAATAGAAGCGCGAACAAAACGTGACGAGCGCTGCAAATCCGCTATCATCCGGCAAACGCCAACGGAGTATGCGGAGACGGCCAGTGCAGCGGCGCCTTGAAAAAGAGTGGGAGCTTTCGATCGGTCCCGACACCGTGCGCCTGTTCATCCTCAAGGCGAAGGCGTTGAGCGCCGCCGTCAACGAAGACTACGCCGATGGCGCCGAGCACGAGGTAGAACTCGACGGCGAGGCGCATGACAACCATAATCATGACGGTCTCGTCGAGGAACGTTCGGAGGACCTCACCGAAGAAGAGCTGCGCGAACTGATCAACGACCTCAATGTCGACGAGGCGGCCGAACTCGTAGCACTCGCCTGGGTTGGCCGCGGCGACTATGACGCTTCGGAATGGGCCGACGCGCTGACGGCCGCGCGCGAGCGCGCCAACAAGCGCACTGCGAAATATCTGCTCGGCATGCCGCTGTTGGCCGACTGGCTGGAGGAAGGGCTGGAAGCGATCGGTGCGTAACATCGCGGTTACCGTTTGTGATCGGCCAAGACCCTCGTTCAGGCAACTTCCGCATTCGCCCGCCGTTAAGGGCGAATGGCGGCGCTGACCCCTCGCACATCGATCAGATTGGCCGGATTGATCAGATTGGCGCTGCCTTTGGCGGCGGCGATGCTGTTCGCAGGAGCAGCCCTGGCCCAAGCTCCGGAATTGCCTGAAACGATGCCTGCCCCGGAGCTCAATCAGCCGCAATCAGCGCAAGAAGCCGCGCCTGCCGACGTGCCGATCCCCGAGCCGCGCCCTGCGGATGCGCCAGAGCCTGATCAACCCGCGACCGACACGCTGAACCAGCAGAAGTCGGACCTGCATCAGGAAGACCGGGCGGAGCCGCCGGCAGTCGCTCCGACGCCGACCGAAAAGCCGGCCGAGGCGGAATCACCGGCCGCCGCGCCAAAACCACCGGAGAAGCCGGCGCAAGCGCCGGAAAAGGAAATCCCTCCCGACCCGCGCTCGGCCGCTGTGCCACAGGAGAAAATGCCGGACGAGGAACTGGCCTGCCGCAGGCGGCTGAAGTCGATGGGCGTCGATTTCGAGGAACGCAAAGCCGAGCATGATGCGGCGGTCGGCTGCTCTATCCCTTATCCGATCGCACTGAAGACGCTGGGCAAGTCATTGGATATCAACCCCGAAACCGAGTTGAACTGCCAGATGGCCGAGGCCGCCGCGCGCTTCGCCGCCGATATCGTCCAGCCGGCGGCCAAGGCCGAGCTCGGCGCCGAACTCAAGTCGGTCGGCCAGGCATCCGCCTTCGTCTGCCGACACCGCAATGGCGGCGGGAAATTGTCGGAGCACGCCTTCGGCAACGCGCTCGACATCGCCAGCTTCACGCTTTCGGACGGCAGGAGAGTCGACATCGGCCCGGCGCCGCCGGAAAAGGAGGCGAAATTCCTGAACGCAATACGCAAGGCAGCCTGCGGACCGTTCAAGACCGTGCTTGGCCCGGGCAGCGATGCCGATCATTCGCTGCATCTTCATCTCGATCTTGCACCGCGCCGCAACGGCGGCACCTTCTGCCAGTGATATGGTTGCGCACCGGCGCGCCGCAATTTGGCCGCAGCCGTAAACGCAGCCGCTGATTTTTCCTTTACTGTTGGCGGGTAAGCTCCGTTTCATCTGATCATGACCCGGTTTTCGGAGAAAGCTCATGATCAAGCGATGACATAGAGCCTGATCGGCTCGGGGACCGGGAACCTGCCAATGGCCGGGATATTTCGCGCCGCGACTGTCGCCGTGCGGCAAGTGAGACGCGCGCACCTAAGCAGGTACCGCAAAAGTGTGCCACGGTTTTCCGACAAGAACCCGCGACAAACGAGAGAATCCAAGCAGGCATTCGTGGGCTGGCCCACGAGTGCCTGCTTGATTGCCGGCGGGCTTGCCATCGCAGCGATCTCGGCCTGCACCACCGGCAGCGTGCTTTCGCTGGAACCGGCCGTCGATGTCGGCAGCCAGACATCAGCCGTCCCGACAAACGCTGTCCCAAAGTATGCTGGAATGCAGCGCCTCGTCCCGTCCAACCCTTACATGACCGCCGCCTATCCGCGCATGGACGAGCCGATGGCGCCGACCGAACAGATACCGGCCAGCGAGGTCGAGTGCCGCAAGGATTTGAAGCGCCTGGGCGTCGTCTACACCGACCTTGCGCCGATCCGCGAAGGCCAGTGCGGCATCGACTATCCGGTCAAGATCTCGACCATCGGCAGCATCCGGATGCAGCCGGCCGCGACGCTGACTTGCGACATGGCCGCCACCTTCGCCGGCTGGGCCAGGAATGAACTGGTCCCGTCCGCCCGCTGGCGTTATTTCTCCGGCGTCAGGACCATTCGCCAGGGCTCGAGCTATTCCTGCCGCAGGATCGCCGGCGAAGGCACGCTGTCGGAGCACGGCAAGGGCAACGCGCTCGACGTCATGAGCATCGAGCTCGGCAATGGCAAGGAGATCGACGTGCGCAAGCCCGGCCTGTTCGCCTTCCGCACCCGCGGCTTCCTCAACACCGTGCGCGCCGATGGCTGCCAGTATTTCACCACCGTGCTCGGCCCCGGCTACAATTACGACCACCGCAACCATTTCCATTTCGACATCAAGAACCGCAAGAACGGCTACCGCGCTTGCCGCTAGACGGCAGTTTTCCAGCTGCCGAAGCAAGGTGCGGCGATCCAGAACTAGGCACCCTCCGTCGAGTTCCGCCGGCATCATAGGTTCTGCACTGCAGCAACGCCCGCCTTCGCTCCAGCTCCGCCCAAGGATGACGAAGGCGTGGTAAGCTGTGGCCAGGTAGACCTAAGCATTCAGCTTTCGCATGAGCCGACGAAGCCTTCGACGACGCGCGACGACCTGGCTGGTGGCGTTCTGTGCCGGCTATCTCGCGCTCGCCTATTTGGCCGCGCCGGAATTCTGGACGCTGCGCGACCGCAATTTCCGTACGCAGCGTTTCGAGATGGTGGCGCACACGCCGCAAGGCATCGCGGGCGATCCGATCAATGTCGGCCTCGTCGGCACCAAAAAAGAGCTGGTCCATGCCTTCGCCGTCGCCGGATGGGACACGGCCGACGCCCTGACGCTGGAGACCGCGATCGAGATCGGCGAAAGCGTGCTGTTCGATCGGCCCTATCCCGACGCGCCGGTCAGCCGGCTGCTGTTCGAAGGCCGTGCACAGGATCTGGCCTTCGAGAAGCCGGTCGGCGACAGTGCCGACCGGCGTCATCACGTCCGCTTCTGGCAGACCGATGCGACCGGAGACGATGGCCGGCCGCTCTGGCTGGGTGCGGCAAGCTTCGATCGCGGCGTCGGCCTCAGCCACAACACCGGCCAGGTCACCCACTATATCGCTCCTGACATCGACGCCGAGCGCGATTTCCTGGTCCGCGACCTGTCTGCCGCAGGCATGCTGATCTCGACCAGCGAGATATCAGGCATCGGTGCGACAAAGACCGGGCGCAATGGCGGCGGCGATCCCTATTTCACCGACGGCAAGGCGGTGGTGGGCGTGCTGCGGCAGCTGCCGTAGGCGCAAGACCAACGGCCGGCCGCCGGCTCATCGACACCGTGATCGAGTATTTTTCGTCGCCGCCCTGGGATGCCGCATGAGATGGTTGCGCCCGCCGGCATGAAAAATGACGGCCGTCTATTTTCGAAGGCCGCGCCGCAATGCTATTGACCCCGCATGCTTTACGCTGAAATCGCTATCGTGGTCGTCCTCATCTGCGTGAACGGCCTTTTGGCAATGTCCGAGCTTGCCATCGTCTCGTCACGGCCGGCCCGCCTCAAGGCGATGATCGACCGCAACGTCACCGGCGCCGGACGCGCCTTGGCGCTCGGCTCCAATCCAGGAAAATTCCTGTCGTCGGTGCAGATCGGCATCACCCTGGTCGGCGTCCTGTCCGGCGCCTTTTCCGGCGCCACGCTTGGCGAGCGGCTGTCCGTGTTCCTGGCATCGATCGGCGTCCGCGACAGCCTTGCCGACCCGATCGGCGTCGGCATCGTTGTCGCGCTCATCACCTACTTCTCGCTGATCATCGGCGAACTGGTGCCCAAGCAGATCGCGCTGCGCGATCCCGAACGCGTCGCCGCCAGGGTTGCTCCGGCGATGACTATCCTCGCCACCGTCTCGGCGCCGCTCGTCTTCCTGCTCGACATTTCCGGCCGCGCCATGCTGTGGCTGCTTGGCCAACGCGGTGAAAGCGAGGAGAAGGTCACCGACGAGGAGATCAAGATGCTGGTCGCCGAGGCCGAGCATCACGGCACCATCGAATCCGACGAGCGGCGCATGATCGCCGGCGTCATGCGGCTCGGCGACCGCGCCGTCCGCGCGGTGATGACGCCGCGCACCGAGGTCGACTGGATCAACCTGCAGTCCGACGACGCGGCGACCCGCAAACTCCTAATGGAAACCCAGCATTCGCGCCTGCCGGCCGGCGATGGCAGCGTCGACGCCATGATCGGCGTCGTCCAGACCCGCGACGTGCTGGCCGCGATGCTCGGCGGTCGCGCGCTCGACCCGCGCCGGCACGTGCGCACCGCTCCCATCGTCCATGACCAGGCCGACGCGCTGGATGTTCTTTCGACACTTAAGGAATCCAACGTGCCGATGGCGCTGGTCCATGACGAATACGGCCATTTCGAAGGCATCGTCACCCCGGCTGACATACTGGAAGCCATCACCGGCGTCTTCCGGGCGGACCTCGACGCCGGCGACGAGGAAAACGCCGTCAAGCGTGACGACGGCTCATGGCTGCTCGCCGGCTACATGCAGGCCGACGAGATGGCGGACGTTCTCGGCATCGACCTGCCGGAAAACCGCGACTACGAGACCGTCGCCGGTTACGTACTGGCGCATCTGCACCATCTGCCGACGACCGGCGAATGCGTCGATGCGCAGGGCTGGCGCTTCGAGGTCGTCGACCTCGACGGCCGCCGCATCGACAAGCTCATCGCCACCCGCCTGCCCGGCGGCCATCGCGAGATCGTGCGGTGACAGGCAGCGATGTGTGGCCAAGTCGGTCCTGGATCACGGAATGGCATGGTGGATTCTGATCGGATCGACAAGCTGATCGCAGCGGTGCCCCCCGCCTTGGCGCTTCGCGCCGGGCTGGACCTTGGCATCTTCACCCGGCTCGGTGGCGGCGCGTTGACTGCTGACAGCCTTGGAGCCGCGCTCAAAGTCGAGCCCGATCGTCTGTTGCGGCTCCTCTACGCGCTCGCCAGCATCGGTCTTCTCGAAGTCAAGGATGGCCAATTTCGCAACGGAGCCGATGCGGCGGCCTTCCTCGACGCGTCAAAGCCGACCTATCGCGGCGGCGATCATGCGCTCCTGCGCGAGCTCTGGGGAGCCGACCTGCTGACCGCAGAGTCGCTGCGACAGAACCGGCCGGCTGCGCTGCACGACTTCTCCGAAGCCGGGCCCGAGGCAGCAGTGGCCTTCAGCCGCATGCTCGCGCCGGGCGGGGTGATTTTCGGCCGACATCTGGCTCGGGAGATGGACCTCTCGGCAATCGGTTCGGTGATCGACATCGGCGGCGGCCCCGGGACCATTTTCGTCGGACTTCGCGAGCGGTGGCCGCAGATTGCAGCGACGCTGATGGAACTCCCAACGGTCGCAGCGGCCGCCAAAGATATCCTGTCAGAATACGGTGCCGACGACGTGGTTGTCGAAGAGGGTGACATAACCGTCGCGCCATCGATCGGTCGGCACGATCTGGCGATCCTGAAGGCCGTCGTCCAGGTCCTGCCGCCGGACCAGGCGCGCGGCTCAATCCTGAACGCGGCGCGTTGCCTCACAGCTGGAGGCGAAATCGCAATTGCGGGGTGGGGCGTCGTCGATGACGACCGCCTCGGCCCGCCTGAGGGTGTGTTTCTGAATCTCACCTTCTTGAACCTCTATCGCCACGGCGAATCGTACACTGAAGGTCAGTATCGCGCGTGGATGACCGAGGCTGGATTCCGGGATATCTCCAGGTCGCGCCTGACGGACGGCTCCACCTTGTTTCGTGCGCGCCTCAAGGGCTGATCGTGACTGAATGGCCAAGCGCAATCCTGACGCTTCCGGAAGCAGCTGGCGACGGCCACGGGGCATCTGCGAGCGATAGTCGGGGGCGATGACGAAGGCGACGCGCAAGGCCGGGAATGATGCCCTGGAAGGTGCGCGACGAGCTCGGAAAGCCGTGCAGGAGCAACAGCGCGGGATTGGACGCATCACCCGCGGTGATGAAGGAAAGCTCGGTCCCGCCGGACAGGCGCAGCCGCTGTTTTATGGAGGATGTCATGCCTGCACTCCTCACACTGGTCCGGGATGGGCTCGATCAGGGGTGCATCTCCTGTGTTCGCTTGATGAACTCGATCATCAGGGAGAGCGCTATTTCTTGGCGGAGCGGTCGGGCTTGAAATGATCGGCGGCAGCGTTGCAGAGGCGGAAGGTATGGAATCCTTGCGCTATCGCATGCTGGCGAACATCGAAGAAGGTCTCGAACTTGTCGGGACTGACCTTTATCTACGCCACTACTCTCATACCGTGAGATAACCTCACGCAAGCGCTGAGGCTATGCTAATGATGGTGCTCGTCTTGCTCCGGCAAGGATATCCCGAAAACCCGCACCAAATCGGCGACCTGTTCCGGCGACAGGTAGCGGGGATTGAGGCCGCGTAACAACAGATAGAGCTTTGCGGTTTCCTCCAGTTCCTCGGTAGCGAATACGGCGGCCTCGAGCGTTTCGCCCGCGACCACGGGACCGTGGTTTGCCAGCAGCACTGAGGAATAGCGCCCGGCAAGGCCCTTGATCGCAGCGACAACCGCCGGGTCGCCTGGCCGATGGTAGGACACCAGCGCGGTTGGTCCGGCGCGCATCAGATAGTAGGGCGTCATCGGCGGCAGCACCGCCTTAGGATCTATTTCCGGCAGCATGGAAAGGGCGACTGCGTGGGTCGAGTGCAGGTGCACAATGGCGCGCGCCTCTGCCCTCGTCTGATAGATCGCAGTATGCAACGGAATTTCCTTGGTCGGCGCATCGCCAGAGGTCAGCCTGCCTTGCGCATCAAGGCGGGAAATTCGGGCAGGATCCAGGAATCCTAGCGAGGCATTGGTGGGTGTGACCAGCCAGCCGCCATCATCGAGCCGCAGGCTGATATTGCCTGACGATCCCGGCGTCAGCCCGCGCTCGAACAACGAACGTCCGAAGCGGCAGATATCGTCCCTTAGCTTGGTCTCAGTCACGTCGTCGCTCCTTCGATCAGCTCGAACCCGATATCGACCACTGCGGATGGTCCATCGGAGCAGACGAGCCGTGCTCCGATCTCACCGACAGTCACTCGCGGCGTCAGGATGGTCGAAAGCGGCTGCGGCGCACTTCTGGCTACATCGAGACCGTTGTAGCCGAAGATCGCCAGCCGGTCCGGTATGGTGATGCCGTGGGCGAGACAGTGGAAATAGCCGCCGATCGCCATGTCGTCGTTGGAGAAGTAAACCGCATCCAGATCGGGACAACGCTCCAGCAATCGAGCAAGTCCGTCGCGCCCGGCTTCGATCGACGATGCGGCAGGGATGATTTCTTCTCCAATGACGCTCAGCCCGGCTTCGCCCAGGGCCGCGCGAAACGCTGCGAAACGCTTGGCCGCGCGAAGGTCCAGACCGAGGTCGTGGCCGACGTAGCCGATGCAGCGATAGCCGCGCGACATCAAATGCTGAGCACTTACCCTGCCTGCCTTGCGGTTGGAAAAGCCCACGACGATATCGATGCCCTCGCCATCGGTATCGAGCAATTCGGCCACTCTGATGCGGGCATTCCGCAGCATGGCGCCGGTGCGCTCGGTATGATCGAGCCCCGCTACCATCATCCCGGCTGGACGCCAGCTGAGGAGTGACTCGATGACGCTCTCCTCCCGCTCCGGATCGTAGTCTGTCACTGCGACGACAGGTTGGAAGCCGGCTCCGACCAGTACTGTATTGGCGCCGCGCAGCACATCCGGAAAGACGATATTGCTTAGCGAAGGAATGACGACGCCGACGAGCTTGGACCCCATGGAGGCCAGGGTTCCCGCGATCCGGTTTGGCACATAGCCGAGACTCCGCGCGGCAGTGAGTACACTCTCGCGTGTCTTGGCTGAGAAGGAACCATGCCCGCGCAACACGCGCGAAGCAGTGCTTTCGCCGACGCCAGCCGCGCGCGCAACGTCGGTGAGGGTTATCATCGCGCCGGTTTGCGTACCGTCTTCTGCTGCGCTCTGCATTCCAGTTTCTCGGCTCGATGCGTCAGTACGACTCTAGTTCCTGACGCTTCTTTTGTCACATTCAGGCACCGCACTCAACAAAATTTGGCAGCGCTGCCACTTTTCGTTTGGCAGCGCTGCCATTCTGGTGTATCGGACTATGCAAGTGCTGCCAAAATCCAGCCCGGGGGACTGGTCAACCGCTAGCCGAACCGCTTCATGCAGGGAGTTTCCATTATGACCACGAACGACGAGCAGAAGGATATCCCAGCTGCAGCCACACTGCGGGTCGCGGTTATCGGCCTCGGTTCGATGGGGTTCGGGGTGGCGACGTCGCTTCGCCGCGCGGGGTTCGAGGTGACAGGCTTCGACGTCAACGACCAGATGGTGGCGCGCTTTGTCGCCACCGGCGGGCGGGGAGCACAAAGCCCCGCCGAGGCCGCCCAAGCTGCGGACGTCGTGATTTCAGTGGTCGTCAATGCGGCGCAGACCGAAGCCATCCTTTTTGGCGCCGAAGGGGTCGCCGAAACCCTGCCAGAGGGCGCGGTGTTCGTCTCCTCAGCCACCATGGATCCTGACGTTGCACGCAATCTGGCCGCCCGGCTTGAAACCACCGGACGGCTCTATCTCGATGCGCCAATCAGTGGCGGGTCAGTCCGCGCGGCGGAAGGTGCCCTCACCGTTCTGGCCTCCGGCAGCGCTGCCGCCTTTGCCAAAGCGCGGCCCGCACTCGACGCGATGGCAGCCAAGCTTTATGAGCTTGGAGATGAACCGGGCGTCGGCGCGGCATTCAAGATGATAAACCAGTTGCTCGCCGGTGTGCATATCGCGGCAGCGAGCGAAGCCGTCGCCTTCGCCGCGCGGCAGGGGCTCGATATTCGCAAAGTCTATGAGGTCATCACCGCCTCGGCCGGCAATTCATGGATGTTCGAGAACCGCGTTCCGCACGTGCTCGACGGCGACTATGCCCCAC
The DNA here is from genome assembly GCF_016756595.1 of Mesorhizobium sp. L-2-11. Taxonomy (NCBI): domain Bacteria; kingdom Pseudomonadati; phylum Pseudomonadota; class Alphaproteobacteria; order Hyphomicrobiales; family Phyllobacteriaceae; genus Mesorhizobium; species Mesorhizobium sp. L-2-11. The sequence goes on along the minus strand of NZ_AP023257.1, from coordinate 2,151,145 downwards.
GCAGCGCCGTCGACATTTTCGTCAAGGATCTCGGCATCGTCCAGGATATGGCGCGCAGTGCCAAGTTCCCCGTGCCCGTGGCGGCCGCAGCGCTGCAGATGTTCCTGATGACCTCGGCGGCCGGGATGGGGCGCGATGACGATGCCTCTGTCGCCCGCCTCTACGCAAGGATCACGGGCACTGACTTGCCCGGCGAACCGCAAACCTGACCAGGACCGGACCCAGCCATGCCCCGCTTCGCCGCCAATCTCACCATGATGTTCAACGAATGGCCGTTCCTCGACCGGTTCGCTGCCGCCGCCGATGCCGGCTTCGAAGCGGTCGAGTTCCTTTTCCCTTACGAGCATAGACCCGATGCGATCGCCGAACGCCTCGCAAAGAACGGTCTATGCCAAGTCCTGTTCAACCTGCCGCCCGGTAACTGGGCTGGCGGCGAGCGTGGGCTGGCCTCCCTGCCGGGACGGTTCGAGGAGCTCCAGGTCGGTGTTGAAACAGCGCTCTCCTACGCAGAGGCGACCGGCGTCAAGCGCCTCCATCTCATGTCGGGGATTGCCTCTCGCGACGACAAGGAAGCTGTCGAGGCCTACCGGAACGCCATCGTCTGGACGGCCGGAAAACTCGCCGACCGAGGCATCGATCTCTTGATCGAGCCGATCAACGGCCGTGACATGCCGGGTTACTTGCTCAACGACTTCGGCTTCGCTGAAGCCCTTGCCGGCGATCTGGCACTACCCAATCTCAAGCTGCAATTCGACGTCTACCATCGCCAGATCATGCATGGTGACGTCACCATGGCGCTTCGCCGGCTAATGCCGCTCATCGGTCACATCCAGATCGCCAGCGTGCCATCGCGGCATGAACCGGCGACCGGGGAACTCAATGATCACTTCATTTTCGACGAGCTGGACCGGCTAGGATATGCCGGCTTTGTCGGCTGCGAATACCGGCCGAGCAGCAAGACGCTCGATGGGCTCAGCTGGCTTGCTCGCCATGGCGGCGAGCACCAGCGCGCACTCTCAGGTGCCAAGCGTGGAGCTCTGACATGACGCTCTCGCTCGGCTGCATCGCGGACGATTACACCGGTGCCTCGGACCTGGCGAACACGCTGGCCAAAGAGGGTTTGCGTACGATCCAGACCATCGGAATTCCCACGGACGACCTGGCTTTGCCTGAAGTCGATGCGATCGTCGTTTCGCTGAAGATCCGGTCGATCGCCGCATCTGACGCGGTCGAACGTGCCCGTGCCTCTGATCGCTGGCTGCGCGAGCGCGGCGCCGATCATGTCATGTACAAGATCTGTTCCACCTTCGATTCGACCGACAAGGGCAATATCGGCCCGGTGCTCGATTCCTTGCGCGCCGATGCCGGTGAAACAACGGTGCTGGTGACGCCGGCCTTTCCGCAGACCGGGCGCACAGTCTATCAGGGCAATCTCTTCGTCGGCGCGGCGCCGCTCAACGAAAGCCCCCTTAAGGATCATCCGCTCAACCCCATGCACGATGCCAATCTGGTCCGCGTTCTGGCTCGGCAGAGTGCTGCGGCCGTTGGACTCGTCGATCTCGCAATTGTTGCGCGCGGCGCGGAGGCGATCGTCGAGCGGCTGGCACAGCTGGCCTCCGATGGGAACGGAGCGGCCATCACCGATGCCGTGTTCGAGAGCGACCTCGAAGCAATTGGCGCGGCGGCGCTTCGTCAGCGATTGTCGATCGGAGCCTCGGGTTTGGGATTGGGTCTTGCCCGCGGCCTGATCGCAGCGGGCACCGTACGTCGCCACGAAAGGACCGCTGTTTACGGCAAGCCGGTCGCAGGACCAGCAGCTGTTCTTGCCGGAAGCTGCTCGCAGGCGACCTTGGAACAGATCGCCAAGGCCGAGCAGACGATGCCCGTCCTGCGGCTCGATCCGGAAAAGCTTATGAACCGGCGGGAGGAGGCCCAGCTTGCCCTCGATTGGGCGGCCGAGCGGATGGCCCGAACTCCCGTCATCATCGCCAGCAGCTCGAATCCGGATGATGTATCGAGGCTGCAAACCCGCTACGGACGCGACGCGGTCGGCCAGGTCATTGAACGATCCCTCGCGGCCATTGCCGAAGGCCTGGTGGAACGGGGCGTGCGTCGGCTGATCGTCGCGGGTGGAGAGACATCCGGCGCGGTGGTCGACCGGCTTGCCATTCCCGCATTTCAACTCGGTCAGGAGATCGTTGCGGGCGTGCCCGTCTTGCACAGTATTGGAGGTCGTCACGGCGGCATGGTGTTGGCTCTCAAATCGGGAAATTTCGGCGGCGAAAGCTTTTTCGCGGATGCTTTGGCCATTATGGCGTAAGCGCCGTGGCGGCTCTGGGGCCGGACAGCGGACAGGCAGCTTTTTTGGCGAAGTCGTCCGTGTATTGCGCATAGCTGGCACGGCCACGATCGGTCGCGAAATAGAACTGATACCACCATAGCAGTTCGGCCTGTGGGGGCGCGGCGTCTTGTTGGCCGCCTGGCTGCCGATCGGATAGCCGCTGACCGACACCATGGCCTTGCAGCGCTCCGGCCAGAGCGCGGCAAGGACATTTGCCGTCCTCGCGCCCCAGTCATAGCCGGCGACGATCGCTTTTTCGACGCCCAGTCGATGATATGGGCAGCGCAAACGTGTGGGCAGGTCGGTCCTGGATCGCGAGCGGTTGCTCAAGGTCGCGACGTGCGCTCAATAAAGTCGGTCATCAACGCGGCTGCCGCCTCGGCGTGGGTTTCGAGCAGGAAGTGGCCGCCGTCGAAGATGTGCGCTTCCATGCGTGGAAGGTCTTGCATCCACGACAGTGTTTCGGCGATGTCGAAAAACGGGTCGTGGCGGCCCCACAGCATGAGCGCCGGCGGTTGCCGCGTTTCGATATAGTCGGCGATGAGACTGAAGCGCGCGACATGGTTGGCGTAGTCGGCGAGGAGCGCGCGTTGTGTTTCCATACCGCCAGGCTGATTCATCACCCGCCAGTCCTCGATCCAGGGTTCGCCTTTGATCCGGGCAGCGACATCCTCCGGCAAGCCGCCCAAATATTGCTCGCTTGTGCCTTCCAAGGTCAAAAACGCGGTAGCCTCCCTTTCGTTCTCTTCCGTCGGGTTTGACCAGAACTCGAACGTGGCTTGCCATTGCGGTCCGAACCCTGTGCGGTGTGCGTTGGCGCTCTGAATGATGAGGCCGCAGACGAGGTCGGGGGATTGCATGGCCATCTGGAGACCTACAGGCGCGCCCCAATCGTGCAGGTAGATGAAGCGCCGATCGATCGCGAGATGCCTTAGGAGCTCTTGGATTGCGCCGCTGAACGCTTCGAACGACGGCGCGGGCAACGGCGCCGATTGGCCGTAGCCCGGCAAGTCGGGGGCGATGACGAAGGCGACGCGCGCAAGACCGGGAATGATGCCCTGGAAGGTGCGCGACGAGCTCGGGAAGCCGTGCAGGAGCAGCAGTGCGGGATTGGACGCATCACCCGCGGTGATGAAGGAAAGCTCGGTCCCGCCGGACAGGCGCAGCCGCTGTTTTATGGGGGATGTCAGGCCTGCACTCCTCACACTGGTCCGGGATGGGCTCGATCAGGGTGCATCTCCTGTGTTCGCTTGATGAACTCGATCATCAGGGAGAGTGCTGGTTCGGCGTGCGTCTCAAGCAGGAAATGCCCGCCGTCGAAAACATGCGCTTCCATGCGCGGCAGATCCTGCATCCAGGACAGCGTTTCGGCGATATCGAAATAGGGGTCGTGACGGCCCCACAGCATGAGCGCCGGCGGTTGCCATTTCTTCAAATAGGCGGCGATCGTATCGAAACGCGCGGCATGGCTTTTGTAGTCGCCGATAAGCGCGCGGTGGGTCTCCATGCGGCCGGGAAGATTCATCACCCTCCAGTCCTCGACCCACGGGTCGCCCCTGATCGTGGCGGCGACATCCTCTGGCAGGCCGCCGGTATATTGCTCGCGCGTGAACTCGAAGGTCAGGTCGGGGGTCGCGGCCGCTTCGTTCTCTTTTGTCGGTTCTGACCAGAATTTTAGCACGGCGTCCCAAACCGGACCGAAGCCGCTCCGATGCGCGTTTGCGTTCTGGATGATGAGACCTGAAACCAACTCGGGCGCTTGCATGGCAAGCTGCAGACCCACGGCGGCGCCCCAGTCATGAATGTGGATGAAGCGGCGCCCGATCGCCAGGTGGGTCAGCAATTCGGAAATCGCCTCGCTGATCGCGGCGAAGGAGGGTGTCGGCGGGACGTCGGACTGGCCATGGCCCGGGAGGTCGGGCGCGATCACATAGGCGGCGTCCGCCAGACCGGGAATCACATCGCGGAATGCACGTGCGGAGCTGGGAAACCCATGCAGGAGGAGCAAGGCGGGGTTGGATGGATCGCCCGCAGTGACGTAGGCAAGCTCGGTTCCACTGGAGAGACGCATTTGGCGCGAGGCGGGCAGTCTCATGTCAGGATTCCTTTTTTGCCGTCCGGAAATGGAGTTAAGTCCAAACCGGTGGCGCGAGTTCCGCATGTCGCCGACAGCCTTGGCCGGCGAGACGCGGGGTATTGCGGCCGAAAACATTTCCAAAAGCGGCTGGAAACCCGTAATCCGCTCCTGTTTCGGATTCGGTCGTCCCTACTCGCCGAGGATCAGCGGCTGGCTGGTGTTGCGACAACGCGCTCTATCGCCGTCGCCAGGGAGATCGTGCCGCGCCGGTGCTCGCTGCTGTCCTGGCGCGTGAGCAGGCCGTTGGCGATTCCCTCATACATTCCGAGCAGCGCGTCTGCCACCTCGCCGGGCACGCCTTCCTCGGCAAGCAGCGCGGCGCGTTCCTCCGGCGCAACAAGCACAGGCGTTACCGGCCGGCCGAGAACATCCGCGAAGGCCGATGCCACGTCGCCGGCGCTCCAGTCTTCCGGTCCGCCCAGCTCCACGACCCGCTTGCCAGTCCATTCCTCGCGCAGCACGGTCGCTGCCGCGCGCCCGACATCGATCGTGCTCACCATCGGGATTTTCTGCGACGGTTCGATAAAGGTCGGCAATATGCTTTGCGACAGGACCGGTTGCGCCACTTCGCTCCAGGTTTCGACAAAATAGCCCGACCGCAGGAAAGCGGTGGCCGGCGCCACGCCGTCGAGCAGCGCCTCGAACCGGTTGAGGGTGGCGATGACGCCGGTGCCGGAGGCATGCTGCGCGCCGATGGACGACAGGACCACGGCCTTTGGCAGACCTGCACGCCGAGCCGCATTGGCAAGCGCGGCGCCGATCTCTTCCGTGCGCTGGTAGGGATCACCGCTCACCGGCGGCGGGTTGAGCAGGAACGCGGCCCGCGCGCCCGTCAGCGCATCGGCGATGGCGTCGGCATCCTCGACGCTCGCCACCGCCACTTCGGCGCTGAGGGCCGTCCATTTATCACTCTGTTCCTTGCGACGCAGCACGACGCGCACGGCTTCGCCGCGTGCGATCAGGGCGCGCGCGACCTCGCCGCCGGCCCGTCCGTTTGCTCCAAGCACGACATACATCACTTCTTCTCCTTCAGCTCGCCTGACCTTCATCTCGCCTGACCTTCATCTCGCTTGACGGGGGAACAATAGGCGCAGGCTTTCCATGCGTCCAATGCATGGTGTATATAGACACCATGCGCGAAGTGGATTTACGCCGGATCGACCTGAACCTGCTGGTGGCGCTCGAAGCGCTGCTGGACGAGAAGAACGTCACCCGTGCCGCAAGCCGGCTCGGCATGAGCCAGCCTGCCGCGAGCCGAGCGCTCGGCCGATTGCGCGCGCTGTTTTCGGACGCGCTGCTGGTCGACGGACCGGGCGGCTATGTCCTCAGCGCCCGTGCGGAAGAGGTGCGCCCCGTGCTGCGCGGCATCTTGGCGGGTGTGCGAGAGATAGTCGAGGCGAACGCGTTCGATCCCGCCACGGCCACCGGCCGGATCCGGCTGCTGATGCCCGATCTCCAGGCCGCCGTGCTGGCGCCGCATCTGCTCGCCCGCCTTGGACGCGAGGCGCCGTCGCTCGATCTCGATATCGTCGCGCCGGGCACGGACGCGGTCGAAGCGCTGGAGCAGGGTATCGCGGATGCGATGGTGGCGCTGGTCGACGAAGCCCCGGCCGGCATCCGACGGCGCGGTCTCTATGACGAGAAGCTGGTGACGCTGATGCGCGCGGAGCACCCGGCACTGGCCCGAAAGCTGACGCTCGAGCGTTTCCTGGAACTTGAGCATATCGTGGTGAGTGTCACCAGCGTCGGGCCTGCGCCTGTCGACGAGGTGCTTGCCCGCATCGGGCGAACGCGGCGGGTGAAGCTGCGCGTGCCGAACTTCTTCGCGGCCGTCGAGATCGCCGCTCGCTCCGACCTCGTCATGACCCTGCCTTCGAGCCTGGCGCGAGCGGCCGCCAACATGAAGCGCTTCGTGTCGTTGCCGCCGCCCCTCGATCTTGGCAGCTTCACGATGAGCCTCGTCTGGCACGCGCGCCAGCAGGACGCGCCCAGGCACATATGGTTGAGACGTGCCATTGTCGCGGCGGCGGCGGATATGTCGTCGGCGGTCGACGTTGGAAGCTGAGGCCCGCAAAGCGGCTCTCTGGAGCACAACGCCTCGAGCCGACGTTGCGTTCAGGAAAGCTGCTCTGGAAGGGTCTCAACCGAAGCCTGGGTTCGCCGCTTGCGTTCCCGCCCGCTCTACACGGGGAGAAATGCCCGGTCCGCCCTCCGCAGCTGCAGCGCAGCTGCTGCGGAGGACGGGCAGGTCAATGAGGGGCGGCGCAGACCTGTCAAACAGAGCGCTCCACGCCTTCGCATAATCCGCCCATGATGGTCGTCTAAGGGATGCGGGCGATGACCTTGATTTCGAAATCGAAGCCGGCAAGCCAGTTGACGCCCACTGCCGTCCAGTTCGGATAGGGCGGTCCGCCGATCTCTTCCGCCCGGACGGCCAGCACCGTTTCGATCTGTTGGTCCGGGTTGGTATGGAAGGTGGTGACGTCGACAACGTCGTCGAAGCTGCAGCCGGCGGCGGCCAGGACCGCGTGCAGATTGGCGAAAGCCCGCCGAACCTGATCCTCGAATGCGGGCTCGGGCGAGCCGTCCTCACGGCTGCCGACCTGACCCGACACGAAGAGAAGATCGCCGGAGCGAATGGCCGCGGAATATCGATGAATATCGTATAAGGCGTGGCGTTTGGCCGGATAGATGGCGTCACGTGCAGGCATTTTGTGTTCCTTTCTGTCTTGATAGCGGGAGCGGTCCGGCAGCGAGCCGGAGCCGGCGAGTTGATCCAGGCAGGAGATAGCGCAATCGCATTGCGCGCATTAGCCGTTGAAATCGGCATGAGATGATGCAAAATCCCCATCAATGACCCGCCCGTCGCTCAACGATCTCACCGCCTTCGTCGCCGTTGCCACGCATCGCAGCTTCCGCCGCGCAGCCGACGAGATCGGCACGGCACCTTCCACATTGAGCCACGCCATGCGTGCGCTCGAGGAGCGCATGGGCGTGCGCCTTCTCAACCGCACCACACGCAGCGTCTCACCGACGGAAGCCGGGTTCCAGTTGCTCGATCGCCTTCAGCCGGCGCTCGCCTCGCTGGACGAGGCGCTCGACAGCGTCGCGGGGTTCCGGGGCAATGTCGCGGGCACAGTTCGCATCAACGCACCGCGGCTGGTGGCCGGGCTTCTCGTTCGCGGGGTTCTTCCGCAGATGGCGGAACGCCATCCGGACGTGACCGTGGACATCGTTGTCGAGGGGCGGCTCATCGACATCGTGTCCAGCGGGTTCGATGCCGGCGTGCGCCTCCTCGGATCTGTCCCCAAGGACATGATCGCCGTGCCGTTGGCACGCCCGTTAAGGTTCATCTGTGTCGCCTCGCCCGCCTACCTCGATCGCTTCGGCGACCTGGGAACCCCCGAGGAATTGCAACGCCACCATTGCATCGGCCACCGCATGCCCAGCGGCAAGCTTTACCGATGGGAGTTCGAACGCGCCGGCCAGGAACTCGTGATCGAGGCAAACGGCCCCATCGTCCTCGACGACGAGGAGTTGATGGTCGAAGCCGCAATAGAGGATCTGGGCGTCGCCTACGTGGCGGATTGGGCCGCCGAAGCGGCCTTGTCCGACGGCCGACTGCGCAAGGTCCTGACCGCATGGCTGTCCGCTCCGGAAGAAGTTGCGGTTTACTACCCCGGACATCGAGCCGTACCGCCCGCACTGCGGGCGTTTGTCGATGTCGTCAAAGAGCTGCGGACCAAAGAACCTCGGCGACGAGCAGCCGCGCCATGACTGGTCGTTGGCCAGCGGGATTCGGAGTGCTCGGTTCATTGCTATTGCGCCAAGACCGCCCTGCGCGAATGGGCCTACGCTCAGGCTTGCCCGACTTCGGATCGCCGAGCAGAGGAGTTCCCGATCTGGCTCCATCCCCACGGCAGCCTAAAATAAAAACCGCCCATCAGCAGGCTCGCCCTCGCCGAGGACAACCTGTTAAGACTCCACATCCAGCTTGAGCCCGGCCGCCGGTGCTTGCAGGAGTTTCCAAACCAGAGCCGTTCCGTCCTTACGCTGCCCGCACGTTTTTCGAGATCCGCGCCCACTCCGGAATCCAGTCGCGATGCGCGGCGAGCAGGTCGTCGACCAGCGACCAGATCTGGTCGAGATCGAGCTCGGCGGCGGTATGCGGATCCATCATCGCCGCGTGATAAAGATGCTCGCGGTTTTCCGTCATCAAGGCCGCGACAGTCAGTTCCTGCACATTGACATTGGTGCGGATGAGCGCCGTCAGTTGCGGCGGCAAGGCGCCGATGAAGGTCGGCTGGATGCCGGACGCATCGACCAGGCACGGCACTTCGGCCGCGCAATTTTCCGGCAGCGAGGTGATGCAGCCATTGTTGCGGACATTGCCGTAAATAACCGAGGGCTCGCCGGTCCAGACCGAGTTCATGATCGAGGAAGCATATTCATGGCTCTCCTCGATCTCGATGTTCTCGGCGCTCCGGTAGGCGGCCGCCTGTCCTTTCCAACGCTCGATCTGCTCGATGCAGCGCTTGGGATATTCATCGAGCGGAATGCCGAACTTCTCGATCAGATCGGGCCTGCCGTCCTTGATGAAATAGGGCGTGTATTCGGCGAAATGCTCCGAGCTTTCGGTGACGAAATAGCCGAGGCGGGTCAGCATCTCGTAACGCACCTTGTTCGGGCAGCGCGGATTCCAGTGGCTGGGTTTCGGAAATCGTCCGTCGCGATAGCCGCGCACAAGGTCCGGATAAAGGTCGCGATAGCTGCCATCGGCCTGCCGATGCTCGAATTTCAGGTAGAAGGCCATGTGGTTAATGCCGGCGGCACGGTAACGGATTTCCTCGAGCGGGATTTCGAGATCGCGGGCGAGCTCGAAAGCCGTTCCCTGCACCGAATGGCAGAGACCGACCTGCTTGATGAGCGGATACTTTTCCGCAATCGCCCAGGTGTTGATCGCCATCGGGTTGACGTATTGCAGGAGGATGGCGTTGGGGCAGATTGCCATCATGTCTTCGCAGATTTTCCAGAGATGCGGCACGGTGCGCAAACCCCGCATGATGCCGCCAACGCCGAGCGTATCGGCGATCGTCTGGCGCAGGCCGTATTTCTTCGGCACCTCGAAATCAGTGACCGTGCAGGGCTCGTAGCCGCCGATCTGGAAGGCAACGACGACGAAGTCCGCGCCTTCCAGGGCCTTGCGCTGGCTGGAATGCGTCTCGATGGTCGCCGCAGCGCCAAGCGTCTTGACCAGCTTTCCGGCGACGATCTCGCTTTCTTCGAGGCGCTGCGGATTGACGTCCATCAGCGCGATGGTCGCGCCCGAAAGAGACGGCCGCTGCAGCACATCGCCGATGACATTCTTCATGAAGACGGTGGAACCGGCCCCGATGAACGTGATTTTGGGTTGTCTCGTCATGAATTGCGCCTCTTGTCTGCGATTTATGCGGCTACCTCGAACGCCGCCTTGACGAGCCGTTCGGTGTAGGCGGTCCTCGGATGGGAAAGAACCTCGTCGACGGGTCCCTCCTCGACGATTTTGCCGTGCTGCATCACCACGACCCGATGACAGAGCGCGCGTACGACCTTGAGATCGTGGGAAATGAAGAGATAGCTCAGGCCGCGCTCGTCCTGCAATTTGCGCAGGAGGTCGATGATCTGGGCCTGAACGGAGAGATCGAGCGCCGATGTCGGCTCGTCGAGCAGGATGAATTCCGGTTCGAGTGCGATTGCCCGCGCAATAGCGATGCGCTGGCGCTGTCCGCCGGAAAACTCGTGCGGAAAGCGCGACAGGATGTTGTGCGGAAGCCCGGCGCTGACAAGCGCCTGCTCTACGCGCTGCAACCGATCACTTTTGTTGACGCCGAGCCGATTGACGACCAGCCCCTCCTCGATGATCTGGCCGACCGACATGCGCGGATTGAGCGAGGAGAACGGATCCTGAAAGACGACCTGCATGCGCGATCTGAGCGGCCGCATCTGGTCACGTGTCCTTGCGTGGATCGGTTCGCCGTCGAAGAAGATTTCGCCGCCGTCGGCCGTCAGGAGCTTCACCAGCGCCTGCCCGAACGTCGTCTTGCCGGACCCGGATTCGCCGACCAGCCCCAGCGTTTCGTGCCGGTGAAGCTTTAGGCTGAGGCTGTCGACGGCGACGAGTTCCTTGAGCCGCGGCTTGAAGAACCCGCCATGCTTTAGCATGAACGACACCCGCACATTGCTGCCCTCGAGAATGACGGCTGAGTCCACCGGCGTCGGATTGGCCATGCCCTTTGGTTCGGACGCCAGAAGATGGCGCGTATAGGGATGCTGCGGGTTCTTGAAGAGCGCTTCAGTGGTGTTGTGCTCCTTCACCTCGCCCTGGCTCATGACATAGACGTAGTCGGAAAACTGGCGAACGACTGTCAGATCGTGAGTGATCAGGATTACCGCCATATCGAGCTTCTGCTGCAGATCACGGATGAGGTTGAGGATCTGCGCCTGCACGGTGACGTCGAGTGCCGTCGTGGGTTCGTCGGCGATGAGTACGTCCGGATTATTGGCGAGCGCCATGGCGATCATGACGCGCTGGCGCTGACCGCCTGAAAGCTGGTGCGGATATTGTTTGAAGCGGCTTTCCGGGTCCGGAATCTGCACCTGCCGCAACAGCTCCAGCGTACGCTCCGCAGCTTGCCTGCGGCTCATCTTCTGATGGACGCGGATCGCCTCGATGATCTGCGCGCCGACCGTGTAGACCGGATTGAGCGAGCTCATCGGCTCCTGGAATATCATCGAAATGCGGTCGCCACGCAGCGCCCGGCGCTGCCGGTCGGAGAATTTCAGCACATTTTTGCCATCATATTCGATCCGCGAGTGCACGGCCACGGTGGCGCGCTTGGTGAGCAGGCCCATGACCGTGCGCGCCGTCACCGACTTGCCGGAGCCGGATTCTCCCACCACGGCGATGGTCTCGCCGCGATAGAGCTGGAACGAGACATCCTTGACCGCGTCGACCGTCCCCCCTTCCACCTTGAAGGTCACCGCGACATTGCGGGCGTCGATGATCGGACTGCCGGTCCTCACCGCATGATCGTGGCGTTCGCCCGGCGCCATCGAGGTCTTTTCCGTCAGAGCCATGGTGCCGGCCTTCTCAATAGGGATCGATCGCATCGCGAAGACCATCGCCCAGCGCATTGAACGCAAAGACGGTGACCAGCACGAAAGCCACGGGGGCAAGGATCCAGGGATAGGACCCAATGACGGAGTATGTCGAGGTATCCTGCAGCATCAGCCCCCAGGAGATCAGCGGCGGCTTCACCGCGAAACCGAGGAAGCCGAGGAAGCCGAGGAAGGATTCAAGCAGCACGACATTAGGGATCGCCAGCGTGACGGCGACGATGACGTGGCTCATGACGTTGGGGAAAATATGCTGAAAGATGATCCGGCGGTCGGTTGCGCCGATCGCCATCGCCGCCCGCACATAGTCGATCCGCGCCAGCGCCAGCGTCTTGCCTCGAACTTCGCGCGACAGCTGTGCCCAGCCGAGCGCCGACATGACGAAGATGACGAAGGCGAGGAAGACATTGGTCGGCGCCGTCACCGGAATCAGCGAGGTGAGCGCGAGATAGAGCGGCAGTTGCGGAAAGGCGAGCACCAGCTCGACGAAGCGCTGCACCCATGCGTCGAACCTTCCGCCGAAATATCCGGACACCATGCCGACCGTCGTGCCGACTAGCGTGATGATGAACACCACGGTCAGGGCGATCATCAGCGAAATGCGCGAGCCGTAGATGATGCGCGACAGCACATCGCGGCCGAATTTGTCGGTGCCGAGGAAATTGACGGGCGTGCCGTCGGTGGCGCCGAAGAAATGCCGCTGCGCCGGGATCAGTCCGAAAAGCCTGTATCCGAACCCTTTGACGAAAAAGCCGAGCGTCTGCGGGTTTTCGTAGTCGGGGCCTACGATCGGCTGGAACGTGACGGGGTCGAGTTCATCTGTTTCACGAATCGGATAGGTGCGCGGCGGGAAGACGAAGTTGCCGTCCCAATCCGTCATGCTGATGGTCTGAGGCGGCGCGAAACCGACGCCGGTCAGCTTCGGATCGACGGGTGCGAAGAACTCCGCGAATATCGTCATGATCATCAGGAGGCAGACAAGGATCAGCCCTATCATGCCGGTCCAGGATCGCTTCAGACGGCGCCAGACAAGCGCGGTATAAGTTTCGTTGCCATTGCCTTTGGCTGGCGGCACGGAGGTGCAGACTACGGATTGGACGTCGGCTTTCATGCGTCGGCCCCTCCCCCAAGGCGAACCCGCGGGTCGAGCGCTGCAAGCAGCATGTCGGCGATGATGTTGCCGACGATCAGGGTCACCGACAGAACCAACATGAAGGTCGCCGTGACATAGACGTCGCCGATCCACATCGAGCCGACGATGGCCGGGCCAACGGTCGGCAGGGCGAAGATGATCGCGGTTTCGATCTTGCCGGTCAGCATGTAGGGCAGCACGACGCCCTGATACATGACGAGCGGATGCAGCGCGTTCGGCACAGCGTGGCGCATGACCACCGTGCCCTCGCTCAAGCCCTTGGCCCGAGCCGTTTCGACATATTGGGCGTTCAGCGTATCGAGAAGATTGCCCCGCATGACGCGCATGTTGTAGGCGAGCCCGCCCAAAGTGGCGATCGCGATGACCGGCCAGACATGCTTGACCAGATCGACGAACTTGCCCCACGACCAGGGCGCCCCGCCGTAGCGGGCGGAATGGAAACTGTTGATCTCAGTGACATTGAAGTGGAACACCAGGATATAGACGATGATCAGAGCCATCAGGAATCGCGGCACCGTCATGCCGAGAAACGAGATCCCCGACAGCACGCTGTCCACCCAGGAATATTGCCGGGTTGCCGCCAAGACGCCGAAGGTGATGCCGATCACCGATGCCAGGATATGGCAGACGAGCGCCAGCGCCAGGGTGCGGGGCAATCGCTCGCCGACCACGTCGGCGACAGGCTTGTTGTAGAACAGGCTGTGGCCGAAATCGCCGCGGGTGACGATGCCGGTGATCCAGTTGACGTACTGCAGGGGCAAGGGCTTATCGAGGCCATGCGCGATCTTGTAGGCCTGCGCCTGGGCGTCGGCCTTTTCGAAGGATGCGCCACCCTGGTTGATCAGTTGCGAGCGCACATAGTCGCTGTAGTCGCCCGGCGGTGCCTGGATGATCGCGAACGTCACCACGCTCAGGACGAAGAGGACAGGAACCGCCGAGGCGATACGCACAAGCAGAAATCTGAACATGATCGTGTTTGCTTCTCTTGTGGCTCGTGGCGATCTGCTCCTTCACGAGGCGCGGTATCTCCACGGTTCAGTTCGCAACTTCCCCCCCGGCGGATGCCCGCCGGAGGAGAAATCGACTGCGGTCAGTTGATCGGGCCGCCTTCACCGGGCTTGCCCGGAAGCTGCTCGGGGAACAGCTCGTAGTCGCCCTGCTTGTCGGCGGCGACGAAGACCCGTTCACGGATGATCGTGTCCTCCGCCCAATTGAACATGAAGATCGGCACGCCTTCCGGAATGTTGGAGAAGCGCTTGTTGATGATGAGCGCACCCGGATATTCTGTCAGGCCGATCGTATCGAGATTCGTCGTCGAGACCTTCTGGAACTGCCTCATCAGATCAGCCCGCTCGTCATTGTCGTTGCTGGAGATGAACTTGTTGACGATGTTCACCATCTCCTGCTCGAACGGCATCAGATCGACCGTGCCGTCCGTTCCTGCCCTGTGATGCCAACCTGTGCGCGGACCGGTCGGGGCAAGCTGGGTCGTGTTCTGCACAACTGAGGTCTGTTCCTGCTCGTTGCGGCATACTGGGTTGCGTCGCGCTTCGCGCCATCGATTGTGTTCAGCACGACCTTGAGGCCAAGCTGTTCCATCTGGCCGACCAGACCTTCCGCGAGATTGCGATCGGTGCTGTAGTCGGAATTCACGAGAAGCACGATCTGTACGTCCGAGCCACCAGCTGTACCGGCCGGGAAGTTGACGGCGCCGTTGCCGTCCGTGTCCTTCAACCCGACCTTCTCCAGCAGCGCCTTAGCGCCTTCCAGATCGAACGGATAGTATACCGTCGAGGCGCGATCATAGAAGCTCGTGCCGGAGGAAATACCGCCGGGATAGATCGCGGTGAAGGGTCCTTTGACGAGGGATTCGCCGAGTTTCTTGCGATCGATGGCCATGGTCACGGCCTTGCGGAAGTCGAGATTGCGGTTGAGTTCCCGCACAGCTTTGGCCCGCTCGTCCGGCTCGCCCCAGCCATTGGCTGAAAAGTTCATGCGCAGATTGTAGCCGATCAGCCGAGCGCCAAAGGCCAGCCGCGCGGGAGCCGTTTCCTGTGCGGCGCGCTTCAACGATTCCACGAAATTTTCCGGTTGCTCCAGGTTCGAGATATCGCCGGACCCGGCGATCGCCTGCACGTCGCGATCGGCCCAAGTCGAAAGCTTGTAGTGCAGTTCGTTGAGATAGGGCAGCTGATTTCCCTCTTCGTCCACCTTCCAATAGTAAGGATTGCGGCGAAGCACGATGACGTCGTCCGAACGGTATTCGATAGGCACCCAGGCGCCCATGACGGGCATGTTCAAATATTCCGGCGGAAAGCCGTTCTTGTACTCGTCATAGGTGGTGCCTGCATATTTCGGATGCTTGGTCTTTAAAATGTGCGAGGGGCCGGGGCAGAAGGTCCCATAGGCCATCGCATAGAGATGCTGGCGCGGGAACGCGTCCTTAAAAGTCCATTCAATCGTATATTTGTCTATCGCCTTCAGGGTGGTGGCTTCGCCGAAGGTTTCCGGTGTTGCACCGTTCAGCGGCGAGACGTTCGGATCGACAACATTGTCGTCCCAATAGAACATCACGTCATCGGCGTCGAAGGGATCTCCGTCGGACCACTTTGCGCCTTCGATCAACTTCATCGTCAGTTTGTGGCCGTCTTGCGACCATTCCCAGCTCCTGGCAAGATTGGGCAGCGGTTCGACGTCTTTGGCATCGACCTGGAAGAGCGGCGCGGTGCGCGTCAGGCATTCGAACATCGCAATGTCAATGCCGCCCCAGCCCTGCGTCTGGCCGGCGGAGTAGTTCCAGCCTTCCGGCCGGCCGCCGACGACGTGGCGCATCGTGTCGCCATAGACGCCTATCCCGTCGGGCATGTTGCCTGTCTTGAAGACCATCGGCTCCTTCGGCAGCCGCTCGGCCAACGGAGGCAGTTTCCCGGTCTTGACGAATTTTTCGGTGACCCACTCCGGCTCGCGATATTCGGATAGCGCCTTGAATTCCAGAATTGAATCGCGCGGCACGTAATTGATCTTGCCTTGCGCCGGAAACGGCGGCTGTTCCGGCACGATCGTCGGCTCGGAGGCCACGGCCTGGATCGCGAACGCCGATACGCCAAACAGAAGCGCGGCGGCGGTTTTCATGCGGCCAAAAATGCTCATTGTCCTGGTTTCTCCCTTATGCTTCGGGCCTGCCGCGATGGCATGGCTCTCCTCCTACAAGCATCGAACGAAGCGGTATTCCGCTTTCTCAGAATCGGTATTCCGCTTTCTCAGATGACAGTGCCGTGCTGCCCGGGCGCATTCGCCGAGGCACGATCCTGTCCGCCCGGTTTTCCGGAACGTTGGCTTATCGCAACCAATGTCTCAGCCGGCCGCGCGCAATTTCATGGCTTCCTTTTCGGCCCTGATCTCTTCGATCGAGCGAACCTCGCGGCGGGCGACGCCCTTCCATTCCCGGGTTTTTACCGTCGCGCGGCTCAGCCGCTCCCTGGCGCCGTCGATCGCATGGGCGAATTGCGGCAGCCATTGCGCTTGCGCCACAACCATCTCGTCGACCATCTGCCAGACCTCTTCCGGCGTGCAGATGGCGCCAACCAGCGGATCGTGCAGCACGGCCAGTTTTAGGAGGTCGATGTCGCCGGAGATTGCCGCGTGGACGGACATGCGCTGGACATTGATCGACGAAATGCAGGTCGCGGCGCAGGCTTCCGGAAGCGTGATGCCGGCTACCATGTTGATGCCGAAGCGATCGACGAAGCCAGGCGATTCGATGATTGCATCGGACGGAAGATTGGTGATGACGCCTTCGTTCCTGACGTTGAAGTGCCCGCGATAGACCCGACCGGTCTCGAGCGCCTCCAGTATGTGGCTGGCGTGCTCGTTCGAGCGGCGCCTGGGATCGAAGGGCTTTCCCGCATCTTCGAGGAATTGCGGGAACTCGGTTTCGAACCAGTTCCGGGTTTCGGTCGAATAGCGCAGATAACCGCCGGTTTCGCCGTGGATCCAGTCCGACATGTCGATCCACTTGGCAGTCTCCTCAGGCCGTTTGCGGTACCAGGGCAGATACTCCGACAGGTGGCCGTTACTTTCGGTCGAATAGACGCCGAAGCGCTTCAACACGTCGATCCTGAGTTTCTCCTGCCGCGAGAAAACCGGATGCGCCTCGAAAGCGGCGACGAGCTCGTCCTTGCCGATCTTGCGGCCCTTGACGCGAACGTCGACGAACCAGGTCTGGTGGTTGATGCCGGAGCAGACATAGTCGAGCTCGCCTTCCCCGGCGCCGAGGACCTCGGCAATCTGCTCGGCCCCATGCTGGACCCCATGGCAGAGACCGACCGTATCGACCTTGCCGAATTCGATCGCCGCCCAGGTGTTCATCGCCATCGGGTTGGCATAGTTCAGGAATTTCGCGCCTGGCTCGGCCAGTTCGCGAATGTCCTTGCAGAAATCCAGAATGACCGGAATGTTGCGCTGGCCATAGAGAATGCCACCGGCGCAGATCGTATCGCCGACGCACTGGTCGACGCCATATTTCAATGGGATGCGGATATCGTCGGCATAGGCGGCGAGACCCCCGACGCGCACACAGCTGATGATGTAGCGCGCGCCCTCGATCGCCTTGCGGCGGTCCGTCGTCGCGGTCACCCGTGCAGGAAGCTGGCTCGACTTGACGATCCGCAGGAGAATGGACTCGATCATCTTGAGATTGTGCTCGCTGATGTCGGTCAGTGCGAACTCGACGTCGCGTAGCTCCGGCACACACAAAATGTCCGTGAACAGCTTCTTGGTGAAACCGACGCTGCCCGCGCCAATGATGGCGATCTTAAACCTGCTCATTCGAACCTTCCCTGCAAGCGGATCGGACCGATAGGTAAAATCGGTTCGTGAAAATCCGGCCTAGGCGTGTTATTCGGAAGACACGCAACCAAGCGGCGTGCGACCGGGATTTCATCCTCATCTCTTTTATTTTCGGTCAGTATGCGTAAGATCACGTCCCTCCGGTAGGGCGTAGATGTGCTTTGTAGGGTAATTTTGTGCTGCAAAAACTCGTCGATCTTGGACCGGTGATGAAGATGATTTCCCTGCCGCGGGCTCGGCAGCGATTGCACACCATGCCGACGAGCACCGGCTACGAAGTGAGAACGGATGCCGGCTACAGCTGGGATGGCCGCAGGCGCGGGCAGACGCCGTTCACAGTGATGCAGCACACCATCAGCGGCACCGGAAACCTGCGTTACGGAACCAGGTCCTACCGCATCGCTCCGGGCGAGACGATGCTGTTGGTTGTTCCGCATTCGCATCGCTACTGGGTCGAAAAGGGCGGGCGCTGGGAGTTTTTCTGGATATCGATGCATGGGGCGGAAGCGTTGCGCATCCATAGAGAGATCCTGGCAACGAAAGGACCGGTGTTCAGCCTGCGGGCAGCCACCGTCGATAATCTGGCCGACTGCGCCTACCGGCTGGTCAAAGGCGACGGCTCAACGCCTGCACGCGCCTCGGCAATCGCCTACGAGGCGGCCATGGCACTCTATGACGACGTGTTCGAACTGCACGGAAATGACGTGGCGGAGAATTCGGTCGTGCGTCAGGTGACTGACTATATCGGCGCGCATCTGCATCTGCCGTTGCCGGTCGATGAGCTGGCGCGGCTTTCCGGTCTCAGTCGCGCGCATTTCTCGCGTGTGTTCGCGGCGCATGAAGGTATTCCTCCGGCTGAGTTCGTCCTCAACAGACGCCTCGACCGCGCCGCAAAGCTACTGACCATGTCCGCCGACCTTCCGGTGAAGGATATTTCCGGCATGTGCGGCTTCGAAGATCCCAACTACTTCGCCAAGGTGTTCCGACATGGCTTCGGCGTCAGTCCGACAGAATTCAGAACCACTGGCATGTATGCAAGCGCCGGTTATCAGCAGGGGCAGATTTTGGACAGGTGACAAATAGCGCTGACCTGTCACCCTTTGGCCGTCAGGCGGCAAACCGCGACGGTCCGGGGATGCGCGACGGCGCAGCCTCAGTTCCAGGTGTGGAGGCAGGCTCTCCAGGATCCATCGCTTTGGCGTCTGAAGATCGTGACGATAGTTCCCTCATAGTGCTGCGTTTTACCGTCTTCGCCCAAAGCGTTGGCCGACCATTTCCCTGTTGCATAGGCAATGTCGCCGACAGCCTGCGCATCGATCATCTCGATGCGATGATCCTTCACTCCGGCCGAGATCAATCCATTCCAGAAGTCTTTGATTGCGCTCGTTCCCCTGACGACTGCGTGAGTGGATGGCAACACGACCGCGTCCTGTGTATACAGTCCAGCTACCGCGTCAGCATTGCCGCTGTTAAAGGCCGAATTCCAGCGATCGTTTGCCCGCTGAATTTCGCCGCTGATATTCTCAGTTGATTGTGTCATGGCGTCCTCCTCGTTTATCGCCTTTTCAATCAATTCGCGGCCCCAAGGCCTTCCTTCGTTGTTGCGAGCGTCTGTGCAGCTTGCAGGTCAGGCAATTTCAGGCCCTCGGTAAACCCGGAATAAATCAGTGCGAGCTGCTCGCGCGCGCCAGGGTCGTGACAGTCGGCCCGCACGAGGCTCAGCGCAGCACGCAGTTCCCAAAAACGCGCTCCCTGAGCCCGGGCCGTCGCCAATGCTTCCAAGAGGCGGTCCCTCGAATCTCCGGCCTTGTCCTCCCCAAGTTGCAGCAGTACCTCCCCCTGCAGACGCAGTATCTCGGCCGCAAACCAACGCTCCTCAGTGCGCTCAATCCCTGCTTGCGCTGCTTCGAGCAGAAGCAGTGCAGCACCATGATTGCCGGCTCTGACCTCGATTTGCGCCTGAAGAGCAATAAAATAAGGAACCATGAATTCGGCGCCGGTCGCGCGCCACTCAGTAAGACCTCGTTGGAGTTCGAGACGGCCACGACCGAAATCACCCGCCGCGGCGTTTGTCCAAGCGCTTAGGATTGTGGCGCCGGCGAGCCACAAGCGGAATCCGGCTTCGCTGGCGATGCGGGTCAATTCTGAACACTGTTCCTGGACGCCCTCGTGATCGCCAAGGACTTGGCGGATAACCCCACCGAAGAATAGCGGCAGCGCGAGGCTGTTGCGATGATCCACACGATGCGCTTCAGCAACCGCCTCGTCGTTGGCCGCCAGAGCCTGATCGGGAAACCCAAGCGGCAGTAATGTGCGGGCGAGATAGACCAGGCACACGACCCGTGGATCGAAGGCGTAAACAAACGCCGGCGATCTGTGCGCTCGGGGGTTGTAAAGGGCAAGCGCCTCCTCCAGATGTATCCGGGCGCGGGAGAACTCGCCGACAGGAAACGCACTGACGCCGGCTGCCCGATGAGCAAAGAAGGAGAGCCCGCTATCTTTGTCCGCTTCCGCCAATTCAAGCAGGCGATCCGCGACGCTACGTGCCTCAGTAAATTCGGCAGCATAGATGTGGTAAAGGGATAGGCCGTAGAGCACCGGAAAGAGCTGACGCGTCTCGCCCAACTCTTCACAGAGTTCGCGCGCCCGACCATAGGCCTCCGCTGTTGGAGGCGCAGCGAAGCCATGTGCCGCAACATGCGTGCTGCCAAGTGCCAGCTGAATTGAAAGTTCTCTCCGCGAGCGTTCTTCGGACGGGGGCATTGCCGAAAGCCCGCTTAAGGCGTTGTCGAATCGGGCGAGAGCCTCCGTCAGGACCGAGCGCGAAAGCGCTCGGCGACCGGCCAGTTCATTGTATTCGACAGCCTTTTCCAAGAGGCCCGCCTGACCAAAGTGGTGGGCAAGCAGTTCGGGCTCCGTGGCTACGATTTCGGGGAAGCGCTCCTCGAGAATTAGGGCGATCCGAGCATGCAGCTGCTGACGGCGGCTGTGCAGCAGACTGCTGTACGCCGCATCCTGCACGAGTGCATGTTTGAAGGCATAGCTCGCTTGACTGTCACTGCCACGGCGGAAAACAAGGCCCGACGTGACCAGCTGGTTCGTTGCGCGCTCAAGTTCCAATTCAGGAAGGCCCGTGGCTGCGGCAAGCAGCTCGTGCGTGAACTCGCGCCCGATCACTGCTCCGACCTGCGCCACGTCCCTGATAGAATCCAAACGGTCGAGGCGGGCCATCAGCGAGTCGTGGAGCGTCGCCGGAACCGCCAGCGGAGGTAGCGGGCCAGCCAGAACGAGCTCTCCATCGCGCATTTGAAGCAGGCCTGATTCAAGGACGACCTTGGTCAGTTCTTCGACAAATAGCGGAACGCCCTCGGTCTTGGACAGAATCTGGTCCAGCACTTCGGCCGGCAACTGCTTGCCCCCTGTCATCGCCGCAATGATAGAGGCCGCCTGGGCGCGGCTGAGCCGATTGAGCGTCAAAAATGTCGCGTGCGGGAGACCGCTCCAGCGGACTGCGCCTTCCGGACGCGAAGTTGCAATCAGCAGTACAGGTAGTTGCCGAATCCGGCCTGCGATTTGGTCGAACAGCTCGGCCGAGGTCGGATCTAGAAAATGCGCGTCCTCAAGCAGCATCAGCACTGGCTGGCTGCGGGCAAGAGCCTCTAGCTGCTCGATCAGCAACTCGAACGTGCGCGTCTTCTGTTTTTGCGCCATAAGATCGACCTTGGGATAGCGCCCCTCGGTCGGGATGGACAGCAATGCGGCGATCAGCGGTATTGCCTCGTTTGGGTACTTGGTCGAACCGGCGAGAAGTTGCTCGAGACAGTCAAGCTGACGGTCGGGCGGGTCGGTCCGCCTTATGTCGCCGGCTCGGAGTAACTGATCGGTGACAGGATAAAGGGCGGTTTCCACGTGATAGGGGGAGCAGTAGTACCGCAGTCGCGTGTGTGCCTCGTCTTTCAGGTGCTGCCGCAGCTCTTGCAGAATACGGGACTTGCCAATGCCAGCCTCGCCGAACAGCTCGACTACCTGTCCTTCACCGGACGCCGCGAGCCGCCACCGGTCGAGCAGCAAGGCGACATCGTGTTCGCGCCCGGCAAGCGGCGCAGATTCGTCTGCATGAAGTGCTTCGAAGCGACTCTCTGCGCGGCCCTCTCCAATCACTTTGAATGCGCTGACGGGCGTGTCGAACCCTGCCAGCACCTGCGGCCGAATGCTGATCACCTCGAACAGGTTTCCGATAAGTCGATAGGTGAGCTCAGAGATGATCACCGTCCCCGGCTCGGCGATGGCCTGGAGCCGCGCGGCAAGGTTGGGAGTCTCTCCCACGACCGCGTTCTCCTGCGCTGACCCGATGCCAATGAGGTCACCTACGACCACCACCCCGGTCGCGATCCCGACACGAACTGAGAGTTGCTGACCGCCCTTGACGGACAGACCGTTGACAGCGCTCACTACCGCAAGCGCCGCACGGACGGCGCGTTCGGCTTCGTCTTCATGCGCCTGCGGCCAACCGAAATAGGCCAACGCACCGTCGCCCATGAGCTTCGCGACGTGCCCTTCGAAGCGAAGGACTTCGCCTGCCGTGGTGTTCTGGAACTGCCTCAGGAGGTCGCGCATCTCCTCGGGGTCAAGCTGTCTGGCGAGCGCCGTAGAGCCGACGAGATCCACAAACATGACCGTCAGTTGCCGCCGTTCCGCCTCCCGGGGGCGACCAGGTTCGCCGAACCGCTCAACCGAAGCCGACATCGGTGAGGCAGAAGCCGGCCTGGCCGACACTACCTCCGGCTGGCCTTCCATCGCGGCAATCGCCTCAAGTATTCGCTTGCGGTGGCCAAGCGCGCCAACCCCAATTTCTTTCAGGTCTTCGGCGGTGAGGCGGGGCAGGATTTCGGCATCGATTGCGTTGTCGTCGAAAACCGGAACATATTGCTCCAGGCCCAAGCTCTTGAGCCAAACTGCAATATTCATTTGGCCCGTCACGGCCATCGACGCTTCCTTCGGCGGGGCACAAGTTTATCACACTGACATTGCGATAACACGCTCCTCGTGCGTCCACGAAGACGGGCAACATCGGCGCAGTCCACCTGCTACTCGGCCACAGAAGCTGGAGGGCACCGTCCACTACTTCGGGATAGAGGTCGATGACGCGCTGGCGATTTCCGAGCAAGTCGAACTATAGACGACTCGCATTGCTCCCGCCCGAGGCACAGGCTCCACGATCGGCCAGTGCGCAGTTAATCGACCACGCCACTCAAGGTACCAGCACGACCTTGCCGATCGAGCGGCGCTCCTCCAGCAGGCGATGCGCTTCGTTGGCCCGATCGAGTGGGTAGCGGCCGCCTTGCGTCACGGCAAGCTGCCCGCCGGCGGCCAGCTGGAAGAGCTCCGACAGGCTGGCCCTGAGGCCATCGGGAGAAAGCAGCGGCAGCAGGGCAAATCCTCTTAGCGACTGGTTTCGGGTGATCATCGCTTCCAGGTCCGAGGCGCCGATCGCGTATCTGCCAAGCGCCGCAAAGACCAGCTCTCCGCAAGCCGCGAGAGCCTGCAGCGATGCCGCCGTCATCGAGCCGCCGACAATGTCGTAGACGACATCGACGCCAGCGCCGCCAGCCGCTTTTCGCACACGCGCGGGCCAATCCGGCGGGCTATAGTCGACCTCGGCATCGGCTCCAAGCGACAGGGCGAGATCGAGCTTGGCCCTGCCGCCGGCGACCGCGATCACGGTGCTGGCGCCCTGGCGTTTGGCGAGCTGGACCAGCAACGAGCCGACACCGCCCGCGGCTGCAGTGACCAGCACGGATTTGCCGGCTGGCGGGCATTGCCGCAGCAGATGAAAAGCCGTCAGTCCCTGCACCATCAAAGCCGTCGCGTCTTCGAATGAGAGCACGTCGGGCAGAGGCACGGCCAGCTTTGCGTCGATCGTCACATAGTCGGCATAACCGCCAAACGGGCGCTTCGAAGCGAACAGCGGCGCCGCCACGCGTGTCCCGGTCAGCGAGATGTCGACCCCGTGACCAAGCGCCTCCACGGTCCCGGCAGCCTCGACGCCGAGAACCATCGGCAATTGCGGCGTCACCGCGTAGCGGTCCCCGCGCATCAACACTTCGAAGAAATTCACGCCGGCAGCATGAACGCGGATCAGCACCTCGCCTGCTTGCGGCTCTGGCTTTGGCATCTCGACAACGTCGAGGACGTCGGGACCGCCGAAACGGTTCAGTTGAATGGCTCTCATGGCATGCACCCATCGCTATGGCATCGGCTGCTGTTTGCCACTATCTGCCTGATCGCGACTACACACTCATTTGTCCCCTGCTGACCAGGAGGTGACCATGGCCATACCGACCAAGAGGGGGCCGACCAAAAGGCTGCCAACCAAAAGACTGCCTCTGCTGCCGGCGGAACGCGCGCTGAAAGTGATCTCGGGCCGATGGAAGGCTGTCATTCTCTACCATCTCTTCGACGGACCCCGGCGGCTGTCGGTGCTGAAGACGCTGGTGCCTGTTATCACCCAGAAAGTGCTGATCCAGCAGCTTCGCGAAATGGAGGAACACGGCCTTGTCAGGCGCGAGATCTTTGCCGAGATTCCCTCACGCGTCGAATATTCGGCGACGCGCCTCGGCCTCAGCCTCGAGCCCATTCTCCTGGCGCTCTGCGAGTGGGGCCAGCATCATGCGGATGAGTTGAACGAGATGGACCGCCTCGCCGACTGTATCATCAGGCCTCGGCAGGCGCGGCAGCCAGCCATTGCCTGAGTAAAAAAGGGGCGACGCAAGCGCCGCCCCGGAAACCCTTGGGAGGGTTGTCTGCGGTTCAGGCCGCCTTGACTTCCTCGGCCACCGCGTCGGCCTGGCGCGCCGCCTTCAGCACTTTGGCCCACCAAGCAACGTCGTTGACCAGCGCAGTCGCCGCCTGGTTCAGGTGCTCGAGCTCCTCAAGCTTCTTTTCACCTTGCCTGACGGCGAGGAAATCGCCCCAGGCGATATGGACTGCCGACTTGACCGGCGCCATCTGCAGCTCGACCGCATGCAGCCTCAGCTGCTCGACGGCACGCGCGCCGCCGACGCTGCCATAGCCGACGAAACCGGCCGGCTTCTTGTTCCATTCATTTGCCGCGTAGTCGATCGCATTCTTCAGCACGGCGGTCGGGCCATGGTTGTATTCGGCGGCGGTGAAGATGAAGCCGTCGAACTCGGCGACCTTCTTCTGCCAGCGCTTTGCCACTTCATTCTGCGACGGCGCCCAAGCGGACGAAGCGACCTCGTCGAAGAACGGCAGCGGGAAGTCGCGCAGGTCGACCACTTCCATGTCGATGTCGGCATGCGACTTGGCGATCCTGGCGATCCACTGGGTCGGAACGTCGGCGAAGCGTGCGGCGCGGGTCGAACCGACGACAATGGCGATTTTGGGTTTGGACATTTGGGAGGCTCTCCTTCAGGCGAATTTCTGGTATCGTTTAGATACCTGAGCTATATGAGTGACTGCGCCGACGAGGCGCAAGGAGGCACTTTTTTGATACCAAGGCACCCGCACCGCACCGAGGACTGCCGCGCCATCTCGGAAATCCTGCAGCGCGTCGGCGACAAATGGACCGTGCTCGTCGTCGGCAAGCTCGGTGACGGGCCGCTGCGCTTCAACGAACTGCGCAGCGCCGTCGGCGGCATTTCGCAAAAGATGCTGACCACCACATTGCGCGGTCTGGAGCGCGACGGCTTCGTCACCCGGACCGTGTTTCCGACCATTCCGCCGCGCGTCGACTATGAGCTGACCGACCTTGGCTACGAGCTGCTCGTGCCGGTCGGCGCGCTCGGCGAATGGGCGCGCAAGAACACCGAGCGGGTCAAGGCCGCGCGCGAAAAGTTCGATGAGATACATGCCTGAAACTCTTGCGCCGCAAGGGTTTGCGGCAGCAAGGGGAGAAGGTAACTCAGCTTTCCGCCGGAACCGCCTTCGGCTTGCCTTCGCCGTCCAGCGCCACCATGACGAAGTCGGCGTGGGTGACCTTCTCCATCAGGTCGGAGAGGTAGCGCTGCGCCCAAGCCTCGACCTTGAGCGTCATCGAGGTGCGGCCGACGCGCTCGACATGGGTATAGATGCACAGCGTGTCGCCGATCTTCATCGCTTTGGCGAACGACATTTCCTTCACCGCTGCCGTCACCACGCGGCCCTTGGCGCGCTCGGCGGCGCGAATGCCGCAGGCCAGATCCATCTGCGCCATCACCCAGCCGCCAAAAATGTCGCCCGCCGCATTGGCGTCCGAAGGCATCGCCAAGGTCCTCAGCGTCAGATCGCCAATCGGCCGCCCATCCGCGTATTGCACCATGCGCAAAGTCCCCTCGATATCGATCTTCTCCCGTATCGGGATGGCACTGACGCGTCAACGCGCACGCCGCCAAGTGCTAAACTGCGCACAGTGAGTGACGAAGGCAACCGACATGAAACTTACCACTCGCCCTCTGACATCAGATCTGTGGCCCGCGCTCGAAGACCTGTTCGGTGAGAGCGCCGTCTGCAGTCGCTGTTGGTGCATGTACGGGCGGATCGGCAGTTCTTATCGAAAGCGACCAGGCGAGGAAAACAAGGCTGCGTTCCGGCGAGCCGTCGAGCATGGTCCCTCCCCAGGCGTACTCGCTTTCGACGGCGATACTGCTGTCGGCTGGTGCCAGGTGACGCCGCGAAATGCCGTGCCCTGGCTCGATCGGCTGTGGCAGCTCAAGCGGGTGGATGACGCGCCGGTCTGGTCCCTGTCCTGCCTCTACGTGCGAAAGGCATACCGCCGGCAAGGCGTCACATCCCACCTGATCGCAGCGGCGCTGGAAGCTGCAAGGCGCGCGGACGCGCCTGCGCTTGAGGCCTATCCTTTTGATGCCGACGTATCGCCGAGTGCTTCCGGCAGCGGCTACGCTTCCACCTTCGCTCGCGCCGGGTTCAGGGTCGTCGCCCGCAGGGTGCCCGGCCGCCCGATCATGCGTTACGACTTCAAGCAAAATGCTGATTATGGCGTATGATGCTCCGACGCTTATTGATGAGGCAAAGGCCACTCGGGCAGGACACCGAATGCAAACCAAAGCGCCGGTCGCTTTTTTCACAGGCGATGCCGGAAGCTCCGGTGATCGCGGCGGCTTGCGGCGTCTAGGTTGAGCGAGAATTCGGAGCGGCCGCAGCCATCATGCAGACCTATGATTTCATCGTCGTTGGCTCCGGCTCGGCCGGCTCGGTTGTAGCCGAAAGACTTTCGGCCTCGGGCCGCTTTTCGGTGTTGGTGCTCGAGGCCGGCGGCAGCGACCGGCGTTTCTACGTGCAGATGCCGCTCGGCTACGGCAAGACCTTCTTCGACCCGGCGGTCAACTGGAACTACAAGACCGAGCCGGACCCCGGCCTCGCCGGCAATGTCGACCACTGGCCGCGCGGCAAGCTGCTCGGCGGCTCGAGCTCGATCAACGCCATGGTCTGGATCAGGGGCGCGCGCGAGGATTTCGACGCTTGGGCAGCGGCCGGCAATCCCGGCTGGGCATTCGACGACCTGCTGCCCGCCTTCAAGGCGCTGGAGGACAATCAGGCCGGCGCCGATCAATGGCGCGGCGTTGGCGGTCCGCTGCACATCACCGACTGCTCGACCTCGGTTCATCCGCTGACCAAGCGCTATCTGGCGGCCGCCAATCAGGCCGGCCTGCCGTTCAACCCGGATTTCAACGGCGCCTTTCAGGAAGGCGCCGGCATCTATCAGATCACCACCAAGAACGGCCGCCGCATGTCGGCCGCCCGCGCCTTCCTGCGCCCGGCGATGAAGCGCAAAAACCTCCGCGTCGAGACCAACGCGCTGGCAACCAGAATCCTGTTCGAGGGCAAGCAGGCTGTCGGCATCGAGTATCTCCAAAATGATGAGACGAAAACTGCCCGCGCCGGTCGCGAGGTCATCCTGTCGGGCGGCTCGGTCAATTCGCCCCAGTTGCTGCAGCTTTCCGGGGTCGGCCCATCGGCCCTGCTCGGCGCGCTCGGCATTGCCGTCATTCATGCCAATGAAAATGTCGGAGCGAACCTGCAAGACCATGTCGGCGTCAATTACACCTTCAGGGGCAGGCTGCCGACGCTCAACCAGATCCTGCGCCCGTGGTGGGGCAAGCTCATGGTCGGCATGCAATACATGCTGACGCGCTCCGGCCCGCTGTCGCTGTCGATGAACAATGCCGGCGGTTTTTTCCGCACCGACCCGGCGCTTTCACGGCCCAACATGCAGCTCTATTTCCAGGCATTCTCGACCGTCATCCCGAAGAGCGGCGAACGTCCGATCCTGACGCCAGACCCATGGCCGGGCTTTTCCATCGGTCTGTCCAATTGCCGTCCGTCGAGCCGTGGCGAGATCATGATCCGCTCCGCCAATCCGCTCGAGTATCCGAAGATCGTCGCCAACGCCTATTCGACCGAGGCTGATGTCGCCGAAATGCTGGCGGCGGTGAAGTTCATCCGGAAGATCGCCGCCATGCCGGCGATGGCCGAGATCATCGAGGAAGAGGTGTTGCCGGGCCCGTCAATCACCTCCGACGCCGACCTGATCGAGGATTTCAGGAAACGCTCGGGCACAGTCTATCATCCGGTCTCGACCTGCCGCATGGGACCGGACGCTGCCCGCGCCGTTGTCGACCCGCGCCTGCGGGTTCACGGCCTCGCCGGCTTGCGGGTCATCGACGCCTCGATCTTTCCCGATAACCTCACCGGCAACACCAACGCCGCCTCGATCATGACCGGATGGAAGGGCGCCGAACTGGTTCTGGAGGATCAAGAATGAAAATCACCGACGTAAAAACCTGGGTTGTCGGCAATCCACCGCCCGGCATCGGCGGCAAGTATTTCATCTTCGTTAAGCTCACCACCGACGGCGGCGTCGTCGGCTATGGCGAGGCCTACAACGCCACCTTCTCCGCCCACGTCACCGCGAGAATGATCGAGGACATGGCCGAGCGCTATCTCGTCGGCCGCGATCCGCACGACGTCGAGAACTTCTTCCGCCGCGCCTATTCTTCGGGCTTCACCCAGCGCCCCGACGTGTCCGGCATGGGCTGTTTTTCGGCGCTCGAAATCGCCTGCTGGGACATCATCGGCAAGGAGGCCGGCAAGCCGGTCTACAAGCTGCTCGGCGGCCAGGTTAACGAAACGCTACGTTCCTATACATACCTCTATCCGCACAGCGGCAGCGTCCATTCGGAAGATGCCCGCGGCAACAACGTCTACAACGATCCCGAAATGGCGGCCGAATGCGCGCTCGAATATGTCGAGCAGGGTTTTAATGCCGTCAAGCTCGATCCGGCCGGCCCCTACACCGCCTTTGACGGTCACCAGCCGCGTCTCGTCGACATCGATCTCTCCGCTCGCATGGTCAAGGCGATCCGCGCGGCGGTCGGCACAAGGGCCGACATCCTGTTCGGCACGCATGGCCAGTTCACCGCATCGGGCGCGCTGCGCATGGCCCGCGCCATCGAACCCTACGACCCGCTGTGGTTCGAGGAGCCGGTGCCGCCCGACATGCCCGAAGTGATGGCCCAGGTGGCGCGCGGCACGTCGATCCCGATCGCCACCGGCGAGCGGCTGACGACCAAGTTCGAGTTTGCCCGCGTCATCGAGAACCGCGCCGCGACCATTCTGCAGCCCGACCTCGGCCGCTCCGGCGGCATTCTCGAAACCAAGAAGATCGCCGCCATGGCCGAGGCCTATCACATCCAGGTCGCACCGCACTGCTATTGCGGGCCGATCGTCGGTGCGGCCAACATCCAGCTAGCCGTGACCTTGCCCAACTTCCTCATCCTGGAATCGCTGAAGCAGTGGGACGGTTTTCACGAAAAGCTGCTGAAGAAGAAGATCGAGTGGCAGGACGGCAACGTCATTCCGTCGAAGGAGCCAGGCCTTGGCGTCGAGCTCGACGAAGCCGTTTGCGAGGCGCATCCCTGGACCGGCACGGACCTGCATCTGCAGATGATGCAGACGCCGTTGACGCCGTGAACGCGCAAGAGCCACGCCTCCATCGGTCACCGGGTTTCGATCTCAGCCGTCAGGTAATTATCACGCGATTCCAGCATATTGGCCTGATCGCCGGACTCACGATCGAAGCCACCAAAACCAAAGTCTCAACGCCTTGATTCAATACCTCAGCGTCAGCGCGCCGGGCAGGATCTCGAAGGTCGCCGGTATTCGCCCCGGCGATTCACCGTCTACATCGACCAGCGCGCCGTTCTTCTGCACATCGCCGAGCGGTTCGACAACGACTTTCCTGCCGCGCAAAATGGTGATTGCCGGGTGGTTGCGATGCCGGCCGCCATAGAGCAGACGGATGTCCCAGATCAGCTTCAGCTTGCCAGCCGCGCGCAGGATGACGATGTCGAACTGACCGTCGTCCAGTTCGGCATCCGGCGCGATCATCATGCCGGCGCCGAAGAACTTTCCGTTGGCCACCGCCACCAGCGCGACGCGCACCTCGACCGGGACGCCGTCGTCGACGGTGATCACGACGTCCTGGAACCGGTAGCGCATGAATTCCCACACGGTGCGCCAGTAGAACAGCGCCTTGGCCGACACATTGCCCTTGCGCTTGTCGGCGTTGACCGCGCGGTCGGTGGCGCCCGACAAACCGAGGCTGGCGATGTTGATGAAATGGCGGCTGGCCAGCGCGCCATGGTCGTCGACATAGGAGATGCGGCCGGCATCGATCCTGCGGGCCTTGGCCTCGGCGATGCGCTTCAGCGTCAGGTCGACCTCGTCCGAAAGACCGAGCCCGCGGGCGAAATCGATGCCGGCGCCGCAAGGCAGCAGGCCGAGCTCGGCCGTCCGGCCGCTTTCCGCAAATGCCTGCAGCAGCCCGTCGGCAACTTCGCTGGCGGTGCCGTCGCCGCCCGCCGCGATCACCAAGTCGAAGCCGCTGGCGGCAAGGACCAGCGCCAGCCGTTCGGCGTCGCCGGTCACCTGCGTCTCGCGCAGCTCGAAATCGCCGAAATGTCTCCTGAGCGAAGCGCTGACCTCCGGCCAATGCCGCTTGAGCCAGCCGCCGCCGGCAATCGGATTGAGAACCACCCCGACCTTCAAGAATGCCCTCCCCTAACAAACTCATGATAGCCGATTTTATCGACGTCTCGACTACAGCACTGAGAGGCAGCGCTTCTCAAGCAGATGTTTGCGCTGCCCCTCATCCGCCTGCCGGCACCTTCTCCCCGTGAACGGGGAGAAGCCCGCTGTCGCTGCGCTGGCGCCCGTTCCGCGAGGCTGAGATTGGCGAAGTCATCACATGACGGCGTCTTTCTCCCCGCTTACGGGGAGAAATGTCCGGCAGGACAATGAGGGGCAGCGCATACTTGTGCGGTAGGCAACGTGCGGCTAGCCCTCTCTTACGGCGCTACGGAAAAATCGCTTTCCACCGATTTTCGACTTTGCTGCGCATTCGGCCCTCCAGCGCCTCGATGGGAACCAGCCGCTCATGGTCGCCGGCGCGCAGCCGCATGAAGGGATGCAGCCGGTAGGCGGCAATGGCGCCACGCGTGCCGGCGTCGGCGCTGATATCGACGGTCAGGATGCCGCCGATGCGGCCGGGCCACGGCTGCCGCGAAAAGGCGGTGCCGAGGAAATCGCCGAGCCCATAGGCGACGAGCGACTTGCCGATCTGCTCCACCGGCTGCACGACATGGGCATGATGGCCAGCGATCAGCCCGACGCCTTGCGCGGCCAGATGCCGTGCCAGTGCCCGCGTTGCGGCCTGTGTAAAATGCCGGAATTCCCAATCCCAATGTGGCACGGCGCAGGTAAGGTCGACGGCGTCGCGGCGCGGCCATTGTGCCGGCTCGCCTTGCATCGACACCCGGCCGGCGAACGCCGCTGCGCCGGCGTTGCGCCACAGCGTGAAGGCGGCAAAGCCGATTGTCAGCGGCCCGACCGCAAGGCATTCGACCGGACCGGCGGCTGCGGTACCGATGCTGCGGATGCCAAGCCGTTCCAGTGCCGCCACGGTCTCGTCGAAGCCCTCGACGCCCTGGTCGAGCGCATGATTGTTGGCGAGCGACAGCACCAGTTTCTCATGCGAGATGCCGGCGGCCCCCAGTGCCTCTGCAAGAAAGTGCCCGGTCATGGCGTGACGGGTGCCAAGCTTCGTGCCCATCGCCGCGCTCGGTCGCTCCACCACCGGGCTTTCGCAATTGCCGACCACCAGATCGGCGGAGCCGAGCAGCGTGGTGATCGCCGGGTCGCATTGCGGCGCGCTGCGATTGGCCACGGCGGAAATGTCGCCGACAAAGGCGAGTTGCACCGTCCGTGCCGGTGGCGGCTCGATCATGATTCCTGCCGCCGGCGCAAAGCCTTGTCGATCGCCACTGAGCGAAGGCTTCAAGAAGCGTGGCAGCCAGGACAATTTATAGGAAAGCGGATAATTCGACACGCGCAGCCTGCACCGGGATGAACGGCCACGGTAGACGATGCGCCCGATATAGCGAAGCGCCTCTGTTCGGAATCGTGCTGACAAGGCGCGGCACGCGAATTGCGTGTATGGTTGCCGCCGAACGGCATACCGGAGGACCAAGATGACGCGATTTTCGAGCCTGCTGGCATCCGCCCTTCTTCTGCTGCTGCCGGTTGCTTCCGCCGGTGCCGCGGCCTCCGAACCGGCCGCCCTGTTCGAGGCAAAAACCGTGGCCGACCGCGACAGCACGCTTGCCACGCTGGAAGCCGCTGCGCCCACTGATCCTGCGTCGGCCTACGCCGCCGGCGCCGGCCAATTCTTCACCGCGCTGGAGATCCTGGCCGGCGGTCTGCACCGCCACGGTTTCGAAAGCCCGCAATCGTTCATGCTGCCGCTGATGCGGCTGCCGGTGCCGGACAATCCCAATCCCGAGCCGCTGACTTACGACGGCTTCCGCGCCATCCTGATCGCCTTCCGCGATCGGCTGGAAAAGTCCGCCGCCAAGCTTGGATCCGTGCCTGCCGATGCCGACATCGGCATCGAGGTCGATCTCACCCGTCTCGGCATCGACCTCAACGAGAACGGCCAGATCGCGCCGGACGAAAGTGCCGCCGCAATCATGGCGTCCCTGTCACGCGGCGGCGGTGCGCCAGACCCGGCCGCACCCGCCCTCACCTTCCGCTTCGACCGTGCCGACGGCTATTGGCTGCAGGGCTATGCCGAATTCCTGATGGCGCAGGCGGATTTCTGGCTGGCGCATGATTTCAGCAACGCCTTCGACGGTTCGTTCCACATGCTGTTCCCGCGCGCCAAACTGCCGCTGCAGGACGCGCTGGTGCCGCCGGACGGCGGCATCAGCGGCGGCATGTTGTCGTCCGAGTGGCGCATCGCCGACTTCATCTCGCTGGTGCATCTGGTCAACTGGCCGGTGGTCGAACCGGAGCGCCGCCAGGCGGCGCGTCGCCATCTCATGGAAATGATCCGGCTGTCCCGCGAAGACTGGAAGGCGATCCGCGCCGAGACCGACAACGACCGTGAATGGCTGCCCGGCCCGCAACAGAAAGGCGCCAGCCCGCTCACCGGCCTGGAGGTCGGCGAGCAGCAGGTCCAGGCCTGGCACGCCGCGCTTGAGATGGCCGAGGACCTGCTCGAAGGCCGAACTCTGCTGCCGCATTTCCGCTTCGCCGACAAAGGCATCAACATGAAGCGCTTTTTCGACGAGCCAAAGCCCTTCGATCTGGTGCTGTCGATCACCGGCCCGGCCATCGCGCCCTATCTCGAGAGCGGAAAGATCCTCACCAGCGAGGAGTTCGGCCAGATCCAGCGCCAGTTCGGCGGCGCCGGGTTTTTGACCTTTGCGCTGTGGTTCAACTGAGAGCGCGTTCGACATCGCTCCTGACACCCTTGTGTCAGCAGCCTGGTTTCCTCTCGCGCCCCTGGTCACTCCGCTCTTTCCATTTTGGCCGATACCTCCCATATTTGCGGCATGGCCAAACTTCCTGACAAAAAGACGCCGCCGCCGGCGCGTGATGGTCGCGCATCGCCACCCAAGCGGCGCAGCCCGTTGACCGATTTCCTCGATGCGTCGGAGCCGCTGCACAAGGGCGGTTTTGCCGAGGCGCCGCAGACCGAATTCTCAGGCACGCCGCTGACCGGCTCGATCGCTGATTGGGCCGAGCAGATCGAACAGGAAGCCGAGAAGGAAGGGCGCCAAATCTCCCCCCTCGAGGGGGAGATGTCGCCGAAGGCGACAGAGGGGGTCGTCTCAGAAGGCACCGCCAGAGCGCCGAGCCCGGCCGCACCGACCCCACCCGGCGGCTCCGCCGCCACCCTCCCCTCAAGGGGGAGGGAAGGCGCCAAGGCGAAAAAAATTCCCGAACGCTCCTCCTCGCCGGGCCGCACGGCGCGCGGCACTTCGATGGGTGGCGCGGCTTCAGCGCGGGAGCGAACCGCGGCCGGCCTCAATCCGGTCGCCGGCCTCGATGTTTCGCTGGAGGAAGCCGAGACCATGGCCTCCGGCGGCGTCACCGCCACCGTCGCGGCGCTGTCGGCGCTGATCGAATCCGGCAACCCGCTGCACAAGGACGGCGTGCTGTGGACGCCGCACCGCCCGGCCCGGCCCGAAAAATCCGAAGGCGGCATCGCTATCAAGATGGTGTCGGATTTCGAGCCGGCCGGCGACCAGCCGACGGCGATCAAGGATCTTGTCGAAGGCGTCAACGACAACGACCGCACCCAGGTGCTGCTCGGCGTCACCGGCTCGGGAAAAACCTTCACCATGGCCAAGGTGATCGAGGACACGCAGCGCCCTGCCTTGATCCTCGCCCCCAACAAGACGCTGGCCGCGCAGCTCTATTCCGAGTTCAAGAAATTTTTTCCGGAAAACGCCGTCGAGTATTTCGTCTCCTACTACGACTACTACCAGCCGGAAGCCTATGTGCCACGGACGGATACGTTTATCGAGAAGGAATCGTCGATCAACGAGCAGATCGACCGCATGCGCCATTCGGCAACGCGCTCGCTGCTGGAGCGCGACGATGTCATCATCGTCGCCTCGGTGTCCTGCATCTACGGTATCGGCTCGGTCGAAACCTATACGGCGATGACCTTCCAGATGCAGATCAGCGACCGGCTCGACCAGCGCGCGCTGCTCGCCGACCTCGTCGCCCAGCAATACAAGCGCCAGGACATCAACTTCGTCCGCGGCTCGTTTCGCGTGCGCGGCGACACGATCGAGATATTCCCGGCCCATTTGGAAGACCGCGCCTGGCGTATTTCGCTGTTCGGCGACGAGATCGAGGCGATCACCGAGTTCGATCCGCTGACCGGCCAGAAGACCGGCGAATTGAAGAGCGTCAAGATCTACGCCAATTCGCACTATGTGACGCCGCGCCCGACCCTCAATCAGGCCATCAAGTCGATCAAGGAAGAACTCAAGCAGCGGCTGGTCGAACTCGAACGGGCAGGTCGCCTGCTCGAGGCGCAGCGGCTGGAGCAGCGCACCCGCTTCGATCTCGAGATGCTGGAAGCCACCGGCTCCTGCGCCGGCATCGAGAACTATTCGCGTTATCTCACCGGCCGCCAGCCGGGCGATCCGCCACCGACCCTGTTCGAGTACATCCCCGACAATGCGCTGGTCTTCATCGACGAAAGCCACGTCACCATACCGCAGATCGGCGGCATGTATCGCGGCGACTTCCGCCGCAAGGCGACGCTGGCCGAATACGGTTTCCGCCTGCCGTCCTGCATGGACAACCGGCCGCTGCGCTTCGAGGAATGGGACGCGATGCGCCCGCTCTCGGTGGCGGTTTCGGCGACGCCCGGCGCCTGGGAGATGGAGCAGTCCGGCGGCGTCTTTGCCGAGCAGGTCATCCGCCCGACCGGCCTGATCGACCCGCCGGTCGAGGTGCGCCCGGCCAAGACCCAGGTCGACGACGTCGTCGGCGAAATCCGCGAAACCACCAGGGCCGGCTACCGCACGCTGGTCACCGTGCTGACCAAGCGCATGGCCGAGGACCTGACCGAATATCTGCACGAGCAGGGCATTCGCGTCCGCTACATGCACTCCGACATCGACACGCTGGAGCGCATCGAGATCCTGCGCGACCTGCGCCTCGGCGCCTTCGACGTGCTGGTCGGCATCAACCTTCTGCGCGAAGGCCTCGACATTCCCGAATGCGGCTTCGTCGCCATCCTCGATGCCGACAAGGAGGGTTTTTTGCGCTCCGAAACCTCGCTGATCCAGACCATCGGCCGCGCCGCCCGCAACGTCGACGGCAAGGTCATCCTCTACGCCGACCAGGTCACCGGCTCGATGGAGCGGGCGATGGCCGAGACCAACCGCCGTCGCGAAAAGCAGATGGAGTGGAACGCGGCCAACGGCATCACCCCGGAATCGGTCAAGTCGCGCATCTCCGACATCCTGGACTCGGTCTACGAGAAGGATCACGTCCGTGCCGACATCTCGCAGTTCACCGACAGCGCCGGCGCGATGATCGGCAACAATCTGAAAACCCATCTCGACGCGATGGACAAGCAGATGCGCGACGCCGCCGCCAATCTCGACTTCGAGAAGGCGGCCCGCATCCGCGATGAGATCAAGCGGCTGCGCGAGATGGAGCTGTCCATCTCCGACGATCCGCTGGCCAAATATGCCGACATGGAAAGCCCGGTTTCGGGCCGCGAAAAGGGCAAGCACAACAAGGGCCGCGCCATCCACCGCACGGTCGACGACGACGGCAGGGGTCTGTTCCGCAAGCCCGCGCTCGATGAGATGGGCGCCGACGGCGCCGTGCCGGTCAAGAAACCGCTCTTCGCAAAACCTTCGCTCGACGCGATGGGCCCGGGCACCGATATGCCGACGCCCGCCGGTGCAGTGTCGCGCTCGCTGTTCAAGAAACAGTCGGCGCAAGAGGCGCATGGTTCCGACTTCGGCATCCCCGGAGAGCCGACCAAACCGCTGTTCAAGAAGAACACGCTCGACGAGATGACCGTGCGCCGGACCGAAAAACCGGTCGAGGGAAAAGTGCCAGCCAAGCCACAGCCGATCTCCCCCCGTGTGGGGGAGATGCCAAGTGGCGGCAAAGAGGGCAGGACAGAGGGGGGCGCGAAGGATCGCGACGATGCCAGTAAACCCACTGTCCGTCAGCGCGCCGGCATCGGCTCCTACGAGGATCCAGGCGACGCCCGCCGCGAAAAACGCCGGCCAAGCAAGACTGGGCGGCCCGGGCGGTAGTGATAGACACCCGTTACGATGATTGTCCCCCGCCGACTTGACGAAGACGAATTCAAGGCTTGCTTTGCAGAGCCTATGACCGACGTCACCGTCACGGCCGAGGCTGCCTTGGATATTTGGCCGTATGTCCACGCGCTGGACCTAGAGCAGATTGGCCTGCCCTATCTGAATGAGGTTCGGTATGTTTATCGAGACGCACGAGACCGATTTGACCAAGTGCTCATCGGCACTGGGCGCTTCAACACCCTTCTTGTTATCGTTGTCGACCTCGGCAATAGCACGGTGTTCGGGCATTTCCTGCTCGATCTGGACAAGGAATATGGATCAAGCGGTGGCCACTTGAGGTCCGTCTGATAGTCGCCCTTTGGTTGGCACCGAC
The DNA here is from genome assembly GCF_016756595.1 of Mesorhizobium sp. L-2-11. NCBI lineage: Bacteria > Pseudomonadati > Pseudomonadota > Alphaproteobacteria > Hyphomicrobiales > Phyllobacteriaceae > Mesorhizobium > Mesorhizobium sp. L-2-11. Next base: position 2,113,969 of record NZ_AP023257.1, on the reverse strand, counting down.
CAATCCCTTGCCACCAACCCCTCCCTGGTGTAGCCAATCCTCAATTCGAACTTCTTGAAAGGAGGGCTGCGTGACTTTCGACCACCACCGTCAGCGCGGCCCTGTCTGTGCCCTGCGAGCTTGCTTGCAGGGCTAACCAGAGACGGTCCGGGTTCTCCCGCTTCGATTTTCTTGGTCTGCCCTTCGTGGTGCTGCAACGCCGAGCCTGCTGGCCCGGCTGCGCACCGTAAAAGTGCATCGAACCGGAATTCATTCCGGGCAGACCAGAGAAACCAACATGGCCCTGATCAGCCTCAAATCCCTCGGCGTCACCATGAGTGCGCCGCTCTTTTCCAAACTCGACCTCAGCATTGGCAACGGCGACCGGCTCGGCATCGTCGCCGCCAACGGCCGCGGCAAGTCCACCTTGCTGAAATGCTTGACCGGCGAGATGGAGCCGACATCAGGCGACATCACCCGCACGCGCGGCCTGCGGATCGGCTATGTCGAGCAAGCCGTTCCAATGGCGCGTCGAATTGGTTCTCGCTTCGCTCGATGTGCCGCAGCCGATGCGCGAGCGGCCGATGCGGGCCTTGAGCGGCGGCTGGCAAAGACTGGCGCTGATCGCCCGCGTCTGGGTCACCGATCCCGACGTCCTGCTTCTCGACGAACCGACCAATCATCTCGACCTCGCCAAGATCAGTCAGCTCGAAACCTGGTTGAATGCGCTGCCGCGCGAGGTGCCGGTGGTGATTGCCAGCCACGACCGGGCGTTCCTCGATGCAACGACCAACCGGACGCTGTTCCTGCGCCCCGAACAGTCGCCGGTATTCTCGCTGCCCTATTCGCGGGCGCGCGATGCGTTGAGCGAAGCCGACGCCTCGGCCGACCGAAAATTCCAGCGCGACATGAAGGTGGCGCAGCAATTGCGCCGGCAGGCTGCCAAGCTTAACAACATCGGCATCAATTCGGGCAGTGACCTCCTAACGGTCAAGACCAAGCAGCTCAACCAGCGCGCCCAGCGCATTGAGGAGGTCGCAGCGCCGGCGCACCGCGAAAAATCGGCGGGCGCGATAAAGCTCGCCAATCGCGGCACCCATGCCAAGGTGCTGATCACGCTCGACGACGTGGCGGTCGAAACGCCTGACGGCACGCTGCTGTTCAGGACCGGCAAGCGCCACATCTGCCAAGGCGACCGCATCGTGCTGCTCGGCAGGAACGGCGTGGGCAAGTCGCGGCTGATCAGCCTGGTCAGAAAGGCCATCGTCGAGCCGGAGACCGCGGCGCAAGGCGTGAAGGTGACGCCGTCGACGGTGCTCGGCTACAGCGATCAGGCATTGTCTGATATCAGCGGCGACGACACGCCGCTGGCGATGCTCTCGCGCAGATTCGATGTCGGCGAGCAGCGCGCCCGCTCGCTGCTCGCCGGTGCAGGCGTCGGCATCGACATGCAGGAGCGCAGGATCGCGGTGCTGTCGGGCGGGCAGAAGGCGCGGCTGATGATGCTGGCGCTGAGGCTCGCCAATCCCAATTTTTATCTGCTCGACGAGCCGACCAACCATCTCGACATCGACGGCCAGGAGGCGCTGGAGGCGGAATTGCTCGGCCATCAGGCGAGCTGCGTGCTGGCATCGCACGACCGCTCCTTCATCAGGGCGATCGGCAACCATTTCTGGCTGATCGAGAAGCGGCGGCTTGCCGAGATCGACAGCCCGGAAGATTTCTTCCGGGAGGTCGCCGTGACGGCAGGTTGAAGCAGATCAGTTCCGCGTCTGCTTTCGGTGGGTGGACGGGGCGGAAGCTCAATCTTACCTTCTCCCCTTGTCTGCGGGAGAAGGTGGATTGGCGCGCAGCGCCAAGACGGTTGAGGGGGTGTTGGCCGAAGGGCCGCCGGCGCCAAGCTGGAGCACCCCCATCCGACCGCTTCGCGGCCACCTTCTCCACAAGGGGAGAAGGGGGAGCATAGCCACCGCCGTCGAAATTAACCGTTGTCAACCGCTCACTGCCAGGAGCTTATCATGTTGCACTTTGACACCCCGATCCATCCCGGAGAGATCTGTCGAGAGGAATTTCTTGTTCCGCTTCGTCTGAAGCCTTACACGCTGGCCAAAAAGCTGCATGTTCGACGCACGCGCCTCGAGCGCCTGGCCAGCGAGACGACACCGGTAACTCCCGACACCGCGCTGCGCCTTGCCAAGTTCTTCGGAACAACGCCGCAGTTCTGGATGAACATGCAATCCAGTTACGATCTCGCGGTAGAGGGCGAAGCCAAGAAGGCCGAACTCGACGCAATCGAGCAGATGGAAGCTGCTTGAGATCATCGACGGCGGAGTAAATCCGGTCCTGCGCCAAAAAAATTCCGCCAGTCCTGTCGGATGATAGTCGCGCGCCACGTCCTTGGGTTGCCGACACGGTGATGCCGGCGCCAATCGAGGAGAGAGCATCATGTCCATTCTGTCATCCGTTGGTCGCATAGCGACCCGTTATTCGGCGGCTCGCTCCCGTTACCGCAGCGAGCGCGCCCTGCTTTCATTGCCGATCGAGCTGCGCAAGGACATCGGCTGGCCCGAGATCGTCGTCGACGCGCAAAACAGCCGCCGGATTGCAATCTCCCTGTCTGAGGCAAGATGATCCGAGGTAAGATGAAGAGACCAACCGGCCGCAGCGGCGCCGTCACAAGCCTTGCGCGTCGCCCAGGGTTATTTCCAACCGCCGACGGCCCGGCGCATCTGGTCTCGGCATTAAAAAATGCATCTGACGTGTAGGATCGCCTCCGCTTCATTCGTCCTGTGGTCCGCAAGGTCAAACCAAACGCAGAGAGGAGCAAGAGATGAACGACCAGCCCCAAACCCAGCCTAAAGCGAAAGTCCTCGGCGGATTGACGCCCTACCTTCAGTTGGACGGCGCCTTCAAGGCTTCGGAATTCTATCAGAAGGCCTTCGGTGCCGAGCAGGTCTTCTTCTACCCGCCGGACGAGCAGGGCCGGACGATGCACATCCATCTCCACATCAACGGTTCGACCTTGATGATTTCCGATTTCTATCCCGAGCACGGAATGGCCCCGGTGAAGCCGCAGGGCTTCACCATGCAGCTGCATCTCGGCAGCGACGACATAGACGCCTGGTGGAAGCGTGCCATCGATGCCGGTTGCCAGGAAGTGATGCCGTTGCAAGTGATGTTCTGGGGCGATCGCTGGGGCAACATGCGCGATCCGTTCGGCGTGGAGTGGGCGATGAACGCGCCGGTGAAGGCGGCGTAGCTTATTTTGTCCTTCTCCCCTTGTTGTGGGAGAAGGTGGCCGCGAACCGGTCGGATGAGGGGTGTTCCAGCTTGGCACCGACGGCACTCCGTCCAGCACCCCTCTTCCGTCTTGGCGCTGCGCGCCAATCCACCTTCTCCCACAAGGGGAGAAGGAAGAATCCAGCAACCCAAGGAGAAACAAAATGTCCTATGTCGATGGTTTCGTACTTGCCGTGCCCAAGGCGAAGCTCGATGCCTATAAGAAAATGGCACAAATGGGCGGCATCGTCTGGAAAGAGCATGGTGCGCTCGCCTATGTCGAATGCATTGGCGACGACGTGCCCTATGGCGAGGTCACCTCGTTTCCGCGCGCCGTGCAGGCCAAGGATGACGAAATTGTCGTCTTCTCATGGGCCGTCTATGAATCGCGAGAAAGCCGCGATGCGGTCATGGCCAAGGTGATGGCCGATGAGCGGCTGAAAGGCGATTGGTCGACAATGCCATTCGACGGCAAGCGCATGATCTTCGGCGGCTTTCAGCCCTTCGTCGAGCTGTAGGCCCGCAAATGCATTACGCCAGCCGGTCGAGCAGTGGCTTGAGCCGGTCGCCATAGCGCTTCCACAGATCGACCGAGCCCTGGTACATCGGCTGGCGCACCTGCGCCGCAGACGCCGTGCGCACCGGCCGGTCGGTCTCATGGAACGACAGCACCGCATCGTCCCATGGCAGGCCGAGATGGGCGATCAGCGCCCGCGTCTGCCCTTCCTGATCGGCGACGAAATCCTCGTAGCGCACATCATGCACGACATCGGGCAGAACGGTGCGCCAATGCGCCATGATGTCGGTGTAGAGATTGTGGAAATCGGCGAGTTCGCCGAGGTCGTAGCCGTAGCGGTGGCTGTCGCCGCGGAAATGCACCTTGTAGATCGACAGGCAGGTCGCCGCCGCGTCGCGCGCGCAATGGATGATCTTGGCCTTGGGCAGCATCAGATGGATGAAGCCGACCAAAAGGAAATTGCCGGGCATCTTGTCGGTGACATGCCGGAACCCCGGATAGCGGGTGTGCAGAAGGTCCAGATAGGCCTGGCCTGCCTCGGCAAAGGCCTTGTCGGGCATGTCGGCGATGCCGCTGGGGAAACCGCCCTTCATACCAGGCGGAAACTGTTTTCCCACCGCCGTCTTCAAAATGCCGAGCTCGCCCGCGCCATAGACCTGCGGATGGCTGGCGATGATCTGCTCGACCAGCGTGGTGCCGGAGCGCGGCATGCCGACGACGAAGATCGGCGTGTCGTCGGCGATGCCGCTCGGTCGGTGCTTGTCGAAGAAGGCCTTGTCGAACACCGCCTTCATCGTTCCGAATTCGGCGCGTGTCTTGTCCGCATCATATTCGATGCCCGTGCGGCGGATGGCATTGCCTTCGGCGAAATAATCGAAGGCGCGGCCATAATCCTTCAGATCGTCATTGGCTTTGCCGAGGCCGAACGAAAGCTGCATGCGCGCCAGGCTGCCTTCCGGCGCCTTGGCGTGCTGCGCCTCCATCCCGGCAAGCTCGGCGTCGCGCTCCTGCTGGCGCTTGACCTGGGTGAGCATCAGCCAGGCCCTTGCCATGCCGGGATCGACCGCCAGCGCCTGCCGGAAATGCTCTGCTGCCTCTGCGAGCCTGCCCTTCTCCATAAGCCCGACGCCGAGACCGTGCAGCAGGTCGGCGTCCTTCGGCCGAATTGCCAATGCTTCGCGGAAGACGGCGAGCGCCTCGTCGAGCCGCCCAGCCTCCTGCAGCGTTTCGGCAAGCCCAATGCGGGCGCGAACATGGAACGGGTTGCGACCGATGGTGCCGCGAAAAATCGCCTCCGCGCCCTCGAACTGGCCGAGTTGCTTCAGCAAGGAGCCGAGATTGTCGCGCGCCGCGAGTTGGTCCGGCCGGATTGCCACCGCGCCACGGAAGAAATCGACGGCTGCACCGACACGGCCGAGGTCGCGCATCACCGTGCCGAGATTGTTGAGGAAATCTGGATTCTTGGGCTGCAGGCGCACCGACTGTTCGAGCAGATCAAGTCCTTCGGCGCTGCGCCCGGTCTGGTGCAGCAGCAAACCGAGGAAATGGGCCGCCGCCGCATGATTGGGCTTTTGCGCCAGCACCTGCCGGTAGAGCATCTCGGCTTCCTGCCGGCGCCCCGCCTGATGCAATTGCAGTGCCTGCTGCACGCGCTGGTCGAGCCCCAGCGGCGGCTGTCCGCCTGAGCCGAAATTGCCGCCCGCGCCTGCCGGTCTTCTCGGATCTCTGTTGATGGGAAACCTGCCGTGTTTTGTCCGCCTGCCGCGATCTAGGCCATCGGCGCGGCAGGATCAAGGGTCCGCAGGCCAGCTTGCCGGAAATCCTGGGTTCATGGCCGGGCCATGTCAGATCAGACGGTTGGTCTCCGCAACCTGTCTGGCCCGCCGCAGCGTGCCGTCGGTATCGGCGATCTTGCGCCTTGCTGCCTCGTCACTTCGTATCGTCAGCCGTGCCGACATGACTTTCGCAGGCCCGACGACCTGCTTAACAATCGGCTTGACTGTTACGGCCGAACCATCAGGTGTTTTCACGGAAACCATGGTTTTTCCTTTCAGATGTAAATAAAATCGATGCCGGGATTAATTTTTCCGGCACAACCTCAAACAATTCTTGTGAAGTTTCCGGATCGTATCACCATTTCCCAAATAGCCCTAGAAAAGTAATTTTACGACAAGGTGGGCGACGGACCGGAATCTTCTTGAATAAACCGCAATTTTGGATTAGTGAATTGAGATCGTTTTTTGGGCCAAGCTTGGCATCTCGCGGCGTCAGAAGTTCTCGACCCGCCAAACTCATTCCAGATCGCCGATACCCAAATTGCCGAACAGGGGACCCACGACCTTAAGTCCCGGTGCCGCGAAGCGGGCACCATCTTATCGGATCCAAAACGCATTTCGAGGCACGAGAATGTCTGGCCGAACTACCCATTCCATCGCGCATTTCGAGGCATCCTTTATGCTCGGCGGCCTGGAAGGAAAATTGCCGGCCGGCGACTACGACATCGACCACGATGAGGAGCTTGTCGATGGCATCTCGTGGCTTGCCTGGCGCCGTGTCGCCACCTTCATCCATCTGCCGGCGAGAACGGTGAAAAGCCGGACCAGCCAATTGGTCGCCATCGACTTCGCCGAACTCGAAACCGCGCTGAGGCGCGACCAGGAGAATGCCGCATGATCCGCTTCCAGCAGAACGCGCGCCCGCGCACCGACACGCCTGCGCATCTTTTCGCGATCGGCCAGACCGTTCGCATGAAGAGCCGCACCGGCCTTGTTCAGAAGACCGCCGAGCTGTTCCAGATCAAAAGCAGGCTGCCGGTCAAGGACGGCTCGCCGCAATACCGCATCCGCAGCGACGAGGAGACTCATGAGCGGGTCACCACGGAAGACAATCTCGAAGTGGCCGACGATCCAAACAGCTAGCCCCCATCTACCGTCGCCACCATGTTCACCGGATGAGCCCCTCCCCGCCCGGAGACGGGGATGAAACCAGCCTCTCAGCAGGGACGATCGCCGACGATGCGATAGTCGGCGGCGCGAGCTTCGCAGGCGTTGGGGAAGGTGCGCAACGCGCTGCCGCGGCGGGCGCAGACCGGGCGGTATTCGCGCGTGCAGAATGTCTGCTCTCCATCACCGCCATCGTCGCGGCACTGGCCGCCGCTGATGATGCGATATCCGGCCCGCTCGGCAAGGCAGGCATTGGCGAAGGTCTGGCGGTCGCCACCGCGCCGGGCGCAGACCGGATCATATTGTCTGGTGCAAAATTGCGGCTCGGGCCGAGGCGGGCGGTACCCCGGTCCGTCCTCCTCCACCACCACCGCGGTACAGGCTGCAAGAACAGGCGACAGCAACAGGATGGCAAAACCCTGTCGCGAGAAGATTGCCGCAAGAAATTTCATCACCAGACCTCCGCCGAGCCCCCGCTCCAATGCATGTCACCCAAAGCATATGCCCACGGGGTTCTGACCCGAGAGTGCGAAGCGGTTTGGGACAACGGCATGCGCGAAAATGAAGCCGATCCTCGCCATTCCACCCGCCGAATGCAACCCCGTTTGCAGGCTCCCAGCCGGCTGGACCATGCGCGAGGGCCGGGCTATGGCTTGTGACCACCGGGTGAGCACCCCCGCTTTGTCGATGCCATGTGTGCGAATGCGTCCAAGAGCGGTCGTTGGCGCTACCTTGCAACCATCGAGTTTCCGTGCGATAAATTTTGTGTTCGGGCATTTGCGACCCGGAGAGCGGAACGTTTTGGACGACCTTTCCCCGATACTGTGAATCTCTGACGGCCCCGTTTTTCGGCGGGGGTTCTAATCATGCGCCAATGCATGACTGCCGAAGCAACCACCGGGACTTGCCCACGGCGTCAGGCGGCGGGCAAACCACAAAGACTGACACGGGTGAAGGAGTTTCCCCAATGGCCCAGACCGGCACCGTTAAATTCTTCAACGCTACCAAAGGCTTCGGCTTCATCACGCCAGATGACGGCGCCAAGGATGTGTTCGTCCACATCTCCGCGATCGAGGCTTCGGGCCTGCGCACGCTCGTCGATGGCCAGAAGGTTACGTTCGATGTCGAGCCCGACCGCATGGGCAAGGGACCGAAGGCGGTCAATCTCCGCGCCGACTGAGTTGTCGGCGCGCATGTCCGCCCGGACGTGCCAGGCGAGGTGCCAGGCCAGAGGTGCCAGCAATAAGCCCGAGGCCCCTTCAGAGGCCTTGAACCGGCTTTCAGCGCCGGACCCGAGTTTCGAAGGCGCGGCGGTTTCGTCGCGCCTTTTTTGTGGCGGGGCGGCAAGCCACTGCTCGCAAAACTTTCTCTTGCCGATGGCGCTAAAATAAACGACAAATTTCCACTCGGGCATTTGCCGGCCCGAGACTGGACTTGATGGGATCAAAGGAGCTTCCCATGCCGCAGACCGGCACCGTCAAATTCTTCAATCATGCCAAAGGCTTCGGCTTCATCACGCCGGATGATGGCGCGAAGGATGTCTTCGTCCATATTTCGGCCGTGCAGGCGTCGGGTCTTCCCGGTCTTGAGGATGGGCAGAAGGTAACATTCGACACCGAGCCGGACAAGCGCGGCAAGGGTCCGAAAGCCGTCAACCTGTCGATCAGCTGAGCCGAGCTCGAGACAGCGTCTGGCGGTCCGCTGCGCAGCCCGCTCCTTGTTGAGCGTACGATATTTGTGCCTTGCGCCATGCCCGATCGAATTTGTGCCTTGCGCCATGCCTGATCGAATTTGTGCCTTGCGCCATGCCCCTGACCGATAAATCGACAGGTCCCAGCCCGCCAATCTCGTTCAGCCCCCGTTCAGCCACGGTCGCCTATTGATCTTCGGTAAAGCCGGACCGCATCCCAAGATTACCCTGGGCCGGCATGAAGGAGACCGAGATGAATCGAATTTTCAAGACCGCCGTCCTGTCCGCCGCGATTGTTGCAACCACGCTCGCGACCTTGCCGGCGGCCAGCGCTGGTGACTGGCGCCACCGGCACCACCATCGTGGCAATGGCGATGCGATCGCGGCAGGCGTCCTTGGTCTCGCGGCCGGCGCCCTGATCGTTGGTGCGCTCAACAACCCGCAGCCCAGCTATTACGACCCCGGCTATGACGATTATGGTCGCTATCCACGGCCCGCTCCGGTGCGCCGCTACTACGAGCAACCGCGGGTCGTCTACAATGACGGCTATGCCGAGCCGTGGACCCGCGGCTGGTATGAATATTGTTCGGATCGCTATCGGTCTTTCAACGCCCACACCGGCACGTTCACCGGCTATGACGGCGAACAGCATTTCTGCACCGCGAACTGAGGCTTCCCTGCCCGCAAAAAAAGCGCTGTCCGCAAGGCCAGCGCTTTTTTTGTCGGCATTATGCGCGTCGCGTGAGGCTCCGCAGCCACGACGCGTTTAAATCAGGAATGGATTGCTCCGGCGCTCCTCGCCGAAGCGACCGCCGGGACCATGGCCGCAGATGAAGCCGATGTCGTCGCCGAGCGGCAGAAGCTTGTCCTTGATCGAGGCGATCAGCGCGGCGTGGTCGCCGCCCGGCAGGTCGGTGCGCCCGACCGAACCGCGGAACAACACGTCGCCGACATGGGCGAACTTCGCAGCACGATTATAGTAGACGACATGGCCGGGCGCGTGACCAGGGCAATGAAGGACTTCGAACGCGTGCTGGCCGAACGAGACGGTATCGCCTTCGCCGAGAAAGCGGTCGGGCACGCAGTTGCGCACCGGATCGGTGATGCCGTAATGTTTCGCCTGCTTCTCGAGATTGGCAAGCAACGGGCGGTCGGCCTCGTGCGGACCGATGATCTCGATGCCAAGCGCCTCCTTCAACTCCATGGCGCCGCCGGCGTGGTCGATGTGACCATGCGTGATCCAGATCGCGCCGGCATTAATCGCATTGTCCTTGAGCACTGCCAGCACCTTGTCGATGTCACCGCCGGGATCGACGACAACGCCTTGCCTGTCGTCCATGTCGAAGAGGATGGTGCAGTTTTGCTGGAAGGCCGTGACCGGCACGATGCCGGCGTTGAGCTGACCCATTGATCGTCCTTTCGCTGTGTCGCTTCTGATTTAGAGACACACGCGAACGTCGTCCACCGCATCCGGCTGTCGCGACAACGCACAAATGAAATGGGCGGCCGAAGCCGCCCACGCAAAAGCCCGAAACCGCCAGGCTTACTTCTTCGTCGCGTTCATGACCGCGCCGATGATGGCCGTCAGAATGGCGCCACCACCGGCACCGCCGAGGATGTTCTGCACGTTCAGCGCGCTGCCCAATCCGCCCGTTGCCGCTGCGGCCGCAGCCGGATCGATCGTGCCGCCGCCGAGCAGGCTGCCGAGGATGGCCGCACCGCCGACGCCGCCAAGCGCGCCGCCGAGGATTTTGGTAAGCTGCCCCATTGCCGCTGTCTTGAGCGCCGCGCCCACCGCCTGGCCACCAATGACACCCATAATCACCTGAACAATGATCTGAAGAAGCGTGTTCATGTCCATATTAACAGTCCCTCCATAGCTGCCAGCCTCCCGGGCCGGCAGCATCATGAGACGCCGAACTGGACCAAAGTCAAATGCAGAAGCGCTTAAATAAAAGGGGCGGCCCGAAAACCGCCCCTACTTATAAAAAAAGTTGTGACTATCGTTATTCTGCGGCAATCGCCTGCTTGGGTTGAACGGCCGCAGAATAGTCGTTCATCAGAGTCTTGGCGATTTCGCCCACCTCGAATCGGTATGGACCGATCTCAGAAACGGGCGTCACCTCGGCCGCCGTTCCGGTGAGGAAGCACTGCTGAAAATCTTCGAGTTCTTCCGGCATGATGGTGCGCTCGATCACTTCGAAGCCGCGATCCTTGGCAAGATCAATGACTGTACGGCGGGTGATGCCGTCGAGAAAGCAATCGGGGGTGGGTGTGTGGATCTTGCCGTCCTTGACGAAGAAGATATTCGCGCCGGTCGCTTCCGCAACCTGGCCGCGCCAGTCGAGCATCATGGCGTCGGCATAGCCCTTGGCTTCGGCGGCATGCTTGGACATGGTGCAGATCATGTAGAGGCCGGCAGCCTTCGATTTCGACGGCGCGGTGCGCGGATCGGGGCGGCGCCATTCGGCCAGATCGAGACGGATGCCCTTCAGCTTCTGTGCCGGATCGAAATAGCTCGGCCACTGCCAGATGGCGATGGCGCAGTTGATACGGCTGTTTTGCGCCGAGACGCCCATCTGTTCGCTGCCGCGCCAGGCGATCGGCCGGACATAGGCATCCTGAAAACCCTGCTTCTTCAACAGCGTGCGGCAGGCGTCGTCGATCTCGGCAACCGAATAGGGAATTTTGAAGCCGAGCAGGCGTGCCGATTCGTGCAGGCGCTCGCTGTGTTCGGTCAGCTTGAAAATCTCGCCGCCATAGGCGCGTTCGCCCTCGAACACCGCGCTGGCGTAGTGCAGGCCATGGGTCAGCACGTGGATCTTGGCGTCGACCCATTGGACGAACTCGCCGTTCATCCAGATAAAGCCGTCCATTTGGTCAAAGGGAACGGATGCCATGGTAACCTCCCGCGGGCGGCCGCCCGCACATCATTGTGTCGTTGCGCGTTTCTTGTCAGCCGCACCGGGCGGCCGGTATCTCGAAGCGTAGGCGGATATATAAGGTCTGGCAAACACAGGAAGTTCCGGAAAATCGGCTTTCCCTTGCCTTTTCGTTCGCAATCCGCCGAAAAGCTTGTCAAAAATTACCATTGCCGGGAAATTACGTCAATAGTACTGACATAATTTCCCTTTCGCACGGAGAAAAGATGACGGATCGCAGCCACCCAGCCGGAAAACCGATCAGGACGGCGATCACCGACGAGGACGGCATCGACTTTGCCATCATCGAACTGTTCTTCTTCGCCTATCGCGATTTTACCTCCGATCCGGACCAGATCCTGTCCGACTATGGCTTTGGCCGCGCCCATCACCGGGTCCTGCATTTTGTCAATCGCAGGCCGGGCCTGACGGTCGCCGAACTCCTCGACGTGCTGAAGATCACCAAGCAGAGCCTGGCGCGCGTGCTCAAGCAACTGATCGATACCGACCACATCGTCCAGTTGCAGGGTCCGCGCGACCGCCGCCAGCGCGAGCTCTATCCGACAGCCAAGGGCCGCGCCCTGGCACTGGCGCTGGCACGGCCACAGTCACGCCGCATCCATGCTGCATTGGAAGATTCCGGAGCCACCGAACGCGCCTTGATCGAGCGCTTCCTGGAAGCGATGGTCAATCCGGAACTAAGGGCGCAGATCGACATTGTGCTCACAAAAACGTCAGGGAAAAGCCATGGAGACCATTGAAAGGGTTGATCAACCGGCAGCACCGGACGACGATGCGCCGCATCTGCTGGTGATTGATGACGATACCCGTATCCGCAATCTTCTCAAACAATATCTGACCGAAAACGGCTTTCGCGTCACCGTTGCCGGAAATTCCGGCGAAGCACGGCGCAAGCTCGCCGGCCTCGATTTCGATCTGCTGGTTCTCGATATCATGATGCCAGGCGAAACCGGCGTCGACCTCGCCAAGGCGCTGCGGGCAACCAAGAACGTGCCGATTCTGATGCTTACCGCGCTCTCCGAGACCGACAGCCGGATCACCGGGCTCGAGGCCGGCGCCGACGACTATCTGCCGAAGCCTTTCGATCCCCGCGAACTGATCCTGCGCATCAACAACATCTTGCGCCGCGGCGGTCCGGCGACGACGCCCAAGGTCGAGCAGCTGGTTTTCGGGCCTTACACGTTCCAGATCGCCAGGCGGGAGCTCAAGCGCGGCGGCGAGGCTCTAAAGCTGACCGACCGCGAGCAGGAGATCCTGGCGATCTTCGCGGCGCGGGCCGGCGAAACGATACCGCGTCATGAACTTGTCGGCGACGAGTCCGAAGTCGGCGAGCGCACCATCGACGTCCAGATCAACAGGCTGCGCCGCAAGATCGAGCGCGATCCGTCCAATCCGGTCTGGCTGCAGACCGTGCGCGGTATTGGGTATCGGCTCAGCGTGGAATAGACTGCCGCCCGCAGCCCCTTGTCGAGGAGCTGCGGATGAGCAAAAAGGGCGAATGGCGACCACGCAACTGGAACGGCCGGGAGATCGCGGCTTGAGCGCTCGCGCCAGGCGGGCGCTGAAGGCGGTGCCGCTTGCCTGGAAACGGTTCTGGCGCCTCGTTTCGCTTTACATGCCGAAGCGGCTCTATGCCCGCTCGCTGATCATCGTCATCGCGCCGATGATCCTGCTGCAATCGGTGCTCGCCTTTGTCTTCATGGAACGCCACTGGCAGACCGTGACGCAGCGCCTGTCGCAGGCCACGGTCCGCGACATTGCGGCGATTGTCGACCTGGTCGAAACCTATCCGAACGACGCCGACTACGCCAACATCATCCGCATCGCGCAGGATCGCATGCAGCTGAAGATCGACTTGCTGCCGCCCGATCCGCTTCCGGCGCCCGGTCCAAAGCCGTTCTTCTCGATCCTCGACGAAATTCTCTCGTCCGAGATCACCCATCAGATCAACCGTCCGTTCTGGATCGATACGGTCGGCAATTCCAATATCATCGAAGTCCGCGTCCAACTCGAGGGCAAGGTGCTGCGCGCCTTCGTGCGCCGCAGCCAGGCCTATGCCTCGAACACGCACATTTTCCTGATCTGGATGGTCGGCACCTCGCTGGTGCTGCTGATGATCGCCATCCCATTCCTGCGCAACCAGATCCGGCCGATCCTGACGCTGGCCGAGGCCGCCGAAAGTTTCGGCAAGGGCCGGCCGATGCCGCTCGATTTCCGTCCGCGCGGCGCCGAGGAGGTTCGCCGCGCCGGCTTTGCCTTCATCCAGATGCGCGAACGCATCGAACGTCAGCTCGAACAGCGCACCGCCATGCTGAGCGGGGTCAGTCACGATTTGAGAACCATCCTCACCCGCTTCAAGCTGCAGCTTGCGCTGACCGGGACCAAGGCCGACACCGAGGCGCTCGGCCAGGACATCGACGACATGCAGTCCATGCTGGAAGGCTACCTCGCCTTTGCCCGCGGCGAGGCAACGGAAGACGCCGGCCGTTTCAACCTTCAAGCCTATTTCGACAAGCTCGGCGAGGAGGCGACGCTGCGCAAGCGCAAGCTGTCGACCGCGCTCGCCGGCGATCCAAATGTGCATGTGCGGCCGCACGCCTTTGCCCGGCTGTTGTCCAATGTCGTCGGCAACGCCTTCCGTTATGCCAAGACGGTTGAGATCAACGCCAACCACGGCCGCGGCACGCTGCTCGTCACCATCGACGACGACGGTCCGGGCATTCCGCCCGAAAAGCGCGAGCACGTGTTCAAGCCTTTCGTGCGGCTTGACGAGGCCCGCAATCTCGACGCCAGCGGCACCGGCCTTGGCCTTGCCATCGCACGTGACATCGCCCGCAGCCATGGCGGCGACATCATGCTCGACAAGAGCCCGCTCGGCGGCTTGCGCGCCGTCATCAAGGTCCCGGCCTGATTAGAGCGACGTGCCTCCTTGGACGCACAAAGTACGCTCTACAATTTGAACCCACGCGAAGTGCGTCCAATTGGACGCACTGCCTTCATCGGCCCGTCATGAAACCATGCTGAAGAGCGCGCATGAAGCGCGTGATCCTGATTGATTCGGCCTCGCGGCCCCGCATCAAGGAAACCGACGACCTTTCAAGCAAAGGCCTGCTATGCGCATCCTGATGGTCACCGACGCCTGGCGCCCGCAAGTCAACGGCGTCGTCCATACGCTGGAACGACTTTCAGAAACCCTGAAATCCTTCGACGTCGAGACGGACTTCCTGACCCCGAACATCTTTCGCACCTTGCCGCTGCCGACCTACCCGGACATCCGGCTGGCGCTGACGACGCCAGGCCACGTCGCGCGCCTGATCGAAGCGCGCAATGCCGATCATATCCATATCGTCACCGAGGGCCCGCTCGGCATCATGGCGCGGCGCTATTGCCGCAAGGCAGGCCGGCCGTTCACGACTAGCTATCACACGCGCTTTCCGGAATATCTGAGCGCGCGGCTGCCGATACCGGAAGCCTGGGCCTATCGCTGGCTTCGCGATTTCCACAATTCCGGACAAGGCACGCTGGTCGCCACCCAATCGCTGGCGGACGATCTGGCGGCGCGCGGCTTCACCAAGCTCAGGCCATGGACGCGCGGCGTCGATACCGACCATTTCCGGCCGGACAAGAAGAAGGATATGGGGATCAAACGACCGATCTTCCTCTGCGTCGGCCGCGTTGCGATCGAAAAGAATCTGGCCGCCTTTCTCGACCTGGATTTGCCCGGCAGCAAGGTGGTCGTCGGCGAGGGACCGGAGTTGGCCAGGCTTAGGGCAAGATACCCCGATGCCCACTTTCTTGGCCACCGCCCGAACGACGAACTGGCCGAAATCTACGCCTCTGCCGATGTCTTCGTCTTTCCCAGCCGCACCGACACGTTCGGCAATGTCATCATCGAGGCGCTGGCCAGCGGCACGCCGGTCGCAGCCTATCCGGTGACCGGGCCAATCGACATTGTCGGCGACGGCGTCGGCGGAGCGGTGTCGAACGATTTGCGTGAGGCCGCGCTCGCCGCGCTCGATGTCGACCGCGCCGAAGCGCGCCAACGGGCAATGCGCTATAGCTGGAAAGCCTGCGCGGAGATGTTCCTGGAGACGGTTGGAGAGGCGCTGGGCACCCAGCGAAAACTGACACCACCCTTCGTCATCCACGGGCGAAGCGGCGGCAAAGCCGACGCGCAGACCCGAGGATCCATTCCGTGACCTGCGAGCGGCCCCTTCGGTGAAGAACTTGTTGGGCTGAGGCGGCGAGCTGCACCAAAGGCATCGGCGACGGCACGACCGTGCTCGTGATGCGGATGGCCTCCCGACATCTCGCTTATGCCTGGACTGAACCTCCTGACAGGATTCGGCTGCCCGTGATGCTATGGTGGGCGTGCAGCTGGGCGCGGTCCCACAGCCAGCACAGTGCCAGGAGTTCGCCATGTCCAGGGTCAACCGCCGCACCTTGATCCTCAATTCCGCAAGCGCCGTGATCACTTCAACCGTTGTCGGAACGGCCATCGCCAGGGAACCGCAGCGACGGAACCAGGTACCATCGCGCGAACTGCGGGCATTGATCGAAGCGCATAGGGCAACGTACGCGGCGTTCGGCAGGGCCGTCCACGAAAGGGGCAGTAGCGGCCGCGACTGTGCCAGGGCTAGCCGGGCTGAAGAAAAAGCGCTGGTGGCTGTCTGCTCCTATCCCGCTGTCAGCGAAGCCGATCGGCGGGCCAAGGCAAAGTATCTACTGAAGGTCGAAGCGCGCGGCGAGCTCGACCTCAAAGAGCACATGCAGGCCGTTCTGCGCTCGACGATGTGGCAGGCATAGAGGGTAGGCATAGCCGGGGCAGCGACCCGGTAGAGGACCCTCCCTTTGGAAGCAGAGAACGCCGTTGATCAGTTGAAGGTGTGCAGCCGGAGTTTCAGGCTGCTCCCACGGCTGATCCGCACCCTTGGCGTCTTTACCCTTGGCCGACCATTTCGCCGTGCCAAACAGCAGGTTGCCGTCACCTTCTGCTTCGATCAGTTCGAGCTTGTGGCCTGTCACTCCCATGCTGAAGAGGCCGCCAAAGAATTTCTCGACCCCGTCCGGGCGCCTTGATGATGTCATGGGTGGCGGGCAGGAAGATCGCGTCGTCAGTGTAGAACGCCGCAACCGCCTTCGCGTCTGCTTTGTTGAACGCAGCGTCCCAGGCCAGGTAAGCGGCGTCGGCTTCGCGCCCGCTCCGCCCGTGGATGACGAAGCTAGAACAGTCGGCCGCCGTCAGGCACCCTGCGTTCGATCGCACCGAGGACGACCGCCCCCTCTTCGTCGGGAAAGCCAAGCGTCAGCACTTCCGACATGAAGGGGCCGATCAGCGTCTCGGGCGTATAATATTTGGTGATCTGCGCCGACGATTTCTTCACCCCGATGCCAGCGCCGAAATCGATCTTCAGCTTGATCGACGGCTTGCGCGCCTCCGGAAACGGCTCGGCCTCGATGATCGTGCCGGCGCGAATGTCGACACGGTCGAAATCGGCGAAGCTGATCTCGGGCTTGCGCTGGCTGCTCGAACTCATCGAGGTTCAGGTCCTGGCTCAGGCGTTTCCGTAGGTCTCGAACAGGACGCCGGCCAGCGCATCCTTGGCCGAGGTTCCCGACCAGACGACGAACTGGAACGCCTGGAAATAGCATTCGCAGGCTTCCAGCGCCGACGACAACAGCACCTCGACCTGCTGGCTCGACGGCTCGACCCCGCCGGCGAGCAGCAGCGACTGGCGGAACATGATCGCGCCCTCCTGCTCCCAGAGGTCGAAATGGCCGAACAACATCTGCTCGTTGATCAGCGAAAGCAGCCGCATCACTTCGAGCGCGCGCGCCTCCGGCACCTTGATGTCGAAAGCGCAGGCCAGATGCAGCGCCTCGAAATCCTCCATCCAGGAAAATGAGACGTGGTAGTCGGTCCAGCTTCCGGCAACCGAAATCGAAATCTCGTCGTCGCCGGCCCGTTCGAATGACCAGTCGTTGTTGTGCGCCACCTGCTCGATAACATCCACCGGATGGATTTCGCGCGAGAATTCGAGTTCGAGAAGTTCCATGAATGCTTCCTGTCGTTCCTTCGCCTCGGCCAGGCGGGGGCACGCACAACGAACAATTTTGTCTAGAACTCGGACGGCCGGGACTTCGTCAACGCAAAGACCCCAGACCGGACCCACCGCCCGGCCGCATGACCCTGCTCCGAATCATGCAACAAATTCAGTCTATTGATCGGGAGTCGCGTGACCAGCCCAATTTTTCGCACTGCGTCATTCGCATGTGGAAAGCCGCTGTCACAAAGATTCACGCAATGCCGGTAAGCGATTCACGACAAAGCGCTTTTTGCGATTGTGCTTTGTGGAAAAGTTTAACGTTATTTTTTTGACCTGGGCTTTGCCGCAGCCGCAGGCGCGGGCTGTCCGGTCAATTCGGCGAGCTTTGCCTCAAGCGTCTCGATGCGCGCAGCCAGACGGGTGTTTTCTTCCCTGGCCTTCGCCGCCATGTCGCGGGCGGCCTCGAACTCTTCGCGCTGCACCAGGTCCATCGAATTGAGAATGCGCTCGGCCTGCCCTTTGAAGGCGGTTTCCACTTCGCGGCGCACGCCTTGCGCGGCACCCGCAGCGTCGGTCATCAGCTTGGCGAATTCATCGAGAATGCGGTTCGGTCCAGTCGACATGGCAAATCCTCGCTTGCTCAATTTGACGTAGTGGCGCGCGGCGCGGAATGCAAGAACGTTTGGACCTTGATGCCATCCTGTTCCCTGGGAGTGATAGCATCCAGGTCGCCTTGACCCCGTCAAAACCCTGCCGCATGGTCCGCGCCCGAACGTGATCGCAACCGGGAGATCCTGTTGAGCGAGTATCTTATGCTGCCGTTGGCCGCCCTGCCTTTCCCCAATATCGACCCGGTCATCGTCCAGATCGGGCCACTGGCGGTGCATTGGTATGGCGTCGGCTACATCGTCGGCATTCTCTTCGCCTGGTGGTATGCCAAGCGGCTCGTCACCAATGCCAAGCTCTGGCCCGACGGCACCGTGCCGATGAAGGCCGAGGATCTCGACGATTTCATCGTCTGGGCGGCCATCGGCGTGGTGCTTGGCGGCCGCACCGGCTACGTGCTGTTTTACGACCTGCCGCGCTACATCGCTCAACCGTTCGATATCCTTGCCGTCTGGCAGGGCGGCATGTCCTTCCATGGCGGGCTGCTCGGCGTCATCCTCGCCATGACGCTGTTTTCCTGGTCGCGCGGCATCCGCACATGGTCGCTGTTCGACGTGGTGGCGGCCGGCGTGCCGGTCGGCCTTGGCCTCGTCCGCGTGGCGAATTTCATCAACTCCGAACTCTGGGGCAGGCCGACCGACGTGCCATGGGCGGTCGAATTCCCCAATGGCGGGCCATTTGCGCGCCATCCGAGCCAGCTCTACGAGGCGCTGCTCGAAGGCCTGGTGCTGTTCCTGGTCCTGCGCTTCCTCACCCATTCCCGGCTCAAGCTAAAAACGCCGCGCTTCGTCGGCGGCGCCTTCATCGCCGGCTACGGCCTGTCGCGCATCCTTGTCGAATTCTTCCGCGAGCCCGACCAGCAGCTCGGCTACCTCCTCGGCACCGGCTGGCTGACGATGGGCATGGTGCTGTCGCTGCCGATGCTGCTGGCCGGCATCTGGGCGATGGCGACCGCGAAGCCGGTTACGCAGCCACAGCCGGTATGACACGGCTGAAAACCCGCATTGTCGAGCTGATCGCTGCGGCGGGGCCGATCCCCGTCAACCACTACATGGCGCTTTGCCTGTTCGATCCGCTGGACGGCTACTATACGACGCGCGAGCCGTTCGGGGCTGCCGGCGACTTCGTCACCGCGCCGGAGATCAGCCAGATGTTCGGCGAGCTGATCGCCGTCTGGCTCTACGAGGCCTGGCTGGCCACCGGCCGGCCGATGCCGGCCACCATCGCCGAGATCGGTCCCGGCCGCGGCACGCTGATGAAGGACATGCTGCGCACGCTTGCGCGGCTCGATCCGGCACTGACCGCCGGCGCATCGTTCGCCATGATTGAAACCAGCCCGCGGCTTGCAGACGTCCAGAAGCAAACGCTTGCCGCCACGCCTGCCACGATCGGCTGGCACGAAAGCATCGACACCTTGCCGCAGACCCCGCTTTTCATCGTCGGCAACGAAGTGTTCGACGCAGTGCCGATCCGCCAGTTCGTCCGCACCGGTACAGGCTGGCGCGAACGGATGATCGGCCTCGATGGCGCTGACGAATTGCACTTCTTCGTCGGCGCCGGCTCGGTCGATCCGACGCTGTTGCCGGACGATGCCGAAAACGCGCCACAGGGCGCGATTGTCGAGGTCGCGCCGGCCCGAGCCGCGCTGATGGCGAGCATCGCCGAGCGATTGGCCGGGCTCGGCGGCGCCGGTCTGTTTCTCGACTATGGCTATCTCCAGCCAGGGGTCGGCGACACGTTGCAGGCCTTGCGCAGGCACGATCACGAAGATGTGCTGGCCAATCCGGGCGAGGCCGATCTCACCGCCCATGTCGATTTCGCCGCGCTTGCCGCGATTGTGCGGGCGCATGGCCTTGATGCCCATCTCTCCACGCAAGGCGAATTCCTGGTGGAAATGGGGCTTCTCGAACGGGCTGGTCAGCTCGGCGCCAATGCCAATGAGGCGGCTCGCGAAAGGATTGCAGGCGAGGTCGAACGCCTCGCCGGTCCGCAAGCCATGGGCGACCTGTTCAAGGTGCTTGCCGTCCTGCCCGCCGGCGTCGCCGTTCCGCCTTTTGCAACGGCGGATTGACTTTTCGCTGCCGCCTCTCCCACTCTCCCGCCTTCCGACCGTCGCCATCTTTGGACTGTCGCCATCTTTCGACTGTCGCTTGACGAAATCGCTCTCACGGACAACAACGCAGCCATGCTGAATCAGACCAAACCGGATCCCGTTCGGTCGCCCTTGCTGGAGAAAGCGCGGGCGCAAGGCATTCGCCACGGCTATTTCACCCGCGTCGGCGGCGTCTCCAGCGGCATCTATCAGGGCCTCAACATCGGCACCGGCTCGAGCGACGACCAGACGCAGGTCGCCGAGAACCGCCGCCGCGTCGCCGACTGGATGGGCGTGCCGGCAAGCCATCTGTTGACCGCGCACCAGATCCATTCCCCCGACGTCGTCATCGCCAGGCAGCCCTTTTCCGGCGAGCGGCCCAAGGCCGATGCCGTCGTCACCGACCGGCCGGGCATCGCCGTTGGCGCCTCGACCGCCGATTGCGGACCGGTGCTGTTCACCGATGCGGAGGCGCGAATCGTCGGCGCAGCCCATGCCGGCTGGAAGGGCGCCTTGTCAGGCGTGCTGGAAAACACCATTGCGGCGATGGAAAGCCTCGGCGCCCGGCGCGAGCGCATCGTTGCGGTTCTCGGCCCTTCCATCGGCCCGGAAAACTATGAGGTCGGCCCGGAATTCGTCGCCCGCTTCGTCGAGGCCGACGCCGGCAACATCAGCTATTTCGCGCCCTCCGCGAACCCGGGACATGCAATGTTCGACCTCAACCGCTATACGGTCGATCGGCTGAGCCGGGCCGGCATCACCGCCGATGGGCTCGGCCGCTGCACCTACGCCGAGGAGGATCTGTTTTATTCCTACCGGCGCAGCACCCATCGCAAGGAGCCGGATTACGGGCGGCAGATTTCGGCAATCGTTTTGGAGACAGAATAATGGCGCTGCATTTCGAACGGTCGGAGTTTGACGCGCGGCGCGATCGGCTGATGATCGAGATCGCCGAGAAGAAGCTCGATGCCGTCCTTTTGTTTGCGCAGGAGAGCATGTACTGGCTGACAGGCTACGATACGTTCGGCTTCTGCTTCTTCCAGTGCCTGGTGGTGAAGGCAGACGGCTCGATGATCCTGCTCACGCGCTCGGCCGATCTGCGCCAGGCGCGCCACACCTCGATCATCGACAACATCGTGCTGTGGACCGATCGCGACGGCGCCAATCCGGCGATCGACCTGCGCAATTTGCTCAACGACCTCGACCTGCTCGGCGCCCGCATCGGCGTCGAATACGACACCCACGGCCTGACCGCCTACAATGGCCGGCGCCTGGACGAGCAATTGCAGACCTTCGGCCAGATCGCCGACGCGTCCGGCATCGTCAGCCGGCTGCGCCTGTTCAAGAGCCCGGCCGAAATCGCCAAGGTGGAAAAGGCCGCAAATCTCGCCGACGACGCTCTGGACGCGGCCCTGCCGCTGATCAAGCAGAGTGGCGACGAAGCCTTGATCCTTGCCGCCATGCAGGGCGCGATCTTTGCCGGCGGCGGCGACTATCCGGCCAACGAGTTCATCATCGGCTCTGGCGTGGACGCATTGCTTTGCCGTTACAAGACCGGCCGCCGCAAACTGAGCAAGAACGACCAGCTGACGCTCGAATGGGCCGGCGTCTTCCACCATTACCATGCGGCGATGATGCGCACCGTGCTGACCGGCAAGGTGTCGAAACGTCATCAGGAACTGTTCGAAGCTGCGCGCGCTGCACTTCTGGCGGTCGAAAAGGCGATGACACCCGGCAATACCTTCGGCGACGTGTTCGACGCGCATGCCCGTACGCTCGAAGCGCACAATTTGACCAAGCACCGGCTCAACGCCTGCGGCTATTCGCTCGGCGCCCGCTTCACCCCATCATGGATGGACATGCCGATGTTCTATCAGGGCAATCCCGAATCGATCGCGCCAAACATGACGCTGTTCGCCCACATGATCATCATGGACTCGGAAACCGAGACGGCAATGACACTTGGCCGCACCTATCTGACGACTGAATCGCAGCCGAAGCCGCTGTCCCGCCATGATCTCGACTTGATTGTGCAATGAATCCATAATGGTAAGAATGCAAGGGGCGTTCATCGCCAAGGAGTTTTGAGGCAAATGAGGCGATCGCATGCGACGACCGTGTCATTGCTCGCGGCGCTGACGCTGGCCGCCTGCACCAACGCGAAGGACGTTCTCGAACCCTCGGCCATCGCCCCGCAGTCGACGCAGACCGTGCCAACACCGGGAAGCGGCACGGCTGCAACGCCCACCGCACCTCCAACCACCGCCCAGCCTTCCGCCACGGCACAGCCTTCCGCGACAACACAGCCTTCCGCCCCTGCGCAGCCCGCAACCGAGCTGCCGGCAAAGAGCGCCGCCGTCATCGCACGCACCCGTCTGCAGGTGGCGCCGATCGTCGGCGCCTCGGTGGAAGCCGCGACACCATTGACCGCGCAGCTTCAGACGCGAGCCAAGCAGCGCGGCATCACCTTGGCGGGAAGTGCCGGCCAGACCCCGACGCACGTGCTGAAAGGCTATTTCTCGACGATGTCGGAAGGCAAGGATACCACCGTCATCTATGTCTGGGACGTCTATGACCCGGCAGGCAACCGGCTGCATCGCATCAATGGCCAGCAGAAGGCGCCCTCGGTCAACAATGGCGAAGGCTGGTCTGCGGTCGCGCCGGAGACCATGCAGGCGATCGCCGACCAGACGATCGACCAGTTTGCCACATGGCTTGGCGGTCAAGCGGGGTGACCGGCCGGCTGACATGTTGCCGGCTTTCCTCGCCGTTCATGTTTGTTGAGATTAGCCGGCGGATTCCGATCACGACGCTTGCAATACCGGCACGGGCCGCTAAAAGCCCCGACTAAGGGGCTCAAGAGAGTCTGCCAGAGTCTCCATCCTTCACCAGGAACGGTGCATGAAGCTTTTCGCGGGCAATTCCAACAGGGTGCTGGCCGAAGCGGTCGCCCGCTATCTCAACATCCCGCTGGGTAAAGCCAGCGTCAGGCGCTTCGCCGATCAGGAAATCTTCGTCGAAATACAGGAGAATGTGCGTGGCGAGGATGTCTTCATCCTGCAGTCCACCTCGTTCCCGACCAACGATCACCTGATGGAACTGCTCATCATGATCGATGCCTTCATGCGCTCGTCGGCCAAGCGCATCACCGCGGTCATTCCCTATTTCGGCTATGCAAGGCAAGACCGCCGCGCCTCAGGCCGCACGCCGATCTCGGCCAAGCTGGTCGCCAACATGATCACGCGCGCTGGCGTCGATCGTGTCTTGACGCTGGATCTCCACGCCGGCCAGATCCAGGGCTTTTTCGACATCCCGACCGACAATCTCTTTTCGGTGCCGGTCATGGCCCGTGACGTGAAGGCGAAATACAAGCGGCTGGCCAATGTCATGGTCGTGTCGCCGGATGTTGGCGGCGTGGTCCGCGCCCGCGCCCTCGCCAAGCGCATCGATGCCCAGCTTGCCATCGTCGACAAGCGTCGCGAGCGCCCCGGCGAATCGGAAGTCATGAACGTCATCGGCGACGTGCGCGGCAAGGATTGCCTGCTGATCGACGATATCATCGATTCGGGCGGCACCTTGTGCAATGCGGCCGATGCGCTGCTTGCCGCCGGCGCCACCAGCGTCACCGCCTACACCACCCATGGCGTTCTGTCCGGCGGCGCCATCGCCCGCATCGGCGCCTCAAAACTGCAGGAACTGGTCATCACCGATTCCATCCAGCCGACCCAGGCGGTGCTCGACGCCAGCAACATCCGCGTCGTCTCGATCGCCGACCTGATGGGCGAGGCGATCTCGCGCACGGCGACCGAAGAATCGGTGTCGAGCCTGTTCGACTGAAATCCCGCCCCGCCACAGCGCCGCGCGTTCAGCGGGCGCGCAAAGGACGCTGTAGCACTTTGATTTTGCGCATGATTCCGAACCGAAGGTTCGGGGTCATGCGCTACCCGTTCGATAGCCTGATGTTGTCCCTTGAGCCGCGCATATAGGCGCGCGGCGATGCCCCCAGCATGCGCTTGAACATGGTGATAAAGGCCGGCACGCTGTCATAGCCGAGATCGAGCGCCACCCTTGTGATCGGCTCGCCGTCGGCCAGCCGCGGCAAGGCGGCGAACAGGCAGGCCTGCTGGCGCCATGTCGACAACGACAATCCGGTCTGGCGATGAAAGGCGCGGGTGAAGGAACGCCGGCTCATGCCGACGATATCGGCCCATTCGTCGATCGTGGCGTGCGGCGAGGGTGCTGCGACGAAGCGCCGGCACAGTGCCGCAAGCCTTGGATCCCAGGGAAAAGGCAGGCCGAGCGGCCGTTCCGGCAGGTTCGGGATTTCATGCAGCAGCAGGCTCATGATCAGCCCGCCGCGCCCCTCAAGCTCGGCGCCTTGCGGCAGCTTTTCCGATTCCACGATCAGGCTGTGCATCAGATCGGTGATGCCGACGACGCGCAAGCCATCGGGCAGCCCGGCAATGGCGTCCGGCATCACATAGACCGAGCGCATGCTGACATCGCCAAGCATCTCGACGGAATGTTCGGTGCCGGCAGGAATCCACATCGCATGATCGGGAGGCACCATCCAGCGCCCATGCCGCGTCGTCACCAGCACGACGCCGATAAGCGCGTGCAGCAATTGACTGCGGCTGTGACGGTGCCGCGGCACATGGTAACCGTCGGGATATTCGGTCGGCAGGGCCACCGCCGGCCCGACGGCCTGCTCCAGCCATTGCCAGCGGCGCAACAGCCCGAGATCGGTGAACTGCCCCAGATCGGTAGATTGGCCGAGATCGGTGTCGCCCGCTTTGAAGATTTTGGTGCCATGCGGCATTGGCTAATGGCCCACTCGCGAAACTATTGGACCAAACCACGAAAGAAGTCGCCCGGCAAGTAACTTATAAGGCAGCGGGGCCACAAGGGCCGCCTGCGGGAGCGTCCGCCAAAAAGACCATGGAGCCAGTCTTGACCGATACGACAGCCACCACCGCCGCCACGCCGGCGACGGCCAGCCACACTTCGGCGCAAGCGACGGCCTTCACCGTCATCCTTGCGGTGAGCTTCTGCCATTGTGTCAACGACATCATGCAGTCGCTGCTGTCGGCCATCTATCCGCTGCTGAAGGACAATTACCGTCTCGATTTCTGGCAGATCGGTCTTTTGACCTTCACCTTCCAGGTGACGGCGTCATTGCTGCAGCCGCTGATCGGCATGGTCACCGACAAGCGGCCGATGCCCTATTCGCTGCCCTATGGCATGGCGTCCTCGCTGATCGGCCTGATCGTGCTGGCCTATGCCGGACATTATTGGCTGCTGCTGATCGGCGCGTCGCTGATCGGCATCGGCTCAGCGATCTTCCACCCGGAATCCTCGCGCATCGCCCGCTTCGCCTCGGGCGGCAGGTTCGGCCTGGCGCAATCGCTGTTCCAGGTCGGCGGCAATCTCGGCCAGGCCGTCGGGCCGCTGCTGGCCGCCTTCATCGTCGTGCCGTTCGGCCAGACCAGCATTGCGTGGTTCGCAGCCGGCTCGCTGATCGGCATCATCGTGCTGTGGCGGGTCGGCGGCTGGTACAGCCGGCTGCGCGCCTCGCTCGCCAACCGCAAGGCGGCAGGCTTCGTCTCGCCCTTCCCGCGCCGCAAGGTGATGGGCGCGCTGGCGGTGCTGACCTTGCTGGTGCTGACAAAAAACGCCTACGTTGCCAGCCTCGCCAGCTACTACACGTTCTACGCCATCGATAAATTCGGCGTTTCGGTGCAGATGTCGCAGGTCATGCTGTTCCTGTTCCTCGGCGCCTCGGCTTTGGGCATCCTGCTCGGCGGCCCGTTCGGCGACCGCTACGGACAGAAGCCGATGATCTGGTTCTCGATCGTCGGCGTGCTGCCGTTCACGCTGGCCCTGCCCTACGCCAATTTCGAATGGACGATGATCCTGACCGTGCTGATCGGCCTGATCCTGTCCTCGGCCTTCTCGAACATCGTCGTCTTCGCCCAGGAACTGGTGCCCGGCCGCGTCGGCATGATCGCCGGCATCTTCTTCGGCTTCGCCTTCGGCATGGGCGGCATCGCCGCCGCCGTGCTCGGCGTCGTCGCCGATGTCAAAGGCATCGACTTCGTCTTTCAGGTCTGCTCGTATTTGCCGCTGCTCGGGCTGCTGACGGTTTTTTTGCCCAATATGAGGCAAGCCAGGAAGCTCGATTAGCGGTAAGCCCCCACGTCTTCGTCATCCTAGGGCAAGCAAGGAGCGAAGCGACGCGGCGCAGACTCTGGCATCCATGCCGTGACATCAGCCGAAGAATGCAGCGGACCAGAATAAAAGCGCTCCGTAGCGATCCTTCGCGCCCCCCTCTGTCCTGCCGGACATCTCCCCCACAAGGAGGGAGATTGGCCTTCATCACTGATTTCGCCAACCACCAGCGTTGCAAAAAGGACGCTGTCGGCGAAGCTGCCGATCTCCCCCCAAGTGGGGGAGATGTCCGGCAGGACAGAGGGGGGCGCTGTCCCTCGGCATCTAAAGGTTCTGCATCGCACGGCCGACCCGCCTTGACCACCCGCCTTGGCCACCCGCCACGGCTGTCGGCCACGGCTGTCGGCCACGGCTTGCACCCCGCCCCGCCTTCCGCTATAGAGCCGCCACCCGCGTAGACACCCTTGGAGGCAACGCGGCGGAAGGCTGTCCGGCCTCACGTGATCCCAAAATTGATTTTGGAACAGATCATGTAAGGCCATGACGGCTTTCGACGTTTACGGCCCAGGTATCTCGCCGGCCGCGAACGCTCCAGAACAACGCGAAAGGAAATGCCATGAGCGATACTTACGAGCTCAAGGCCGAAGCGCGCGAACAGGTCGGTAAGGGGTCCGCCCGTGCAGTTCGCCGTAACGGTAAAGTGCCTGCAGTAATCTACGGTGACAAGCAGCCTCCCCTGGCAATTGCGCTGACCTACAAGGACATCTACTACAAGATCCATGGCGGCGGGTTCCTCACCACGATCGCCACGATCGATGTCGACGGCAAGAAGATCCAGGTCCTGCCCAAGGACTACCAGCTCGACCCAGTCAGGGATTTCCCGGTCCATGTCGACTTCCTGCGCATCGGCAAGGACACCGAAGTCAATGTCGACGTGCCGGTCCACTTCATCAACGAGGACAAGTCGCCCGGCATCAAGCGCGGCGGCGTTCTCAACATCGTGCGTCATGAAGTCGAGTTCCATTGCCCGGCCAATGCGATCCCGGAATTCATCACCGTCGATCTCACAGGCACCGACATCGGCGATTCGATCCACATCTCGGCGGTCAAGCTGCCGGCCGGCGTCAAGCCGGTGATCTCCGACCGCGACTTCACCATCGCGACCATTGCCGGCTCCTCGGCGATGAAGCCGGAGGCGGCAGAAGAGACGGCCGAAGCGGCGGAACCTGAAGAGGCTCCAGCCGACGAAGAGAAGTAATCCTTTCCGCCCGGAGGTGACGATGCTGCTGTTTGCAGGCCTCGGCAATCCGGGCGCGAAATACGCCAACCACCGGCACAATGTCGGCTTCATGGCGGCGGACGCAATCGCCCGCCGTCATTCCTTTTCGCCCTGGTCGAAAAAATTCCAGGGCCTGATCGCCGAAGGCACGCTTGCCGGCGAGAAAATCCTCCTGATCAAGCCGCAGACCTTCATGAATCTGTCCGGCCAGTCGGTCGGCGAAGCCCTGCGCTTTTACAAGCTCGACGCTTCGGCGCTGTCCGTCTTCTATGACGAGATCGACCTTGCCGCCGGCAAGGTGCGGGTCAAGGTCGGCGGCGGTTCCGGTGGCCACAACGGTATCCGCTCGCTCGAACAGCACGTCGGCAAGGATTTCCGCCGTGTGCGCATTGGCGTCGGCCACCCCGGCGTCAAGGCAATGGTGCATGGCCATGTGCTTGGCGATTTCGCCAAAACCGACCGCGAGTGGCTGGACGTGCTGCTCGATACCATCGCCGAGGCTGCCGGACTGCTTGCCAAGGGCGACGACAATTCCTTCATGAATCGCGTGACGCTGGCCTTGCGCGACAAGCTCGCGCCGACCGGCGACGACGACCGCCCGCCAGCCAAGGCGCCGAAAGCACAAAGCCACGTTCGCCCGGCGCGGCCGCAGCAGCCGGCGGCCAAGCTGCCCGAGACCGGGCCGATGGCCGCCATGCTGAAGAAGCTGTTTGGCGGCAAGGAATGAGCCTGGCCACGGATCGGGGCTGCAGGGCTTGACGTTCGTCACCCGTTTCGCCCATAGCCCTCATCAAATCTCGATTTCCCGATAGGACCGGACAAAAAATGGGTTTCAAATGCGGCATCGTTGGCTTGCCCAACGTCGGCAAGTCGACGCTTTTCAACGCGCTGACCAGGACGGCGGCGGCGCAGGCCGCCAACTATCCGTTCTGCACCATCGAACCGAACACCGGCGAAGTGGCGGTGCCCGACCCGCGCCTGCAAAAGATCGCGGCGATCGGCAAGTCGAAGGAGATCATCCCGACCCGCATCTCCTTCGTCGACATCGCCGGCCTGGTGCGCGGCGCCTCGAAAGGCGAAGGGCTGGGCAACCAGTTCCTGGCCAATATCCGCGAGGTCGACGCCATCGTCCATGTGCTGCGCTGTTTCGAGGATGATGACATCACCCATGTCGAGGGCCGCATCGATCCCGTCGCCGATGCCGAGACCGTCGAGACTGAGCTGATGCTCGCCGATCTCGACAGCCTCGAGCGCCGCATCGTGCAGTTCCGCAAGCGCGCTTCCGGCAAGGACAAGGAGGCGCTGACCGTGCTTCCGATGATGGAAGCCGCTCTTGAACTGCTGCAGGCCGGCAAGCCGGCCCGCATCCTGCTCAAAAATATCTCCGCCGAGGATCTGCGCATCCTGCAGGGGCTGAACCTGCTGACATCGCACCCAGTGCTCTATGTCTGCAACGTCGCCGAGACCGATGCTGCCACCGGCAACGCGCACACCAAAGCGGTCGAGCAGATGGCTGCCGCGCAAGGCGCCCGCACCGTGGTGATTTCCGCGGCGATCGAAGCCGAGGTCGCGCAGCTCAGCGACGAAGAGGAGATGGAATTTTTGGCAACGCTGGGCCTTGAGGAACCTGGCTTGAACAAGGTCATCCGCGCCGGCTACGAGTTGCTGCAGCTCATCACCTATTTCACCGTCGGGCCGAAGGAGACGCGCGCCTGGACCGTGCACAAGGGCGCCAGGGCGCCACAGGCGGCAGGCGTCATCCACACCGATTTCGAGCGCGGCTTCATCCGTGCCCAGACCATCGCCTACAACGACTTCGTCACGCTCGGCGGCGAAGTGGCGGCCAAGGAAGCCGGCAAGGCGCGCGACGAAGGCAAGGAATATGTCGTCCAGGACGGCGATATCATGCTGTTCAAGTTCAACACCTGAGCTGACCTTCTTCCTTCTCCCCTTGTGGGAGAAGGTGGCCGGGCGAAGCTCGGACGGATGAGGGGTGATCCAGCTTGGCACCAACAGCACTCCGTCCAGCACCCCTCAACCGTCTTGGCGCTGCGCGCCAATCCACCTTCTCCCACAAGGGGCAGGGCTGTCCGGGGAAAGTTATTCATAAATGAAGGCCATCTGATTGGGAGAGGCTCGGTCCCTTGGTCGGCTTGGATTGACCGGTGGCGGCTTATCGATGGTGTGCAGTTTCCGCCGCCCGAACAAGTATTGAGCGACCAGTTCTGTGAACCTCAAGATAGGAATAGTGACGCGGCGGGTGCGCGCGACAATGCGCAGCAGCGCAAAGGCGATCATTGCGGCAAAGAGTTGCAGGCGGATTGCATTGCCGTTGTTGCCGAGGAACTTGCGGATCTTGAGGTGCTGCTTGATCCATCGGAACAGAAGCTCGATGTGCCAGCGGCCTTTGTAAAGCCGTCCAATCTCGACGGCAGAGCGCTCCAGATCGTTGGTCAAAAGCGTGATGGTGTCGCCCGTTTCGCGCTGAACGCGCAGGCGACGCAGCCGCATCGGCAGCTTGCAAGCAGCCTTGCTGACCAAGCTTACCTCACTGTCTTCCACAACCAGGAAGCCGTCGCCCTGCGGCTCGGCTATAGGGCGATCACGCAGCAGCGCCAGCCTCATGTTGGATTTGGGCCGCGTCACGAAGATCGATCCGGCTTCGGCGATCGCCGTCCACCAGCCATAATGGCAGTAGCCCTTGTCGAACACGTAGGTCGCTCCAGCTTCGATCGTGATCTGGCGACCGACCTGGGCGTCGTTGACGTTGGCGTCGGTGATGTCGAGGATGCGCGGACAGTCGGTCTTCGGGTCATAGACGACATGCACCTTCATGCCGCGGATGCGCCCGTTCGACTTGGCCCAATCGCACAGTTTGCCGAGCGGAATGGGGGTCGAGTCGATCAGCCGCAGCATCGCTTCGCCCTCGCGCCGCATTTGCCTGTCGAGCAGGTTCGCCACCAGACCGAACGCCTCGGCAAAGATGGCGACCGGACGCCGTCTGTTGGCATCCGACAAGGTCGAACGCATCAACGGACCGCTGCCCAGGTGATAATGATGCTGGCTGTTGGCGTTCCAGCCGGCTTCCAGGCCACGCAAGCTGC
Source organism: Mesorhizobium sp. L-2-11 (assembly GCF_016756595.1). Taxonomy (NCBI): domain Bacteria; kingdom Pseudomonadati; phylum Pseudomonadota; class Alphaproteobacteria; order Hyphomicrobiales; family Phyllobacteriaceae; genus Mesorhizobium; species Mesorhizobium sp. L-2-11. The sequence continues at coordinate 2,083,264 of NZ_AP023257.1, read as the reverse complement.
TGCTGCCGCAGAACTGGGCATAGATCAGCGCCACCAGATGATCCCAGCTTCTGAACGATTTGTCGTACGCATCCCCGTCGTGGCGATCCACAATTGCTTGGAATTGACGCCGATCGATGGGTTCAAGAAGCTGCCCGAAGATGCTAGGTGCAAAGCGCATGCCCCGTTCCTTTTCTGAGTCTCGACAACCAGAGAAAAGACGGACAAACCCCGTTTTACGGGGCATGCACATGTGGCATTTCGATTCACTCAAAACTTTCCCCGGACAGCCCTGCACAAGGGGAGAAGGAAGAGGCTGCACGGGCCCTTTCCGCGCGGCTTGACTGCCCGCAATGCCCAGTCTAAGGGGCGTCTGCACCGGCCCGACTTTCGTCGAAAGCGCGTGCAATCCGCGCCCGCTCGAACCCATCCTTTTGGCCCCAGCAAGGGAGACCCGGCGATGATCAAGGCATTCGTCGTGGACAATGATCGCCTGCGCCTTGCCGACGATCTCCTGGCAAACAGCGACCAGATCGTCTGGGCCGATCTTGTGAGCCCGACAAAGGAAGAGGAAGCGGCCATCGAGGCCTGGCTCGGCGTTGCCATTCCGACGCGCGAGGAGATGGAGGAGATCGAGATTTCGAGCCGCCTCTATGTCGAGAACGGCGCCTATTTCATGACCGCCATTCTGCCGGCCCAGACCGAGGCCGACGATCCCCTGATGTCGCCGGTCACCTTCGTGCTGGCCGGCAACCGGCTGATCACCGTGCGCTACCACGAACCGAAGGCGTTCAAGACGTTTCCGCAGCGCGCCGAGAAGGTGGCGACCGGCTGCACCAGCGGCGACACCATCCTGATCGGCCTGCTGGAGGCGATCGTCGACCGCCTCGCCGACATTCTGGAGCGTGCCGGCCGCGACATCGAGGCGATCTCGCGCGATATCTTCCAGCCAAGCTCGACCAAGGCGTCGAAGCGCAATCGCGATTTTCAGGAATTGCTGAAAGCCATCGGCCGCAAGGAGGACATCGCCTCCTCGATCCGCGATAGCCTGATCTCGCTGCAGCGGCTCGCCGGCTTCCTCACCCACGCCTCGACCCAGACCAGGATGAGCAAGGACATCCGCGCGCGCATCAAGACCTTGTCGCGCGATGTGCTGTCGCTCGCCGACCACGCCACCTTCCTGTCGCAGAAGATCAACTTCCTGCTCGACGCGACGCTCGGCATGATCTCGATCGAGCAGAACGCCATCATCAAGATCTTCTCCGTCGCCGCGGTCATCTTCCTGCCGCCGACGCTGGTCGCCTCGATCTACGGCATGAATTTCAATGTCATGCCCGAACTGACCTGGAATTTTGGCTATCCTTTCGCCATCGGCTTGATGATCCTCTCGGCGATCCTGCCGTTCTGGTATTTCCGCCGCCGCGGCTGGTTGTAGAGGCTTCGGAGCCTCTATTGCGTTGGTCGCGATGGCCTGGCGCAGCAGAAATGACTTGACCAAATTGGCCCAGGCCTGCATCCGGGAAGCCGATCGTGGCGATCGTACAAACTTGAACCGGATTCCAGACCATGACCGGAGAGCAATCCAGGCGAACGACGTGGGCCTATGAGGATTTCGTCGAGGGCGCCTCGCTCGACCTCGGCACGAAGCTGGTGAGTGCGGCCGAGATCATCGAATTCGCGCAGGAGTTCGATGCGCAGCCAATGCATCTCGACGAAGCGGCGGGCAGGGCCAGCATCCTTGGCGGGCTGGCGGCCTCCGGCTGGCACACCTGCGCGATGTTCATGCGCATGCTGTGCGACGCCTTCCTGCTGGACTCGACCTCGCAAGGCGCCCCTGGCGTCGACCAGGTCCGGTGGAAGCGGCCGGTGCTGGCCGGCGACATCTTGAGCGGCAACACCACCGTCCTTGCCAAGCGACTGTCCAGGTCCAAGCCTCAGCTCGGCCTCGTCACCATGCGCAGCGAGCTTTTCAACCAGCGTGGCGAAGGCGTCTTCGAGCTCGAGAACACGGTCATGTTCCTCGCCCGTGATGCCGCACAGGGCCGATCATGACATTGGACGAGTTCTTCTGCATCGGCGTCACCGTCACCCTCGGTTCGCACAAATTCGAGCCAGAGGCGATCAAGGCATTCGCCAGGAAATACGATCCGCAGATTTTTCACCTCGACGAAGAGGCGGCGAAGAACAGCGTGTTCGGCGGCCTGTGCGCCTCCGGCTGGCACACGGCAGCAACCTGGATGAAGTTGAACCTTGCGACCGGCGTGGAGGTCGAGGGCATCAGCTGGGCCGGCGCCGGGCCCGCCCCCGAATTCGGCCCCTCGCCCGGCTTCAAGAACCTCAAATGGCTAAAACCCGTCTATGCCGGAGAAACCGTGACCTTCACCCGCACCGCGCTTGCCCACCGCCCCATCGCATCGCGGCCGGGCTGGCGAGTGCTGACGCTGCGCTCGGAGGCTTTCGATTCGACCGGCGACAAGGTCATCGAGTTCGAAAGCGCCGTGCTGGTGAAGGTGGGATGAAGCGCCCTTTTTCCTTCTCCCCTTGTGGGAGAAGGTGGCCGAGCGAAGCTCGGTCGGATGAGGGGTGCTCCAGCTTGGCACCGACAGCACTCCGTCCAACACCCCTCTTCCGTCTCGGCGCTGCGCGCCGATCCACCTTCTCCCACAAGGGGAGAAGGCAAGAGCGTCAATGCCCTTCGAACCCGATCAGCGTCCTGACCGGCACGCCGAGCGCCTCGAGCTTGTCGCGGCCGCCGAGGTCCGGCAGGTCGATGACGAAGCAGGCGGCGATAATGTCGGCGCCGATCTGCCGCAGCAGCTTGACCGCTGCCTCCGCCGTGCCGCCGGTGGCGATCAGGTCGTCGACCAGGATCACCTTCTCACCCGGAGACACGCCATCCCTATGCATCTCCATCTCGTCCAGCCCGTATTCGAGGCTGTAGGCGACGCGCACCGTCTCGTAAGGCAGCTTGCCCTTCTTGCGGATCGGCACGAATCCGGCCGAGAGCTGGTGGGCGACGGCGCCGCCAAGGATGAAACCACGCGCCTCGATGCCGGCGATCTTGTCGACCTTCTGGCCGGCATAGGGATGCACCAGTTCGTCGATGGCGCGGCGGAAGGCGCGCGCATTGCTTAAAAGCGTCGTGATGTCGCGAAACAGGATGCCCGGCTTGGGATAGTCCGGAATGGTGCGGATCGCGGCAAGCAGCGTGTCTTCGAGCGAAGGTTTCATGGGGCGGCTCTCCGAGCGTTCGTCCGACTTGAAGACGTGAAAGGGAATTTTGACCGATCGTAACCCGGCGCGGCCGGCGACGGCTACCGCGATGTGGCGCCTGGAAGAAATTGTCCGGCAAAGGACTGGAGCCGGGGACCTTCGGAGCCGGTCTTCGGAGGCAGTCCTGGACATCAAAAAGGGCGCCCTTCGACGCCCTTTCGATCTCGTGGCTTGGAGCAGCTCAGTGCGCCACGCCGGCCCACACCTTGCGCTTGGTCAGATAGACCAGCGCGCCGAACAGCAACAGGAAGACCAGCACGCGAAAGCCGGTCTTCTTGCGGTCTTCCAGATGCGGCTCGGCTGCCCACATCAGGAAGGCCGACACGTCGCGGGAATACTGGTCGACCGTCTGCGGCGAGCCGTCGTCATAGGTCACCTGATCGTCGGATAGCGGGTTGGGCATCTTCAGCGAGACGCCGGCTATGAAGTACGGATTGTAGTGGGTGCCTTCCGGTATCTCCATGCCCGCCGGCGGCTGCTCGTCATAGCCGGTCAGCAGCGAGTGGATGTAGTCGGGACCGCCCTGGGCGTATTGCGTGAAGATGTCGAAGACGAAGCGCGGAAAGCCGCGCTCGACGCCGCGCGCCTTGGCCAGCAGCGACATATCGGGCGGGGCAGCTCCGCCATTGGCGGCCGCTGCTGCCTGATCGTTGGGGTACGGCGACGGGAAATAGTCGGACGGTATGCCGGGACGATCGAACATCTCGCCGGCATCGTTGGGGCCATCGTTGATCGTGTACTCGGCGGCCAGCGCCTTGACCTGCGCTTCCGAATAGCCAAGGTCTTCCAGGGTGCGGAACGCCACCAATTTCATCGAATGACAGGCGGCGCAGACTTCCTTGTAGACCTTCAGCCCGCGCTGCAACTGCGCCTTGTCGTAGGTGCCGAACGGCCCGGCGAAGCTCCAGTCCATCTCCTTCGGCTCGTGTATCGGGAAATGCGTCGGCGCGGCTTCGCTGTGCGCCTCCTCCTGGGCGATTGCCACGGTGGTCGCGGCCGCAGTGCCTGCCAGCACAAAGCCGAGCAGCGCCAGCGAGGTGAGAATCGTCTTCATACCAAATCCCCTTGAGATTCTCTGGCGCGCTGTCGTCGTCTCGAGCATGATCTTGTCCGAAAACCGGTCTCCACTTTTCGGCAGCATGCTCAGCCCTTGGTTTCCGGCGCGGCTGTCGCGCGAGCCGGATGCCCGCCACCGCCACCCTTGTTCTTCTCGAGAACTGCCTCGGTGATTGAATTCGGCAATCGCCGCGGGGTCTCGATCAGGCCCAGCACCGGCAGCACGACCAGGAAGAAGGCGAAGTAGAACAATGTCGCCATCTGCGCCATGAAGACGTAGCTGCCTTCGGCCGGCTGCGAACCCAGCCAGCCAAGCAGGACGGCATCGATCACGAACAGCCAGAAGAACAGCTTGTACCAGGGCCGGTAGACCGCCGAGCGCACCTTCGAGGTGTCGAGCCACGGCACCAGGAACAGCACGGCGATGGAGCCGAACATCGCCAGCACGCCACCGAGCTTGGAGTTGATCGGCCCGATATTGAAGGTGATGGCGCGCAGGATCGCGTAGAACGGCAGGAAGTACCATTCCGGCACGATATGGGCCGGCGTCTTCAGCGGGTCGGCGACGACGTAGTTGTCGGGATGACCGAGAAAGTTCGGCAGGTAGAAGACGAAATAGGCGAAGACGAACAGGAACACCAGCATCCCGAACGCGTCCTTGATGGTCGCGTAAGGGGTGAAGGCGACGGTATCGGTCTTCGATTTGACCTCGATGCCGGTCGGGTTCGACTGGCCGACCACATGCAGCGCCCAGATATGCAGCACGACGACGCCGGCGATCATGAACGGCAGCAGATAGTGCAATGAAAAGAAGCGGTTCAGCGTCGGGTTGTCGACAGCGAAGCCGCCGAGCAGAAGCTGCTGGATCCATTCGCCGACCAGCGGAATGGCGCTGAAGAAGCCGGTGATGACGGTCGCCCCCCAGAACGACATCTGTCCCCAGGGCAGCACATAGCCCATGAAGCCTGTCGCCATCATCAAGAGGTAGATGATGCAGCCGAGGATCCACAGAAGCTCGCGCGGCGCCTTGTAGGAACCATAGTAGAGGCCGCGGAAGATATGGATATAGACGGCGACGAAGAAGAACGACGCGCCGTTCGAATGCAGATAACGCAACAGCCAGCCCGAATTCACGTCGCGCATGATCTTCTCGACCGAATCGAAGGCGAGACTGCTGTCCGCCGCATAGTGCATGGCCAGCACGATGCCGGTCAGCATCTGCGCCGCCAGCATGAGCGCCAGGATGCCGCCGAAGGTCCACGCATAATTGAGGTTGCGCGGCACCGGATAGGCGACGAAACTGTCATAGACCAGCCGCGGCAGCGGCATGCGGGCGTCGACCCAGCGTCCGATGCCGGTCTTGGGCGTATAGGTCGAGTGTCCCTCGCTCATAAAAATGTCCCCTCGCCTCAGCCGATACGGATCTTGGTGTCGGAAATGAACTGGAATACCGGCACCGACATGTTCTCCGGCGCCGGTCCGCCGCGGACGCGGCCGGCGGTGTCGTATGTCGAACCGTGGCACGGGCAGAACCAGCCGCCGAACTCGCCTTCCTGGCCGAGCGGAATGCAGCCGAGATGGGTGCAGACCTGGACCATCACCATCCAGGCCTCCTTGCCCGGCGTGGTGCGGTTGGCGTCCGTCGCCGGCGCATCGGCCGGCAGATTGGCGTTGCGGGCGAGCGGATCCTTGAGCTCGGCCAGATTGACCGCCTGGCCGTCCTTCATCTCTTTTTCGGTGCGGTTGCGCACCACCACCGGTTTGCCGCGCCATTTCACCACAAGCGACGTTCCCGGCGTCAGCGAGGAGACGTCGACCTCGACCGAGGCCAGCGCCAGCGTCGAGGCATCCGGGCGCATCTGGTCGATGAACGGCCAGGCGACGGCACCCGCGCCGACCACCGCAGCCATGCCAGTGGCGACGTAGAGAAAATCACGGCGGTTGGGATCCTGGATGTCGGTTGCGCTCACGGGTGCCTGATCCTTTCGCCTCTTCCGTGCCGGTGGCCGAGGCTTGTTCCCCGCTCTTTCACGCCAACCCGACAGCGCATGGCGAACAGGCTAGCGAATTCCTCCGGCAATTGGACTTCGGTTTATGCGTGAAGCCCGTTTTTGTCCAGACGGGTGAAGGCACAAGGGCAGATTGTCGCGGGGACGCAATTCGACGGTGGGCGGCGTGGCGACGGGCCCATGTCGAACACGGCGAAAACGACCGAAATCGACCCGCGAAGCAGCGCCTGCGTTGCCTCGACAGAAGACGTGGCCTCGGTTTATTCTCGGCTCATGGCGCATGTCATCGATCGCGACAAATGGGCCGGGACGCCCGACCGCTGGCCCGACCATTGGCAGGGCGAACTGCAGTGCGGCGCCTACGGCTCCAAAAGCTGCCTGATCTTCAACTATCTGCCGGAGATCGGCGGCGGCCCGCGGCTGCACATGCATCCCTATTGCGAGATTTTCATCATCCGCACGGGCACCGGGCTGTTCACCGTCGGCGACCGGCAGATCGAGGCGTCGGCCGGCCAGATCCTGATCGTGCCGCCGAACACGCCGCACAAATTCACCAATCTCGGCCCAGGCCCGCTGGAGACCACCGACATCCACGAAAACAGCAGCTTCATCACCGAATGGCTGGAGTAGGCCATGATCACGAACCGAAGGTTCCGCGTCAGCGAGAACCGGACCAAAACTGCCATTCGATGATGCGTGTAAGCGAAGATCCAAAATTTCGGGAAGCTTGCGGATCTTCGCTTGGGTGCCGCCTCAGCTCGTCCCGAACATTCGCGCCACCCCGGGAAATGTCGCCTCAGTCGAGGCTGGCCTTCGACGAGAACGGCTGATTGGCGTCGACCACGAAAATGGCCAGCTCATCGAGATCGGTTGTGCCGGCGCTGAACACTTCCATCGGCGTATCGGCCCCGTGTCCGGTCATGGCCGTGCCGGCTTCGGCGTAGGCTACGCCGTGGGGCGTCCTCTGGCCGAGCTTGCCGGCCAGCACGTAGAAGGCCTCGGGCCCCGGATGCGTATGGATCGGCGTCTTGGCACCGGGCGCTCCACCGGCGCGGTTGACGCGCAGCAAATACTCGCTCGCGCTGATCGGCGGAAGGGGACCGATCTCGACGACCTTGGTTCCGCCGGGCGTAGACCCATCCTTCGGTCCAAGCGTGAACAGCCAGACCTTGCCTGCGACCTCCGCCGCAAGCGAGGTCGGGCCCGCAGCGCTTTGGGCCTGCGCCAGCGTTGGGAAATTTTCCAGCCGCCAAAACAATGGTCCGGAGGGCAGTTCCTTCACCTTTTTCTCAACCACAGGCTCGACGGCGAATTTGCTGTCTGCGGGCATTGAGGCTGACGTCATCAGCCCGAAAGCACACAGTGAGAACAGAAGCACGCCAATACGGCGAGCTCTGAGGGAATGCGGCTTCATGGTGGGTTCTCCTTTTGCATGGTCGACCCCTCGACCTCAATATTAGCAACTTCTAAGATAACATCTGTGCCGCCCTACGGCACGACCAAATTTCGGGCCACCCCGAGAGCGCCTGCCGCCAAAGAAGTCGGATCGCACGAAGGTCCGCTTGTGGCGCGAGTGCGCCGGGCATTGGCAATTCGGCTGAACTGTAAATGCCGGCTTCAGCAGACATCCTGACACCGACGTGGTCATGACCCCGCAGCAGTCACACTGATCCTGGCGGCGCAAAGAAGCAGAAGACGGTGGCCTGCGTCGGGTAAAGACAGATATGATAATTGCCGTCGCCCGACCTGATCTCACTGCCGTATGGGATACGGAAGCTCTGTTTTCGCGTCACCAGGTGATGGTCGCCGGGGAACAGCACGACGGCAAAACCATCCGGCGCTTCCGTCACTGAGTTGGCCGGGATCATCTGACAATCGCCGATAGCGCCATTGCCGTCGCAACAGCTGGGCGGGTAGTACCATCCCGCTCCTGCATCGTGCGCGTTCACGCCCGGCGAACAAAGGGCCCCGCCCACGAAAATGACGGCAACGGTCGGCAGGGAACGGCGTCTCGGCATTCAACCCATTCCAAATCTTCGGAACGACTGAGACATTGGATCGTCGCCGCGCCAATGTAACGAACGACTGGTGATGGTTCGGTGAAAATTTGCCGAAAACAAAGGTCTCCGTCTGCATTCAAGCTTTTACAAGCATCTGCTATAATTAATTAGAAAATACCCGCGGGACACGCGGGAGGCGGAGGATGGATTCCCGGGCTGGCCGGACATTCGCCATCAACGGCGTCATCGTCGATGTTGCCGGAGGGTTTGTGCGTGACCGGGAAGGACGCGAGATCGCCCTCAGACCGCGGGCCTTCGACCTCCTGAAATATCTCCTGGAAAACGCCGGTCGCCTGGTCACCAAAGACGAGCTGATGCAGGCGGTTTGGCCAGGCGTATTCGTCACCGATGACAGCCTGGTGCAATGCGTGCGCGACATCCGCCGCGCGCTTCACGACGAGAGCCAGTCAGTACTTAAGGCCGTGCCGAAACGCGGATACAGGCTGGTGATCGCGGCCGTGGACCCGCCCTCCGCGCCGGCAAGGTGGAAATGGACCGCGGCGGCTGTGGCGCTGGGCCTGCTGGTCTTGTTGGCGGCAGGGGCAGTCTGGCTCTTCATGGGTCCCGCCATCGTGAAGCGTTCTGACACGGTCCTACCATCCGTCGCCGTGCTGCCGTTTCAAGCGATCGGCGGGGAAGCGAGTGTGCAGCGTCTGGCCGGCGGGCTCACCGAGGAGATCATTACCGATCTCGCACGGTTTCCGGAATTCCAGGTCATTGCCCATAACTCGACGGAAGTCTACGAAGGCAAGCCCGCCAATCCGACTGAGGTCGGTGCAGCGCTCGGAGCGGGCTTTGTGGTCGAAGGCTCGATTCAACGCCAAGCCGATCGGGTGCGGGTTACGGCTCAGTTCATCGACGCGAAGACCGGTAATCATCTATGGTCGAACCGGTGGGACCGACCGGACCGGGACCTGTTTGCGATTCAGACGGAAATTGCTGGGCAGGTCTCCAACCGGCTTGGTGGCGGCGCCGGCCTGATCCAAGAGGCAGGCCGGATAACGGCGCACCGCAAACCTCCCGGCAACCTCAACGCGTACGAACTCTACCTCCTCGGTACCGAGAAGCTGGAACAACTCAATCGCGCCGACGTCGAGGAAGCCATCAGACTGCTCAGCCGCGCTATCGAGCTGGACCCTACGCTGGCCCGCGCCTGGGTGGAACTGCACCATTCGCATTCTGTGCTGGCCAGTTTCGACGTCGAACCAGAAAAGAATCGACGTATCGCCGCCGAAGCCGCTAAACGTGCAGTGGCGCTCGATCCGGCCGATGCCGAAGCGCATGCGGTTCTCGCCAAGAGCTTGGTCGCAAAGGGCGAACGCGCGCGCGCCAAGGCGGAATTCGACGCGGCTCTTCGAATGGCTCCAAATCAGTTCGAGATCCTGACCTTTTATGTGCCTTGGGCTTCGGGTTTTGGCGAGGCCAAGCGGGGCGCCGAAATGGCTGATCATGCGATCCACCTGAATCCGAACTACCCGTTGTGGAGCACCAGGATGTTTGCCCACGCCTATTTTATGGTCGGCCGCTACAACGACGCGCTGCTCATGATGGACCGGTTGGCGCCGGAGAATTATGGGATCTGGGGATGGACGTATCGCCCCGCCGCGCTGGCGGCAGTTGGGCGTACCGAGGAAGCGAAAACCCTGTTCAGCGAGGCCCTCAAACGGTTCCCCGACCTGACTATCGAGGGAAGGGTGAATGAACCTCTTGTCTACACGGATGCGGACCGCAGGCGTCTCATAGAAACCATGCGCATTGTCGGTTTCCCGCCCTGCGCCAGGGTCGAGCTTCTGGCAAAGATCGACAAACCGGTGCGTCTTCCCGAGTGCCTTGCAAACTGATGGTCGTGGTTCGGGCGTTGGCGAGTTGGCAACGGCGCGCTCGCAATGCGCCATCCGGCAACGGCAATGGACATGACACCAGCCGCCGTGCCAATGCGGCTTCGGTTCGATCCGACAAACATGCGGGATCCGCAGCCTATTCGGTCCGATGGCTCGAGGCGACCCGCTACTAAAACGTCGGTGATTGGCCGTCCCGTTAGACCTCCTCTAGGGCGCACGTACGAGAAGGTGGGCTGGCATAGGCTCCGTTTATCAACCGAAGATCGCTTTTTTGCACGCGGTTTCAAAATTGCGGTTCAGCAAGGCAGAATTTTTGAACGCCAGAACTGCCAGCTCGGAATGGCTGACGCCGACCATCGCGTGGTGAGGTCGACAGCGCATTGGAGCGATATCAGCTTGGACAGTCGCCAACTTCACCTTCGACAGGAAGGAAGAAACGTCGCCGTTCGCAGGCGGTCAGTTCGCGTGGAACAATCCCACGTGCGTAGTCAATGAGGTCCAGAGGTGTTTGGAACGCGCGAATTATTCGGACGCTATCATCACCGGACACGATTGCGATCTTCGTTCCATCGGAATTGAAAGCCGCGCGCATCAGCGCCGGTCGGTTGGCCTCGTCCTCCCGGCTGGCAAGCACTGCGATCTCGCGCCCCGACTGCGCCGCCCAGAGCCTGACCGTGCGATCCTGAGACGACGTCGTCACGACATACAAACCGTCAGGACTGATTTGCGCGCTGTCCACTGCACCGCTGTGACCCCTGAGAACGACCTTTTCTGTTCCTACCGGAACGCTCCAGATTCGAACGGTCCCATCGCGTGAGGCAGTTAGGAGAGACTGACCGTCCTGGCTGAACGCGACTGCTGTCAGCTCGTCGCTGTGGCCCTTCAGCGTCGCGACACTGTTTCCGTCCTTGATCGACCAGATCCGCGCGGTGCGGTCGAGTGAACCCGTGACAACCAGTTGGCCGTCTGGACTGAAAGCGGCCGCGGTGATTCGGTTCTGATGCCCGATGAGAACCTTGAATTCAGTTCCGTCCATCTTCAAAAGGTGGGCAGCGTTGTCGTCCGTCGCGGTAAGGACGAGATCCCCGTCCCGGCCGAAAATCGCCTGTGGCAACTTCCCGCTTGTCTTGATGGTGGCCAGTTCGGCGCCGCTTGCCGCGTCCCACAACTGTGCGGTACCGTGAGCCGAACCCGCCGCTAACAGGTCTCCCTTGGGACTAAACTGAACTTGAAGTAGCCCGTCACGAGATTTGAGCTGCGCGACCTCGCGTCTGCTTGCAACGTCCCAAACAAGAACTCGGCCCCCAAGAGATGCGGTTGCAACGCGACTTCCATCAGGGCTGAACGTCGCACTTTGGACAGTTTCGTGTGTGTCAAGCTCGGCTATCTGACGTCCGCTTACAACCTCCCACAGGTGCGCTGCGCTATCCCCACCTCCAGTCAAAAGGTGCACATTATCGGGACTAAAGACCGCAAAGGTCGGCGGAAATTCATGGGACAGCGCAGTTGTCAGAACCCCGTCGATATCCCAGAGCCGAGCGGTGCGATCGTGCGATGCAGTGAGAAGAATGCTGTTGTTAACTGGGCTGAATTCCACGTGCTCGATCAAGGCGTCATGGCCGACGATGGTGGTGAGCAGCGACGTGCGCTCGACATCCCAAATACGAACCGTGCCGTTGAGAGAAGCGGCAGCCAAGAACCGATCGTCTTGGCTGAAGACGCTGTTCATCTCCTGATCGCGCTCATCCGGGCCCATGTAACTTAGTTTGAGCCCCGAGGACTCTTGGCCGAGCACGTCAAGTAATCTCCCCGAGATTCCGTCCCAGAGTCGTGCGCTACCATCGAGTGATACCGTCGCAATTCGACGGCCGTCGTGACTGAACATTACGCCTTGTAATTGTGTGTCGCTCGTGTGACCGGCCAATTTTGCAATTTCCATGCCTTTCGACACGTCCCAAAGGCGCGAAAGGAAAGGGTATGAAATTGGGCCCCGCGAGTTGATCAGGATGCGGCTCCCGTCCGGGCTGAATGCGACGCTGTATGGCCAAGTGCGAACCTGCAGAGTCCGGTTCAGCTTGCCATCTTCTGCATTCCAGATAAGAACAGCGTGATAATCGCCTCGTGCGGTTGCGAAGCTCCGGCCATCGGGACTAAAGCCAGCCAAGCAGTTTCCACGGCCGTCTACACTCAAGACTTTCCTTCCGGTTTGAGCGTCCCAGAGTGATGCATCGCTGTTCTCTCCCGCTGTTAGCACCCGGTTGCCGTTCGGGCTGAAAATCGCGGTAGGAAAATTGCCGACCGGCTGAAGGACAAAAAGCTGCTCCCCTGAGGTGGCATTCCAGATGCGCGCGGTGCCGTCTCTAGCAACTGTAATGACGCGGCTTCCGTCCGGACTGAACTCGGCTCTCTCCACGGCGCCTTGGTGGCCCTTCAAAACTGCAGTCTCGGTACCATTCGGGACGTCCCAAATGCGTGCCGTCTTGTCGTAGGATGAGGTGACAATGCGGTCGCCGGTCCGATTGAAAGCTGCATGTGTTACACCCGCGTCTTGGGGGAAGATCCTCGTTTGACGGTGCGCTAACAAAGCCTTGTAAAGCGCGGCCTCCGCTTCGAAGAGATACGGGCGTCTGTGTGCAGATGTACCTGTCGGCAGCGCTTCGAGCGCCAGTAAAATTGCGGCCTCAGTGTTACCGCTCACTGCGGTTTGTTGCGAAAGAAACGCAAGTGAAAGAGACTGGCTGCGGAGCGCCTGGTCGCGCGCTTCCAGGGCCTCCTTCTCGGCCGACCTGGCCTTGTCCGCGCTCATTTGCGCCAATACCGCCTGCCGCGTTGCTTCCTGCTGTCCTCTGAACCCAACGAATGCGCCTGCGCCAGCCAAGAGAGCCAACACCGTCGCGACAATGGCCGCATAGCGCGTGCGTCGCGCCAGCTGTATCGCAGCAGTCGCCGCCAGATCCCGACGCTCAGCTTCTCCCGCGAGCCGGTCGGCCTCGCGCTCCAAGCGTTCGCGTCTTGCTACTTCAGCAGCCTCGATCAGTGCCCTCTCTGCTTGCCGGTCCTTCTCCTCTCTCTCCTTCTGGGCACGCGAAGACGCCTCGATGTATTCAACGACTTGATCGTCGACTTCCTCGCGTCTCGACAGCAGCAATTCCTCGCCCTCGGCGAGACGCTTGCCGGACGGCAGCAGAAGCTCGCAGTTCTTGTTTTCCGAGTGCCATCGGTGGGCGTCAGCCTTGAGCCGAGCCCGCGTCTCGAGGAAGCTCCTATTCGCGTTGACAATGTCGCTGGCGCGCGGCCAGCGGCTGAGCAGCGCTTCCTGGGCCACGCGGACGAAGACATGGCCCGCGGCATCTTCATCACTGACGAGGAGCCGGGCGGCGATCAGCGCGTCGACGAGAGCCAATCGTGCCGGCGTTCCCGCCACTTCGCTGAGCAGGACTGGACTTGCCGTAACCGTTTCATCGCCCGGACGCACCGTGGTGAGAGCGCGCAGCACCGCCGGCAGGGCCTCCTGGATGTCGGGCGGGAGCGCGTCGACGACTTCATCGGCGCGGCGCGCGATCGCCCCTTCGAGGCCGCCAAGCGCACGATACGCAGCAAAGCTGAGGATCCGGCGCTCCCGGCCCACCTCGTACAGCGCATCGAGAACGAATTCGAGAAGCGGCAACGATCCGGGATCGGCGGCTGCCGCATCCTGCAGCACATCATCGAGCCGCCCCAGATCGGCGCGCTCCTCGAAGCGGAGCCCGGCAGCACGAGCCGGCTCACGAATGATCTGGGCGATCTCAGGGTTCGTCGGCGGCAAGAGTTCATAGCTGCCGAGGCCGTCCTTCAGCGCCGAGAAGCCTCGGACTTCGCCGCAGCGGTGAAAGAAATCCGACCGGATCGTCGCAATCACCCAGACCAGTCCGCTGCCGGCGAACGCCGCCAAGAGCCGCACAAGCGCTTCGCGCGACGCCGGTTCCTTCTCCGTCGTGAACAGCTCCTCTGTCTGATCGATGGCGATCAGCAATCGTATTTGCGACAGGACCGAGCCAGCGGCGGTGGCTGCTTTGCCGAGTGCCTGGCGGATCAGAGTCAGCGCGCGATCGGGAGCGCTTCGACAGAGTTGAGTCAGCTCTGCCGCTGGCAGTTCGAGAGCCAGCAACTCGGGCAAAGCACCTTCGCGAAGCAGTCCCGCGGTTAATGAGGCGACAGCATCCGGCCCTTCGGACGGGCGGATCAGGCAACGGCGCCACAAACTGATGCCTACCACTGCGCCGGGTCGGGTAATTGAAGGCATCAGCCCCGCGCGCAGAAGAGAAGACTTGCCGGAGCCGCTCATCCCGTAGATGAGCAAAAATGCTTTGCCGTTGGCCGCCAGCTGCTCCAGCCTTTCGGTGCAAGCAGCGATCGCCCGCGCTCTGCCGAAAAAGAGGTCGGCATTTTCAAATTCGAAGACGTCGAGACCGCGAAAAGGCGACCTGACCTGTTCCTCCGAAGCGAGGGGTACACGATAGACGTGCACAGGCCGGGCGATATTCTTCACCTTGTGCTCGCCAAGATCGATGAAATCGAGCGAAAGCCGATCGCGAGCCTGCGCATAGATCGCCTCGGAGACACATATTCCGCCCGGCCGTGATAACGGTTCCAAACGCGCGGCGACGTTGACGCCGTCGCCCATGAGGTTGTCACCCTCTACGACGACATCGCCGAGGTTGATGCCGATGCGAAATCGCAGGCGGCCTGGCTCGGGGAGGTCGGCGTTCTGTCTATCGATTTCCAACTGGATTTCGGTGGCACACCGGAGCGCCTCGACAGGGCTTGCGAACTCCGCGATGACACTGTCTCCGGCGCTGCCGAACACCCGTCCCTCATGGTGCACAATCAGCCGGTCAATGATCAGGCGATAGGCTCTCAGGGTCGCAAGGGTACCTTCCTCATCCCTGCCTATCAGCCGGCTGTAGCCGACCACATCGGCTACAAGGATGGCAGCCATTCTGCGCTGAACGCGATCCACGGCCATAGCTAGCTCCCGCGATCCTGGCGCATCCTAACGGAAATGGCGGCCGATGTGGAGGGAGGCGCCAAGCTTACCCGAAGGATGGCGTTGGCAATTACTCCTTTTGACCTCAACGCACAGCTTCCGTCTTTGCAGCGGAGAAATCCAAATCCCAGTCTATTCTGCCACTGCCAACATAATTCTGGTTTATTGATCGTCCCATTGGACCTCCATCCCGTGGCGCACTTGCGACAACGGGACACCGACATAAGTCCCGCCTATCGACCGAAGGATCGCGTTTTCGCACCCGGCTTCAAAATTGCCATTCGCAAACGACCGGGTTTGACCTGACCGGACTTCCAAGGTGGTTCCACGGCACGGCAGCTAGGGGTCATTGGCGTGAATTCGACTGAGGGCGATCGAGTTTCCGCTTAGGGTCGAAATCGGGTATTCGTCTTCGGTACCAAGCGTCAGATTTCAACACCGGCATCTATTTCGCGCCGAGTCTGGCCAGCACGGCCTTGGGGATGTTGTATTCCCGGATCACTGCGTCGTGCTTGCGCAAGCCGCACAATTCGCGCTGGATGAAGTAGGCGTGGACCGCCTCGGCCGCGTCCTTGAGCAGCCGGGCACGATGTTCGCCATCGTCGCCATGTTCACGCAATCTCGCCAGCGTTTCATCCACGCGTCGGCCGGCGCGGCCGAGCGCCGCCGCCTTTTCGCCGAGGATTTCATGGCCGAGCAAGTCGAGTGCGCTCTCCTGCGCTCCCGACCGTCCGAAATTCGATGGCATTCGCACCGACATGATTCACTCCGGTTTTTGCTGAAATCTGGCCTACTCCGCCGGCCGCGTCTCCTCCAGCACGCGCTCCTCGTTGAACAGGAAGCCGCCGGACTGCCGCTTCCACAGCCGCGCATAGAGCCCGTCGAGCGCGACCAGTTCGTCATGCGTGCCTTGTTCGACCATGCGGCCGCCGTCGAGCACCACCAGGCGATCGAGTGCGGCGATGGTCGACAGCCGGTGTGCGATGGCGATGACCGTCTTGTTCTCCATCAGCCGCGCCAGATTTTCCTGGATGGCGGCCTCGATGTCGGAATCCAGCGCCGACGTCGCCTCGTCGAGTATCAGGATCGGCGCGTCCTTGAGGAAGACGCGGGCGATCGCCACGCGCTGGCGCTGGCCGCCAGACAATTTCACGCCGCGCTCGCCGACAAAGGCCTCATAGCCTTGGCGATCGCGATTGTCGCGCAAGTCGAGGATGAAGTCGTGCGCCTCGGCCTTCTTCGCGGCCGCGATCACCTCGGCGTCGGTTGCTTCCGGCATGCCAAGCTTGATGTTATCGCGCAAGGAACGGTGGAAAAGCGCGGTATCCTGGCTGACGACGCCGATGTTGGCACGCAGCGAATTCTGCGTCACCTTTGAGACGTCCTGGCCGTCGATGCTGATCTTGCCGGCCTCGAGGTCGTAGAGGCGCAGGATCAGATTGGCCAGCGTCGTCTTGCCGGCGCCGGACGGCCCGACCAGTCCGACCTTCTCGCCCGGCCGCACGACAAGGTCGATCCCGTTGAGCACGCCGAACCCCTTGCCGTAGTGGAACTCGACGTTCTTCACGTCGATCCGGCCGCCGGTCACGACAAGTTTCTTGGCGTCGGACGCATCGGTCAGGCCGAGCGGCTGCGAGATCAGCGCCTTGGAGTTTTCCAGCACGCCGAGATTGCGCAGGATGCTGTTGAGCTGCATCATCAGCCGGCCAAGCAGCATGTTGAGCCGCAGCACTAGGGACAGCGTAAAGGCGACGGCGCCGACTGTGATCGAGCCTTCGATCCAGAGATAGACGGCAAAACAGGCGATCGCGGTGATCATGATCCCCGACAGCGTCGTCAGCGCCATGCGCACGCCGGTCAGCCTGCGGGTGAACGGGCGCAGCGCATCGAGATAGATATCGAAACCGCTCCTGATGTAACGGTCGTCGCCATCGGCGGAGAACAGCTTCAGCGTCTGCACGTTCGAGTAGGAATCGACGAAGCGGCCGGTGATCATCGAACCGGCCTCTGCGGTTCGCTCGGCATGCTTGCGGATCGCCGGCAGATAGCGCCTGGCCAGCCAGCCGAAGGCGGTGATCCAGATCACCACCAGCACCGCCAGCCGCAAGTCGAGGCCGGCGACCAGCACCAGTGTCGTCACCGTATAGACGACCATGAACCAGACGACCTCGATGAAGCTTTGCATCAAATCGCCGGTCGCCTGCCCGGCCTGCCAAACTTTGGTTGCGATGCGGCCGGCGAAATCGTTTTGGAAGAAGTCGTAGGACTGGCGCGAGACATGGCGGTGCGCCTGCCAGCGCACCAGATTGTAGAAGCCGGGGGTGATCGTCTGCTCGTCGACCAGCGCCGCCAGGCCGACGACGATGGTGCGGATAACCAGCACCACGGCGGCCATGAAGACGAGTTCGGGACCGGCGGCAGTCCACAGCGCGTCCCAGCTGCGCTCGCCGGGAATCTGGTCGAGAATGTCGACCAGCCTGCCGACGAAGTAGAACAGCCCAGCCTCGACCAGCGGCGCAATGCCGCCGATGACCAGCATGGCGAAGAAGGCGACCTTCGCCTGGCCGACATAGTGCCAGAGGAAACCGCTGACGCTGACCGGTGGCCGAAGGCCCGCGGGCTCCCTGAACGGATAAACCCAATTCTCGAACCAGCGATAGACGGCAATCATCATCCGGCGGCCATCATTCTGCTGCCCATCATTCTGCGGCTTGACCCTTGACGATGGCATCGTTGGCGGCGGCCGCACCCTCGTCGAGCAGGAAGCCGCCCGACTGACGCTGCCAAAGCTGCGCATAGAGCCCGCCGCTGGCGACGAGTTGCTCATGCGAGCCCTCCTCGATGACGCGGCCCTTGTCCATGACGACGAGCCGGTCCATCGCCGCGATGGTCGACAGCCGGTGCGCGATGGCGATGACGGTCTTGCCTTGCATAAGCTTGTAGAGGTTCTCCTGGATCGCCGCCTCGGCCTCCGAATCGAGCGCGGACGTCGCCTCGTCGAGGATGAGGATCGGTGCGTCCTTCAGCATAACACGGGCAATCGCGATGCGTTGCCGCTGGCCGCCGGACAATTTGACGCCGCGATCGCCGACATGCGCATCGAAACCGGTGCGGCCACTGGCGTCCGAAAGCTTTGATATGAAATCAAGCGCCTCGGCGCGGCGTGCTGCCTCGACCAGCATCTCGTTGCTGGCGTCCGGCCGGCCATAAAGGATGTTCTCGCGCACTGAGCGATGCAGCAGCGAGGTGTCCTGCGTGACCATGGCGATCTGGGCGCGCAGCGAATCCTGCGTCACCGCCGCGATGGCCTGGCCGTCGATCAGGATCCGGCCGCTTTCAAGATCGTAGAAGCGCAACAGAAGGTTGACCAGCGTCGACTTGCCGGCGCCCGAGCGGCCGACGATGCCGACCTTTTCGCCCGGCTTCACCGTCAGCGACAGGCTTTCGATCATGCCTTTCTGCTTGCCGTAGTGGAAGCGGATGTCCTCGAAACGGATCTCGCCTTTGGTCACGACAATGTCCTTGGCGCCAGGCCTGTCTTCGACGACGCGCGGCAGCGAGATCGAGCTGATGCCGTCCTGCACCGTGCCGATATTCTCGAACAGCGTGGACATCTCCCACATGATCCACTGCGACATGCCCCAGAGCCGAAGAACGAGCCCTATGACCACGGCGACGGCGCCGATCGTCACTAGCTGGCCGAGCCACAGCCACAGCGAGATCGCAGTGACCGAAAACAACAGCAGTGAGTTCAGGACGTAGAGCAGGCCGTAGAGCTGCGTCACCAGCCGCATCGACCGGTAGACCGTATCGAGAAAGCCGGTCATGCCTTCCCGGGCGAAGGACGCCTCGCGCCGCGCATGCGAGAACAGCTTGACCGTCTGGATGTTGGAATAGCTGTCGACGACGCGGCCGGTCATGGTCGAGCGCGCGTTGGCCTGCTCCTCGCCGACCTTGCCCAATCGCGGGATGAAATAGCGCAGCAACAGGACATAGCCGGCAAGCCAGACGGCAAGCGGTGCCGCCAGCCGCCAGTCGGCCGAGCCGACAATCAACAGCATGCCGAGGAAATAGACCACGACATAATTGAGCACGTCGATGAGCTTGATGACGCATTCGCGCACGGCGAGCGCCGTCTGCATCAGCTTGGTCGCGATGCGTCCGGCGAACTCGTCCTGGTAGAAGGCCATCGACTGCTTGAGCAGGTAGCGATGCACCTGCCAGCGGATCCGCATCGGGTAGTTGCCCATCAGCGTCTGCTGGTTGAGCAGCGCATGGAACGAGACCGTCGCCGGCAGCGCGAAAACCACGATGAAAGCCATGCCCGCGAGCTTCCAGCCCTCGGTCTGCAGGAATGTCTCGCGATTCTGCACCGACAGCCAGTCGACGATCCGGCCCATGAAGCCGAACATCCACACCTCGGCAAGGGCGATAGCCGTCACCAGCATCGCATCGATTGCGATGTAGGGCCAGGCGCCGCGCGTATAGTGGACGCAGAAGGCGATCAGCGTCTTCGGCGGCTCGACCGGCTCCTCGGCAGGGAACGGATCGAGCCTTGTTTCAAACCAGCGGAACATTGTCTTGGCACTCACATGCTCGTTTTCGCTCTCGCCGCGCGGGAGCGTGTAGCGTCCTGGGAGCGCATGGCGTCCTGGGTAGCGTCATGGGTCGCGTGGCAGCAAAGTCCGGCGTTCCGGAATCGCCCGGGCCGCCTATCCTGCTTCGCGCAATATAGGATGTCGCGGGCTTTTCGCCGACAGGCTCGTTTGACGATCCTGACAGCGCTGTGTCGACGACCCGGAGTTTCGCGCCGGTTTTCGCGCCAGGGCGGATCAGCCTGATGATCCGGCGCACCAGCGACGGCCGGCTGCGGTCGGGAACCGCGCGCGAGAAATCGACGTCCGGCAGCATGCCGCGATGCGGGCGCCGGCGGGTTTCGGCGTGAACCGCCGACGAGTAGGTGTCGCCGACCAAAAGCGCTGAGGTCGCCATCCTGCGCTCGTGCAGGTTTCTTGAACCGGGAATTTTGCAGGGATCGAACATCGGTCCGTCCTCCATGTGAAAATCGGGAAAAAAATCCGGCCTGTTCGCAGGTGAATGGCCAAGGAAAGGCGAGGCAAGCCAAGGCGGGGCCAACCAAGGCGGGGATTGAACAGCGGCGTGCTCAGGCGGGGCGTTCAGCCCCTTCGACAGCTTGAAAAACATCGCAGGATTCCTTCGAAGACCGAAAAAGGGTTTCGGCTGAGAATCGGTGCGATCGAAGTCTAAAAGATCAGGAGAATCGTCGAACCGAAACCGCCGGCAGGCTGGTAAGCCCACATGAGGGGCGCTGGTTGTGCATGATCATCATGAATTACCCCTCCATCGGTTCGGGTTGACAATGCCTGGCGTATAACCGACTTCGCAGAAAATGACCACCCGCCGGTCCAGCAATTTCCAAAACCGCGAACCTGTTGTGGCCGATCTGCAACTTATTAGAAGGATGCAGAAATGAACAACCGTCTCCGCATCGCGCTCTACCAACCGGATATCGCCGGCAACACCGGGACAATCCTGCGCTTCGCGGCTTGCCTCGGTCTCGGCGTCGACATCATCGAACCGGCCGGCTTCCCGCTCGCCGACCGGGCGCTGAAACGGGCCGGCATGGACTATCTCGAAATGGCGGCGCTTTCCCGGCATGTCGACTGGAAAGCCTTCGAGCACTGGCGCAGAGGCGAAGCGCGGCGGCTGGTGCTGCTGTCGACCAGAGCCGCGACCGCCTATACGGATTTCGCCTTCGCCGACGCCGACATTGTTCTGTTCGGCCGCGAATCCGCAGGCGTGCCGGATCCTGTCCACGAGGCGGCGGATGCGCGACTGATCATCCCGATGCAGCCCGGCGCGCGCAGCATCAACGTCGCGCTTTCCGTCGCCATGGTGGCCGGCGAGGCGATCCGGCAGCTCGGATAGGATTTGCAGAGGCGCACCGAGCATGGTCGCTTTCTGGCCAATCACCTCACCGTCGCTTGTCACTCTTACCCAGGCGCACATCGCCTTCTCCTGCGGTTTGCATATCAAGGGTTTCTTCGTTACAAGCTCAACTTAACTTGAGGTCAAGCGGAAAATTCGAATGGCTGCGGTGACGGAATTGACGGTCGGCCAGGTGGCCACGCGCAGCGGGGTGGCAGTGTCGGCGCTGCATTTCTACGAAGCGCGCGGACTCATCCGCAGCCACCGCACGTCAGGCAACCAGCGGCGCTACGGCCGCGACGTGCTGCGGCGGGTGGCGATCATCAAGGTGGCACAGGAGGTCGGCATCTCGCTGGCCGAGATCGGCGAGGCATTGGCATCGCTGCCAGAAGGCCGCACGCCGACGCGCGAGGACTGGAATGTGCTTTCAACCGCCTGGCGCGACCAGCTCGATCGCAAGATTGCCCAGTTGAAAAAGCTGCGCGACGGGCTGACCGACTGCATCGGCTGCGGCTGCATGTCGATCGACAAATGCCCGCTGCGCAACAAGGGCGACCGGCTGGCGAAGGAAGGAACAGGGGCTAGAAGACTATTGGTCCCTTCATCCCCCTGACGCTACGCTTCAGAGCAATCGAGTAGAAATGTCCGGTCCACCCTCCGCAGATGCAGCCAGCGCTGCGGAGGACGGGCAAGACAATGAGGGGCAGCGCCGGCCTTAGCAATTTGCCTGGGAAGGCCCGTCCCGCCAGATTCTAATCCGCTGCCGGCAAACGCCTGATGGTGAATTCGATGACGTCGCCCGGCCGCTCGAACCAGCTTTCGATCTCGGTCCAGTAGGCCTGCTTGGGAAAGCGCTCGAACCATTCCTTCGCCTTGAGCCGCGCATCGGAGCGCGGCAGAACGAAGGTCTCGCGCAAAAACCCGTCGCGCGGCATGCGCTCGCGCTCGGCGCGCGAACGGTCGAGCCTCTTCTTCAGGCCATCCAGCGGCGGTCTTGCCGGGGTGCGCACGAAAGTACTCCATTCACACTTGACCCTTGCACCTAAGAGATTAGGGATCGCGGCCACAAAAGACGAGTCATTTGTCGGGGTACGCCCCCCAACCGGAGACAGCATTTGCAACGACCCGAAATACCGGCGGGGCTGCCGGCCGACATCGAACAGAAGAAGATGAAGGCGCGGCTGTGGTTCGAAACGTTGCGCGAGCGCATCTGCGCCGCTTTCGAGCAGATCGAGCAGGACCTGCAGGGGCCGCAGGCCTCATGGTCGCCCGACCGCTTCGAAAAGACGCCGTGGGAGCGTGACGCCGGCAAGGGCGGCGGCGGCATCATGTCGATGATGCGTGGCCGCGTCTTCGAGAAGGTCGGCGTCCACACCTCCACCGTCTATGGCGAGTTTTCGCCGGAGTTCAGGAAGCAGATGCCGGGCGCCGAGGAAGACCCGCGCTTCTGGGCGAGCGGCATCTCGCTGATCGCCCATCCGTGGAACCCCAACGTGCCGGCGGTGCACATGAACACGCGCATGGTCGTCACCTCGCGCCAGTGGTTCGGCGGCGGCGCCGACCTGACGCCGGTGCTCGACCGTCGCCGTTCCCAGGACGACCCGGACACAGTCGCCTTCCACCGCGCCATGCAATTCGCCTGCGAGAAGCACGCTGGCGTCGCCGACCACGCGAAATTCAAGGCCTGGTGCGACGAGTATTTCTATCTGCCGCACCGCAACGAACCACGCGGCACCGGCGGCATCTTCTTCGACTGGCTGCATTCGGACGAGGACAGAGGCGGCTGGAACGCCGATTTCAACTTCGTCCAGGATGTCGGTCGCACTTTTCTCGTCGTCTACGGGCATCTGGTGCGGGCCAATTTCAACGACAACTGGACCGACGGCGACCGCGAAGAACAGCTCATTCGCCGCGGCCGCTATGTCGAATTCAACTTGCTTCACGATCGCGGCACCATCTTCGGGCTGAAGACCGGCGGCAACGTCGCCGCGATCCTGTCCAGCCTGCCGCCAGAGGTGAAATGGCCGTAAAATCTCGGTGAGTCGGACGTGAGCCGCAATGAGGTCCAATTCGCCGGATTTTGGCGTCGAATGTGGCGCGCAGAATATCTTTTTCGTCTAATATCCAGTTGAAAAAACAGGACTATTTTTCGTTCCGGGCCGGGAAACGCCGGCGGTTCTTGCCTCCCTGGAACCGCGACCCGACGCGACCGGACGGCCCATCATTGAGTGGGGCACCTTCCCAAAATGGTGCCCTCATTTTCCAGGAGAGCATGCCATGCGCAAGCTTATTATGTCGGTTGCGGCTGCTGCCGTTCTTGCCTCTGGTGGCGCTGCCTTTGCAGCGGTCAAGCACACCACGGGCACGGTCAAGACCTATGATGGAACGGCCATGAGCCTTGTTCTGGATAACGGATCTACCTTTACGCTGCCCAAGGCCTTCAAGAATCCTGGCCTGAAGGCCGGCGAAAAGGTCCGCGTTTCGTGGGACATGAGCGGCAAGCACAAAATTGCCGAGGCAGTCAGGATCGTGAAGTGATCGCCTGCCCGCTGGAGCAAGACGAGGTCTTGCCTCTGGGGTAGCGTAAGATGGCGGAGCAGCGATGCTCCGCCTTTTCGGACTTTGCGGCAACCAAAACCATTCGACCGTGTTATGCTTGCTCGGCCAGCGCATGACCCGAATACCGACACCCGGTTTCAGACGGGGATCATGCGTCGATCAAAGGTGCTGGAGCTTCCGCGTTCAAGCAAATGGGCGGCGCTCCGGGGAGGAAAAGGGAGAAATCCGATGAAAGAATTCCACTGCGGCTCGCTCGTTCCGGGTTGTGACTGGCATACGCGCGCCGACGAGGAAGCCGAGGTCATGCGGCGCGCCGTCGAGCATATGCGTGAGACGCATGGCGAGACGATTATTCGCGAGACGATGATTGAAGCGATCCGTTCGCGCATCGAGAAGGCTCGCGACGCGGCCTGATTTGCCTAAAGCGCGCTACGCAGTTTTGCGGACATGCATCAGTTTTCGAGTGCTTCTGCGGCGCGCTCGAGGAGTGCGCCGCGATCCAGCGCAAAGCCGGACTCGATCCACTCGTTTTCGAGGTTCTTAAGGGTTGCGCCGAGTTTTGGCCCGGGCGACGCGCCAAGCCTCGTCAGATCGGCGCCCCTGACCGGAAAGTCGGGTTTTTTCCATTTTCCGGCAAAGGCCAGCAGCCGCGAGAAGCCGCCGGCTTCGAGCAGCGCGTCGTTGTCCTCGACCGCTCGGGCACGAGCGGAAGCGAGCGACAGCCGCAAGCGATCAACAAGGCCTTGACGATCGCCACGATAGAGCCGTTTTGCGAGTTCCGCTTCGGTCGTCTTCGGCTCGACGGGCGCTGTCAGCGCCCACTGCCTGAGACGACTGGCGTCGCTGACGGAGAACCTCAACCGCTCGGCCAGCGTCTTCATCCGCGCTGCGTCCGGCGGCACGATCGCTTCCAGCCTGAGCAGCGGGTCCGGCGTCCAGCCGAGATCCTTCTCGGCCCTGGTCAGCGCATGGATCGCATCGATGCCCCATTTCTCGCTCTCCGGCAGAACGCTGGTGAGCACGCCCGCCTGGCGCATCCACAGCAGGGCGCGCGATGGATCGGGGGCCGACAGCAGCTTCTTCAGTTCGGACCAGACGCGCTCGACCGAGAGTTGGCGAAGCCCCTCCTTGAGCCGGGCGCAAGCCTTCAGCCCTTCGGCATCCGGCCGGCCGTCGCCATACCAGGCGAAGAAGCGGAAAAAG
Organism: Mesorhizobium sp. L-2-11; assembly: GCF_016756595.1. Classification (NCBI taxonomy): domain Bacteria; kingdom Pseudomonadati; phylum Pseudomonadota; class Alphaproteobacteria; order Hyphomicrobiales; family Phyllobacteriaceae; genus Mesorhizobium; species Mesorhizobium sp. L-2-11. The sequence goes on along the minus strand of NZ_AP023257.1, from coordinate 2,058,309 downwards.
CGCAGGATGCGCAGATAATCCTCGCGGATGCGCGCTTCCGGATCGCCGATGAAGCGTAGCCGCCGCGCCTTGATATCGGCGATGCCGCCGACCAGGTCGATGATCGTGCCGTCGGCCTCGGCATAGAGCGCGTTGATGGTGAAATCGCGCCGTTCCGCATCGGCCTTCCAATCGCGCCCGAACGACACTTTTGCCCGCCGCCCGTCGGTCTCGATATCGGCGCGCAGCGTGGTCACCTCGAACGGCTTGCCGCCGGCAACAATTGTGATGGTGCCGTGCTCGATGCCGGTCGGCACGGCCTTGAAGCCCGCCGCCTCGGCACGGCGGATGGTTTCATCGGGCACGGTCGTGGTGGCGATGTCGACGTCGGCGACCGGCTGGCCGATGAGCGCATTGCGCACCGCGCCGCCGGCAATACGCGCCTCCTCGCCGCCATCCGCAAGCGCCGCCAGCAGGCGCTGCAAATGCCGTTCGCCGAGCCAGTCGGCTTTGCCCTCGAGCGACACTCGGCCGCTCACGTATAGAGCCTTTCATAAAGCGTGCGGATGATGCCGGCGGTGACCCCCCAGATGCGCTGCCCCTCATAGGGCATCTCGTAGAAGACCCACTCCAAGTCGTTCCACATGCGGCTGTCGCGGCCGTGGTTGGCCGGATCCATCAGGAAGCGGAGCGGCACCTCGAAAGCTGCGTCGACCTCCTCGGAATTCAGCGTCAGTGAAAAGCCCGGCCGCACGATTGCCAGCACCGGAGCGATCCGGTAGCCGCTGCCGGAGACGTAATCGGGCATGCGGCCAATGATCTCGACCCGGTCCTGGCCGAGCCCGATCTCCTCGAATGTCTCGCGCAATGCCGCCGCCTCCGGGCTTGCATCGCTCGGGTCGATCGTGCCGCCGGGAAAGGCCACCTGCCCCGAATGGTTGCGCAGGTTTTCCGCCCGCTTGGTCAGCAGAACCGTGGCGTCGCGTCCGTGATCGACCACAGGGATCAGCACCGCGGCATCGCGCAGCGCCTTTGCCAGCTTCAGACGCGGATGGCCGGGGTTGAAGCGATGGTCGCCATAATCATCGGCGGCATGCGCCAGCGGCTGCGCCGCGACGCGGGCGCGAAAATCCTCGGCCGAAAACGGCGTCCCTGTCATCTGGTCCATCGCGTCACCTGGTCCATCATGCCCCAATCCGTCTTGCGCTGGCCATTTGGCGCTGCCCGATCATGCGCTCAGCCGCTGCAGCTTTTCCGCCGGCATGATCGGATAGACCGCCCCGTTCGAGCGGACGGCAAACATCCTTCTGCCGCCGACCTCGATCTCCTCGCCATGCTCGACCAATTCATACATAACCGGCCGCGCCACCAGCGCTTCCAGCCGCCCGCGCACCAGCACATAGGGTTTCAGGCCGCCGGTCGCCTCCTCGTCGACAAAGCGCAGCGGATGCTCCGGCCCGGCCTCGACCACATCGCCGACATTGGTACGAAAGGTGATGACTTGGCCAGCGCCGGTGCCGCAAACATCCATCTCGACGGCGATGAACGGCGCGTCGACGACGCGGATGCCGACCCTTTCCACCGGCGTCACCAGATAGGTCCTGCCGTCTTCATCCTTGCGCAGCACCGAGGAAAACAGCTGCACCAGCGGCATGCGACCGATCGGCGTGCCCTGGTAGAACCAGGTGCCGTCCTGTCTGATCTCCATGTCGAGATCGCCGCAAAAAGCCGGATTCCAACGCTCCACCGGCGCCGCCCCCTTGCCAGCGCGGGCGGCACGCGAGATCAGCGCCTCCAGTCCGCGCGCCTCGGTCGCGGTCGTCAAACTTCCTTCACGATCGTCGGCGCGTTCTGTCATGGTCACGAAATAGTCACTGTTGTTCCGCTTGTCAGCCTAAGTCAGTGATTTAAGTTCAGGACGGGCGCCACGCGAGGCCGAATCGCGGCACTCTGTGGCGTCGAAGCTGCAAGCCGGTATTTCCAACGAGAAGGATCGATGCCGCATGAGCGTGATGATCAAGGAAAGCCCGATCAGCGAAAAGGACATGATCGCCCAGGCCGAGACGGCGCTGGCCGACATTTCCAGGGTTCGCGAGGGCGTCGGCCGCGTCATCTTCGGCCAGGAAAGCGTCGTCGAACGCACGCTGGTGGCGCTGCTGGCCGGCGGCCATGCGCTGCTGGTCGGCGTGCCCGGCCTGGCCAAGACCAAGCTGGTCGAGACGCTGGGCATCGTGCTCGGCCTCGATTCCCGCCGCATCCAGTTCACGCCCGACCTGATGCCGTCCGATATTCTCGGCTCCGAGGTGATGGAGCAGGACGAATTCGGCAAGCGGTCGTTCCGCTTCATCTCCGGGCCGATCTTTGCGCAGCTGCTGATGGCCGACGAGATCAACCGCGCCTCGCCGCGCACCCAGTCGGCGCTGCTGCAGTCGATGCAGGAATACCACGTCACCATTGCCGGTGTTCGCCATGACCTGCCGGCGCCCTTCCACGTGCTGGCGACGCAGAACCCGCTGGAGCAGGAGGGCACCTATCCGCTGCCCGAAGCGCAGCTTGACCGTTTCCTGATGCAGGTCGACATCCTCTATCCGGAAATCGAGGCGGAGCGCCGCATCCTTCTGGAGACCACCGGCATCGAGGACGCCAAGGCGCAGAACGTGCTGCAGCCGGCGCGGCTGAAGGAGATCCAGACCCTCATTCGCCGCATGCCGGTGCCGGAAAGCGTCGTCGAGGCGATCCTCCAGCTGGTGCGCTCGGCGCGCCCCGGCCAGGGCAATGCCGAGACTGACAAGCACGTCGCCTGGGGCCCGGGCCCGCGCGCCAGCCAGTCGCTGACACTGTGCGCCCGCGCCCGCGCCCTCTATGATGGACGGCTGGCGCCGTCGATCGACGATATCAGAGCGATGGCCGAGCCGGTGCTGCAGCACCGCATGGCGCTGACCTTTGCCGCCCGTGCCGAGGGCACGACCGTGCGCGACGTGGTGGCGAAACTGGCAAAAGGCATCTGATGGCGCGTATAGGCGAGGCCCAGGCACCGGCGGCGACGCATGACGCGCTCGCCCGCGGCCGGTTGCGGGCGTCGCTGGTGCCGGACCTGCTGGTCGAGGCGCGTCGCATCGTCAACACGGTGATCGCCGGCTGGCACGGCCGCCGCAAGCGCGGCATCGGCGAGAATTTCTGGCAGTTCCGGCCCTATGTCGAGGGCGACTCCTCGCGTATCGACTGGCGCCGCTCGGCCCGCGACGACCACATCTACGTGCGCGACCGCGAATGGGAGGCCGCCCATACGGTGTGGCTGTGGGCAGATCCCTCGCCTTCGATGCTCTACAAATCGACCGGCGCCACCGTCTCGAAAGAGTCCCGCGCGCTGGTGCTGGCGCTGGCCATGGCCGAGCTTCTGTCGCGCAGCGGCGAGCGCATCGCCTGGCCCGGGCTGACCGATCCGTTCACCGCCCGCAACGGCGCCGAGCGCATCGCAGCACAACTCACCCATGCCGGCGAATTGCCGGCAAAGCCCGACCTGTCCGCCATCCGCCGCTTCTGCGACATCGTCATCGTCAGCGACTTCCTCGACCCGGTCGAGGACACCATCGCCTGGCTTGACGTGCTCGCCCGCCACGGCGTGCGTGCCCATCTGATCGAGGTCGCCGACCCGGCCGAGGAGAGATTCCCCTATGCCGGCCGCACCGAATTCACCGATCCCGAGACCGGCGACAAGCTGACCGCCGGCCGCGCCGAAACGCTGGGCGATGACTACCGACTGCTTTACATCGCCCGCCGCCAGGAACTGACCGACTGGTGCAAGCGGCTCGGCTGGAGTTTTACCGTCAACCACACCGACCGCCTCGCCTCCGATGCGCTGGTGCGTGTCCACATGGCGATGACCGTCGATAACAGCTCAGCCGGGAGGATCCGCGCATGAGCTGGCTGCCGCTCTCCTTCGGGGCGCCGATGGTGCTGTGGGGCCTTCTGGCCCTGCCGGTGATCTGGTGGCTTTTGCGGTTCACCCCGCCCAAGCCGCAGACCGAGGTCTTCCCGCCGCTGAAGATCCTGGCCCGCGTGCTGAAGCGCGAGGAGACGCCGCAACAGAGTCCGTGGTGGCTGACCCTGCTCAGGCTGCTGATGGCGGCCCTTATCGTTGCGGCGCTCGCCGAACCTGTGTTCAACCCGCGTGAAAGACTGCCGGCCGAGGGCGCCGCACTTGCGCTGGTTATCGACAATGACTGGGCAAGTGCCGCCGACTGGGGCCAGCGCGTCGCCACTGCCGAACGGCTGATCGCCGATGCCAGCTCCAACGACGTGCCTGTCATCATCGCCTTCACTGCCGAAAAACCGAATGCCGAGATCGGCCCGTTCGACGCCGCCACTGCGCTCGACCGGCTGCGCGCGGCAAAGCCGCGGCCGATCCCGACCGACCGCCCGGCCGTCTATGCCCGCGTTGCGGCAACCCTGGAGAGCTTGCCGGGCGCCAGCGTCGCCGTGCTCGCCGATGGGCTGGCGGCGGAAGGCGACGAGGCCGCCTTCAACACGCTTCTGTCGAAGAACGCCGCCCGTGTCGTCTGGGCCGCCTCCGACCGGCCTGGCCTGATCGGCCTGACCGGCGCCGACAACCAGGTCGACGGCTTCGAGCTGACCGCAATCCGCGCACCGGGCGATCCGGCGCCGGCTCAGGTGACCGCCGGCGCATTCGACGACAAGGGCCGCCGCATCGCCGACGCCACGCTGACCTTCTCGCCCGGCGAATCCACCGCCACCGGCACGATGGCGGTGCCTTTCGAGCTGCGCAACGACTTCGCCTCGATCGCGCTCGACGGTCAGCGGCAGGCCGGTGCCGTCCGCGTGCTCGACGAGAGTTCCAAGCGCCGCCGCGTCGGACTGCTGTCGCAGGCCGAAGCCGACCAGGCGCAGCCGCTTCTGTCGCCGCTGTACTACATCCGCCGCGCGCTGCAGCCCTTCGCCGATCTGGCCGAGCCGTCGAGCGCCGACCTTGCCGAGGCCATCCCGCAGCTGCTCGACCAAAAGCCGGCGATGATCGTCATGGCCGATGTCGGCACCATACCGCAGCAGGTGCGGCAAAGGCTGGTCGACTGGGTCGACAATGGCGGCACTCTGGTGCGGTTCGCCGGCTCGCGGCTGGTCGCCGCCGGCAATGACGACGACCTGCTGCCGGTCAGGCTGCGCACCGGCGAGCGCTCGCTCGGCGGTGCGCTGTCGTGGACGACGCCGCAGCCGGTCACCGATTTTCCGAAGACCGGCCCCTTCGCCGATCTCGCTCCGCCCGCCGAGGTCACCGTCTCCAGGCAGGTGCTGGCCGAGCCGACGCCCGATATCGTCGAGCGCAGCTGGGCGACGCTTGCCGACGGCACGCCGCTGGTGACCGGGATGAAGAAGGGCAAGGGCACCCTTGTCCTGTTCCATGTCACGCCGGAGGCGACTTGGTCGAACCTGCCGATCTCCGGCAGCTTCGTCGAGATGCTGCGCCGCATCGTCCAACTGTCACGCAACCAGGGTGCGGCGGTCGCCAATGCCGAAGCAGCCGCCGCCTCGCTGGCGCCCTACCGCATGATATCAGCCGATGGCACGCTGGTGCCGCCGACGCCGGATGCACGGCCGCTGGTGCCGGGTGCCGGCCCGCTGCCGGTGACGTTCGAGAATCCGCCCGGCCTGTACGGATCCGACACCGGCGTCGTCGCCCACAATCTGCTCAATGCCGAAAGCAGCTTGGCACCGTTGGTGCGTCCTCAGATCACCGTGCCGGTCACCACCATCCAGTACGCTTTCGACGAATCGCACAATTTGAAGGGCCCGCTGGTGGCGGCAGCTCTCCTGCTGATGGTGCTCGACACGCTGGCGGTGTTCTGGATGGGCGGCCTGTTCTCGCGCCGGCCGCGCCGCGCCGGCACGGCCGCCGCAACCACCGCCGCCCTGCTGATTGCGCTCGGCGCCGTGGTCGGCCACATCGACATCGCCCGCGCCGAGGATGCCAAATCCGGTGATGCCAAACCTGGCGACGAACGGGCGATCGAGGACATTTCGAAAACCCGGATCGGCTATGTGCAGACCGGCGACCGGAGCGTCGATTCGATCAGCCAGGCCGGGCTGGAGGGCCTGACCCGCTTCCTGATCGAGAAGACCGCGCTCGAGCCGGGGGCGCCGGCCCGCGTCGATATCTCGAGGGACCAGCTTGCCTTCTATCCGTTGATCTACTGGCCGATCGATCCTGCCGCACCGATGCCGAGCCAGGCCGCGATCGCCCGCGTCGACGCCTATATGCAGCAGGGTGGCACGGTGCTGTTCGACACGCGCGACCAGTTCGCCACCGGCATCGGCGCGGAGCAGGCCAGCCCGGCGACGGAGCGCCTGCGCGACATACTCGGCAACCTCAACGTGCCGGCGCTGGAGCCGGTGCCCGAGGACCATGTGCTGACCAAATCCTTCTACATCCTGCCTGAGTTTCCCGGACGCTTCGCCGGTGGCCCGCTCTGGGTTGCAGCGTCGCTCGAAGCCAGCAACACCGAGAACCGCCCGGTACGCACCGGCGACGGCGTCTCGCCGATCATGATCACCGCCAATGATTTCGCCGGCGCCTGGGCGGTCGACGAGAATGGCGACCCGCTATTGCCGACCGTGCCGTCAGATCCGATGCAGCGCATTTATGCGCTGCGCGCCGGCGTCAACATCATGATGTACATGCTGACCGGCAACTACAAATCCGATCAGGTGCATGTGCCGGTGCTGCTCGAACGGCTGGGGCAGTAAGCCATGAACTTGTCGCTCGCCTTCGAACCGCTCATCTCCTGGCCGCTGCTCGGCCTGGTGCTGGCGCCGCTGTTGCTGCTGGCATTGATCGGCCTGTGGTTCCGCCAGCGCGGTGCGGTCTTCCGTTTTGCCGCCCTGCTGGCGCTGACTGCGGCCCTGCTCAACCCGGTATTGCTCGACGAAGAGCGCGAGGCGCTGAAAAGCGTCGTCGCCGTCGTCGTCGACCGCAGCCAGAGCCAGGACATTGGCGAACGCACCAGGCAGACCGACGAGGCGCTGGCCGGGCTTCAGCAGCGCCTCGGCCGATTCAAGCAGTTCGACGTCCGCGTCGTCGAGGCCGGCAAGTCGGAAGCCGCCGAGGAGCGCACCGAAACGCGGCTTTTCAGCGCGCTGGAGAGCGCTTTCCGCGACGTGCCGCCTTCGCGCATCGGCGGTGCCGTCATGATCACCGACGGCGAGGTGCATGACGCCCCGGGCGGCACGCCCGACTTCAACGCCCCGCTGCACGCGCTGATCACCGGCAACGACCAGGAGAAGGATCGTCGCATCCGCTTCGAGAATGCGCCGCGCTTCGGTCTGGTCGGCAAGCCGCTCGAAATGACCTATCGCGTCATCGGCACCAACAACGAGGCCGGCTCGGTCGATGTGCGCGTCTCGGTCAATGGCGAGCAGGTTTCGGTCGAGCGCGCCGCCATCGGCCAGGCCATGCCGCTGCAGGTGACCATTCCCGGCGCCGGCCGCAACATCGTCGAGCTCGCCATCGATCCCGAGCCCGACGAACTCACCGACACCAACAACCGCGCCATCGCGCTGATCGACGGCATCCGCGAGAATTTGCGCGTGCTGCTGGTATCCGGCGAACCGCATGCCGGCGAACGCACCTGGCGCAACCTTCTGAAATCCGACGCCTCGGTCGATCTGGTCCATTTCACCATTCTGCGGCCGCCGGAAAAGCAGGACGGCACGCCGATCAACGAATTGTCGCTGATCGCCTTTCCGACGCGCGAACTGTTTGTCGAGAAGATCAAGGATTTCGACCTGATCATCTTCGACCGCTACCAGCACCGCGACGTGCTGCCGATCCTCTATTACGACTACATCGCCGAATATGTCGAAAAGGGCGGCGCGCTGCTGATCGCGGCAGGACCCGAATATGCCGGCGAAAGCTCCATCGCCCGCACGCCTTTGATGTCGGCGCTGCCGGCGATGCCGACCGGCGAAGTCGTCGAAAAGGCCTTTTATCCGCGCCTCACCGAGCTCGGCCAGCGCCATCCGGTGACGCGCGGGCTTGACGGCTCCGCCACCGAGCCGCCGCACTGGAGCCGCTGGTTCCGCACCATCGGCGTCGAGAACCCCGGCGGCGAGGCGGTGATGAAGGGCGCCGACAACCGTCCGTTGCTGCTGCTCGACCGCAAGGGTGAAGGCCGCGTCGGCATGTTTTTGTCCGACCAGGGCTGGTTGTGGGCGCGCGGCTTCGAGGGCGGCGGCCCGCATGTCCAGCTCTATCGCCGCATCGCCCACTGGCTGATGAAGGAGCCCGAACTCGAGGAGGAGCGGCTGACCGCTGACGGCCGCGGCATGATGCTGGAAATCCGCCGCCAGACGATGAGCGACGATCCCGGCCCGGCGCAGATCATCACCCCGTCCGGCAAGGCGATGACCGTCAAGCTCGAGAGGGCCGAACCCGGCGTCTTCCTCGGCAGCATCGAGACCAGCGAGATCGGCCTTTATCAGGTCGGCAATGGCGACCTGAAAGCGCTGGCCCATGTCGGCCCGGTCAACGCACCGGAATTCACCGACGTCGTCTCCACCGAGAACCGGATGAAAGCCCCGGCCGAGGCCACCGGCGGAAGCGTGCGCCGGCTGGCGCAATCGTCGACCCTTAGCAACCTCGCCGGCGGTGTCACGCTGCCCTCGGTCGTCCCGGTCCGCTCCACGGGCGCGGCGTCCGGCAACGACTGGATAGGCCTGCGCACCACCGACGACAGCGTGCTGAAGGCCGTCTCGCGCGTGCCGCTGTTCGGCGGGTTCCTCGGCCTCGGCCTGCTGCTTCTGGCATTGGGCTCGATGTGGTACCGCGAGGGGCGCTAGCTCCCTTCTCCCCGTTCACGGGGAGAAGGTGCCGGCAGGCGGATGAGGGGCAGCGCCGGCCTGAAGTGATTAGCAATCTCTACGAGCAACCTGAGTTAAATTTGGCACCGTCGACGCCGCCCCTCATTGTCCTGCCGGACATTTCTCCCCGTATAGTGACGGGGAGAACGACGCTGTCGCGGATGGTTTCGCCAATTGTCAACGTCACAGACGGGGAGCCGAGGCTATAAACGACGGCACTACTCCTCCGGTTCCGTCGTGAACATCAGCGGGTAGCCCTTGGCCTTGCCGGCATCGGTTGCCCGCGTCGCCTTGGTCTCGGCGACGTCCCTGGTGAAGACGGCGACGACGCAGACGCCGCGCTGGTGCGCGGTGATCATCACCCGCCGCGCCTGATCTTCGCTCAGCTTGAATTCGCCCTTGAGCACCGTCACCACGAACTCGCGCGGCGTGAAATCGTCATTGAGGAGGATGACCTTGTAGAGCTTCGGCCGTTCGATTTGCGGCTTCGTCTTGGTGCGGGGTTTGGTGACGATCTCAGGCATCGGAACCGGCAACTGCGCGCAAGAATTTCGGGTTTATTCTGGCACAGCCAAAAGCGATCGTCCATTTTTGGACCGCCCGCAAAGCGCCTTCCCGGCGGGCGCGGCCGTTCACAAGTCCGTGCCTATATGGGACCGCCGCCAAGCCGCGCAGAAACGATACGGTCCGTTTCGTTTAGAAAAACTACCGCCGCAACACCGCACTCAGCACATCCCTGACGCCGATGGCGCCGACGAAGCGCGACTGGTCGTCGAACAGCGCCACCGGTGCGGTCTGCGAGCGGTGCATGGCCAGCATCACCGTCTTCAGCGAGGTGCCGGGATTGGCCCAGAATACCTGCGTCGTCTCCTCCGGCTGCGCCTCGACATCGACGCACGACACCCAGAACGCCGGCTTACCGTCGCGCTCGGCCGCCGCCACCAGCCCGTGCTCGTCGATCTTGAAACGCGTCGTCTTGCGGCGGTCGAGCCACACCCAGCCGTCCTCGCCGTGGTCGAGGTCGCGGCGGTCGCGCATCACGTTCCAGGCGGTCAGCACCGAGAGCGGGTTCACATTGGCGATGAAGTCGCGGACATAGTCGTTGGCGGGGCGCAGCACGATGTCTTCCGGCGCGCCGGTTTGCACGATACGCCCGCCTTCCATGATGGTGATGTGGCTGCCGATCTTCAGCGCCTCCTCGAGATCGTGGCTGACGAAGATGATCGTCTTCTTCAGCTCGGCCTGAAGCTGCAGCAATTCGTCCTGCAGCTTGGTCCGGATCAGCGGGTCGAGCGCCGAGAACGGCTCGTCCATCAAAAGGATCGGCGCTTCGGTGGCAAACGCACGCGCCAGCCCGACGCGCTGCTGCATGCCGCCGGAAAGCTCGTGGGCGTATTTCGACGCCCACTGGTCGAGGCCGACGAGCTTCAACTGGCGCTCGACGCGCACCTTGCGCTCGGCTTCGGGCACGCCGGAAAGCTCGAGGCCGAAGCCGACATTTTCCGCGACAGTGCGCCAGGGCAGAAGGCCGAACTGCTGGAACACCATGGCGACCCGCGTCTGTCGGATGTGGCGCAGCGTGGCGGCGTCGCAGGCCGCGACATCGACCATGCGGTCGCCATCCTTGACCATGACGTTGCCGCGCGCCGGCACGTTGAGCAGGTTGACGGCGCGCAGCAGCGTCGATTTGCCGGAGCCGGAGAGCCCCATCAGGACGGAAATCTCGCCCTCGTTGACGGTCAGATTGGCACCGGCGCAGCCGAGCACGGCGCCGGTCTTCTCCAGGATTTCCTGACGCGTTGCGCCGCTGTCGACGAGCGCCAGCGCTTCCTCGCGCGCCGCGCCGAAGACGATGTCGACATTCCTGAAATCGACCGCGGCGCTCATTTGGCGGCTCCCGTGCCGATGCGGCTGATGCGGTCGAGGATGATGGCGAGCACGACGATGGCGAGGCCGGCTTCGAGGCCGAGCGGGATGTTGACCGAGTTCAGCGCGCGCACCACCGGCTTGCCAAGGCCGTTGGCGCCGATGAGTGCAGCGATCACGACCATGGAGAGGCAAAGCATGATGCACTGCGTCAGCCCCGCCATGATGGTCGGCAGTGCCGCCGGCAGCTCGACTTTCCACAGCAGCTGGCGTTTTGTCGCGCCGAAGGCTTCGCCGGCCTCGATCATCGGTTTCGGCACCGAGGTGATGCCGAGATGCGTCAGGCGGATCGGCGCGGGAGCGGCGAAGATGACGGTGACGATGAGGCCGGGAGCGATGCCGAGGCCGAAGAGAATGAGCACCGGAATCAGGTAGACGAAGGTCGGCATCGTCTGCATCAGGTCGAGGATCGGCTGGAGATAGCGGTAGCCACGCTCGTTATGCGCAGCCCAGATGCCGATCGGCACGCCGATGGCCATCGAGGCCGCAGCAGCGCCCACGACCAGCACCAGCGTCTCGACGGTTTCCTGCCAGAGATCCTGGTTGACGATAAACAGCAGGCCGAGCGCGACGGCAAGCGCCAGCTTCCATGATTTCTGCAGGTACCAGGCAAGCCCGGCTATGGCGGCGACCAGGAGAACCGGCGGGACGAGCAGCAAAAGATCGACAAGCCCGTCGAGAACGACGGTGAGCCCGTCGGCGATACTGTCGAAAAACCACTCGAAATTGGTGGTCAGAAAGTCGAAGAAGGTCTTGCCCCACCGCCCGATCGGTATCTTGAAGCTCGAAATCAGTTGCGAAACCGGATCCATGGCAAAGTCCCCTCATTCTTCTTCACCCCCTGGCGGGGTGGGTCGAACCGCGCAGCGGAGCGGGGTGGGATGGTCACGGGTTACGCTCCGTTCCGAACCATCCCAACCGCGGCGCGTGCCGCGCCGAACCTCCCCGGAAGGGGAGGTGTAAGTCTGCTACGAACCGAGTGCGGTTTTCACGGCGGCCACGGCGTCGCCGCCGTCGAAGGTCGTCACGCCAGCGAGCCATGGCGTCAACGCGTCCGGATTGGCCTTGAGCCATTCGGTGGCCGCTTCTTTCGGGTCGGCGCCGTCATTGAGGATCGCACCCATGATCTCGTTTTCCATCTTGAGCGAGAACACCATGTTCTTGAGCAGCTTGCCGACGTTCGGGCATTCGCTGGTGTAGCCGGCCCGGACATTGGTGGCGACGGTCGCGCCGCCGAAATTCGGGCCGAACACTTCGTCGCCACCCGACAGATAGGCCATCTTGATGTTGGTGTTCATCGGATGCGGCTCCCAGCCGAGGAAGACCACGTCTTCGCCCGATGCCGCCGCCTTCTGCACCGCCGACAGCATGCCGGCCTCGGAGCTTTCGACGAGCTCGAAATCCTTCAGGCCGAACTTGTCGGCGGCGATCATGTCGAGGATCAGGCGGTTGCCGTCATTGCCGGCTTCGATGCCGTAAATCTTGCCATCGAGCTTGTCCTTGAACTTGGCGATATCGGCGAAATCCTTGAGACCGGCGTCATAGGTGTGCTGCGGAACGGCGAGCGTGTATTTCGCGCCTTCGAGGTTGGTCACGACCGTCTCGACCGACTTGTCTTCGAGATAGGGTTTTATGTCGGCTTCCATGGTCGGCATCCAATTGCCGAGGAAGACGTCGACGTCCTTGTTTTTCAGCGAGGTGTAGGTGACCGGAACCGACAGCACCTGCACGTCGGGCTCGTAGCCGAGCGCTTCGAGGATGACGCTTGCGGTCGCGGTGGTGGCGGTGATGTCGGTCCAGCCTACATCGGCAAACCGCACCGGCTTGCAGCTTTCCGGCTCGGCGGCGAACGCGCCGCTCGCCGAAAGAAATGCCGCCAGACCGAAGCCGGCGGCGAATAGTTTCATACGCGACATCTGTATTCTCCCATTGTGATCGATCGGCGAAGCGAAATTGCGGTTTTGTCTCCGCCTTTGTTTCGTCAGCCAAACACCATTCTGGTGCGGTTTCAAGCGATAAGACAATCGCGAGCAACGGCGTGGGATGGCCGACCAGCGACACGCCGCCTGCTGCTGCAGGCGTGGCCAGGCACTTTTCCGGTGGCCCGCCTTCCAGCGCTGGTGATTGGCGAAAGCCGAAGCGACATCCGATCTCCCCGCAAGCGGGGGAGATCGGCAGCTTCGCCGACGGCGCGGCTCAGGCCGCCCTTAAGCCGAGTTGTCCCGTCGCGGGAAGGGCGCGCTACCTTCGCGAACTCCTAATCTTCCGCCTTTCCTTCCCCCCTTGCCGTACATATATTCGCGGCGTTCGCGACACGAACGATTGCCGAAGCGGGAGGCTCCTATGGCGACATTGCAGAATTTCGATGCCGAAATTGCCAAGACCAATCAGGTCGTGCAGGACATGCGCACCAAGATCGAGCAGTCCGGCGCCGTGCTCGACACGCTTGCCAGGACCGACAAGAAGATCGGCGACGCCAATTTCGACCTCGAGAACGCCCGCATCGAGGATGTGCTGAAGCAGCAGAAGGTGATGGAAGGCAACATCGCCGACCTGATCATCGGGCTGGAGGACGCCACCAACGTCTTCGGCGCCGAATTCGAGAGCATGAAGAACTACACCGGCTGGGAGAGCTTCGTCGGCATATTTTCCGACCAAAGCAAGCAGCGCATGCGCACCGACCGCGTCCGCAACATGTCGCTGGCCGGCAATCTGCAGGAGCTTTTGGCGAAATCCGACACCATCGTCGGCATCCTCAAGGCGCAGAAGCAGATCCTCGACCAGCGTTACAACACCTCCGAGGCCAGCCTGTCGCAGGTGATCGAGCGCCGCAAGGCGACCATGTCCAACCTCGAGACCGTGCAGAAGCGCATCGAGGAGCTCAATCCGATGCTGCTCGACATCGAGAACAAGATCGCCGCCTCGACCAGCCAGAAGGAGCGCACCGAGCTTGAGGGCGAGCGTTCGAAACTGGCCACCGAGTACAACGAGAAGCAGGCCAAGGAGCAGGAGCTGCTGGCCGAAAGCCAGACGCTGGAGCGCTACACCTCGATGTTCCAGACGTTTGTCGATTCGCTCAACAACCAGATCGCGGCGCAGTCGACGCTGATCAACAAGCTGACTATCGATACCGAGCAGCGCATCGTGCTCTACAAGGCGCTGGAAGACTCGCTGAAGACCGCCGCCCAGCAGGACGTCGCCCACAAGATCAACACGCTGGGCAGCCAGGTCGACAACACCGCCGAGGAAACCATGGCCGGCATCGGCGCGGCCTCGCAGAAGCACATTGGCGATCTTCTGGAAATGCACGAGAAGAACATGGTGGCGACCGCCGACATCCAGCGCCGCAAGAAGCTGGCCGACGATGCCTTTGCCCGCCGCTTCGACGATGTGATGAAGAAGCACAATTCGGCCAATTACGTGCAGCCGTAATTGGCTGCACGTGCACTGCTCCCAAGGGCTGGCTGCATGACCCCCGAAAACGAAGCGGCAACGCGTTACTTCTCGGCGATCAGCGCGGCGCTCAGCGGCCTCGAAGTGTTCATGCGCGACGATCGCTCGCCGCTCTACCGGCACGGCATCGTCGCCAAGATCGTCGCCGAATACATTGCGCGGCTCGACAACTCGTTTGCCTGCTGGCGCAACCGGCTGGGTTTCATGGAGACGTTTCGCATCTCGCGTGCCGAAAGCGGCTTTCCGGTCTTCCAGAACGTGCTCGAACTGGAAAACGATCGCCGCCAGGCCGATACGCGTCTCGCCAACATACCGTTGGCCGACGAGTTGCGCGAGGAAATGGCCGACTTCATCCTGCGCCACAAGCAGTTCCCCGAGGCGCTGCAGAAGTCGATGGCCGAGCGGCTCTATCTGGAGGGCGTCAGGAGCGAAACGACCTTCGGGCCGTTCACCTTGGCGCAGACGGCAAAAGTCTCGGTCAATCCGAAGACCGGGCGGCCTTACTACCTCGTCCATTGGGCCGCCTTCGACGGCAGCGCCAACCTGCCGCTGGTCTACATGGTGACTGTCGAGGATTCCTCCGAAGAGATGATCAGGCAGCTTGTCGACCGCAATGGCAAGCTCAACGAAAAGGTCGACATTCCGCTTCCCGTTGAAGGGCTGCTCAATCCCGAGCTTGCCCACCGTTTCGACGACTTCACCGAGAAGAATTCCGCCTATACGCTGTCGCCGGCGACGATCGCGGTCAACCTCGACAAGGATTTCGAGCAACTCCACCCCAAGCAACTGCGCCGCGTCGTGCTCGGCCCGTTCTATTCGGCGGGGATCACCGACAACAATTCGACGGTGACCGACGTTTTGGACAAGGTGCGCAAGCCGGAAAACGCCTGGCTGCTGACCTGGACTATCCAGGAGGTCTATTCCAAGGCCGAAAAACCCGGCCGCAAAGGTTTGTTTTCGAGCGAGAAGGCGACGCAGGAATTCTTCATCGACACCGACGATCTGGAGGCGGCGCGCCAAGGCGTGTCGAGCTACGAGAAGCACGCGCTGATCCCGCACGAGGCCTATCAGGCGCTCTACGCCGCCGGCGAGGCGCAGAAAATCTTTTCCGGCTACAAGGTCCACATCCTGTCCAAAAGGCAGGTCATCAGTGACGTTTGACAGTCAAACCGCGGAGCATCCTTCATGGACACCGGCCTGACCACGATTTCGGAAGCGGCAATCGAAAAGCACCGCGCGACGGCGCAGAGCTTCATCACCCGCATCGTCGTGCTCGAGGACCCGTCGCGGGAATCCGGGACCGCGCTTGCCGGCACCAACCGCCGCTTCGTCTCGACCGTCTCGGTCGGCTCGGCGCGCCGCACGCGTGAGGTCGAGCTTTCCAAGACCGTCGCCGCCGTCCATCCCGACGACCAGCTGCTGAGCATTGCGCAGCACATGCTGCTCTATCGCACCCGGCGCGGGCTGGCGATCGCGCTGGCCATATCAGATGTCTTCGCCGAAGGCTCAGATCTCGAGAGCCTGAAGGCGAAAAACGCCCGCGCCCCGCTCGAAGGCGACGAGGCCGCCACATTCAAGAAGCTGCTGTCGGCCTCGGCCTATGTTTCGGCCTTCAGCCTCGCCTCCTATCTGTTCCAGCTGATCGACAGCGACGGCGAGGCACCGAACGACACGCCGGAGCCGGACTTTTTGTTCGACACGCCGCAGGATGCGGTGAAATCGATCGTTGCCGGCCTCGACAAGGCGATAGCTGGCGCCAAGGACGACGCCGACCTGATGACCCGGGCGCGCGCCTTCGCCCGTGTCGCCATCGACGGGCTTTTGGCGCGAAAGGGCCGCTTCGACGGCATCGGTCCGTTTGAGAACGCGCATATCCGCATCGACGTCGACGACTTCACCCTCGACGGCTTCGACGTCGCGCCGGGCAAGCGGTCGAAGCCGCTGGTGATGACCTTCAAGAAGCCGGAAGAGGTCGTCGGCAACCACATCGCCAAATACCAGTCGGTCAAGCTCGCCAAGATGCTGATGGCTTACGATTTCGAGCGCGAGCTGAACCCGTTCGTCGAGCTCGGCGGCTTCCTGTTCACCTTCATCGGCGACGGCGCGCCCGGCACCGGCAAGACGACGCTGATCCAGATGATCGCCGGTCTCGTCAACGGTTACTGCCAGGTGGCCGGCTATCCCTTCGCCTACGAGAATTTCGGCGTCGACCAGATCTCCTCCTACCAGGGCAAGTCGGGCCAGAACTGCCGCCAGTTCATCAACAATGTGCTCAACCCGCGCATCATCGGCTTCGGCACGATCGACGACATCGACCAGGTGGCGGCACGCCGCTCAGACGATCGTGCCTCGGCCGGCCAGCAGGAAATCACCGGCGTCCTGATGGACGCATTCGGGGGTGCAGCCACGGTGGTGCGCGGCAACTGCTCCTTCGGCATGTTCTCCAACTATCCCGAAAACGTCGACGACGCGCTGCGCCAGCGCGCCGGCGCCCGCTGGCTGGTCGATGGGCCACAAACGCGCGACGACTATATCGACATCTTCGTGCTGCTCGCCGGCAAGAACCACAAGATCCCGCTCGGCGACCACAAGCTCTATGCCGCCCAGGAGATCCAGCGCGCGGTGATGGAGGCCTATGAAGAGCACGAGAAGCCCAGGGAAGACGGGCTGATGAAGGTCTATGAGCGCTACATCAAGGAGAACGGCGCACCGAAGTCGATGGCCGACATCGGCACCTATCTGCACATGATCAAGGAGGCCGAGCCGCGCTTCACCGGCCGCGCCATCAAGAACGTCACCGATGCGATCAAGATGCGCGCCATGGACATCGAGCTGCCGGACGAATGGTTCGAGAAGCCGGAAGTCTTCATGCACAAGAGCTACGACGACAAAAAGGCGATGATCGAGGAACTGCGCCGGCCGTTCTCGATGGACATGGTCATGCAGGAGATCAACCGCTACGCCGACTCGGAGTTCCGCTACTCCGACAGGTCCGACGACGCGGCGGTGACCAAGATGATCCGCGACACCCGCCTGCGCGACCGCGCGATGCGCGAGATCGAAGAGCTGAAGAAGAAGGGCCTGTGGAATGCGTAAGATGCGCCGACGCCTCCTTCTCCCCCTGTGGGAGAAGGTGTCGCCGAAGGCGACGGATGAGGGGTATTCGTCAAGCTGGAACACCCCTCATCCGACCGAGCTTCGCTCGGCCACCTTCTCCCACAAGGGGAGAAGGGATAGATGAGCCCTGCCAAAAAACCCGACCTTTTGCGCGAGAACGAGCTGATCTATGGCCGGCTGCTGACCATCGACGAGCCGCATCTGATCCAGCGCTACAACAAGGCTTTGGTCGCCTTCGGCCTGAAGCCGACGAAGCTGAAGAGTTTCGAGATCGACCGCACCGGCTTCTCGCCTGAGGTGGCCGAGGAATGCGGCGACTACAACTACCTCGATCCCAACGGGATCAACCGTCGTTTCATCATCCTGACGCCGTCGCAGGTCGACCTGCCGGTGGTCCACACCGCCTTTTCCAACACCTCGCAGCTGATGTTCGAGTTCATGACGACAAACCAGCGCGCCATCGACGCGCTGACCATCAAGGATGTCATCTATGGCGAGATCGAGGATTCGGTCCCCAAGGTCGACGACATCGAGGACCTGCTGTCGATCAACCAGGTCGAGTTCAAGGTTCTGTCGGCGGAGGACGTGCTCGGCAAGGCCGCCGAACTCGGCAAGCTCGTCGACCGGCTGAAGCAGGAGCCGGACGCCTGGCGCGACAGCGCCATGCTCACCCGCATGGTCGAACTGGCCAAGATCTGCGGCGACATCCGCGAGAACGCGCTGGTGCCGGATCAGGTGATCTTTCGCCACAGCGCCTATTGGACCAGCCATTTCGGCGGGCTCTATGTGTTCATCGACCCCGACATGACGACGGTGATCAGCGACCCGGCAGCCCCCGGCTTCCGCCGCTCGCGGCCGTGGCAGGTGAGCTACCTCTCGATCAACGATGCCGACAGGGTGTTCAAGTTCCTCGCCGTGACCGGCCGCATCGAACTGCCGCGGGCCTCGTGGATCGAAACATCGGGCTATCTCGAGCACCGCGCCGAAATGGTGGTGCGGGCGCTGATCCGCGCCGCCGAGCCCGACCGCAATCTGACCGGAGTCGACAAGGTCTGGCTGCAGACCTGGATCCACAGCCATGCCGACCTGATCACCAGGGACGGCAATTTTCCTTTTCTCAACGCCGCCAAGCGCGAGATCGCCCACCTTGGCTATCTCAAGATCGAAGACGTGTTCCCGCAGCAGCGTTTCCTGACGATCCGGGCCAAGCCCGGACATCCCGACGCCTGGCTGACCAACCAGCTGATCTCGGATTTCGTGCCGCAGGATTTCGTCTCGCGCTACGTCTTCAACAAACCGGGTTTTTACAAGGACTATGACGGCTTCAGCGACGCCTGGCGATCGCATGTTGTGGACGTTCTGAAAACCACATATCTGAAAGACAAGGTGGCGTTTCGCACACGCCTCTACGGTCTTACCGATTGAATGCCTAACCTTATCGAAATCTTGGCTGACTGACGAGGGGTGACATCGCCATGCTTGATCCGATCGTGAATTTCTTCACACGGATATTCCAGTGGATCGGCCGCGGCATCGGCTTCGCCGTCGGCGTGATCCTGTGGCCGTTCATGTGGGCCGGGCGCTGGTATACGCAGCGCGGCTGGATCCTGAAGGCGGTGCTCGGCCTCGCTCTGCTCATTCTGATCGGCCTCTACGGCTATTTCATCTGGAACACGCAGGTCTGGAGCAATTTCAATCCCGCCTATGCGGAAGCATATAAATTCACGCAGCCGGCCGGAACCGCGCCGGCGCAGCCCGCTCCCTCCGCCACCGGGGAAACCGCTGGCGTCGAGGGAGAGGTCAAGACCTGCACCAACTCTGCCATTGTCCAGGTTTCGGCCGATCTCATCGATTTCAACGTCAACGAGAACGCCTGGATCTCGTCGATGATACTCTACAAGCTCGGGTTCTTCGGCATGGACTGGGACCGCACGCCGTTTCTCGACAACAAGGCCTCCTTCCAGCGCGGGGTCAATCAGGCGATCCGGCGCACCGCGGTCGAGCTTGTCGATACGCTGGGCCGCGTCCGCGGCACCAGCCAGATCGACCAGAATCTGCAGGATGCGCGCGGCGCCATCACCTTCGACGAGGAAACCTGGTATTTCGGCTTCAGGCCCTTTGGTCCGAAAACCCCGACGCCGAGTTTTTATCGCACGGCGGCAAACAGCCTTCGCGCCTTCAACGACCGGCTCATGAAATGCGAGGTGGTCTTCAACGCGCGCGCCGACAATCTGTTGCAGTTCGTCGACCGGATCGCGAGTGACATAGGCTCGACGTCGGACCTGATCCGCGACCGTTCGCAAAACTTCAACAGCGGCTGGTTCGACACGCGCGCTGACGACCGCTTCTGGTTCGCCTACGGCCAGCTCTACGGCTATTACGGCATCCTGACGGCGGCGCATCACGACTTCCAGCAGATCCTCGACAATCGCGGCCTCACGCCACTGTGGAACAGCGTTGAAGGCCAGCTCAAGGCAGCGCTCGCCATCCAGCCTCTGATAATCTCCAACGGCCGCGAGGATGGCTGGATCATGCCCACCCACCTCACCACGATGGGTTTCTATGTGCTTAGGGTAAGATCGAACCTGGTCGAGGTCAGGTCCGTCCTGGATCGGTGAAGAAGCGATTGGTGAAAGACGCCGTGGCTTGAAATCACCGCTGCCGTTTGTCGCGATCGGCAACGAGCCGACGCAGCACCAGATCGGAGCATTCTAGCTCGACCGCTCGAAGCCGACCGGCGCTCGAACCCTGTCGCATTCCGTGCATTCCGCGGCTGTTTTGAGACGGCAGGACGGCGCGTGCTCTGGCTTCTATACGGCGCGACAACCGGGCGCGAAGATCCGGAACAGGTCGACCGGGAAACAGACTGCCGTCTTTCTCTAGAGGAAACATAGTTGCATGCAAGTTGACGCCACGGCAGCGACAGGGGTAGAACGTGCCCTCGCCTGCAATACCGGGCTGTTTCGAACAGGCTTGCGACCACACTGATCAAACCCGTCCCCTCCACCGTCCAATCCAGAGGAAAGCCGCCATGGCCGAAGTGAAGTCCGACATCGAGATCGCGCGCGCCGCCGACAAGAAGCAGATCCAGGCGATCGGCCAGAAGATCGGCATTCCAAGCGAGCATCTTCTGCCTTACGGCCACGACAAGGCGAAGATCTCGGCCGAGTTCATCAAGTCGGTGAAGGCAAACAGGGATGGCAAGCTGATCCTCGTCACCGCCATCAACCCGACGCCGGCCGGCGAAGGCAAGACGACGACGACGGTGGGCCTCGGCGACGGTCTCAACCGCATCGGCAAGAAGGCCATCGTCTGCATCCGCGAGGCCTCGCTCGGGCCGAATTTCGGCGTCAAGGGCGGCGCTGCCGGCGGCGGTTATGCGCAGGTCGTGCCGATGGAGGACATGAACCTCCACTTCACCGGCGATTTCCATGCCATCACCACGGCGCATAATCTACTTTCGGCGCTGATCGACAACCACATCTACTGGGGCAATGAGCTCGGCATCGACATCCGCCGCGTCGTCTGGCGCCGCGTCATGGACATGAACGACCGCTCACTGCGCGAGATCATTTGCTCGCTCGGCGGCGTCGCCAACGGCTTTCCGCGCGAGGCTGGCTTCGACATCACCGTCGCCTCGGAAGTCATGGCGATCCTGTGCCTCGCCACCGACCTGAAGGACCTGGAAAAGCGCCTCGGCGACATCATCGTCGCCTATCGCCGCGACAAGTCGGCCGTCTACGCCCGCGACCTCAAGGCCGACGGCGCCATGGCCGTGCTGCTCAAGGACGCCATGCAGCCAAACCTCGTGCAGACGCTGGAGAACAACCCGGCCTTCGTCCATGGCGGCCCCTTCGCCAACATCGCGCATGGCTGCAACTCGGTCGTTGCCACCACGACGGCGCTGAAACTTGCCGACTATGTTGTCACCGAAGCCGGTTTCGGTGCCGATCTCGGCGCCGAAAAATTCTTCGATATCAAGTGCCGCAAGGCTGGCCTGAAGCCGGCGGCCACGGTTATCGTCGCCACCGTGCGCGCCATGAAGATGAATGGCGGCGTCAAGAAGGAAGATCTCGGCAAGGAGAACGTCGAGGCGGTGAAGAAGGGCTGCGCCAATCTCGGCCGTCACATCGAGAATGTCAGGCAGTTCGGCGTGCCTGCCGTGGTCGCCATCAACCATTTCTATTCCGATACCGATGCTGAAATCAGGGCGATGAAGGACTACGTCGCCTCGATGGGCGAAGAGGCGATCCTGTGCAAGCACTGGGCCCACGGCTCGGCCGGCATCGAGGAACTCGCCAACAAGGTGGTGACGCTGGCCGAATCCGGCTCCTCGCAGTTTGCGCCGCTCTATCCCGACGCCATGCCGCTGTTCGAGAAGATCAACACCATCGTCCAGCGCATCTATCGCGGTTCCGAAGCGATCGCCGACAAGTCGGTGCGCGACCAGCTCCACGCCTGGGAGCACGCCGGCTACGGCAACCTGCCGGTCTGCATGGCCAAGACGCAATATTCGTTCTCGACCGATCCGAACCTGCGCGGCGCGCCGACCGGCCACACCGTGCCGGTGCGCGAGGTCAGGCTGTCTGCCGGCGCCGGCTTCATCGTCGTCATCTGCGGCGAGGTCATGACCATGCCCGGCCTGCCCAAGGCGCCGTCTTCGGAGAAGATCTTGCTGAACGAGATGGGTCAGATAGAAGGCCTGTTCTGAGGGCTTGCTGCCCCTCACCCATGCCTCAGCTTCGGCGACTGGCCAGCGCGTCGACCAATTCTCAATGTCGGCGCCGCCCCTCATCTGCCTGCCGGCATCTTCTCCCCGTGACCGGGGAGAAGGGGCTGGCCGCAACCTCGGCACCCATTCTGTAACGCTGTAGATTGGCGAAATCGGCGATGACGGCATCTTTCTCCCCGTCACTATACGGGGAGAAATGCCCGGCAGGGCAATGAGGGGCGGCGCTGATTTCAACAATTGTCCTTAGTGAAGGAAACGCGGGAGACGCCTGAACATCTAAGTTCGCCTAAGCGGCGTTGCGTGCCAGCGCGCGCTGGTTGGAAGCGTAGATCGTGTCGCGTTCGGGCATCGTGCCGTTGTTCAAGCAGTCGATCCATTCAGCAGTCTTGAGAACAGCGGCAAAGCGCGACTGCAGGATAATAGTCACCACGCGATGGATGTCCTCGGCCGAGGCGTAGCCGGCGCTGTTGGCATAGGGCAACGACCCCGTTGCATCCGACAAGAACTCAACCGCAAAGCCCATATGGACAGCGTGGATGACCGTCGACAGATCGCAATTATGTGTCATGTAGCCGATGACCGCAATCGTATCGATAGCGTTGGCGCGCAGCCACGCCTCGAGATCGGTGCCGGTGAAGGCGCTGGGCAAGGTCTTTTCGATGTAGTGGTCACGGTTTCGCCTCGCGATCTCGGGATGCAATTCGGCGCCATGGCTGCCCTTGGCGAAGACCGGCGACGTTTCCGGCGCCAGCTGCTTGACGACCACCACCTCGACGCCCGCCTCGGCCGCCGCGTCCATGGCGCGCGCCACATTGGCGACGGTGTCGCGGAAGGGCGGGTGCGTGATGGCGAGATTGCCGCCGTCATAGTCGTTCTGAACGTCGATGACGATGAGGGCACGGCGTGGCGCCTTGCCTTTGGCTGATTCCGACATGGAGTTTTCCTTTCCTGTTTGACATTGATGGGTCGATGATAGGCTCGGCATCGGGCCGCAAAAGTGTCCCGATTGACATTGCTCGAAAGAATTGGGACAGTTCGAACCTAACCCTCATTGGTGCTCAGCATGGCCGATCCGATCGTTGCCGCCATCGCCTTCGATGGCATCAGCCCGTTCCACCTTTCCGTCCCGTGCCTCGTGTTCGCAGAGGATCGCACGGCTCTCGGCCTGCCGCGCTTCGACTTCCGGGTCTGCGCGATTGAGAACGGGCCGATCCGCACCGATGCCGGGCTGACCATCAGCGTCGCGTACGGGCTTGCCGCGCTTGATGGCGCCGACATCGTCATCGTGCCTAGCTGGAAGGAGCTCGAAGTCCCACCGCCGGCGGCACTGATCGAGGCGCTGCGTCTCGCGCACCAAAGGGGCGCGCTGATTGTCGGATTGTGCCTGGGAACGTTCGCGGTTGCGGCGACCGGATTGCTTTCTGGGCGGCGTGCCGCGACGCACTGGGCCTACACGGATCAACTGCAGGCGCTCTATCCCGACATTCTCGTCGAGCCGGAGGTGCTGTACATCGACAATGGCGATGTCGTGACCTCGGCCGGTGTCGCCGCCGGGCTCGATTGCTGCCTGCATATCGTGCGAGCCCGCTGCGGGGCCGAGGCGGCGTTGCGCCTCGCTCGGCAAATCGTGCTGTCTCCTCACCGGCAGGGCGGGCAGGCGCAGTTCATAGAACGCCCGATCGCCAGGACCGAAAATGCGGACCGCTTCACCCAGGCGCTCGACGCGGTGCGCAGGACGCTGGGCCAGACGCACAGTCTGGACAGGGTCGCCGACGCCGCCGGCCTCACCCGCCGGACATTCACGCGCCGCTTCCAGAAAACAATCGGCACCAGCTTCGGCGACTGGCTGATCGACCAGCGCGTCGCGCTGGCGCAACAACTGCTGGAAGTAACGGAAAAATCGATGGACATGATTGCCTTCGAGGCGGGCTTCGGCAGCGCCACATCGCTGCGCCAGCACTTTGCGGCGCGGCTCAGAACCACGCCGGCGCAGTACCGTCGCGAATTCTCGAAGAACGCTCAGGAACGCGTGGCGCACGCGCCGAGGTGAGGCAATCGCTTCAGGTTTGCGCTGCCCCTCATTGCCCTGCCGGGCATTTCTCCCCGTATAGAGACGGGGAGAAAGACGCCGTCTCCGACGATTTCGCCACCTGTCAGCGTCGCAAAAAGAGGGCGCCGAGGTTGCGGCCAGCCGCTTCTCCCCGTCACTATACGGGGAGAAGATGCCGGCAGGCAGATGAGGGGCGGCGCCGACGCCGAATTGCCATCCAACTGGCCATCTTTTCTCGGCTCTCGATCCTGCGCTCGCTTCGGGTCCCTTCTGCTACGCCTCTGGTCAAATCCATAAGCTGTGCTAGCCTGCCCTGGCTGGGCTGTCCCAGGCGGTGTGTTCGAGGGGTCAATCATGCTGTACATGCTTGCGCTTCTGATCGGCGTCGTTGCCGGCCTTCGCGCCATGACTGCGCCTGCCGCCGTTGCCTGGGGCGCCTGGCTCGGCTGGCTGCCGGTCGCCGGAACCTGGGCCAGCTTCATGGGCCACTGGATCACCGTCGGCATCTTCACCATCCTGGCCATTGCCGAACTGATCACCGATCAGTTGCCGTCGACGCCGAGCCGCAAGGTGCCGCAGCAGTTCGGCGCGCGCATCGCTGTCGGCGCCTTCATCGGCGCGGTGATCGGCGCCACCGGTGGCGCCACCGTCGGCGGCCTGATCGCCGGTGCCATCGGCGCGGTGATCGGCACGCTCGGCGGCGCCGAGCTGCGCAAACGCCTGGCGCTGGCTTTCGGCAAGGACCCGCCCGCCGCCTTCATCGAGGACGCGGTGGCGATCGTCGGCGGTCTGCTGATCGTGGCGGCCGTGGCATGACGGCAAAGCCATTCGACGCCATCATCATCGGCGCCGGACAGGCCGGCCCGCCGCTCGCCGGCCGGTTGACCGCGGCCGGCATGAGCGTGGCGCTGATCGAGCGCAAGCTGGTCGGCGGCACCTGCGTCAACACCGGCTGCATGCCGACCAAGGCCATGGTGGCCAGCGCCTATGCCGCGCATCTCGCCCGCCGCGCCGCCGACTACGGCGTGACGCTCTCCGGTCCGGTCGGCGTCGACTACACGGCGATCAAGGCGCGCAAGGACAAGGTGACGAACGACGCCCGCGGCAATCTCGAGAGCTGGATTGCCGGCATGGAGAGATGCACGCTTTATCGCGGCCATGCACGCTTCGAGACGGCCGAAACCGTGCGCATCGGCGACGAGCTGCTGAGCGCCGAAAAAATATTCATCAACACCGGCGGCCGTGCCTCGGTGCCTGATCTGCCGGGCGTCGACGACATTCCGTTCCTGACCAACTCGTCGATGATGAATCTCGACGTGCTGCCGCGTCATCTCGTCGTCGTCGGCGGCAGCTACGTCTCGCTCGAATTCGCGCAGATGTTCCGCCGTTTCGGATCGGAGGTGACGGTGATCGAAAAGAGCCCGCGGCTGATCGGCCGCGAGGACGAGGATGTCTCGGCCGCCATCCTGTCCATCTTCGAAAACGAAAATATCGCCGTCCATCTCGGCGCCGACGACATCAGCTTCGCCAGGCAGGGCAACGAAATCGCCGTGACCTTCACCGCCGGCGAGGCGCCGGCGGTCGGCTCACATGTGCTGCTGGCAGTGGGCCGGACGCCCAACACCGACGATCTCGGCCTCGACAAGCCCGGCGTCGCGGTCGACAAACGCGGCTTCATCGTCGTCGACGATCAGTTGCGCACCAGCGTGCCCGGCATCTGGGCGATGGGCGACTGCAACGGCAAGGGCGCCTTCACCCACACCTCCTACAACGACTACGAGATCGTCGCCGCCAATCTGCTCGACAACGACCCGCGCAAGGTGAGCGACCGCATCGAGGCCTATGCGCTCTATACCGACCCGCCGCTCGGCCGCTGCGGCATGACCGAGGCAGCGGTCAGAAAGTCCGGCCGCCGCGCGCTGGTCGGCCAGCGGCCGATGACCCGCGTCGGCCGCGCCGTCGAGAAAGGCGAGACGCAAGGTTTCATGAGGATCCTGGCCGATGCCGACACCAACGAAATCCTCGGCTGTTCGGTGCTCGGCCCCGGCGGCGACGAGGCGATACACTGCGTGCTCGATCTGATGTACGCCAAGGCGCCGATCAGCACGCTCGCGCGGGCCATGCACATCCACCCCAACGTCTCGGAACTTCTGCCCACCATAGCCCAGGAATTGAAGCCGCTGGCATAGGCCGGGCCGCGTTGGACCAGTATGTCCATCGGGCCCGGCCGGTCTTGCGCCCATGGCGCAGCAGACTGGACCAATCGACAGCGTATCGGCGAAGGGGCATGTGTGTTCCTGGAGGCGTATCATGCAGAAATCGATCGAGCGTATAGTCGGCGACAGCGAGGGCGTTTCCTACGAATTCCCGGTCTTCCGCTTCCAGGGGCTCCGCTTTGACGGCAGCGACAAGGCCGCACCTTCGGCCTATCTGCAGGCGGCACTGCATGCCGGCGAACTGCCGGGCGTCGTCGCCATCGACACGCTGATGCCGATGCTTGAAAAGGCCGAAGCCGAAGGCCGCATCAAGGGCAATATCACCATCGTGCCGCAAGCCAATCCGATCGGCCGCGCCCAGTATCATTTCGGCGAGCACCAGGGCCGTTTTCACTTGGGCACCCGCACCAACTTCAACCGCGGCTTTCCGCTGCTGGCCGCGCCTGACGTTGAATTGTTGCCCGACACCACGCTTGCCACTGCCGATCAGCGGCTGAAGAGCCGGCTGCTGCAGCTGTCGATCGGCCACGACATCGTGCTTGACCTGCACTGCGACGACGAGGGCCTCGCCTACCTCTATGTCCATGCCAGCCTGTGGCCGGCCATGGCGGATTGTGCAGCGGCCATGGGCGTAGATGCGGTGATCCTGTGGGATGAAGATACCGACGGAACCTTCGAAGGCGCCTCGATCACGCCATATCTGAACCTCCCTGCAGAGGTGGCGCGTTTCGACCGGCGCGTCGCCACCACGGTCGAGTATCGCGGCATACTCGATGTCGACGGCACTTTGGCCGGCGCCGATGCCGAAGGGCTCTATCGGCTGCTGGTGGCGCGCGGCGTGATCCTGGACCAGGCCTTGTCCACGCCCGGCAGCTTCACTGGTACCGTCGCGCCGCTCGAAAACATCGACATGATGCCGGCGCCGCGGGCCGGCGCGGTCCTCTACGAGGTGAAGCCCGGCGACCGTGTGGCAAAAGGCGCGCTGCTCGCCACCATCGTCCATGCGCCGGGTGAAGCCGGCGGCCGCACGCAGGTGTTCGCGCCGCAGGCGGGCATCATCCTGACACGGCGTTCCCGGCGCATCATCCGCGCCGGCGAAGATCTGCTGAAACTGGTCGGCGACAGGAAAAGCGCCGATGCACGGTCGGGAACGCTGGAGGATTGAGAGCCTCATGCCCTTTTCCATGCCCTCCCCCGTCTCCATGCCCTTCATTGAATCCAGTTGCGCGGCCGTGCAATCGCCGCTATTGGAATCGCCATGAACATGCGTTCGATCAAGACCGTTTGGTGGTGGGCTCGCTGACAGCGGCCTGTTCGAACGCGTGCGCGTGAAAAATAGAAGGTGGCCGCAACGGAATGTCCGGGCGGCCATTTGTTTTTTAAAGCCAAGCCCCGGGTCCGTTGCCCCCAAGACGCTGATAGAGCCAAGTCGCTGAAATACCCAAGACGCTGATGGAGACGGCAATGACGACGAAAATTCTGGAGAACGGGGCGGAGCGCTTCGTCACGGCGGGTGGCGTGACGATTACCCGCGAGCGCCATGACCGGCCTTACCAAGGCGCGATCGACTTCTATGTCGACGGGCTGAATTCACGCCGTGGCGCCGTGTTTTCCTCGAATTACGAATATCCCGGCCGCTATACGCGTTGGGACACCGCCATGATCGACCCGCCGCTGGTGATCTCGGCGCGCAGCCGCGCGATGCGCATCGAGGCGCTGAACAGCCGTGGCGAGGTGCTTCTGCCGGTGATCGGCAAGGCGCTCGGCAGCCTTGACGACGTGACGATCGCCGAGACGTCGAAGAGACTGATCCGCCTCGACGTGGCCAAGCCTGCCCAAGTCTTCACCGAGGAAGAACGCAGCCGCGTTCCCTCCGTCTTCACCGTGCTGCGCGCCATCACCGCTCTGTTCAAGACAGAGGAAGACGCCAATCTTGGCCTCTACGGCGCCTTCGGCTACGATCTCGCCTTCCAGTTCGATCCGGTCGACTACAAGCTCGAGCGCCAGCAAAGCCAGCGCGACCTGGTGCTGTTCCTGCCCGACGAGATTTTGGTCGTCGACCACTATTCGACAAAAGCCTGGACCGACCGCTACGATTATTCCGGCGATGGGTTTTCGACGCAGGGATTGCCGCGCGACGAAATCGTCGAGCCGTTCAGGACCGCCGACCGCATCCCGCCGCGCGGCGACCATGAGCCCGGCGAATATGCCAATCTGGTGCGCAAGGCGATGGAGAGTTTCAAGCGCGGCGACCTGTTCGAGGTGGTGCCCGGCCAGATGTTCTACGAGCGCTGCGAGACACCGCCCTCCGACATCTCCCGCAGGCTGAAGGCCATCAACCCCTCGCCCTATTCCTTCTTCATCAATCTCGGCGAAGGCGAATATCTGATCGGCGCCTCGCCCGAGATGTTCGTGCGCGTCAACGGCCGCCGTGTCGAGACCTGCCCGATCTCCGGCACGATCAAGCGCGGCGGCGACGCCATTTCCGATAGCGAGCAGATCCTGAAGCTGCTCAATTCGAAGAAGGACGAATCCGAGCTGACCATGTGCTCGGACGTCGACCGCAACGACAAGTCGAGGGTCTGCGACCCGGGCTCGGTGCGCGTCATCGGCCGCCGCCAGATCGAGATGTATTCGCGGCTGATCCACACCGTCGACCATATCGAGGGGCGGCTGCGCGAAGGCATGGACGCCTTCGACGCGTTCTTGTCGCATGCCTGGGCGGTCACCGTCACCGGCGCGCCGAAATTATGGGCTATGCGCTTCATCGAGCAGAACGAGAAGAGCCCGCGCGCCTGGTATGGCGGTGCGATCGGCATGGTCAATTTCAACGGTGACATGAACACCGGCATGACGCTTCGCACCATCCGCATCAAGGACGGCATCGCCGAGGTGCGCGCCGGAGCCACGCTGCTGTTCGACAGCATTCCCGAGGAAGAAGAAGCCGAAACCGAATTGAAGGCATCCGCCATGATCTCCGCCATCCGCGACGCCAAATCAGGCAATGCCGCCGACACCGAACGCGCCACCGCGCGCGTCGGCGACGGCGTCAACATCCTGCTGGTCGACCACGAGGACTCCTTCGTCCACACGCTGGCCAATTATTTCCGCCAGACCGGCGCCAATGTCTCGACCGTGCGCACGCCGGTGCCGGACGAGGTCTTCGACCGGCTGAAACCCAATCTGGTCGTGCTGTCGCCCGGTCCCGGCACGCCGAAGGATTTTGACTGCGCCGCCACCATCAAGCGGGCCCGCGCGCGCGACCTGCCGATCTTCGGCGTCTGCCTCGGCCTGCAGGCGCTGGCCGAAGCCTATGGCGGAGAGCTGCGGCACCTGCACGTGCCGATGCATGGCAAACCGTCGCGTATCCGCGTGTCGAAGCCGGGCATCATCTTTTCCGGCCTGCCCAAGGAGGTGACGGTCGGCCGCTATCACTCGATCTTCGCCGATCCGGTGCGGCTGCCCGACGGCTTCGTCGTCACGGCCGAGACGGAAGAAGGCGTCATCATGGCCTTCGAGCACAGCAAGGAGCCGATCGCCGCGGTGCAGTTCCACCCGGAATCGATCATGACGCTCGGCCACAATGCCGGCATGCGCATGATCGAGAACATCGTTGCGCACCTGCCGCGCAAGGCCAAGGAAAAGGCGGCTTAGCTCCGGTTTCGGCGGCCGGAAGCAATCGATGACCGCTATTGAGTCGAAAAACGCCGCCAGGCGCAAGGTCGCCAGCCTCGCCTTCTGGTCGATAGTCCTCGCCTTCGTCGTGCTCGGCCTGAAGCTGGCGGCCTGGTACGTCACCGGTTCCGTGGCGCTCTATTCCGACGCGCTGGAATCGATCGTCAACGTCATCGCCTCGGCCGCCGCCTATTGGGCGATCCGGGTCAGCTACAAGCCGGCCGACCAGGATCATCCGTTCGGCCACCACAAGGCCGAGTATTTCTCTGCTGTGCTGGAGGGCGTGCTGATCGTGCTGGCAGCCCTTCTGATCCTCAACGAAGTGTGGTGGTCCCTGCGGCATCCCGTCCCGCTCGAACAGCCATGGACCGGCCTCGCCATCAACGGCGTCGCGACGGTGATCAACGCCTTCTGGGCCTTGACGCTGATCCGTGCCGGGCGTGCCGAGAAGTCACCGGCACTGGTCGCCGACGGCAGGCACATCATGACCGACGTGGCGACCTCGGTCGGCGTGTTCATTGGCCTGGTCGGCGCCGTGCTGACCGGCTGGCAGGTCGTCGATCCCGCTCTCGCCGTCATCGTTGCGCTGAACATCCTGTGGCAAGGCTGGCACGTCATCGGCTCGTCGATGAACGGTCTGATGGACCGCGCCGTCGACACGCAGGAGCACATGCGCATCCGCGACATCATCTCGGCCAATTGCAAGGGCGCGCTGGAAGTCCACGATCTGAAGACGCGGATTGCCGGCCGCGCCACGTTCATCGAGTTCCACCTGGTCGTCGACGCCGACATGTCGGTAGGCGCCAGCCACATCATCTGCGACCGCATCGAAGATGCGCTGAAGGCAGAAATCCCCTCGGTGCGCGTCACCATCCATGTCGAGCCCGACGACGAGGCAAAACTACCCAAGGGCACGACGGCAGTGCCGTTCGCGTGAGGCCTGGACACCGGCTTCCCTGCCATGACATCAAGAACGTCGAGCCGGTGCAGAACATCTATGTCGGAGGGACAGCACCCCCCTCTGTCCTGCCGGACATCTCCCCCGCAAGGGGGGAGATCGGCAGCTTCATTTGGCGGCTCTAATTTCCAACGCTCAAGATTAGCGAAGGCCGGGATGACGACCAATCTCCCCCCTTGCGGGGGAGATGTCCGGCAGGACAGAGGGGGGTGGGAAGGATCGCTGCCGGCGCCGGTTTCCGAACCGGGGATCCGGATCGTCACAACTGTAGCTCTGCCTGCGTCATCAAACTTACCGAATTGCAGCGCCAGAGCTACGCCTATTTGCGGTCGAAAACCTCTGCGGACTTGAACATCAGCACGGCGAGGCTCTACGAAGAGCAGGAGAGTCCCGGAGGAATAGCCGTGCCAGCCACCACAACCGCCCCTAAATCCGCCCCTGTTAATTCCGCCCTTGTCACCCCCACTTTGGTCATCCCCGACCTCGCCGGCAAGGCGGTGCTGATCACCGGCGCTTCGACCGGCATCGGGGCGGCACTTGCACTGGCCTACGCCGCGCAGAAATGCCGCGTCGCGCTGCATTACAATTCAAGTCGGGCGGCTGCCGAAAACCTGGCCAAAACCATCCGCAACGGCGGTGGCGAGGTATTCCCGGTCCAGGGCGATTTCTCGATCGCTGCCGATGTCGAGCGCGTCGTCGAGGACAGCGCGCAACATTTCGGCCGGCTCGATGGCCTGGTCAACAATGCCGGCGGCATGCTCGGCCGCGTGCCTTATGCCGAACTGACCGAGGCGCATTACGACGCGGTGATGGACCTCAACGCCCGCTCCGTGCTGACCGCATCACGCAAGGCGATGCCATGGCTGAAGCGCCAGGGCGGCTTCATCGTCAATACCTCGTCGATCGCCGCGCGCAATGGCGCCGGCGGCGGCGCCGGCCTTTATGGCTCGGCCAAGGCCTTCGTCTCCAATGTGACCCGCGGCATGGCCAAGGAACTGATCGGCTTCAACATCCGCGTCAACGCGGTGGCGCCGGGCACCATCGCGACGCCTTTCCATGAGCGCTATTCGACCGAGGAGCACATGAAGGCCATGGTTGCCACCATCCCGCAGGGCCGCGCCGGCACGCCGCAGGACTGCGTCGGCGCCTATCTGTTCCTCTCGTCCGCCCTGTTGAGCGGTTACATCACCGGCCAGGTGATCGAGGTGAACGGTGGCCAGTTGATGCCGTGAGCGGCGGCCTGCATACTTGTCGCAGCAAGCAACGGAGAAACCGGCAATGTATGGTCTGATCGGCAAGATGCGGGCGACGCGCGGCCAGCGCGACGCAATGATGGACGTCCTGCTTGCCAGCACCGGCGCCTTACCAGGCTGCTTGAGCTATATCATCGCCACCGATCCGGCCGATGCCGACGCGATCTGGGTGACCGAGGTGTGGACCGACCAGGCAAGCCACAAGGCTTCGCTGCAATTGCCGGAAGTCCAGGCGGCGATCGCCAAGGCGCGGCCGATCATCGCCGGGTTTGAGTTCCAGGTGGAAACGCATCCTGTTGGTGGGTTCGGGTTGCCGGCGAAGTCGAGCTGAGGGGGAGAGATGCCCGCGGGACAGCGCCCCCCACTGTCCTGCCGGACATCTCCCCCACGAGGGGGGAGATGCCAAGTGGTGGCAAAGAAGGGCAGGACAGAGGGGCGCGCGAAGGATCACTACCCAAGCCGGTGTACCACCCGCCACCATACTCCCCGCAAAAAGGGTTCGCATTTCTCCCCGGCCCGTTTAAGAGCCGGATATGGACTCTTTGCCGAACCCGCCGGCCCCCAACCCGCCGGCCATCGAGCATCTGGCGCGGCTGCCCAAGGTCTGGCAGTGGCTGGCCCTGCTGATCATCTCGATGCTGTTTGCCGGCGCGCTGGAATTCGGCGCCTTGCCGGCAGCGCTGCTGATCGGACCGATGCTGGCGGCGATCCTGGCCGGCACCAACGGCGCCACGGTGCGTGTGCCGCGCCCTTTGTTCGGCGCCGCCCAGGCAATCGTTGGCTGCCTTGTCGCCGCTTCGATCTCCGCCGACATCTTTCCGCTCTTCTACAAGGAATGGCCGCTGTTCCTCGGCGTTGTGGTGGCCACCGTTGCGGCGTCCAGCCTGCTCGGCTGGCTGATCAGCCGCTGGCGCATCCTGCCCGGCACCACCGCGGTCTGGGGCTCATCGCCGGGCGCGGCCACCGCCATGGTGCTGATGGCCGGCGCCTTCGGCGCCGACCAGCGCCTCGTCGCCTTCATGCAATATCTGCGCGTCATCCTTGTCTCGATGACTGCCGCACTTGTCGCAAGGGTCGACACATCAGGCGTCGAGACCCCGGCCATCATCTGGTTCCCGCCGATCGATCCAATTGCCTTTGCCGCAACACTTGGCGTGGCGCTCGTTGGCAGTCTCATCGGCAAGCTGTTCAGGCTGCCGTCACCCTTTTTCCTCGGCACCTTCATTCTCGGCACTGCGGTGCATCTCGGACTAGGCGTGACGATGCAGTTACCGCCCTGGCTGCTCGCCCTCGGCTATACGATGATCGGCTGGACCATCGGCCTGAATTTCACCAGGACGATTCTGCGGCACGCGACGCGTGCGCTGCCGCAGATCGTCGGCTCGATCATCATCCTCATCGCCTTCTGCGGCGGCCTCGGCTTCATGATCAGCCATGTGCTCGGCATCGATCCGCTGACCGCCTATCTGGCGACCAGCCCCGGCGGCATGGACAGCGTCGCCATCATCGCCGCCGCCGCACAGCATGTCGACATCTCCTTCGTCATGGCCCTGCAATCGGCCCGCTTCCTCGTCGTGCTGCTGGTCGGACCGAGCGTGGCGCGGCTGGTGGCGCGAAGTCTGAGGGAATAAAGCTGCGGCTGCAGAAAGACCTGCGGCGCTGTCACATAAATGGACCGCAATCTGTTCGCGGCCGCTAAGGGGCCAGCCCGGTCGCTCAGGATTGCGTCGGGTAGCATGGAAACCACCAGGCGTCCGGCCACTGTCGTTCAGGGCTCCGAGGTTAACGGCGTAGGTCACCGAGGACTGCGGGGAGGTAGTCGGGCTCCAGTCGGGCCTCGCCTCTATCGCCTTACAGCAGCGCGTCTATCACGCTTCAGTCAGGAGGTTGTCCGAGACGTCCAGCTAAGCTACCGCTTTAAAAATCGTCAAGTTCAGTCACGAGAGTTCGAACCGCGCGAAGTTCGTCCGCGCAAAATTCGCAACTAGCGAACCGGATAAGCATCATGTTTTTCAAGACAATATTCTGTGTGATCTGCCTTCTAGCCTGCTCATGGTCAGCGACGGCGGAAACGCGCGCTCCGTTCAGGCTTTTCGAAGCTATCCGGTTCGCCGGCGGGCCCGATTTGCGGGCGTTCGGCTTCGAGCATCTTACGATCGTGGACCCTCATGTTCTGGGACCAGATGTTCCCGACGCCGGCCAGGTGCGGCAAGCGCTGGCAGTGCCGAGGAGCAACGAATATCTCAATGTCGACATTGAAAGCTGGCCCCTTGAGGGTCCGGTTCAAGCATCGTCCATCGCGAAATATCAGAAGACGCTCAGCGCATTCAGAAAGGCAGACCCGAGCGTAAAGCTCGGACTTTATGCTGTCTTGCCGATCAGGGATCATTGGAGAGCAATCGGCCATCAGGGCGCGGTTGCACTGGACGACTGGAAGCAGCAAAACACCAACCTCGCTTCCTCCCTCATCCCTTATGTCGATGCGCTATTTCCCTCGCTGTATACATTTTACGGCGACAAGGACGCTTGGATAGCCTATGCGCAATCCAACATCGGGGAAGCACGAAGGATTTCACAAGGAAAGCCAGTCTACTGCTTTCTGTGGCCGCAGTTTCATAATACGCTTGCGTTTCTGCCGGGTGACCTTTGGTATACCCAACTGGACACTTGCAGGAGGCTGGCCGACGGAATCGTTATATGGGGCACTATCGGTAGCAATTCGCCCTATCGGCCAGCGAAAAGTTGTGTGCGTCAAGTTCTGCAAAAATGGCGTGGCATTCAGCGGTGACGTTGGCGTGTCCGCCGCGCAGCCCCCGTGTTTAGCGGAGCGGCGGACATGGCGGCCGCGTCAGGCGGCCAGTGCCCTCAGGTTCTCCTTCTTGTGCTCGCGCAGATGATCCATGTTGAGGTAGCGGGTCGCCTCGAGCCAGTTCTCGTGGATCTCCACCGCCAATGCCCGAACCAGCCGCAAACAGCTCTGCGGGTTGGGGAAGATGCGAACGACCAGGGTGCGCCGCTTGATCTCCTGGTTCAGCCGCTCCAGCATGTTCGTCGACTTCATGTGCTTGTGATGCGGCAGCGGCAGCCGATAGAAGCTCAGCGTCTCCTCGATGTTGTTCTCCACCCAATCCACCAGCTTCGGGTATTTGGCCTGCCATTTGGCGATCCACTGCGCCAGGTCGCGCTTGACCTCGGCGAGGTCGCGCCGGTCATAGAACCATCTGAGCTCCATCAGGCAGTCGTCATCGACCTTGCGCGGCACATAATCGAGCGCGTTTCTGAGGAAGTGCACGTAACAGCGCTGCCAGACTGCCTCGGGCAGGACTTCGCGGATCGCTGCCCTGAGCCCCGGATGGTCGTCGGAGACGACAAACTCGACGCCGGCGAGCCCGCGCTGCTTGAGCCCTGCCACGAACGCGCGCCAGCTCGAATGGCTTTCACGGTTGGCCAGCTCGACACCGAGCACCTGGCGCCGGCCTTCCCAGTCGACGCCGATCGCCACCAAGACGGCCTGGCTGGCGATCACGCCGGCCTCGCGCGCCCGCTCGTAGCGCGCGTCCAGAATGAGGTACGGGTAAGGTTCGGCAAGCCGCTGCTCAAAGAACGCCTTCAGCGCCTCATCCAGCCGCGCCGTCGCCTGGCTTACCGTCGAGGCCGAGAAGGAATGGCCGCACAGATCCTCGGTGATCGCCTTCACCTTGCGCGTCGACACGCCTTGCACGTACATCTCGACCAGCGCCGATACCAGTGCCTTCTCCGAGCGCTGGTAACGCTCAAACAACTCCGTCGAGAACCGGCCGGCCCGATCTTGCGGAACCCGAAGTTCCAGCACGCCAACCCGCGTCACAAGCTTGCGTTCGTAATAGCCGGACCGGTAACCAACCCGCTCCGTCGTCCGCTCGCCTTTCTCGGCCCCGATCGCCTCCGTCATCTCGGCTTCCAAAGCCTCCTGCACCACAGTCTGCAAAACTCTGCGGAAGCCGTCCTCATCCGACAACAGCAACGCTTTCAACTCGCCTCTGCTCAGTCTAACCTCTCGCTTGGTCATGGCACTTACCCTTCCACGGGAATCGGTGATCGCAACGTCACCAGCGTGCCATGGCCGCCCCTCGCCTCAGAGTAAGGGCTGTTCTCTCTCCAGAGCTTTTTGCAGAACCTTCAGAACACTATCCAGCGAAATGGGATGAGAAGGCGGAATGGTGGCAGGCTACCCGGAGATTCCTGAACGAGCTTGACAAAGCCCCATAGCTGGCTGTGACCGTATTTCAGGCTTATATTCCGGCGTATCCCGGCTTCGAACGGCAATGTTTGTCGGGTTATCCGACCCTACCGGGTACCCCAAACTGGGCATATGAGCGCCACATCCCACCTCGGTGTGCCCACATTCAAATGACCTCATGGCATTGAAGCGGAAGATCAAGACGGTGATGGTGATCCAAAGGAACGCCGATCCCCAGAGCGAGCCGGAAAATTGCGCTCAGACGATGGCTTGCGTGGTCAAAAGCGGCAGAAGCACCAAGCGCTTGTCGGCCAGGAACTTTACCGCCAATGCTATCCTCATGAAAACCGGAATGAATATCGCCATACCGAGAAGGCCCATTGCTTGAAGGATCTCCATGAACATATTGTGGGGATATACGAACAGTGGCAGTTGTGTTCCGTAGCCAAACAACGGGTCTTGCTGAAAAAGTTCCCACGACAACGCAACCGATCCTAGACGTGCCGTCGTTGAACGGTCTTCTCCAATCGTCGTCAAATGAAGCTTATCGAGCAACGGCGTTATGTCCGTGATTGCCAACGCCAATACCGCGACTGCAAGACACAGCAGACACAGGATCATGGTGGTGAATTTTGGGCGGAGCATAGGAAGCACAACGATGCAGCATGCCAAGGCAACAACTGGACCGCGAGCAGCTGCCAGATAAATGGCGAATACCGAAGCAGCAACTACAGCAACAATTGCTATTTTAGCGATTTTTCTTCGGGAAATTCTTATCAGAGTATATGAGGCTATAATTGTAGTTAGTCCGGCGTGACCTATGGAAATAGGATTTAACCGATCGAGAGTGACCCGCTCAGTGTAGTCGAGCCGCACGGCATTGGAGCCAGTATACTGCAGCCAAATGATACCCAGCACGCTCAACGCTCCGACGATGAAGAGTGCCCATGCTACATTGATCTCCGACCATTTGTTTGTTGACAAACCCAGAAGAGCCGCAGGCACCATCGAAGTGAGGACGGCAAATACAAGGGCGTCCGATGCCCCATTTATGTCGTAGCTGGCATCAATACCAAGCTTCATTGTATAGAGTCCCGCAAAACCAAATAGCCATGCGTCGATGGACCGCCAAGCTTTCTGCCGGTCTGAAAAAAAAGACAGCCCACAGAGGCCGATTACCAGAGCGCGAAAGGCGATCGGTAAGACTTGATCTTCTCTTGCGGTCACAGATGAGACGATTCCGACCAAAGGATAGCCGGCAATCGCCAGGGCAAAGCTGCAAGCCCACAAATCCTTGTAGATCGGAACATGTTTTCTGACATGCATGACGATAGTAGTGGCCCTGATTGCCTGCCTTCGAAATTCCGCTGTACGCTTACTTCCACAAATCCACTACGATGGAAAGTGGGCGCGGGTGGCTCGCTACACGAGGGTCTCTATAGGACGTTCGCAATACCCGCCCATATGATTCATCGACGGGCTTGATGATTGCGTGGCCGTCGGGATCATAGCCTTCAAGCACGTCCCATTTCGAGAACGGGCTTGCCGCCGCGAGCGCAGTAACGCTTTCGTATGTTGGAAACCACAAATGCCCGCCGCCAGTGACGATGCCATTTTCAAATTTGCCGCCGCCGACAGGGTCGAATACGAAACGGTCGCCATCCTTGACCGAGCGATCCCGGTACACGTCGAAGCGATAATCGGGCACGCTCATCCGGAACAAGCCGCCCGGCTTCAGCACGGCATGGATGTACGCAAAAATCTGCGGCAGTTTTTCGTAAGCTACGTGTTCAAAGACGTCTTCGGATTGATATATATCGATGCATTGCTTCAGCGGCATCGGCTGCGTCACATCGTGGTTGATGTTACGAGGTGATGGGCTGTAGGGCGTTAGTCCAATATGCGTATCGAATTGGGGTAGATTGCGTGTCAGCCGCCCCGCGTAGAGCTTGCCGCATGATCGCGCATCATCCCAGGTTGCAATACGAAACCCGAAGGTTGCCAGGCGCCGCTCGACCTCGTCGGCAATTTTTCCATACATGCGCATGTCTCCAAACCAATCGTCTGATAAAGGCTCGCCTCGAACGAGGGAGCCCTCAAGGGGCGGCTATGACAGCAAAATTCCTGCAGGTTTTCAGAGCAAGCATACCAAAAATTCGGCGGCACGCAGAGAATTCCCAGCCATCAAACCCCCATCGCTATCGGCCGCGAAATCACCCGCCGGCTACGCCAGTTCGACAAACCGGTCGAATTGGCGTTGCTTGCTGTATTCTTCACGAATTGCACGGTTTCCGGCCCAGCCGATCCTGTCCCAGCTGCCGTCGTCCAGTTGCTGCTCGATTCTTCTCGAAACGTCTTGCGGCTGCTCATAGACAATCATGGTTTCGCCATCGCGCATCGGCCCGGGGTAGTTACCGGCGTCGGAAACCAGCAGAGCTCCAGCCCCCATCGTTTCGAAACAACGCATATTGCCACGATCCGGGCCCGCCATATCGATCGAGGCATTGATCACGATCTTGGCTCTTCCAAGCTGTTCATACATGGCGCGCCCGAATACGGGAGGCGCGCTGACTTTGCGGATCGCGCGCGGGCGGCGCACCGCGCTCAGCGGACCGAACAAGCCAAGCGGCGTCTCGGCGAGTGGCGTATAGCGTGACAAATGCAAATGAAAAACGACGTGGCGGCGGCCGGAAAGACCGGCGACAGCTTCCAAGATCTGCCGCCGACGCTGGTGGTGGCGACTATAGCCGCCGAAGAACAGGACATCGATGTCTCTGTTCCGATTCGCGGCCACTGCATCGAGCTCCGGGTCGTGAGCCGGAAAGAAGTCCGCTGTCCTGGCGCCCTGCTCTTCCCAGAGCTGTCGCATAGACGGGAAATTGCAAAGCACCAGGTGATAGCCGGAAAAGTCGATCTTGCCTGGTGCGGCGCGCCAGGCAATCTTTCGTTTCACGTGCCCAGGCAAGCGGCGCACAAAAGCGGCGCCGTAACGAAACGGGTCGAGATTATAGAAGACTTCCGTCTTGTGATGCTCGATCTGGGCAAGAAGGATGTCGGCCAATGACGTATCTTCGCCAAGGCCGTTTTCGCGTGCCCACGCCCGCTGCAGCGATTCGTCATCGCCATTCGTAAAGAACGCCTCCGGATGACGGTCGAGTACCGGTAAAAGGATATGCGCGGCGCCGTAGCGATCGTTCAGAAACACGTTCTTCTGCTGCTCGAATCCGCTGGCGTCGCCGACGAGTTCGTCCAGCCGAGGTTGATAGGTGGCATTGATCCCGGAATTTTGAAAAAGTCGCATGGCCTCGTTCTTACTGACAGCTAGTCTGCGGGTCTTGTGGCGCTGATGACGAAACCTGAACTGAAGATGCGCCAGTTCAAGGCCGCACAAAGATTCTCGAATAGAGCGACGGAAACATAGGCAGGCAGGAAGAAAGCGAAGTAATCGCTGGCACGGAAGAATGGCATGACGTTGATCTTCTCGAATCCTTGCTCGCGAAATACCTTCGCCATATCCGAGGGCGAGCAATGGTCGAAAAAGGCCGGATAGCCGGTAACGCCCACCGCGGACGGCCGGAGGTACGGGATCAGCCACTTTTGCATGACTGGTCCGACGAGCCGCAGTGCGATCGAATAAGGATGCCATTTCGAGGGCATATAGTGGTGCATCGCGCCACCTGGCCGTAATGCGGAAAACATCGAACGCGCCGCCGCCCTGTTGTCCGGCACATGCTCCATCAATGTGATAGAAACGAGCATATCTGCGTCGACATTAACCGGCTGCTCGATCGACTGCACGATAAATCGATCGTAGACGGTATAGCAATTAGGCCTCTCCTCGATATCGAGGCCGATGTAGCGAAAGCCGAGGCCACGCTGCAAAAGTGGCCGATCGATCCCGCCAACCTCGAGGATCGCAGATGGCTTGAGGCGCGCAATGTCGTCGGCGATACGGCGTTCGAGCTCCGCTTTGTAGGACGGGGCGCCGAACACCTCGGGAAAGCGGCGTTCCAACCACGCGGCGGCATTCCTGTTCCAGCCAATGAACTTCTTGAGAATCACCCCACTCCTTTTGGTACCAAGTGGCCATCGCCCGTTAAACCGGCGAGCCGCCATCTGCATATCGCAACCAAAGTGCGCAACGGCCGGGATATGCATGCATCACGCCAAAGACGAAAGCGACGCGTCTTAGTGCAGAATGATCGCGCCGCTGCTGATCTGTGCCAGCGTGGCGTGGCGACCCTTGACCGCCACCGGATAAGCGCGCCCCTGGCACTCCACCTTTGCAGAGGATACGGCGTCTTCTGCCTGCCAAGGGTTGATCACCAGCGCTACACAGCCCTCTTTGCCGACATCGAACATACGAACCAAGGGACGTCTCTCCCGCCAAAGCACGTTGGCAGGCTCCCCGGGAACGAGGCGCCCCCTGCCGATGAGGTCGGACACCGTCGACAGCCGCGCCAGAGTATGGGTGAACAAGGGCAGCTGCGAATATGGCAGCGGGTCGCCCGATTTGACGCTCGGCTCGTGGCCCCACAACACAACGGCGCGAGCCCCGCTGAAATAGGGTACCAGTGTCATTGCCTCGACCAGGAACGTATCCACCAAGGGCGTGGCTTGCCGCCAGTCTGGGCCGTAGTAACGCAGCCATAGATAGGCAAAAATCGGCTTGCCGCTTATTTTCTCTGATCGATAATAGTTTTGTTCAATCTGTGTCGCGATGTAAAATACTGAATCCGGTTTCGAATCCGGGAGATATGCTTCCGTAATAATAAAATCTACATAGGGGTCTATGCTCTTCCACAATTTCAGGTCGAAACTATGCTTCTCCGCGAAGTCCTGGGCGCTGTAATCTCTAATCTTGCCGGTCTCTTTGAAAAATGGCTGTGGCCCGAAGATGCCAACGACCGCGTCAGTGTAGCGTTCGCGGGTCCACTTGACCGGCAGCACGAACCACGTCGCCCATTCCTTCCAATACGAGTCCTCAAACTCGGTAAATGATGAAAAAAATCGTCTGCCGATAGCGTTGAGTACCCACGCCTTCAGGGCTGACCGCTGAAATACGAATTCTATGTCGTGGACGTAAATGCCTCCGGCAACAGGAAGGGCAAGATCGATATTCCGCCTGACGATACGCTCGAAGAAGTCAGGCTTTCGCCAAGGGTTCGTATTCAGTTTTCCCAGAAATGTGTTGATATTTTCCCGCTGCGCCCCGGGATAATCTGCAAACGTGTTCTGGATCGTCACCGGCAGGAAACCGTGGCATAGCGCCGCCGCCACATGGCTACCGCCACTGCCGTCGTAAACGTTCCAGTATGCCTTCAGCCCACCTTCCAGCCTAAATGCCTGAACCTCGTCCCATCTGGGCGCGGCCGGACACTGTGGCGCCGATCGAGCCTGCGGCACGTATGTCGCGGTCAGCCATAGCGAAAGCACAGCGACGGCCAGGCCAAGGTTGCGAACTCTGTTCATCGGCCCGCCGAGGCAGGGCGCGCGTACACCGCAACGTAGGCCAGCGGAAAACGCCACGCCGCCCTTTCGTTAAGGCGCCTTATTGTCGGGAGCAATTTTGCGATCATCCAACCGTGGTAGGGGATCCGCGCCAGCGGTCTCCAAAAGCCACCCAAAAGCTTGCCTGTAAGGTCGCTCCAGACATCAAAAGCACCACCAGCCTCGATAATCTCCACCGGCGGAACGTGGTGTTTGAGACCGAAATGCGCCAATGCGAACTTTGTGTAGCGAAAATGATCGTGCGGCTCCTCGTGAAGATAATACAAAAATGGAACACCTACTATTATGTGTCCGCCAGGCTTAAGCATTCTGGCCAACTCCGAAAACAACAGATCAGGTTCGGCGAGATGCTCGAGTACATCAGTAAGTAAGATAGTGTCAAATGAACGATCCTTAAAAGGGAGTGGACTATTAAGGTTCACTTCAAAATCAAGGTCAAATCTTTGATGTGCCGAATTCTCCCAATCAGCCCACAGATATTCATCGACGACGCCGCGATATATTCCAGCCAATGGGGCGTTGCCGCAGCCCAAATCGATAAGTCGTCCGCGCGCGTATTTCTGGATTGCGTGCTCGTAGACAGCGACCTGGAGGTCGCCCACAAGCCGAGAAATTACCCCGCCTGTCCTGGCGCTCCGCCACCGTCCGTGATGAAATTCAAATTTGGTAGGCACCCACGCGCTCTTCGGCCGCGACGCTAATCTATCCATACTGGATCCTTCCAACATATTGATGCCGGCGATTTTCAAATACTATAATTCCGAAAGTAAGCCACACCATTGGATCATAAAAGAAGAATTTTGTTACAAGAAATGGGCAAAACAACAGAGCGAAGCTTGGACCCCAAAGTCGAAACAATTTAATAAAAGATACAGAGAATATTAACAAGGAAGGTATTATTCCTAGATAAAAGAACATATTAAACACGAGACCAAGATCTTGCGGTGATAAGCAGTAATCACAATATGTTCTCGGCAAGGGAGAGCCGAGGAGCATCTCCTCGCCCGCAGAATCTTGCCATGCACGAAACGCCTGGTCTTTATAATATCCAGATCCCTTCTCCCGTTCGGCGCTGAAGCGATCATTGAAGTATTCGACGTACTGAGAGCCGAAAATCTGCGGTGCAATCAAGGGCGCCGAAATGGAAAGCAGCGATACCGAAAACAGAACTGTGGCAAAGCGCAGAATTTTTGGAACCTTAGGATTCAAGATCATGAACTCGATCGCAAAACAGACGATATAGACTGCTGCACCAACCACTGCCCACGCAGCCAAGGTCGCTACCGTGCTGAGCATTGCAAAGAGGTCTAAGAAATTAACGATCCGTCGCCGGAAGAGGCATCTCAGGAAAACGAGTAAATAGACGATATTCGAGTAGTTTCCGGGCTCTAGCTGAAAGCCAGAAAGACGAACCTGATTCATCATTATGCCGGCGCGCGAAGCGCTGAATGGAAATATAATTCCATGTAAGTCGACGATGTTTCCGGACAAAAGATAAATGGCGAGACCCAGGACCAGGCCGACAACATTGAAAATGAGATAGGCTCGAAGCAGGAATTCCAGCCGCTCACGCCAGGCAGCTCGAGTAACCACGCCGAACGCCAAGCCCCAACTCATGAAAGCGATCGCCATGAGTGAAAACCGCGAAAAGTCACTGATATTGATGATGAAAAAATAGAGCAAAAACGCAGAAATTATCGCGACATTGGCGTGAAACGCAGAAATTCCGAACCGAAACACCATTCCACCAAGGAAGGCCAGCGCCGCCAACGAGCGGATGAAGAATGCAACGCCACCCGAACGCGGATCGTCGCTGATCTCGAGCTGAGTGGCGATCACTATGAAGAGCGGAAAAAGGATCAGCCAGTCGGATAGCCCAATCGCCTGAAAACTGGCGACCCTACGGTAGCCGCTCAGCGCCGGATAAGATTTCGGCAGGCCTAGCAAGAGCGCGCCTGCATCGATTGGAGAATGTCGATCAGCTCGCCAGAATTCGATGCTGAATGATAGCGAGCCTGCCATATCTTGCGGGGCGCGGCCCGCGCCAGCTCACCTCCAGGTGAAAGCGCCTGCAGAACGCGCTCCGCCAAACGTTCCGAATCCTGCGCCTCGTCAAGCGAGACAAGCAACCCGGTCTCGCCATCGATCACCGCTTCCGGGGTACCATCGACGGCCGTCGCGATCACTGGTATCCCGAACGACATTGCCTCCATGATCGACACCGGGACTCCTTCGGACAAACTTAGATTGACGAAGATATCGACGTGGTTCTGTCGGTAGAACTCCATCACTTCAAGGTTGTCAGTCTGCCCCCAAAGCTTGACCTCCAGGTTGGGAACCTCCTTTTCCAGGACGGAATTGACCTCGGTAAAATCTCCGCCACCAAAGTGATGCCACGAAACTCTCGTGTGCTTTGCCAGGGCGCGGACCAGCGCGGCGATCAGATGAACCCTTTTCACCGGAAAAACATTCGAGCAACTG
Source organism: Mesorhizobium sp. L-2-11 (assembly GCF_016756595.1). Taxonomy (NCBI): domain Bacteria; kingdom Pseudomonadati; phylum Pseudomonadota; class Alphaproteobacteria; order Hyphomicrobiales; family Phyllobacteriaceae; genus Mesorhizobium; species Mesorhizobium sp. L-2-11. Next base: position 2,013,868 of record NZ_AP023257.1, on the reverse strand, counting down.
ACTATCGTTAGCGAAGTGTCTCCAGCCATCCGCGGAGGGGTTTGGCCCCTATCCGGCACGCCCAGACGGTTGACAGCGAAATTGGAGGTCAGCCCCCCAGGCCATTTCTCCTGGAAGTACGCAAGGCCATGCTCTGAAATGAAAAGATTCATGGCAGCGGCTGATGCGATTTCCTCACGCCAAGGAAAATATTGGGAGTTTCGCGATAGATAGGATCCGGTTTCCATGGCATGTTCGTAGAGATCCACTCGGTGATAGCGCACCGCGCAAGGCACATCGGCCTTCGCCAGCAAGGGGATTGCCAGATCGGGCACGTGCCCCCAATAGCTATAGGCCACCACCTCGGACGGCGCGCCAAGAACTTTTCTAACTGCAGGAGATCGCTCGAGCGCCGTGCGATACATGGACCATAAAAGCACACGGTAGATTAGACCGATATGAACTCGCTTTTGGCGCCAGCTCAGGGACACCGCCTCCGGCCAGAAGAGTGACCAGGTACGAAATTTTGCGAGTTGCAAAAGGTAGAATTTGTAACGCGACCGCTGGGAATCCCAAATGGGTGGTTCCACGGTGACGTTCGCCGGAACTTTCCGCATTGGCCCGGAGCCGCTCATTGGGAAGATTGAAATGCGTTCAAAACCTTGGCTGAGAAAGGGCATCTCCAAGCCGATAAAAGGTTCGTAGTGGCCATACGGATAGTTGATCGTGAAAAGAAGGAGATGCTTTCTCAACGCCCCGACCCTTCGGCACCAGAAAAGTGATCCCTGGCCACAGAAAATGGTCGAGGGGTTCGCGAGACAACAAAGAACAAAACTATAAGCGAAATCATGTAGGGCATAGAAACGTATACGGATACTGAAACGGATCTCTCCAGCGACATACCGAACCAAGTCGGTATGAAAAAACCGCCCACGAAAATAGCATTTTGGACAATAGAAAGTATCAAGGCCATTCTCTGCTGGCGGGCGATAACTGGAACCGGGGCAAGAGCGGATAGAACGAGGTGTACAGCAACGTACGGCGCAAATAGCTCGGCCAAATGACCCGACGGCGCCCATTGTGATCCAAGCACAAATGAAAACATTTGCACGCCGAACAATAGTAATACAAAAAACAATATCGCTCCGAGCAACATCTGAAGTATTAAAACCCTCATGACAGCGCCATCGAACCTGCCGGTCTTTTGCACCAGCTGGTGTGCCTCGACATAAAGAATCTGGGCGACCGCTATGCTGATAATCCCGGCAGGAATCGTTACGATGCGCTGCATCATGAAATATTGTCCTGCTTCCGTAGACGAAAAGAAACCAACAATAATTACGATCAAGACAAAGCCGCTTAGGCTATTAATTAAAAATTGCGGCAGGCTAAACTTTGGAAAGGACTGATGTCGTAGAGCAACCAACAAAAGAGGCCTTCGCTGCCTGGGCTCGAAGACATTGAGCCGAAGATCGGACAGACAAGACCATCTACGCGCGGACAGGAGCAAGGCGGCGCCGACGCTTGACGCAAAGGTCTCGCCAATTATCAAGCCCCATGCGTTTGGCAAAATAGTCAGGCCCAAGGCAGCTTGTATCAGAATTGCGACCATCGCCTTGCAAAAGCGGCTGACGGAGATTCCCCCGTAGCTCTGCCTCCGTGAGGCAACCATGGTGAAGGTGGTGGTGATAGAGACGAAGAAGGCCGCAATGGACGTCAGTGGCCATGCCAAGCCGAGCGAAGTATTGAAGATGAGGTCCAGTTCGCGCGCGAACAGCGTCAGCACGAGTGCGCTCGCCAGGGCCGAAACAATAGCCAAGCTGACGCACAGTGCCGTAAGCGCGCTAACATGTCTCTCCTCGGCGACCATTATCGCCTGCTCGTAGCGAGCCGCAAAGCATGTGCCGAGCAATTGGCTGCCGAGAAAGAACATGGCAAACACGCCAAAGTCATTAGCATTGAAGACGCGGGCCAGGACGGGGACTGCGAGAACGCCGAGGAACTGTGCCGAAGCAGCACCCGAACCAAGTGTCAGCGTGTTGGTAAGCAGCTTCAGATTCGAGTTCATGCTGAAACCATACGACTACCGGATGTGTCGCTCGGCTGCGCGCCGGCGGGAACAAAGCCGTGTCGCGTGTCCGAGCAACTGAACCCTACCAGCCGTGACGTCTCGCACTTAAGACGCACTGAAACGTCATTGTTTCTCCACATGCCGGGGCGCGAAAGGCCACCCCCAAATCTTATGCTCCTAGTCGGCGCATTGCGGCGTGCGCTCACGTTCTCACGTCTCGCTCAGGCAAATAGCAATCATCCTCGTCTAATCTCGCCGCGCCAAAACGAACTGCCTGATTTTCCGCGCCGGCTTGGCAACAAGCGCATAGTCGACGGGGCCGGATCCGAGCCAACGGCGCCTGGCACGCAACGCTTCCAGATTGTGCCCGATGTGGGAACGCAAGCTTCTTGTGCTTGCGCCTCCTATCATCATGTCGACAAGGACCTGATCCATCGTCGCGACCCTGAATCCATGGAGATCGACGGCCCTCAGCATCCAGTCGTAGTCGGAGGAAACTTTAAGGGCCAGATCGAATGATCCGACCTTTTCGGCAACGGCACGCCGAACATAAAAGGTCGGGTGAGCAGGCATCCAACCCGAACGGAAGCCATTGCGAGGTCTTGGTTCTGCCCGCCAGCGACGAACCACCCGCTTGCTATCGTGGTTGTCGACAAAATCGAGATGGCCATGGACGATATCGGCGTCAGCGAGCGCCTCGCTGATCTTACCAAGCGCGGAAGCGTCATGGAACGCGTCGTCTGCGTTAAGAGCCCCTATTGCTTCGCCCGTGCAAAGCGCAAGCCCCTTGTTCAGCGCGTCATACATGCCGCGGTCGGGCTCGCTGATGATCTGTAGGCCTTGCCCGGCATAGGAACGAACGATCGCGAGCGTTTCGTCGGTCGAGGCTCCGTCGACAACGACCAGTTCCTTGTCCTGATGATCTTGGGCAAAAAAACTGTCTAGCGTGTGCCTGATCGTTGCCGCTGAATTCCAGCAGACCGTCAATACCGAGATTTTCATTTGAAGCGGCCCAGCGTCGCTTACTGTGCCGCAGCGCGAATGCGATCCTCGTCCAGGCGCCGGTGCTCGAATTCCCGTCTTACCGTTTCGAGGTCGGACTGAACCATTTCCTGGACCATCGCATCGAGCGAAGTTGTTGCCTTCCACCCGAGAACGCGCTCCGCTTTCGAAGGATCGCCGATCAGCAGCTCAACTTCGGTCGGCCTGAAATAGCGCGGATCGACCTCAATCAGGACAGCGCCTGATTTTGCATCGATGCCTTTTTCGTCAACGCCGGAACCAACCCATTGGATCTCGGTCCCGACCTCGCTGAATGCAAGCTCGACAAAACGGCGGACTGAGTTCTTCACCCCGGTTGCAAGGACGTAGTCGTCCGGCACTTCATGCTGAAGGATTCTCCACATGCCTTCGACGTAATCGCGGGCATGGCCCCAATCCCGTTCAGCCGACAGATTGCCGAGGTAGAGCTTGTCCTGAAGGCCGAGCCTGATTGCAGCAGCAGCGCGCGTGATCTTGCGGGTGACGAACGTTTCGCCGCGCATCGGGCTTTCGTGATTGAACAGGATGCCGTTGGAGGCATGGATATCGTAAGCTTCGCGGTAATTCACGGTGATCCAGTAGGCATAGATCTTTGCCGCCGCATATGGCGACCGAGGATAGAAAGGCGTCGTCTCCCGCTGCGGGATCTCCTGCACCTTGCCGTAGAGCTCAGAAGTCGAGGCCTGATAAAAACGCGTCTTTTTCGTCAGGCCAAGCAGCCGGATGGCTTCGAGGAGACGCAATGTGCCGATCGCGTCGGCATTCGCGGTATATTCCGCGGTCTCGAAGCTCACCTGGACATGCGATTGTGCGGCGAGATTGTAGATCTCGTCCGGCTGCACTTCCTGGACGATGCGGATGAGGTTGGTGGCGTCGGTCATGTCGCCATAATGCAGCGACAGCCTTACGTCCTTCTCATGCGGATCCTGGTAGAGATTGTCGATGCGACCGGTGTTGAACGACGAGGAACGCCGCTTAATGCCGTGGACGTCATAGCCCTTCGCCAGAAGGAGTTCGGCCAGATGGGCACCATCCTGGCCGGTGATGCCGGTAATGAGTGCGGTTTTTCGGCTCATTTCGTTCCCTTCGGCGGCTTTAGAAACACAACGATTAGCATTCTCCAGTCCAAATGGAACCAGGCTGAATTCAAATCGGCTATTATCGGGACCCAAACCCGCTTAGCATCGTTTTTAGGGTCCTTAGCACAATAACGATGTCAAGCCATGGCGAGAAGTTCTTGATGTAGTAGAAATCATAATGCAGCTTCTCGATCTCGTCGTCGTCGTCCGACACATATCCCTGATTCACCTGAGCCCACCCGGAAATTCCTGGACGAACGATATTTCGGTAGCGATAGAACGGCAGCGCCATCGAATAATGAGAAGACAACACTGTCGCTTCGGGGCGGGGCCCAATCCAGCTCATTTCCGAGCGAACGATATTTATCAACTGCGGCAGTTCGTCAATTCGGCTCCTGCGAAGGAAGCGGCCGAGGCGGGTAATCCTGCTATCGCCCGGCTTCGTCACTGCAAGACTGCGAACGTTCTCCGCCTCAGGCGCGCTGACGGTCATCGTTCGGAACTTATAAACTGTAAATGATTTCCCGCCGTAGCCTAGGCGTTCCTGGCGAAATATGGCGGGCCCAGGAGATTCCAGCCTGATCATCAGCGCAACCAATAACAAGAACGGCGCCAGCACAATCAGGGCCAACAGGGCGCAAACCCAGTCGATCACCTGCTTGATCTTGATATAGGCCTGATTGGGATTAAGCGAACCCAGCGTGTTTTCGGACAAATGCTCAATTTCAACGCGACCAGTCAGAGATTCACTGATCTGCTTGACGTGATAGACTGGAACGCCTGCGAGAGCCTGGTCAGCTATGTAGCGCTCCCAATCATCGGATAGCTCGGCACGAAGGTCGGCCACGACGCCACTCACGCGGTCAATGACCGTCTCGGGTGAGCGGAGCCAATGCCAGTTCACGCCACCAATCTCTTCAAGACGACTGACGGCCCCGCCTGGAATCACGGCGAGACTGTACGGGTCCAGGCGCCGGCTCAGGATGCTCAAACTGAAATACCAGAAGATCGACAGCGTCAAACTGCCGGCTGCCTGGAAAGCGCTATAGTCAATACGGAACAGGAAAATTACCAGATACACAAGTCCGTAGGACATGGCAAAGGTTGGCATGATATAGCCGGCAGCCGCGACGCCAGGCAGATTGATTATTCGACGAAAGAAAAAGAAACCTACGGTATGCGCGACGATGCCTGCGAAAATCGTAATCTGAATGTTTGAATAGTACAATATATCGGCATTTAACAGCATTCTAACTAGCGCAGGAGTTAGAATTGCAAAAGCCAATCCACCAAGAAGCTGAAACCTGATCCGATGCAGCAGGTGCCGCTGGCTTTGCGGCTTTATAATGGGAGCATTCAATTCCGAGCACTCACCGGCAGATCGGTAAAGAAGTCGACCATTCTCAATGTTCGGGGCTCGATAACTCTTCGATCCGACAATAAGGATTTCAAATCAAAATTCATCGACCGGTCAACTGATATACCGATGGAGCCGGTGCAGCAGCCCTCGGCTGCCCATCCTGTTTTCGCGCCGGGGAAGTTGCCGATCCGCTTGTAAAGCATGTAACCCGATGTATGAGCGACCAATGGCGCAAAAATGGTTGCCTGCATGTTCGATGACCAGATTACGCGGGGATCGACCGACATCCTGATGAGAGCCGGCAGTAGAATGGCGAATGTCAATCCGCCAAGCAGCTGAAAGCGCATCCGAAGCAGAAGATGCCTCTGCCTGGCCAGGTTGATAGTGGTGGTGTTCAAATTGCCACTCGCAAGCCGGGTCCCGCGAAAACCTGACGTTCACTTAACAAGATGCCGCTCTCGGCCAACGCTCGAATAGGCTATGCCTTCCTTCACGACATCCTCACCTCGGTAAACGTTTCGAAGGTCAACCATCACTGGCATCGCCATCAGTGCACGGAGCCGCTTGAGATCCAATGACCGAAAGGCATTCCACTCGGTGACGATCACTATCGCATGGGAGCCGTCGGCTACCGCGTAGGCGCTGTCCCCGAATTCAATGCCCTCGATCAACTTGCGCGCCTGCTCCATGCCGACCGGATCATACGCCTTGATCGAAGCGCCCGCATCCTTCAGCGCCTGAATGATGGCCAATGAGGGGGCGTCGCGCATATCGTCGGTGTTTGGCTTGAACGTAAGGCCGAGGACACCAATGGTCTTGCCGCGAACCGAGCCGCCGCAGGCATCGACCACTTTGCGCGCCATCGCCCGTTTACGCTGGTCGTTTATCGAGACCGTCGTTTCAATAAGCCGGATGGGACTTGCCGCGTCCTGCGCTGTCTTGACCAGCGCCAGCGTATCTTTCGGGAAACAGGAGCCGCCGTAGCCCGGCCCGGCGTGAAGAAACTTTGCGCCGATGCGATTGTCCATGCCGATGCCCCGCGCGACGTCCTGCACATCGGCTCCCAACCGCTCGCAGAGATCGGCAATTTCGTTGATGAAGGTGATCTTCATCGCCAGAAATGCATTCCCTGCATATTTGGTAAGCTCCGCCGTACGTCGGCTCGTATAGAAAATCGGCGCGGCATTCAGCGAGAGCGGACGGTAGACCTCGCCCATCACTGCCTTGGCCCCTGTGGCGTCGGTCCCGACAATGATGCGATCAGGTCGCTTGAAATCGTCGATCGCCGATCCCTCGCGAAGAAATTCCGGATTGGAGACCACCGCAAAATCGGCCGTTGGATTCTGCTCGCGGATAATTCGCTCGACCTCGTCACCAGTACCAACAGGCACCGTCGATTTCGTCACAACGACCGTAAATCCCGTCAACGCCCGGCCTACTTCGGCCGCCGCGTCATAAACAAAGGATAGATCGGCAAAACCGTCGCCACGTCGCGACGGCGTGCCCACGGCGATGAAGACGACATCCGATTGAGAAACCGCGTCCGCCAGATTGTCGTCGAAACGCAAGCGACCTTGCAAAGTGTTGGTCGTGACGAGCTCTTCGAGCCCTGGCTCATAGATTGGTATCTTGCCGCCTTTGAGCATGGCAAGCTTTTCTGGATCGCGATCGATGCAGCAGACCTGATGGCCAAAGTCGGCGAAACAGGCGCCCGAGACAAGCCCAACATAGCCGGCACCAATCATTGTTATTCGCATGCCACGTACTCCCAATCGGCGCGGATGAGGCGATCTCGCAGAGACGCAAGTCTTACCAACCGACGGCTACCGCACTCCAGGGTGAAATCCCGAGAGCGGATACCACAACAACTTACATCACGGCGCCGCCTTGATGGTGGCGCTATGCGATTGCGACGAGTTCCCTTGAATCCATGTCAACAGGGATCTCGCCATTCATGATGGCAACCAAAACCCGGGCCCTTCCGGCTGGATCGAGCCGGTCAAGGCGACCGATCATCTCCGCGAAAGGACCTGAAAGAATCCGAACCGATGCGCCCGCAGCGAGGCCTCCGCGGAAATCAAGCAGGCCGTCCCTGCCGGTCAGGGCTATGAACCGCTCCACCAGCCCCGAGGGGACCGGCAATGGCCGCTCGCCCTGCATGACGAGGGAGCGCACACCGAACGTTCCATTGACCGAGCGCCACCGCTGCAGCGCGACATCGAGGGCGATGAACATGTAACCTGGAAAATAGGCTGCCGGTCGCGTCTCGATGCGGCGGGCATGACGAATGGTCTTCTCGCAGCGAGGCGTAAACGGGTGAAACCCCTGTAACCGGAGATGCCGTTCGGCGACGTCTTCTTTTCCCGGAAAAACGCTGGCGGCATACCAGCGTGCTGCGGCGCCGACCGCGGGCCGCTGCAACGATATAGTCGCCTTAACAGTTGTTTTTTCCGGACTACTCACGCGTCCCCCTCTGGGCGGTTCTCGGCATGGTTGATGGCATGGGTTACGACAGCGTGAAGACACCAGCAAGCAACCATGTCGCGAGAATCGATGCGGTTGGTCGAATCCTGTTAATTGTCCACTACTTTAGCTGCGCCTAAAAGGCATCGCGCCGCTTTCTTTTTCAGCTATCCAGCAGCGGTATCGAGCAATTGTGTCGATATGTAGCTGCTTGGTAACGCTGACTCGCGACGACCGCTGGCTCTTCTGGTCCTTAATCGGTCGATTTGAACATTGTGTGACGGTTATCGTTAGCAAAGTGTTAACCGACCGCTTGGCGCGGTGGCCTGCTTCGACGAGAACTCGCGGCAGGCCGTCGCGGAAACGGGACCATTCCACGATCTGTGGTTGCGTGGACTCGATCGGTGCCGCGCCCGATCTACCGACCGCAGTTCAGGGGCGTTTGAGCAGCGACCAGACGGCTGGCACAAGGCTCGCCGCCAGGGCGACCTTGATCAGATCGCCGACGATGAACGGCACGACGCCGAACTGCCATGACTTTTCCGGGCCGATAAGCAGCGCCAGCCAGGCAAAGCCCATCGACATCATAACGATTTCGGCAACCAGCATCGCATTGAAGAGTTTGACCGGATGGCGATCCCAGCCGCGATCGGCGGCCCAGCCGACAATCGCCGCCATGACGACGAAGCCGGCAAGATAGCCGCCGGTCGAGCCGAGCATGTAAGCGATGCCGATACCCTTTTCCGGCGTGCCCTGGAAGACCGGCAAGCCGATGGCGCCCTCCGCCATGTAGAGAAGCAGCGTGGCGACGCCGAGGCGCATGCCGAATGCAGCTGATATCAGGAACACGGCCAAGGTCTGCATCGAGATGTCGACCGGTCCGAGCAAAACCCTGGTCTTGGCCGACAAGGTCAGCAGCAGCGTACCAACGATCGCCAGCAAAAGCTGCGTCGCCAGGCGGGCTGCGCCCTTTTCAGGCAGAGCGAGAGAAACAAGCGGCATCGTTGCAATTGCCATGGTCTTCCTCATTGCGACTGCCGCAGATCGCGGCCTTGCGTTTTCCTATATTGGCTTCCGTGCTATGCGGCAATCGGTTTTGCCGACATCGGTTTTGCCGCCTCTGGAACAGGGCTGAACTGCCATGGCGCTGAAATTCGACACAGACTTCGACCCGGCCTACGGCCAGGGCGTGACCGTTGCGCCCGACGTGGTTCGGATCACCGCGAAAAATCCCAGCCCGTTCACATTCTACGGCACCAACAGCTACATCGTCGGGCGCGAGACGCTGGCGGTGATCGATCCGGGGCCGGATGACGACGCGCATCTCAAGACACTGCTCGGGGTGATCGCAGACAGGCCGGTCAGCCACATTTTCGTCAGCCACACGCATCGCGACCATTCTCCGCTGGCAGCGCGGCTGAAGCAGCACACCGGTGCAATTGTCCTGGCCGAGGGTCGGCATCGGCCGGCGAGGCCGCTACGCACGGGCGAAATCAATCCGCTCGACGCCAGCGCCGACACCGCCTTCAATCCGGATATCGCGCTTCCCGACGATATGATGGTCGACGGCGACGGCTGGGCGATCAGAACAGTGCTGACGCCGGGCCATACCGCCAATCATGCAGCCTTTGCGCTGGAAGGAACCGGTATCCTGTTCTCGGCCGACCATGTCATGGCCTGGGCGACCTCCATCGTTGCGCCGCCGGACGGCGCCATGGCCGACTATATGGCCTCGCTGGATCGGCTGATCGAGCGCGACGACCGCCTGCTGCTGCCCGGCCATGGCGGGCCGGTGACAGCGCCGCGCAGCTTCATGCGCGAGTTGAAGACGCATCGCAGGATGCGCGAGCAAGCGATCCTGGAGCGGGTCACAAGCGGCGACCGGACGATCAAGGAGGTGGTCGCGGCGATCTACCGGGATACCGAACCTCGCCTGCACGGCGCGGCCGGGCTGTCGGTGCTTGCCCATCTCGAGGACCTGGTGGCGCGCGGCCTGGTGAGCACCGACGGCGACCCGGCGATCGACGGGATTTTCAGCCTGCCTGGCTAAGCTCCCGCCAGAACGCGCGCTAGGCTCCTGAAAGCTCAGAACCGGCGGGAACGCTCTTCCGGTTGAGGCGACTTCAGACCCTGGCAAGAGCATTGCGGATTGGCCGGCAGTCGCGCGGCGGTCTCCAGCGCGACCCGCGAGGCTGTCATGGAGAGATTGGGCAGCACGTCCTCCTGCAGCAATTTCTGGCGGTTGCGGTCCATATAGTCGTTAAAACCCGCCGTGACGAACGCACAGGGCACGAAGCAGGCGCCGATCTCGCGCGCCAGGGTCGCCTCAGGGGCGATGGAATGGTTGAGCACATCCGCCCCCATGCCGCGATACGCCAAGGCTTCGGCTGGGGTTGTCAGCCGCGGCCCATAACAATGGGCAGCCACCAGCTGCTGTTCGATGCCATGAACGCGGCATTCGGCTGGCCAATGGCGGCGGGCCGTCTCGACCAGAACCGCCGCACATCTTGGACATACGATCTGCTTGCCCGAACAGTCAAAACTCTGGCGATCCGGAAGCAGTGAAAACGGGGTCTGCGTCAGTTCGATGATATCGGCGTTCACCACCAAGTCGCCGGGCTGGATCGCCTTGTTGACGGCGCCAACGGTCGAGCAGGCGAGGACCTGCCGCACGCCCGCTTGCATCAACACCCAGAACGCGCGGCGATGGCAGGAATGGTCGATATGGTCGCGGGGATTGCCGTGCGAATACATGCACAACGCCCGCTTTGCTCTGCCTTCGGCTGAAATCGAGGCATCGAACTCGAGCAACTTCCAGTTGTCGCTACGACCGAAAGGCGTTTCAAAACTCATGTCGCGCCGCAGCGTGCGCACGCCGTCGAATCCGACATCTTCCGGGAAGGCAAGCCCCCAGTTTGCCGACCCGGTGATGATGGCCAAGCCAACCTGAGGTATGTCAGTCGATTGATCCGCCGGAGCACCGGCTGCGTGATGATTTTTGGGCATGCTTCCCGTCTCGGTCAGGATTTTGGCTCGGTCAGGATTTTTGGCGCAGGGCCACGATCACGACGACGACCACAACAATAGCGGTCCACAATGTCGAGATCGCCGCAATGGTCGGATCGATCTGATCGCGCAGCGACAGGAACATGAGCTTCGGCATCGTGCTGTTGCGACCACTTGCGACGAAGATCGAAATCACAGACTCGTCGAGCGACGTCAGGAAGGCCATCAATGTCGCCGACAACAGACTGATCCGAAGTTGCGGAACGATTATGCCGCCAATAGCCCTGGCCCAGTCCGCGCCGAGGCTGCGCGCCGCCTGAACCTGGTTCCAGTCGAAGCGAGCCAGGGCAGGCAACAACACGATGCACGCCACCGGAACGGCCAGCACCACATGTCCGACCAGCACACCGAAAAGCGTTCCGACCAGACGTTGTGCCGCCAGCACAAAAAACAGGCCGATCGCCAGCAGGATCCCCGGGGTGACCGAGGGGGTGAGCAGGACGCTCTGGATGGTCGCAGCGGTCTTCCCGCCCAGCCGATTCATCGAGATGCAGGCGAGCAGCGCCAAAGGCACCGCGATCAGCGCCGTCAATGTCCCAAGGATCAGGCTCGTCCTGAGTGCTGCCATCCACGTCGCCGAGCCGAAGAAGTTCTCGTACCAGCGCAATGAGTAGGCGTGCGGCGGAAACTCGAGGAGGCTAGACGCCGAAAACGAAAGCGGCACCACCACGAGCGTCGGCAACATCAGAAATGCCATGACAAGGGCAGCAAAGCTCCAGAGGACAATGCGGGCGAGCCGGTTTTGCGGATAGGCTTCAAGCATGGGAGGCTGCCACTGCGTTCTGGGCCAGCAGGCGGCGTGCCGCCAGCAGCATCACACCGATCAGCGCCATGAGAACGAGGAGCAGAATGCCCAGGACGCTCGCCGACCCCCAATCCTGAAAGGTCGATAGCGCACGCTCGATCCGGGTCGAGAGAGGATTTACCTTGCCGCCGCCCAGCACCGCCGGCGTGATGAAAAAACCGATGGAATAGATGAGCACGATGACCGAACCCGAAAAAATGCCGCCGGCCGACAGCGGCATGATGACGGTGCGGATGACCTGCCCGAGTGTGGCTCCCATGCTCGCTGAAGCGCGAACGAGGTTTGGGTCGATATCGCGCATCGCGGCATAAACCGGCAGCAGAAACAGCGGCAGCATGTAGTGAACCATGCCGATCAGCGTTCCGGTAAAATTATAGACCAGCGGCAAAGGCTCCGCCGTCAGGCCCGAACCAGTCAACGCCGCGTTGATCAGGCCATCGCGCCGCAAGAGCACGAGCCAGCCATAGGTGCGCACCAGGATGGCGGTCCACAATGGCAGCATGACGAAGGCCATCAGCACGTTGGCCACCCTTGGCCTGGCGCTGGCCAAAGCGAGTGCCAGCGGGGTGCCCAGAAGAATGCAGATCGCCAGCGTGCCGAGGGACAGTTCAAGGGTGGTGACGAGCGCCGACCATGTCAGTCCGCTCGAAAGCACTTTCGCGTAATTGCCAAAAGTGTACTCACCGCCTGTGGTCAGGAAAGATTGCCGGATGATCCAAAGGATGGGCAAAATCGCCGCTAGTCCGACGATGAACAGCGCCGGCAGCGAAAGCGAAAGGAAGAAACGCCGCTCGCGTCGCGCATCCGCCAGGAGCGCTGGATCCACAGTGACGGTCACGCCAGCGCTCCCGGTATCGCGTGAACCTTCGCTGCCGGTGCATATGCGGTCATCCGCTGACCGGCGGCAAGCTCGGCGCAGCCGCCGGCCAGCGCTGCCGGAATGCAGACAAGGACCTCCTGGCCACCGTCGAGCGCCAGTGTCAAAAGCCAGTTCTCGCCGCGGAACGCCTTGGCGCGCAGTATGCCTTCGAGAGCCACTGAGTCTGCCCCGACGAGCTTCGCATCAAGATGGAAGCTTTCGGCGCGGATCATCAGAGTTTCGCCTGACGCTTCGGCGCCGTCGATCCTGCGCACCGAGCCCGGCGCCACAATGTTGGCCTCGCCCATGAACTCGGCGACGAAGCGGGTCGATGGACGATCATAGATCCGCTGCGGCGTATCGATCTGCTGGATGCGGCCGGAGTTCATCACCGCAATCCGGTCAGACATGATCAGCGCCTCGCGCTGATCGTGGGTCACGTAGATTGTGGTGATGCCGAGATCGTCGTGCAGCCGCCGGATCTCGTACTGCATGGTTTCGCGCAGGTTCTTGTCGAGCGCCGACAGCGGCTCGTCCATCAGCATGACGCGCGGTTCGAAGACGATCGCCCGCGCCAATGCCACCCGTTGGCGCTGGCCGCCGGACAGTGCGGCGATATTGCGCTCCGCCAGGCCATCCAGCTTGACGCGGGCCAGGGTGGCAAGCGCCCGCTGACGCGCCTCCGCTCTCGGCGTCTTGCGCAGCGCCAGCGGATACGCGACATTCGCCAGGACGTTCATATGGGGAAACAAGGCGTAATTCTGGAATACGATGCCGATGTCGCGTTTGTTGGGTGCCAGGCGAGTAATGTCGCGATCGCCCAACAAGAGTTTTCCGGAATCCGTCCGGACAAAACCGGCCAGAGCCATGAGCAGCGTGGTTTTGCCCGATCCCGATGGCCCCAGCAGCGTGAGGAACTCGCCAGCTTGAATGTCGAGCGAGACATCATCCAGCGCGACGTAGGACCCGTAAGCCTTGCTGACGCTGTCGATGGTGATCGGGAGCGACTTCATCATCTGCTCCAGCCTTATCAACCGAGACTCAGCGGGCCATCATCTCATCGAAGGCTTGTTGGGCAGCCTCGCCGTTCTTGACCCACCATTCTGAATTCGAAAACACCGAGGTGCCGGCATTCTCAGGCGCGGTCGCAAGCGTCTTCAGACGGTCCTCGGGAATCAGGCCACCCTCATAGGCCGCAGGATTGACCGGGCCATAGGCGATGAAATCGGTCAGCTTGGCAACACGCGCGGGCTGCGTCATCGCTGCGATGAGCTTCATCGCGGCTTCCTTGTTCGGCGCTCCCTTCGGCACCCCAAGGCAGTCCGTGCCGATGACCGAACCCTTGAACGTGTAGTCAGCCGCGCCGCCATCTTTCTTCACGGTTTCTGCCCGTCCGTTCCAGGTAACCACCAGATCCGCCTCACCGTCTTTCAGCAGCTGCGCCGACTGGGCTCCCGAGGTCCACCACACGGCGACATCCGGTTTGATCGCTTCGAGCCGCTTGATGGCGCGCTCCAGCCCTTCCGGCGTGCTGAGCACGGCATAGACGTCGGCCGGCGCCACACCATCGGAGAGAAGCGCGATCTCGATCGAGTCCTGTGCATTGGCACGCAACGCGCGGCGGCCCGGGAATTTGGCAACGTCCCAGAACTCGGCCCAGGTCTTCGGCGGGTTCTCGCCATAGGTCTTGGTGTTCCACGACATGACGGTGCCGTAGGAATCGAACGGATAGCAGTAGTCGGATTTTGCGCCCTTCGGCACGGATTTGGGATCGATGATCTTGTAGTCGAGTGGCTCGAGCAGCGACTGAGCGGCCGCCTGCGCGCCTTCCGGCGAGCCGAGGTGGATAATGTCGGTCGCAATTGCCCCCGAGGTGACCTGCATCTTCAAGGCGGCCAGGCCGTCGCTCAGGGTCTCCTCGCGGACCTCATAGCCAAGCTCTTTTGCAGCAGGACCCCACATGGCCTCTTTCATGGCGTTGCCATAATCGCCGCCTGCGGTCGTGATGGTGAGTGTTTGCGCATGGACGGGCAAGGCAGCCGAGATGGCGAATGCTGTTAAGGAAATGCGCAGCCAGGACATAGGTTCTCCTCCCAAACGTTCATCAAATATTGCCTGAAACGGCCATTTTTGTATAATCGTAACGTTACGATTGCATCTGAATGCGCAGGAGTCAAGCTGCTTCGTACGAGCGTTTGGATTGACCGGGATGTCGAATCCGGTAACCTTATGGCGGTCAGCAAGTCAGCCGGGCGAACAATGGCCAATCTAAAGCAGATCGCGGCGGAACTTTCCCTCTCGGTGACCACGGTGTCGCGCGCTCTGAAGGATGGGCCGGAAGTGCAGCCCTCGACCATAGCCCGCGTCAAGGAGGCGGCCAAGCGGGTCGGCTATCTGCCAAACCATCAGGGTCGTGCGCTCAAGACCGGTCGAACGCTGACGCTGACGGCAGTCCTCCCGATGGAAACCCGAGACCATCTGTCCGATCTGTTGAAGCTGCCTTTGATCGAAGGCATGACGCTGGCGGCGCGAAAAGCCGGTTATAGTCTGTCCATCTATTCCACCACTCCCGACGACGATCCGGTCGAGAGTGTGCAGCGGCAGCTTCAGGCGCGCAGCACAGACGGACTGATCATCACGCGCCTGGTGTCTGGCGATCCGCGCGTCAAGCTGCTGCTGGATCAGCGCATGCCATTCGTCGCGTTTGGACGGACCGACCTGGACACCGCGTATCCTTATGTCGATGTCGACAATGAACAGATCGCCTACGAGGCGACCCGACGGCTCATGGACAAGGGCTGTCGACGCATTGCACTGCAACTTCTGGTTGCGCAAGATCAGGCAAGTGCCATGCGTCTTTCCGGCTATGCAAGGGCAATGGCCGAGGCCGGCATTCCGATCGACCAATCGCTGATCGGTCATGGCATGTTCACCATGGAATCGAGCGCAGCCTGGTTCGATCGCTTGCTGGCTTGCTCAGATCCGCCGACAGGCTTGGCATGCGCCAACGAACTGGGCCTTCTAGGGGCGCTGCACGCTCTTGGCAAAAGAGGTCTTGTGCCGGGGAGAGACGTCCACATCGTAACGCGTGACAGCACGCGGCTGGCACGCTTCCTGCCGGCGAAGATCGGAGTGCATTCCGTCGATATGGCGGCTGTCGGCCGCAAGCTTGTCGAAGTCCTGGAGAACCGGATCATCAATCAGCTTGGGCCGGTGGAGACAATCCTGCTCAAGGGTGAATTTGACCCTGGCGACTAGCCTGGACCTCACTCGGCAGGGGCCGTGCCGACCTGGCCGGCGACTTCCTGATCCAGCTCGGCCAGGAAATCGACGATGCGGGCCGCATTGTCGCCAAGGTCGTAGCGGCCGTAACGCGAGGCCGAACGCATGTCGACGGTGACAGCATCGCCATCGTCGCTCACCCGGATGGCGACGTCGGCGGGAAGGCTGAGGATGAAGCTCCTGGCCAGGGCGTTGATCGTCACCTCGCTTTGCCCGATCGCACGCGGAAACGGCGCCGCAAGCTGCCAGTCGCGACGACCGAGCACGGTTGCAACCGCTTCCAGGACCCGATCGAAAGGCAGGTTGTAGCTGCGTCCGGTGACAAGCGGATAGGTCTCGGTCTGCAGGCGCCGCTCACCCGGGCTCGGCGGCGAAAGCGCGTTCATATCCCCGGTTCGGGTGCCGGTGTCGAGCACCGGCGGATCGTCGAAATCCGTCGAGATGTCCCTGAGCGGCGGAGAAGTCGCTGCCCAGTAAGCGGCAATGCCAAAAGGAACAAGCACCAGCAGGGCCAGCACCGCGCCGACGCTGAGATCGCGACCGCCACGGTCGCCGAAATTCCAAATTCTCGAAAAGGCTAGGCCGGCGAACAACAGCGCAAAGGCGGCAAGCAGCGCGACAATGCCGAGCACCCAAAGGAAAGCCGGCGTTTCGACAAGGCCATAGCGGTGGCCGACGAGGACGGTCAGCAGCAGGACCGCCGAAAAAGCCCCTGCCCGCCGCGACCAGCCGGCCGCCCTCGACGTCCGTCGCTCGGGATTTTTCATTATTTTCAGCACTGCTTCACCCCGAACCGGCGCTTAGGCCGTTTAGGGGCGGCTTGAAGGCGAAAGACGTCATGTCAGTCAGTCCGTCGGCAGGCGATAGTCGCTGAATTGCTGGCGCAAAGTTGTCTTCTGGATCTTGCCGGTAGCGGTGTGGGGAATTTCGCCGACGAAGGCGACGTCATCCGGCATCCACCACTTCGCCACCTTGCCGTCCATGAAAGCCAGGATATCGTTTTTGGTCGGCTCGCGGCCCGGCTTGCGGACCACGACAAGCAACGGCCGTTCGCCCCATTTCGAATGCTGGATGCCGATGGCGGCCGCCTCTGCCACGTCAGGATGACCGATCGCGAGATTCTCGAGCTCGATGGTCGAGATCCATTCGCCGCCCGACTTGATGACGTCCTTGGCGCGATCGGTGATCTGCATGTAGCCGCCCGGGTCGATATGGGCGACGTCACCGGTATCGAACCAGCCTTCTTCATCGAACTGTTCGGAGCCGATGCCGCCATAATAGGCGCGCGCGACGGCCGGCCCGCGGACCTTCAGGCGCCCGAATGTCTTACCGTCCCAAGGCAGTTCCTTGTCGTCGTCGTCGGTGACCTTCATCTCGACGCCGAAAGGCGGAAAACCCTGCTTGCCCTGGACGTCGAGCCGGGCTTCGCCCTCAAGCCCGGCATAATCCGGCTTCATGGTGCACAGCGTGCCGAGCGGCGACATTTCGGTCATGCCCCATGCATGGATGACCTCGACATCGTAATTGCCCTGGAACTTTGCCGTGATCGCACGCGGGCAGGATGAGCCGCCGATAACGACCTTGTTCAGATAGGGAAGTTTCTTGCCGGTCTCCTCCAGGTACTGCAGCAGCATCAGCCACACGGTCGGCACGGCGGCGCTGAACGTCACCTTTTCGGTGTCGAGCAATTCATAGATCGAGGCGCCGTCCATCTTGCAGCCAGGCATCACCAGCTTGGCGCCGATCATCGGGCCGCTCTGGCCAAGGCCCCAGGCGTTGGCGTGGAACATCGGCACAACCGGCAGTATGGTGTCGCGCGAGGAGAGGCCCATCGCATCGGGCATCGCTGCAATCATGGCGTGCAGCACGTTCGAGCGATGGCTGTAGAGGACGCCTTTCGGATCGCCTGTCGTGCCCGAGGTGTAGCACATGCCGGCGGCGGTGTTTTCATCGAACGTCTTCCAGCTGAAGGCGCCGTCGGCTTCGTCAAGCCATTCCTCATAGGCGACAGCATTCGGTAGCGTCGTCTGCGGCATGTGCGCCTTGTCGGTCAGCACGATCACCTTTCTGAGCGATTTGACCGCGCCGGCGATCTTTTCAAGCAGCGGCACGAATGTCAGATCGACGAAGATCGCCTTGTCCTCGGCATTGTTCATGATCCAGGCGATCTGCTCGGGAAACAGGCGCGGATTGAGCGTGTGATAGATCGCGCCGACACCCATGATGCCGTACCAGGCTTCGAGGTGGCGCGCCGTATTCCAGGCCAATGTGGCGATCCGGTCGCCAAACCCAAATCCGTCACGCTCGAGCCGCTCGGCGACCCGCAGGGCGCGGCGCTGGATTTCGGCGTAAGTGGTGCGGACGATCGGGCCCTCGATCGAGCGCGACACGATCTCACGTTCGCTGTGCTGCCTGGCTGCATGGTCGATGAGCTTGTGGCAAAGCAGCGGCCATTCCTGCATCAGTCCGAGCATTCTTCTCCTCCCATTCGTTTTCGTTCCCATTGGTTTTCGTTCCATTGTGGGACGAACAAGCGGATTGTCCAGCCATGACCGGGCAGACGCAGCGCATTGTTCGAAAACGCAGGGAACCCGGCCTCAATCCGGCCGCCACAATCCGGCCATTGTCGACGTTAACTTTGATTAATGGTAGGGGTGTGATTGGCGAATGAAAGAGGTTCGCATGGACGCGCAGCTCGACGACAAAGCTCTCGAAAATTCGCTTGCCGAAAGCCTGGCCGATTTGGTGCCGGACGCCAAAACCGTTTCCGAGGACGAATTCGTCGAAGTCGTCGGCGGCGCCCTTGAGGCGGTCGGCGGCACGCTGCTGTTCAAGATGTGCGTTCAGAACGAAGGCGAAAGCCAGCATGTCGCCGCGGCTTGCGTCGGCGATGGCGGCAACCGCCAGTTCCTGCTTCTTACCTTGCCGACCGGCGGTGGTGCGCTCAAGGTCGAAACCGCGTCGCGAAGCACCAATCCGGTCGCCGGCATCGCCGCTGCCTATGCCGGGCTGATGGACGCCTTTCAGGCTGCCGCCTGATCGGTCGTTTGCAAGGCCGGTTTGACGAGAGATCCGGCAACGCCAAAGGCGATGGTTTTTTGAGCCCCGCATTCGATGGCGGCCTTGCATAGCGCGTGCGTCCGACACACCTTAGGTCGATGCAAGGAGAACCCCTCATGGACCAGATCGCCAATCCGTCACCCGGCTTTCAGCGCAACCCGGATAAGGTGATTACGATCGAGCCCTATATCGGAACTGTGACCGTACGCGCCGGCAACGCGGTCATTGCCTCGTCCACGAGGGCCAAGCTGTTGAGCGAATCCCCCTACCCCGCGGTCCTCTACATTCCGTTCGAAGACATCGATTTCGACCAGCTTCGCAAGACGGCATCGTCGACTCATTGCCCATACAAGGGCGATGCGAGCTATTGGAGCGTGCTGCCTGCCGCGGAAGCAGGCAAGGATGCGATGTGGGCCTATGAGCAGCCTTTCGACGAGATGATCGAAATCCGCGATCACGGCGCGTTCTATCCCAACAAGGTGACGATCGAAGCCAAACCAGCCTGAGCAGGGCCAGCCTGAGCAAGGACGACTCGTGACCTGTCCTGCCGATCGTTCGGTGGCAGGGCCATGGCCTACGTCGGCCGCTTACCCGCGACCGTTCTTAGCAGCCTGCACCGCCGCCTGCGCGGCAGCCAGCCTGGCGATCGGCACGCGGTAGGGCGAGCACGACACGTAGTCGAGGCCGACCTCTTCGCAGAAATGGATCGACGCCGGATCGCCGCCATGCTCGCCGCAAATGCCGAGCTTGATCTCCGGCCGAGTCGCCCTGCCCTTTTCGGCCGCCATCCGCACCAGTTCGCCGACGCCCTCGATGTCGAGCGACACGAACGGATCCTGCTCGATGATGCCCTTCTGGCGATAGGTCTCAAGGAACGAGGCCGCATCGTCGCGTGAGATGCCGAAGGTGGTCTGGGTCAGATCGTTGGTGCCGAACGAGAAGAATTCGGCCGCCTCGGCGATGATTTGGGCGCGGATCGCGGCGCGCGGCAGTTCGATCATCGTGCCGGTAAGATAGGTGATCTTGACGCCGGTTTCCTCCATCACGCTCGTGGCGACGGCATCGATCCGCGCCTTGACGTAGTCGAGTTCCTTCACCAGACCGACCAGCGGCACCATGATTTCCGGGACCACCAGCGCGCCGGCCTTCCTGCCGGCTTCGACCGCCGCCTCGAAAATGGCGCGCGCCTGCATCTCGGCGATTTCGGGATAGGAAACCGCAAGCCGGCAGCCGCGATGGCCAAGCATCGGGTTGAACTCGTGCAGGGCCACGGTGCGCTGCCTGAGCTTGTCGGGCGACAAATTCATGGCGGCGGCGACTTCGGCCACCTCTTCCTCGGTCTTGGGCAGGAATTCGTGCAGCGGCGGATCGAGCAACCGGATCGTCACCGGCAGGCCGGCCATGATCTCGAACAATTCGAGGAAATCCGAGCGCTGCATGGGCAAGAGTTTTTCGAGTGCCGTTCGCCGGCCCTTTTCCGTGTCGGCCAGGATCATCTCGCGCATGGCAACGATGCGGTCGCCCTCGAAGAACATGTGCTCGGTGCGGCAAAGCCCGATGCCTTCGGCGCCGAAGGAACGCGCCATGCGCGCGTCGAGCGGCGTTTCGGCGTTGGTGCGCACCTTCATGCGGCGCACGGCATCGGCCCATTCCATGATGGCGGCGAAATCGCCCGACAGCTCCGGCTGCAGCATCGGCACGGCGCCTTTCAGCACCTGTCCGTTACCGCCGTCGATGGTGATGATGTCGCCCTTGCGGAACGTCGATCCCATCGCCATCAGGGTGCCGGCCCTGTAGTCGACGCGCAGCGAACCGGCGCCCGACACACAAGGCTTGCCCATGCCGCGCGCCACCACCGCAGCATGGCTGGTCATGCCGCCACGCGTGGTCAGAATGCCTTCCGCCGCATGCATGCCGTGGATGTCCTCGGGACTGGTCTCGATACGCACCAGGATCGCCTTGCGGCCTTGCGTCTTGAGCTCCTCGGCATCGTTGGAGGAAAAGACGATCTCTCCGGTGGCTGCGCCCGGAGATGCGGGCAGACCGATGCCGATGACATCGCGTGCCGCCTTCGGATCGATGGTCGGATGCAGCAACTGGTCGAGTGAGGCCGGATCGATGCGGGCGACGGCCTCCTCCTTTGAAATGAGCTTGTCACGCGCCATCTCGACGGCGATTTTGAGCGCCGCCTTGGCGGTGCGCTTGCCGGACCTCGTCTGCAGCATCCAAAGTTTGCCGCGCTCGATGGTGAATTCGAGATCCTGCATGTCGCGGTAGTGCTTTTCCAGACGCTCGGAGATGGTGACGAAAGACTGGAAGGCGTCCGGCATCAGCTTCTGCAGCGACGGCTTGTCGGAGCCGGCGGCAATGCGCGCCGCCTCGGTGATGTTTTGCGGCGTGCGAATGCCGGCGACGACATCCTCGCCCTGCGCATTGACCAGGAACTCGCCATAGAGCATCTTTTCGCCGGTCGACGGATTGCGGGTGAAGGCGACGCCGGTGGCCGAGGTCTCGCCCATATTGCCGAAGACCATGGCCTGGACGTTGACCGCGGTGCCCCAGCTTTCGGGAATGTCGTGCAGGCGCCGATAGGTGATGGCGCGGTTGTTCATCCAGCTCGAAAACACGGCGCCGATCGCACCCCAGAGCTGCTCGTTCGGATCCTGCGGAAACGGCTTGCCGAGTTCCTCCTCGACCCTGGCCTTGTAGAGCGCGATCACGCCCTGCCATTCGATTGCGCTCAGTTCGGTATCGAGCTCATGGCCAAGCCCGCCCTTCTGGTCTTCGAGGATTTCCTCGAACACCTCATGGTCGAGGCCCATGACGACATCGGAATACATCTGGATGAAACGCCGGTAGCTGTCATAGGCAAAGCGGGCGTCGCCTGAATCGGCGGCCAGCGCCTCGACCGTCTCGTCGTTCAGGCCGAGATTGAGCACGGTGTCCATCATCCCGGGCATCGAAGCGCGGGCACCGGAACGAACCGACACCAAAAGCAGTTTTGAGGGATCGCCGAAACGGCGCCCGGTCAGCCGGCCGATATGATCCAGCGCGACCGCGACATCCGCCTCCAGCGAGGCCGGGTAGGTGCGGCCGTTGGCGTAATAGGCGTTGCAGACCTCGGTGGTGATGGTGAACCCCGGCGGCACCGGCAGGCCCAGGCTGCACATTTCGGCCAGATTGGCGCCCTTGCCACCCAGCAGATTCCTGTCGCCGGCACGGCCTTCCGCAGCGCCGTCGCCAAAGGTGTAGACCCATTTGGTCATGCTTGCTCTCCGGTTGCAGGAGATTGAAAAGATTGACGAAGCCGAAGTTCCGCCGTGTCCCTACACGAGCGATATGATGCTGCAGTGCGAAAGGCAAGGCTCGGCAAAGCCAGCCGGCTTTCTACAATCGATTAAGCAAAAGCTGTGGCAAAAAGACTTGCGGCTCGGCGGCCAGCGTATAAAACAAAACAGGAACAACTGACAACGCCATGTGACTGACCGAAAAGCTCGATTTTCTGGAGATGCCGGCCAAGCGGTGGAACGATGGACAGGCTCAAGCGACAGCAGACATGATATGCGAACGCTGCGAGAACCGCTGGATCAGTTCCGCGCCTTGCCATTCTCGCCATTGAGCTTTGCGTCGGCTCGTCCTATAAGGCCGCGCGCAGTGGGCATATTCCCCGCTGTTGGGGCGTAGCCAAGTGGTAAGGCATCGGTTTTTGGTACCGACAATCCCAGGTTCGAATCCTGGCGCCCCAGCCAGGTCGGGCATTGGAGGCCCCTTCGAAGCTGACATTGCAAACGCGGGCGCCTTTACGACCGGGGCAGTCGGGTTTCTTTCTGAGTTCGAAGAGCAAGCGATGACGGGTATCTGCCTACGCGGCTGGCTGCCGGTGCGGACTCGGGGTGGAGGCCTTCCATGGCGATAGCCGCGGCGGACAATTACCGCGCGTTCATCCCGCAAACCCGCCTTCTTCGAGAAACCTTTGTTCCTCTTCAGTCATCGCGCGGCCGAGAATCGGATTGCGATGGGGGAAGCGCCTGAAGCGTCGCACGATGTCGCGGTGCCGCTCGGCATGGGAAAGGTTGGGCTGCCCGAGGTGCCTGTTGAGCGCCACTGATCGTTCCTGATCAGTCAAATCTTCCGAGTGTCCAAACGGAAGATAGAAGAAGAGTCGTAGCTTTTCCTCCACGCTGCGGTCGTGGCCAGCAGCGATGGCGGCAGCTGCCATTTCGCGTGCCAATGCGTCGGTCTGATACATGCGCGGCGTGCCGCGAAAGGCGTTGCGCGGAAACTGATCGAGCAGAAGCAGCAGGGCCAAGGCACCGTATGGTGTGCTGAGCCAGCCCGCAAGTTCGCCGCGCACCGCAGCCTCATGCCAGGAAAGAAAGCGCTCACGGAAGCTCCTGTCGAAATCCGGATTCTTGGCGAACCAGAGATCGGGACCGGCGTCCTGCCAGAAAATAACGACGGCAGCAGCTTCCATAGGCGACGCAAGCGCTCGCTTAAGGCTTTCGTTAAAGGCAGCGGTCGCGGCTGCGTCCTCGGACCCCTCGGCAGCCGATCCTGAAAGTGTGCCGACATCTGACAATCCATGGCCCGTGAGCGATGCCATCTGCAAAAAGGCTTCCATCGAATTGAGTCCACGGAGTTGGGCAGCCCATTCAAACGTCCACGACATCCTAAGCTCCAATTATTGGGTGAGGAACTCGCTTCGTCGCTGCTCAGCTTGTTCAGCAAGTAGCGTGTCGAATTCGCCGAGTGTCGAGCGCAAGTCGTGAACCTCCGACGGGTCCAGCAACCTTGCAATCAGGCGGTCGATTTTCGGCGTCAGGATGATGAGGTACCGGCTCGGCTCGACGGCCCGGTAGGTGTGTGCCAGACCTGCGGGCACGAAGACCGTCGTTCCCGGAGTGGCGTCGATTTCCCGATCCAGGAATTTGAAGCGGAGCCGCCCCTCCAGCACATGCCATGCCTCGTCATCCGACTCGTGAACATGCATCCAGGAGGGGCCGGACATCGTCCACTCCCGAATCACGAGAGATGTTCCGGCAGCGGAGATCGGAGGCGCACCGGGCTCTGCGATGATCGGGTGCGGGCCCTCGGCGGGTACTCGTGACATGGAACCTCTCCGAAGTGATTTGTTCACTGGGGAGAAATTCCCACTTGCCGCCACATGAATCCAGCGACATTATTTCAGTGATATGCTGAACCAAACTGATCTATCGCGTGTCGACCTTAATCTCCTGGTGTTGTTTGAGACCGTGCTGGAAGCGCAGCATGTCGGTCAGGCGGCGGGAAGACTCAACCTCTCGCCATCGGCGGTCAGTCACGGTCTCGCGCGCCTGCGGCGACTGCTCAACGATCCGTTGTTCCTGCGAACGCCGAAGGGCGTGGTGCCGACCGACCGGGCGTTGGAACTGGCCGAGCCGGTCGCCGACATTCTCGCGCGGGCGCGCAGCGTGATCGCCACTGCCGCGCCGTTCGACCCGGCTACCTCAACACGTCGTTTCACGATCGGCGCACCCGATGGCGTCTCGGCGGTGTTCCTGTCCCCGCTTCTGGCGGAACTACGCAGGCTCGGTCCGCGCATCGACATCAGCGTGCGGCAAATCCTCCCCCCACGCGCCGTTAGGACGATCGAGGGCGTTTGGGAACCGGTCCTCGCCGACCTCGATGCGCGTGCCATGGATATTGCGGTGGTTCCCGCCGACGAGGTTCCGGCGCGGTTCGTTGCCCGGACCCTTTACGAAGAGGATTTCGTGATCGCGATGCGCGCCGGGCACCCGTTTGGCAAAGACCCGACGCTTGATGCATTCTGCCGGATGCAGCATCTGATCGTTTCGCTCACCGGAGATGCCTACGGCTTCGTCGACGATATTCTTGGCGAGCACGGATACTCACGCCGGGTAGCGCTCAGTGTCCCCAACTTCATGTTCGCGCTCGCGGTCATTGCGGAAACCGACCTCATCGCCGCATTGCCCAAGACGTTCGTGGCCATGTACCCGCCGCGATTCGGCGTGGTCAGCGCCGAGGCGCCGCTGCCGCTGGTTCATTCCCGAATTCGCGCGATTGCCTCCAAGGCCGCCCTCATGGATGCGGGCGTGGCCTGGCTCTTTGACCTGCTGGGAAAGCCGTAAAGCCTGCAAATGTCTTTGGATAAAGAACGCCTCTTACCAGCGCACCAGACATTGCCTCGTCAATAACAGCCGTCTCTTTAGCTAGCGATCCATGCCGACAGCAAGGGGCGCGACACCTTCGCTTTTCGATCCGATCTGCAGTCCCCATCTCGAGATTGCCGACGGCCTGCGCATTCGGACACCCTATTCGGAGACCGTCCTTAGGGAACTCCACGAAATTCCCTGGGCAAGTCGGGACAATGAACTCCGGCGTGGCGCGTCCCGATTCGGCCGTAAGAGGAACTACGGCGCCGGTGGCCGACAACCGAAGAGGCTGCCCTACGAGCGGAAAGAATGGCGACCAAACCAAAAGCACCCCGATTCCCGATGCAAACCATTGGCAGCGAAAGCGGAAGCTTCCTGAGAAGCATGGGTAGCCAGGCGGTGAGGAGCACGATTGCTCCAAAGACCGCCAAGAGGAGGGCATCGGACTGCATGTGCGTTTAGGTCATTGAACGCATCTTCGCGCCAACCTTCTTCCAACCCGAGCACAAACAGGCACCCCTCCAACATTCGCCCGCCATATGCTTCCCCAACGCATCGCTTGACCGACGCTATCGTAACACGGACTTGGAGCCGCTGTCCGCGCTTAAGGGGCACCGTCAGCGGCGACCGGCGCCTGCATGCGGAGGCGATCCGCGGCTTATGCCTTCACCAATTCGGTAACTGAGGCTCGAGCAGGATTGATCCGCGTATCGCATTTCAGTTCATTGGCCAAACGATCATAAGCATCGGCACGGCAACAATGATGACGAGGAACGATAACGGCAGTCCCAGGCGTGGATAGTCGCTGAAACGGTAGCCGCCAGGCCCCATGACCAGCGTGTTGCACTGGTGGCCTATCGGGGTGAGAAAATCGCAGCCGGCGCCAATGGCGACTGCCATCAGAAATGCTTCCGGCCTGTAGCCGAGATCGCCGGCGAACGCGGCGGCGATAGGCGCCATGACCAGAACGGTGGCGGCATTGTTGAGGAATGGCGTAACGGCCATCGCGGCGACAAGGATAAGCGTCAGTGCGCCGGTCGCCGGCAGAACGGTCCCCAGTTTGGCAAGCTCGCCGGCGATGACTCCTGTCGCCCCGGTGCTGCGCAGCGAATCGCTGACTGGAATGAGAACGGCGAGCATGACGAGGATCGGACCATCCAGCGATTGGTAGACGTCCCGGAGCGGGATGACCCTGAAAAGCACCATCCCGACCGCGGCCGCAAAGAAAGCGACGGAAACCGGGAGCAGCCCGAACGCAGTCGCCAGCATGGCGAGAGCAAGGATGATTACCGGCACGATACCCTTACGGACGCTGCCAAGCAGGATAGCCCTTTCTGCCAGCGGCAGGCAGCCGAGCTCACGCAGTACATCGGGTATCGTCGCTGCATTGCCCTGCAGCACGACGACGTCGCCGAGCCTCAGCTGGACTTCGGCCAGCCTGCGGTCGAGGCGCTCGCCGTGACGGCTGACAGCCAGCAGGTTGACATTGAAGCGGTGATAAAGGGCAAGGCGCTGGGCTGTCCAGCCGATCAAAGGGGAGCTTTCACCGATGACGGCTTCGATGGCGACCATCTCGCTGGCCATGTCGTCACCGCTGACCCTGTTACCCGTAACGCTGAGCTTGCCCTGGGAGACAAGGCGATCCAGCGCCGCCGGGTCGCCCTCGAGCAGCACAATATCGTTCAGTTTGAGGACGACGTCGGGCAGTGGCGTCATCCGCATGGTCCGGTTGCGCAGGATCGACGTCACGACAGCATCGCCGCCGGAGAGCTTCATGAGGTCTGCGACGGTTTTCCCGAGCACAGTGGAATCGCGGACAATTTTGGCCTCTGTCAGGTAATTCTTGATGTCGATGGCTTCATTCACCGACCCGCCCAGCTTTTCGCGCACCGGCAGCAACCAATAGAAAAGCACCAGGAAGGTCGTTCCGGCGGCGGCCAGCGCGGCTCCAACAGGCGTGAAGTCGAACATTGTGAAGGCGGCGCCGGTCAGTTCCTCCCGCACCCGGGACACGACGACATTGGGAGATGTCCCCACCTGCGTCATGAGTCCACCGAGCAGTGACCCGAACGCCATAGGCATGAGGAATATCGACGGTGAAACGCTCGACCGGCGCGCGAACTGGAAGGCTATCGGGATCATGATCGCGAGCGCGCCGATATTCTTTACAAAGGCAGACAGGATCGTGACCACGATGACCAGCAGCGCCAGTTGCGAGCGAACGCCCGACAAGTTCGGAGCGAAGCGCCTGATGGCAACTTCCATGATGCCCGAGCGTGCGATGCCTGCGCTCACCAGCAGGGCACTGCCGACAATGACCACGATATCGTCGCTGAACCCGCTGAAGGCTTCGTCAAAAGGCACGATGCCGATCGCCAGTGCTAGCAACAGTGCCGCGGCTGCAACCAGATCATATCGATACCGACCCCATACCAGCGCCGCCATCATTGCGACGATAACGGCGAATGACAGGATTTGCGGCACGGTCATGTTGCGGATGCCCCCGGCCACTCGTGCAACTGATCAGAACGGCCAACCCGCCCCTTGGTTGCTTTCGCTGATCGCGGCTTTGCCAGCACGCTTGTGAATGCCGAGACTTCCATGCTTGCCGACAAGCCCGTGTGGGAGCGATGTTCCTGGCTCTCGCAACCAGGCCCTGGGTGGCGCTTTCAACCCGGCCGGCGCTGACCGTTCCGACCTTACATCGATAGCCGTCATTCTCGCTAGTGCCCGGCTCGCTAGTGGTCCCGGATCGGGCCGCGTCAGGCCTTCTGCTTTGCTGCCGCCTTCCTGGTCGGCGCCTTTTTGGCCGGCATTTTTGCGCCTGCCTTGCGGCCCAGGCCGATTGATTTCGCCAGCTCCGATCGCTGCGCAGCGTAGCTTGGCGCCACCATCGGGTAATCAAACGCCAGCCCCCATTTGGCTCGATACTCATCGGGTGTCATGCCAAGCAGCCCCAAATGGCGTTTCATCGACTTGAACTTGCGGCCGTCTTCCAGCGAAATGATGTGGTCGGGAAACACCGACTTCTTCGGATTGACCGCCGGGGCCCGCGCGGGCTGCTCGACTGCGGGCGGCGCCCCCAGGGAAGCGAGAGCGGCGTTCACAGTGGCTATGAGATCCGGCAGGCCGGCGACCGGCACCGCGTTGTTTTGGACAAAAGCCGCGACGATATCGGCGGTCAAGCCCACCAGATCCAGATTTCGGCGGTCTGTTTCGTCAGTCAAATCGTCAACTCCTCTTGAGGTCCCCAAAAGGTCCTATTGTGGAAACCCGGATTGTGCAACGGTTCGGCCGAAGGGGCTGACGCCGGCAAGCGCAATAGCGTTATCGAACAGCAAAAAAATCTCCGCTCGCGCACCACGCGGCAGCCTCAAGAGCTGCAAACGACCGGGCGATTCGCCATCTTCTCCATCGAGAACCGGCGAGATTGTCAGAGTGCTGCTTGCATCGCCATCCCAACGCCTCATGCGCCGTCGAAGATCCGGCCGCGGTTCAGGATGCCCTTTGGATCGAGCGCGGCCTTCAGCCGGCGCATCGTCCCGATCTCGGCCGCACTTCGCGACAGATGCAGCCAAGGCTTCTTGTCGATGCCGATGCCATGTTCGGCCGCGATCGACCCGCCGCTCTCCGCAACCATGCGATACACCGTCTCCATGGCCTCGCGAGCTTTCGGCGTCGCGAGCACATAGTGCAGATTGCCGTCGCCGAGGTGGCCGAAGACGAGGAACTCCGTCTCGGGATCGACGCGCCGGACGGCCGCCTGACTGGCGCTCAGGAAGGCTTCGATGCGGTGGAGCGGCACGCTGACGTCGCCGCCGACGATGTGATCGCGCGTGCGCACATAGTCGGAGCAGGCGTCCCGCATCGTCCACAGCGATTGGAACTCGCGCGGCGACTGCGAGACCACCGCATCCTCGGCATCGCCCTCCTCCAGCGCTTCCATGAGGCTCGCCGAAAAGCGTTCGATGGCCTGGTCGTCGCGGAACGACTGCACCTCGGCGAGCACGTAGAACGGCGCCTGCGCCGCGAGCGGGCGTGGCATGCCGAGGAAGCCCGTCACGCCCGCATAGGCCTGTGGCAGCATGATCTCGAATGCCGAGAGACCTGGGCCGACGGCGCCGCGCAGGCGTTTCAGGAGAGCGAGCGCGGACCCGACCGAGGGGACCGCGACAAATGCGTTGGCCTCGTCCAGGGGTTTTGGATGCAGCCGCAACAGGGCCTTTGTCACCACGCCCAGCGTTCCCTCGCTGCCGATGAAGAGCTGGTTGAGGTCGTAGCCGGCATTGTCCTTGTCGAGGCCGCGCAATGCAGACAGTACCGTCCCGTCGGCAAGCACCGTCTCCAACCCCGCCACCTGGCCGCGGAACATGCCGTATCTCAGCACGCGGATGCCCCCGGCATTTGTGGCGACGTTGCCGCCCACCGTCGCTGAGCCACGCGCGCCGATGTCGACGCCGAACTGGCAGCCGGCGGCATCGGCTGCTTCCTGGACCGCCTGCAGCGGCGTGCCGGCCGAGGCAAGCACCGTGCGCGTGAGCGGCTGAACCGCGCCGAGCAGGCGCATGCGTTCGGTCGACAGAACCGCCTCCCCGTCGGCGATGCGATGCCCGCCCGAGAGCCCGGTCCGGCCGCCCTGGACAACCAGCGGCTGGGCGAAATCGTTGCAGGCGGCGAGGCAGGCTGCCACTTCTTCGGTCGTTCCTGGCCGGGCTACAAAACGGGGCCTGGCCGAATAGCGCCCTCTCCGATCCTCCTGGTAGCGCGGCTCGATGGCGTCCCCGACGAGCAGGGCATTGCGCGGCAAGATGGACGCAAGCCGATCGAGCAGCGCGGCGGGGACGCCGTCGCCGGCGTGGATGGCAGTCGGAACGGGAACTGACATTGGGCGTCCTCGAAATGCGAGATCGGAAAAAGTCGAGCCAGGTTTCCCCAGTCAGCCGCGTTGTCAGCCGCGAAATCAGCCGCGGGGGGAATAGCCGAGTGCGATCGAGATGCTGCGTGCGGCCTCGATGACGTCGACCGAATACTGCTTGATCTGCTTGCGCTTGATGCGGGTGTCGGGGCCCGACATGCCGATCGCGCCGACCAGTTCACCGTTGCGGCCGAGGATGGCGCAGGCGCAGGCAGCGATGCCCTCGCGCCATTCGCCGTGCAGGACGGCCGCGTAGCCTTGCGCACGCGCCAGTTCCACGTCCGCCCGCAATTCCTCCATCGCCGAGCGTGTGGCTTCGGTGTAGCGCTTCAGCTGCGGGCGGAAGCGTTCCAGATAGCTGTCGGGAAGCTGCGCCAGCATGGCCTTGCCGGTCGCCACCGCGTAGGCGGGCGCCCGGGCGCCGACGCTGGTGTGGGCGCGGATGTGGTGATCGCTCTCGATCTTGTCGACATAGAGGACCTCGGTGCCCTCGAGCACCGACAAATGGATCGTCTCGCCGGTCGCGGCGGCGAGCCTGGTCATGGCCGGGCGCGCCAGCTTGACGAGATCCATGCGGCGGATGACGTGATTGCCGAGCTCCCAGATCTTGGTCGTCAGCTCATAGGTGCTGTGCGGCGGGATCTGCCGGACATAGCCATGCGTCTGCAGCGTCGTCAGCAGGCGGTGGACATTGCTCTTGGTGAGCTTGAGCTCGGCGGCCAGGTCGGTCACGCCCCGGGGCTGTTCACTGAGCGCAAGCGCCTCCAGAAGTCGCAATCCCTTGATGAAGGCTTTGTCCATGTATGACCGCTTCGATGTCCATACCTTCGATGTCCATGCTGGGGCTGTAGCACGCCGGGCCGCGCCACCAAAGCCCGCTGATGAGGGCGGCCGCGATACGCAACCAGCGGCCGCCCTCATCGTAATGGGAGGCGTTACTGCGCGAGCAGGGCGTTCAGCTTCTCCTGGCCGTACTCCTCATTCGTGGAGTTGCCGGCCGGCGACGGCGCGCCCCAGTAGTCCGGACTCCATTCGATCGCGCGCGAGACGTTCTTCGGGTTGTTGGCCCAATAGATGCTGATCGCGGGATCGGCGGCTTCGAACACGACCGGGGATGGCAGCGCCACCGGGAAATTCGAGGTCAGTTCGGCCGCGCGCTGCGGGTCGAGGCGCCACGACAGCAGCTTGTGGGCGTTCTCCCGGTTGGGTGCGCCCTTCGGGATCGAGAAGAAGTCGTAGTAGACGAAGCCCTGGTTCCATTCGAGCTCGACCGGCGCGCCTTCGAGCGCCAGCTTGCTCATCGAGCCTGTATAGGCCATGCACATGTCGGCCTCGCCATCCAGCAGCAGCTGCGGCGGCTGGGCGGAGGTGGTCCACCATTTGGCGATGTGTGGCTTGATCTGCGCGATCTTCTTCAGCGCTCGCTCCATGTCGAGCGGGTAGAGCTTGTCCTTCTCGACCCCGTCCGCCATCAGCGCCGCCTCGAACACGAAGCGCGGCCAGCCTGGCATGCAGCGGCGGCCCGGGAACTTCTCGACGTCCCAGAAGTCGGCCCAGCTCCTGGGCACATTGTCGCCGCTGAACTTCTCCTTGTTGTAGACCATGGCCACGCCGATCACCTGCAGCGCCACGCCTTTCTTGCGTTTCAGCTTGTCGGGCATCGCCGCCAGCGTCTTCTGGGCCGGCTCGGACAGCATCGAATAGTCGATATCCTCAAGGCAGCAGTCGCCGAGCAGCTTGGTTTCCTGATCGAAGATGAAGGTCAGGTCCCATTCGGCCTTGCCGGCGTCGGCCTGGGCCTTGATGCGCGGCCCGCTGCGGGCCTCCTGCACGGTGATGACCTTGATCCCGGTCTCCGCCTCGAACGGGTCGTACATCACCTCGCGCAGCGCCTCGCCGTAGCCGCCGCCCGGGTCCTGCATGATGACCTCGGTGCTCTGGGCCATCGCCATCCCGGTGCCCGCACTCGCAGCAACGGTCGCCGCAAGCAGCGCCGTCGACAGTCTGCCTATCGTCCTTGCAAACATTTCAGATCTCCTCCGATTGATTTTTGCAGTCTCACGCCACGCCCCGCGACCCGGCCAGGACCGGCCGCGCGAGAGCTATTCCGCCCACGACAAGCAGCACCTCGAGGGTCGACACGACCGCGAGGACCGGATTGAGCTGGTAATTGATGTCCGCCCACAGCATGAGCGGCAGGGTTTTCAGATGCGCGCTCGACAGGAACAGCGACAGCACCAGTTCGTCGAACGAATGCAGGAAGGCGAAGAAACTCGCAGCGGCGAGCCCTGGGGCGATCGCCGGCAGCGTGACGCTGGCGAACACGGTCACCGGCGAGGCGCCGTGGACGGCTGCCGCCTGCTCGAGCCTGGGATCGACCGCCTGCAGCGAGGCCGCGACGATGACGACGACGATCGGCAGCCCGCCGATCGCGTGCGCTGCCGCCAGCCCCCACATCGAGCCGACCAGATCGAAACGCAGGAACAGCGTGTAGAGTGAGAGGCCGAGCACCACCGGCGGCACGATCACCGGGCTGACCAGCAGCAGCATGATCGCAGCCTTGCCCCTGATGCGACTGCGCACGATGCCCATTGCCGCCGACGCACCCAGCGTCACGGCGATGCAGGCCGACATGGAGGCGATTGCGAGCGAGTTCCAGAACGCCGCCATCCAGTTGGAATCGGAGAAGAACTTCTCGTACCAGCGCAGCGAGATCGCCGGCGGCGGGAAGGTGAGATAGGTGGCGCTGCTGAAGGAGATGATCATCACCACCACGATGGGCAGGATCAGCCCGGCCACCACGACGCCGCCCATCACGCGAACCGTCCAGGTGCCGAAACTCTGCGGCAGGCGGCCGGCCAGGCGCAGCAGCGGCCAGCCGATCGCATCGGCTGCCGCGCTGGCCGGTGAACGCCGCCTCGCGGAACCGCGCCGCGCCGCGCCGGCGGCCGGCTTCGCCGCCGCATCCGACAATCTGCTGCCGCCCCAGATGAACTCGAAGCCGAGGAAGCGGCCGGCGATCCCCACCACGGCGAGCGTAATGACCAGCAGAACCACGGCCAGCGACTGCAGAAAACCCTCCGAGGTGGCGAAATCGGCCTGCTGGGTGATGTGCATGGCGAACATCTGGTCGGCCGGGCCGCCGAGCAGGGTCGGCGTGATGAAGAAGCCGAGCGCCGTCACGAAGACCAGCAGGAAGCCGGCCCCGACGCCTGGCAAGGTCAATGGGAACAGCACCCGCCAGAACACGGCGATCGGCCCTGCCCCGGCGGCCTGAGCGGCGCGCGCCAGGCTCTGGTCGAGGCGCGCCACGCTGGCATAGATGCTGAGGACCATCAGCGGCAGGAGAACCGCGGTCATGCCGAGCAGGACGCTGCCGCGGTTGAAGAGCAACTGCGCCGGTTCGGCGAAGACGCCCAGCGCCGTCATCAGCTTGTTGACCGGGCCGTTGCGGCCCAGCAACACCATCCAGGCGTAGGTGCGGATCAGGATCGCGATGAAATAGGGCAGCACGATCGCGGTCGCGATCAGCACCTGGGCCACGCCGCGGCTGCGGTGGATCAAAAGCGCGGTCGGATAGCCGAGCAGCAGGCACAGGCACGCGACGGTAAACGAGATCTGCATCGTGCGCAGAAGCGATTCCCAGTAGAGCGGAACCGAAAAGACGCGCTCGAAATAAACCGACCAGGTCGGCCCGCTCACGCTGATGCGGCTGAGGTCGATCAGCGGCAACAGATAGATGAAGGCGAGGAAGCCGGCCGCCGGCAGCAGCAACAAGGCGGGATCCTTGATCCGCTGCGAAAGCCGGACCGCAGGGGTGCGCGCCGGCCGCGCGTCAAAGGCGGCGGTCGTCATGACAGGACCCAGCAGTCTTCGGCGCCCCAGCTGAGATGCAGCGGGTCGCCGACCGACGGCAGCGGGCGGCCGACCCTGTCGGTGCAGCGGATGAGCAGGGTCTCCCCGCCTTCCATCCGTGCCTCGACGCGCAGGATTTCGCCGAGGAAGAGCGCCGAGGTGACGACCGCCGGAATCGAGCTCGCCGCCGGCATATCGGAGATCGCGATGCGCTCCGGGCGGACGAGGACTGTTACGCGTCCGACGTCGATCGCGTCACGACTCTCGGCGCTGAATAGGTAGCCGGCGCGGTTCTTGAGCGTCATGGTGGAGCCGCGCTTTTGCACGACCTCCGCCTCGATCAGGTTGCTCTCGCCGACGAAGGAGGCGACAAAACGGTCCTTCGGGCGACGATAGATTTCGGTCGGCGTGCCGACCTGGATGATCCTGCCGGCGTCCATGACCGCGATGCGGTCGCTCATGGTCAGGGCCTCGCCCTGGTCGTGGGTCACGAACAGGATCGTCGAGCCGAGGGCCTGGTGGAGCTGGCGAATCTCGATCTGGATCGACTCGCGAAGCCGCCGGTCGAGGGCACTCAGCGGCTCGTCCATCAGCACGACCTTGGGCCGCAGCACGATGGCGCGTGCGATCGCCACGCGCTGCTGCTGGCCGCCCGACATCTGCGACGGCATCTTCCCGGCATGGTCCGACAGCCGCATGATCTCGAGCGTTTCGGCGACGCGCCGCTCAGCCGTTGCGCGGTCGATGCCGGCCATGCGCAGCGGAAACGCGACGTTCTGCGTCACGGTCATGTTGGGGAACAGGGCATAGCTCTGGAAGACCATGCCGAAGCCGCGCTTGTGGGTCGGCACGTCGTGGACGGCCTGACCATCCACCGCAATCTCACCCTCGTCGAGCCTCTGGAAGCCGGCTATGAGGTTGAGAAGCGTCGTCTTGCCGCTGCCCGAGGGACCAAGCAGCGTGATGAATTCGCCGGGCTCGATATCGAGGCTTATCTGGTCGGCGGCGCGGAAGGCGCCGTAGGACTTCACCACATCGCGAATGGCGAGACCCGATCCTATCACGCTTCGCCCCTTGGCGTCGCCCGCGGCGCCAGGGGCATTGTCGGCGATGCTGCGGCGCTCGACGCGCCAGGCCATCTCGTCGGCCATCTCACCACTCCTCCCTCTGTTCCATATTGTAGAACAGCATTCTGTTTTTTATCATTCGCCGCCGCTTCGCGCTTGTCAAGCCTTTCGTGAAATGCCTGCCTCGCCACGGTTTGCCCCGGTGGTCGGAGCCGTTTCGCCTTACTGAACCATGCGAATCCGGGCCGAAACCGGATTGACAGGCACCAGCACCTGCGACTACGCTATTTTTCAGAATAGTGTTCTATATTCTAGAACCATTGCAAGAGCCGAAAGCCGGCCGTCCGTTCGCCCCAAGCGAACGGGACGGAATCTGGAGGATTGACGTGCCGACTTCCCTTGGCGACATGGCGAAGAACATCGAACAGGGCATGCGGATCGCCCTGCCTGTCGATTATGCCGGCGTCTCGATGGCCATGACGAAGCCGATCATCGAACGGGGCGCCGGCGATCTTCACCTGATATGCGTTCCGACCGGCGGCCTTCAGGTCGACCAGCTGGTCGGCGCGGGCCTGGTGCGGACGGTGGAGACCAGCGCCGTGTCGCTCGGCGAAGCCGGCGGCGCCCCCCGCTTCAACGAGGCGGTCCGTGCAGGCGCGATCCGGGTGATGGACGCGACCTGTCCGGCCATTCATGCCGGCCTGATGGCGGCGCAGAAGGGAAGCCCCTTCGTGCCGATGCGCGGCCTCATCGGCACCGACGTCCTGCGCTATCGCAGCGACTGGCGGGTGATCGACAACCCCTTCGCGGAGTCTGGCGACCCGATTGTTCTCATTCCCGCCATCAGGCCGGACATCGCCGTTTTCCATGCCCCGGTCGCCGACCGTTTCGGCAATGTGTGGATCGGACGCAGGCGCGAGCTCGCCGCGATGGCCTATGCCTCCGCCAAGACAGTCGTGACGGTCGAGCGCATCGTGGAGGAGAGCCTGCTCCTGTCGGAGACCACCGCCGCGGGCACCTTGCCGGCGATCTACGTGACCGCGGTCGCCCATGCGCCGAAGGGCGCGTGGCCGTACGGCTTGTGGGGCGAATACCCGACCGACACCGCCGAACTCCTCCGCTATGCCGGCGCGGCACGGACCGCCGACGGCTTTGCCGACTACATGCGAGCCGACGCGATGGAGCCCGTGCAATGAGCCGGATCCTGCCACGCGAGGTGCTGATCGTCACCATCGCACGGCTGCTGGACGGGGTTCGCCACGTCGCCGTGGGCGCCTCCTCGCCGATTCCCGCCGCGGGCGCCATGCTGCTGCGCGCCATCAAGGCACGGGCCGGAGCGCCCGAGCCGCGCCTGTCGATCCTCGGCTCCGTCGAGCACAACTTCTTCACCAACGGCTCGGCCGAGCTGTTCGACTGCGCCGGCCAGGGCCGCATCGACGCCTTTTTCCTCGGCGGCGGCCAGATCGACGGCCACGGCAATGTCAACCTGGTCGGCGCCGGCGAATACCCGCGCTCGCGCGTGCGCTGGCCCGGCTCCTTCGGTTCCAGCTATCTCTACTTCGTCGTGCCCCGCGTGATCCTGTTCCGCGAGGAACACAGCCCGCGCGTCTTCATCGACAAGGTCGATTTCGTCAGCGCGCCCGGCCTCAGCGATGACGGCGTCTACCGCGCCGGCGGGCCCTATGCGTTGCTGACCGGCAAGGCGCTGTTTGCCTTCGACAAGGCGCGGCCGGGCTTCCGGCTGGAAAGCGTGCATCCCGGTCACGATCTGGAGGATATCAGCCGGTCGACCGGTTTTACCTTTGCCCACGACGAGGCGCCGCGACAGACGGAGCTCCCGGACGAGTCGACGCTAGCCGTTTTGCGCGGGCGTGTCCTCGACGAGCTGGCGCAAACCTATCCCGGCTTCGCCGACCAGATGCGCAAGGATCTGGACCGCGCTCAAGCGCCCGCCGGGCTCGCCTCATGAATGAACTGGACAGGATGATGATGCTGAACACGGGCTCGCTGGCCAACATCAAGGTGATCGACGCCAGTCGCGTGCTGGGCGGTCCCTATGCCGGCCAGGTGTTGGCCGACCACGGTGCGGCCGTCATCAAGGTCGAGCCACCTGCGGGCGACGAGACGCGCGGCTGGGGCCCTCCCTTCCTCAACGGGACCGCGAGCTACTTCCTCGGATTGAACCGGAACAAGCGCGGCATGGCGCTCGACATGGCGCAGCCGGCCGGGCAGGAACTGCTTTTGGCGCTGCTGGAGACGGCGGACGTCTTCATCGAGAACTTCAAGACCGGCACGCTCGAGCGCTGGGGCCTGACCCGTGAAGAGCTGGAGCGGCGCTTTCCGCGCCTCGTCCACTGCCGCGTCTCCGGCTTCGGCGCCGACGGGCCGCTCGGCGGCCTGCCGGGATACGATGCCGCGATCCAGGCCACGACCGGCATCATGAGCGTGAACGGGGAACTCGGCGGCCAGCCGCTGCGCGTCGGCCTGCCGGTCGTCGACATGGTGACCGGCCTCAACGCGGTGATCGGCATCCTTATGGCGCTCAACGAGCGGGCGGTGAGCGGCAAGGGCCAGTTCGTCGAAACCACGCTGTATGATTGCGGCATTTCGCTGCTGCATCCCCACTTGCCGAACTACTATCTCTCCGGCCAGGTCGCAGAGCCGTCCGGCAACGCGCATCCGAACATCTGTCCCTACGACACATTCGCCACCGGAACGGAGCCGATCTTCCTCGCCGTCGGCAACAACCGGCAGTTCCAGACGCTGTGCCGGATCATCGGACGCCCCGACCTGCCCGACGACCCGCGCTTCGCCAGCAATGGCGAGCGCAGCATCAACCGCGATGGCCTGAAGGTCGAACTCGAAAAGGCGCTCGCCGCGTTCGAATGCGATCCGCTCGCCGATACTCTGATCAAGGCGGGCGTGCCGTGCGGCGCCGTGCGCAGGATCGATCAGGTCGTCGCCGACCCGCATACCCGCCACCGGGAGATGGTGGTCGACATCGGCGCCTACCGCGGCACCGGCAGCCCGATCAGGATGTCGCGAACCCCGGCGAGCTACCGGTTGGCGCCGCCGCATTTCGCCGAGCATACGGCCGAGATCCTTGGCGAGGTCGCTGTCGACGGCGATCGGTACCGGGACGTCCTGCCCGGGTTCGACGGCGACGGCCCCGCCCGGGCCAGGACGAAGACCGCATAGGAGTGCCGCCAATCATGGACCTGGTATCGCAAACGCGTCCGCTGTCGATCGGGATCATCGGCGACGGCTTCATGCAGCCCGGCTTCTTCGAGCAGGCGCTGTCGAGGCGGCTCGGCAAGCGTGAGGCGAGCTACCGGCAGATGCAGCTCGACTGGCCGCTCAAGCTGCAGTCGACGAAGTTCGATCCGCATCTTCCGGTGGCCGAATTCGTCGGCCGCCCGGAGCACTATTTCGAGTTCATCGCCGACCTCGATATCCTGGTGACGCACCTGGCGCCGATCACGGCCGACAGCCTCGGGCATGCGCCGAAGCTGAAGATCATCGCGGTGTCGCGCGGCGGGCCGGTCAACATCGAAATGGCGGCGGCTCGCGCCCGCGGCATCACCGTCGTCAACACGCCCGGCCGCAACGCCTCGGCGGTCGCGGAGTTCACCATCGCCTCGCTGCTGGCGCAGACGCGTAACCTGACACGGGGCCATCTGTCGGTGGCGAGCGGTGAATTCCGCCGCGAATTCTACCATTACGACCATGTCGGCCCGGAACTGGGCGAGCTCACGATCGGCATCGTCGGCTTCGGCGACATCGGCTCGCGCGTGGCGCGGCTGCTGCGGCCGTTCGGCTGCCGCATCGTCACCCATGATCCGTTCCGCCATCTGACGCAGGAAGAGGCCGAGGCCGGCATCCAGAAGATGGAGCTGCACGAACTCCTGTCCCATTCGGACGTCGTCACCTTGCATCCGCGCGTCACACCGCAGACCAAAGGCATGATCGGCCGCGCCCAGATCGCCTCGATGAAGCCCGGCTCCTACATCGTCAACACGACACGCGGCCAGGTGCTCGACTACGACGCACTTTACGACGCGCTGGTGTCGAGACAGTTGCGCGGCGCGGCGCTCGATACTTTCGATCCCGAACCGCCGCCGGCCGATTGGCCGCTGCTGAAGCTGCCCAACGTGACGCTGTCGCCGCACATAGCCGGCGCCTCGCGCCTTTCCATCGCCAAGGCTGCCGACATGATCGCCGAGGATATCGGTCGCATCCTGGAAGGCAGGCAACCCCTCTACCCGACAAAGTGAGATGGCACCCGCAATGACCGACGAAGAACACGCGCTGAGAACCGAACTGATCGAGGCATGCCGCAGCATGAACAGCCTCGGCATCAACAAGGGCACGGCAGGCAACATCAGTGTCCGCCATGGCGACGGATTCCTGATCTCCCCTACCGGCATCCCCTACAAGGACCTCGTCGCCGAGCACGTTGTGGCGATGAACTGGGACGCCAGCTTCGCCGGCGACGTCCTGCCGTCGAGCGAGTGGCGCTTTCACCGCGACATCCTGCGCGCCCGGCCGGACCTGAGGGCGGTCGTCCACACTCATTCAACGCATGCGACCACCGTCTCGATCCTCGGCAAGGACATTCCGGCGATCCATTACTCGATCGCCGCGACCGGCGGCGCCACTATCCCATGCGCGCCTTACGAGATCTTCGGCTCGCAGGCGCTGGCCGACGTCGTGGTCAAGGCCCTGGAGGGCCGCCGCGCCTGTCTCATGGCCCATCACGGCGTCATCGCGGCGCATGGTTCCATCGCCCGCGCGCTGGCGCTTGCGGTGACGGTCGAGCAGTTGGCGCAGCAATATCTTCTGTGCCTGCCGCTCGGCGAACCGCCGGTGCTCTCGGACAGCCAGATCGCGGAGGTGCTGGTGAAGTTCAAGACCTACGGACAGCAGGGCACGGCCGCGCCCGAAGGGCTGCGGCGGGCCTCCTGATCCAGGACATGAGCGCTTTCCTGCTCTGCCTCGATTCCGGGACGACGGCGGTCAAGGCCGCCGCCTTCGACCGGCATGGCCGGATCGTGGCGTCGGCGCAGCGCCAGAACCGGGCGCTGCGGCGCGACGGCGCCCGCATCGAGCAGGACATGGCCGCAACCCGCGACGATGCCTTCGCCGTCCTGCGCGAGTGCGCGGCCGGGCTCGGCGGGACGCTCGACGGCATCCTCGTCACCGGCCAGGGTGATGGCCTGTGGCCGCTCGACGCGCAGCTTCGGCCCGCCGGCCACGCCATGACCTGGCTCGACGGCCGGGCACGGCAGATCGCGTCCGAGCTGCAGGACTCAGGCGCGCTGGACGAGATCCAGGCGGTGACCGGGTCGCGTCCTACCGCCGCGTCGCAGAGCCTCCAGCTGCTCTGGCTGCAGCGCAACGACCCGCAGCGCCTGGCGACGATCGCGCATCTGCTGCGGCTGAAGGAGTGGCTGTTCTTCACGCTGACACACGCCCTGCTTGGCGAGCCGACGGCCGCCCTGCCCGTCTGGGGCGACTGGCGTTCGGGCGCCCTGTCGCCGATCGTCCAGCGGACGCTCGGCCTGCCGCGCGGGCTGGAACTCCTGCCCGACTTCGCCCCGGTCGGCGAATGCCGCGCCAGGCTTTCGCCGCAAGCGGCCTCGGCTACCGGCATCGCGGCGGGCACACCGGTGCTGCTCGGGCCCGGCGACGTCCAGTCGACCCTTGTCGGCCTCGGTCTCGGCGTCCGGCCGGCGGTGACGCGCGCCTCGATCTTCGGCACCAGCGCCATCCATGCGTGCCACATCCTGGACCCGGCGCTGACGCCGGCGGCGCCGGCTGGGGCCATGCTGCAGCGTTTCGTGCTCGGCGACGGCTATTTCCTGTTTCAACCGAGCTTCAACGGCGCGACGCTTTTCCAGCACATCGGGCGCATCGCGGCTGGCCTACCGGCCCATGCCGAACCTGCCTATTCCGGACTGATCCTGCACCCGTTCCTCGAGCCGGGCGGCGAGCGGGCTCCCTATACGTCGCCCAATGCCAGCGGCGCGCTGTTCGGTCTGACCGCACACGCCCGGCCCGAACAGATCGCCTGGGCCGCCCGCGAAGGCCTGGCATTCGTCGCGCGCGCCAGCCACGAGATGATGAATGCGCCCGCCGGCGTCCTCTCACTCGGCGGAGGCCTGGCGGCGGACCCCCACTTCGCCGGGTTCCTGGCGACGCTTCTGGACACCCAGGTCGAGCGCGCCGGCGGGGCCCAGGCCGGCTTGCGCGGGCTGGCCGCCATCGGCGCCAGACATCTGCTCGGCACTGGCGACGCCGAACTCGCCGGCTCGTGGGTGGTGGCGCCCGATGCCGTCGCCGCGCCGCGGACCGGCAAGGTGGCGCAGTATGCCCGGGAAAAATACGCACTGTTTGTGGACCTGCTCGATTCGATCTCGCCGCATTGGCAAAGGATGGCCGCGATCCGTGATCTTGCGGACATGATGGAGACCACGCGCCAATGAACGGTGCCGACCTGCTATGCGAGACACTGCTCGCCAACGACATCGAAATGTGCTTCGCCAACCCGGGCACATCGGAAATGCATTTCGTGGCAGCGCTGGACCGCCAGCCGCGCATGCGCTGCGTGCTCGGCCTGTTCGAGGGCGTGGTCACCGGCGCGGCCGACGGCTATGCCCGCATGGCCGACAAGCCGGCGGCGACGCTGCTCCACCTCGGTCCGGGTCTGGCCAACGGCCTGGCCAATCTCCACAACGCGCGGCGCGCCGGCTCGCCGATCGTCAACGTGGTTGGCGATCACGCGACCTGCCACCTTGTGCATGATGCGCCGCTCACCTGCGACATCGACTCCCTCGCCTGGCCGATGTCGCACTGGGTGGGGCGCGCCGAGACCGCCGATACGGTCGGCGAGCGGGCGCAGGATGCGATCCGCGCCGCCCGCGGCACGCCGGGCCAGATCGCGACCATGGTCCTGCATGCCGACGCCGCGTGGAGCCAAACGTCGCGCGGCCTGCCGGCGCCCCTTCCCCCCGCCACGCCGGCCCGCCCCGACCAGACGCGCATCGACGCCGCGGTCGCTGCGCTGCGCTCGGGTCGGCCAACAGTGATCCTGGCGACCGGACCTGCACTACGCTCGACGCAGCTCGAGCGTCTCGACCGCATCGCCGCCCGCACCGGTGCGCGCCTGATGGCGCAACAGGCGAACGGCCGCATGCAGCGCGGCGCCGGGCGCGTGGCCGTGGACCGGGTGCCCTATGTCATCGATCAGGCGGTCAGGACATTCGCCGAAACCGAACAGGTGATCCTTGTCGGCGCGAAGGCTCCGGTCGGCTTCTTCGCCTATCCGGGAAAGCCGGGAAGCATGTTGCCCAAGGACTGTCACGTGCTGGACCTCTACGTCGCGGGCGAGGACCCCGTCGC
Source organism: Mesorhizobium sp. L-2-11 (assembly GCF_016756595.1). Lineage (NCBI taxonomy): Bacteria > Pseudomonadati > Pseudomonadota > Alphaproteobacteria > Hyphomicrobiales > Phyllobacteriaceae > Mesorhizobium > Mesorhizobium sp. L-2-11. The sequence continues at coordinate 1,971,413 of NZ_AP023257.1, read as the reverse complement.
GGCGATCGCAGCGCTGTTCGACGCGGTCGGCGCCGGCGAAGCGCCGCCGGCGCGCCTGGCGCTGCGGCATTCGCCCGAATTGCCGTCCGGGCGGCTCACGCCCGAGGCGATCGCGATCGCGCTTGCCCGGCACATGCCCGCCGACGCCATCATCTGCGACGAATCGGTCAGTTCCGGGCGCGACTTCTTCCGCAGCACCTACGGTGCCGAGCCGCACGATTTCCTCCAGCTCACCGGGGGCGCCATCGGGATCGGCCTGCCGCTCGCCGCCGGTGCCGCCTTAGCCTGTCCTGATCGCAAGGTGATCGTGCTGCAGGCCGACGGCAGCGGCATGTACACCGTCCAGGCCTTGTGGACGCATGCGCGCGAGAAGCTCGATGTCGTCACCATCATCTTCGCCAACCGCCGCTACCAGATCCTGCTGGGCGAACTGAACAATGTCGGGGCCGGACCGCCCGGCGAGAACGCCAGCCGCATGCTGAATCTCGACGACCCGGCGCTGGACTGGGTCAAGCTCGCCGCCGGCATGGGCGTGGAGGCGGCGCGCGCCGAGACCGCGGACGGTTTTGCCGACCTGCTGGCCTCGGCCTGCCGGCGCAAGGGACCGTTCCTTATCGAAGCGATGATCTGAGCAGGGGCTGAAATGGCAGCAATCAGACGATTTCCGCACTGCAGCCACTGGGGCGCCTACACGATCCTCGTCGAGGCTGGCCGCATCGTCGGCGTCGAGCCCTTTGAGCACGATCCGGCGCCTTCGCCGATGATTCAATCGATCCGCGAATGGGCGAAGCCCGACCGCCGCGTGCTGCGGCCGATGGTCAGATCCGGATGGCTCAAAAAGCGACAGGCGAGCGACCGCGGCGGCCGCGGCAGCGAGAGGTTCGTGCCGGTCAGCTGGGACGAGGCGACGACGCTGGTGGCGGATGAGATCCGGCGCGTCTCTGGCGAATTCGGCAACGCGTCCATTTTTGCCGGCTCCTATGGCTGGACAAGCTGCGGGCGCTTTCACCATGCCTCGTCGCTGCTCAAGCGGACGCTGAACCTGGCCGGCGGCTATACCGGTCATGTCGACACCTATTCGATCGCGGCCGGGCCGGTGATCCTGCGCCACACTCTCGGCAACGACGACGCCTGCGGCGGACAGGCGAACACGCTGGACATGATCGCCGAGCACACCGAGACGCTCGTCGTGTTCGGGGCGCTGTCGCCACGCACGGCCCAGAGCGAGGCGGGCGGCATCGGCAGCCATAGGCTGGAGACGCATCTGCGGCGGCTTGCACAGCGCGGGGTGAAGGTCGTCCTGGTCTCGCCCCTGCGCGACGACCTCCCCGATTGGCTGGCGGCAGAATGGTGGCCGATCCGGCCGAACACCGACACCGACACCGCACTGATGCTGGGTCTCGCCGGAGAGATCGTCAAGGCGGGACGCCATGACCGGGGTTTCCTCGTCCGCTGCACAAGCGGCGCGGACCGCCTTCTCGCCTATCTCGAAGGCGATGGGGACGGCGTGCGCAAAGATGCGGCCTGGGCGGCCGGCATCTGCGAGCTGCCAGCGGACGCGATCGCGCAGCTGGCGCGCCGCCTGGTCGAGACGCGCAGCATGCTCACCGTGAGCTGGAGCCTGCAGCGCGCCCAGCACGGCGAGCAGCCCTTCTGGGCGGCGCTCGGTCTGGCGTCGATGATCGGCCAGATCGGCTTGCCGGGCGGCGGCGTCGGCTACGGTTACGCCTCGCTCGGCGGCGTCGGCGCGCCGCTCAATCTCGGCAAATCGCCGGGCATGTCGCAGCTCGCCAAGCCGATCGACAGTTTCATTCCGGTGGCGCGCATCGCTGACATGCTGCTCAATCCGGGCGCGTCCTACAGCTATGAAGGGCAGACGCGGATCTATCCCGACATCCGGCTCGTCTACTGGGCGGGCGGCAACCCCTACCACCATCACCAGGATCTCAACCGGCTCGCCCGGGCCTGGACGCGTCCGGAAACGATCATCGTCCAGGATCCGATGTTCACCGCCACGGCGCAGCGCGCCGACATCGTCCTGCCGGCGAACACCTCGATCGAACGCAACGACATCGCCGGCAACAAGCGCAGCGACTTCATCTTCGCGATGCACCGGGCGATCGACCCCGTAGGCCAGGCGCGGTCGGACTTCGCCATCTTCGACGCGATTGCCGGCAAGCTGGGCGTCGGCGAGCGCTTCAACGAGGGACGCGACGAGATGGGCTGGTTGCGCCATCTCTACGCGATCAGCCGGGACGACACGGCCAGGCGCCTCGGCTTCGACATGCCGGATTTCGACGCCTTCTGGGAGCAGGGCTACGCGCGCTGCCCGGTCAAGGCGGAGCACACCTATCTGGCCGAGTTCCGCGACCACCCCGAGGACCATGCGTTGGACACCGAGAGCGGCAGGATCGTGCTCGGCAGCGAAACGCTGGCAAAGCTCGATTATGCCGACTGCCGGGCGCACCCGGCCTGGATCGAGCCGGCGGAGTGGCTGGGCGGCGCCGGCAAGACCGGCCGGTTCCACCTCATCTCCCATCAACCGGTCGGGCGACTGCACAGCCAACTGGAGACCGCCGCGACCAGCCGGGCGATGAAGCGCGGCGGACGCGAGCAGGCGCGGATCAATCCCGCCGACGCCGAAGCGCTCGGCATCGCCGACGGCGATTGCATCAGGTTGTGGAACGACCGTGGCGCCTGCCTTGCGACGGCGCAGGTGAGCGACAGCGTCCGGGAGGGCGTCGTCGTGCTGCCGACCGGCGCCTGGTTCACGCCCTCCGGAAACAGCGGGCTGGAAATCGCCGGCAATCCGAACGTCCTGACGCTCGACGTCGGCACCTCACAGTTTGGCCAGGGCTGCTCGGCCCAGACCTGCCTGGTCTGCATCGAAAATTATGCCGGCGCATCCGCGGACGCCTTCGAATACTATGAGGAAAAGCTGGTCGCGTTGACGGCCGCGCAAGGGAGAGAACACAGATGACCGCGCCCGCCATAAGCCGCTTCCCCGTTCCCGAGATCGCCGGCCTTCCCGACGACGTCCGCGAACGGATACTCGCCGTGCAGGAGAAGTCGGGCTTCGTGCCCAACGTCTTCCTCGTGCTGGCGCATCGGCCGGACGAGTTCCGCGCCTTCTTCGCATATCACGACGCGCTGATGGACAAACCCGGCCCGATCACCAAGGCCGAGCGGGAGATGATCGTCGTGGCCACGAGCAATGCCAATCAGTGCCAGTACTGCGTGGTGGCCCATGGCGCGATCCTGCGCGTTCGCGCAAAGAACCCGCTGATCGCCGATCAGGTGGCCACCAACTACCGCAAGGCCGACATCACCCCGCGCCAGATGGCGATGCTCGATTTCGCCATGAAGGTTTCCGCGCGCGCCAACGAGGTCGGCGACGCGGACATCGCGGACCTCAAGATCCATGGCTTCACCGACGAGGACGCCTGGGATATCGCGGCCATAGCCGCTTTCTTTGCCATGTCAAACCGGCTGGCCAACGTCACCAGCATGAGGCCGAACGACGAGTTCTACGCGATGGGGCGCTGACCATGCCGAAGGGATACAAGGACCTGCTGGCCGACGCCGATGCCGTCGTCCGCTCGGTCGAGGCAGCGGACATGGCGGCCATTCCCGACGGCGTTGTCATGGTCGACATCCGCGATCCGCGGGAACTAGAGCGCGACGGCATGATCCCCGGCGCATTCCATGCGCCGCGCGGCATGCTCGAATTCTGGATCGACCCCGAAAGCCCCTACCACAAGCCGAAATTCGCCGAGCCTAGGACCTTTGTGTTTTACTGCGCGTCCGGCTGGCGCTCGCTGCTCGCCGCCAAGATCGCGCAGGAGATGGGACTCGATGCGCGCAGCCTGCGCGGCGGCTTCTCGGAGTGGAAGAAGCGCGGCAATATCGTCGCCGAGAAACCGAGGAAGAACAGCTAGGCTCGACGACCGGCACCGTCGCTCGACACTGGGAATGCGGGCGATCAAGGCGCGCGATCGGTCAGCGCGCTTGCACCTTCCTCCGCGGCGCAATGTGCGCAGCAGTAGATGATGTCATCCTGTTCAACACCATGTCCGATGATCCGGCACCCGCAATGCGGGCAGAGCGGCGCAAGTTTCTGGATCGCGCATTCGAAGCTGTCGAACGTATAGGTTTCCTCAGCTAGCGTCACTTCGAAAGCCTTGTCGTAGTCATTGCCGCATTGATCGCATCTGGCCATAGTTCTTTTCCTTCTTCTTCATTGCTTCAAGCTCGACCAACCCGCCGCATGGCGATAGGTTCCCATCAGGGTCGCGCGTCCTGCTGAGCGGGAGAGTCTTGCTAAACAGGAGATGGGCCCGAGCAGCCTCACGCGCGCCGTTCGATCAAGCGGATCACCTCCTCGATATCGCGCGGCGCGATGTCGAGTTCCTTCAGGCCCGGCGCGCCGATTGCGGCCACATTGTCGTGCCGCATAAGATCGACCTGGTTGCGCGTAATCGGCGCTCCCGGAAGGAGTTCCGCGACGCCGGCCAAGGCGTCCCACGCCGCAAACGGCACCGGCATCAGCCTGATGTGGGTATCGAGCTGTCGGGCGATTTCCCGCAGCAGCTCCTTATAGCTGTAGATGCGCGGGCCGCCGAATTCGAAGATCGATGAGCCCTTGTGGTTTTGCCCGTCGATCAGCCGACTGACTGCGTCTGCGACGTCTTCCACATAGACCGGCTGAAGCCGTGTGCCACCATCGCCGAACAGCGGATAAACCGGCAGCAGGCGTATCAGCCTGACAATCGTCGTGAGGAAAACGTCGTCAGGTCCGGTCATGACGGCGGGACGCACAATGATGGCGCCGGGAAATGCGCTCGCCACCGCCTCTTCTCCGCGCCCACGTGCCCTGATGTAGTTCGAATCCGATTGAGGGTCGGAGCCGATCCCCGAAACCTGGACGAACCGATCGACCCCGCAAGCGCGCGACGCGGCGGCAAGTTCAGCAGCGGCTTCCACATGCACCCGTTCAAACGTCTGGGCGCCGTGCTCGACGTAGAGACTGACGGCATTCACGATCGCCTGCGATCCGGCAATGGCCGAGCCGATCGAGGACGCATCCAATATGTCCGCCGCGACAGCTTCTGGCATCTTTGCAGTCGAAGAAAAAACCTGGCCGACCCGAGTCGGGTGGCGGGATGCGGCGCGAACCGTGAAACCCCTTTCCAGGAGCCGCTTCACGATCCGGCGCCCGAGAAAGCCTGTCCCGCCGAACACAGTGACGATCCGTTTTGCGTTGAGATCGTCAGGATCCATTTGACTCGCCATCCCTTGGCTTTGCGTGCCCGCCGAGCGCCTGCCGCAAGGATTGCCTCTGGCCGGCGTATGAACCAGCCCCTTCGAACATCGGGGCGGTTGGAGAACAACGCAGGAACGCTTTTTGTTCCAGTCGCGCGCTCCGACATGCCCAGCAACTCGCCTGCCTCATCATCGAAAGATCGCCGCCTTCCCAGCGGCGCAAAACGCCCCACTAACTTCTGCATTCTCCGGTCCTGTAGCCATGCTGTCCGTTTCATCCCCAGCCTCCATGCGCTGGCAATAAAACCGGTCAACTCACGTGCTACCTGATCCGGACAACTCATCTGCTTACGACACTGCCGTTCGGCCCCACTTGCCTCGCTTTGCCTGCTCCTGTATGAAACCGCCATGACCAACCGCGCCACCTCCGTCGCTTCCCGTCAGACCGGCTTTGCTGGCGAGACCGTGCGCGCGCTTGCTTCCGCTCTGCTGCTTCTCGGCCTTATCGGCGATCGCCGGGTTCGCTGAAGGAGCGCCCGGCGGTCGAACCGCCGCTCACGCGCATGCTCCTTGGCCAGTCTCAAATTGGCAAGTCACATCAAGCGAATGAACATCTGGTAGAGGCGCCGCTCGGCACCAAATCCGCCTGAAGGCGGAACCCGCGAGCCGCCGGGAGAGACGACAATGAACGCACGAGAAGAGATCCGCGCAGACAACGGGGAGATGGGCAAGGATGCCCGGGGCATGCCGGAGGCAGCCCGGAAATACCAACCCTACCCGACCGTTGGTCTTACCGACCGCGTGTGGCCTTCGAAAGTCATCGACAAGGCGCCGATCTGGTGCTCGGTCGACCTGCGCGACGGCAATCAGGCGCTGATCGATCCGATGGGCCACGAGCGCAAGGCGCGTATGTTCGCCCTGCTCCTCGACATGGGCTTTAAGGAGATCGAGATCGGCTTCCCGTCGGCCTCGCAGACCGACTTCGATTTCGCCCGCTGGTGCATCGAAGAGGGTAATGTATCAGACGATGTCTCGCTGCAGGTGCTGGTGCAGTGCCGGCCGGAACTGATCACCCGCACTTTCGAGGCGCTGCAGGGCGCCACCAACCCGATCGTGCATTTCTACAATTCGACCAGCGAACTGCAGCGCCGCGTCGTCTTCGAGAAGGACGTCGCCGGCATCAGGCGGATCGCCACCGATGCGGCCAAGATGATCACCGACATGGCGGCGAAGGCCGGCGGCTTCTATCGTTTCGAATATTCGCCGGAGAGCTTTACCGGCACCGAGCTCGAAGTGGCGCTGGAAATCTGCAACGCCGTCACCGAAATCGTCAAGCCGACGCCGGAAAACAAGCTGATCATAAACCTGCCGTCTACGGTCGAGATGTCGACACCCAACATCTATGCAGATCGCATCGAATGGATGTGCCGCAATCTCGACAACCGCGAGAACCTGCTCATTTCGCTGCATCCGCACAACGACCGCGGCACCGGGATCGCCACCACCGAACTCGGCCTGATGGCGGGCGCGGACCGCGTCGAAGGCACGCTGTTCGGCAATGGCGAGCGCACCGGCAATGTCGACATCGTCACGCTGGCGCTCAACATGTACACGCAAGGCGTCGATCCCGAGCTCGATTGCTCCGACATCAACCGGATGAAGGACGTCTACGAATATTCGAACCAGTTGAAGATCCCCGAGCGCCATCCCTATGTCGGCGAGCTCGTCTACACGGCCTTTTCCGGCTCGCACCAGGATGCCATCAACAAGGGCATGAAGGCGTTGCGCAAGGCCAACACGCCATACTGGGAAGTGCCCTATCTGCCGATCGACCCGGCCGATGTCGGGCGCAACTACGAGGCGATCATCCGCATCAACTCGCAGTCCGGCAAGGGCGGCATCGCCTATGTGCTGCAGGCGGACTACGGCCTCAATCTGCCGCGCAACCTGCAGATCGAGTTCAGTCAAGCGATCCAGGCGATCACCGACGCCGAAGGCAAGGAGGTGCCGGCCAAGCGCATCTACGAGCGCTTTCTCGAAACCTACGTCGATCAGCCCGGTGCGCGGCTGAAATTCCTCGACCACCACACTTATCCCGACATCGAGATCAAGGGGCGGCGCGCGGTGGAGGCGATCATCCTCGACAGCGGCAAGGAGGTGACGATATCAGGCTCCGGAACCGGCCCGATCGACGGCTTTGTCGACGCGCTGTCGCGCTATGTCGGCGTGCCGATGTCGGTGCTCGACTATTCGGAGCACTCCATGCAGCGCGGCTCGAATGCCTCGGCCATCTCCTATGTCGAGATGGAGCATCCCGGCGGCAAACTGTTCGGCGCCGGCATCAACACCAATATCGTGGCTGCTTCGCTGGAAGCGGTGGTTTCCGCCGCCAACCGCATCGTCGACCGAAAGGTCGACTAATGCATGTCGCGCAAAAGCATGCTGCCCTCGGGCCTGACCCGAGGGTGCGTAGCGGTTTTCCGTCCGGAATTGCGTAAACAAATACTTGATGCATGTCGCGCAAAAGTGTGCAGCGGTTTTGCGATAACGACATGCAAAAACAACAACCTAAAGCGCGTCGCGTGAGGCCGGTCAAATGCGACGCGCCTTAGAGCGGTTCGGCGGTTCTATCAAAAAGCTGAACCGCTCCAGACCAGCTGTGAGCTGGAGCAGGATGAGGCCGGATGGTATCATCCTGCTCCAGTCTTTCGCCCATTAACCACTGGAATATTATCCGGTGGGGTACGCGATCGCATAATGGATGCATGCTTGTATGGCAGTGCAGGCGCTATATGATTGCGTCTTAACCTGTGCCGACTTCGAGAGGATCGACACTTGCAGCATGCCACGCCTGCCGCCCCCGCAGTGCGCGAGACGTTGGACCGATTGCTAGCCAGCGAAACGTTCGGGAGATCCGAACGAGCGCGTAAGCTGCTTCGCTACCTGGTCGAGCGCGAGCAGGCAGGCGAAGCCGACAAGCTCAAAGGCTTTTCCATCGCGATGGATGTTTTCGGCAAAGACGGCGATTTCGATCCGTCGACCGATGCCGTGGTGCGGGTGCAGGCGGGCAGGCTGCGCGAGCTTCTGCAGCATTACTTCGCCAATGAGGGCGTTGCCGAGCCGATCCGCATTGCCATTCCGCGTGGCGGCTATGTTCCATCCTATGAACTCAACGCGATCCGCCTGCCGGTCGAGCCGGCGTCGGCGGAACACATCGAGGCGGCGGCCGCCTTGCCGGAATCGCCCGAAGAACCCGGCAAGGCGGCAGGTGCCGCATCGTTGATGTCCCCCGCTGTTCGCCAGCCGGCACCCTCGCTGCTGCGCCATCTCCAGTTCTTCTGGCTGGCGATCGCTCTGGTCATCGCCATGCTGGGCGTGCTGATCCTTCGTCAGGGAAGCAGCGCATTGCTGGCGGGAAGCGATGCCGCGGCGACGATCGAAAATGCGGTGGCAACCGGCAGTATTGCGCCATGGGCTCCGGTTGAAAGCCTTCCGCTTGTCTACATCGCGGTGAAAACCAACAGCGCCGAGGCTGCCCGCGTCGCCGCATCGCTGCGCGCCGGCCTCAGCGGCTTCGACACGGTTAGCTTCATCGGTCGCGATGCTGACGGCCCGCTCGATCCGGTCGCCGATGCGATCAGCTTCGTATTCGATGTCTTGCCGGGACCAACGGCAGGCGATGTCACGCTGGAGCTTCAAAGCGTAGCGACCGGACGGGTCCTGCTGTCACGCAACTTGACTGCCGCCGACAGCACACCCTCCACCGTCGAGGACAGTGTCGCCGGCATTTTGAGTTCGGCCGTTCCGGCCTCGGGCGCGATCTACAACTATATCGAACAGAGCGGCCTTCAGACCGGCCTGACGGAATGTCTGCTGCTCAACGACAAATATTATCTCGACCAGGGCGCCAAAACCCATGAGGCTGCCTATCGCTGCCTCGAAAACCTGGTCGAACGGGATGCGAAATCGTCGCTCGTCTTTTCGGAGCTGGCGACCCTGCATCTCGAGGCGGCCACAGATCGCTATGCCTATCCAGCCGGCGCAACGATCGAACAGGCGATGTCGCTGGCCCGTCGCGCCGTGCAGATGGGGCCGACCAGCCCCTATGCCCACCGTGCCTATGGCTATCTCAATTCCCGCCTCGGCAATTCGGAGGAATCGATCCGCTGGATGCGCAAGGCCTACGAACTCAACCCTTACGACCTCAGCATGGCGGCAGCTTACGCCTACGGGCTGATTTTCGCCGGCAGGTACAGGGAGGGAACGCCGATCCTTGCTCACGCCGCCGAAACCTCCAGCGCCCATCCGACCTGGTGGGACTACGGGCTTTTCGTCGGCCAGTTCATGACTGGCGATATGAACAAGGCCGCACTTGCCAGCGATGCGTTGCAAGCGACGCCGACGAAATCGCACTATCTGGCTGCGCGGCTTATCACTGCCAAGGCCGCCGGCCGCGATCAACTGGCGCACGAACTTTTGGACGAGTTGACTGTCAAGTTCCCGAAATTCGCTGCCGATCCGCGCGCGACTTTTGTCGAGCGGAGATATCCCGCCGATCTAACCGAGCGGCTGGTCGAGGCTTTGCGTGCCGCCGGGCTCGGCAATGCCAGCTAGGCCAGCAAGTCCTTCCGACCAGCACGGCCGATCGCGGTGATTTCATCCCTTTACGCTGCCGAACGGGGCGACGGCCCGAAGACGGTTGTCTTTCTGCATGGCTTCGGCGGTTGCCACGGCGACTGGCACGAGGTGATTTCGATACTGGCAGCTGGTTCACGGACGCTGGCCTATGATCTTCCGGGCCATGGGCTGTCCCTCGATTTCCCGGGCGGCGGCCCGGCCAGGATAGCCGCCCGGGCCGTTCTCGCCGACCTCGCCGCACGCGGTATTCGGAGGGCGCATCTCGTCGGCCATTCGATGGGCGGGGCGGCGGCTGTGCTGATGGCACTGGCCGAACCCGAGGCGATAGCCTCGCTGACGCTTCTCTCGCCGGGCGGGTTTGGCACTGAGATCAATGGCCCACTGTTGCGCCGTTACGCCGTAGCAGCCGGCAAAAGTGAAATTCGCGCCTGCCTCGCCGCCATGTCCGGACCGCAAAGCCCGCCCTCGGAGCGCATCGTGGATGTGCTTGGCGAAATGCGTGCCCGTCCCGGCCAGTTGCACAAACTTGTCGAGATCGCGGCCGCCATGACCAGGGATGATCGGCAGGGCGTCATCCCGCGCGAACGGCTCGAAACGCTGGATATGCCGGTGATGGTGGTTTGGGGGACAGATGACACAGTGCTGCCCTTCAGCCAGGCCGATGGCCTGCCGGCGCATTTCCACCTGCACCACGTTTTGGAGGCCGGCCATATGCTGGTCGAGGAGGCGCCCGGCCTGATCGCCAAGATCGTCCGCCGCAACATGAAACGCCGCAGCAGGCCGCTTCGTCCAAACTCCGCTCCCGTGGCGGACTGATCCGTCCCTGTCACAGCGCGGCTTCGAGCTGGATTTCGCAGGCCGCCTATCGATCCCGCAAGTGCATTTTGCTGCATTTTGCCAGTGACTATGTTAATTCGGTGTTAACCAAACCCGCGAGGCAACGCCGATGAAGGATGCAGCCGAGAACATAAGCCAGGCCGATCAGTCGCGAAAATTATCCGACGCCATCCGCGACGTGAAAAACGCCTTCGCCGACCGCGACGACGTCGTGGTCGACATGCGCGAGGCGCATCGCATGCGGCTCGAATTGCTTGCCGCCGAACTCGCGCCGATCTTCGCCGACGTGCCCGCCGACATGGACAATTTCGACTTCGCCGTCTCGTCCGGGCTGCAGCCGCGCCTCTGGATCGACGCCGTCAGCCATGTCGCCATGGGGCGCGACCGCCGCACCTATCGCTTCCTCAAGGACACGCGCATCGGCCGCGTGGTGCTCGCCGAATCGACCGAGATGAAACCGGTTGCCAATCAGGTGACGCGCTACGTCGCGGAGCGCGTCGTCGAACGCCAGAGAATGCTGGAAGGCGGGGTCGAGCAGGCTGTCGCCGGCCTGAAACGTGCCTTGGTCCCGGAAGCCGAGCCGCCACTGCGATCCGTCACGCGCCGCAAGCGTTGGTCGACCTTTCTCTCCGGTCTTGGCCTGATCGCCGCCGGCGCCCTGGTCGGGCTGGCTGTATCGATCGTGTTGTTCTGGGACCGCCTCGTTGCGATGGGACTGAGTTTTGGACCATGATCCTGAACCGAAGGTCCGCGTAGCGAAAAGTGGAAACCGGTTTTCGGAAAAGATCATGGTCAAACAAAAAGATAGAGCCCAATCCCGATTCGATCGGGATGGAACAGGCTCTAGGCCATAGCGTCCGCGCCAAGCTCCACAACCTCCAGATCGGCAGGCGGGATGGCCGGGCCGGTCAGGCCGCGTCGCGTCAGCCTGAGCCGCCAGTTGCCTATTTCACCATCGATTTCCAGCAGATTATATTGCGCCGCTGGACGCCTGCCGCCTGGCGCCTGCCCTGCGGCGGCGACGCCGACCACCGGAATTTTGGCGCCGCGCCCATTGATCGAGAACAGCGTCGGCTCGTGCGAATGGCCGTGCAGCACAAGCTCGGCCCCGTGCCGCTGAACGACCTTTTGGAAGCGGGCGATGCCGAACAGCCGCTTGGCCTGCGAAACGGCGCCGCGTACTGGCGGATGGTGGATCATGATCACCCGGAACAGCCCGCGTTTGGCCGTGGCATCGAGCACGTCGCGCAGCCTTTCGGCCTGGTCTTCCAGAAAAAAGCCGTTGGCCATGAACGGAGCCGTGGCCCGCGCCGTCGTGACACCGATCAGCGCGACGTTGCCGCGCACGCGCAGAAAGGGAAAGGCTTCGCGGTCGACCGGCGTATTGACGCCGTCCCCGGTCATCCAGGCCGTCCACGACCGGCAGGACTTGTCGAAAGCGCCAGGCACATAGGCGTCGTGGTTTCCCGGGACGACCGACACATCATCGGGAGAGCCCAGCGTCTCCAGCCAGTGCTTGCCCATCTCGATCTCGCCATCGAGCGCCAGATTGACCAGATCGCCGGTGACGGCAAGGTGATCGGGTGCGCTCGCCTTGATATCGGCGACGATGGTGTCGATGACGGCGTCGCGCATATGGCGGCGGCGATTGCGCTGCCAGTTGACGTAACCGACCACCCGCTTGGAGGCGAGATCGCGATAGGTTACATCGGGAAGCGGTCCCAGATGGATATCGGAAATATGCGCGAGCCTGAACATCCCTCCTTCATAAGCGACCCGCGCGCTGCTTTCCACCCACGGTTTCGTGGGTGATGATGCGGCCCGATCCGGAGCAAGCTTTCCGCCAGACCGGCTGGCCGGGTCTCAGAGCAAGGCTGTTTCATCTGTATTTCGTGCTGCGGCGGCCGATGACGCTCGGGGTGCGCGGCTTGATCCACGATCGCACGTCCAGTTCCGTCTTCCTCATTCGCCATACCTATGTACCGGGCTGGCAGCTACCCGGCGGTGGCGTCGAGCTGGGCGAGACGATGATCGAGGCGCTGGCGCGCGAGCTCTCCGAGGAGGGCAACATTGCGTTGACCGCGCCACCGGTGCTGAAATCGATGCATTTCAACCGTCTGGCCAGCCGCCGCGACCATGTCGGCCTCTATTTAGTCGAGCAGTTCGACCAGACGGCGCCTAAGCTGCCGGACCGCGAGATCGCCGCAGCCGGTTTCTTTCCGCTCGACCGCCTGCCGGAAGGCACGACGCCGGGCACGTTGCGGCGGATTGCCGAGAGTTTTAGCGGCGCCGCGGCATCGCCCTACTGGTAGATCACGCTGCCTTCCTGAACCGCGCCCGATCATGCGGCGCCGCGTAGTCCAGTTCCGGCCCGACCGGCACGATGTGCGTCGGGTTGATCATTTCGTGGCTGCCATAATAGTGCGCCTTGATGTGGTGCAGGCTCACCGTGCCGGCGACGCCTGGGACCTGGTAGAGGTCGCGCAGATAGTTCGACAGGTTTGGATAGTCGGCGATGCGGCGCAGGTTGCACTTGAAATGGCCGACATAGACCGGGTCGAAGCGGACCAGCGTGGTGAACAGCCGCCAATCGGCCTCGGTGATGCGGTCACCGACGAGATAACGCTGGCGAGATAGGCGATCCTCGAGCTGGTCGAGCGCCGAGAACAGTTCGCCAAACGCCTTCTCATAGGCCGCTTGCGTGGTGGCGAAGCCGGCGCGATAGACGCCGTTGTTGACTGATGGATAGACCAGATCGTTGACCGCGTCGATTTCGCCGCGCAGTGCTTTCGGATAGAAATCGAGGCTGGCATCGCCCCATTTGTCGAAGGCTGAATTGAGCATCCGAATGATCTCGGAGGACTCGTTGCAGACGATTGTCTGGTCTCGCCTGTCCCACAGAACCGGCACCGTCACGCGGCCGGAATAGGCGGGATCGGCCTTGGTGTAGATCTGATGCAGGAAGTCGAGGCCGTAGAGCGTATCGCCGGTGGCGCCGTCCTCGGCCAGGAAGGTCCAGCCGTTGGCGCCCATGAAATGATGGACGACCGAGACCGAAATCACGTCCTCGAGCTTTTTCAGTGCCCGAAAGATCAGCGTCCGGTGCGCCCAGGGACAGGCAAGCGAGACATAGAGATGATAGCGGCCCGGCTCGGCCTTGAAGCCGCGCATGCGGCCTTCGGCCGGCCTACCGTCGACCGTGACCCAATCGCGCCACTGCGACTGCGCCCGCACGAATTCACCGTCGCTCGCCTTGGTGTCGTACCCGCTGTCCTGCCATTTGCCGTCGACCAGCAATCCCATGCGATGTCCTTTCGTCTTTGTAGGGATGTAGGCACAAACCGACGATGCGGAAATCGCCAGGCGTTGAACAGTTTGTCAATCGCCAAGGCGGCGAAGGAGGCGGCAAAGGAAGGCGGCAACCGAAGGGCAGCAAGCAAAACGGCCGATTGCAGTGGCTGACGAATGGTGCTAGCGGAAAATCCGCATGTTTGACTTTGCTTTGATCCGGGTTGACCGACGACGAAAGGACGCCCGCGCTTGATGAAGCGCTGACTGGCGAACGCTGCCGTTTGCAGCAAACCTTTCCCCGTCTACCGGAACGCAAAGACCATGAGCCTTGCCGACGTGAAATACCTGCCGGAAACTCCGGCGCATGACCTCGAAATCGAAGCCATCAACGACGAAGCCTTCGGGCCGGGCCGTTTCGTGCTGGGCGCCTACAAGATCCGTGAGGGCGGCCCGCATGAACGCGCTCTGTCCTTCGTGGCCGTCGACGGCGATATCGTTGTCGCCTCGGTGCGCATGACGCGCATCGCGGCCGGCGCCGGCCGCGCGCTGATGCTCGGACCGCTTGCCGTGCGGCCGGCCTACAAGAACCTCGGCATTGGCCGCCGGCTGGTGGCGATCGCGCTGGAGGCCGCCGCCAAGGCCGGCATGCCGGCCGTGATGCTTGTCGGCGACGAGCCTTATTACGGCCCGCTCGGCTTCAAGAGAATCCCGCGTGGGCAAATCTCCATGCCGCGCCCGGTCGATCCTGACCGGCTGTTGTCGCATGAGATCGTGCCTGGCGCGATGGCACGGCTGGTGGGGGAGGTTTGCCACGCCGATCAGGCAAGGATCGCCGCGCAAATCGCCGCGATGGCGTGACAATCCGGATGCTGTTGCGCCGTCCTGCCGGGCTTCGTAGCATGCGGCCGAGGTGCATGTCGCCCAAAAGCATGCCCTAGGGCTTGAACCGAGGGTGGGCAGCGGTTTTGGGATAACGACATGCACAAAACAGAGATTTAAGGCGCGTCGATTGAGCCCGACGCGCTTAAAATGGAGGACGCCGACATGGACCCGAACGGCCAGATTGCGATCGTCACCGGCGGCGGTTCCGGCCTCGGCGAAGCGACGGCACGTGCACTGGCCGCAAGGGGCGCCGGCGTTGCCATCCTCGACCTCGGCATCGAGCGTGCGGCGAAGATTGCGGCCGATATCGGCGGCATCGCCATCCAATGCGACGTAAGCAGCGCCGACGGCGGTGCTGCTTCAGTGGCAGAAGTGGTAAAAAAGTTGGGCGAACCCCGTATTCTGGTCAATTGCGCCGGCATCGCCATCGGCATGAAGACGATCGGCAAGGATGGTCCGCACCCGCTCGACCAATACCGCAAGGTGATCGAGGTCAATTTGATCGGCACCTTCAACATGATCCGCCTCGTCGCCGACCGGGCCGCGAAGCTTGAGCCGCTGGACGGCGGCGAGCGCGGCGTCATCGTCAACACGGCGTCGGTCGCCGCCTATGACGGTCAAATCGGCCAGGCGGCTTATTCGGCCTCCAAGGGCGGCGTCGTCGGCATGACGCTGCCGGTGGCGCGCGACCTTGCCCGGTCGGGCATTCGCGTCTGCACCATCGCGCCCGGCATCTTCAAGACCCCGATGATGGCAGGCATGCCGCAAGAGGTGCAGGATTCGCTGGGCGCCGCGGTGCCCTTCCCGTCCCGTCTCGGCGAGCCTTCCGAATATGCAGCCCTTGCGTTGCACATTATCGAAAACCAGATGCTCAACGGCGAAACCATCCGCCTCGATGGCGCCATCCGCATGGCGCCGAAGTAGCCGACCATGAGTGCCGAAGTCGCCCTTCAGGCGAAGACCGGCCCGCTCGCCGGCCTGACGGTGATTGAGATGGCCGGGCTTGGACCGGTGCCGCTGGCCGGCCTGATGCTGTCGGAGATGGGCGCCGAGGTGCTGCGCATCGAGCGGACTGGGTCGAGCCAGCTGTTTCTGGCGCTACCGGACGAATACGACATCGACTGTCACGGCCGCTCCATCCTGCGGATTGACCTGAAGCGCTGGGACGGCGCCGAACTGGTGCTGCGCCTTGCCGAAAAGGCCGATATGCTGATCGAAGGGTTTCGTCCCGATGTCATGGAGCGGCTTGGTCTCGGGCCGGATGCGGTACTGGCGCGCAATCCGGCCCTTATCTACGGCCGCATGACGGGGTTCGGCCAAGACGGTCCGCTCTCGGGACGTGCCGGTCACGACATCACCTACCTCGCCTATTCGGGTGTGCTGCATGCCATCGGCCAGCAAGGCGGCCGGCCAGTCCCACCGCTCAACCTTGTCGCCGACTACGGCGGCGGCGCCATGATGCTGGTCGCCGGCGCCCTGGCCGCCCTGTTTGAGCGCTCGCGCTCCGGCAAGGGTCAGGTGATCGACGCCGCGATGACGGAGGGCGCTTCAATGCTGGCGACACCTGTGCACGCCCTGATGGCGGCAGGCCTGTGGAGTGACACGCGTGGCGCGAACCTGCTCGATTCCGGCGCGCCCTTTTACGACACTTATGAAACCGCGGACGCACGGCACGTCGCCGTCGGCTGCCTTGAGCCGCGGTTCTTCGCCGAATTCGCAAGACTGCTGCCGCTCGACCAAATTTTTGTACGCGGCCAATACGACAGGAATTTGTGGCCGCAGATGCGGGCCGCCATTGCCGATCGGGTCGGGCAGAAGACACGGGACGACTGGGACCGTCTGTTTGCTGCAACCGATGCTTGCGTCGCACCGGTCTTGTCGCTGCGGGAAGCCAGGGATCATCCGCACAATCGCGCTCGCAATGCCTTCTTGAAGTCGGGTGCGCTTGAGCGCCCCGCCCCAGCGCCGCGCTTTTCGCGCTCCCGGCCGACGCTTGCCGCCATGCCGGCCGATCACGATTGTCAGGCGGCGACGGTGCTGGCACGTTTCGGCCTTTCGGAAAGCGAGACTGAGGCCCTTTTCAAATCCGGGGCCCTTCTCAAATCCGAGGCCCTTCTCAAATCCGAGGCCCTTGTCAAATCCGGAGTGAAAGGGTGATAACCGGAGAATACAAATCAGCTTAAGACGGTGTGGATTTGAACGATCGAAAGAAGGACGTGATCCGCGAGACCGACGCCGAAGCGATCAGGCTGGCGAAGACGCTGATCCGCAGTGCCCGTTTCGGCGCGCTGGCGGTGATCGAGCCCGGGACCGGATCGCCGCTGGCCAGCAGGGTTGGTGTCGCCACCGATATCGACGGCACGCCGCTGATCCTTGTATCGATGCTGTCCGCCCATACCGGCGCGATCCTTGCCGACCCGCGCTGTTCGCTGCTTGTCGGCGAGCCCGGCAAGGGCGACCCGCTGGCGCACCCACGGTTGACGCTCGTCTGTCGGGCGGCACGGCTTGAGCGTGGATCCGACGAGCACGCCCGCGCCGAACGGCGCTATCTCAACCGCAACCCCAAGGCGAAGCTCTATGCCGGTCTTGGCGACTTCTCGATCTTCCGCCTTGAGCTGGAGCGCGCCAGTCTCAACGGCGGCTTTGGCAAGGCTTACCTGCTCGAACGCGCCGATCTGGTCACGACCGCGCCGATCGTCGCAGAGCTTGCCGCTGGCGAACAATCCGCCCTCGACCATATGAATGCCGACCATAGCGACGCAGTTGCCGTCTACGCGCGCCACTTCGCCAAGGCGGCGGGCGACGGCTGGGTCGTCACCGGCTTTGACGCCGACGGCATGGACCTGGCATTGGGCGACGATGTCTGCCGGGTGTTCTTTCCCGAGCCATTGAGGACGGCGCGCGAGCTCAGGCATGTTCTGGTCGACATGGCAAAAACCGGCCGAGTGGCGGATTAAACACAGTCCGACAGTTAATCGCGTCGGGTCGAAAGCAAGTCTTGAGGTTTGAGCGGGATGTTCTACGCTTCCCGGTAGCGTTGAATCGCCAGCGCACATTCGCAAGCGAGCCTATGGAATCAGACGCTATTGCCCCCATAGCGCCGGAGGAGCAGGAAGGTATGGGGGATCGATGGTCTCGAAAAAACTAATCGCCAATGCCGAATCAGCGGCTTCGTTTCTGACGCTGATGGGCAACGAGAAACGACTGTTGATCATGATCTACCTGGCCGACGGTGAAATGTCGGTCGGCGCCATCGCCGAAAAGGTTCTGCTCAGCCAATCCGCGCTGTCACAGCATCTAGCCAAACTGCGGGCGCTCGATCTCGTCGAGACCCGGCGCGACCGGCAAATGATCTACTATTCCTGCAAGTCCGATGCCGTGCGCGAACTTCTCAACACGCTGGACGGAATTTTCGACGAGGGTGAGCCATCGCAGATGGCATACCGCCCGCGTCGCTCCGGGACTTGACCGGCCAATGCATGTCGCCCAAAGCCGGCAGCATGCATAAGATAAGAGCTGGTCCGAGCGCCCCTTGCAATCGGGCCGATGCGGGCCAGTTGAGGCAAGCATGCGCAGCATTCGTATCGACGACCCGCAAGACCCGCGCGTCGCCGCCTATCTCGACATTCGCGAGCGCGATCTTGCCGGGCGGCAGGGTCGTTTCGTTGCCGAAGGCAAGGTGGTGCTCGAAATGCTGCTCGCGGCCAAACGCTTTGCCGCCGAATCGGTGCTGGTGCTCGAAAACCGGCTGGCAGGCCTCGATACAACCCTGCGCAAGGCGCCCGCGGACCTTCCGGTCTACGTGGCGGCCAGCGAGGTCATGGACAGGATTGCCGGCTTTCACATGCACCGCGGCATATTGGCGATCGGCCGCAAGGGCGAGGCGCAGTCTGCAGAGGCCTTGCTGGATACCCTGCCCGCCCGCGCGTTGATCGTCGTGCTGATCGGCATCGCCAACCATGACAATATGGGCTCGATCTTTCGCAACGCCGCCGCCTTCGGCGCCGATGCCGTGTTTCTGGACGCGACCTGCTGCGATCCTCTATACCGCAAGGCGATCCGCGTTTCGGTCGGCGCCGCGCTGAAAATTCCTTTTGCCTCCTTCACTGAGACCGTCGGCTTTACCGCGGCGCTCGATCGGCTGGGCTTCGGCCAATTCGCATTGTCGCCGCGCGGACAAACCGACATCCGCGATGCGAAAAGGACCGAACGGCTGGCGCTCTATCTCGGCACTGAAGGCGAAGGCCTGCCCGAGATGCTGCTCGCCCGCCTGCGGACAGTGCGGATCGATATGACAGAAGGCTTCGACAGCCTGAATGTCGCCGCCGCGTCAGCCATCGCCTTGCATCATTTCTCGGCAAGCAGGACCTGAGCCGCAGAAGTCAGCATCACTGCCTGGGCTCAATGCGCCGATTCGGCCTTCTGCAGCGCCCGCACGCGATCGGCAAGGCTGCGTTCGCCGCTTCCTCCTGGGTTGGGTGCCGCAAGAACCTTTGCGATCGGCGATTCCGGCCCGTCGAGCTTCGCCGTCAGGGCTACGACCTGCGCCGCCAGGTCGCTCATCTGCTCGCGCAACGCAGCGCTGGCGGCTTCGGATTCGGATGCCGCGTAGGCGGCAAGATCCGTTTTCAGCCTCTTGTTCTCGCTGGCCAGTGCCGTCAATCTCGCCTCCAACTGCTCCCGGTCGCTTTCGAGCTTGGCGATAGTTTTTGCCATATCGCCCTTGACGGCCACATCGGCCTGACTGCCTTGCGCTCCGACGAGACGCACCACCGCCGACGCGTTTTCCACGCTTCCGCTTTTCAGCTTTTCGCGAAGCCGCGCGATTTCCTTTTCGCGGCGTTCAAGCTTGTCCTCGCGATCGGCAAGCGTGGCGAGCAGGCGCTCGATCTTCTTGTCCAGTTCGCCGGTCCTTTTCTTCTCGGCTTTCAACGCGTCTCGCGCCGCCTTGCTCTCGGCCGCGATCTCCTGTTGGCGCCTGTCCGCCTCCTTGCGCTGGCCGCGCAGCACTGAAATATCATCGGCCAGCTTTTGCAATTCGGATTCGCGCGCCACAAGTTCGATCTGACGGCTGCTGGAAGAAAAGCTGGCGTCGTCATACATGTGCTCCAGTTTTTTCAGCTCGAGCACACGCTTTTCCAGGGCATGCTCGGTTTGAGCAAGCCGATCCGACAAAAGCTGCAACTGGTCTTTGCGCTGCCGAAGGTCTTCGCCCTTGGCCTCGAGCGCGGAAAGCGCCTGTTCCTTGTCCTTCCGCTCGAGCGCCAGTTCCTTCAGTGCTTCGCGGCCACGGCCGATCTCGACAAG
Organism: Mesorhizobium sp. L-2-11; assembly: GCF_016756595.1. Classification (NCBI taxonomy): domain Bacteria; kingdom Pseudomonadati; phylum Pseudomonadota; class Alphaproteobacteria; order Hyphomicrobiales; family Phyllobacteriaceae; genus Mesorhizobium; species Mesorhizobium sp. L-2-11. The sequence goes on along the minus strand of NZ_AP023257.1, from coordinate 1,951,196 downwards.
CTGTTCGGCCGATTTCTCGCGCAACGCCTTGACACTCATCTCAAGCCGACGCGTCGACATGGCGAACTCGGCGCGGATGCGATCCTTCTCCGCCTGGATCTCGGCCAGCGTCAGCGGCATCGAGCCCTCGATGCGTTTACGCGTCAGCATCACGGCCCGCCGCCAGATGGCCGGGGCAATCATCAGCGCCAGAAAACCGGCGCAGAGAAAGCCGAGGACAAAGAACAGGACCGACTGAACCAAAGTGACTATCCGTTATGAACGGCAAACAAACCGTAAGGGACTGTGCCACGTTCGCATGACGGAATTCCAGTGCCGCGGCAAGGGTCTGCCGCAGCAATGTTCAGACCGTCGATCCTGGAAACAATCGCGGTGACGAGCAAACCGCTTGCTCAGAATGGATTCCAGGTGGCGTGCTGGGTAAGCTTGAGATAGCCGAGGTTGACGCCAAGCCGGGCGCCAACGCCGGTACGGATCGGCACCAGCAGCACATTGTTGTTCTTCATCACGTTGAAGCCAACGCCAGCCACGAGGTAGGCGGAACCGGCAAGGCCGCCGAAACGATTGTAGAGGCTGGTCACATCGTCGAGATTATAGACCAGCATCATCACCCGCGAGCCCTCGCCGCCAAAATCCCAGCCGAGCGACGGGCCCTGCCAGAACACTTTGTGATCGCCGGCATTCTTGGTGTAGAGTGTGCCTTCACCATAGGTCAGGCCACCGATCAGGGCGCCCGAGCCCTCCTCGCCAAGCAAATAGCCATTGGGCAGGCCATAGGAGGAGAAAATCTTCTCCACGACGGTGGCGAGCCCGCCCGACGTCGCACCGAAGAATTTATGACCGGAATCGACGATCTCCTGAGCGGTGTACTCCTGGGCCCGCGAAGGCGAGGTTGAAAAGACGACAAGGCCCATGAGAGCGATCGCCATTGAGAAGACACGGAATAAACTCCGGTCGTAGTATCGGGAAAACATGCTTCCAATCTCCGTCAGGGAGCACTTTCGCCGACGCCTCGCACCCGTGCGGCTCTTTGGCGGCCGTTAAGGATGACTGTTATGGACAAACTATGCCGTAATCCTTTTTCAACCATTAAGCTTTCACATGAAGATGGCGGTTAGTAGGCTGGTTTCGAGCTGATTTCGCGTCGGCCCGCGATATCCGCATCCTGCGTGAACACATCATTTTCATAACGACAATTCCGGATTTGTTGCTGCACGCTCAAGCGCTGTGTATTCAGTGGGCCTTGGGAGAGACAGCGTGATTCGTGTGGACAGGCGTGATCATTGATCGCCCGGCCATTTCCAGTGAAATTTTGCAGGGACTTTCGCCGATGGCCGAGCTTTTCACCCTTTCCGCACCCGATCTCGCCGCGCTTTTGTGCAGCCGGGTCTGCCACGACATCATTTCGCCGGTCGGCGCCATAAACAACGGGCTTGAGCTGCTCGACGAAGGCGGCGCCGACGAAGACGCCATGAAATTGATCCGCCAGAGCGCCAGAAACGCCTCGGCCCGCCTGCAATTCGCCCGCATCGCCTTCGGCGCAGCCGGTTCTGCCGGCATGATGATCGACACCGGCGATGCCGAGGCCGTTGCGATCGCCTTCTTGAAGAACGAGAAGCCGGACCTGATCTGGAATGGAACCCGTGCCCTGCTGCCCAAGAACAAGGTAAAGCTGCTGCTCAACCTCATTCTCGTCGCCAACGCTGCCATTCCGCGTGGCGGCAAGCTTACGGTCACGCTTGAAAACCTCGACACGGAGCCACGCTTTGCGCTCGCCGCGAACGGTCCGATGCTGCGCGTGCCGCCCAAATTCCTGGAGCTCCATTCCGGCAACAAGCCTGAAGAACCGATCGACGCGCATTCGGTGCAGCCCTACTACACGCTGCTTTTGGCGCGCGAGGCGAACATGACCATATCGATCCACGCAACCGCAGAAGAAATTGTTCTCTCGGCTGCTTGAATTACCAAGCTGATCGGAAAACGAGCAGACGAGCGTTGTTCAGACAATATTTACCGCGACATCACGGTCGAATGAAATGGACCCCCAAAAGCTAGATCGGCCGAAGCATCGGTAAAGAAGTCTCCGTAAAAGCTGTTCTTGCAAGAATTTTACCTATTGGCTTTTCAGCTTCTTTACCGGATTGACTATACGGTGCCTTCCAGACCGCGACGCTGCCGGATTGCCGCATGGCAAAGAGGGCCCGGAAATGAAACGCTGCATGTTCATCGACGATTCGAGCGTCATCAGAAGGGTTGCAAAGCGCATCCTGGGTGGTTCCGACATGCTGGTCATCGAAGCTGCCAGCGGGCTTGATGCGGTTGAGATGTGCGCTGCCGACATGCCGGATATCATCATTGTCGACGGCGCCTTGCCGGACATGCAGGCCGAGGACGTCATCCGCCGCGTACGCGCCATGGAAAGTCCGATACAACCGAAGATCCTGATTTCGCTGGTTGAGGTCGACGTCGCTTCGATCATGCGGGCAAAGCGCGCCGGCGCCCACGGCTATCTGCTGAAGCCGTTCACTCGGCCGCAACTTCTCGAGCGCTTCCGCAGCTTGAGATTTACAGCCTGATTCGCCGCCGCTGACGCATGGCCGTGGAAATCGACGCTGCAATATCTGCGACATGACATAAAAACGCAAAATCCGGCCGAAGCCGGATTGTTGTCGGAAAAATCGATCGGAACGGCGTCGTCAGCTCAGGCGCTGACGCGGATGTCTTCCGGCTCGCGCAGCACGTAGCCGCGACCCCAAACCGTCTCGATGTAGTTCTGGCCGCCGGAAGCAGCGTCGAGCTTCTTGCGCAGCTTGCAGATAAACACGTCGATGATCTTCAGTTCCGGTTCGTCCATGCCGCCGTAAAGGTGGTTGAGGAACATTTCCTTCGTCAGCGTGGTGCCCTTGCGCAGCGAGAGCAGTTCCAGCATCTGGTACTCCTTGCCGGTCAGATGCACGCGCTGGCCACCGACCTCAACGGTCTTGGCATCAAGGTTGACCACCAGGTCGCCGGTGGTGATGACCGACTGGGCATGGCCCTTCGAACGCCGCACGATGGCGTGGATGCGGGCGACCAGTTCGTCCTTGTGGAACGGCTTGGTCATATAGTCGTCTGCGCCGAAGCCGAGCCCACGTACCTTGTCCTCGATGCCGGCCATGCCGGACAGGATAAGGATCGGCGTCTTCACTTTGGAAAGGCGAAGTGTTCGCAACACCTCGTATCCCGACATGTCGGGGAGATTGAGATCGAGAAGGATGATGTCGTAGTCGTAGAGCTTACCTAGATCGACCCCTTCCTCGCCAAGATCGGTCGTATAGACATTGAAACTTTCCGATTTCAGCATCAGCTCGATGCTCTGTGCGGTCGCACTGTCATCTTCTATCAGCAGAACACGCATTTCATTCCCCTTTTCTGCTGCCGGACCATTTCACGACCCGTCCAGGACCGGAGCAGTGATTGCCTGAGCAGAGGCTGCCATCGAATGGTTAACAAAACCTAATCCCCGTGCCGTTGACGGTACCAGATTTTTTAACCCCTTTCTACACCTTGTTGAATCTAATAGTGAATCACAGAACCAAACCGCTAATGCAAAACATTAATAAGCCAGACTAAGTGACTCCAGGGACTCGCTGGCCGTGCTTCCGCATCGGGGCCGGAATTTTTACCCGGCCTTAAGTCCTGAGCCGTATGATTAACAATGCCCGTAAACGAATGGTTACCGCCGGCAAAAAACTTTAGGAATTTGTTTCCCATAGTTCTGGTAAAGTCGGTGGACGCGGGTCGAAGCCTGAGTTTGCCAGGCGGATTGGACGATATGTGCAGGTGTGCGTTTTCAGGAGTACCGAATCATGAAGTCACGTGAAAACCTCGTTCGGCTGAAGCAGTTTCAGGTGAACGAGAAGCGGCGGCAGTTGCTGCAACTCGACATGATGATCGCCGAATTCGAGCGCATGGCTGTCGAACTGGAGCTGCAGATCACTGCCGAAGAAAAGAAAGCCGGCATCACCGACATCAACCATTTTGCCTACCCGACCTTCGCCAAGGCAGCGCGCCTGCGCCGCGACAACCTCAGGAATTCGCAAAGCGACCTCGCCCAACAGCGTAGCGTTGCCGAATCACTGCTCGGCGAAGCCGAAGCCGAGCTTTCCAAAGCAGAAATGCTCGAATCGCGCGACACCAAGATCCGCGACGCCGAGACCGGCGGCCGCAGCGCCATGATCGGCTGAAAACAAGGCTTTAAGATCGGTCAACACCCAGCGATCAGGGCGTTGCTCGTCTGGAACGTCGCCGGGCGGCCTACGCTACAAAATCCCGTTTATGTTCCGCGATCTTATCTGATGGAGCGGCGGTTCCGACCATCTTGCAAGCGTCGCGCTGCCCCTCATCTGCCTGCCGCCATCTCTCGCCGTGAACGGGGAGAAGGACGCCGTCATCAAAGATTTCGCCAATCCCCAGCGTCGCAGAAAGCGCCAAGGCTGCGGCCAGCTTCTTTCTCCAAATGCCCGGCAGCGCCGGACGATCGAAACAACTCGCCCGGCCAAACGGTGCTTGCGCACCGCTCGCCATGCTGGCGGCACACGCAAAAAAGGCGCGGAGCTCCGCGCCTTGTATTCCTCGAACCAGCCCTAATGCCGATATTGCTGGATGCGCGTCGTGCGCAGCCCGGCAAGTCCATATTCGTCGATCGACGCCTGCCAGGACAGGAATTCCTCAGTGGTCAGCTTGTAGCGCTGGCACGCCTCTTCGAGGCTCAAAAGCCCGCCGCGCACCGCCGCCACCACTTCCGCCTTGCGCCGGATAACCCAGCGACGTGTGTTCGTCGGCGGCAGATCGGCAATCGTAAGGGGGCTGCCGTCAGGCCCGATAACATATTTAACGCGCGGTCTAACAAGATCGGTCATCGTACTCTCTACTAAAAACTCAAAGACCCAATCCCCACCACATTACCGCCACAGCTTTAAAAATTGCCTAAGCGAACCCTAATAGCTAGGTAAGGATCATGAACGCCGCGTTAGTCTTTTCGTCGGCATTTGAGATATCTGCCCGCGAGCGCAGAATCCGTTCAAAAAAATCGGCCGGCTCGCCAAGCTGGCGCACCCGGAAAGCTTGACCTATATTCCGGCCATTGGCATTCAAGCGCCGTCATCCAGGGTGCCGTCATCCAGAGCGCCGTGCAGAACGAAAGAACCATGAACAGCCTCGACCTTCCCGGACGCCCCGAAGATACCCGCATCGTTGTCGCCATGTCGGGCGGCGTCGATTCGTCGGTCGTTGCCGGCCTTTTGAAGCATGAAGGCTATGATGTCGTCGGGGTCACGCTGCAGCTCTACGACCATGGCGCGGCAACGCACCGGGCCGGCTCGTGCTGCGCCGGCCAGGACATCGACGATGCCCGCCGCGTCTCCGAGACGCTCGGCATTCCGCATTATGTGCTCAATTACGAGGAGCGCTTCCGCAAGGCGGTGATCGACCCCTTCGCCGAGAGCTATGTGGCCGGCGAAACGCCGATCCCTTGCGTTTCCTGCAACCAGACGGTGAAATTCGCCGACCTCCTGGCGACCGCCAAGGAGCTCGGCGCCGAGGCGCTGGCCACCGGCCATTACATCCGTTCCGGCGCCAACGGCGCTCATCGCGCATTGTACCGGCCGGTCGATGCGGACCGCGACCAGAGCTATTTCCTGTTCGCCACCACACAGGCGCAGATCGACTATTTGCGCTTTCCGCTCGGCGGCCTGTCGAAGCCTGAGGTTCGCGCCATCGCCGAGGAAATGGGCCTGACGGTCGCTGCCAAGCAGGACAGCCAGGACATCTGCTTCGTACCGCAGGGCAAGTATTCCGATATCATCGCCAAGCTGAAGCCGACTGCTGCCAATCCGGGCGACATCGTCCATATCGACGGCCGCGTGCTCGGCCGCCATGAAGGCATTTTGCGCTACACGATCGGTCAGCGCCGCGGCATCGGCATCGCCTCGGGCGAGCCGCTCTACGTCGTCCATCTCGACGCCGACCGGGCCCGCGTCGTCGTTGGCCCGCGCGAGGCGCTGGAAACGCACAAGATCTATTTGCGCGGCATGAACTGGCTGGGCGACGCTGCGCTGTCAGATATCCCGGCCGCCGGGCTGGAGCTTTTCGCCAAGGTCCGCTCGACCCGTCCGCCACGCCCTGCCGTGCTGCATCACGACGCCGGCATCACTTCGGTGGAACTGGTCGACGGCGAGTCCGGTATCGCGCCCGGCCAGGCCTGCGTGCTCTATTCCGACGACGGCAACGAGGCCCGCGTGTTCGGCGGCGGCTTCATCGAGCGCTCCGAACGCGGCGCCGAGGCCGAGGCGATGCTGACGCGTCTGGCAGCCCGGCCGGCGCAGATTCCCGCCGAATAGACGATTTCTCTCAGGAAGACGATCCGGTGTGGGCAACCGTGCCGGCGGTCAGGATACGCAGCACCCTGATCGCTTCCTCGCCGCTGGTACGCGGTTCTGCCCGCGTCTCGATGCACTGGATGAAATGCTCGAGCTCTCGCGTCAGCGGCATGCCCTCGCCCACTGCCACATAGGACGGCTCGTTTGTGGTGAAGGCCCATTGGCCGCTGTCTTGCCATACCGCGTGGCGGTAGACGGCGAGCTTGCGCTCCCACGGCTCGACATCGTCGAACACCGCCATCGCCTTGGTGCCGACCACGGTCAGCCGCCGTTCGCGGTAGGGGTTGAGCCGCGACGCGAAGAGGTGGCTGCGCAGACCGTTGGGAAAGCGCATGTGCAGATGCGCGAAATCGCTGAGATTGTCGAGGAGCGCTGCCCCCTCGCCACGCACCTCGATCGGCTCCGTGCCGGTGATGGCCAGGATCATCGACAGATCGTGCGGCGCCAGATCCCACAGCGCATCGTTCTCGGTGTGGAATTTGCCGAGCCCGAGCCGATGCGAATGGATATAGCGGACCTCGCCGAGCTCGCCATTGTCGATCAGCGCCTTCAACGTCTCGAAGGCAGGATGAAAGCGTAGCACATGACCGACCATGAAGACGCGGCCATTGTCGGCCGCCGCCTTCACCGAACGCTCGGCATCGGCCACCGTCAGCGCGATCGGCTTCTCCACCAGCACGTCCTTGCCGCCCTGGACGGCGCGCACCGCCATATCGGCGTGGAACTGCGGCGGCAGCGCCATCACGATGGCGTCGATGTCGCTGCGCACAAACAGCGCCTCCGGCTCAATCGCCAGGCAATCCTGCTCGCTGGCGAAGCCTTCAGCGCGGGCGGGGTTGACGTCCGAGACCGCGTGCAGCGCGCCGAGCGCCTTGAGGGTGCGGATGTGGTTGCTGCCCCAGTATCCGCAACCCAGGACTGCAATGCGCGGTTTCATCATTCCAACTCTAGAATTTCGTGGCCGAGACATAGCGGCGCGCCCCGCCGAACTCAACCCGGCATTTCTGTGCCCAATTGTCTGCCCGGCAAAGCTTTTCGGCCCTCAGAGCGACGTGCGTCCGCCTGGACACACAAAATACGTCTCAAGACCGTGAAGCGTGGCGATGCGACGGGATGCGATAGAATGTGGCGCCAGACCGGCTGCATCGACACCGGCTGCATCGATGCTTGACAGGCTTGGCATCCCAACCTTATATCCGCCCGACCTTGGCGAACGCATCGAGATGCCTGCTGATTTGAGGCGGATTTCGGGCCTTTCGCCGCCCTGGCGGGGTAGCTCAGTTGGTTAGAGCACGGGAATCATAATCCTGGGGTCGGGGGTTCAAGTCCCTCTCCCGCTACCACTTTAGACGTTTAACCGCATGATACTGTTGGATTTTCTTCGGCAAATAGTCGGAAAAAGGCTCCGGCGGCAGTCCAGGTTCTGACCGCCTTGGTGCGCCACGCGACAGCCATCACGGGGCGGCTGGCAACATAGGTCGACTGGCGCCACTCCAGTTTGTCAGGCGTGATTGTTAGCGCACGATACGCCGCCTGCGGCGTGGAGGATGGCGTTGGCGATTGCCGGCGCGACGCCGACCATTGCGATCTCGCCGAGGCCTTTACGCCGAGAGGATCCACCTACGGGTCTTCCTTGTCGACGAAGATAGGTCTCGACGACGAAGGATGCGGCAATCAAATCGTCGGCATCGATTCTGCCCTTGCCGTCCTCCATGAGGGCTGCGACCAGCCACGCGCATTTGCAGCGCCTGGGACGCTCCAATCTCACGGTTCGACATGGTGATCACATCCTCGTCGCTTGACTTTCCCGCCGCACCTTTAGGCACGGCGGGCTGTTCTCCCAGTCGCTTAGGTCATTCGATGACTTTGATAATCTTGCGTGTGCCCGGATCAACAACAACGGTCCGGTTGTCGACGACAACGGTGCGGTATTTGGTGTTGGGGACTTCATGGAGTTCGATCGTCTCGGGCAGGGTTGAGCCGATGTTGAGCTCCACTCCAGGGATTGATGTTGAGCTCCACTCCAGGGATTTTCACCGATGCCAGCGGCTGCTTCTTCACGTATTCCCTGATGACCGTCCCTGTTCAGGCTCGATGATGACGTCCTGAGCGGCAGCGGCGCCGATACCGGCCAGCAGCAGAAATCCCGCGGCGAAAGTTGAAAGATGCATTCTCATAATTGGCTCCTTGCGTGAGTTCTGTTTGCGCTGAACGGCACGTCTTCGCGCCAGCCTCACCCAACCTCAGGCGGCCGCAAACGTTCCTTGATTGGGGCTTCGGTCTACTGAAAGTAGGACCTAAGCCTGACCCTGTTGTCGCAAAGGACGACGAGGGGGTGCAGCCCGGAACCGCGATTGCCGGCACTCGTTATCGCCATGTGCTCACAGGAGAGAGACCATGGAGAATAGTGTCCACCAAGCTCGCTGGTTACTCGCTCCGGTGTTCGCCGTATCGATCACGTTCCTGGCGATAGGAATCATCGTTAGCAAGAGGCACCCGATTTGAGATCCGCGCAGCTAAGTCCCTTCCTGCGCTGATAAGGGACCACCCGCCATTCCTCGATTTGGCGGGTGGTCCGCAAATCATGGCTGGCCAAATCGAGCCGGGCGAGGCGTGACAGCGTTCAAGGTCACGAGGGCGGCATCACCTCACAGCAGGTCTTCACCTCACATCAGGTCTTCGGCAACCCCGTCGAATTTCCTGAGGCCTACGCTTGGAGGATTTCGCTTGAGAAGCCCCTGTTCACTTGCGGCCGCCTTAAAGGCAGCAGCTTGGTGACTGCAATGTCCGGCCAGGCATTCCTCGATCATTCGGATTGCCTCAAGTCGGGACGGCTTGTCCATGAATGGCCATGGTTGCTGAAGCGCCGTCTCAGCATCAGCGATCGACGCAACCAGCATAGATCTGTGATTCAGGTAGATCGTAATCGGTATAAACGCCGGCATCTTTGTCGCTCTCCGGAATTGAAGTGGCTAAACGCGAACACATGGCGGTGGTTGCATAAACGTGAATTCAGAGAGACCTGCGGGCGGAGCGTAATAGCGATCGGCAGATGAGACCGGCCCCATATCCTCCGCGCTCTCTCAGGTTGCCTACTGCGAACGCTCGACCGCTAATGTCGGGGCGTCATCTCCCTCGCCGGCCTGGAGAAATTTGACGACGGCAGAATGAAGTCGCTCGGCGACGATCCTATTCATGGCCAACTCGATCGTGCCGCTGTTGATCTCCAGTTCGAGCAGTCCGATCAACGGCTCGGCCAATAACAGCGTCGTGTCGGCGGCGATAAGAATGGTGAATCCGGATTTGGCGGGCTTGCGTTTCATGATGGCTCCATCGGGCTGGAAGTGCCGAAATCAGGCTATTGCACCACACCTCAAGGACGAACGAGACTGCCTTCGCCAAGATGCTTTCATGGGAACATGACGACTTCGTAAGCGCGTAGGCGTCCCCACGTAGCGTGCAGGCGGTTGATCGCTCATTTTCAGCATGAATCATGCGGAGAATCCTATGAGCGACAGTATGAGCCATCATCGAACATTCGAGATTTTGACGGCGGAGCCTGTGCCGTCCCGACGCAAGCCGCGCCATCGGTCGGACGAAGAGAAGGCACGGCTTGTCGCCGAAGCGTTCTCGCCAGGGGGCAATGTCTCGGCGGTTGCGCGTTCCGAGGGGCTGGACCCCTCGCAGCTCTATGCGTGGCGCCGCAAGGCGCTTTCGTCGGGCATGGTTGCGCCACTGACGGAGGGAGCGAGCAAGCCGGCGAAGTTCACGCGCTTTGAAGCGGTGGGCAGCGACACGGTGGAAATCGTCATTGGCGACGCAGTGGTGCGCGCCGGCGGCGATGTCGATCCCGATCGCCTGGCGAGGATCATCCGCGCGGTTCGTAAGGCATGATCGCTTCCGGTGTGGTGGTTTACGTGTCGTGCCAGCCGGTCGACTTCCGCAAGGGCGCGGCATCTTTGATGGCGCTGGTCAGGGATGGCGGCCTGGACCCATTCTCGGGGGCACTTCACGTATTCCGTTCGAAGCGTGCGGACCGGGTTCGCATCGTGTGGTGGGACGGCAGCGGGGTTTGTCTTTATTCGAAGACTCTGGAAGATCACAGCTTCTGCTGGCCGGGGATATCGGCCGCGCGCATGCGTCTCGACCACGCCCAGTTGATGGCGCTTCTGGCCGGACTGGACTGGAAAAAGATTCGTCCGGCCAGGGTCAGGCGGCCGTTATCGACGGGCTGAAACCGGCCTGCGGCAAGATGAATCATGCGGCTGGAACGGTTGGGAAAGCGGCTGTTTTTGTGCTCTGTTGCTTGCCATGGTTCTACCGGGTCTTGCCCTTCCCGACGACGTTGATGCGCTGAAGGCGATGATCCTTTCCATGGCTCGCGAGCAGGCTGCAAGCGAGGCCCGGATCGCAGTCGCCGACGCTCGGATCGCAGCATCTGAGGCGGAGGTCGCCCGGCTGAAAGCTGTCGAGAAAAGCGCCAGCGAGCGGATCGCCAATCTCACGTCAATCCTGAAAGTTTTACAGCGCACGCAACATGGCACGCGTTCCGAGCGGCTACGCCTGGCCATCGACGACGAGCAGGCCTCCTTTGCCTTCGAAGAGGTCGAGACCGGCCTTTCGGAAATCCGGAGCGAACTCGACCGCGCGGTCGGGAACAAGCCGAAGCGCGCCCCGCGTCCGCGCAAGGGCTTTGCTGCCCACCTCGAACGCATCGAGGAGGTCGTCGAGCCGGAAATCCCGGCCGACTGCGAGGGGCTTGAAAAGGTTCTGATCGGCGAGGATCGATCCGAGCGGCTGGACGTCGTGCCGCCGAAGTTCCAGGTCATCGTCACGCGCCGTCCCAAATACGCCTTCCGGGGCCGTGACGGCGTGGTCCAGGCTCTGGCGCCGGCGCACATCATCGAAAGCGGGCTGCCGACGGAGCGGCTGCTCGCCTATATCGCCGTCTCCAAATACGCCGACGGCCTCCCGCTTTATCGGCAGGAGGCGATCTATCTGCGCGACGGCGTCGAGATCAGCCGGTCGTTGATGGCGCAGTGGATGGGGCATCTGGGCTTCGAGCTGCAGATGCTTGCTGATTACATACTGGAGCGCATCAAGGAGGGCGAAAGGGTCTTCGCCGACGAGACGACCTTGCCCACCCTTGCCCCTGGTTCCGGGAAAACCACGAAAGCCTGGTTGTGGGCCTACGCACGGGATGACCGACCCTATGGCGGAACCAGTCCGCCAATGGTTGCCTATCGTTTTGAAGACAGCAGAGGTGCGGATTGCGTGGCGCGCCACCTCGCCGGATTCAGCGGTATCCTGCAAGTGGATGGCTACTCGGCCTATACCAACCTGGTCAAGGCACGGGCCAAAGCCGGCAGCAATGAAACAATCCGGCTCGCCGGGTGCTGGGCTCACCTGCGGCGCAAATTCTACGACCTGCACATCAGCGGGGTCTCGCAGGCCGCGACGGATTCGATCATCGCCATGACCGAATTGTGGAAGGTCGAGGACGAGGTCCGCGGCAAGGATGCCGGAAGCCGCGCCGCGCTACGTCAGGAAAAGTCCGTGGCCATTGTCGCGAGCCTCTTCGATCTATGGGAAGCGGAACTGGGCAAGGTCTCCGGAAAATCCAAGACCGCCGAGGCGATCCGCTACGCGCTCACCCGGCGGGAGGCGCTGGAACGCTTTCTGATGGACGGTCGCATCGAAATCGACTCCAATATCGTCGAGCGTGCAATCAGGCCCCAGACGATCACGCGAAAGAATAGTCTATTCGCCGGCAGCCACGGCGGTGGACGAACCTGGGCGACGGTAGCCACCTTGCTGCAAACCTGCAAAATGAACAGCGTCGATCCGCTCGACTGGCTCTCGCAGACCTTGACCCGCATCGCTCAAGGCTGGCCGGCATCCGAAATCGAAATGCTCATGCCTTGGAACTTTAGGCCTGACGTTATCGGCTGACCGCTTACACGACTTCTCCTGGGCGGCCAAGCGTAACGAACTGAGACGCCAGCGAGAGGCCCGCCGGAAGCAGGCGGCATAGAGATCATTCAAGCCCGTCCGGCTCACAGCCCCCCGGAGCATTGACGAACATGTAAAATCCGGCCCAATCACACTAGATTGTTTGTCGGGGATTCGCATGAACCGATTTCTCTTTGCGGCTGCCGACTTTCTGTCCCGGCCGCCGGGCTTCTATTTGTTGATCGCCGCGATGGTCGCTTGCACGGCGATGGTTCCTTTCGGGCTAACAAACGTAGTCACCTATGCGCTTTCAGTAGCTGCGATTGTGATTACCGGTGTCGTCCTGATCCAGGGTTATCGCGACACCGCTGCTATTCATGCAAAGCTTGATGAGATCATAGTTGCACTGCAGGAAACGAGGAACAATGTCGTCGGGCTGGAGCACGCCGAGCCCGAGGAGATCAAGGCCCATTTGGCGCGGCTTGAAATGGAAGCGGCGGAGGCCGATCGAAAAGCAGAGGAAGACGGGGCCTCTGCCGCCTAAGCGTCCATGCAGTCGACGGCGGCTAGGCCGACTAGGGCACAGCATCGCCGCCGGGAAGGAAGCGGAAAGCCGCCCGAGGGAACTTTGCTCCTCATGCCGAGTTGGCGATTTCTCAACGGAGAAAGAGCCGTGTCTAAGAAAAACCGTCTTGATAAAGAACCGGCCGAAGGCAGCCGCTCGGTAGTCGATCGAGAGCTCAGACGCTCATCCGCCAAGCCGGGGCCGGAGGCGGACACCAAGGGCCAGTCAGAGAAAAACCACAAAGGTGGAACCAGCAACGGCGTCTCTAGCGCCAATCCTCGCGTCGTATCCGGGAATGATGATGGCGACGCCACCTTCCCGTATAAGCGTAAGAAGTAGGACGCCGCACGTGCGAGGCAAAGACGGCGCCGGTGCGTGCTCAGCATCGCACATCTGAGGCAGAGCGCAACATAGGGCGAGGACGGCGGAGTGGCACTCGGCGCTCACGCCGCAGCTCATTCCTGACGTTCGTCCAACGGAGAGTGTCGTCCCGCCTCCTGCGGCCTGTTAGACCTGCCAGACCCAGTAGGCCGATAAGGCCCAACCAACCCCAGTCGAAGTTGTCGCGAGCATCATCGGCTGTGGCAGGCGGTGTAGGTGTTGGCGTCTCTTACGAAAGGGCAGGTGCTGCTGTTGCAGTTAAGCTGGCAGCCAGCATGAGGGCTAATAGAGATTTGGTGAGCATCGCAGTCTCCCGTTGTTCGAGGTGGTGATCTAACAGGCGGACACGATCTTTGTTCCCGCGAGTGCTCAAACGGTGACCTACGCAACCAAAATCAGGCGCGATCATCGGGCGCTGAGATCAGGGCGATCCTGCAAGGTTAATCCCGCCCGATCAGGACGCTTCCTGCACTTCCGCGACTTGTGGCGTCACGGGTGCAGAATTAATGACGTAGGTGTTCGAGGTCAGGTCGCTAGTAGATCGGATGATGATGCCGTCGTCTCTTAATCGGGTAAACGTCGCCCTTGCGATACGCATTGGCTTGCCTTTGGCATCTGAGGCGGTGACTTTGTTCGACCACGGAACGTGAGTGATGCTGTCAACGCGCTTGAGAAAGCGCTTTTCCTTTTCAGTTAACTCGATCACGCCCGTTCCTCCATATCATTGGCAGCGTTTGGTTGGCCGGTAACGCCGATGATGCGACTCCGTTCCAAGGACCCATCCGCCAAACCGGGATGGGGAGCGAGCAGGTCCGCCGGGCTGCCTATCCGCCGAAGCACCCTCTGCCGAGGGCGAAGAAATTAACATTGCCCGCCAGGGTTTGCGGTTTAGAGCTTAGCCTTCAGCTATTTCATGAGCTTGTCGTTTTGTTGCCTGATAAGCGTCAAATCGGCATCCAGCGTTTCGTTGGCATCGAGCATTGCTGCGTCGTGCCCGTGACGAGTTTCGCCGAGCCCGCACGCTCGTGGAAACGGTGAACCGCCCCTTCTGATCGCGGCGGCTGGCTACGACCATCATACCCGCCATACTCGGTACAGCGACGAAACCGTTGATCACGGGCACTCCAAAACAACGCCTGGGATCAATCGACAAAAATCCTATCCCCAAACCGAGCAACACCGAGATGGAGATAACGCTGTAAAATCCTACCGCTTCCCAAGGCTTGTTTTCCAAACCGCATTTCCAGCCTTGAGCCTCCCCAAATGCGTAGGCTGCAGAACCGGCGAGAACGGGAAGCGACAATAAACCGGGTCCGATGATACCAAGGCTGAAGATGAAGAACGCGAACTCGCCTGCAAGCGGGCGCAGTGCCTCGGCAACGTCGGCGGCGCTCGCGATCTCGGTCTGTCCCGCTGCATGAAGGGTTGCTGCTGTGCTCGTTATGATGGCAAGCGCGACCACATTGGAAACAGCCATGCCGACGAACGTATCCAGTCGGATGCGCCGGATCTCACGCTTCGCCCCATCCGGTGCCCTGACCAGCGCTTTGGCTTGCGGGTCTTGTTCAATTTCCTCGACTTCCTGGGAGCTTTGCCAAAACAGAAGATAAGGACTGATCGTCGTTCCCAGGATCGCTACGATGACGGTGAAACTATCTCCGTTGAGCGGAAACGAAGGCGTCACCAGACCCTTGGCCGCAGCGAGCCAGTCGACATCTGCGAATACGAAGGCTTTCCTCTGGTTGGCGGAAGAGAAAATCTTCGTCTTGGTTCAGTTCCGACCCAAGAACTCGCCGGCCCGACCGGGTCCACTGTTCCGGCAGCCGAGTGTTATTCTTCGAAATGCGGGCCACGTGACACCCACCAGGAACTTAAGTGGGTGTCCCAGCATTGAGGGAGACCTGAAGCCGCCCCCTCCTTTTCAAGGAATTCAAGCATGGCCAAGACAACTAGACAGTCGTCGGGCAAGCCCGCGACGATCCATGATCAAAAGCTCGTGCGGGGGAACGGAGGCGAGCTTCACCAGATCGCCGAAGGCGACAGCGAGATCCTGACGACCGCCCAAGGCAGCCCAGTGGCCGATGACCAGAATACTTTAAAGATTGGCCAGCGCGGACCGTCACTAATCGAAGACTTCCACTTCCGTGAGAAGATTTTTCATTTCGATCACGAGCGCATTCCCGAGCGCGTCGTGCATGCACGCGGCTATGGCGCGCACGGCTTCTTCGAGACCTATGAATCGCTAGCGGCTTACACCCGCGCGGATATCTTCCAGCGTGCCGGCGAGAAGACGCCGGCCTTCGTGCGGTTCTCCACGGTGGCCGGTTCGAAAGGCTCGTTCGACCTGGCGCGGGACGTGCGTGGGTTCGCCGTCAAATTCTACACCAACGAAGGCAATTGGGATCTCGTCGGCAACAACATCCCGGTTTTCTTTATTCAGGACGCAATCAAGTTTCCCGACGTCATTCATTCAGTGAAGCCTGAGCCTGATCGTGCCTTCCCGCAGGCGCAATCGGCACACGACAATTTCTGGGACTTCATCAGCCTGACGCCCGAATCGATGCACATGATCATGTGGGTCATGTCGGATCGGGCGATACCTCGGTCCTTCCGGTTCATGCAGGGATTCGGCGTTCACACGTTCCGGCTGGTCAATGCGAAGGACGAATCCACCTTCGTCAAATTCATCTGGAAGCCGAAGCTCGGCATGCAGTCGGTCGTTTGGAACGAAGCGGTCAAGATCAACGGCGCTGACCCCGATTTTCATCGACGCGACCTCTGGAATGCCATCCAGTCTGGTGATTTCCCGGAATGGGAGCTCAACCTCCAGCTCTTCGATCAGGACTTCGCGGACAGTTTTGACTTCGACGTTCTGGATCCGACCAAGATCATTCCGGAAGAAATCCTCGCGCCGGTCCCGGTCGGCCGCTTGGTGCTCGATCGTATGCCCGACAATTTCTTCGCCGAGACCGAGCAGGTCGCGTTCATGACGCAGAACGTACCGCCCGGCGTCGACTTTTCCAACGATCCCCTGCTGCAGGGTCGAAACTTCTCCTACCTGGACACGCAACTGAAGCGTCTCGGCAGCTCCAACTTCACCCATATCCCGATCAACGCACCCAAATGCCCGTTCCACCACTTCCAGCAGGATGGCCACATGGCGATGCGAAATCCGGTCGGCCGCGTGAACTACCAGCCGAATTCATTCGGCGAAGGCCCGCGGGAATCGCCGCAGCACGGTTTCCGGTCGTTCGCCGAGGCGGATGAAGGCCAGAAAGTCCGTCTGCGCGCAGAGAGCTTCGCCGACCACTACAGCCAGGCGCGACAGTTCTTCAACAGTCAGACCGCGCCTGAGCAGAAGCATATCGCCATGGCGCTGTCCTTCGAGCTTTCCAAGGTCGAGACAACGGTTATCCGCGAGCGCATGGTGGCGCATCTCCTCAACATTGATGAAGGCTTGGCAGAAACTGTCGCTGACAAGCTTGGCATGAAGCAATTGCCCAAGCCCGCGGATGCGGCGGTCGCGCCGAGGGACGATCTCGAACCATCGCCGGCGCTCAGCATCATCCGGAACGGGCCTGACAGTTTTGCTGGCCGCAAGGTCGGCGTGCTTGTCAGTCCCGGCGCCGATGCAGCGCTGCTGAAGAACCTCCAGGCAGCGATCGAGAAAGAAGGCGCGGTGATGGAGGTCATAGCGCCCAAGGTGGGCGGCGTCGAGGCGGCGGATGGAAGTCTCATCGCTGCAAAGCACATGATCGACGGCGGGCCATCGGTCCTGTTCGACGCAGTAGCGCTGATCCTCTCCGAGGAAGGAGCGGAGCGCCTGACGGGTGAGGCCACCGCGCGCGATTTCGTTGCCGACGCTTTTGCTCATTGCAAATTCATCGGCTTCACGTCGGGCGCCGTCCCGCTGCTGCAGAAGGCCGGCGTCGATCCGGAAGCCGATGAAGGCATGATTGGTCTCGATGACCCCAAGGCGATTACCGGTTTTATCGAGAGCTGCCGCAAGCTGCGTCTCTGGAGCCGGGAAATGGCCGTCAAATTGTAGCGATGGTGACGGAGTTTCTCATGCAGATCATTCGAACCGAAGTTACCCAGGCAACCGCCCCGACCGGACAGTCCATCCTGCGCGTGATCTTCTGCGGCGAAGGCGGTGACTGCGTTCCCGTCGGCATGGCACGCGTTGACGGCGGAAACAACGAGGCCGCTATCAATCGAGCGAAGGCGGTCCTGGTCCAGACCGCGACCTTCGATTTGGCTGTGAACGACTATGATGCCCGAAGCAACGGCAATTTTGACGAAGTCGCCGTCACAGCGGCGAATGATGAAAACGGCGGGCTCTACATCTTCGAGTATCGCGACGGCGGACGCGGCCGTCAGGTTCCTCCGTCCAGGATGCCAAGTTTAGAGGATGCGCGGGAGGAAGCAGTTCGATGCGCTATCGATCTTCTGGTCGACCTTCAGCCGGGCACGGACGATCTTTCAGGTTGGCTCGTGCGCCTGCGCGACGAGAACGGCGAACTGCTGTACGCCATCGACGTGCAGGAGGCGGAAGCGGCCCGCCTGACAAGACCATGAACCGGCAACGGCTAAAGGCGGATTGGCAGAGATGCGAGGCTACGGCGGGACCTCCCGGGCTATGCCCGCGCTCAGATAGAAGCTATGCTTCACCCGATCGCGGCGGCCGCGGCTGATCATGGCCGCCCTAGGCCTGGTACACGGTCCGCTTGGTGAGAATTCCCTACATCTTTGCGTTGACATGCAGCGCCTGTTCGCGCCGGGCGGGCCTTGGGCCGTGCCGTGGGCGCAAAACGTGCTGCCGGTCATCGAGGAATTGACCGCAAGACATCCGCAGCAAACGCTGTTCACACGTTTTGTTCCGGCCGCTCGGCCTGGCGAAGCACCGGGCATGTGGGCGCGGTATTATCGGCGTTGGGCCGAGGTCACCCTTGCCAACATCGATGCCGGCCTCGTCGATCTGATGCCTTCTCTGGCGCGGTTCGTGCCGCCGGCAAGAACGCTCGACAAGCATGTCTATTCGCCGTGGACTGAAGGTCGGCTCGACGCGATGCTAAATGGGTCAGGGATCGACACGCTGGTCATTACCGGCGGCGAAACCGATGTCTGCGTGCTTGCCACGGTCCTAGGCGCCATCGACCGTGGTTTTCGTGTCGTCCTTGCGACCGATGCCATCTGCAGTTCGGTCGACCAGACGCATGACGCACTGATGGAGCTCTACCGCTCTCGCTTCAGCGAGCAAGTCGAGGCGGTGAGGATTGAAGAGGTTCTGGAGAACTGGCGCTAGCCGAAGGCTCCGTGGGAGACAAGAACATGAGAACCATATTTCGGGACAACGGGCTTACGATCGCCCTGGTGGCGATGTTCCTGTTCAGCGCACTCGGCATGATCTGGTCGGGGCATTCTGCCTACAATGAAGAACTTCGTGAGCATGGCTCGGCAGCGATCGGACTGTTGGCTTATTTGAAAAGCGGCGACTTCCTCTCGGCGCTCTTCGAAAACTGGGAAAGCGAATTCCTGCAGATGTCGGCCTATGTCATGCTGACTGCCATGCTGTTCCAGCGCGGTTCCGCCGAGTCTCGTGATCCCGATGATCCCAACCGGCCCGAGGACGAACTTCCGACCGCCACCCGCAGGCGCAACCCGATCCTGTCGTGGCTCTATTCATACTCGCTGGGCTTGGCGCTGGCCCTGCTCTTCATCATCTCATTTGCCTTGCATTGGTGGGCGAGCCTGGCGGCCGCGAACGAGGAGGCGCTTCGGCACGGCGGCAAGGTTCAATCCCTGGGAGACTATCTTCTCGACACCCAGCTATGGTTCGAGTCCTTTCAGAACTGGCAGTCGGAATTCATGTCGACGGCCGTCCTGGTCCTGCTGTCGATTTTCCTACGCCACAAGGGCTCCCCGGAATCAAAGCCAGCCGGCGCGTCAAACTCCGAAACCGGCGCATGAGTCTCCGCGTGCAGGCAACGATCGCTATGCTTCGGCATCAGGCGGTGCCCGAAACGGTCGCGAAAGAACCGGCCCTTTACGAAGGCGTTTCGGAACGCCGCATAGGTCTCCGGCGGCACAGCCTCGTAGTCGTAACGCCTGCCGCTCGCGACGAACCACACCGAGAGAACCCTTGTCTCCGGATCGTACTCGGTCTTGCGGATTGACGTTGATGGATACACGATAACGGCCTCTATACGAGCGGCATTGGCATGTAGCGGGTGATCACCGTGTCCTGCCGGAACCGCCGTTCTAGCTCGGCGCGCCGTTTGCACCAGTCCGGCAGGTCGATATCATCCACCATCACTTCGAAGATGACGATATCATCTTTGCTGGACTGCTCGCCATCTTGCCACTGACCTTCCGCAGGCGCCTGCAGATAAGCCATGGCGCCTTCGAAACGGCTGGCCAGCGTCTTCCTTCACACGGTCGAAATCTTCCCGGCCAAATGGGCGACCGGTGTTGTCTGCGCGGGGAAGCAGGATCTGGACGAGGTGCAGGGCGACTGCTCGCTGAAAAGCGGTCACCGATTCCAAAGAACGACGCGTTCCCTTGCTTGGTCGGAGCCGCTTGACCTTCGCGGGCCGGCGAGACAGTCGGCGAGCGATTTGCGCCGCCCGCCTAGCGCATCAGGCCCGCTGCCCGCAGGGCATCCTCGATGATCTTCTTCACGCCGGGCTGGCCCAATTCCGTGCGACGCGGGACCTGATGGATGGCAGTCGGCTGCGGGGGCTTCGGCTTCGCATTTTCTATACCCGGCGCCGGTGACTGGGGTAGTGGCCGTTGGCTGGCTGGCACTTGCGGCCTCGATCTCCGGGAGGCGCTTTCCTCGGTTGCCGCGATCCCCCAGAACTGCGCGATCTCGCGTGTGGAGGCAATACCGACATCAAGCATATAAGGTCCCGGAGCACCAAGACCGTTGCCGAGCGGCGTGCCGTGGCCCATCCCGGCGATCATGTTGATTTCGATCAAGGCCTCTCCCGCGCCGTTGCGCCAGACCTGCTTTGCGTGCGGTCCGGCAGCTTCCCGATGCGTCGGCGCTTTCGCAAGCCGGTGGACTCCCCGCCATTGGCCTGCGATCGCTTCCGCGTTGGAAGGCGAAACCGTGTGGTCAGCGGCACCGTGCCAAATCGAAATCCTCGGCCACGGTCCCCGATGATCCGATGCGCTGCGGAGGGCCTGTTGCAGATCCTGTTCCGAACGACCACCGTGACCGCGCATTCGATCGAAGGCCTCCGGGATTGTCGTTGCGCTGCCGTAGGGCAGGCCGGCAATCAACGCACCGCCGGCAAACACTTCCGGATAGGTCGCCAGCATGGCCGCCGCCATTGCGCCTCCGGCCGAGAGGCCGGTGATGAAGATTCTCCTTCGGTCGAGACCGTGGGTGACGACCATCGTCTCGATCATCTGGCGAATCGAAAGCGCCTCGCCCGAACCACGCTTGGTGTCGGCAGGCTGGAACCAGTTGAAACAGAGGTTCGGATTGTTGCCGCGTTGCTGTTCGGGAAAGAGGAGCGCGAAGCCAGCCTCGTCGGCGAGTTGGGACCAGCCGGAATGATGATTATAGCCGGCCGCGTTCTGTGTGCAGCCATGCAGCACGACGACGACTGCAGCGCCCTTGGATAGGCCACTAGGAATGTAGAACCTCGCTCCCAATCCGCCGGGATTGGTACCGAAGTCGGCCAGCGTCCGGAGATGGTCTGACGCACCGAGGTCGGCGGGATGTGCGGCATGTCGCGCCTGCAGCGCGGCGAGGCGGGCGATGGTATCGGAGATTTTTCTCAAGGGGGCCGTCCCTGTTCTGACGCCCGGAATGGACGACGATCTGTGCAACGCACATGCAGCAGTATCGTTGCTGCACTGCACAAAAATAAGGGAGCGCGGCGGGAGATGGAGTCCGGCCGACCCTCTGGGTCGGCCGGGAGTAGACGTCTTCAGCCTCGACTAGCTGTGAGATAGAGCGCGGCTTCTTCGTCGTCGCGCTGCTTGCCGCCTAACGCTGCCGCTGCGCTGGCGATGAACGCACCGATGATGAGAGAAAGCGCGCCAACCAGCGCGAAGGTGGCGCCGGCTTTTCTAGCTGTGTCGGCTGCTTCCTGTGCTTGGACTTTGGCCGCCTCGACCTGAGCAAGCACCGCATCAACCCGGGCAGTAGCATCCGCTTGCGACAGGCCAGTGCGAGCGGCCACGAGTTGACCCAGATAAGTCTTGTCGTCGGCCGAGACTTCGCCGGCCGCCGCACTTGTAATGAGGATGCGGGAGGCTTGTGCGGCTGCTGTCGCATCGCCCTCCGCGCCCGGCGCCGCCAGCCTGGAAGGATCGGTCGGGCGGAACAGCGCATCGACGAAATACGAAGTCGCGTCGCTGCCTCCGTCGTTCCCGGCGTTTGCGGTCGCCCCTGCCGAGGCACCCATTGCTGCTCCCGAGGCCACTGTCGAGGCCGCCTTGACGCCGGTGTCGATTGCCGCGGACAGCACTGAACCGAGCACGAACACGACCAGAAGCGTCGCCAGCGCCCACGCCATGAATCCGTGCGCGGTATCCCGGAAGAACGTCTCGTCCGTATGAATGCCGACCCATTTGGTGCGAAGGCGCCCGGTCAGGTACCCCCCGAGCCCGGATGACAACCATTGTACGATGACCAGCCAGATTGCAGTGGACACAGCGAAGGTGGTGACGCTGGCGCTTTCGTTGGACCATGGAGACACCATCGTGAGCCCGAGGCCGGACCCGACAAGCATCAGGATGAACGTCAGGGTCGAGGCAGCGAAGGCGCCGGCGATGATCGGTCCCCAGTTGACTGCGGATGACGAGGACTCGACCGGCGCGGCGACGTCGGTCGCCAGGATGGTTGATGCCATGGATTCCTCCTACCGCATGAACAGCGCGAGAAGGATGATGATCGGAATAGGAACTCCGAGCAGCCAGAGTAGAATGCCACGACCCATGATTGTCTCCTATCGAAAGACGGATGTTGGAAGTAAAACAGCCACCCCAACACAGTTGGGGTGGCTGGTGTGTGATCAGGCGGCCTTGGCCATTTCGTTGGCCGAGGCGTCCGCCAATCCGGTGAGCGCCTCGTCCGTCATGGATTCCTCCGCGAGCGTCTGTTCGAGCAGCTTGGCGGCGTCGCTCATGCCCAAGACCTCGGCCCAGCGCTTCAGCGTGCCATAGCGGGTGATCTCGTAGTGCTCGACAGCCTGGGCAGCGGAGATCAGACCGGCGTCCAGTGCGGGAGTTCCCTTGAACTCCTCCATAATCTCCTCGCCCTCCTCGACGATGCCGTCGATCGCGGGACACGTCTTGCCCTGTGCCCGCTTGCCAAGGAGCTCGAAAACCTGCTGCAGGCGCTCGACATGACCGTCGGTTTCGTCCTTGTGCTTCTCGAAGGCTGCCTTCAGATCGGCCGATGAGGCGGCGCGCGCCATCTTGGGAAGCGCCTTCAGGATCTTCTTTTCCGCGTAATAGATATCTTTGAGCGTATCGAGGAAGAGATCGTCCAATGTCTTTTCTTTCGCCATCGCGGATTTCCTTTTGGTTCCAGCGTTTTTTTGTTGTCGCTCACGGTTGTGAAACGCATGCTCAACAAGCGCGCAATGCCGGAAAGGTTCCCTTGAGACGTCTGGCTGCACGTCACTCTGACTTCGTGGGGTCAACCCCCTGGTTCAATTCACTTCCCGCTCCGCCAGCCATTTCGCTATCGAGGGATCGCATGATGCTCTGATGCTTGGCGTCTCTATCTATCGAGCTTCTTGAGAATATTTTTGTCGGCGCAGCCATGAACGAGCGCGCCGACCTTGGGTACGCTGCTCGCCAAAGTCGCCGGCGAGATCAGCCCTTCCACCTATAGAATTCTCTGCGAGAACGATGTCTCCCGCCAATCGTGACACCGCCTGGCCTCCGATCCGGTTGCTCCCAGGGCGGCCAACAATGCCCACGGCGAAATAGACGTCCGGTCGTTTTTCGAATTGGCGCGCTGGGGAAGACCAAGGAACAACGACCAGCGGTGATGCCTGCCGGTCAACCGCGCGGTGGTCGCTCGCCGTCGCTTTCGCACAGGTAGTTGTGAATGTCGGTTGCAGCGAAAGCGTCCCTCGCCGATGTGCCATCTAGGCGCCCGACCCCACCGCATCGACCGCAGCCGCCTATCCGGCCTGCGTCCAACATGTGACAGGCTGATCATTCGGCCGCCAGTCCGGGCCAGCACTGAAACCCAGTGTTAACGTCGTTCGCGGGTGAGAGGATGCGGCCCGCAGTTTGAGAGTGTAGGGTACAGCTCGCTGCCAGGCAGGGAGGCGGAAATGAAATTGCTTCGGATTGCGCTCTTGTGCACGGGCACGATCAGCGTAGCAATGCCGGCTGTTCGCGCTGAGGATCAGCTTGTTCCGCCTAACCACGTAGAACCGCCACAGCCGGCAGTTCATTGCGAGGGCCAAAACTGCCTGCCACCAGCCGATGACCCTGTCGAGGAATGCAAGGGGCAAAATTGCTCGCCGGCTCCGCCGGTTGACGCAGGCGCGCAGATTGAACAGGTCGACTGAACAGCATCAGCCGAACACCCCGACTACGAAGGTAATCGCGGATCCGTGGAGAAGGTTGGATTCCGGTTCCCCGCCCTCCGCCAGGATGTACCAACCTAACTGAGGCTCACATCTGCGATCAGGCCTGCACGCCCCCAACTCCGGTAACGACGGACTGTAATATGGAACAGTCGCCCAACCCCCTGCATGGCCCCTTCAGACGAGTCTTTGATCATTGCTTGAGGAGCGTGCCTGTGTAGGTTTGGCCGGAAAGCGACGATAGTTCCGGAAGCTCGGTACTGTGCTGGCATCCGCGTTTTGTAATTCTTGAAATTGGCGGCTTCGGCGACGCCGAGTTTCGCGGGAGAATTGTTGGGACGAATTTTGGAACGAATTTCCACGAGCCGCATTACGATCGGCTAAGGTAAGACGGGGTTTGGGATGAATAAGCTGACGCAGGCGAACATTATCGCCCTCAAGAACCCGGAAATGTCCGGCAAGGATATTCAGGACTTCGACTACCAGGATTTTTTCGAGAACGGCGCCATAGCGCTGCATCTGGTAAACGCGGATGGCATCATCCTGCACGCCAACAAGGCAGAACTGGACCTTCTCGGCTATCCTGCGGAGCAATATGTCGGCCGCCACATTGCCGAATTCTATCCCGACCGGGATGCGATCGAGGATATTCTAACGCGCCTTGCCAGTGGCGAGAAGATCGAGAGATATCCGGCGCGTTTGAGGACCAGTGACGGATCGATAAAACATGTCGAACTCACGTCGAGCGGCAATTTCCGAAATGGCAAGCTGATCAACACAAGGTGCTTTACCGTCGACGTCTCCGACCTGCAGCGGGTGCGCACCGAACTGACGCGCCAGGACAACACACATCGCCAGATCCTCGATAGCCTTCCCGTTGCCATCTATACAACCGATCAGCATGGAACGATCACCTACTTTAACCGTGCCGCCGCCGAGCTGGCCGGGAGGGAGCCGGAAGTCGGCAAGGACAAATGGTGCGTGACGTTCAAGCTGTTCACTCCGGACGGCAAGGAATTGCCGCATGACGAGTGCCCAATGGCAATTGCGCTCAAGGAAAACCGGCCTGTCCGCAATCAGGAGGCCATAGCGCAGCGTCCGGACGGGTCCTTCTTCCCGTTCCTGCCCTATCCAACACCGATACGGGATGAGGACGGCAATCTGATCGGCGCCGTCAACATGCTGCTCGACCTTACTGACCGCCAGTGTGCCGAAGAGGCCAGGTTCCATTTGTCGGCCATCGTGGACTCTTCGTTCGACGCAATCGTCAGCAAGGATCTGAACACCATAATCAAGAGCTGGAATCATGGCGCCGAACGGCTGTTCGGCTACACCGCCGAGGAAGCGATAGGCAGGTCGGTGACCATGTTGATCCCGGCTGATCACCAGGACGAGGAACCCCGCATCCTGGAGCGCATTCGCCGCGGCGAGCGCGTCGAAACGTACGAAACGATACGTCAGCGCAAGGATGGCAGCCTGGTTCCTGTGTCGCTTACGGTATCGCCTGTGCGTAACGCCACCGGACATATCATCGGCATCGAAGATTGCCCGGGACATCACGTCGGCGAGGGAAAACGAGCATCGTATCCGCATGCTGATGCGTGAGGTCAACCATCGCGTCAAGAATCAGTATTCGGTCATTCTTTCAATGATCCGCGAGACCAACAAGCGGGCCAAAAGCCCCGCCGAATTTGAACGAGAGGTTCGCGAGCGGATCACGGCTCTGGCGCGGTCGCACGATCTGCTCGTGATGGGCGACTGGAAAGGCGTCCCCGTTTTCGAACTCCTGTTGTCGCAGGCGAAATCTTTCGGCAACGAGGAGCGAATTTCGATGTCCGGACCGTCCATCATCCTTAGCCCAAATGCAGTCCAATATCTCGGCATCGCCTTTCACGAACTCGCGACCAATTCGGCCAAATACGGGGTGCTTTCAGGGGATCAAGGCCAGATTTCGGTCGCATGGAACACCACGGGTTCCGGTGCCTCGAGACTCTTGCACCTCAGTTGGACCGAGACAGACGGTCCTGAGGTGCAAACGCTCGGCGAAGGCGGCTTTGGAACCGTCGTGTTGAAGCGGGTGGCACCCGAGGCAATCGGGGGGAAAGGAAATCTCGAGTACGGTCCACACGGAATCACCTGGAGCGTGGAAGCGCCATTGGCCACCGTCGAGACGTCGATTGGGAGCGAACTGTAGAGCTCTATCCATCGAGTGGCCAAAAAGGGAATGAAGGATTTGTTCATGACCTTTGCACAGCGGTCGATCGAGTGAACCCGCGCCGCTGCGGCGAGGACTGCCGCTGATTGGGGAGCGCCAGGTGCAGCGTACTACTACGACATCTTGATGTTCCAGTTCTTCTTCGGTTTCGGTGCCGATCCCCCAGGAAGAGAGGCGCGATGCCTGTTCTACACCGGACCAAAGCGCTGGTTTTGATTCGTTTAAGATATCTGGCGCGTCCGAAGAGATTCGATTACTGACCCCTGGATTGTTTGCCAGCAGAGGGCTCTACTCAACCGCAGCAACGAAGCCTGAACCGGCAAGTCATTGGGTGTGGGGGAAAGGCGGCAGCGCTCTCCCGCTAGCATCACTGCAGCGTTAGGCGCCTCTCCCGCTTGCGATTTGGCAGGTTGAGAAGCTCCGCCAGCGCACCGCGGACTTTCAGCTCAACCTGTCCCCTACGCTCCGTCGGAATGATCTCGATGCCCGTGACCAGCGAGCGGATGATCCTCGCCGCCTCGTGGCGTTCGCGCTCATCGGATTGCAATGCGTCCTGGAGCTCGGATACTTGCCGACGGTAAACCGTCACCGCTGTCGGATGAAACTCCACAATGCTTTCTGCGGCCGCCATTGCCTGAAGCTCTCGGCCTAGATTCTGCTTTTCGCGCTCGAGGTCCAGCAGCTTCGATTTCATGCTGGTCGTCGCGACACCGTCAGCGATAGCATCGACGATGTTAGCAATCTGCCTGTCGATGCCGGCATGCCGCCTTTCGACTTCCCTTTGCCGTTCGCGGTTCATGGCGTTCAGTCGCTTATGCCCAGCATGATATTCAGCAAGGAAGCCCGCAATGGCATCTGGCGCCAGCTTCAGGGCACAGGCGTCGCTGTCCAGCTTGCTGGCGCGATAGCGCTTCTGAATTGATAATCACGACGATGGTAGTCATTCTCGACGATACAAGAGTTGCTGCCATTTATTCGGACAGGAGCTACCGGTTCGATTGAACCGGTAGCGGTGAACGAAAGGGCACAAACACCCTTCGGCCGCGATTTCGCCAATAGCAATACCGCAGAAACGTGCCACTTTGGCGGAGGATCTGCGCCCTCCGAAGGCAGAAGTTACAGGTTCGAATCCTGTCGGGTGCGCCATTCACGAACAAAACTGGGCACTCCAGCCGGAGCCGCCCCACCACCCATCACAAGACGCTCAAGAACGGTCCGCCTTCCGTGGATGCGGATTTCCGTGTCATCGACCTCGACATTGTCGATGACCGCACGCAGGTAGGCGCGTCGGAAGGACGTGTCGCCGGTCAGCACGTTCTGGCGCATGACATCGACGAACGCCGCTATCCTGTCCTCGGTGATGCGCGCCTCTGGGCGCATTTCGGCGACCGCCCGGTCGAAGGCAGCCTGTGCGATGTCGCGCTCGGTCTTGATGGCGGCAACCCGGTCTTTGAGGGTCGGGTCTGCCGGGTCGGCAATGCCGTTCTCGATGGCCTGATAGAGCCTACCAAGGCGGGCTTCCGCGCCTGACAGCTTTGCCCGGAGCGCCGAAAGCCGGGCAGCGTAGTCGGCATCTTTGCGGGTCTGCCGGTCCATGAGACCGTGCAGCAGGTCCGCGACGCGCTCGGGCGTCAGCAACTCGTCGCTGATGCGCGCCATGACGGCATCATCGAGCCGGTCCATCGGGACGGACCGGCCCTTGCACGCTGACTTGCCCTTCTGCGCGCAGGTGGCGCAGGCATAGTATCGATATCGCCCTGACTTGCCGGTGCGCAGCGTCATCCCGCCGCCACAGCTGGCGCAGGTCGCGATGCCGGTCAAGAGTATCGGCCCTGTCACGACTCGCGGCGGCGATGCCTTGGGATTGCGTGCCTTGAGGCTCGCCTGAAGCGCATCGAACCTTGCCGGTTCGATGATGGCATCGCAGGCGACGACGATATGCTCAGAGGCCGGTTTTTCCTTGCGGGTTTTCGAGTCCCGCCGGTTGAACACCGCCTCACCCTTATAGACGGTGTTGGTCACAAGGGCGTGCAAGGGACCAATCCCCCACCGCGCGCCGCCGCGCGTCCGGTAGCCACGCTCGTTGAGCCAGCAGGCAGCGGCCTTGATGCCCATCGGACCCGACGTCCCGTCACCTTCCATGACGAGGCGGAAGATGAGGCGGACGGTTTCAGCCTCGACCGTGTCGACGGCGAGCTTTTTCTTGATGCGCGCACCGCGCTCCCCGGCCGCTACAGTCGTGTAACCGAAGGGCGGAGCCGCGCCGTTCCAGAAGCCCTGCCGGGCATTCTCGTTCATCGAGCGGCTGACATGCTTGCGGATTTCGTTCGACTGGTACTCATCGAACAGCGCAAAGACCTGCCGGACCATAACGCCGACCGGGTCGTCGCCGACTTCCTGCGTCATCGACACAAGGCGCACCCCGGCCTTGGCGAGCCGGCGAACGTGCATTTCCTGCAAGAACGCATCGCGCATGAAGCGGCTGAGCGAATGGACGACCACGACATCAAATGGCGAACCGCCGCCGGTGGCCATTTCTAGCAGCCGCTGAAGCTCGGGGCGATTGTCCGTCGTGCCCGAAAGTCCGGCATCGACGAACTCTGCTGCGACTGGCCAGCCGCGCGCCGCACAGAAGGCTGTCGCCTGACGGCGCTGGTCAGGAATCGACAGGTCGCTTTCGGCCTGACGGCCCGTGGATACGCGCATGTAGAGTGCGGCCCTGAGCGGCGCACCCTGTTCGGCATTCGGTAGTATGGCCTTCATCGCCTTCGTTCCCGGCCCTGAGCGGTTTTCTTAACTTCAGCATGGGTTTGCGGCCGTTCCGAGTCGCAAATGCCCGCGAGGTCCGCCATTGGCGGCATTTCGCCTGCCATGACAGCCTTGAACGCAGCCATCAAGAAGGCTTCGACCGCATCAAGCTCCCTCTCCGACACCGGCATGCCCGCAAGGTCATCGACCACGCGGAAGCCGTGGCGCTCTGACAGCGCGATAGCGGCTGGCTTGCGGGCGAACTTGTCCATGCCCGGAGCGTGCCTGCCGGCATGACCTGTGAATTGAGCACAGGTTGGTCACACAGCGCGAAGACTGTGTCCGGCGGGCTCCCCCCGCCTTGTGGCGTTTCGAAAAGGTTGCGGCGGTGACGGCCCGCAGGACCGGCGCAACGGCCTGCCCGCTCCTTCGCCCGAATAAGGTCCGGGCTCCCGTGTTGGCCGTGATCCGGCGGTGCGCCGCCCCTTCAGCGGACCGTCCTGTCCCTCTGCGTCGAAACGCAAGAACAAGGCAGGAGGACGCCATGAACCAGACAAATCTCACTTCCCGCAACGTGGTCCATCAGGGTGACTGCATCAGCATCATGCGGCAGATGCCGGCCCGGTCGGTCGACTTCATCCTGACCGACCCGCCCTATCTCGTGCGCTATCAATCCCGCGACGGCCGCCGCATCATCAACGATGACAACGGAAGCTGGCTGGAGCCGGCGGCGCGGGAGATGTTCCGAGTTTTGAAGCCCGACAGCCTGTGCGTGAGCTTCTATGGCTGGACGCAAACCGACCGCTTCATGAGCGCCTGGCGCGCGGCCGGATTCCGGATTGTTGGCCACATGGTCTTTCGCAAGAAATACGCCTCAGCCGCCCGGTTCGTGAGCTACACGCACGAATCCGCCTATGTGCTGGCCAAGGGTCAACCGGCCCTGCCGGAGAACCCGCCGGCCGATGTCATCGATTTCCCGTATACTGGAAACAAGCTGCACCCGACGCAGAAGCCGGTGGCCATTCTGAAGCCGCTCATCGAGGCGTTCTGCCCGCAAGGCGGGCTGGTACTGGACCCGTTCTGCGGCTCAGGCTCGACGCTGGTCGCGGCTTGTGAGGTTGATTGCGACTATGTCGGCATCGAGCTGGACCGGACCTATCACGGCATTGCCGCCCGGAGGCTGGCGGCCTGATGGCCCGCC
This sequence comes from Mesorhizobium sp. L-2-11, assembly GCF_016756595.1. Classification (NCBI taxonomy): domain Bacteria; kingdom Pseudomonadati; phylum Pseudomonadota; class Alphaproteobacteria; order Hyphomicrobiales; family Phyllobacteriaceae; genus Mesorhizobium; species Mesorhizobium sp. L-2-11. The sequence continues at coordinate 1,921,147 of NZ_AP023257.1, read as the reverse complement.
TTTGCCTGACGTTGCGCCGTGGTGCGCTCTGGCGCGGAACCTGCCGAACCACCCCCCTGAAGGCAATACTACCCTCTCCGCCTCGCAAACGGGCGGGAAACGGCCCTTCGGATGACGCAAGATTCTTACGTGGTGGCGATTGCTGGCAGCCCGGCGAGCGGGTTGGTTTTCATATAGCTGCGGAATATCCCATCCATGCAGCGCATCGCCCATTGCTGGACGCCCATGCGTTGGCTTTCCACCCGCGCATAGTAGTCCTTCGCCTTGGAATAGTAACTCTTGCTCTGATTCAATGACATTGATGTCACCCCTGGATTTCCAAGACTTCCGGGCCAGCGGTGGTGGTGATGCGCAGCGAGAAGCGGCGCGAGCAGCTGCACGACAAGACCGACGCACATGCGCGCGCGCTGCGAGATCACCACATCAACCGCGACATAGCCCTCCCTCTCCAACTGGCGGAGATAGCGTTGCACCGTACGGCGGCAACGGCCGAGCGCGGTCGCGAGGTAAGTGACTGTCACCGGCAGCGTCCGGCCTTCCCTGTTCTGGCGATAGGTCAGCTCGGCGAGCTTCCGCGCGCAGCGGCGCGCGCCGTCGGTCAGATTGGGATCGTCCTCGATGCGGGCCGCCAGTTCCGGCACATAGGCGCGGCTGCCGCGCAGTGGGGCCTTGCGCGGCAGCTCCGTCTGCGCATAGCGATGGCAGGTATTGAGCGACCGCTTGCGCCGTTCGGCGCTGCCAGCCGGCACATCTGCCGGTCGCGGAACGGCTCCCGGAGCTACGATTCGACTCTTGAGCTTGCGCGCCGATTCGATGAACGCGGTTTGCGGATCATTTTGCATAGTCACTGGTTTCCTCCCTTGTGATTGGAGAAAACCCGCAGAAAATCAGGGCGCACAAATCCCTCGCAGAAATTACTTGCGATGTTTTTAGGAGTTTGAGATATTCGGATTACCACATCGCGAATATCTTTGATTTTAATGCACCCGCTTCGGCGGGTTTTCTTTTTGTTATTTCAAAGAATCCTCATTGGTTATTCAAAAGAATTACATGAAACCCGAATGGGTTTTGTGAATTGTCCGCAAAGTGCAGCGCTATAGCAAGTCAGTTCTGGGAACCAAGGGTTTGCGCGGCGTGTAGGACGCCCGGCGCACGCAACAGCGTATTTTTCACAGGCGAATCGCAGGACGACTCCAAGCGCTGGAGTTTGTCATAGTGTTATCTATCTTTGATTTTCGCCGGATAGCGACCAGATAGCCAATGGATAGCTATCAACTGGCTACCCGATAGCGGGCTATCGTATAACATCCAGATAGCTATCAAATGTATTTCGCCACGCACCAAAACTCTGGTATTTTTTGTAGAAAGTTGTTCCAATAATATTTTGAATTGTGAGTGTTCATGCCTGTTATTTCTTTTGCCAACCCTAAAGGGGGAGCCGGAAAAACAACCTCAGCCTTGCTTCTTGCCGGAGAACTTGCCGCCAAGGGCGCACGTGTCGCCATCATCGACGCAGACCCCGAGCGCTGGATCTCCCAGTGGGCGAAACTTCCCGGCAAGCCAGCCACGATCGACATCATCGCGGACGTGAGCGAAGACACCATCGTCGACCACATCGAGAGCGCAGCGAAGAAGGCGCAGTTCGTCATCGTCGACCTTGAAGGCACTGCGAGCCTTATGGTGGCGAACGCTATCGGTATGTCTGACCTTGTCCTCATTCCCACGCAGGGCGCGTCAATGGATGCGAAGGGCGCGGCCAAGACCATCAAACTCATCCGAAATCAGGAGCGCATGGCGCGGCGGACCATTGCTCACAGCATCCTGCTCACGCGCACCAGCGCCGCTGTCGCATCACGGGCACTGCGCAACGTGCGCGACCAACTGGACAAGGCCGGCATTGACGTCCTGACAACCTCGATAGTCGAACGAGCCGCTTATCGCGACATCTTCGACTATGGCGGCTTGCTGTCCGAGCTAACGCCGGACCAGGTCAGCAACGTCGAAAAGGCTCGGGAGAACGCCCGCGCCTTTGCTGGCGAAGTCATCGCCAGGCTCAAGAGCGCGGCCGTTGCGCCCAAGGTGGCCTGACATGGACAAGCAGCGCGCTGACCTTGGTTTCACCGACGCGTTCGACGACTTCGATCCGGCTGAATGGATGCCACGCCCGGACATGCCGGCCAACGACAAGCCGCCGAAGGCGGAAACATCAAAGGCTGCCGCAGCCGCCGGGTTTCGCAGCCGTGAACCGCAGCCGTTGGAGGAACGGTCCGCGCCGTCGAAAAGCGCGAAGCTTAGTCCCCCGCGCGGCCGTCGCACCGGCCGTAATACACAACTGAACCTGAAAGCCACACCCGGTACGGTTGCCGCGTTCTGCGCGATTGCCGACCGGCAGGGCTGGGGTTTGGGTGAAACGCTTGAGTATGCTGTCGCGCTTCTCGAACGTGAATATGCGGGCAGCACAGGCGCTGATAAAGGGCACCCGCCGCAGTAGTCACTACGGCGGTATGGCAATCCGAAGCGAGGAAGGGCAAAATTACTCGCGGGAGCGGGAGATGGCCGGAAGCAAGGACGACGACAGCGACACCGAATGGACGGGACGGCCGCAGGACGACCCGCGATACATTGCGGCGGCCACGGCGGCCCGGCAGGCATACCGCGCAAAATATCCGCCGGTGAATTGCTGGATCGACTCCGTTCACGAACTTGACCTCTATCTGGATGGCAGGCATCGCGCGCGCGTACTGCCCGACAAGGCGACAGCCCATCTGCTCGATGACGACGGGAATGTTGCCGGCTCCTTCATCTACCTCCGGTCGGAGACACCATTCGACGCTGTCGAAAAGCATCTCGGCATCGACCGCGTGACGGAAATTCGGGACGATAGTAATGAAGGCGGCGGCAGGATAAGGCCCCGCGTGCGCGGTACAGCCGAACGAAGTGCCGCAGCATTCCGGGAGGAATGCATGCCCTCGCAAGAGGCGTGGCGTTACATCAGGGATGCCATCCGGGTAGCCGAGGTCTTTGGTATCGAAGAAGCAGCCGCGCAGGCTTGGCGCGGCAAGATGGACGAAGCCTTGAACGCGATAGCGCTCAATCGCCGCGAGAAGGCGCTGGCCATTGTGCGGTCAGCGCTTGCCGGCATGAGCCGGGTCACTATTCTCGACTGGCAGGCGGCACGGGTCGATTGCGCGCGGGCCGCCGAGGCGCTTACCCGCGATCTCGTGGCGGAGATTGCCGGCCACATTGACGGAACGGAATCAACGGCGAACGAAAGAAGCGGGGGCTAAAAGCCCCGCGCTCCCTGAACCATCGTCATCGCCCGCGAAATATTCTCCAGTGTCGCGAGCCCAGCAAGGCGCTCCGGCGTGCCGGTTGCGGTGCGAGCCAGAGCCTGCGACGCCTGCCGGAACAGGGCGCGCAGTTCCGATTGGCTGCGATGTTGCAGTTCGGCGATTGTCAGTAAGCGATTCATGATTTTCTCCCTTGTTTTGCGGCCGGCTTGATTGCCAGCCTTGTGAATCACCGAGGCGTCGGCGATGGACGGCGCGCACGCGCAAAAACCGAGGGGAATCGCCCACCTGCAACGAAGTGAAGGCAGGGGAAACGGGAATTTGCGCTTGCGCGCTTCAAGGACAGACCGATGCAGATTCACAGTCTGGATTGGCAGTCAGGTCCGGCTTGCAAAACGTCGGTTTGGGAAAAATCCTGAAGCGACTCTGATGATTACAGAACCAGATAGTGCAGCAGCCTGGAACGGGCGCGTCCGCCCTGCGGACCAGGCTGTCAGGCTTCGCCCGGAGCCGCACAGCGTCTCCGCCAGCCGGTTTCCATCCTTCGCGCATTGAGAACAGCAGAGCCGGCGTTGCCGGCGCTCTGAATTGCGGGCCCTGCCCGCATCTTTCAAGCAGAAGGGGGCCTGCGGCCCCACGGCCGTCAAGGCTTTTATCCTTCGCTTGCGCTGCGGACGCCGCCGGGGCGTTCCCCGACTTTCGGTCGCAAGCTCCCTGCCAAGTCGGGAGATACCCCTGTCCCCGGCGGCGGCCCTGACCGCCGAACCCCCGCTCATCGCCGCGCGGCTAGTCCGGTTGCATGCGCAACCGGCTAACCAAGGAAGGAAAGGCCATGAGTGAGGAACGGAAAGACATCTATCAGCGTGTAACCGACAGCATCATAGCGGAGCTGGAAAAAGGCGTCCGCCCGTGGCTGAAACCTTGGAATGCAGACCATGCGGCAGGGCGCATCACCCGGCCCTTGCGCGCCAACGGCATCCCGTATCGCGGCATCAATGTTTTGATGCTCTGGGCCGCAGCGACCGAACGCGGCTATACCGCGCCGCTGTGGCTGACCTACAAGCAGGCGCAGGAGCTGGGCGCACAGGTGCGCAAGGGCGAGAAGGGCAGCCTTGTCGTTTATGCCAACACTATCACCCGCACCGAGCAGGACGACGTGACCGGCGAGGATTTGGAGCGGGAGATTCCCTTTACGAAGGGATACACCGTGTTCAACGCCGAGCAGGTGGACGGTTTGCCGGCGCATTTCTACGCCGTGCAACAGCCGGCCCTTGACCCTGTCGCTCGTATCGCGCGCGTGGAGACTTTCTTTGCATTCGTCGGAGCCGACATCAGGGAAGGAGGCAATCAGGCTTTCTACAACATGGCAGAGGACCGCGTGCAGATGCCGCCCTTTGTGGCGTTCAAGGAACCGGAAGCTTATTACGCCACCTTGGCCCACGAGTTAGGTTTCATCGCAAGTGTCCTTCTTGCTTCAGCACCTGCAGCAGGGAGGGCATGACGATGGCTTCTCTGAACCGAGCAGATGTTTATGCCCGCATCACTGAAGAGATTATCGCTGCCATCGAAGCCGGTGCTGGCGAGTATGTGATGCCCTGGCATCATGATGGAACAGCCACTGCCCGGCCGACCAATATTGCATCCGGCAAGGCCTACCGTGGCGTGAACACACTTGCCTTGTGGGTCGCGGCGCATAGCGCTGGATATCCTGCCGGCCTCTGGGGAACGTATCGCCAATGGCAGGCCCTTGGTGCCCAGGTGCGCAAAGGTGAGAGATCCACAACCGTCGTCTTCTGGGGGCAGATCGGCGGCAAGACTTATGAGGATGATGATTCCAATGATGGTGAGCGTCGGCGTCTATTCGCCCGCGGCTATTCGGTGTTCAACTGCGCCCAGGTCGATGGTTATGAGCCAGAACCGGCGGTTGCCCGCTCGGAAGAAGAACGTATCGCACACGCTGATGCTTTCTATGCGAACCTTGGGATCAGCACCGTATATGGAGGCAACGAAGCCTACTATTTGCCTTCGGCTGATCGGGTGCATATGCCAGTTTTCAGCTCATTCCGCGACGTCGCGTCTCATTACAGCGTGCTTTTCCATGAAGGTCTTCACGCGTCAGGAGTAAAACACAGACTCGACCGCGATCTATCCGGACGGTTCGGCTCCGAAGCCTATGCCATGGAGGAGATAATTGCTGACGCTGGAGCAGCCATGGTTCTCGCCGATCTATCGATATCGGCACGGCCAAGGCCGGATCACGCCGCCTATATCTCCAGTTGGTTGAAGGTCCTTCGCGCCGATACCTCCGCCATCTTCACGGCCTCAAGCAAGGCTCAGGCCGCTGTCGACTGGATGCATGCGCAACAGCCCTGCCAGCAGATCAGCGCGGTAGCGGCCTGACAGGCAACGCAGCGGCAGGCGCCAATGGCGCCCGCCGCTGCGAGGATGCCAGTTTGTCCTCCGCCGTCCTCGCCCGGTGAAGGAGTGCTAGATTTTCGCTCGCCAGCTTCCGCTTTTCTTCGCTGTGCCGGCGGGCTTCGGAACGGAGCTGTGCAATCTCAACCTCCATTTCCGTCACCCGGGCCGCGAGGTCTTTGGAAGGACCTGGTGCCTGTACGGCGGCCTCGATCTCATCGAGGATGTCGCGATGTGTCGTGTAGAGCGGATTTCGGCTTTTCCCCGCTTCACGCGCGACCGAAGCGGGACTGATCCTCACGATGCGCCCCTGATGATCCGGATGGCGGCCCTCGCCACGAACCAGTCGAGCCAGCGCCGCACGATAAGCGCGCGCCGCAGACAAGGCGGAAGGCGAGCGTGGGTCATCCATCATGTTCTCCGATCCTGATCAGGACATTGTCGCATTGTTCGATTGCCTCGGTGAGAACCGCGACCGTCATTTCGTTGGCGGCAGGGAGCAACACCTGGTTCCTCGTCCGACGGTCCTGCCAATAAGGCGCATGCTGCGGCTCGATCACCATGTTCGCGCAGCCCAGGCAGACAGATGGACTCCGGCCGGCCTCGCTGGGTGCTATTTCACCTCCACAACGACTGGTCTCCTGCTGGAACACACACCAGCCGTAATCGCAGGCGTGGATGCGCAGGTCCGTTTCGGCGAGGACAAACTCGATGTAATCCTGACGGACCTGCTCGCCGGCGCGTCCCCGGAACCGGGCGTTGCCCGCGACAATGCGCTCGCCCATGCGCCCGGCAAGTCGATCGCTGACCAGCATTCGTTCCAATGCCGTGGCTGTTTCCGCCCGGTTTTCATGATCGACGAGTTGCCGGAGATCGAAGTCGCTGCCGACATAACCACGCGCGGTCATCGCGACCGATGCGTGTTTGTAATGCCCCGCAAGGCCAAGAAGTTGCGACCGGTCCTTTCGCGCGATAAAGCGCGCAAACGTCTTGCGGAACTGGTGGCTGCTGAATGCCCAAGGCTTTCCCTCGTGCATGGGCACGCCAACATGTCGGGCAAAATCGTTGATCCGCCAGCCGATATGCATCTGGGTGACCGGGACGATCTCGCCGTACTGGGTATTTTTGACGAGGAAGAGTTCTCGCCTTCCGGACGCTTTACGCAACGGTGCACTCAGCTGCTCAAGTAGGCTGACCGCCTTCACCACGGGGTCAGGAGCAATCCAGCGCTCCAGTCGTCCGCCATGCTGGTCGACGGTCTTGAACAACCGCGCGACAATGTAGGCTTGATCGACGCCGGTATCCCCGATGGGGTGGAACTCGATGGCACCGACCTCGGTCGAGAGGATTTCGCTCACGCGCATGCCGACGAAGCCGGCAATGATGATATAGCAGGCCTCCGCGAGATGCGTGGCAGCGTGGCGGACCGCATACGCGCCGGACAGTGCTTCGCCCGCAGGGCCTTTCAGATCGGCACGCCGCAATGCCTTGCGTACATGGTAGGAAGCTTGCCTTTTTGCCCCTTGGGTCAGTCCGAACGCCCGTGCCTCGCGTCGGATCGTCTCTGCTTTCACGATCGTTGGACCATGGTCCTCCACCCATTGCAGAGCGGTATTCAGCAAGGAGATCGCAATGGCATCGGGAATGAACGGGATCGCACCGCGCGTCGCGGGCGTCAGGCCTGCCGCCTCATAGGTCGTCTCCTGCGGCAGAGGATCGATCAACGGGGCATCATCAAGCTTGGTTCGCTGTCGATAGAGATCCTTCAGCACCACCATGTAGTTGACGATGGTGTTCGCCGTGATGGGCTTTCCCCGGTATCCCACTCGTGTCAGCAGCCAGGCTCGCAGCCGCTCCACGGCCGCGGCATCAATGCTGCTGAACGTCTCCAGTCCGTCGAGCACCATCCACCGGATCATGGTTTTCAGGGTGATGGCTTTGCCATGCACCGACGTTGGTGACAGCCGCTTGCGACCGGCTGGTGGATTCACGGTCATCGACCATAAGAACTGCTTCGCGGTTTCATGGAGAGCACGCCACGCGTCTTCACTGATGACAGCTCCCTCCGGCAAGGCGATCGTCCAGCTCATTTTGTTCTGGTCGGCGCGCCGGCCGGCGGTCCGGATGTCGAGCAACCATTCATCATCGCCGAACCGGCTCCATTGCGAGAGCGGTGCTTCGGACCACTCGGCGAGAACAGGTTTTCGAGCACGTCGCGCCTTCATTCGATCACCGGCAGAGCTGGTGCCGCTTCCATGGACGCGGCCAAGTGAAGCTCCGGCGAGAAGCGCGGCAGGATGTCGTGCTCGAGGATTTCCAGTTTCGGCGCGTAGAGGAGCCGCCAGCGGTCCGGAGCCAGCGCTTGACGTGCCGCGACAAGGGCATCTCGCGTCGACAGCAACCGGATTAGAACACCAGGATCGAGAGGAATCACCGCGTTCGGGCAGGTGAAGCAGCCCAGCCAGGCCGTGCATAGACGGCCAGTTTTCTGGCCTTCCCCGACGCCCGCGAGTGGATCCTTGCAGATGAAGCCGGCAGCCGTGGCATATTCGGCCTGGACTGTCGCTACGTCGGCATCACGTTCGTCATCAGCCTCATCGTGGGGGCTGCGAATGGCTTCGACGAAGCGTAATTGCAGATCACCGATAATGCGCTCCTGGGCCTTTCGCACGATCGGCCGATCGATATAGCGCTGCGTTGTATCCGGCGTGGCGTGATTGGCGAGGATCTGGGTCTTCAGGATATCGTGCCCGAGCGTTTCATGCGCGAGAGTGAGCCCCGTAGTTCGCAGCGCGGCCAGGGTGAGCGCGAGCGGCGCGCCTTTTTCGTCAACAAGGCCGTGACGTTGGGCGAACAATCTGACGTGCTTACTCATCAAGTAGTCGGGGATCAGCTTGATCGCACGCGTGCCGTTTATGCTCGCGACCAGAAAGAGCCGCTCGCGATCATGCGCCGGAACATGGGGCATCAATAACGCCGTCATTTCCACTACCTGATCGATGAGGTGAGGCACCGACAAACTTTTGTCACGCAGGAAGCTTCGCCGCTGCACTCGGTTTGAGCGGCCCTTCGACCACGTCATGACTTCCCGGCCATCTAAAAGCAGATGATCGCTCATGCAGTCCCGTCGAAGTTCTCGGAGGGCCTCGGGGTTCGCGTAGCTCTGCGCCCCGATGGCGATCATGTATGGAATCAGCGTTTCGGGCAGGGTGTGAAGATAGCTCGCGAGCTTCTGGTTCCCGCCATGCTTAAGCGAGGCGAAGTGAAGCCGCCATCGACCAGCACCGCGCTCCAGCGTCACGTTCTGGGGAGGAACCAACCCGCCGTAATGCTCGACGATGACAGCGAGCATCACACCGAGATCATCAAGGTCGAGCCGACTGAGATCCCGTTCCCGCGCGATAGCCTCGCGGTCGACCTGGGAGAGCAGGGTTTTCCCAGCCTGGAAGGTCGACCAGATTGCTTCTATGTCTTTGCGAGCCGCGGAGAGGATCGCTTCCATCTCAGACCGGCTCAGCGCCTCGCGGGGACGCGTCTCTGCATTCTTGCGAGGAAAGGCGTTGAACGGGATTTCCAGATCGGTGGCGACGAGCTCAGGCCGATTGCGCTTCAGCCAGCGAACCATCTGTTTGAGCACGGACCAGGTGCCATGGCGAGAACTCTTGGTCCACGGTTTGGTATCGAGCCACGCAATAAAAGCTCGTAGCGTTGTTGTATCGACATCCCGCATCGATGTGATGGCGGGATTTTGCTCACCAAGGAACACAAACCAACGGCGAAGCGCATGGAACGCTCCCTCGCGCGTGGCCGGACTGTGACCGGCATGGTGGTTGCGGAAGGCAAGCGCGATTTCGGCAGCGACTCTTGGTGTCATTCCATAGATCGAGAAGTCGAAGCTTTTTTCCAGTCGACCGTTGGGATCAAGGAAGTTGACCACCAGCGAAGTAGGCTCGCCAGCGAGCGGTATAGGCGATGGATCGAGCCGATAATCTTTGCGTTGCCGCTTCATTGTAGAAGAGCCCCGTAAAGTTCGTCGACAGAGGATTCCACCAGTGTCAGATCTGTCGCCAGCACGCGCAGATAGATTGCCGTCGTAGAAAGATCGGCATGTCCTAACACCACCTGGAGGGTGAGAAGTGGATTGAGCTCCGGCTCGTCTTGCGCCCGCCGTTGCAAGAACCGGAGCATCGCTGTCGCAAAGGTATGTCGCAGCGCATGGAAGCTTGCCGTCACACCTGCTGTCCCGGCCGCGGCGGCGAACATTGCACCGACACGGCGAGCACTGATTCCGCGACCGGCTTCCGTCAGGAAGACAGCATCTGGTTCCGCGTAGTCGGCGTGCCGCAATTTGGCTCGTCGAACGATGACCGCTCGCTCTTCGCGCGCATAGGCGAGCGTGCGATCGATCAGGGACAATGGCGGATAAACCGTCCGCGTTTTGCCCCCTTTCGTGGCTTCGATTCTGACGACGACCAGAGCATCCAGACTGGATCGTGGAAGTGACCGCAGTCTCAATCCGGCTACCTCCATCCGGCGCATGCCGGTTGTGACAGCCCATTCGATTATCAAACGGTCGCGAGACCCCAGGCCAGCCATCACGCGTCGCAACGCGACCGGCGACAGCGGTTTTGGCAGCGCCGAGGTTTGCCGGATAGTCAGTTCATTGGCGAGCTGTCGCCCGCCGGTGGCATCAACATGAGTGAGGAATCCCTGCGGCTGACGTCGCGACAGCGCAAGTTCGCTCGTGTTGAACGGTGCAGTATCAGTGAGACCCGCAGCAACACACCATCGATAGAACAAAGCCAATGTTCTGAGGCGACCATTGACGGTGCTGCGGGCATAGGCCCGTCCGGTGTGATCGCTGGGTCGAAAGAGCATCCGATCTCGGTACGCAGCGATTTCCGCGACGCCGACCTCATCCCATATCCACTCATTCGCTTCGAGGGTCTGCCACCAGTCGTAAAGGGCTTCACCATAAGTGCGCCATGTCTGCCGGCTGCGTGTTCGTCCTCTTACGAGCGCAATGTGCAGCAACCAGGCACAAGCCGGTTCGACCAGACGCATCTCTCGGTCGAGGAGCATCGGCACGCCAGGGACTGACATACCGTTCGGTGCAAACTCATCGGAAGTGAACAATAGCTCGGCCAAAGGCTCTCCAATTCGGGCGACCCGCCTTTCGCGGGGAGCAGGCCCTCGGGCCCGCTCCCCGCGAAAGGCGGAGCAGCGTCTCATACGTAGAAACTGTCCTGATTCCCCATCAGGGAGATGACAGAAAGGACGCCATGGAGATGTGACCTAACATGAGCTTTGCCACTGGACGAAGCACGCCAAGCGCCTTGCCCGTGATTTCGGGCGCAAGCGGTGGGGCGATGAAGGCTATGCGATGGAAGAACTTGTCGCCGAGCTGGGCGCGGCCTTCGTTTGCGCCGACCTCGCCTTGACCCCGCAGCCCCGCGAGGAACACGCCCGCTATATCGCGTCATGGCTCAAAGCCCTGAAAGATGACAAGCGGGCCATCTTCGCCGCCGCCGCCCATGCGCAGCGGGCCGCCGACTATCTCGCCGGCCGGCAGCCCGTCGCCGATAGCGGGCCGCAGGCAGAAGCGGCATGAACAAAGCGCCGCCCGTAGGGGTACGGGCGGCGCTTGCTAGAGGATAGGACTAGCGGATTCAGTGTCGCGCGCCGGTCAGGCCGGCGGCAAGCGAAAAAATTGGCCGCCCGGCCACGGCCAGGCGGCGGGCGCGCTCCGCGCAGGACCAGGCCTGATTCCCTTCGGTAACACAGTAATTTACAGAACGGTGGGCAAGTCCGCTGCCCTCGATTTTTACGCTTGATGTCAAACGTCAGAATCGGGACAATCACCTCATAGGGGGAAGGCGTGTCATGCCTCGTCGAGCCGTACATCCCGGCGAGGTTCTCGCCGATGAGCTTCAGCAGCTGGGCATTTCGCCGACCGAGCTGTCGCGCCACCTCAATGTCCCGCCCAACCGGGTCACGCAGATCATTCACGGCCGGCGCAGCATCACCGGCGACACCGCGCTCCGGCTGGGGCACTGGTTCGGAAACTCCGCCGAGTTCTGGCTGCGCCTGCAAAACGCATACGACATCCGCATGGCCGAGAAAAAGGCCGGGCGCGAGATTGCCAAACTGCCCGTCCGGCGCGGCGGCGCTGGCTTGGAAGGAGAAGGAGCCGCATGAACGCCGTCGAGATCGAGGAAGCCATATCGGCATTGGCCGAGCAGCCGTTCGACGGCGCTGAGTTCCCTTATCGCTTCCTCGAAGCCTTCGGCAACAAGGCGACGACGATCAAGAAGCTGCGCGCGGGCGCGTCGAACAGCTCGGATATGGGCGGTGTCCTGCAACGGAATCACATACATATCGCTGTCTGCGCGCCGGGCGAAGTCACGCGGACGCTGGCAGCGCTGAAGGCGAGCCCGGCAACCGCGAAGGCGAAGGCGCGCTATATTCTCGCTACCGATGGCGAGACGTTCGAGGCGGAGAACCTGGACTCCGACGACGCGCCGGTCGCCTGCGCTTACGCCGATTTCCCCGACCATTTTGGTTTCTTCCTGCCGCTCGCCGGCATCACCACCGTCAGGCAGGTTCGCGAAAGCTCGTTCGACATCCGCGCCACGAGCCGCATGAACCGGCTCTATGTCGAGCTTCTGAAGGACAACCCCGAATGGGGAAGCGCCGCCCGCCGTCATGACATGAACCATTTCATGGCGCGGCTGATCTTCTGCTTTTTCGCAGAAGACACCGACATCTTCAGCGGCACCGGCCTGTTCACCGACACCATCGACCGGATGAGCGCCAAGGACTCGTCGAACACCCACGAGGTGATCGGCGAGCTGTTCCGCGCCATGAACACGAAGCGCGCAGACAGGGCGAGCGCCGCCATCCCGCGATGGGCGGACGACTTTCCTTATGTGAACGGCGAGCTGTTCTCGGGCAGCGTGGAAGTGCCGCGCTTCAGCAAGATTGCGCGTTCCTATCTCATCCACATCGGCAAGCTGGACTGGACGAAGATCAATCCCGACATTTTTGGGTCGATGATCCAGGCCGTCGCCGAGGATGAGGAACGCGGCGCGCTCGGCATGCACTACACATCCGTGCCGAACATCCTGAAGGTGCTGAACCCGCTTTTCCTCGACGATTTGCGCGCCCAGCTTGAAGAGGCTGGCGATAACGCCCGCATGCTGCTCAACCTGCGCAAGCGTATGGCGAAAATCAGGGTGTTCGACCCCGCCTGTGGTTCAGGCAATTTCCTTGTCATCGCCTACAAGGAAATGCGCGCCATCGAGGCCGAGATCAACAGGCGACGCGGCGAGGCCGACCGCCGCACGGAAATCCCGCTTACCAATTTCCGCGGCATCGAGTTGCGCGACTTCCCCGCCGAGGTTGCGCGGCTGGCACTCATCATCGCCGAATTTCAGTGCGACGTTCTTTATCGGGGACAGAAGGAGGCACTGGCCGAATTCCTGCCGCTCGACAAGGAAAACTGGATTACCTGCGGCAATGCGCTGAGGCTTGATTGGCTTAGCATCTGCCCGCCGACCGGCACCGGCGTAAAGTTCCAGGCCGATGATTTGTTTCATACCCCTCTCAATCAGGCGCAGATCGACTTCGACAACGAAGGTGGCGAAACGTATATTTGTGGGAACCCTCCATATCTCGGAAATAAGCTTCAATCAGATGAGCAAAAGTCCGATCTGGGCAACGTCTTCGACGGGCGAATCGAAGGATGGAAGTCCCTCGACTACGTAGCTGCATGGTTTATGAGGGCGGCAGATTATGGCACGAAGACTAGCGCGGCATCCGCCTTTGTTACCACAAACTCGCTGTGTCAGGGGCAACAAGTGCCACTCCTGTGGCCTGCGATACTTGCAACTAATCACGAAATTGTCTTTGCTCATACATCTTTCAAGTGGGCAAATCTGGCAAGCTATAATGCCGGCGTAACCGTAATTATTGTTGGCATTTCCAACTCTGAGGGGAAGCGGCGGAGGCTATACTCAATCGATCAGGACGGATCGACTCAAGAAAAGATATGCAATAACATTAATCCATATCTCGTAGACGGCCCGAACCTCGTTATTGAAGGCAAGCGCGAGCCGGGGCGAGGCCGTGCTCCGATGTTGTTCGGAAATATGCCGCGCGACGGGGGAAACCTAATCGTTACACAAGAGGAACTTACTGCAACAAGGCCTCGCCACGATGACGTATTTAATAAGTATCTGAGGCGATTTGTCGGATCCGAGGACTTCATCCAAGGCAAAGCACGATATTGTCTTTGGATCGAAAAAGCTCAGCACCAGGACGCTCTGCGGTCGACGCAGATAGCAAAACGACTGGATGCCGTGAAGGAGATGCGACTTTCGAGCAAAGCAGGATCGACGCGCGACTATGCAAAGGCTCCCTACCGATTTGTCCAAATACAAGGCACTGCCAAGGTCAACACTCTGATAGTGCCCCGTCACAGCTCGGAGCGCAGAACATATCTCCCAGTCGGATTGTTGGACGCGTCCGCGATCATCGCCGACAGCGCATTCGCAATTTACGACGCGCCATTGTGGACGCTCTCGCTAATCGCTTCCCGCCTTCACCTTGTCTGGATAGCAGCAGTCTGTGGAAAGCTCAAAACGGACTACCGGTACTCCAACACGTTGGGCTGGAACACGTTCCCATTGCCCCGCCTTACTGCGAAAAATGAGTCGGATTTGAACGACTCCGCGACCAACATTCTGTTGACGCGAGAAAGCTATTTTCCGGCGTCAATCAGCGAAATGTACGATCCTGACGAGATGGAAGGTGCATTCCCGTCTTTGCAGCAAGCTCACGACCGCAACGATGAGATCGTCGAGCGCATCTACATTGGGCGGAAATTTAGGAATGACACTGAGCGACTCGAAAAGCTCTTCGCAATGTACGCGGACGATCAGAAAGGCGGTCAACGCAGGGAGCAAATGGCGACTGGGACGGGAGGCCGCGCATGACTCAAGTCGATTACATCGCGCAGCCAACCTCGCGAACAACGCTCGAAGCCATTGACGGCATTCTATCGCAGGCCGGGATCGAAGCGATGGACGTAGCCGCAGCATACATCACGTCAGGAGGCCTTAGTGATCTGGTCGTGCGCAGCACCGCGACATTGGGGGCTGGGTGGAATGCCCTAGAGAAGAGATGGCTTACCTCATTTGACTATTGCCGAACGGAGCCTGTCGCCCTTGGTGCCATGCTTGCAATGCCGGCTTCATCTGTCCGCGTGTACGACGCCCAATTCTGCTTGGCTCATGGGGGTATACCGAGGGTGCCCTTTCACCCGAAGGCCTATTTGATGCGCAGTGACCAACGAGATTACGCCCTTTCGGGGTCTGGCAATCTCTCACGGTCTGGATTGTCGAGGGGTGTTGAGGCCGGGCTTGCAATCAGTGTGGATCGATTGGTCCCGGATGAGCCAACGTCGGTCGCCGCCCTGCAGGCGCTGCGCGATTGGTACGCAGCGACGTGGGCTGCCGCAACACCTTTGAATGCAGCGTTGCTAACAGACTACGCCAAAGTTTTCGAAAGCGCAGAAAACCTCAAAAAGCCCACCCCAACGGAGGATGACGTTGCAACCAGCGACACCAGTGCAGGTGCGATTTCTAGCGCAAACCTGCAGAAACTAAGAGTTTGCCGAAATTTTTGGATCGAAGCAGGCAACATAACAAAAAATAGAGGCCCGCTTCTGCCCGGAAGCCAGCTGATGATGAAGCGACTTTCGCGCGTATTCTTTGGCTTTCCACCAACTGACTTACCAACGAATACTCACATTGGAAACGTCCTGATAAGCTATAATGCCGGGAATTTGGAACAATACTCGCTGACCTACAGCGACAACAAGATGGACAAGCTGAATCTCCCCATTCCAGGCGCAGGTGGACCGGTTACCTACGATGGCCAGCTCTTAATTTTCCGACAGTTGGGTCCAAAGGCATTTGACTTAACCTTGGGGACGCCGGCGGACAAAGCGAATTGGTTGAAGAGAAGCCGCGCGATTGACGGCGCATTCAAAATGACAAGCGGCCGCGAGTGGGGAGTGTTCTGATGGCAGGCAATAAGAACGACGGTGAAGGCATGCTCGCGGTTCCTTCCGTTTCAGTCTCCTATGCCAGCAACGGCTCCTCAGCCAAAGCGAACGCGCTCGGCATGCGGCCTATGCAGGAACGCGCCTATGAAAGGCGCGGCGAGCAGTATCTTCTCATCAAGTCGCCACCGGCCTCGGGCAAGAGCCGGGCGTTGATGTTCATCGCGCTCGACAAGCTCGCCAATCAGGGATTGAAACAGGCCATCATCGTCGTGCCGGAAAAATCCATCGGCGCGAGTTTCCATGACGAGCCGCTTTCCAAATACGGCTTCTCCACCGACTGGCGCGTGGAGCCGAAATGGAATCTCTGCAATGCCCCAGGTTCCGACAACGGTGGCAAGGTCAATTCGCTTGGCGCTTTCCTTGAGGGGGACGACAAGGTGCTGGTCTGTACCCATGCGACCTTCCGCTTCGCCGTAGATAAATTCGGCGTGGAGGCTTTCGATGACCGGCTGATCGCCGTAGACGAATTCCACCATGTTTCCGCCGATCCCGACAGCAAGCTGGGCCAGCATCTCGGCGCATTCATCGCCCGCGACAAGGTGCATATCGTCGCCATGACCGGCTCCTATTTCCGGGGCGACGCTGTGCCGGTGCTGAACCCGCAGGACGAGGCGAAATTCGATACCGTCACCTACACCTATTATGAGCAGCTCAACGGCTACGAATATCTGAAGCAGCTCGATATCGGCTATTTCTTCTATTCAGGCTCCTATGCCGACGACATCCTTAAGGTGCTCGATCCAGCCGAGAAAACCATCGTCCACATCCCCTCCGTCAATTCGCGCGAAAGCACGAAGGACAAGATCAAGGAGGTGGAACACATCATTGAGGCCCTGGGCGAATGGCAGGGGGCCGATCCTGTCACCGGCTTCCAGATGGTCAAGACACCGGATGGGCGGGTACTGAAAATTGCCGATCTCGTCGATGACGATCCGGGCAAGCGCGACAAGGTTTCCGCCGCGCTGAAGGACGCAAGTCAGAAAAACAACCGCGACCATGTCGACATCATCATTGCGCTCGGCATGGCGAAGGAGGGCTTCGACTGGATTTGGTGCGAGCACGCGCTCACCGTGGGCTATCGGTCGAGCCTCACCGAGATCGTTCAGATCATCGGTCGCGCCACCCGCGACGCGCCGGGCAAAACTCGCTCCCGCTTCACCAACCTCATCGCCGAGCCGGATGCGTCCGAGGACGCCGTGACTGAGGCCGTCAACGACACTCTCAAAGCCATCGCCGCCAGCCTGCTCATGGAGCAGGTGCTGGCGCCGCGTTTCAACTTCACACCGAAGAACTTGCAGAGCGGTCCGGTTCAGGGCTTCGACTATGGCGAGGGCGGCTACGATCCCAACAAGACCAATGTCGGCTTCAACGAGCAGACGGGTCAGTTCCAGATCGAGATCAAGGGGCTGGCGGAGCCGAAAAGCCAGGAAGCTGCACGTATCTGCACCGAGGATCTGAACGAGGTCATCGCGGCCTTCGTCCAGGATAAAACCGCTATTGAGCGCGGTCTGTTCGACGAGGAACTGATCCCCGAGGAACTGACCCAGGTCAGAATGGGCAAAATCATCAAGGACAAATATCCCGAACTGGACGAAGCTGATCAGGAGGCTGTGCGCCAGCACGCCATCGCCGCCCTCAACCTGACGCAGCAGGCCAAGCAGATCGCGCTCGGCGGCGGGGGCGGCGGCAGCGACGAGCCATCCGCCAACACCGCTCTGATCGACGGCGTGCGCAAATTCGCATTGAGCGTGACCGAACTCGACATCGACCTGATCGACCGGATCAATCCGTTCGGCGAAGCCTATGCCATCCTCGCCAAGACCATGAGCGAGGACAGCTTGAAACAGGTCGCCGCGGCGATTGCCGCCAAGCGCACCAGCCTGACGCCGGAGGAAGCGAAGGAGCTTGCGGTCCGCGCGGCCAGGTTCAAGAAGGAGCGCGGGCGGCTTCCCGCCATCGACGCGCAGGACCCTTGGGAGAAGCGCATGGCCGAAGGCGCAACCGCCTTCATGCGGTTCAAGAAAGAGGGCCGCTATGACTGATTTCGATCTTGACGAACTGGCGACGGAACTCGCCGACTTCGCCCCGCCCGAGAAGAAGGGAGGCCGGTCCCCGCGCGAGGAACGCATCATCGCCGGCTTCGAGGAAATCCAGCGCTTCGCTGATGCGCACGGCCGTGCTCCCCAGCACGGGGAATGCAACGACATCTTCGAGCGGCTCTATGCCGTGCGCCTCGACCGGCTGCGCGCGAGCGAGGAATGCCGCTCGCTTCTCGTCCCGTTAGACCACCAAGGACTTCTGGCTGGCGCGACGACAGCCGCTGCCGCGCCGGTCGAATCGATGGACGATGATGAGCTGCTGGCCGAGCTGGAGGGCATGGCCGGCGCGTCGGACATTACC
Source organism: Mesorhizobium sp. L-2-11 (assembly GCF_016756595.1). Taxonomy (NCBI): domain Bacteria; kingdom Pseudomonadati; phylum Pseudomonadota; class Alphaproteobacteria; order Hyphomicrobiales; family Phyllobacteriaceae; genus Mesorhizobium; species Mesorhizobium sp. L-2-11. Next base: position 1,902,913 of record NZ_AP023257.1, on the reverse strand, counting down.
GAGCTTCGCCATGTGCGCACCGCCGCCGACAAGCGCGCCGCCGAGGAAATCGCCAACCGCACCGTCTGCAAGGATTTCGAGACGTTCAAGCCTTTGTTCGCCCAGGTGAGGAAAGACCTCGATGCCGGCATTCGCCAGACGCGGCCGTTCCAGACAATGGCTGAGATCAAAAAGGGCGAGTTCTTCATCGTCGGCGGCCAGATTGCCTATGTCGCGGAAGTGGGCGAGGAGTTCATGACCGAATACGACCGGCGCGACAGTCGCCTGCGCGTCATCTACGACAACGGGACGGAGAGTGACGTATTGCTGCGCTCATTGCAGCGCGCGCTTCACCGCGACGACGCCGGACGGCGGATCACTGACCCTGCCGCCGGGCCACTGTTCGCCGGAGAGAGCGAAGACGGCGACCTTGCCAGTGGCACGATCTATGTGTTGCGCAGCAAATCCGACAACCCGGTCGTGGCCCAGCACCGCGATGTGCTGCACAAGATCGGTGTGACCGGCGGCAAGGTTCAAACGCGGATCACCAACGCGAAGCTCGATCCGACATTTCTGCTGGCCGACGTTGAGATCGTCGCCACCTATGAACTCTACAATATCAACCGCACGCGGCTCGAAAACCTCATCCATCGCATCTTCGATCCGGCCCGGCTCGACATCGAGATCAAGGATCGCTTCGGCAATCCGGTCATCCCGCGCGAATGGTTCCTAGTACCGCTGTTCGTCGTGGATCAGGCCGTGGAACGGATCAAGGACGGCACCATCACCGGCTATCGCTATGACCCGAAGGCGGCGGCTCTGACGCGCGCGGACAAGTAGGAGTCGCCTTGCCGTTTCCACTTTCTCCTCAATCCATCGAGGCTCTGGCTCAGGTTATCAGCGGCGGGGGCGGGAACGACCCGACGCCGCCCATCGGCATTTACCGCAGCGGCCCGAAGATCGAGACATTCATGCGCGGCTGCAACGTGGACTTCCGCGTTGCCGGGTCGCGGTTGCCTTCGCTTGTCGACTGCCTGCTCGAAATAAACAGGGGCTATGAACCGGAGAAAGTGCTGCCCAGGATCATCGAGGCCGCCGCCGACCCCCGCGATTTTGCTAACGATCCTCCGCGCCATGCCGCCGTGACAGAATACCTCAATGGCGTGCTACGCTACGACGGATTTGAACTTCTGCAGCAAGGACTCCGCGTCCGGCTCGTTGTTGCTGGTCATGCAACGCCAGTTGTCGAACGGCTGTCGGGCGTGGCCGATACGATCAGCTTTGACACGGTGGGAAGGGACCTTGACCGCGCCCTCGCGAGTATCGATAGCGACCCCGAGGACGCCATTACCGCCGCATGTTCGACCATTGAGAGCGTTTGCCGGTCCATCCTCATTGAACTGGGGGAGCCTTTGCCGGCTAAGAAGGATGTGTCCGGCCTTTTCAACGCCGTCAAAAAGCCCCTTGGCCTATCCCCCGACCGCAGCGACCTCGACTCGCTGATTGCCGATGATGTTCGCACCACCCTTGGCGGGCTGGCGACGGTCATCAACGGCATCGGCGCGTTGCGCACCCATGCCGGCGACGCCCATGGTCGGGAACGAGGCTACGCGCGCGTCGACGCTCGCATCGGGCGTCTCGCCATCCATGCCGCCAGCACGGTTGCTCTGTTTCTGATAGAGACTTGGCAGCGCAAGTTTCCAGCCCGCGCCTTGCGTCGGCATGATGATCCGGCATAGCCAGCGACGCCGCTATCCGACCTGCTCCGGGAACAGGCCTGGCATCCAGCGCGAGGCGAGCTTAGCTGGAAAGTTCAGCCGCAGCGGCGCACGGCTGCTTTCCGAGGTCAGCACCTCTCGGTCGAGCAGAGCGGATGTGATGCGGCGCGCCTGACGCTCGCCCGTGCCCAGCAGCGCGGTGACCTCCCCTCTGGGCAGGTCGCCTCGGAACAAAACAGCTTCCAGAACCGCCCCCGATTTCGGCGGGAGCTTATCGGCGCGGATTTCTTCCTCAGTCCATATTAGAATGCGGTCGCGCAGCCTGTTCGGCTGGACCAATTCTTCCATGAATGCCACCTGATCGATGCAGGTCTCGAGGAAGAACCGCGTGAAGCTCGCGAGCGCTTGTTCGCTAAGCGTGCCCCGGCCATCGAGATCGTTCCGGCGCGGCTGGTCGCAATCAGCCAGATGCGCCTTGTAACGGTCGACATTCCGCGCAAGCCCGCGCGCAATGGACCATATGCCGCCGGTGTCGAGCGCCTCCCGCAGAATGGCATAGGACATGAGCCTTGCGACGCGACCGTTGCCGTCGAGGAACGGGTGAATCCATAACAGGCGATGGTGCGCTCCAGCCGCAGAAAGGATCGTGTCGGTCCTGCCGAGGCGGCTATAGGCTTGCTCGAACCGGGTCAGGAACCGCCCGACCGCGCCTGGGCTGATCGCCACATGCCTCCCAACCTTGACATCGCTATCGCGTAACGCGCCGGGCACGACCTTCATGCGCTCGCCCGTGTCGGGGTTCGCTGCCCAAAGCATCGCCTCGGGCAGCAATTCGCAGAACCTCCCGTGTATCTCGCGCAACCCGTCCACGGTGACCGCGCGGCCGTCCAGCCCGCCGGCATCAATCCATTGCTGCACGGCAATGTGTGCCTTGGCTTCGAGCTGGAGGTCACGCTTCTTGGCATCGGCGCTGTAGTCATCCTTCAGCGCGCGCTCTATGTCGACCGGGTGCGTGTCGTGCCCTTCAATGAGATTGCTGTAGTAGCAGTTCATGGCACGAACGAGCTGCGCAAGCGCCGCCGTAACGCCGTCCGGCAAGCTGCGCCGGAAACCCGCTGAGCGGCTTGCCAGTTCAATCGCCAGGTCGGTGACGGCCGTGCGGCGCGTGGAAGACTCCCCGACCAGCATGGGCTCCATCAGGCCGATGGCTTCCCCCCGGTCAGATAGCGCCGCTTCCATGTCCGCTTTTATGTCCGTTTTACTATCGCTCATCCATCAACAATACCATGCGCTTATGCCATAAGCCAGTGGTTCTCGGCCGTTCGGATGTCCGCTTTTATGGCCGCTTCGTGGGCCAACAGGCAACGCCAGCCCTTGGCATCTTCCGTTCGTTGTAGCCCTCGGAAATTCCGCTGTCCTGCCGGACGGCGCTTTGCCCTTCAATGGTCCGCCCGCACCACCCCGCCAAGGGGCGGACCGTGTTGACTATGACGGCGGCAGCCCATGCCGCCCGGCCTTTCGTCCGCGTCCTTCGGGACGATCAACAACGAACGAAAGGAAAGACAATGGGACTGGATATGTACGCTCACTTCTTGTTCGACGCACCGGCAACCGCCGTGGACTTCGAGGTCGCGAACTACGGCGAATTGCACTACTGGCGCAAACATCCCAACCTGCACGGCTGGATGGAACGCCTGTACCGCGAGAAAGGCGGGCAAGACACATCGTTCAACTGTGTCAATCTACTGCTGACGCGCGAAGACCTGGACCGGCTCGAATCCGACATCCGTTCTCGCAGCCTGCCACCGACGTCCGGCTTCTTTTTCGGCGAGAGCGACGGCTCCGAAATCGAGGACGACCTTCGCTTCATCGCCAAGGCCCGCAATGCCATCGCCGAGGGACTCACGGTCTTTTACTCGTCGTGGTGGTAGTCCCCAACGCGAAACGGGCCGGCGATAAGCCGGCCCGTTTCTTTGTTCAGTAGATGCGGCAGCTTCTCAGCTCGCCTTCGCCCTGCGCGGCGGAAAGAGCAGGGGATGCCGCCCCTCGATGAATTCCGCCAACTGGTCTTCCAGGTTGCCGACCAGAAGGTTTGCCAGATACCGCCCGGCGCGGTCGAAATCGGCCTGCCTGTCGATATCGATGGCGGGGCCGACGACGCGCAGGCTCCCCTGAATGCGGCTCTCGATGAGGCGGTCGAGCCAGGCCATGAAAATCAGGCTCGCGTCCGAGACCTGCAAGGTAATGGCCCGCTGCGGATTTTGTCCGTCCGCCGCATTTTCGGCCACTCTGTCCAGCTGGGCATGAAGCTCGGCAAACTCCACCATGACCGTCGGCGAGGGTTCCGGCATCTGAAGACGGCAACCGTTGCATTTTGGGTTGGTGCAGCGCTCATTGTGATGGCCCTGAGACAGCTCCATGATGGCAAGACCGGCTTCCAGCAGGTCCATCAGGAACGCGCCGTCGAGATTCTTGCCGCCGCGCAGCGCCACAGCACGATTTACGAAATCCTCGCTCAGTTCGAGACCGGCGGAATGTGTGGTCGGTTCATTTGTCATCGGTGCAACTCCTTTCGCTTGAGCTGCATCCGTTATGCGGGCTAGACCGCCGCCGGTCGTGGCCACAAGCTGGTCACGCTGCACGAGCGGAACGCGTGGTCGCACGGCATCTGGAAAATGCGAATGCGCCGGTGCCTGCCAAATCGTTGATTTGATTGCCGCCCTGTGCCCTATTTTCCGTAAGTTATATTATCGCACCGGCGGATTGCGCCGACTCCGAGCCGCTTCCTCCGGTAACCGGCATTAAGATCATGCCGGGTTCGCTTGGCGTTCCCGATGCCCCGGCACCGCACCAAATCAGAATCGGGCCGAAGGGCTTTCTGTTCCGCGACGAAGACGCCGCCAACGCTCCGCCCGCGTGCAGGTCATGATTTCGCGGATCGCGGCGGCGGCTCTGCCGTTGCCGTGCCTTCAGATGATGATCGCGCGTTCCATCCGCTTTGGGTTTTGCTCGACTGATCACGCCTGAACCTGAGCGAGCACGCCGCCGATGCAACAGGCTGCCCGCTCCGTTCGCTGCGCTCCCGTGTTGCCTGTTTCCCTGCGGTGCATTTGCGGCTCGAAGCCCGCTCTGAAGGTCAGCGTGTCGAGAAACCCCAAGCGAAAGGAGCTTACATCATGGCACGCAATGAAAAGCAGAACCGCCGCCCCGCCCGCGAAACCCGCAGTCCGGCCTACATCGCCTGGCACGTCGCCGGAAACGAGGACAAAGCCTTCTGGACCCGCATCGGCGCGGCCTGGACGCATCAGGACGGCGAGGGCCTGACCCTTCAGCTCGACCTGGTGCCGGTAAACGGCGGGCGCATCGTCCTCCGCCATCCGAGCGAAAATAACAACGGAGCGGGCGCGTAAGCGCCCCTCCCACCGCTCGGAGGACAACATCATGCGCAAGCATTCCCATGTCGAAACCGCCCGCGCCGCGCTGGCGCGCGCCGCCTGGAGCCGGGGTGACAGTCCCACATACGGTCAGGAAGCCGTCTCCGACCTGCTCGCCGACCTGAAGCACTTTTGCGTGGCAGCCAACATCGACTTCGCCACGTGCGACCGCCTCGCCGAAATGTACTTCGACGCTGAAAGTGAGGACGAGCAATGACCCGTCCCCTCACCGACGCCGACCGGCGCGAAGGCTTCATGCGCGCGACCGGCGGCTTTTCCCGCTCGAAAGAACGATGGGCCGAACGCGCCGTGCTCGGCATGACCGACGCCGAACTGGCCGAAGCGCTCACCTTCGAGTTGGGCATCTTCGGCGGCTCCGGTGGACCCGATACGCTGGACCTGACGTTTCAGGGTGCCGGCCTGAAGATCTGGATTTCATGGGGCGTCCACAACCACGTCATCATGAAGCCGACCTTTGAGGGCAAGAGCAGCATCGCTATGGCGCGGCTCGTCTACGGCATCAAAGACCCCGCCGACAAACAACTTGCGCTCTTCTGAGAGTAAGCCGCGCAAATAGGAGTGCCTATTCAAGATCATTGCTCAAAGCAGTATAGTCTACTAGCCGCCGCGCAATTGTATGACGACAGATAGTCTGTCCAGTCGGAGTCTATTTGGGTTCGATGGCCGATGCGCCCAGTTCCACTTGCGGACCAATCACTACAGTGGTCAGTTGGCGCTGACCCAGCCTGAGTTCCGTCCGTGGCAACGTTCGTTCGCACGCCGTTCGCACTGGGCGGCAAGTAACCCGTTTCGGAGCCAATGGAATTATCCAGTGACCCATCGATTAGATCGGTCCAATTGTCGGCCACCACGATACCATCCACGCGCACGTAGGGAACGGGCGAATGGATGAAGCGCGTTGCCGGCGCGCTCGCAGGATCAGAGCCTGCGATCCACGCTTTATAGGTGCCGACCAGTCCTGCTTTGTTGGCCCGGTCCTGGCAAATGGCATCTGCACCGGCGACGCCGCCAATACTGTGCCCTGAGAACTCGCTAAGTGTGTAGAAAACCACCTTCTTGTCAGGGGCTCCCCCGCATGCGGTACAGGGCATTCTGCCGATGAATCTCCAGGTGTCGCCGTCGCAGTATTGCAGAACCCGGTACTCTTCGTTGAAGACTAGTGTTCCGCCTTCTTGCACCGGTGCTGTGCAGCCGTCGTTCGGCCCCGGCGGGTTAAGCGGTCCCATCCGCCACCAGTTTGAGCCATCGCACCATTGCGCGACCCGATAGTCGGCGTTGAAGATCATACTGCCGGCCATCCCGTCAGGACCGGTACAGGCCGGCTGAAGATGCACCATGCACATTACGGTGGTCGCCCCGCATTGGTCCGTAAACTTGGCAAGACGCTCAGGATAGTAGCCAGTATCCGTAACGCCAAAATTGGTGTTGTTAGCAGTCGATCCGGATGTCCAGTTGCTGCACGTCAAGCCGGTCGCAGGCTGATTGCTGCTGGTGCGCCCGGATATGATCCAATGAAAGTCGTTGAAGGCATCTGGCGTGTCCCACAACAGACCGTCGTCCGGGTAGTAGCCGCTGGCCGTCGCTGTCGCCGTGTACCCGCCTGCTGTCGGATGGTAAGTTGTCGCAAGGCGGTAGTCTGCCCCCGGCTCCATGTCCTGACAGGTACTGTCATCGCACAGCCATGCCTGCACATTGGCGGCATGGAGCTGGCCGGCCGCAACCGCATCTGACTTACCGAGCCAGTTTGCTGACTGCAGATGCGTGAGGCAGGCGGCGTTCGCGCCGGCAAGAGCGCCGAAATTTGCATCCGGAAACGTGAGAGCGAAATCTGTGGCAACCAAGTAGCCGTGGTCCGGGGCGGAGGCCCCGCAATCCGTCGCCATCAACCTGTTCGTGCCGTTGACCGCCACAGCCGCGAACGATCCGTTGCCGTAGGTGACTGCCTGCCACTGGTTCGCTTCCGGCGCCGTGCGCGCTGTCCAGTTAATCCCATCCGGCGAGGTCATCACCTGATTTGTACCGCTCACCGCCACCGCCACGAAGAGCCCGTTGCCGTAGGTAACGGAGGCCCACGGGTTCGCCTCAGACGCCGTGCGCGCGGTCCATGTGATGCCGTCCGGCGAGGTCATCACGCGGTTGGTGCCCACGTTCGCCACCGCAACGAACAGACCGTTACCGTAGGTGACGGAATACCACCCGCCTGACGCTACCGTGCGTGCCGTCCATGTGATCCCGTCTGGAGACGTCATGACGCTGCCGCCGCCGTTGCCCGTAATCGCAACAAACTGCCCGTTTCCGTAGGCGACTGCCTGCCATAAGTTCGCCTCAGCCGCCGTGCGCGCTGTCCAGTTAATCCCGTCCGGCGACGTCATCACCTGATTCGTGCCGTTTCTTGCCACCGCAACGAACAGACCGTTACCGTAGGCGACTCCTCGCCACCAGTTCGCCTCCGCCGCAGCGCGTGCGGTCCATGTGATGCCGTCCGAGGACGTCATAACCCGGTTGGTGCCGTCTTGCGAAACCGCAACGAACAGCCCGTTGCCGTACGTGACCGAATACCACTGGTTCGCTTCCGGTGCCGCGCGCGCTGTCCAGTTAATCCCGTCCGGCGAGGTCATCACCTGATTTGTGCCGCTATACGCAACCGCAACGAACAGGCCGTTGCCGTAGGTGATGGAATACCAATCGCCTGACGCTACCGTGCGTGCAGTCCATGAGCCGATGTAGCAGGCCGCGCCAGGTCCCTTCGGAAACGCAATCCAGTCTGAGCCATTGCAATACTGCATGGCGGCACTGCCACCATCAAAGGCGACCGCGCCCGCCTCACCAGCGGGATTGATGCACGCCGCCTGCGCAATTCCGGGAATCGCGAGAAAAAAGAAAAGCAATATCGAAAATAAATACTTACGATGTTTCATTCCTGTTTAATGATACACTTACCTTTATTAAAAAATACAGAAGGAATGTTTTATGAAAGGGAGGCAGAGAGTTTCGGAGCGTTATGACCTGATCGTTTTCGAGAACTTCGAGTACAAGGGCCAGAAGCGTCACAAGGCGCACCGCGTCGGCACCGCCACCATATCGCCCAAGGGCGGCCTAGTGCTCTATATCCCGGCCGGCATTTCCATCACCGGCCGGGTTCTCGTGGTTCCGGAGAAGACGCCCATGAACGAGGTTGATCTCCTCGAAGCCTACCAATCTGCCGCCGACGAGTTCGGCATCTAGATGACTACAGCAGCCGAATCCGCTGGCATTTGCCCGCCGACGGTTCGGCAGTTTTCCAGCCCCGAATTCCGTAATACTGACAGTTCAACTCGGTCGCTGTCGGGCCGCAGCGCCCATAGCACTGATACTGGACGAGGATGTGCGGGGTGCCGGCGACAAGGCTGACCAGCACCAGCCCGGCTATCGTCCAGAAGCGAACACCGAGGCAGGCGTCCAGCCTCTCGGCGATGCTGTACAGCCGCCTTTCCCATTCGGGGGAGCTATCCTTGCGGCCGGGCGAGGTGACGGTGACTTCATAGTCCTTGCGGTCAGTCATGGCGCTTCTCCCGGTAGTTAAGGGTGAAAGATGGCTCGGGGCGCGGATGAGAGCCTTCAACCGGATTCGCCGCTGCCCAGTCACACCAAGGAGCCACCGACCAGAACGGCACCCGCTGCGCCCGTATGGGCGGCAGCGACTGGATAAGCAGGATTTGCTCGCTCTTCCCCATCATGCGAATTTCATCGGCGGTCATGAGGGGCCGCGCCGCTTCGCTGCGGCTTTCGCCGGGGTCGTCGTCTTCCTTGCGGCCAAGATTGATGGAAAGCGTCTTCACCGTCCGCTGGCCGAGCGCGTCCGAAAGCATCTTCGCGAGTCCGTGGTCCTGGACTGCAAAATACTGTTGGACTTCGGCCTGTGAGAGGATGGTGTTGGTTGCCTCGCGCCCATAGACGGCCCGCAGCTGGTCGAGCGACTGGACGATAATCCAGACGCGCACGCCCAGCCCCGGAAGCAGCGTCAGGCTTTCCGACAGGCCCGCGAGCTTGCCCATGTTGGCGAACTCATCGAGCATGAAGAGAACCGGACTATTGCCGGGCTGGCGCGCCACAGCCGCAATAGCCTGCCGCGTCAAAAGGCCAAGCCACGCCCCATGCGTCGCCACCCGGTCCGGCGGGATGACGAGATAGACGCTGACCTTGCCGGTTTTCATTTCAGCGAAGGAGAAGTCCGAGGCCGCGACGCTGTCCGCGAGCCAGCCGGCCGGGTCGAAAATCGACACGGCCTGCGTCGCTCCTTCGATGAAGCTCTGAAAGGTTTCGGGATTCTTTTCGACGGTGCGGGCAATGTCGTCGGCAAGGTCTGCAATGATGCCGCCGAGCGCGTCGGAACCCGCCATCTCCACCAGCGTCGCATCGAGTCGGGTTGCATTCTGAAGCACGCGCCACAGCTCCGGCAGCGTGCAGCGGTCCGGTTGCCGGCGGCTGCAAAAATGCAGCATGAAGGCCCGCAGCAGCTTGCGGCTGCCTTCCCGGAAGAATTTGTTCCGTGCGTCCTCCGGCTCGGGGATGAGCTGAAGCGCGAGCGCCGCTACCTCTTCGGTCAGGCCGCGCCTGGCCGCGTGGTCTTCGTACAGGTCGACGAGATCGGCGAGCGGGTTGAACCGGTGCTGCGGCAGGCCATGAAGGCCCCACGGGTTCAGGATGATCACTTTCTGGCCGAAGGTTTTCCGCCGGTGCCGGGCCGTCACACCGGCCAGCTCGCCCTTAGGGTCGACGACGCAAACGCTTCCCTGCGAATGCAGCAGATTCGGGATGACCGCGTTGATGCCTTTGCCCGACCGGGCCGGGGCCACAACGAGCCCGTGCGCCTTCCCCGTGTGGAACAGCATCATGCCGTTGAGCGCGCCGAGGAACAGTCCGGCCGGATTGGTGAGCCCGGCGCGCTTCGCCTCTTCCGGCGTCATGAACGACGCCGTGCCATAGACGCCGCTTGGCGTCTCGGCCGCACGCCGCTTGCGCTCACGGTCCTGCTCGGCCCGCCGCCGGTCAGCGCCAGCAATCAGCGCAAGGGTGCTGGACGCACCCAGGAACCACTGGCCGGCTTCATTCGGAACGCTCCAAGCACCCCAGGCGCACGCGGCGGCGAGCGCGAACATACTGATTGATGAGCCTTGCGGCTTCTGGTTTGCCATGACCGTTTTTCTTTCCCAGCTCTTGTGCAAAACTGCGTTTGTGTTCTGGAAATAGCCGAAGGGCCGGATGCCCTGCTTGGGCAAAGGCTGGTCAGGTTGCGGGATGGAGACGGCGCAGATCGCGGAAACAAAGAACCGGTTTGACCTTGCGGACCGCGACCGAATCCGCCGCGCGCTGCTGCGCTATATGCAGCAGCGCGGCATCGGCGTGCCGACGCTCCAAGGGGAGATTGCAAAGGCTAACAAGCTCGGCCTTGACCGTGTCCCGCTGAAGACGCTTCAGCGGTTCCTCGGCGACACGCACCGCTCTAACGACGCGCTCGTCCGCTTCTGCGCGCAGTTCATCGCGACGCTGCCGGACAGCGACCCCCTTGCCGATTTCGGCGAGCAGATGGCCGCGTTCCTCGGGGTCTGGCGGGACGGGCACGACTGCCGGCCCGTCCCGCCCGAAATCGCCGGCGCGTATGCCGGACGAGCCCGGCGCGCGCCGGAGCCAGGCGGGGCTATGCGGGTCTACAGGGGCGACGCTGAAGACTGGGTTCCCTTCTCCGCCGTCGCCATCGAGCCGCAGCGCGCGCACCCCTACGCCATCGTCCGGGAGCAGGTCACCAATTGGGACCGCAAGCCGCCCGGCGAGACAGGTCCGGAGGCGGGGCCGCGCCGCGCTTACGAAGGCATCGCCATTCACCCGAACGGCTCGTTCTTCATCGTTCTGCGCAACATCCTGACCGGAACGCCCCGGGTCTACTGGCTCGACTGGGCGGCTGAAGGCCGACTGGGCGGGCATGGCCACGAGTCGCGCGCCGGGCTAGATGAACCGGCCGTCGGAACCAGTCCGCAAAGCAGCACGCTGGTCCTATTCGACCGGCTTCAGGAGGATGCCTGATGGCCGCCCCAAGCCCTCAGCGCGGTCGTGATCACTCCGGCGGCCCTGATCCGAACGGCGCTTTGCTACGTGCCGCTTACGCCGCCGATAGCGCTGCTGTTATCGCATCGCTTGAAGATGGAGCCGATGTGAACGCCGCCGAACCCGTCACCGGGCTCACGGCGCTGCACATCGCGGTCGGCACGAACAACCTGCCTCTCGCGCGCATCCTGATCGAAAATTGGAATGCACCATTCGGCCCAGACGGCAAGGGTCGCTGGCCGAGTGTCATCGCCGCTGAATGCCGGGTCGATGATGGCCTTGCTGATTACATCGTCGAAGCTGAAGCAAGAGCCGTGAGTGCGAAGTGACCAATGTTTGACCAATCGCGCTATCTTCTGTAAACTGCTGGGAAATTTGACGCCGTGCTGTTTCTGAAGGGCGTCGGGAGCGTGTTTTAAGCCGTTCCTAACCTTGTTCCCCTACACTGAAACTTACATCTTCTGTGCGTTGCAAGATGTGCGCGCGGAGAGTCCGCGCTCCATCTTGGCAAGGGGGCTTTAGCCAGCCCCCGTTGCATCCCCCGGCATTGCCCGGCGGGCGGCATCGAGCCTTGCCGTGCAACGCAGCGTATCCCGCTGCACTGGACCAAATGGAGCCTTCGCGCTCCCTCTGGACACCCATCGACCAAGAGGGTGACTTCACCTCTCCCTCTTGGAACACCCATGCACCAGCACACCGTGGCTGGACCCGGCCGGGGATCACGCGTCCCCGGATGCGCGACAGGAGGCGGCCGTGGCGAAGGCCAGCGAGAAGCGACAGCGCGGAATTTCACTGTCTGCCCGGTTCAACGAGCAGGAGCTGGAAGCCGTGCGCCGGGGTGCCGGCGGGACGGGCGTGCCCGTGGCTTCCTTCCTGCGGACTGCTGCGTTGAACGAGGCCGCTGGCCGGCCCGCTCCCGACCGGCAAGATGCTGCCCGCGTCCTAAGCCGGCTCGGCGACATCGCCGATACTCTGCGCGCCATGCAGGCATCCGGCGTCGTGCCGGCGGACGACCCGAACCTCGCGGCGGCATGGCGCGACCTCGCCGAAATGCGAACGGCCTGCCTTCAGGCCCTGGGGATGCGCCCATGATCCTGAAAGGCAACCAGCGCACCGGGGCTGCCGATCTCGCGACACACCTGTCGAACGAGTACGACAACACGCGCGTCGAGATTGCGCAGCTGCGCGGCGTGGTGGCCGACAACTTGCACGGCGCGCTGGCGGAGTTCGCCGGCATAGCCCGCGCGACCCGCTGCAAGCAGCCCCTCTACAGCCTCGCCATCAACCCGGCCGAGCCCCTGAGCCGCGAGCAGTACATGGCCGCCATCGACCATATCGAGGGCAAGTTGGGCCTGACCGGCCAGCCGCGCGCCGTGGTCTTCCACGTGAAGAACGGCCGCGAGCATTGCCACGTCGTCTGGTCCCGCATCGATGTCGAGCAGATGCGCGCCGTCCCCATGAGTCATGACCGCATGAAGCTCCGCACCTGCGCGCGGGAGCTGGCCCATGCCTATGGTCTTCCCCTGCCGGTCGGTCTCGCCGAGGACCGGGGCGACGCGCGGTTCGAGAAGGCCCGCGACGTCTCGTTCGCAGAGAAGGCTATGGCCGAAGCGTCCGGCATCACGCCCGAGCAGCGACGCAGCGCCATCACCAGCCTGTTCCGGGCGTCCGACAGTGCGGAAGCCTTCCGCGCCGGACTGGAACGGGCCGGATACGTCCTAGCGCAGGGCGAGCGTCGCGCCTATGTCGTCGTGGACCGCGCGGGTCATGTTCATGCCCTCGCGCGGCAGATTGACGGCGTGCGCACCAAGGACGTGAAGGCGCGCCTCACGTCCTTGCCGGCAGTGAGCCTGCCGACCGTGGAAGCGGCACGGGCCGAGCAGGCCGACCGCCAGCGGGCGGTCGACGAGCGGCTGCGCGAAAAGGCCCGGCAGCGCGGCGCGAAGTCCGCCGCCGAGCTTGCTGCCAAGCAGGCGGTACGACGCAGGCGCGTCATCGACAGCAGGAGCCAGAAGCTGGCCCTTACGCATGCAAGCGAGCGCATGGCGCTGCATGCGGCGCAGAAGGCGGAGGACGGCCGGCTGTTCAACGTCCTCGCGGGCAAGCTCTTCGAGTTGATGGATCGCGTTCCCGGCCTTCGGTCCGTGGTCGGCCACTTGAGGCGCAACCCGGCGCTCAACCCGGCCGAGCGGCATCGTCTGGAAAACGAGGCGCTGGACCGCCGGCATGAGCGCGAGTGCAAGGGCGTCCACCAGCGCGCAGCTGCGCTCGATATGATCGAGGCGCGCGAGCGGCGGAGCCTTATCCGTGACCTAGTTCGGGAAACCCGCGTTGAGGACCAATTGCGGCTCGCGGAGACCGAGCAGCGCCAACGCGAGGTGCGTGAAACGGGGCTGGAGATCACGGCCAAACGCAGCGATGATGCTATGGGAACAGCCGCAGATGAACGTCGCGCGCGGATGCAAGAGCGGCTTGCGCAGGCTAGACAAAAGCCAATTGGACCTCAGCGCGGCGGACCCGGCTGGGAATAAAGAAACCGGGGAGCGGTATGAGCAGGGATGAGTATGAACCGGAGCGCATCGCTTTACTCGAAGAGCGTAGGCGCGATGAGGCCGAGAGCGAAGTTCCCGATTACCCGAGCCTAGAGAGCCGGTACGGGCCAGGAACGTTCGGCTGTCACGAAGGAGTCCATGTCACGAAGCTGGTCGTGGACCTCATCGAGGACAAACTCGTCAACCACGGCTCAGTGATTTTGAACCCATATTGGTTCTACTGTGTCCGCGAGGCGCAGCAATTGCTTTATGCCGCCTACAGCGCGGTGGGTGGAGAACATCTTGGTGCGCCGCGGCCGGGCGATGCCGGGCTGGAGAAACCGACTACGCAAGAACTCGAAAAGATGTCGACGCCAACCATTCAAGAATCCCCTTTCCCGTGGCCTGATGAGGAAAAGGGCTATCACTTGTTCCCCGCCGCTATGGAAAGCGACAGCCTTGTAGCCTTTCACGGAACAGCGCGGAGCAACCTGGCCGCCATCGTCGCTGAAGGCTTCAAGTTTACCGCGAAGTTGCAATCGCTCTCCTTCGCGAAGGAAAGCTCGTACGCGCTGTCCCACGCGTGCGCCCGGCGTTCAGAGACTTCGCCAGAAGGCTGCGTCATCGCCGTTCGTTTCAGCGCCCCGATACCGAGGTCGAACGTGGCGGTCGAAACATCCGACATCCACGTTTACGACTTGGCGGAGCAGCCTGAGGTGATCGGCTATTGCATCGTGCCAGCGGACTACGTCTGGCGATGAGCTGACAGTTCGACCAAAAATTACAAAGCGCCTACAATGACATAGCGGTGCCCAGTTTCATCCTGTCCGGCGCAGCATTGCCGCAGTTCGCTTGCCGACAACTATTCCTGCTGGAATTGACAGGGCCAATCTTCAGGCCTCGTCAGGCCAGAAGGCAACTCGGTCCGGGCGTCTCCGCAAGCCATGTTGAGCTGCCACTGGGACAGACCCGCCGAATTGGAAAGGTCGACGCCCTCGATACGGGTCAGAAAGAGAAAGGCGCGGTCAAAATCTATCGGCGCGGTGAACGTCGCTCCTCGGAAGTCCGCCCGTGCGAGATTGGCAAACGAGAAGCGGCTGCCGCTGATATCGGCGTTATGGAACTGCGCACGCCCCAATTCTGCCTTTGTGAAATCAACATTGGTCAGATTGGCGTCCTGGAAATTCGAGCGCTGCATTTCCGCGCTCGCAAACACAGCGCCCTGCGCGTCCATACGGCTGAAGTCGGTCCTGTAGGCCTCGATTCTGTCGAACCGGGCGCCTTTGGCGGTCGAGTCGGCCAGGGAAGCACGCACAAGCGTTGCCTTCTCAAGATTTGCCGCAAGGAGATTGCTGTTCCTGAGGTCGGTCGAAGTGAAATCAACACCGAACAGGTTCGCCCCGCTCAGGTCCTGTCCCTCTAGGATGAGAAGCTTCTTGTCACACTCGTGCCAATTGACGCCAGGCGCCGCGGCTGCGCGGCAATTGTCAGCAGCAGCGTCGTTCTGCCAAGCAAACACACTGCACACCGCTAGAACCAAGCCGGATGCGCCGTAAGCTCTGGCTGGCCTCAAAGTCATTGTTGCTGGACCTCTGCTACTCGCCGACACACAACCTTACCACATCTGCTGACACTCGAGCCACGGTGACCACCGCCGTCACAGTTAGCGCATTTCTCATATTCACGCTTTGATGTTGATCAACCGATCAACCCGCGCGTAGGGCGCGATTTGCGAGCGCCTCCCCATATCATCGGCGGTCCAGCAGAGATTCATTTGTCACCGGCCAGGCGCATCATTCTGGAGTCGGACCTATTTGCGCTGACTAACAAGCCCCGTCAGCAAACGAATTCGGTCACAGCACTGTATTGGCGGTATCCCTCTCCCGCCTCTGTCAGTTTTCCCTTGTCAACGCTTCATCGGCGGTAAGGGCGCGCTCGCGCGTTCCGGAGACGATGATCTCCA
Organism: Mesorhizobium sp. L-2-11; assembly: GCF_016756595.1. Taxonomy (NCBI): domain Bacteria; kingdom Pseudomonadati; phylum Pseudomonadota; class Alphaproteobacteria; order Hyphomicrobiales; family Phyllobacteriaceae; genus Mesorhizobium; species Mesorhizobium sp. L-2-11. The sequence goes on along the minus strand of NZ_AP023257.1, from coordinate 1,887,186 downwards.
AGACCTCGTGCTCGTCCGTGCTCCTGATGTAGCGGTCGCCGACGTTCTCGCCGCGCTTCAGCACCATGACGCGGTCGCCCACGGCGAAGATGTCGACCAGGCGGTGCGAGATAATGATCTGGGCGACACCCTGCTTCTTCAGCTCCAGCATGGTTTCGAGCAGGCGCTCGGTTGCCATCACCGAAAGATTCGCGGTCGGCTCGTCGAGGATCACCACGCGCGGCTCGAACGAGATCGCGCGGGCGATCGCCACGGATTGCTGGCGCCCGCCCGACAGGCTCTCGACCTTTTGATAAACGGAGTTCACGTCGACCTTGAGCCGCTTCAGCACTGTGTCGGCTTGCGCGTACATCTTTCGCCGATCGACGAAGAGCCCTCTGAGCGGCCAGCGACCAAGGAAGATGTTCTGGCCGACATCCATATTCCCGCAGAGCGCGAAGTCCTGGTAGATCATCTCGATGCCGGCGTCGCGACTTTCATGCGGGCTCTTGAAGTGAACCGGCTGTCCGGCAACGAAGATTTCCCCAGTGTCGCGTTGATAGGCGCCGGTCAGAATCTTCATGAGTGTCGACTTGCCGGCCGAGTTGTCGCCTACCAGGCCTAGGATCTCACCGGGATAGAGCACGAGGTCGACGTTGCGGAGCGCCTGCACCGCCCCAAAGGCTTTTTCGATGCCACGCATTTCCACGATCGGCTCGGGCGGCGTCCCGTCACGCATGAGTGGTTTCCGGTGTTCGTGCGCCTCTTGCGAGGCGTGCCCGCAGGCGTCCGAAAATGTTGGCCTGACGGACCCAGATGTCAATCAGCACCGCGACGATGAGAATGCCGCCGATGAAGACGTTGATCCAGTGCTGCGGCATGCTGAAGCCCTGGACATTGAGCTGCAGCAGCGCCCGAACCAGGGTGATCACCGCCGCGCCCGCGAGCCCGCCGATGATGGTGCCATGGCCGCCGAAGATCGAACCGCCACCGATGATCACGGAGGCGATGGCGTCGAGCTCACGGAACTGGCCGGCGACCGGGTTGAAGCTGCGGAAGTAGGCGACGTTGATGATCCCGGCCATGGTCGCGCAGAGTGCGGCCAGCATGAGCGCGACGAAGCGGACCCGGTTGGTGTTGATGCCGGCATAGGCGGCGGCGCGGACGTTGCCGCCCGTCGCGTACACCTTCTGCCCGAACGGCGTGTAGGCGAGGACGACGCCGGCGACCAGGGCCACCAGCAGCATCCAGATGGTCTGAACGCTGACCACCTCGGCGACCGTGCGGAGCAGTCCGTCAGGTAGCGCGATGCGATAGTGCAGCAGAATGTCGTTCACCTTGCGGCCAAGAAGGTTGTAGCCCTCGGGCCAGCCGGTCAGTTGTTGGCCGGCAACAAACCAGGCGGCGAGGCCGCGGGCGATATAGAACATGCCAAGCGTGACGATGAAGGCCGGCAGCTTGAATCCGACCGTGACGATGGCGTTGACGAGACCGGCGGCCATTCCCGCGAGCAGCCCCAGCGCGACGGCGGTGAGGGGGTCGGCGCCGAGGACTTTCAGGAAATAAGCCGCGGTGCTGCCGGCAAGCGCAAGCACCGCCCCGACGGAAAGATCGATATCGCCGGCAGCGATGACATAAGTGAGCCCGATCGTGATCAGCGCCAGTTCGGTGTAGTTGAGCAGGATCGCGAAGCTGTTGGACAGGTTCCACCAATAGTCCGGCCTGAGAGCGAAACCTGTCAGCCACAGCACCACCGTCAGGATAATGGCGAGCGCGTCGCGCCGGGCGAGAAATTTGCCGAGCCCAGCCGCCGACAGCGCCATGTCGGTCGCCATCGCGCCCTTGGTCTGCACGCCCTCGATCGCGACGCCGCCGATCTCGTAGGCGGGGGGTGGCGGCCTGCCGCGGAGCCATGCCCAGAGCCGCGCCGCGAGCTGGCGGCGGATGAGATAAGGCTCGATAAGCACCGCGATGACGAGGAGCAGTCCGAGGAAGACCGGCACCGCGCCCACAGGCAGCGAGTAGACCGCGTTGACGGTTATTTCCGCGTCGCCGATCTTGATGATGCGCGTGATCGGCCAGCCCTCGCGCAACACCTTGTCGAGCAGCACCACCAGTAGGGCGCCAAGGCAGGAGCCCGCGACTCGGCCGCGTCCGCCGAGGATGGAGGCGCCGCCGATGATCACGGCGGCAATGACGGTCAGCTCGCCGCTGACGCCATAGAGCGGCGTCACGCCCTTGTCCTGGGTAGCCGACAGCAAACCGGCAAGGGTCGCGCATAGCGAGGAGATCAGGTAAGCTCGGATGCGCACCCAGTTCGTCGGTATGCCGGCATAGGACGCCGCCTGCTCGTTGCCGCCGGTTGCGAAGGTCTCATAGCCCCAACGGGTCTTGGCGAGCACATAGGCGCCGATCAAGGCGACGACGGCGAAGATGACGATCTGGTTGTTGAAGCCGAAGACGTTCGTCTCGCCAATGTCGAAGAACAGCGGATAATCGTTAGCCTTGGCGGGATAGTAGATGGCTTGGCCGTGCGTGAGCGCGAGCACGAAGCCGCGGCCGATGAAAAGCATCGTCAGCGTGGCGATAAACGCCGGCACTTTCAGTATGGTGACGAGCACGCCGTTGACGAGGCCTATCACCGTGCCCAAGAGCGCGCAGAGGATCACCGACGTGACGATGTCGAGATCGAGAAAGCCTGGCGCGAACAGCCTGGCGAAAACCACGGCTATCAGACCATAAGTGGAACCGACCGAGAGATCGAGGTCCTTGTTGACGATGACGAAAGTCATTCCGACCACGATGATGGCAACGCGCGAGGTGTCGCGGAGCAGCGCATGGAACGCTTCGGTTGACCCGAAGAACGCGGGATTGACGAAAGCGCCGCCGAGATAGAGCAACAGCAGCAGCGCGAGCAGCCCCGCCTCCCAGGCGCCGACAATCTGGGACGGCGCACGGCCGAGCGATGTGGTCGCGATAAACGCCATAGGTCTCTTCTGGTCAATTTCCCTGCTGCCGCTGCGGGGGGACCTTGCGCCCTCCCGCAGCGATTTCAGACGTCCGACCGGGACTCAGTTCTCGAACCGTTTGCCGACCTTCTCGACGTCCTCCTGCGTTACGAGCTGGGCGCGTGTGTCGAGATTGGCCGCCGCGATGCCGCGGTCAATCTGCAGATAGAGCTGCATAACCGGCCAGAAGCCTTGCAGGAACGGCTGCTGCCCGAGCGCGCCGGTCAGGTCGCCGCTCTTCAACGCATCCTGCTGAGCCGGGCCGAGGTCGAAGCCGTAGGCGCAGATCTTGCCGGTCTTCCCGGTCTGGGCGACGGCCTTGGCAAGGGCCGGCGTGAACACGTTGTTGCCGGCGAAAGCGCCGACAACATCGCCGCGCGATTCGAATAGCGTGACGATGCCGTTCACCGGATCGTTCGGATTGGTGTCGATGCCGGTGTTCTCCGGACCGGCGTCGACCTTGAAGTTGGCGAGTTTGCCGGCGTCATTCAGCCCCTTGACGATGGCATTGAAAGCGGCGGTCACCCGGTTATTCACCTCGACGTTGCCCATCGCGGTCGAGGACGGTAGCACGATCGTGCCCTTCTCAATGCCCTTGTCGGCCAGGCATTTTACCAGCGCCTCACCGGCGATCGCTGCGGCCGATGCGTCCTGGCCGGTATGGCTGATGCGGCTGCGGTCAAGGAGCGTGCCGTCGAACGAATTGGTCGTGGCGACGGGAATGCCCTTCCCCTCGGCGGCCTTGACGATGTCGTTATAAGCGCCGACCTGCGGCGTCGTCATGATTATGCCGTCGACGGTGGGATCCTGCACGATCTGGTTCAGAATTTCGATCTCGCGGGCGGGATCGTCGGTTGGCGATTCCGAACCAAGCAGCAGGATATTGGCGCCGATCATGTCGCCGGCGACCTTGGCTCCGACATAGACCGGGTCGAAGAAGCCGTTGCCGGCCGTATGCGTCACGATGGCGAAAGTGAGGTGGCCATCGGCCGAATGGAAGTCCTTTGTGCCGGGAGCCTCCTTTGCCGCTTCTTCGAAGCTGTAGCCGCCGACTGCTTTCTCGACGCTGCCGGACTGCGTGAAGGCGTCCGAGACGCCGAACAATAACGCCGCGGCGCATACCGCGAGCGAGAAAATACGCCTCATGATTGCTCCTCCCTTGAAACCAGCGAGGTCGGAAGCCACTCGGGCGAACTTTATCGAAGGGGTCCGAATGCCTCCTCCCACTCGATGATATTCTGCGCAAAGTCGGTCCAGGTAAATAGTGCTCCTCACTTGCACAGACGAATTGGCTCAGAGCGAGAAGCATCGGCGCCGGCGAAAGGTCTCCTATTGCATGCGAGGGCCCGGCCAAGAGTCGGTCGGCTTTGTTCCGGCAAGCAGCAAGCGAAGTCGGAACCAGGCGGATGCCCGTCCTGCGATTCATGCACCGACGGCAATTTTGATCAGGCAATGAGCTGATGCGACCGGCGGTATCCGGCACACGCTTCAAGCACGGCGTGATCGTGCAATCTCTACCAGGACGCGCTTACCTTGATAGCCAGATGAGCTTAGAATTGGTCCTCCAGGCGGCTCGTCAGAAGCCGCCGGCGAAGAGGCTTTATGGAGGGAGGAAACCATGACGCCGATCGATCCCAACATGTCGCGTAGCTGGCATAGGTCAGTGCTCGGCGCGGCCGTGCTCGGCATGGGTGTGCTGCTGACGGGAACCAGCGCAGGCGCTGGCTCTGTGGACAAGACCCCATTCGGGAACACGCAGGACGGCAAAGCCATCGATCTGTACACGCTCACCAACGACAGGGGCGCGTCGGTCAAGTTCATCGCCTATGGCGGTATCATCACGGCGATCAATGTGCCCGACCGCTGGGGCAAGCTCGACAACGTTGTGCTCGGCTTCAAGGAACTCGCCGATTACGAATCCATGAACCCCTATTTCGGCGCCTTGATCGGGCGCTACGGCAATCGCATCGGCGGCGCCAAGTTCACGCTCGACGGCACGCAATATCAACTCGCCGCCAATAACGGGCCCAACAGCCTGCATGGTGGTACGAAAGGCTTCGACAAGGTCGTCTGGGCGGTCGAGCCGCTGAGCAGCGTCAGCGGCGCCGCAGCACAGCTCAACTACACGAGCAAGGATGGCGAAGAAGGCTATCCCGGCACGCTCACGGTCCAGGTCGTCTATAGCCTCACCAACGACAACGAGTTGCGCATCGACTACGAGGCGACGACAGACAAACCAACCGTGGTTAATCTCACGAGTCATTCCTACTTCAATCTCGCCGGCGACGGCACGGGTGGGATCGACGATCACATCCTCACCATCAACGCCGACCGCTACACGCCGGTCGATGCGACCTTGATCCCGACCGGGCAGCTCGCCTCCGTGACCGGCACGCCGTTCGACTTCCGCCAGGGGGCGCCGATCGGCGCACGCATCCGCTCGAACGATCCACAGATGGTCTATGGCCGCGGATACGATCACAACTTCGTGCTGAACCGGTCGGGGAGTGGGCTTTCGCTCGCCGCGCGAGTCTACGAGCCGCGCTCGGGCCGGATCATGGAGATCTCGACCACCGAGCCCGGGGTCCAGTTCTACAGCGGCAACTTCCTCGATTCGACGCTCGTCGGCGCGGCCGGTCAGCAATATCGCCAGACCGACGGCTTCTGCCTTGAGACGCAGCACTTTCCGGATTCGCCGAACAAGCCGTCATTTCCGACGACGGTGCTGAAACCGGGCGAAACGCTGAAGTCGACTACGATACACAAATTCTCCACCGACGCGTCCTAGCGCTGCAGCTGCGTTCTTCTGGTTGCTGAATCGATGGGTCGCCATGATTCTGAGATCATGAATGACGGGCGTTCGATCGAGGTAGCCCCCGGAGCTCTGGGTGTCGTCGCTGTGGGGAGGCAAGGCAGCGGATCCGGAGACTTAGCTTGCTTGCTGGCGCCATGTCCCCGGCGGAACACGCAGCATCTCTGCGGCGAAGCAGGCGAACGCAACGCCTGCGGCTTTCCATCGCCCAGAATGCCCACTGGCCATAGCCAATCAGACCTTCATGCAAGTCGCTGTCTACGCCTCCCGATCAAAGTCAGGGCGAGCTAACCAGCGGACCGGGCTCACTGGTGTATAACGAAACTACGCACGCGTCTGCATCGAGCTCAGTAGGCGTCGCTCTTCTTCGACAATATAATCGCGGATGACAGGGACATCGTCACGGCGAGTCGAGATCAGTATCTGGTAGACAAAATTTGAACCGTTTAGGAAGCCGAGTTCGGCCGACGCCAGATAGAAATCCCACATACGGCAGAAGCGTTCGCCCATCATGGCGATTGCCTCCTCGCGCCTGGCCTCATAACCGAGACGCCAATCGTGGATCGTCCAGTAATAGTGCAGCCGCAAATTTTCACAGTCCGCGCACCAGATCCCCGTGCGCTCCAACGAGGCAAACACCTCTGACAAAGCCGGCACATACCCACCTGGAAAGATATACTTGCGGATGAACGGCGCCGTCGTACCAGGCGGTGACATGCGTCCGATCGCATGAACCAATGCGAAGCCGCCCTCCTTCAACAATCTACTAATGGTTGTGAAATAGCTGTCGAAATGAACGACGCCTACGTGCTCCATCATTCCGATCGAGACAACACGGTCGAACTGTCCGCTGACCTCGCGATAGTCGACCTCGCGAAAATCGATCTGATGAGCGACCCCGGCCTCGATCGCTCGAAGCCGAGACGCCGCCAATTGCTCCGTCGAAACGTTGATCGCCGTGACCTTCACGTCGCAATACTTGGCGAGATAGATGGCGAGAGCGCCCCAGCCTGAGCCGATTTCCATCACATGCATGCCCGGCTCTAGCTTGAGCTTCGCGGCAATGTGGCGATGCTTGTCGATCTGCGCTTGCTGCAGACTATTGCCCGCTGCCGTGTAATAGGCGCACGAATAGGTCATTGTCTCGTCGAGCCATAGCTCATAAAATTTTGTCGGGATGTCGTAGTGGTGCTGAACGTTTTTGGCGGCGAGACCGAGCTTGTTGTTCTGCTGGCGCCGGCGCAACGCACGCCAGACTTTCCGCAACGCCTTCTGAACAGGGTGGGCTGCCAACCCAGTGCGGTTGACGGAAAAAAGTGACAAGAGGTCAAATGCTTTGCCACCGTTCTCGATCACCAAGCGCCCATCCATGTAGGCTTCGGCCGCCTTCAGTTCCGGATTGAAGAAGATCTCGCGTTCGACCGCTTTGTCGGTCAGGCGGATCGTCACGTCGGGCCCATCCTGTCCACTGCCGAAGACTTGCCTGAAGCCATCCTCGAATATGACAGTCAGGCGCCCGTTTTTTACAAAACGGGAGAGCAGATTTGGCAGCAGACGCATTGTGGATCGTTTTCTCCTCACTTGCCCCGTAAGTATGACTACCCGGTGTCGGTACATCAATGCCGATCTGGGGGCGGAGAGGGATCGGACTTCAGAAATCCCCTCCCAATGCCGAGTAGCGACCCATCCGGGCAGCCTGCCCGCGATCGGAAATGTCTGCTTCTGGCGCAATAAGATCCGAGATGAACGCAGCTTCCCGGCTTCCGCATATCTACCCTCTGGGGTAATTGATAATTGCGCCGTCATGTTCCAAAACAGGTCGGTGGACCCGCGAGGCTAGTTTCGTGCGGGGTCGGCCACAGTCCTCAGGCGAGAATTCCAAAAGACGTTCAACAATGACCCAGCACGTACGAAATGCTCGAATTCTCATGTACAGCCACGACACGTTCGGGCTCGGCCACTTGCAGCGCTGCCGGACGATCGCGCATTCGCTGGTCGAGGATTTCCGCGGACTTCAGGTGCTTATCATTTCGGGTGCGACTATCGCCGGCGCCTTCGACTACCGCGCCCGTGTCGACTTCGTGAAGATCCCCAGCGTCATCAAGTTGCGCAACGGCGAATACACCTCGCTGGAAAAGGATATCGATCTGCATGAGACGCTAAGGATGCGCCAGTCGATCATCCGCCACACAGCCGAGACCTTCCGGCCGGATATCTTCATCGTCGACAAGGAACCGCTTGGCCTGCGCGGTGAGATCGAGGACACGCTGTCCTACCTCAAGACGCGGGGCACCACGCTCGTGCTCGGCCTGCGCGAGGTGATGGACGCCCCGCATCTGCTCGAAGCAGAGTGGGCACAAAGGGATGTGATGCGCAAGATAGGCCTGTTCTACGACAAGGTCTGGGTCTATGGTCCGCCGGATTTCTACGATCCGTTGACCGGTTTGGATGTGCCGCCGGCTGTCAGGGCAAAGATGAAGTTCGTCGGTTTTCTGCAACGGAGCCTGCAGAAGAACGAGTTGCCCGGCCACCGGCCCGAGGGCGATTATATCCTCGTTACCACCGGTGGCGGCGGTGACGGCGCCGATCTGATCCACAGCGTCATCGATGCCTATCAGCACGATCCGCAATTGCAGCATAGGGCGCTGATCGTGCTTGGGCCTTACATGCCGGCGCGCAAGCGCAACAAGCTGCTCAAGAAGGGGTCCAAGATCCCCTATATCAAGATCATCGAGTTCGACAACCGCATGGAAGATCTGATTGCCGGCGCCAAGGCAGTCGTGGCGATGGGCGGTTACAACACCTATTGCGAGATACTGTCTTTCGACAAGCCGGCGCTGATCGTGCCGCGCGTCAAGCCCCGCGAGGAACAACTGATCCGAGCACGGCGCGCAGCCGAACTCGGCCTCATTGAGATGCTTTTGCCGGAAGAAGCCGAGGATTCCCAGCGGTTTGCCGATGCACTGGAGGTGCTGCCGGACCGGCCCGGCCCATCGCAGAGCCATCCGCATCTGACGCTGGAAGGGCTGCCTCATATTTCCGAAATCGTCGCGGAACTGCTCGACCGGCGGGGCGGCCATCACCTTTCGGTCATTGAAGGCATGATCTGAGTTGCAACATCGCAAGATCGTCGTGGTTCTGAAAGGCTATCCGCGGCTGTCGGAAACCTTCATCGCGCAGGAACTGCTCGGCCTGGAGCGCGCGGGGTTCGACCTGATACTCGTCGCGCTCAGGCGGCCGACCGACCCAAAACGCCACCCCGTGCATGACGAGATCAAAGCGCCCGTCCATTATCTGCCGGAATATCTGCATGAAGAGCCGCTACGCGTGGTTCGCTCGCTGTTTGCTTATCTGCTGCGGCCGGGCTTCTGGCGCGCGCTCGGATCGCTGGCTATCGACCTCGGCCGCGACTTTACGCGCAATCGCGCGCGCCGCTTCGGGCAAGCGCTCGTGCTGGCGGCCGAATGGCCGCAAGACGCGGGCTGGCTGCACGCACATTTCGCGCATACACCGGCATCGGTGACGCGCTACGCCAGCCAGCTTCGTGGCCTGCCCTGGAGCTGCTCGGCCCATGCTAAGGACATCTGGACTTCGGCGGACTGGGATCTGGCTGACAAGCTTTCCTCGGCACGCTGGACGGTCACCTGCACGAAAACCGGCTTCGACCGTCTGAAAAAACTCGCTAACGGCAACTCGTCTGTGCATCTGAGCTATCATGGGCTCGACCTTGATCGCTTCGGCAGTTTCGGCGAGGCGCGAAAACAGCATGACGGCTCGGCGCCGGACGAACCGGTTGTCATTCTGAGTGTCGGGCGCGCCGTTGAAAAGAAAGGTTACGATACATTGCTGGAGGCCCTCGCCCTCTTGCCTGGTGATTTGGCGTGGCGTTTCGAGCATATCGGCGGCGGCGATGAACTGGAACGGTTCAAGGCGCTGGCGCAAAAGCTCGGCCTGGATGGCCGCGTCTTTTGGAAAGGCGCGCTCGCGCAGGAGGAGGTGCTTGAGCACTACCGCTGCGCCGACATCTTCGCCCTGGCCTGCAGGATCACCGCAAATGGCGACCGGGACGGTCTGCCGAATGTTCTGGTGGAGGCGGCTAGCCAGCGGCTTGCCTGCGTGTCGACCGATATTTCCGGCGTGCCGGAGCTTCTGTCGCCGGATGAAACCGGGCTGCTGGTTCCGACGGAAAACCCAATTGCCCTGGCGCAGGCGCTGGAGCGCCTGATCCGTGATCCCGAGCTGCGCGCCCGCCTCGGCGACGCCGCAGAGCGGCGCGTGCGCGGAAATTTCGATCATTTGGCAAGCATTGGGCAGCTCAAGGAACTGTTCGAGCGGGAGTGGCGGGCCGCCGAATGAAGCGGCTGCGCGCTTTCTTCTATGTCCAGCACCTGCTCGGTATCGGCCATCTCGCGCGCGCCAGCCGGATTGCCGCGGCTCTGGTCGATGACGGGTTTGACGTAACCGTCGTGACCGGCGGAGTGCCGATCGCCGGGTTTCCGGGAGCGGGTGTGAAATCTGTAACCCTGCCACCTGTCACCTCCGGCGATGAAGGATTTTCTGGACTTGTCGACCTGCAGGGCAAACCTATCGACGATGATTTCAAGAAATGGCGTTCAGAGATGCTGCTGCAGGCGTTCCGGGATTGCAGGCCTGATATCGTCATTGTCGAGGCGTTTCCATTTGGACGCCGGCAGATGCGTTTCGAACTCCTGCCGCTGATCGAGGCCATCGACGCGACGTCGCCCAAACCGCTGCTGGCGACGTCCGTCCGTGATATCCTTCAGGAGCGCGTCAAGCCGGGCCGAAACGAGGAAACGGTCGATCTCATCAACAGGCATTTCAACCTTGTCATGGTCCACGGCGATCCGGCTTTCGCAACCATCGACAAGACGTTTCCAATGGCTGGGGCGATCAAGGCCGAGGTCACCTACACAGGGCTCGTTGCCGCGCCGCCGTCGCCCGCGACCTCCGAGCGATTCGACGTTCTGGTGTCGGTTGGCGGCGGGGCAGCCGGAAAGAGCCTTGTCAGTTCCACCCTCGCAGCGGCGCGGAATGCCAACAACACTTGGAAATGGTGTTTGATCACCGGCCCAAACCTGCCGAAAGACGAGTTTGACGCGATCGCACGCGATGCCTCGCCGGTCTTGTCCATCTTCCGGTTCCGCGAGGATTTCGCCAGCCTGCTGACCGGCGCCCGCCTGTCAGTCTCGCAGGCGGGTTACAACACGGTCTGCGATGTCCTGCGCGCGGGTTGTCGCTCCCTGCTCGTTCCATTTGCAGCCGGCGGGGAAACCGAACAGACGGTTCGCAGCCTGATGCTCGAAGAACTCGGCCTTGCAACGGTGCTGACGGAGAAGGACCTAACGCCTGAAGGTTTGGCGCAAGCGATCGAACAGGCGCTTGCCGGACCGAGGCCAGCCGCGCATCGTCTCGATCTGGAGGGGGCGCGTCGCTCGGCGCAAATTCTGCGCCAGCGGTATCGAACATGGTCCCTTAAAGTGGGGCCCGGTTTCGGAAAAGTTCATGATCAAACAGACGATAGATGCTAACGCGCGTCGCGTCTGGCGAGGTACGTGCGATGTGCTTCAACTCCTCGTTTATGCATGTCGTTGTCCCAAACCGGGCGAAATGCATCAAACCGTTCCAATCAGCATGAAGCGCGTATAATTTTTTGTCGGCAGTTCGCCGGAGAACCGCACCTCCCGTAGCGCCGCCATTGCTTCGAAGGCTGCAAGTGAAGCCACGCAGTTGATGTGCGTCGGCTCGCTGAAATAATCGTTCGATTGCAGCAGTACAGTCGTGCCCCGCGGAAGCAGGGCAAGCCAGGCGCGCAGATCGGCTATGTGTTCGCAGCTCGTATTGACCACCAGGTCGGGCCGCCCGCCCGCATAGTCGAGTGCGTACATATCTGCCGTCAGCGCCCGGAACCGGTCGCCGGCTTCCCGGTTGAGGGTCCGGGCGACCGGCGCGACTTCGGGATCGATGTCGATGCTATCGACCGCCGCGATTTCGAAGCGGACATCGTTGAAAAGCATTGCCGGCAATACGCCGTACCACCCACCCAGAACCCATATGCGCCCGAACCGGCCGCCGCAACTTTCGAACAGCCTGTCGAGCGCCCACATCTTGCAGGCGACCTGCTTGTGGTTGAAGGCGTTGGCGATATCGGCGTTCGGATGCTTGGTGATGACGCGCGCCAGCCCTGCCACCAGGGGGGACTTGACATAGGCAGCAATTCCCCGCGTCAGGTCAAAGGCTTGCTCGTGCCAGTCCATGCCGGCATTGCGTGGTTGCGTGACATCAATCATATTCGTCTTGTATGTTGGGATTTCGGGCGACACAACGCAATCTTGCCCCCGGAAGGCTGTTGATTCGCGGACGTGATTATGCTGCAAGCCGCTTCGCCATTGCCCGGTGCCGGAGAGAGCCTGTTGCATCTGTCCGGACCATCGGCGTCAATCCACCAGCACCAGCCGCGCAGCTCGGGCCGCGTGCTGCTCTTCTATTCGCCAAAACCCTACGGAAGCCGCGAACCGTTTGGCCAGCTGCTTTCTTCGCTGATCAACAATGCCCATGACATTGTCATCGATCATGCGCCGGAACTGGATCGCGCCGCCTCGCAGGTTCTTTCCATCGTTGAGCGCAGGACAATTCCCGTGCGCTGCAGTTTCGAGCTTGTCGTTGGCGACGAAGAAATTGCCGATACGCCATTCGCCAGCAGGTGCTTTTACATCCTGCATCCTTCCAACTGAAGGGTCCACAGCCGCATATGGAACCCAGCATAGCCCGCTATATCTGGACGCACACCAAGAAGCAGCAGCTCTGGATATTGATGATCGTCGTGCTTTCGATGATCCCGTATTTCATGTCCTTCGACCTGCCGAAGCTGATCGTCAACGGCCCGATCCAAGGTAGCGGCTTCGAGCAACCGGGCGCGACCCAGCCATTCATGCGGCTACACTATAACCTGCCGTTCATCGGAGAGGTCCAGTTGTTCTCCGGTTTTCAGCTCGACCGCAAGGCGACGCTGTTTGCCCTGAGCCTTGTGTTCCTCTTGCTAGTCGTCATCAACGGCCTGTTCAAACTCTACATCAACACCTACAAGGGCCGCCTCGGCGAACGCATGCTGCGGCGCATCCGCTTCGATCTGGTCGATCGTGTGCTGCGGTTTCCGCCGTTTTACTTCAAGCGTGTGAAATCCGCCGAAGTGGCGACAATGGTGAAGGACGAGGTGGAGCCGCTTGGCGGCTTCATCGGCGATGCCTTCGTGCAGCCGGTGCTGCTCGGCGGCCAGGCGCTGACGGCCATGCTGTTCATCGTGGTCCAGAACTTCTGGCTCGGAATGATAGCTGCCGTGATCGTGGTGATCCAGATCGCGCTCATCCCGCGAATGCGGCGACGACTGATCGTGCTCGGGCGCGAACGGCAGTTGACGGCGCGCGCGCTTTCGGGCCGGGTTGGCGAAATCGTCGACGGCATCGGCGCGGTTCACGTCCACGACACATCAAACTACGAGCGCGCCGACATAGCTGCCCGGCTCGGGCTCATCTTTAAGATCCGCTTCGACCTTTACCAATGGAAATTCATGGTGAAGTTCCTCAACAATTTTCTCGCGCAGGTCACGCCCTTTCTGTTCTACATGATCGGCGGCTATCTGGTCATCCAGGGGCGGCTGGACGTCGGTCAGCTCGTGGCCGTGATCGGCGCCTACAAGGACCTGCCCGGACCGATGAAAGAACTGATCGACTGGGATCAGGCGCGGCAGGATATCCAGGTCAAATATCAACAGGTCGTTGAACAGTTCACCGCCGAGAGTCTCATTGCGCCGAGAATAGGGGCATTGACGATCGACGATCCCGATCCGATGACCAAACCCCTGTCGGCGATCAGTCTGTCCATAGCAGACGATGGCGGTGCAATGCTCCTCGACCGTATCTCCCTCCAGATCAAGCCGGGTGAGACGGTGGCGCTGGTCAGTACCGCAACAGGTGGAGCTGAGGCGCTTGCGGAAGCCTTCGCGCGGCTGAACTGGCCGGCCAGCGGAAGGATCGCCTTGGGCGCCGACGACCTGCTTGAACTCCCCGAATCAGTGACCGGCCGGCGCATGTCCTATGCCTCGTCGGATGCTTTCCTGTTCCAGGCAAGCCTCCGCGATAACCTGCTCTACGGGTTGAAGCATGCGCCGCTGACATCGGTGCCTTATGACGGTGCTGCGGCAGACCGGCACCGCTGGAACATCAACGAGGCGCGCCGGTCGGGCAATCCGGATTTTGATATTCACAGCGACTGGATCAATTATGCTTCCGCCGGCGCTACCGGACCGCACGACCTCTTTGAAGCCGTACGCCGGGTGCTCGACGCGGTTGTCCTATCGCGCGACATTCTGGATCTTGGCTTGCGCTCTTCGGCCGACCTCACGCGTCACACGGAGCTTGCCAGGCGGATCGTCGAACTGCGTGCGGCGCTGCGAACCCGGCTGGAACACGAAGGGCTGAGCGAACTGGTGGTTCCTTTCGAACCGGGCGCCTATAACAAGGAAGCAACGATCGGCCAAAACCTGCTCTTCGGCGCTGCCGCCGGCCCCGAACTGGCCGACAGGGCGCTAGCGTCCAATCCCTATTTTGCTTCTGTGCTAAGGCAAGCCGGCCTCGACCGCACGCTCTATGAAATGGGCATGGAGATCGCCGAACAGGCGATCGAGCTGTTTGCCGACCTGCCGCCCGATCACCAGTTCTTCCAGCAGCTCACCTTCATGAGCGCCGAGGAGATACCCACCTACGAAACCTTGCTGCAACGGCTCAAGAACCGTCCCCACGAGGCGGTTTCGGAGAACGACCGCGCCATGATCGTCACCTTGAGCTTTGCCTATATCGAGCCCCGGCACCGCTTCGGCCTGCTAAGCGACGAGCTGATGAGCAAGATCGTCGCTGCACGCAACCGGTTCTATGAAAACCTGCCGCCCGAGCTGCAAAATGCGATCGAACGGTATGATCCTGCCAAATACATTGCCGCGGCCTCCGTCATGGATAATGTCCTGTTCGGGCGTGTGGGCAACAACCATCCCGACGCGCCGGACCGCATACGCTCGATCGTCTATGACATTCTTGACGAACTGGGGCTTTATGCCGAACTTCTGGATGTCGGCCTGGACTTCAACGTCGGCTCCGGCGGCAGGCGGCTGACCAGTGGACAGCGACAGAAGCTCGATGTTGCCCGGGCCCTGCTCAAGCGTCCTGATTTTCTCATTCTCAACCGGCCGCTGTCGGCGCTCGACCAGCGCATGCAGGACAAGGTGCTGCGGAACGTGCTCGAGGAAGCCAGGCGCGACGGGCATTCGCCGGCAATTGTGTGGGTCGTGACGAATCCGGCGATGGCGATGATGTTCGATCGCGTTATCGTTTTCGACTCGGGTAAATTGGTGGAAGACGGAACACCCGAGACACTTTTGGCAGGGAACGGTATATTCAAGGAACTGGCGTCATAGAGCAACGGACATTCAGATGGATCGTTCTGCCGGTGGGAATTCACGGCAAGGTCATGGGGTTCGGCGAGGGGCGTAGCGAGGCCACATCCCCGCCGAAACCCAGAAGGGTTTGCCGAAAATTCACCCGGCTCTTCGGGTTTCCGGTTGGCGGACGCCATTTCCAGGCGGCATCGCCCGATCGCACGACATCGGGCTCGCCACCTTTCGCGCGGTTCGTCTCGCCATCCCGGAAACAGAATTCATTCCATCTGGGCGTCCGTTGCTCTAGTCTGGGAAACGCGAATTTTGGGAGGGTTTGCGACAATGCTGCTCAAGGATGAAGTTGCAATGCTGCAACGCGTTCCCTTGTTCTCTGCCATCGAGCCGACAAAGCTCAAGCTGCTTGCGTTCACATCCGATCGTGTGAGCTACAGCGCCGGTCAGATCCTTTTCCGGCAGGGCGACGAGGGAGACGCCGCCTATGTCATCCTTTCAGGCAGGGCGGATATCCTGGTCGATTCCGACAGCGGACCGATAAAAGTTGCCGAACTGGAGCCAAATTCGATTGTTGGCGAGATCGCCATATTGTGCAACAGCTCCCGCACCGCCACCGTCAGGGCGGCAAGTCCGCTGGAAGCCTTGAGGATCCGCAAGGATCATTTCCTGCGGCTTATGAGGGAGTTCCCGGAAATGACTATCGAGATATTGCGGGTTCTTGCCGATCGCCTAAGCCATACGACCGCGGATCTGATCGACGCACGAAGCGCCAAGAACGGATGACGTGAGCTCGATCCTCGCCGTCGCGACGGCACTGGCCTCTTGCTGAGAAGGTCACCCGGAGAAAACCTGTCTCGCCTAGCAGCAGTTGTTTGGCTACGATGGGCGACGGGGACTGGGAAGGGGTAGCATGGACTATGACGTTTTCCAGGTCAGGTTTTGGGGCGTGCGCGGCAGCATTCCGGTATCGGGGCCAGAATTCTCTCGCTATGGCGGCAACACGAGCTGTATTGAGATGCGATGCGGCAAGCATACGCTTCTATTCGACGCGGGCTCCGGCCTACGGGCTGCTGGCGGGGCGCTTCGAGCGTCGGGCGTGACCAATTTCGACCTGTTTTTCACCCATTGCCATTACGATCACATCATCGGGTTGCCGTTTTTTGCGCCGATCTATGACCGGAGCGTCAAGCTTCAGCTTTGGTCCGGGCATCTTGCAGGACGCATGACGACCCGGCAGATGGTCGATGAGTTCATGCGGCCGCCGTGGTTTCCGGTGAAACTGGATATCTGCAAGGCAAGGCTCGACTGCCGCGATTTCGTATCCGGAGACGTGCTTCGCCCGCGCGAAGGGGTGGTGGTCCGAACCGGCAGTCTTATCCATCCGGGCGGCTGCATAGGCTACCGGGTCGAATGGGGCGGCCGGGTCGTGGCGGTGATCACAGACACTGAGCACGAGCCGGACAAACTCGATCAGGCGGTGCTCGGCCTGATCGAAGATGCCGACCTCGTCATTTACGATTGCACCTACACCGAGCAGGAAATGGAACGCCGCCGCGGTAACGGTCACTCGACGTGGCAACAGGGCGTCAAGCTCTGTGAGGCGGCCGGTGCACGAGGCCTTGCGCTGTTTCACCACGATCCGACACGCACCGACGAGGAACTGGACGAGATCGAGCAACTGGCCAAAGACAGGTTTGCCGGCGCTTTTGCCGCTCGGGATGGCCAGACGCTCAAATTTCCGGGCTCATTGCACAAAAAGCGCTGAGCTATTTTCCTCCATCTCTTTGTGTTAACGCAATTCCGGACGGAAAACCGTTCACACTTTTCCTGGAATTGCTCTCTCTTTGTGTTGACGCAATTCCGGACGGAAAACCGTTCACACTTTTCCTGGAATTGCTCTACCGGCGCTGCGCCCGATCAATGTCCTGATCGGAAGCCATGCGCAGGCTTCAGTCTGTGCGGTGACTGTGAACAGCCGTTCGAGGAAAAGCCAGGCCGATTCATCATGTACGAGATGATGGGTGAGCAGGCCGACCGGTTCGCCGCCGTGCAATTGCGCGATGATAGCCTGAACCAATAGGCCGTGATCGCGGCAGCCGCGCGTGCCGTGCCAATCCATGATGTCGACATTGCTGTTGATGATCGCCAATGGAGCCGGCTTCGGCGGCCCATAGACCGACAATGCCGCAAATCCTATCGATTCAAGGTCGGATACCAAGCCGGCGTCGATCCTGTTCCAGGGTGGCACCAGCATCGGAACGGCACGTGCGCCGTGCAGGCGGGTTACGTGCGACAGCCCGCGAGCCAAGTCATCGAGCACCGCCTCGCGTGGTCGATGCGCGCCGAGCTCCTGCTTTTTCTGGTCCTCGGGCGCATGATTTCGGTGCGCCCAGCCATGGATGGCGACCGTGGCATGCGGCGCCTCGTCAAGCCGGGCGACAAGCTTCTCATCAGTCAGGGCCGGAATGACGGCCAGAGTGACCGGAACCGCGAATTCACCGGTGAGGTCGAGGAGCCGATCAAGCGCAGGCGTCGGATCCACGGCGTCATCGTCACGCAGCCAAAACTGTGCCTTACGGTCCGCCCGTTGCCGGCACGCCAGTTCTTCCACCAAGGGCTGCCAGATCGGATCGGACGTCATGAAACCGGGATCTTCGCAAGAAGTTCTGCCAGACGCGCCACTGCAGCACCGAGGGAACGTTCTTCGAGGATGAAACGTCTGGCTTCCGCGGCCATGATGGTTCTTTCGTCGTTACGGATGAGAAGCCTTTCAATGGCAGAAGCGAACGCCGCCACATCGCCAGGCGGGGTGAGAAATCCGGTCTGGCCATCCCGCACGACCTCCGGCACGCCGGCGATGTCCTGAGCCACCACCGGGAGGCCGGCGGCCTGTGCTTCAAGATAGGCAATGCCATAGGCCTCGCCGTAACCCGGCCAGACGTAAATTCCCCCACTGTAGAGGACATCCGGCACGGCGGCTGGCTCAATCGCGCCAAGCCATTCGATACGGTCGGCGGGCAAGCCGGCGAATTGCGCTTTGACCTCGTCACGGGCAGGCCCATCCCCGACGATCGACAAGCTCCAAGGCAGGTGGCCGATCGGACCGAGCGCCTGCGCCAGCATGCGATAGCTTTCGACTTTGTCGCCCGGGCGCATCATGGCGACGGTAACGAGGCGCGTCGGACAACCCCGTGCCGGCATTTCCCGGAATACCGATGTGTCGATGAAGGGCGAAAGCAGACCGAGAGCGGCGTCCGGAATCGCATCTGTCAGTCCCTGACGATCCCTTTGCGTGAAGCAGATGTTCAGCGCTGCCTGTTCGACGGCTCGCGCCACCAACGCTTGCGTGTCGGCCCACAAACCGGCGTCGCGCCGCCTCGAATAGGAGGCTTCTGCCGTCACATAGGGGATAGCAAAGGCCGACGCCAACTCGGGTCCGATCAGGTCGGGCGCCTTGTAATAGGGATGATAGCAGAACCAGAGGTCGGGCTTGCCGTCACGATCCCAAAGCTTTGTCAGCCGCGCGGCTTCCTCTCGGGCCTCGATCTTGAGCGCATCGAAACTTTTCGACTCCGGTTCGCGTAGATAGAAGCGCAATTCGGATGCAAGTTCGACGCTATGCCCTCCATGCTCCAGCGCCTTGAGCAGCGTCCGTCCCATCTGGCGGTCGCCGGAGGCAACGGGATGATTGGGCGACTTCAGCGGCGCGTAGAAGGCAATTCGCATCGCCGAATCCTATCATCGGAAAGCCTGCGCAAGTCAATTTCGAAGCATGATCGACTCCACCTTCAAGCAGTGAAATGTGCTATCTGATGCTCATGGAAACAGCTGCCGAGTCCGATCCGTTTGTCGCTTCTTTGCCGGTCTTCGCAAAGTTCGAAAGCGTTGCCGATCTCGATAACTATCGGCCTCTCCCGGATGGCTGGGCGCTGGCCACCGCCGACATCGTCGGCTCGACCAAGGCGATCGAGGCTGGGCGCTATAAGACCGTCAATATGGCCGGCGCCAGCGTCATCTCGGCGCTGCTCAACGCGCTGGGTCGGCAAGATCTTCCCTTTGTCTTCGGCGGCGACGGCGCGCTCGTGGCGTTTCCCAGCTCGGCGCTGGAGATCACCCGCAACGCGCTGGCGGCTGTCCAGAGATGGGTGGCGGACGAACTCGACCTGACCTTGCGTGCCGCAATCGTTCCAATAAAGGATATAAGAGCGCAAGGCCTCGACGTTCGCGTGGCGAGGTTCCGGGCCTCCGACGCGGTGTTCTATGCCATGTTCGCCGGCGGTGGCGGCAGTTGGGCGGAAGCCGAGATGAAAGCGGGGCGCTACCGCATCGATCCTGCGCCAGCCGGCACACGGCCAAATCTGACCGGCCTCTCCTGCCGCTGGAATCCGATCGACGCCCGGCATGGTGAAATCGTCTCGATCATCGCCATCCCGGGGGCGTCTCGCGACTTGCGCGGCTTTCAGTTTCTGGTTTCCGACATCATCGCCCTTGCCGGGGGGCAGGAACGCGATGGCCACCCTTTGCCGGTGAACGGTCCGGCCTACAGTTTTTCGCCCGCCGGCCTCGATATCGAGGCGCGGGCCATGGCGCCGGCAGGATGGCGGTGGCTGTCGAAGCTGTGGATATTGTTCCAGCTGACGCTTACGGCTGTCACCGATAGATATGGCTGGACGATCGGCAGCTTCGATCCAAAGATCTACAAACGCGACGTGGCCAGCAATTCGGATTTCCGGAAGTTCGACGACGGCTTGAAGATGACTATCGACGTTGACGCGGATGTGTCGCAACGGATCGAGAACCGGTTGAAACAGGCGGAAGAGGCGGGCATCTGCAATTATGGCCTGCACCGCCAGAAATCGGCCTTGATGACATGCCTCGTCGCCTCGCCGCTGCAGCGCGATCACGTTCATTTCATCGATGGCGCCGCCGGCGGCTATGCGATGGCCGCCGCAAGCCTGAAGGCGAAGGTGCCGGTCTGACGACAGCTTGCGGAAATCGATTTTCCGCAATATGCCTCGGGTTCTTGGCGAACCAGGTGAGCCTCGCCATCGGGCGCGGACGGCCAGTCCGAATTGACGGAAAGCAGATTTTTGGACGCCTCACGATCGACATATGACTGTCTTCTTAACCGGATTTCGACGCGCGCCGCGCAAGTCGGCGTGATCGGACTGGGCTATGTCGGGTTGCCGCTGGCGGTTGCCATCGCACGCGCCGGCTTCCCGGTTTCCGGCTTCGACATCGAAGCCCAGAAGGTCCAGAGCCTGAACAACGGCCAGTCCTATATTGAGGCAGTGACGTCGACAGCCCTTGCCGGCCAGGTGGCGAGCGGACGGTTCCGCGGCACCGCGGATTTTGCCGAACTGGCCGTCTGCGATGTCATCATCATCTGCGTTCCGACACCGCTGACGAAAAACCGTGAGCCGGACCTCTCCTTTGTCAGGAACACGGCAGGCACCGTCGCGAAGCATCTGCGTCTCGGCCAGCTGATCGTGCTGGAATCGACCACCTATCCCGGCACCACCGACGACGTGATCAAGCCCATACTGGAACAAACCGGCTTGCAGTCGAAGATAGACTTCTTCCTCGGCTTCTCGCCCGAACGCGAGGATCCCGGCAACCGCAGCTTTGAAGTCGCGACGATCCCCAAGGTCGTGGCAGGCGACGGCATCGAAGCGGCGACACTCGTGCAGGCTTTCTACCAGGGCGTGGTCAAGACCGTCGTTCCGGTTTCCAGCACGGCGACCGCCGAGGCGGTCAAGCTGACGGAAAACATCTTCCGCTCGGTCAACATAGCCCTGGTCAACGAGTTGAAGGTCGTGCTCGGTGCGATGGGCATCGACATCTGGGAGGTGATCGAGGCGGCAAAGAGCAAGCCCTTCGGCTACATGCCTTTTTATCCTGGCCCCGGACTTGGCGGGCACTGCGTTCCGATCGATCCCTTCTACCTGACGTGGAAGGCGCGCGAATACGAAATGCCGACCCGCTTCATCGAGCTGGCGGCAGAGATCAACACTTCCATGCCGCGTCATGTTGTCGATGAGCTGGCGAAGGCGCTGGACCGGCGCTGCGGCAAGGCGCTCAGCCGCTCGCGCATACTCATCATCGGGCTCGCCTATAAGAAGAATGTGCCCGACATCCGCGAAAGCCCCTCATTGCGGCTCATTGAACTCATCGAGGAATGGGGCGGCAAGGCGGAATTCCACGATCCGCATGTTACCGAGATCCCGACCACTCGGGAGCATATGGCGATCAAGGGGCGGCGCTCGGTCGAATTGACCGAGGCGGCATTGAAGGATTTCGATGCTGTCGTCGTTGCAACCGACCACGACGCGATCGACTATCAGGCGATCGCTGATCACGCCCTTCTGATCGTCGACACACGCAATGTTTTTGGCCGCCTCGGGCTAGCCCGAGAGACGGTGGTGAAGGCCTGACGGCGTCTGAGCCGGCGAATTTTTTGCCTTATGTCAGGATCGTGATTGCACTCCGCCGGCAGCCTCGCCACATAATGCCCCTTCGCCGGCTTTTGCCCGAATCCGGCTTCATTGACTTCGAGGGTCTTATCTCTTGGGTCGTTAGCGGACCGTTTTGTAGCGGATCAAAGGAGAATGGCTCGTCTTAGACGGGTCTCAAGGTAGCATGAGCACAGCGCAAGCAGAAATTTCCACCATTCTCATGGACAAGGTTGCCGATTGGCTAACCCAATCGGCGCTGGCGGGCGACGCTCTGGAAACATTGGTAAGGGGCTTTTGTGAACGGCTGGCTGCTGCCGGCCTGCCGCTGAAGCGGGTGCATTTGAGCTTTTCGATGCTTCATCCGCTTTATGACGCGCTTGGCTTCACCTGGCTTCGCGGCCAGGGCATGGAAGTGGAAGGCTTCCGCAAACAGGACGGCGTTCATTCTGACAGATTCCTGACCAGTCCATACTACCATCTGCTCAGCAACAAGCTCGACCATCTGCGCCGCCGGCTCGACCCCTCGATGCCGTCGGAATTTCCTGTTTTCGATGACCTCAGGCTTATGGGCGTGACAGATTACATGGCTTTCGTCCATCCCTTCAACGGCAACACCAGTCAGGGCATGATGGGGTCCTGGTCCACCGACAGTGCTTCAGGCTTCAGCGACAGCATGATTTCGGCGCTGCTGCGCATTCAGAACCATCTCGCTATCGCAACCAAGATGGCGGTGCTCACCAAGCTGGCCGACAATATGATGACCACATATCTCGGCGGCGACGCCGGCAGGCGCGTGCTGGATGGCCAGATCAAGCGCGGAGAGGGCGACACAATCCGGGCCGCACTGGTCATGGCCGATATGCGCGGGTCGACAAGACTTGCCGAAACTTCCGGCCGCGAAATCTACATCGATACGCTGAACCAGTTTTTCGATGCCATCGCTGCACCTTTCAATCGCAATGGCGGGCAGATCATGAGTTTCCTGGGCGATGGCTTCATTGCCGTCTACCCTTGCGAAAGGCACCGCTCGCAGTCCGAGATCGCCTGCCAGGCTGCTCTTGCGGCAGCGCACAAGGCCACCGCACGCATGAGGGATCTCAATCTGCGCAGAAAGGAGCAGGGATTGCCCGACATAAACTTTGGCATCGGCCTGCATGTCGGCAATGTGATGTTCGGCAATGTCGGGCTTACCGACCGGCTCACATTCTCTGTCTTCGGCTCGGCTGTAAACGAGGTCCAGCGCCTCCAGACCCTGACCAAGAAATTTCCGCACAGCGTTCTCGCCAGCAAAGAGTTCGCCAGCTATTGCGGCGCCTGCAGCTGGCTGACGCTCGGCAACGAGGAACTGGCGGGCATCAAGCAGAAGCTGACGGTGCTTTCACCCGATCTGTCGGGTGCTCTCGCACTCGATGAAGACGGTGCGCTGGAGCCGATTTACGACCGAATATCCGATGCCGAGCAGGTCATGTTGCTTCATCGCGATGCAGCGCGGCTGTCGGCGGGCGACCCGAGGAAGCTCCAGTAGCCACCACGATCTGATCCGAACGCCTTGGTATGCAGTCCGGTCGCCGGTTCCGCCAGGGAACTGGCGACCGATTCGAATCCAAGTTGCTCTGCGCTGCCAATGCGTTAGTCTCGCTTTGTGGGCCTGCCGCCCGGCAGGCTGCCAGAGTGGGGCTGGTGTGAGAATGAATTCGGGTGTTGATCTGCTGCGGATCGAGGACGTTGGCATCTCTTTTGCCATTATCGGGGGACCGTTGCATGCCGTCAGACGTGCAAATCTTCGCGTCTTGCCCGGCAAGGTTACTGCGCTTGTGGGCGAGTCCGGTTCCGGAAAATCGGTTCTCAGCCAGGCAGTGATGGGCATTTTGCCGAACACAGCCCATGTTCGCGGCCGTATCCTGTTTTCCGATCCTGAGAAGCCCGGCACGACGCAGGATATCCTGCAGATGCCGCGTGACGGACCCGAAATCCGGGCGTTGAGAGGCAGCCGCATCGGCAAGATCTTTCAGGAGCCGATGACATCACTGTCGCCGCTGCACACGGTCGGCAATCAGGTCAGCGAATCCCTGCAGATTCATACACCCATGGCTCGGGTGGAGCGCAAGGCGCGGGCCGTGGAAATGCTCGACCTTGTCGGCTTTCCCGACCCCAAGCGCGCCTATGACATGTATCCCTTTGAACTTTCGGGAGGACTGCGTCAACGCGCCATGATCGCCATGGCGCTTATCTGCCGGCCCGCCCTGTTGATCGCCGACGAGCCGACAACGGCGTTGGACGTCACCATCCAGGCGCAAATCCTGCAGTTGCTGCGCGGGCTTCAGGCCAAGCTGAACATGGCGATGCTGCTGATCACGCACGACCTTGGCGTGGTCGCCAATGTCGCCGACGAGGTGGTGGTCATGTACCATGGCGAGATCATGGAAGCGGGACCTGTCGAGGCGATATTCCGCCGGCCGGGCCACCCCTACCTGAAGGGCCTGATGGCAGCCGTTCCGCATTTCGACCTGAAGCCTGGCGAAAGGCTAAAGGCGCTCCGCGAGGTGCCGGTGAATGTCGGGAACCTGCTCGGCAAGCAGACGGCGCCGGCATCGAAGGGGCCGGACGACGTCCTGCTGTCGGTCAGGGATCTGACAAAGACCTTCACCATCCGCAAGTCGGGATGGTTCGGCGGAGATCATCAAACCTCTGTTCGCGCCGTGGACGGCGTGAGCTTCGATATCAGACGGGGTGAGTGCCTGGGTCTTGTCGGCGAAAGCGGCTCCGGCAAAACCACCGTCAGCAAGATCCTCATGCGGGCTGTCACCCCTAACGGCGGCTCTCTGATCTTCAACGGCCGCGATGGTCCGATCGACGTCTTGGAAGCCGAGGGAGACGCCCTGCGCATGCTGCGCGCGAAAATCCAGATGGTCTTCCAGGATCCGGTTTCGTCACTTTCACCTCGCATGACGGTGGAAAACATCTTGAGCGAGCCGCTGGAAATCCATCAACGAGGCGATGCCGCGTCCCGCCTCGCCACGGTCAAGAGCCTGATGGAGGCAATCGGGCTCGATCCGCGCTTCATAAAGCGTTATCCGCACAGTTTCTCCGGCGGGCAGCGTCAGCGTATCGGCATCGCGCGCGCGTTGGCGCTGGGGCCTGAACTCCTGATCTGCGACGAGCCGGTTTCGGCACTCGATGTCTCTGTCCAGGCGCAGATCCTGAACCTTCTGAAGGACCTGCAGAAGGAACTGGGCCTGACCTACCTGTTCATATCGCACAATCTGGCGGTGGTGGACTACATGGCAGACCGCATCGCGGTGATGTGCGGCGGGCGTATCGTCGAGCTCGCGCCACGCGAAATTCTGCTTAGGAAACCGGTCCACCCCTACACGCGCTCACTGGTCGCCGCAGTACCTTTCCCCGATCTCGACAGGCCGATGGACTTCGAGACGCTGAAGCTCGGCGGCGCTTCCGACACCAGCGCATGGGGACCGCAGTTCCGCGACGAGAGCGACAAGGATACGCTGTCGTCGCTCGACCTTGGCGGCGGCCACCTCGTGCTGGCCCGGCGTACGGCCAATGTCAGCGAGTTACGCCATTGATCAGCCGGCGCACCGTCCTTGGACTCATGGCTTCGGCATTTTTTCCGGGCACGTTGCGCGCCGGCGATCTGGAGCCGGAATTTCTTCAGCCGCAGCTGAAAGCCAAGGCGCTGCCAGCGCTCGCCGAACGCTTGCCCAAGAGCCCGCGCGCGTTGAACCTCGCCGCGATGGGCCGGCAGCCCGGCCAGTATGGCGGCACGCTGCGCACGATCATCGGCAGCCAGAAAGATATCCGGATGATGACGATCTACGGGTATGCTCGCCTAGTCGGCTATGACGAAAAGCTTAACTTGCAACCCGACATTCTCGAAAGTTTCGACGTAGCGGATGATCGCGTCTTCACTTTCAAGATTCGGGAAGGACATAAATGGTCTGACGGCAGCCTGCTGACGCCGGAGGATTTTCGCTATTGCTGGGAAGATGTCTGGCTGAACGATGAGCTTTCGCAAGGCGGGCTTGCCCCGGCCCTGCTGGCGGATGGCAAGCCGCCACGCTTCGAGATCGTCGATCCGTTGACGGTCCGCTATAGTTGGGATGCGCCCAATCCCGACTTCCTGCCCAAGCTCGCTGCTGCTTCGCCATTACCGCTTGTTCTGCCGGCCGCCTATCTCAAGCAGTTCCACAAGAAATACCAGGACCCATTCCGGCTCGCCGGCCTAATGAAGGAGAACCGGGCCAAGAAATGGACGCTCCTGCATATCCGCATGTCGCGGCAGTATCGCCCGGAGAACCCGGAACTGCCGACGCTCGATCCCTGGCGAAACCGGACCAAGCCGCCGGCCGAGCAATTCGTCTTCGAGCGCAACCCGTTCTTTCATCGAATAGACGAGAATGGCCGGCAATTGCCCTATGTTGACCGGATCGTGATGAATGTCAGCTCGCCGGCGATTATCTCCGCCAAGACCGGTGCGGGAGAGAGCGACCTGCAATCCATGGGAATTGACTTCAGCGATTACTCTTTCCTGAAGGACGCAGAGAAGCGCTACCCGGTGAAGATGCATCTCTGGAAACGCACACAGGGTTCGCGGCTGGCGCTGCTGCCCAATCTGAATTGTGCCGACAAGGTGTGGCGTGGCCTTCTGCGTGACGTGCGCGTGCGCCGCGCCCTTTCGCTCGCTGTAGACAGGCGCGAGATCAATTTGGCCGTGTTCTACGGACTGGCGCAGGAAAGTGCCGATACGATCCTGCCGGAGAGCCCGCTCTACCGGCCGGAATTCGCCAAAGCCTGGGTCGCCCATGATCCCGACCAGGCCAATGCGCTGCTCGACGAGGCCGGGCTTCAGACGCGTGACGATGACGGCCTGCGGATACTTCCCGATGGACGCCCTGCGCAGATCATAGTGGAAACGGCCGGCGAAAGCACACTGGAAACCGACGCGCTCGAACTCATCACCGATCACTGGCGCAAGATCGGGATCGCCCTGTTCATCCGGACTTCGCAGCGCGATATCTTCCGCAGCCGCGCGCTTGGCGGCCAGATCATGATGTCGATGTGGTCGGGCATCGACAATGGCGTGCCGACCGCCGACATGAACCCGTACCAATTGGCCCCCACCATCGATGACCAGCTGCAATGGCCGCTCTGGGGTGCTCACTACTTGTCTCATGGCAAGGTCGGTGAGGCGCCCGATCTTCCGCCTGTCATCGAGTTGATGGCTTTACTCAATCGCTGGAAGGCATCGACCGAAGCCTCGGAGCGCGCCGAAATCTGGAATTCAATGCTGTCGATCTACACCGACCAGGTGTTTTCGATCGGCACCGTGAACGGAACGCATCAGCCGATTCTGGTGTCCTCGCGGCTGCGCAATCTGCCTGACAAGGCGCTCTACGGCTACGACCCGACTGCCTATTTCGGTGTCTACATGCCGGATACATTCTGGCTTGGAGAGTCCTGAGCGTGCTTCGATATCTTGTCTGGCGCATCGCCGTGATGGTTCCAACGCTGCTGGTGATATCGGCACTGGTGTTCACGATCATCGAACTTCCCCCAGGCGACTATTTCGACAGCTATGTTGCCGAGCTTCGGGCTCAGGGCGAAGCGGTGGATTCCGATCGCATCGAGATGATGCGCAAGGACTATGGTTTCGACCAGCCACCGGTCATTCGCTACTTCTACTGGGTCGGCGGGATGCTGCGCGGCGATTTCGGCTATTCCTTCGAATATGAGCTGCCGGTTCGCGACGTCGTCGGGGACCGAATGTGGCTGACGGTGCTGGTTTCCTTTGTCACGATCATCTTCACCTGGCTCATCGCCTTTCCGATCGGCATGTACTCCGCCACGCATCAATACAGCTGGGGCGACTACGGCCTGACTTTCTTCGGTCTTCTCGGCCTTGCCATTCCGAACTTCATGCTGGCGCTGATCCTGATGTATTTCGCCAACATCTGGTTCGGCACATCCATCGGCCATCTCATGGACCAGCAATATCTCGGCGAGCCGATGAGCTGGGCCAAGGCGAAATCGATCCTCGCCCATCTCTGGATTCCGGTCTTGATCATCGGCACCGGGGGCACGGCAAGCATGATCCGGCGGCTGCGCGCCAATCTTCTCGACGAACTACACAAGCAATATGTCGTGACCGCGCGCGCCAAAGGACTTCATCCGTTCAAGGCGCTGGTCAAATATCCGCTGCGCATGGCGCTCAATTTCTTCATTTCCGATATCGGCTCTATCCTGCCGGCCATCATCTCCGGCGCCGAAATCACGGCGATCGTGCTATCTTTGGAAACGACCGGGCCGATGCTGATCAAGGCGCTGCAAAGCCAGGACATGTATCTGGCAGGCTCCTTCCTGATGTTCCTCGCCTTCCTGACGGTCATCGGTGTCCTGATTTCCGACCTGGCGCTGGCGCTGCTTGATCCACGAATTCGTTTGCAGGGCGGCAGCACCAAATGAGCACGCATTCGCCGCTGCCCGCTCCGGGTGCTCCGCTGCAACACTACGTTTCCACCGCACCCTTTGACCTGCAGTCGGTCGAGGCGATGACGCCGGAGCAGTCGAAGGTCTTTCAGGCGTCGCAGTTGCGGCTGATGTGGTGGAAATTCCGGGAGCACCGGGTTGCCGTTATTTCAGGCATATTCCTGGCGGCGCTTTATTTCGCGATTCTGATCTGCGAGTTCCTGGCGCCCTACAATCTGCACACGCGCAACATGGACTACATCTATTCGCCGCCGCAGCGGGTGCACCTGTTCCACAACGGCCAGTTCGTCGGGCCGTTCGTCTATGGCCGCCAGATGACGCTGGATATGGACACCCTCAAGCGGAACTACATCGAGAATCAGGATGATGTTCAGCGAATCCGTTTCTTCTGCAAGGGCGACAGTTACCGGTTCTGGGGCCTGATCGAAGGTGACAGGCATTTTGTCTGCCCTGCCGAAAACGGCCAGCTCTTTCTGGCCGGCACCGACAGGCTGGGGCGCGATGTGCTCTCGCGCATCATCTATGGCGCACGCATTTCACTGACAATCGGCCTCGTCGGCATCAGCTTCAGCTTCCTGCTCGGCATTATCATCGGCGGACTGGCCGGCTATCACGGCGGTATCTTCGACCTGATCGTTCAACGGATTATCGAAGTTCTGCAATCGATCCCCAGCATCCCGCTATGGCTGGCTCTGGCGGCGATCATGCCGATAACCTGGAGTCCGATCCTGATCTATTTCGGCATCACCATCATCCTCGGGCTGCTCGACTGGACCGGACTGGCGCGTGCCGTGCGTTCAAAGCTTCTAGCCTTGCGCGAGGAGGATTATGTTCTGGCCGCGCAATTGATGGGCGCCAGAAGCAGCCGCATCATCGGGCGGCATCTCATTCCCGGTTTCATGTCGCACCTGATCGCGACGGCGACGATCTCCATACCCGGCATGATCCTGGGCGAGACGGCGCTGAGCTTCCTCGGGCTCGGCCTGAGGGCGCCGATAACCAGCTGGGGCATCCTGCTCACCGAGGCGCGCAGCGTCAGCGTCATCGCGTTCTATCCATGGCTGCTTTTGCCGATGCTTCCCGTCATTCTCGTCATCTTGGCGTTCAACTTCCTTGGCGACGGCTTGCGGGACGCCGCAGACCCCTACAAGTGAGATAACTATTCCGCCACTCGGCCTGCCGACGACTCGTATGATGCTTGTCGGCGGCCGGTTGCGTTATTGCAAGGTTCGTCGTTCGCTTCTATATGCGGCAAGCCTCGATCGGGGCTGCTGGTTCGGGACATACAATCGCATATGAGTCGCCTCGATAATTTCATCAGCAGGATGACCGCACAGCGCGACATTCTCAATCAAATCTGCCCCGAGGTGGCGAAGATGGAGGGGCTTGTGCTCGAGCTCGGCCTCGGCAATGGCCGGACGTTCCACCATCTGCGCGAGCGCCTGCCCGGGCGCCGGATCGTGGTGTTCGACCGCGAAGTTGGCGCACACGCCAGCTCAATTCCCGACACTGAAAACCTCGTGCTCGGCGAAATACGCGAGACGGCCCGCAAGTTCATTGGCATCGACGCCGCTCTTGTTCATGCCGACATCGGCACCGGCTATGACGATCGCGATGCAGTGACCGCTACCTGGCTTCCTGATCTGATTGCGCGCCTGCTTCGCGTCGGCGGCTTCGCGGTCAGTGGCACGCCGCTCGATCACCCGCTGCTGCAACGCCTCCCGCCGCCGACTTCGGAGCCCGCCGATCGTTATTTTGTCTACAGGCGCGCCTGAGGGGCCGAGACCACCTAAATCTTCAGGGGCCAAATCTTTAGTGGCCAAGTCTTCAGAGGCCCGAGCCATCAGGGGATCGTATAGACGGCTATCTCCCGCTCAATGCCGCGCAGCGAGACCTCGTGGGGCACGGGCGTCAGCGCGTTCCTGTGCAACAGATCGGCGGTGAGATTGTCGTCGACCACCGCACGAGTGGCGAAGATCGCCTGTGCGTTGGCAAGGTTCTGGACCCGCGAAGCAATGTTGACCGTCTGGCCGAAATAGTCCTGTCGCTCGTTCATAGACACGGCGATGCAGGGGCCGGCATGGACTCCGATCTTGAGCAGCAGATCCTCACGCCCGCTCTTGTCGTTGAGCTCACGCATGGCATCGCGCATCCTGAGGGCCGCAGCAATCGCACGATCAGGCGTCGCGAAGGTCGCCATCACCGCATCCCCGATCGTCTTCACCACCGCGCCTGCCTCCGCCGCGACGATCTCGTGCAGAACCTGGAAATGCTCGCGCACGAGATCGAAGGCTGAAAGATCGCCCACCCGCTCATAAAGCTCGGTCGATCCGCGCAAGTCGGTGAACACGAAGGTCAGGCTGGTGATTTTCAGGCGCTGGTCGATGTCGAGCGTATCCGTGCGATAGAGATCGCGGAACGTCTGGTTGGTGAGCAGGCGCTTGGCGGTCAGGAAGGGCCGGCGTTTACCCAGGAGATCATGCAATTCCTGGCCAGCGATGAAGACCGTCGGCAGCACGCGAGTGTCGGTTCTGTTCTCCAGCGAAATGCGCAACGGGCCGGGTTGCATCTCCAGCGTCTGGTTCTGGACATGGTCACGATCGAAGACCAAAGAGAGGCTTCGGCGCTCTTTTGTTGGTTCGCCCTTCGCATCGATGAACTGCGCTGAATGGGTGACCGGCTCGAAGACGATGACGAATTCAGACGGAAGCTGTATGGGCAGAACCGCCTTTTCGCCGGGGGCAAGCTCGATATCCGCCAGCGAGAACGCTTCGATCTTTTTCGCAAAATCCTCTTCCGGCAGATCGACGCCGGACGCCCAGTAGATCTGGCGGTAATATTCCAGCAACGGCAGTTCGTGTGGATTGTGGGCAGCAATCCTGCGCACGCGGGGACTGACGGTGAATGTCACCTCGACCATCTCGTCGAGGGTCGGCGAATAGCCCTCGGAGCACAGCGCGCAGGTGTATTCGTCCTTCTGCAGGGTTTTCAACGTGGCGTTGGTGTCGAGCACGCCGCCACAGCCGGGGCACAGAACATTCCAGGAAATGTCAAAGATGCCCACCCGCGCCGCATGGAGAAAGGCACTTATGGCGCGTTCCTCGTCGAGGCCGTGCTTGCTGGCGAAGGCCGGCGCATTGATGCGACAAAGTTCGCGGTCCCTGCCCTCCGCGATGGTTCGCTTGATCGCGTCGATTGCCTGCGGATCGACATCAGTCGATTGCCGCAGAAGCGAGAACAGATCCTGAGCTTCGTTCATCGTGCAGGCTCCGGGAAACGCGCCCGGAGGCGTCTTTGGTTCCAGTGCTCCATCTTACTTCGAAACGGATCGTACGGCCATTCGAATAGATGGGCCTGGTGACAGTTCAATTTCCGTTCGGCGGATTTTCACCGGCCGCAAGCGGCACTATGATGGGCCATGGGGTATTCATCTTTGGGGGCTTTCTTCCATGCCGGCATCCGACAACCCGCCATTTCCCGCGGCCCTGCGCCTCTTCTCCGTGGCGGTCATCATCGTCCTGATCGTCGGCGCCGGCCTGTTTTTCGCGCCTGAGCTGGTCAAGCCGCGCTGGCCTTGGGCCGTCACGCCGTTCAATGCCCGCTTCCTCGGCGGCTTCTATACCGCCGAAATGGTCGTGATGGCGGCGCTGCTGGTCTGGAATCGCTGGTCACCCGGCCGGCTCGTGCTCGTCATGGCATTCATCTTCACCGCCATCGTGTCGGTGGCTTCGTTCATCAATCTCGGCTATTTCAACTTCGAGCGTAAAGCGCCCTGGCTCTGGTTTTTGGTCTATCTCGCTTCGGTCGCGGTATCCGGGCTGTTCCTGTGGCGGGCCAAGGCCCCTCCTTCTGCAAAAGGCGTGACCTTAAACCCCGTATGGCGCCGCTACATGCCGGTGGAATCGGCGATCCTTGGGCTCTATGGCGTCGGCCTGTTGCTGTTCCCCCTGACATTCGGCAGCATCTGGCCATGGCCGATCGATGCCTTCCATGCTCAGGTCTACAGCGCCATCTTCCTGGCCGGTGCGGGGCGGTACATATCTCGTCTGGACAAGCGCGCCGCGCGAGGAACTGCTGGTGCTCGGCTTGGCGCAGTTTCTGGTTGGCCTGCTTGCCGTCCTTGGCCTCGTTATCACCGACGCTGCAGTGCACCGGATCGACTGGACGGCGACCGGGACATTGTGCTGGCTCGCCCTTTTCGGCTGGATCGGCATCAGCGGCGTCTGCAAACTCTACGCCGCCTCCCGGTATTTTCGCTTGCAATCGGCATAGGTTGCGGAGACGGCTGGATTTTCAGGTGACGTCCGGTGCATCGTGCCGGGCCGATTGCCTTCGCCGGGAAAGCCATGACCAGCACGACCTCGCCATCCTCCGAGAAAATCCAGCCGCTGCTCCGGCCCGTCCGGCTAAGCGATGCGGAGGCGCTTTGCGTTATCTTCAACATGCCGGGCTTCCGCTGGGGCACGCTCAGGATGCCCTTCGAGATGGTGGAGCAGGTGGAGCGGCGCATCGCCAAGTCCGGCCAGGAAACCACCTGGATCGTTGCCGAGTTGGACGGCAAGGTCGTCGGCCATGGCAGCCTGGTCGTGCAGGGTTCGCCGCGCCGCTCGCATATCGGCGAGATCAATATCGGCCTTGACGATGCCTTTGTCGGCAAGGGTATCGGCTCTGCCATACTCGGCGCGCTGCTTGACGTGGCCGACAACTGGCGCGCCCTGAAGCGGGTCGAATTGACCGTCTATGCCGACAACGAACCGGCAATCCGTCTCTACACAAGACATGGCTTCAAGGTCGAAGGCCGGCATGTGAAGGCCGGTTTTACCGACGGCCAGTACCATGACCTCCTGAGCATGGCCCGGCTGCGGTTCTGAGATCCGCTGTTTTGCCTTAACTGTTTAGCCAATCTAACAATCGTGCCGAGTGGCGAACAGGCGATTGCTCATGGAGAACTCAGCTGGATACGGTCAAATTCGCTCACACCATTTTGATCAGAGTTGACAGGGCGGATTCAAGCGGTCGTCGCAACACCGATTGTGTTCACTCGCGACAGCAACTCGTCAAGCGCTTCTGCGGGTGTTTTCCATCCCAGAGTTTTTCTCGGTCGGGCATTGAGGGCCACGGCCACGGCGGCGATCTCGTCGGCGCTGTGGACGCTCAGGTCGGTGCCTTTCGGGAAGTACTGACGCAGCAGTCCATTGGTGTTCTCGTTGGTGCCACGCTGCCATGGGCTTTGCGGATCGCAGAAGTAGACTTGGACACCCGCGTCGATCTTGAGACGATCATGCTGAGCCATTTCGGCTCCCTGATCCCAGGTCAGCGAACGCCGCAACTCTTCGGGCAAGGTGATGATGGTGCGCGTAATCGCGTCACGCACGGCTTCAGCTCCGTGTCCCGCGAGAGCAGGGCCATTCTTCATGCGCGGAGCTTCGCCATGCCCCGCAAGTCGGGGAAGATGCAGCAACATCGTGAAGCGCGTCGTACGCTCAACCAGCGTGCCGATCGCCGAGCTGCCAAGACCAAGGATGAGGTCTCCCTCCCAGTGACCCGGCACCGCGCGATCGACCGCTTCGGCGGGGCGTTGACTGATCATGATCTCCGGCGAGACAAAGCTCTTGCCTCGCCCGCGTACGCGCGCCCTGGGGACCCGCAACACGCGCCCCGTTCTCAAGCAGGCCGACAGTTCGCGGCGTAGCGCTCCCCGGCCCTGAACAAAAAGGGCCTGATAGATGGCTTCGTGGCTGATGCGCATCGTCTCGTCGTCCGGGAAGTCGATCGGCAAGCGTCGGGCAATCTGTTCCGGGCTCCAGGCCGTGGCCCACCGCCGATTCTTTCGCGGGCCATGCCGGCGGCCCTTCCACGAAACGGCGGGACCCGGAACGGGAGCGCCGCTCGGAGTCATGACGACGCCGGCCAGTCTCTGCTCAACATAAGTGCGCAAGGTCGTGTTGAGCGCAAGCTTGGTCGGTTTGGGTCGACGGGCCGATCGCTCGGCATGCCATTGGGCTGTCGATGCACGATACTCCAGGCCACCGCTGCGCGTCGCGGCATTGCGTCGTAGCTCGCGGGAGATGGTTGAGGCGGATCGGCCAAGTTGGCGACCGATCTCGCGTCTCGAAAGGCCTTGAACGCGAAGTAGTGCGATCTCCTCACGTTCCACAAACGAGAGGTACCGCCCGGACGGCGGCTTGCTCGAAGATCTGAACATCGCTGGTGCCATGCCACCCGCCTGTCGGAACAATCTGGTTCCAACAGGCTGCGACATACCAGCAGCCAGCGCAGCATCTTCGCTTGTCATTCCTTGCGCGATCCCCAACCAGAATCGCTGGAGTTCAGATCTCTCCGCCACTGGCGGACGTCCCGGTGACGGCAACGGCGCTCGTCCAGAACGGTGTGATCGTCGCTTTTGGATGCCCATCGCAACCTCCTTCGTTTAGGTGTTGCGACGACCGCTTGAATCCGCCCAGTCTGGGCCGGTCGCATCCAGCAAGTCTGGTCTCGCAAGTCTGGTCTCGCTTGGCGTTTGCACGGCAAGCGGCTAGACGGGACCAATGACCGCCGTCTTTGACCCATCCCCTACGCCTCCGGCGGAGACTCTGGCAGTGCTGTCGCTGCTCTGCCCGGAAGTCGTGCGCGACATCGAACAGAACTGGAATGCACCGGTTTCCGATTACGCCCGCCATCTGTGGCGGCCAGTGGCAAGGCCTGCATCGGGCCCGGCGATCGCTGCCCGCTCGATCCTGCGCGAAGTCCTGCATCAGCGCCTTGGTGTGATCATGCAGCCTGAACAGATCTGCAAGGTCCTCGACGAGTTCGAGTTCAGACCGGTGATTCAGTCCGGCCTGCACTGTCTGCTTCTGATGGACCGGATCACCTTCGATACCCTCCTGCTTGCCTGGCTCGGCGCGGTCGAAAACGGGCTGTCGGCCTTCTTCGGCTTCATGGGAACGACGATGACCATGGAGACAATTGGCCGGGAGGGGCCGGGATGGCTCGATGTCGGTGACGACAAGGTCAACCTGTTTGGCATGGGGCGCCACAAGCTGTGCCGCAAAAGCGCCTGCGTGGCCGGTCCCGTCACCCTCAACAAGCGCGCGCTCGAAGCGGTGGGCGACAAAACGGATGCCAGCCGCTGGCTTGGCACACTGCTTGCCAGCCAGGACAAGGTGTTTGGAACAGCCGCCGATGCGCTGATAGCCCTCAACGAGGATCTGGTCGCCGATTGGGATCGTTCCGGCGCGACCCTGCCGGTTTTCATCGATGATCGGCTCGCCGCGGCTGCCATGGCGCGGCATCTGGAATATGACGGCAGCCTTCTTTCCAGGCTGCTCATTGAGCCCGCAAGGCGTCAGCGTCTCGAACGTGCTTTACAAGCAGCCGCATCGAGCCCGTTTGGCAGATTCCTGCCCAATGCCACGGCCTTTTTCTGGGGCGTCCGCGAGGAGCGCGTGCGCAAGCTCGTCCTCGAGAACGGGCACCTGATCGAGCCTGGCAGGCCGCATGGTCTTTCCATCCGGTTCGAGCGGCCGCATCTCAGGCAGGCGCTGCTGGACGGCGTGCTGCTGCCGAACTTGTTCCTGATGTTCCTCGTCCTTGCCATATTGCCTCGCGTGCGGGTTGTGGGCGGCCTGAGGCAGATTGGGTATGTAGCGCTTTTCCACTCGATCCTGCTGGCTGCACTAGATGAAAACGCGCCGGAAGAGCGCGATCTGGCTGCGGAGCTGCAGGTTCGGGAAAATGCCTGGGGCATGCGGGTCATCGACGAAAAGATCTCGGTCCGCGAGCAGCTTGCCGGCCTGCCGGAAGGGGCGCTCTTCCCGGCCCTGCTCCGGCAATACCGTTTGCGGACGTTTGCCGAGGCGACCGACGACCTGAAGCTGGTTCGCGAAAACGCCCGATGGCGCAAGATCGGCCAGGCAGTGATCAAGGCTAGATGAGCCTACTTCAGATTGATTTTCTGGTGCGCAACCCCAAGCGACGGCGATCTATCGGTGAGCCTCTGGCGTCTGATCCCGCCGCCTCCTTGACGCTGATGCCTTTCGGGATTTCGACGACGGCAGCCGCCTCGATCGGCGGCGCTCTGCCACCGGACCCATACGGATCACTCGATGCCATTTGCGCTGCCGCTTGCCGGTCGACGGCTATCGGTGCATCCTTGTGATAGCTTGGCCGTGACGTGCGTGGCGAGATCAAGCCATCACGGCCTCTGTTGAGGTCTTGTTCGATGGACTGCTCGGGCTGCGGTTTCGAGGTTGAAGGCGGTTATGCTTTCTGTCCGAGGTGTGGCAGACGCCAGCCCGTGCCATGCGCCGGTTGCGGCTACCCCTGCGCACCTGATTTCGAGTTCTGTCCGAAATGTGGGGCCAGCCTCGGTGCGCCCGCAAAAGCCGGCGAACGGCCTGCTCAGACGCCAAGCCGGACCACTTCTCGAACTCCGTCGCTGCTTCCGAACATCGACAGCGAAGATGGGCTTCATCCCGTCTCTGACGCCGATCGCCGGACGGTAACGGTCCTGTTCGCCGACCTTTGCGGCTTCACGACACTCAGCGAGGAGCTCGACCCCGAGGTCATGCAAGCGCTGCAGAACCAGCTGTTCAAGGAATTGACGGCGGCCGTGCGAAACTTTGGTGGTTTCGTCGACAAATTCATCGGCGATGCACTGCTCGCTTTGTTCGGTGCGCCGGTCGCACATGAGGACGATCCGGAACGTGCGCTTCGCGCCGCTCTCGACATGATCGCCCGGACGGCGCGGCTCGGCGACAGCACCCCCCACTCCGGCTCGCCTCTGTTACTCCATATCGGCATAAACACTGGTCCAGTCGTTACCGGCGGATTGGGCATCGGCACCGCCAAATCCTATTCGGTGACCGGCGACACAGTGAATACGGCGCAACGCCTGCAATCGCTGGCCGCACCGGGTGAGGTGCTGGTAGGCGAGCTCACTCACCGGCTGACCCGGCATGCCTTTTCTTACGAGTCGTTGGGTGATGTCGTGTTTCGCGGCAAGGCTGGCAGTGTGCTCGTCCATCGACTGCATGCACCGCTTGCGACGCCTCGCCCAGCGCGTGGGCTCGAGGCGCTCGGCCTCAGTGCGCCGATGATAGGTCGTGGTGCGGAGCTCAATAGAATGATGGCGAGCCTTGACCAGGCGTGCGGCGGCTCGGCCCAACTTGTCCGCCTCGTCGGAGAAGCCGGTATCGGGAAATCGCGGCTGGTGAAGGAGTTCGTCGCCCGCGTCGGCGACGAAGATCGTTTCCGCAACGTCGCCGTGAGGCTGGCCACGTGCTCGCCGCTGGGCGAACAATCATTTGGCGCCTTGGGCGCAGTGGTACGCAGCGCTGCCGGCATGATGCAAAACGACAGTGGGGACGAAGTGCGGGGGAAGCTCGCAGGCTTGCTTGCCGACCTCGGCCTGCAGGGCGAGGAGTCGAAGCGGCTGATGCCTTTGCTCTACCATGTGCTCGGCCTTGGCGATCCCGATGACACCTTGCAGCACGTCGAGCCCGAGCAGCTGCGGCGGCAAATTCTCTACGCAGTCCGCACAATCGTCGAACGGCGGCTTGCGTTGTCGCCGCTGCTGATTGTCGTCGAAGACCTTCACTGGGCCGACGCCGTGTCACTCGAGGCACTGCGTTTCGTGATGGACAGGTTGGAACGCACGCGCTTGATGTTGCTGGTCACGCATCGTCCGGCGCCGGACAATGGCCAGCTCGACTCAAGTCGGGTCAGTAACACAGCGCTCAGGCTTTCGCCGCTCGACAATGATGACGGACGCAGCCTGCTGGCGGCCCTTTTCGGCGAGAGCTGGGTAAACTCCGCAGGAGGGCTTCTCGACCAGATCCTCGAGCGCGCCGGCGGCAACCCGCTTTTTGTGGAGGAAATCGTCCGCGGCCTTATCGATCGCGGTGTACTGATGCGCGAGGGCCAGCGATGGCGGACTGCGGCAGGCGAAGTCGCAACCGACATTCCCGCCACTATCCAGGCAATGTTGCTTGCTCGCGTCGACCGGCTGCCCCAGGAGGTGCGCCGTTTGGCCCAGGAAGCCGCGGTAATCGGCCCGCGATTCGATGCGACGCTTCTGAAAGCCGTGACATCCGATCCCGGCCGGCTGGAAGCCGGCTGCGAACTGCTTTGCGATGCGGAAATCATCGAGGAAGTTGCCGGATCAGGCTCGGTCTCGTCGCAAAGCTACCGCTTTACGCAAACATTGCTGCAGGACGTGATCTACCAGAATATGCTCCTGCAGCGCCGGACTGACATCCACGGGCGGGTCGGGGCTGCCTTGGAGCAACTGTGCGGCGACAAGCCGGAACGGCTCGAGGATTTGACCGTGCTCGGTCATCATTTCGCCCATAGTGCCGAGCGGGAGAGGGGCGCGCATTACCTGCAGGCGGCGGGCGATCGCGCTCGCATGATATACGCCAACGACGACGCCCTTCGTTTCTACGAGCGAGCACTGACTGCATTGGGCACGACCGGGCAAACACCGCTTAAACTGGCAATTGCAGAGCGCATCGCCGATTTGAGCGGCCCGGCAGGCCGCCGCGAGATCGCGCACCTCCACTACGAAACGGTGTTGCAGGCATACCGCGAGTCAGCCGATCATGTCGCGTCGGCGCGAGTTTTGCGTAAGATCGGTCGGCTGCTCTGGGACGTCGGCAAGCGGGACAACGCAGAATACCGTTATGCTGAAGCGGCAGCGCTCCTCGATGGAGCGGATGCCCCGATCGAGCAGGCGCATCTCTGGCAAGAGCGTGGCCGACAGGCGTTCCGCAGCGGAGATCACGCTCTCGCGGCAAAATGGGCAGATGCGGCGCTGGATTGCGTTCGATCCCTGACAACGGAGCATGTCTCCGAGGCAGGGTGTGATGCCACTCTTGTGACCGCCGAGGCACTTAATACCAAGGCTGTTGCATTGGCTCGCCTTGGGCGAA
This sequence comes from Mesorhizobium sp. L-2-11, assembly GCF_016756595.1. Taxonomy (NCBI): domain Bacteria; kingdom Pseudomonadati; phylum Pseudomonadota; class Alphaproteobacteria; order Hyphomicrobiales; family Phyllobacteriaceae; genus Mesorhizobium; species Mesorhizobium sp. L-2-11. Next base: position 1,848,037 of record NZ_AP023257.1, on the reverse strand, counting down.
ACCGTGAGGCCGTGCGTCAGGTTGAGCATAGCATTGAATTGGCTGAAGCCGCCGGTCTCCTGGGCGCGGCCTGCCGCGGCTACACCAATCTCGGCGTGCTTTACACGACCATCGATCCGGCACGGGCGATGGAGGTCTGTCGGCGCGGTCTTGAACTGGCGCGCCGTATTGGCGACTTGGGTTTCCAGGCGCGCCTCCTAGCCAATCTGGCGGTCGCTTGTTGTACTTTCACGGATCGCTGTCCAACGGAGGGCGTGCCTGCTGCCGAGAAGGCCATCGAGATCGACCGGGCGCTCGACCAGCGCGAGCACCTGCCGGTGCCGTTGATCGTGCTTGCGCAGATCCACCAGTGCCACGGCCGTCCGGAACTGGCGGTTGGCTTGTTCCACGAAGCATTGGACGTAGCCCGCGAAACGGGCGAGCCCCAGCTGCTGTTTCCGTGCTATGATGGTCTCGCAACGCTTAATCTCGACCTCGACAATCTGGTCGAGGCCGAACGCTATTTTTCCCTGGCGCAGGGTGTATGCGCCCAGCACGGGCTCGACCCGGAAGCGCTTGTGGTGCTGCCTTTTCTCGATTAGCCGGGTTGGAGGTGGAAATGTCCGCGCGTAGTGAGTTGGTACCGCTTCAACCGGGCGACCGTGCGCCCAACGTGGTACTCGACGCCATTACCCGGGAAGGCAAGATCGCGCTTGACGACTTTCGCGGACAAAAACCGGTGCTGGTCGGCCTGTTTCGGGGTCTGCATTGTGCGTTTTGCCGGCGCCATATCGCCGCCCAGGCGCGGCTTGATCCGGAGCTGCGCGAAAAGGGCGTGGAGAGCCTGACGGTGGTCAACACGCCGATTGAACGGGCGCGTCTCTATTTCCGTTACCACCCGATACCGAATCTGCTTGCCGCCTCCGACCCTGAACGCGCTTCACATCGTGCTTTTGGACTGCCCAATCTCGAATTCACCGAAAACGAGACGAACTGGCCGTACAAGGTCTCGATGGCAGCGGTAAAGGATATGCGGGTCGACATACCAGGCGAGTTGCCCAGTCCAATGGATCCTATTGCGGCCGGCGAGATCCTGGGCAAGAGGGACCATTACGAAATGACCGAAGCCGACGAGCAGATGATGGCAGTGGGACACGGACAACTGGCCGGTCAGTTCCTGCTGGACCGGCAGGGGATCGTCCGCTGGAGCTTCACGGAGGTTCCAGAGGGTGGGCGATACATGTTCGGGGCGCCAAACCCGCAGGAGGTGATGTCAGCGGTGTCCCAAGTCGTCCAATAGACTTGCGAACGAAGTAAACGGGCGGGACACTGACAAATTCACCGCTCTTCGAGCACGGCCTCGATCTTGGCAACAAAGTCATCGTGTGAGCGATCCCCGCGAATCTCGATACGCGGAAGGTCGATGGGATCGCAATCGAGGCCCGCCGTCCCGTGTCTGCCGCCGAAGCCGATCCGATAGCCGCACTCCTTGGCCAAGCGGCCAAGCCGTCGGTCAGTGACAGAAAAGGGTGCCGCGAACGCGCAGGTTGGCCGACCGGTCCACCGCTCGATGAACATACGAGAGCGCAGGAGCTCGGCGGCCAAGTCAGAGCTCGACAGACCATCGATCGCGCGATGCGTCGCCAAATGGCTTCCGAAGAACGCACCTTCGGCGGCGAGGCGTCGCACCGTCCCGGCGTCCATAAGCGGCGTCGGCGGACCGCTGTAGGCATCCCACTGTGCATTTTCACCTACCAGGTCCGTCACCAGGAACACTTCCGCGGTCAGGTCGTTCGCGCGCAAGATCGGCCAGGCATGGTCGGCAAAGTTCTGGAAGCCGTCATCGAAGGTGATGAGCACTGAGCGGCCAACGAAAGGTTGACGGTTGGCGATGGAGCATTCCAGCTGTTCGGACCCAATCGCGTGAAAGCCATTGGCGCGCAGCCATGCCATCTGGCTGTGGAATGCGGCGGGCGTGAGCCGAAAACGGGCGAGCGCGGCCGGGCCTGCATCGGAAACGCTGTGATACATGAGGACAGGGATACGCTGCCGCCGCTCGCTACGCGCAACGTCGCGGCGCAGGGCCCGCGCCCCGCCCCAGACGATATTTCGCGCGACCCCGATTTCGAGGCGTGCGCGAATTGGGACGTAATCGATTGTCGGTTCCGTCGCGAGGTCGTCCGGTGACTGGCGGCGGAAGCGGTCTATGCGATAGAGTTCGGTCTGGATCGATTGATCGAGGACGAGGCCTTCGGTCGCTGCCAGAGTTTCTGAGATCGCTTGTGCACCGAATGTGTTCCAGTCGAAGCCGGTCCTTTCAACATTGTCACGTAACACGAATGCGTGTGCGTTGATGAAACTGCCGCCAGGCGCCAACGCCTCAACGATTTTTTTGGCGATGCGCCGCAACTCGGCGAGATCATCCAGATAGTAGAGCACTTCCGAACAGACGATCAGGTCCATCTCACCAGGCAGCGTGTCCGCGCAGAAATCCAGTACGCCGAACTCAACATTCGGCTGATAGCTGCATCGCGCGCGCGCTCGCCCGATGGCTACGGCGGAGATGTCGGTTGCGGTCAAATGGCCGACTCGCGGCGCCAGCTGCCGCGTGAAGTGCCCCTCCGCGCAGGCCAGCTCAAGCGCCCGTCCGATCGGACCGGTCGGCAGAATTTCGAGCTGACGCTCATATTTTTCCTGCTCATAGGACGAACCGTAGTTCCAGGGATCCTCGGTCGCGAAATACCCATTCCAGAACGACGTGCGATCCTTGTCGTGCCTGGGCCGTGCGCGGCGCGGCGCCGCAGGAGGCGCCGCAGGTTCGGCGCTCGACCGAACCAGCTCCCGCGCTTGCGCGCCCAATTGCGCGAGTTTGCCAAAGTGGCTGTCCGGATCAGATCCGCGCTCTGCTGTTGCTGACAAGGCCTCGGCTGCGAGCGTGTTTGACATGTCGGCGCCGACGGGCTGTTCCGGTACAGGTGATCGTCCCGCAAACCTTGCCGCACTGTCTACAAGCCGCTCAGAAGCCACGACATTCTGGATCAATTCAATCCAATGATCCCTTGTCACCGTCCCGAGTACGCCGAACTGCACTACAGCCTCGATCTGGCCATCCAGCATCAGATAGGCATAAATTCGATCGATTCCTTCGGGAAGTTCGATCGAGGTCGGATTTCGAATATCGACGCGAATTCCAAGCGTCCGGGCCAGCCTGCGCGGCGCGGCAAGATCGTCGAGGTCGAGGAGCACTTCCTCGAGGTGATATTGGACGCGGCGACCCGCGACGGGATCGCCCCAGACCTTGCCGAGTTCGGTGATCAACAAGGTGAGGGAGCCGCCGAACCTGTCCCACCTGGCAGCCATTTGCGCTGGCGCCGATAGGCTTCCTACCATAAGGCCATCGAGGACCACTTTGGCGATCTCACGCGCCCACTTACGTCCTGCCGGGAGCGCGCGCAGCGTCTGCGGGCTGATCGAGCGGCGCCCGCGGCCGCAATCCGACGCCGCGTTCCACAATGCGAACCACGCGAGTGCTTCGGAAGCGGTGCCGCCGTTCGCCTCGATCGCTCCATTGACGTGAGCCGATGCTGGCTGTTTGACCCTGGGATCAGGAGAAAAGCCGCGGGCGATCACGATTTCCGCATCGGCCAGCATCTGCGTCGAATTGCGGGTGAGCGAGTTGGGGCTGGTCCGACAGAAAGCGAGCGGCTCGTCGACCATCACCCAACGTTTGCCTAGACGTGACAGGCGCTGCCACAGATCCCAGTCCTCGCAGGTGCGCAGCGAAACATCGAAGCCGCCCAACTCGACAATTGTCTTGCGGTCGACGAGCAGCGCGTGAGTGCGGATGGCACACCGGCGGGCGAATGTTTCGAAGGGCTGGATCGCAACCTCCGTCGGGATGCTCGGCGGGGTGAGGTCGCCATCGGGCATCACCCGCCGGGAACCGCAATAGGCGGCGACCGCATCGGGCGCGGCTTCAAGTAGGGCCAGCATTTTCGCAAGGAAGCTGGCGTCCACCCAATCGTCCGCATCCAAAAACATGAGCCAGCGGCCGCGCGCTGTCGAAAGCCCACTATTGCGCGCGCCGGCGGCGCTATACGCAGAAGAGCTCAACGTCCGAAACCGGGCATCGTGCTCCACATAGCCGGCGACAATCGCGGCGGTGGCGTCCGTGGAGGCGTCGTCGACGACGATCGCCTCCCAATCCACTATTTCCTGATCGAGAAGGCAATCGAGTGCGCGCGCCAGCGTTACCTCCGCGTTGTGCGCAGGAACCACGATTGAAACCAAGGGATTATCCGCCACGCCGTCTTACCCGCGCCTGGTTCGAAAGGTAGAACCAGGGTCCCGAAACACAGCCGGCGAATTCCTGCCGAAGGGAACGGTCCTCAGCGACGCTGCGTCCAACCAGTCTCCTGCGAACTCTTCCGAGCCGCCGCGACGCCGCCATTTGGCTGCAGAGCGAGCTTGCTCCTGTCGCGCTACCGATGTTGGAAGCCTGGCGCAGCATTCGCATCCGTGCCGTCGAGCTTGGGCGCCAGCTGTCGCAGATGCCCGTCAACCAAGCATGCCGCATATTCGTGTCGATCCCCGGAGTCGGCGCCATGACCCCAAGCTGCGGTCCCTGGCACCGTGTGAGTGCAATCGCTACGGCAAACTGACGTCTTTTGCAATCGGGGGCGCAGTGCAAGCCCACTGAAGCTTTGGTGTGGATGACTGCAGTTATTGGGGCTATTGCTCCCCTCCTATCGGCCCAAAACGCCTCGATTCCGAGGTGCTTTCTCGAACAGCCATTCTCCGTGCGGAAGAAGACCTTCTTTCTACCATTGGGCCCGCATCGGAAGCTGATCGTCGCAGTATACAGCCGGGTGCGAGACAGTATGCGCACCGCTTGGCCAGCTAATTTAGATACTTCTAATGAATCTGCGCTACTTAGTTGCGCTCCAGTAACTATAGCCTGACATTGTATTACTCATTTCGATAGTAAGATTGCGTCCAATGGTCGATTAGATTAGCCGGTTGTGGCTGCTATCACAAAGGATGCCACAGCGGCACCAATCGGAACTCGTACATTTGCTGCTAGTCCAAGAGATGTAAAAGGGACGCACGAATTGGGATAAGTCAAGAAGATTCCGGCTTGCGAGCCGGGTATTTTGCTGACATGCTTGGGTGTTTTTGGGTTTTGCACTGTGGCAGGTGTTCAAATGAAGGGGCATAAGGATGGCTAAGGAATCTTCGAATACCGCTTCTTCAGCAAGTAAAGCGGACGAAAAACTGATAAGCAATGCAGATGGAAACGGGCTGGGTTTCATGGGGGTCCAGGCTCGCGAGAGCGGGGTCCCCGGCGACGCTGTAGGTGTCGACAAGATACGTGATCTGCTGTTCGGCAACCAGATGCAGGACTACGACCGCCGTTTTTCCAAGCTTGAAGAACGGTTCTTGCAGCGCTTCAAGGATGTCGAATCCGAGGCCAAGCGCAATCTTGAAATGTACGAGTCAAATGCAAAGAAGCAGGTCGAATCGCTCGCGGCGCAATTGCGGAACGAAAAAGATGCACGAGCCGAGGCCGACAAGGAGATTGACCGGAATCTTCGCGAGCAAAATCAGGCGCTTGAAAAGCAGGTGCGCGCGTTGTCGGATCAATTGAGCGAGCTCGAGCGCGATGTCGCGGACCGGATAAATCGAAGCGATCAATTGCTGCGTGAGGAAATCAAGCAAAAGAATGAAAGCATTCAGATGCTGATTGAGAAAATGTTTTCCGATCTCAGCAACGTCAAGACCGACCGAAATCTTTTGGCTGGCCTGTTTGTCGAGGTTGCAAAATGTCTAAATCAGGATCCCGTCGGCAACAAGCACAACTCGGAACGTAGCTGGAAAGTGAGTTGATCGGAACTTGACGTCGACCGTCGACCCAATCAGCCTTCCTCAAAGAGCAGCTTCGAACGATACAGAGATTGATCGCGAGGCTCTGGCTAATCTTTTGGTCGAAATTGCCCGGAACGTCGACCCGGACTATCGTGCGCGTCTCGACAGTGTTCCAACCGCCGATCCTCGCATGGAAACACTGCGCCAGTTGCTGGTCGGCCGCGAAATTTCGGAGCTTTCACGAGTTACGCACCTGCTCGACGAGCCTGAGCAGCTTGCGGCTGCAGTGGGGGGTGTTCTCCCCGGTGCAGCCGCACGTGCGCCTCATGCGCAACTCGGCGAGGCCCTTGCGCCGGCTGTCGAGAGGGCCGTGCAACGGTCCATCCAGAGGAGCCCGCGTACGCTTACGGATATATTGTACCCGGTGTTTCTGCCGGCAATTCGTAAGTCGATCGGGGAAAAGATCGATCAGACCTTTCAGTCGCTGAATGAAACTTTAAGACATATATTTACTTGGCATGGGCTCAAGTGGAGATTTGAAGCTTGGAGAACAGGTGCAAGCTTCTCAGAAGTTGTTCTTAAGCATTCTCTTGTCTATCGTGTAGAGCACGTCTTTCTCATCAACCGCAATTCCGGGCTTTTGATAACGCATGTAGCTGCCGATAACGCAACGAGCGAAGATCCTCAACTCATTTCTTCGATGCTTAGTGCAATTCAAGATTTTGTGAAAGACTCATTTAACGAAAAAGAACAGAGCGGCCTGGACACTATCCGTTTCGGGGAGCTTCGTCTCTGGTCGGAAGTTGGACCGTTTGCGACCTTGGTCGCGGTGATCCGGGGAAATCCGCCAGAGGAATTACATGAAATCGTTCGCGATGTGTTGTTTCGCATCCATGATGAATACTCACAGGCTTTGGAGCAGTTTGACGGCGACAGTTCGCAGTTGGTCGGCATAGAGACGCAGTTGCATTCCTGCGTTGAACTGAAGCAGGAGGACTCAAGCCAGGGATTTCCGTGGCTGGTGGTGGCTGCAGTCCTGCTGGTTTTGATTCCGGCAGGCGTTTGGTTCTTTCTTTCCTGGCAATCCGGGCAACGCTGGCAGGCCTATGTGTCGCGGCTGAGTACCCAGCCGGGCATCATCGTTGCCGAACAAAAGGTGCGCGATGGCCAATTCTATATTTCCGGCCTGAGAGACCCGCTTGCCGCCGACCCGCAGTCGCTGTTGTCCGGAACGCAGGTCGATCCCGCCCGCGTTCATTCACACTGGCAATTCTATCAGAGCCTTCATCCGGAGTTCGTGCTGAAGCGGCTAACCGCGTCGCTGACCCCGCCCAAATCGGTTCGGCTTTCGATCGTCGAGGATCGCATCGTTGCCGAGGGTGAGGCTCCCGACACTTGGTTGGATCGGGCACGCGTAGCGGCCCGACAGCTTGAGGCAGGCGGACCGGTATTCGACATCTCGAAAGTTCGTGATGTGAGCCCCGCAGCACGCGCGGCGGAGCACTGGCAGACTTATGTGTCGCGACTTGAGGCCCAACCGGGAATCATCGTCGCCCAACAAAGGGCGAGTGGCGGGCATTTCTATATCTCCGGCCTGAGAGACCCGCAGGCCGCCGACCCGCAGGCTCTGCTGTCCGGAACAGGGGTTGATCCCGCCCGCGTTCATTCGCAGTGGCAATTCTATCAGAGCCTTGAGCCGGAGTTCGTGCTCAAGCGGCTAACCGCGTCGCTGGCTCCGCCAAAATCGGTTCGGCTTTCGATCGTCGAGGATCGCATCGTTGCCGAGGGTGAGGCTCCCGACACCTGGATAGATCGGGCACGCGCAGCGGCCCGACAACTTTCGGCAGGTGGACCGGTATTCGATATCTCCAGGGTGCGTGATGTGAGCCCCGAAGCACGCGCGGCGGAGCACTGGCAGGCCTATGTGTCGCGGCTGAGTACCCAGCCGGGCATCATCATTGCCGAACAAAAAGTGCGCGATGGCCAATTCTATATTTCCGGCCTGAGAGACCCGCTTGCCGCCGACCCGCAGTCGCTGTTGTCCGGAACGCAGGTCGATCCCGCCCGCGTTCATTCACACTGGCAATTCTATCAGAGCCTTGATCCGGAGTTCGTGCTGAAGCGGCTAACCGCGTCGCTGACCCCGCCCAAATCGGTTCGGCTTTCGATCGTCGAGGATCGCATCGTTGCCGAGGGTGAGGCTCCCGACACTTGGTTGGATCGGGCACGCGTAGCGGCCCGACAGCTTGAGGCAGGCGGACCGGTATTCGACATCTCGAAAGTTCGTGATGTGAGCCCCGCAGCACGCGCGGCGGAGCACTGGCAGACTTATGTGTCGCGACTTGAGGCCCAACCGGGAATCATCGTCGCCCAACAAAGGGCGAGTGGCGGGCATTTCTATATCTCCGGCCTGAGAGACCCGCAGGCCGCCGACCCGCAGGCTCTGCTGTCCGGAACAGGGGTTGATCCCGCCCGCGTTCATTCGCAGTGGCAATTCTATCAGAGCCTTGATCCGAAATTCGTGCTGAAGCGGCTGGTGGCGTCGCTTGCTCCGCCCAAATCGGTTCGGCTTACGATCATCCAGGATCGCATCGTTGCCATGGGTGAGGCTCCTGCCGCCTGGATAAACCGGGCGCGGGTTGCCTCCCAACAACTGTCCGCGGACGGACTCTCTCTAGACATCTCCAAGCTGCTTGAGTTGACCCCTCAGGAACTCACGCATTCGAGGGACGCTATTCAAGCGGTCGACATTTTCTTCGATTCCGGCAAGGCTGTACCGGGACCCGCGCAATTGCCGGTTCTCGACAAATTGGCGAATCAGCTGACGGAATTGGCCAAGGATGCCCGCGAGGCAGGCGTAACGGCACAGTTCATGTTGACCGGCCACTCGGACGCCACGGGCCGTGAGACGGCCAACGTGTCGATCAGCGCCGCCCGCGCGGAGACAGTTCGTGCGCTTCTCAAGAAGCGCGGCGTCGATCCGGAATTGCTCTTGGTTCGCGGCGCGGGCACCTTTGAGCCAGCGGAGACTGAAGATAGCCGAACCGGGAGCTCCGCCAATCGCAGAGTTTCGGTTACGGTAACCTTCCACTAGGGCGGAGCCCAGGACATTGCAAAAGAAGATCTGCATGTTGGGCGGGTTCGCTGTCGGAAAGACGAGTCTGGTTCGCAGGTTTGTGCAAAGCATCTTTTCAGAAACCTACTTGACCACGGTGGGAGTGAAAATCGATAAGAAGAGTGTTGTACTGCCGGACAAGACCGTGGATCTGATTTTGTGGGATTTGGCCGGCGAAGACGATATCGGCTCGTTCCGCGTCAGCTATGTGCGGGGCGCGAGCGGGCTCGTGCTTGTCGTCGATGGAACCCGTGCCGCTACTCTTGCCGTGGCGCTCACGCTGCGCGAGCGGGCCGAGGCCGAATTCGGCGCTATGCCGTTCGTATTGCTGTTCAACAAATCCGATCTGGCCGATCGGTGGGCAATATCGGATAGTGAGATTAACGAACTGAGGCAGCTTGGGTGGCAAATCTATCTGACAAGTGCGCTTTCGGGTGAACATGTTGATGATGCGTTTCGTCAGCTTGCTTCGATGGTTGCCAAATAGACCATGGATGGATTGCCAAGAGAAGTCAGAAGCTGGATTTACGACTTCTTCTGCAACGAGCGCTCTGTCGCATATCTGCAAATTGACGCTCAGCTTTGCATCGCTGCAAAGGGCGGTGATGTTGAACATTACGGCCTTTCATCACTTTGCATTGGCAAGCCGGTAGCCGAACAGCTTGAATTCATGGAAGGTTTGCTGCCTTGCCCGGAGCTTCCATATCATATGGCCATGGTCGAACTGCCCAGCGGGCGTGTCGCGGACCTTCATCTTTTTGCCGACAATGCCTGCGTATGGCTGCTCTTTCTTGACGCCACTGCCGAACGCGACAACAGGCAGCGGCTTCAACAGAAGGCTTATGAAATGACGCTCCTGCAAGAGAGGGAGCGTCAACTCAACGAAAAACTGCAATTGACGAACGAGGCGTTGAGGCAGAGCCAGGAGGGATTGTCGCGTGAATACCAGCGCGCCGAAAGCCTGCTCCTCAACATTCTTCCGGCGTCGATCGCGGAGCGGCTAAAAGCGGACGAGCAAATTGCAGACAACCATGCTGAGGTGAGTGTGCTTTTTGCCGACATCGTCGGCTTTACGGAAAGGGCGCGGAGCGTCGGAGCCGAGACAACGCTGGCGATTTTAAATTACTTCTTCAAGGCGGCGGATCTGCTCTCGGAACGAGACGGCTGCGAAAAGATCAAGACGATCGGCGATTGTGTGATGGTGGTCGCTGGCCTGCCCGTCGCGCGATCCGATCATGCAGAAGCCCTTGCGCACTATGCACTTGAACTGCGCAAGGCGGTCAAGCGCGAACGCTTCGCAGGAGAGCCGATAAGACTGAGAATCGGAATTCACTCAGGGCCGATCGTCGCGGGCGTCATAGGCAAAAGGCGGTTTGCCTATGACCTTTGGGGCGAAACCGTTAATCTCGCCGCACGTATTCAAACGTCAGCGGAGCCCGATGAAATCCGTATTTCGGATGCAACTCGCAAACTACTTGGGCCAAATTTTGCTTGCGACCCGCTCGCGGAAACGGAATTGCGTGGTACAGGTCGTGTGCGAATGTGGCGGCTCCCGGCCTAATTTGCCGGTTGCCGACGCTGGAGCGCATTGCAGCTCACGTCAGACATCATAGTTTCGAATGTCCGCAGGTTGCGCAAATCACTCGAATACGAGCCGACACGTGCAGCGAAAGAATAAGCCGCACAGGGATTGGTGACATAGTTGACGTTGCTTTTGGCAAGACGCAGCAATCTTGCTAAGATCGGCGGTGGGAGGAGACTGGCATGCAATCGATGCCGATAGCCCATCCTGGCGTAGCCAAGACGACAGCCGACGCATCGCTTCCGCTCGCCTATTCCACCGCGACGCTCTGCTGGCTTCTGTCCGCCGGCGTCTACATCGCAGCCAAGTGGGTTGCCCCCGAGATGCCGCCTTGGGCGCTCTGCTTCTGGCGGCTGGCGCTCGCCTGTGCGATCCTGCTGCCTATCGTCCATCATCATCACGGGGCGATGCTCGCGCTGCTCCAGTCCCGGGCGATCGAGGTAGTGGCCATCGGCGCCATCGGGCTGACCCTCTGTCAGGGCATGATCTACACGGGCCTCAATTACACCGACGCGACCACCGCCGGCATCATCATGGCGCTGTCGCCGATCATGACCATGGTGCTTGCCCGCTTCGTGCTCGGCGAGCCCCTGGGCGTCTGGAAGGCACTTGGCGGGCTGCTCGCTCTGGTCGGGATGGTGGTGATCGTAGCGCGCGGCGACCTTGCCGCGCTGATGCGGCTCCAGTTCAATCCCGGCGAGTTGTGGATCGTCGGCAGCGCGTTTTGCTGGGGCCTCTACACCGTGCTGCTGCGTCGCGCCAAATTCGCTATCGAACTGCTGCCGACGGTGGTCCTGCTGCTGGGGGCCGGCGCACTAGTCGCACTGCCCCTCTATCTCTGGGAGCTGTTTTCCGGCGAGCGTTCGGCGCTGCATGCGAACGGCCTCCTGGCACTCGCCTATGTCGCTGGCCCGGGCGGCGCTCTGATGTATTACCTCTACAACCGCAGTGTCGAGACGCTTGGTGCCGGGCGCGCCAGCATGCTGCTCTATCTGCAGACTGTCTTCGTCGCCGTGCTCGCTTATCTTTTCCTAGGGGAAAGCTTGCACGACTACGACCTCGCCGGCGCCGCCTTTATCGTCGCCGGCCTGCTGCTCGCCACCGCGATCAAGCCGAGGCAACGCACGGTGCATGTCGCGTAGGGATACCTCTCCCGCTTCGCCTCTCACCTTCTGAGATACAGCCATAGTGTCGTCGGCGCCAGGATCGCGGTCAGCGCCACCGGCGCGATCAGTGCGAGGACGACCTGACTGAGTGTCGCCCCGCCAGCCATCAACCCGCGCAGCGCCGTCGTCATCAGCGACACCGGGTTGACTTCGACGAAGGCCCGCAGCCAGTCCGGCATGGTCCCGGGGTCGACCATGATGTTGGAGGCGAAGACGAGTGGGAACAGGAAGGTAAAGCCGAGCGTCATCACTGTGGTTGGCGTGCGGATCAGCAGGCCGAGCACGATGAATACCCAGCCCATGCCGAACCCGATGGCGATCAGCATAGCGAAGGCGGCAAGCACGCCGAGGATGCCCGCCTCCGGCCGGTAGCCGAGGATCAGTCCGATGGTGAGAATGATCGAGGCGGCAATCAAGTGACGCAGGATGTCGCCCACCATCAGACCAGCGAACGGAGACAGCGACCAGATCGGCAGCGATCGGAAGCGGTCGAACAAGCCCTTGCCGAGGTCGGTCGACAATCCCATGCCCGAATAGACTGCGTTGAACACCACGGTTTGAACCAGGATGCCGGGTAGGAAGAACTGCAGGTATTCGCCAGGCGAACCGGCGAGCGCACCGCCGAAGACGAAGGTGAACAGCAGCGTGAACATGATTGGCGTCATCACCAGGTCGAACAGCTGCTCCGGTACATGCTTGAATTTCAGCACCGCGCGCCATCCGAAGACCAGCGCGTTGGAAAGGGCTGATGGGGGCCTCGGTCGGGCGACCCTTTGCAGCCGCTGCAGGGAGGTCGTGTCGATCATGGCTTGTCGTCCTTCCGGCTTTCACCCAGGCTCGGCTGACCCGTCAGCGCGAAGAAGACCTCCTCAAGGCTGGGTTGGCCCATGGAGAAATCCGACAGTTCGATGCCGGCAGCGACCAGATCGGCGAGCGCCTCGTTGGCGGCCTTCGCAGTGCCGGCAAGGACGGAGAGTTCCGCGCCTTCGGCACTGCGTTGGACAGGGTGCTCCAGCCGGCGTTCCAGAATCGCCGCCGCCTGGTCCAGCCGCGCATCATCGGCGAGCGCGACATGGAGAAACCCGGAGCCGGTGGCCGCCTTCAATTGCCGGCTGGTACCCTCGGCAATCTTCCTGCCGTGGTCGATGACGGCGATGCGTGCCGCGAGTTGATCGGCCTCTTCGAGATATTGCGTGGTGAGCAGGATGGTGACGCCGGCCTCGGCAAGGCCGCGGATCATGCCCCAGACATCCTTGCGGGCATTCGGATCGAGGCCTGTGGTCGGCTCATCGAGGAACAGCACGCCCGGCGTGACGATCAGCGAGGCAGCTATGTCGAGCCGCCTTCGCATGCCACCCGAATAGTCCCTCACCTGCTTCGTCGCCGCTTCGGACAAGCCGAAAGCCGCGAGCAGGTCATCCGCACGGGTTTTTGCGGCGCGACCCCGAAAACCCCAGAGTCGGGCGAGCAGGACGAGGTTCTCCCGGCCCGTCAGGTCCTCGTCGAGCGAAGCGAACTGCCCGGTCATCGCGATTGCCGCACGGACCTCGTGCGGGGCCTGCACGAGATCGTGCCCCATCACGGTCGCGGAGCCGGCGTCGGGGCGCGACAGCGTCGCAAGCATCCGCATCAGCGTTGTCTTGCCGGCGCCGTTCGGACCCAGGATAGCGAAAATTATGCCGCGCGGCACATCGAGGTCGATACCGTCGACGGCGCGCAGCTTGCCGAAGGTTTTGACCAGGCCGCGGGCGGAAATGGCTGACTGGGCAAGGCCCGTGGCAGGCACACCCATAGGAGAAGTATCGTTCATGCAATCATCCGGCAGTCGCAAATGAAGGCCAGCTTCGGCGCAATGGCTGCGTCGTCAGTTCCTCTGCAGGCGCACGAGCTTGCCGTCTGGCTTATCCTCATGCCAGAGGCTCCGACCATCTGCCTGGCCGCCGCGCCGTAGCGCCGGTCAGACGATATGTCGGCTGCGCCCTTGGGGTTTCTCACTCGATCACGGCACAGGCCTGACGTTTTCCGGCATCACCGGCAGGCTGACTTTTGTAGTCGTCCTGCCCACCGTGGATCATCAATGCCTTGCCTCGTATCGCCGTTTCTCCGCCATCCAGCTTGACCATGCTGTTGAAAACCTGGACACGCAAAACGCCGTCGGCGCCGACCCGCTGATTTGGCATATCGCCCGCGTGCGGGCCTTTCCCGGTGAGATATCCATGTTCGGCGTTCGTCGGATTGAAGTGTCCACCGGCCGAGTCATGGCCGGTCTGATGATCGCACTTTCCGGTCTCATGGACATGGAACGCAACCAATTCGCCCGCCGGCAGTCCCGTCACCTCCAACTCAATCAGCACACCCTGCGCCGTCTCGGTCAGCGTGGCCGTTCCATTCTTCTCGCCAGCCAAGTTGACGAATTCGGCTTTCGCCGTCGCGGCGTCCTGAGCCGCCGCAGGCATCGCGACCGCCAGCGCCAACCCTGTTGTTGCAACCAATTTTCTCATCGACTTGGGCCTCCGGTTGTCCAAGGCACCCAAACAACAACGGGGCCCCTTCGTTCCATTAGGGAATTGAGTTTTTGTCTCCGGCACAGCCGCCAGGAAATCGACGCCGACAACTTTTTCGATGTGTCTTCAGCTCATACCAGTTCGAAGAGTTGCGCGGTTTGCCAGCCCGCCAGCAGTATGATGAGAATGCCAACGAGCCTGAGAAGCGTCTTTTCTGCGATCGACTTCACCATAAATCCGGCCATCGGCGCCGCGATCACCCCGCCAAGGACCAAGCCGGCAACGGCGATCAGATTTTCTGCCAGCGCTCCTGCCTCCGCCCAATGGCCCGTCAACAACGCAAACAGGAAGGTCAGAGACACCGACAAGGTGGTAAGGAACTCGGTGGCATTGACCGTACCAATCACGTAGCGGGGCGTCCCGCCAAAACCGAGAAGGCCCGTCGTCACGATGGGTCCCCATCCGCCACCCCCTGCGGCATCGAGAAATCCACCACCAAGTCCAAGCGGAGGTACCGCGGCTGCAGGGACCGGCTTGCTTGGGATCCGTCGGAAGGAACGGAACAGGAGCCAAGCACCGACGAGCGCAAGATATGTGGTCACATAAGGCTTCATGATGGCCCCCTCAAACGAGGTGAGCACATAAGCGCCGAGAACGCCGCCGAGCACGCCAAACGGCATCAGCCGCCAGAAAAGCTTCCAGTCGATATTGCGGTGATAGAGGTGAGCCGAACCCGAGGCCGCCGTGGTAAATAGCTCAGCTGCGTGAACTGAAGCCGAAGCGTGCGCAGGAGACACGCCGAACCCCAGCAGTGTTGTCGAGCAAATCACGCCGTAGGCCATGCCGAGAGCGCCGTCCACAGCCTGAGCTAAAAACCCGACGACCACAAAAAGAAGGAATTCCTGCATTTGGCTCTCCAAAAAGGCGCTGACATACTCGACGAAAGAGCAACCCGCTGCCGATAACGCATGCAATCTTCACGCTTCCACAACTCACCAAACGCCTGGCATCGATAATGGGACGACGAACGGGAAACTGTCCACCCGATCGACGCCTTTCTCCCCACCCGCTGCGATCGAATAGCACTGCGACCACCTCCCCTGACCTGAGGTTTTGGGGTAAGCGCAGCTTTCGCGAGCGATACGGCCTTCCACGTCTTTAGGTCTAGAATCGAACTGGCGGCGCGTAGCGGTGCTTATTCACGACCAGGCGCGGCTCTCGACTGACGTGATGGCTTTGTGTCGCGCTTTGGCGTCAGTGCCGCCTCGGGCTGGTCGCTCAGTCGTTGCTTGAGGATGTCAATGAGGCTGACGGTGACCGCAATCACCGCCGGGCCGAGGACGAGACCGGATGCTCCGAACAGGACGATGCCACCGACAGCACCGACAAAGGCCACCACTGTGTGGAGCCGCAGCCGGTTCCCGACAAGTATCGGATAGAGCAGATTGTCGATGCCGGCGACAACCACGCCGCCCCAGACGGTCAGGATCGCCGCGCTCGCCCAAGCCCCCTCCAGCGCGAGATAGATCGCTGCCGGCACCCAGATCAGGAATGCGCCGAGCACCGGCACGATGGCAAGAAGTCCCATTGCCAGGCCCCAGAACACCGGAGTGGGCAGGCCGAGCCACCAGAAAATCAGGCCGCCCAGCGTCCCCTGCACAGCGGCGACAAGCACCGTGCCTATCAGGATCGCATGTACCGTCTCGGCAAGGCGGGACAGCGTGTATGCCGTCTCCGCGGTACGCAGGGGCGAAAGACGCTCGATCCCGCGCAGGGCGGATTCACGATCCCGCAGAAAATAGAACAGCAGATAGAATGTCAGCACGAACATCACGGCCTGATTGATCGAGCCGCGCAACAGCGATGTGCTTTGTGCCGTCAGCCATTGAACGAATGCGGCGACCGTGCCGGCCGGATCGATTTGGTTCTCGATCCACTGGGCAACCGCCGAAAGCCTGGGATAGCCCGACATGAAGGCATCTGTGTTCCAGCCCCGGATAACCTCCTCCATATAGGTGGCGCCGTTTACCGTCTCGCGAACAAGCTGCTGGGCCACGAAGATGAGCGGCAGGCCGACCGCCACCGCCGCGACGCTCACCGATATCAGTGCAGCCAGGTTTTTGTTCCTGAGCCTTTCCTCGACCTGTCGATGAGCCGGATACAGAATGATTGCCAACACCACCGCCCAGGTCAGTGCGGGCAAAAAAGGCAATGCCAGGAGATAGCAGACATAGAGGCCGATCGCCGTCGCGGTCACGATGCCGAGCAATCTCATTTGCTTCATATCGGGCATCTGTTTCAGGTCGGGCATCTCTCGCCGTCTCGCAAACCAACCGAGCCTAGTGGATTTCCTGACAAAATGGCAGCTTCCGTTGCCGCACCCCTAGTGCCAAGCCGCTGTCGAGTGTGACGAGAATGGCCATTTCTCGGTCATTGGCTGGGTTATGCCGATTGGGCGCCCGTCCACGCTGCCAGCACCAAGTCCTGCCGGTCGTGGATGATCAGACCTACGGGCGGTTCTACAGCTCGCTCGCGGCAGCGCAGCTTCACAGGGCCAAAAAGAAAAAAGGCCGGACTGTTAAAGTCCGGCCAGGCATGAAGGTTCAAAACCTCCAGAGGGGAACGCGCCGGACGCAATGGGAGGAAAACATCCGACGCAATACAGATATGGGTTGGCACGGATGACGTTTCAACGACATGGGGTGGGCCACATCAACCGCTCCATAGAGCCAAGTGGGCTCATGGGTGCCGCCACGAAAGGAGCCCTGGCTTTCTCAATCGATGTCGAAAGACACGCCTTGGGCGAGCGGCAGCGCCTTGGAATAGTTCACCGTGTTGGTGGCGCGCCGCATGTAAGCCTTCCAGGCATCGGAACCCGACTCGCGGCCGCCGCCGGTCTCCTTCTCGCCGCCGAAGGCGCCGCCGATCTCGGCCCCCGATGTGCCTATGTTGACGTTGGCGATACCGCAGTCGGACCCGTCGACGCCGAGGAAGCGCTCGGATTCCTGCAGGTCGCGGGTGAAGATCGATGACGACAGCCCCGCTCCGACTGCATTGTGCTCGTCGAGCACGGCGTCGAAGTCCGAGTATTTCATCACGTAGAGGATCGGCGCGAAGGTCTCTTCCGTCACCGGCGAGACCTGCTTGGGCATCTCGACCAGCGCCGGACGAACGTAATAGGCGCCGGGATGGCCATTCTCGACCCGCGTGCCGCCGGTCACCTTGCCGCCGTGAGCGGCGGCTTCCTTCAACGCATTCTGCATGCTGTCGAAGGCTGCCTTGTCGATCAACGGCCCGACCAGCGCTGATGTCTCCAGCGGATTGCCGACCGAGACGCTTTCATAGGCCTTCTTCAGGCGTGGAATCAGGGCATCATAGATGCTCTCATGCACGAACAGGCGCCGCAGCGTCGTGCAGCGCTGGCCGGCCGTGCCCATGGCGCCGAAGGCGATGGCGCGCAGGGCCATGTCGAGATCGGCCGTCGGGCACACGATGCCGGCATTGTTGCCGCCGAGCTCCAGCACGGCGCGGGCAAAGCGCTTCGCCAGCCGCGGACCGACATCCCTGCCCATGCGGGTCGAGCCGGTGGCCGAAACCAGCGGCACATCAGGATGATCGACCAGGATTTCGCCGACGGCGCGATCGCCGATCAGCACCGAAATCAAGTCTTCCGGAGCATCGCCGAAACGTTCTGCCGCACGCTTGAAGATCGCCTCGCAGGCGAGCGCCGTCAGCGGTGTCTTTTCCGACGGCTTCCACACCACCGCGTCGCCGCAAACCAGCGCCAGCGCGGCGTTCCACGACCACACCGCGACCGGGAAGTTGAAGGCCGAAATCACCCCGACGACACCCAGCGGGTGCCAGGTTTCCATCATGCGATGGCCGGGCCGCTCGGTGGCGATGGTCAGGCCGTACAATTGCCGGGAGAGGCCGACGGCGAAATCGCAGATGTCGATCATCTCCTGCACTTCGCCGAGCCCTTCGGAGGGGATCTTGCCGACCTCGATCGACACCAGCCGGCCAAGCTCGGCCTTATGCGCGCGCAGTTCCTCGCCAAGCAGCCGCACCAACTCGCCGCGCTTCGGCGCCGGCACCAGCCGCCACGTCTGGAAGGCTTTGTGCGCCCTGTCGATGGTTTCTGCCGCAGCGGCCGGCGCGATCGTCTTCAGCGCGGCGATCTGCTCACCCGTCACCGGACTGCGCACGATGAGATCGCCGCCCGAAAGCGCAGCCTCGGCAACGCCCAGTTTCGCCAGCAGCCCGGCTGTTTCCTTCGCAATCGTCATTTTCTTTCCCTTCAGATTCCGTCGCTCTCATATGGCGTCGGTCAAAGCCTTGTGCCATGCCGTCCCTGCGCCGATCGGCACATCAGGCGCTGTCATGGCGTGGCATTACTCGTTTCAGGGAAAAATCGCCACCCCGGCATGGTCTAAGCCAAAGCCAGACCGTTGAACCAGCGAGTCGTCTCAGCGCGCTGCCTGCGCACCCCGCACGGCGCCTTCCTTCATCAGCCGGTCGATATGCATGCGGATATGGGCGGCCTCGGCGGCCGTGTTGGCAAGCGCAATGGCGCGGTCGAAGGCGATGCGCGCCTCCTCGCCACGACCGAGCTGCATCAGCAGGCCACCCTTGAGGCCAAAGAAGTGAAAATAGCCGGCAAGCCTTTGCTCCAACGGCTCGATCATGGCAAGCGCGGCTTCCGGCCCGCGCACCTTGGCGACCGCGACGGCGCGATTGAGCGTCACCACCGGCGACGGCTGCATCTGCTCGAGCAGGCTGTAGAGCAGCTCGATCTCGTTCCAGTCCGTGTCCTCGGGCCGTTCCGCGCGCGCATGCAGGGCGGCGATCGCCGCTTGCACCTGGTAGGGACCGGGCTTGTGGTGGCGCAGCGCTTTGTCGACCAGCGCCAGCCCCTCGTCGATCATCTTGCGGCTCCACAGGCTGCGGTCCTGGTCTTCGAGCAGCACGATTTCGCCGTTCTCGTCGAAACGCGCCGGCGCTCGCGCATGCTGAAGCAGCAACAGCGCCGTCAGGCCCATGATCTCCGGCTCGGTCTGGAACAGCCTGAGCAGCAGCCGGGCCAGCCGGATCGCCTCTTCGCAGAGCGGCGCGCGGGCCGGTGCCTCGCCGCTGTTGGTCGAATAGCCTTCGTTGAAGATCAGGTAGACCATGGCGGCGACCGCGGCGAGCCGTTCGGAGCGCTCGACCGCGCCGGGCGTCTCGAACGGCACGCCGGCATCGGCGATGCGCGCCTTGGCACGGGTGATGCGCTGCTCCATAGCGCTTTCACCGACGAGAAAGGCGCGGGCGATCTGCTTGACGCTCAGGCCTGAAACGATGCGCAACGCCACGGCGATCTGCTGCGTCGCCGGCAGGTCGGGATAACAGCAGATGAACAGCAGCCGCAATATGTCGTCGCGGTAGTGCGCGCCGTCCAGCCGTTCGGCGATATCGGTCTCGGCATCTTCCAGATCGGAAATCTGGTGCTCTTCCGGCAGCGGCGCCTGCTTGGCACGCTTGCGCACCGCGTCGATGCCGCTGTTGCGGCCAACGAAGATCAGCCAGGCTGCCGGATCGCGCGGCGGGCCGTTTGCCGGCCAGTTCTTCAGAGCTCGCAGGCACGCGTCCTGGAAAGCTTCTTCCGCCGCATCGAGGTCGCGGAAGTAGCGCAGCAGCGCGCCCATCGCCTGTGGGCGGGCGGTGCTGATCGCCGTGCTGATCCAGGTGAGATCGGTCATGCGGGAATCCTGGCGGGATTGAAGAGCGAAACCGGCCGTATTTCGTAGGAGCCGCCGCTCGGGTTGACCTCGGAAAGCTCGCGCGCAAAGTCGACTGCCTCGTCGAGATCGGCGCATTCGAGCGTGTAAAAGCCGAGGAACTGTTCCTTCGTCTCGGCAAACGGGCCATCGATGACGACCGCTTCGCCCTTGACCTTTCTCAGGGTTGTCGCAGCGGTCGTCGGCAGCAGCCGCGCCACCGGGCCAAGCCGGCCGGCCTGAGCGTATTTTTCCTGCACGCCGAGGAGTTTTTCCATGACGGCATCGTCCTGTTCCTTGCTCCACGAGCAGACGACGTCTTCGGAGGCATAGCAGAGGATTGCGTAGAGCATGGGTGCGTCCTTTTCTCTGTCAAAGGACGAAACTGTAGGACCGATCCCGACACAACGTCGATAAAAAAATCGCGTCCTGCCAGCCCAATGAAGCGCCATTCGATGGCACCCGCCACGCGCCGGACGCGCCCAGCCTTCCGGGGCGCATTGCAGCTACATTTGGATTGGCCGATACATCAAGACCCGGCCTGTCGGGATCAGCTGCAGCAAATAATCGAAGTCGCTGATGTTGCCCGTTAGAACGGTACATCCCAATTTCTGGGCCTGCAGGAACAGCACGCAATCCTGAAGTGCCCGCAGCCTGGAATCATTCTTGTAGCCTTGCAGGCGGCACAGCATCCCTGAGAGGAGTGCGGCTCGGCCCAGTACATCGGGATCTGGTGCAAAAACCCGATGCGGCGGCATATCCTTGATCATGGTCCCGATCTGCTTGATAGCTTCGGCGCTGCCTGGGTGCTTCGGCTTAAGGGCGCCAACCGTGTGCATTAGCTCCTGGATGGCTACGGTGGAATGATTGACCTGCCTGACGTCGAGGAGGTCGGCAACTGCTTCTGGCGTTCGGCCTTGCAAACCGTCGAGGTAAACACAGGTATCCAGCAGCAATTCCTGTCCCGCCTCGACAAGGTTACCGACGATCGGCAGCTCCTCGTCGGGCCGGCGGCTTAAAGTTTTCTGGGGGTCAAATCGCGACCATCTGACGGCCGCACCGAAGTCGAAATCGGCCAATTCAGAATCCGAGCTTCAGCGTCGGATCCACCGTTCCCCGTGTTTTCCTGAAGGTCTCGGCGAAATTGTCTTCCAAGGCTACATTTGCCAGCGCAAATTCGACCAGCTCGGTATCAGACGTCAATCCGGTTCGAGCCTTAGCCTTCTTAATCAGGTCAGCACTCACGCGTCCCGCAATCCTGCCGTTCTTCTCAGCGCGCAGGCCGGATTCTTCCGCCCTCTGCAGGACGGCATCAATTCTGGCTAGGCGACGCATCTGCATTTTCGCAGCCGCTTTGGGAAGCGTTCTCGTCCGCTTGCCCACGGCGAGGCCGCGACGCACAGCTGTCTTCGCCATCAGGGTGCCTCACGTTCTTTGTTTAACAAAAATCGATTTTGGACAACATAGCAGGAGGGATGATTTTTTCAATGCCGCTACCGGAACATGTCCAGGCGCGCTTTTTGCTACCGATTATCGCGATGAAAGCCTGTGGCTGCTCTGTTCGGTTCAGCTTTCCTGCGCCTTCAGCCATCTCAGAACGACGGCTTCTTCGTCATCAAGGCCGGCTATCGATCGCTTTCGCTTGTTCACATCCGCCATTTCACTGAGCAGCCGTCCTTCGGACCAGGCTTCGAAAACCTGTGGGTGGATATAACAGCTGCGGCAGATGGCGCGCGTGTTGCCCAGCCGCTCGGCCACCTTGTCGATGACGCCGTTCATCACCCGCTTCTGTTGTGCCTGGCTTTCGGGTCGTTCGGTTTGCGCAAACAGCGACGCAGCATGGATGGTGCCGCCCCAGGTTCGGAAATGCTTGGAGCTGAAATCGTCCCCTGCGTTCTCCCTGATGTAGCGGTTGACGTCGTCGGAGCGGATCGGTCGCCTGCTTCCATCCTCGTCGAGATACTGGAACAGCTTCTGGCCCGGCAGATCCTGCGCCCCGCGCACGATCCTGGCGATCCGGCGGTCGACGAGCTTCAGCTTCCATTCCTTGCCGGACTTGCCCTTGAAAGCGAAACGCAGGCTCGAGCCAGTGATGTCGACATGACGGTCGCGCAGCGTGGTCAGCCCAAAGCTGTTGTTGTCGCGGGCGTAGGCGGCATTGCCGACGCGAATCATTGTGTTGTCGAGCAGCCAGACCACAGCGGCGACAACCCGTTCCAGCGGCAGGCCGTGACGGCGCAGATCGGCGTCGATCTGGCGTCGCAGCTCAGGCAGGCTCTCTGCAAAGGCAACCAGGCTCGAATATTTGACGCCGTCGCGCTCCTCGGCCCATTGCGGATGATAGCGATATTGCTTGCGTCCGCGCTGGTCTCGGCCGGTCGCTTGGATGTGACCGTCGGCAACGGGCGAAATCCACACATCCGTCCACGCCGGCGGAATGGCGAGCGCCTTGATGCGGGCCATGGTGTTCTCGTCGACGCCCTGCCCGCCAGGTCCTTTGTATGAAAATCCCTTGCCGGTCCTGAAACGGCGGATACCGGGCTCGATATCGGTGACATAGGTGAGCGAGGCTCGTTCGGCCGAGGCCTCTCCGCCATTCTTCGGCGCCCCGTTTTTTGGTGCAACCTCGTTGGCAGCCGATCGGCCAGACGACGACCCGGATTTGTCCAGCATGTCCTCTCCACGAGAAATTTTCCCGTAGATAAGCGCAGGAACGGCTGCTGGTTCCGCGAATGGCGTTCAGAATGATGTCAGCGCACCGCATGTGCGTTCGACGGGCCGTCTTCTCTGTCTACCTTCGGCGCCTGCAAGTCGATTGCGGCCTCGCTTGCCGTCAAGCCTTTTCCAGCACGACCGGAATGACGTCGACAGCCTGCTCGCCGACCTGTCCGCCCGTCGTCTTAAGGACGCCGACGATCGGCGCTACATCCGAATAGTCGCGGCCGTGGCCGACGGTGATGTGGTCGTTGCTTGCCCGCATGCCGTTGGTCGGATCGAATTCCTGCCATCCGGTGTCGCGCCCGCACCACACCTTGACCCAGGCATGCATGGCGTCGGCCCCTTCCAATCGCGGTTTTCCGCGCGGCGGAATGGTGCGCAGGAAGCCGCTGACATAGCCGGCGGGGATACCCAGGCCGCGCAAGCCGGCGATCATGATGTGCGAAAAATCCTGGCAGACGCCCCGCTTCAGGCTGAAAGCATCGCTCGCCCGGGTCTGCACCGTGGTCGCCTCGCCATCGTAGGTGAAATCGCGATGAATGCGGTTGCACAGGTCCATGGCGGTACCGACGACGGAACCGCCGGCACTGTTCCGCGCATACAACGTGATATCAGCATCGACGCCGGCATGGTCGCTGGCGGCCAGAAAGTGATGCGGCGTATCAGGCGACAGCGACCGCACCACTTCGAGTTGCTCCCGCAGACGGCGAATGTCGGGCGACACGTCAAGCCCGGGTTCCGGCCGCGAGACGGCGACGCGCGCGCTCATCCTGATGTCGAGCGCATCATGAGCATCGCGAAAGGCGATCGACGTGACATTGTTGCCGAAGAAATCGGAAAAGTCGGAGCGTTCGCTCGGCGCCGGCGCGAAGGACAGCGAAGCGGCGATCACGCGCTGCACGCCCGATATCGTCGGCGGCAGCACACGCACCTGATGGCGGCCGCCGCCGGCTGCAGCATCATAGTCGTAACGCAGATTGAGCCTGATGTCGTAGAGCATGCCAGCCTTTATCCGGAACCCGTCCTTAGCCGAAGTAGGCCTTACCCGAAATAAGCCTTGGCGAGGCTGTTATAGAGGCCGCCGATCTCGCTGGCGAGATCGTCCAGGGCCTGCGCCGTCATGTCCGCGGGCTCCTTGATGGCTATTGCCGTATTGAGCTGCAGTATCTCTTTCGCCGCCTGCGACATATGCCCCTCGCCGCCGATAGACGGCAACAGCGCGATTTCGGCCTTCAGCCGCTCGAGCTGGAACAGGATGGAGCGCGGGTTGAGCGGATCGAGCACCAGGAGGTCGATCACCGTGCGCCTGCCGGCCTGCACCGGATACTGGCGCCGGTGGGTCATCACGCTGTCGCCGATCTCCAGCATCATGTCGAGCGCGCCTTCGGGCGCCGCAGCCCCGGTCAGCCGGGCAAGCGTGCGGGCGATCTGGATGCCGCGTTCCAACCGCCGGCCGATCTCCAGGAAGCGCCAGCCGGTGAAGCGATACATGTTCTCATGCAGCAGGCCGGAAAACCCGGCGAGCTTGCGCAGGATGACCGTCATCGCCCGCGTCGCGTCATCGCCCGGCGCGACCGTTGTCGCAAATTGATGAATGGTCTTCGACAGATCGTTCAGCGCCAGCCAGCCGTCGGGCGAGAAGCGGTCGCGGATCTGCCCGGCGCTGTAAACGGCGCTGTCCAGCGTTGCGATCAACCCCGGCGGGATCGCCGCCGCGACGTCGATGCCGAACGGTTCAAGATGGTCTCTGATATCGGCAAGCAAGGGCATGTCCGGGTCGGAGGCCTCGGCCAGCCGCACGTGATAGGCGCGCAGGATGCGCACAGTGTCTTCCGATCGCTCGATATAGCGGCCGAGCCATGTCAGGTTTTCCGCCGCGCGGCTGGGCAGGCTGCCTGGCGAGGTGCGGATAAAACTGTCGTGCTCCTGCGGCAGCAGCGTCTCGCGCTCCACCGGCCTGTCGCTGACCACCCATACATCCGCAGCCTGGCCGCCGCGCTGCATGGCGATTGCCGTCGGATCGAGCGAAAAGCCGACACGGGCAAAGCCGCCGGGCATCACCGTCCAGCCTTCCGGCGTTCGCGCCAGATAGACGCGCAGGGCTGCCGGACGCGGCTCAAGCCGACCGCCGACATAGACTGGCGTGGTCGAAAGCGTTACCGCTTCCTGTCCGACGAAGGCGCCGCCGTCCCGTTCGATCCGGGCTATCAGTTCGGCCCGTTCCCCGGCAACCAGCGCCGAGCCCAGCCTGGTGCAATCGTCATCCTCGAAGGCAAGCCGCGTCGACAACGCCGGACCGATCACCATGCGGTCGAGGTTGGCCAGCACATGGTCACGGTCGGCGTCCCGGCCACACCACCATGTCGCGACGCTCGGCAAGAGAAGCTCCTCATTGCGCAATTCGCGCGAAATTTTTGGCAGGAAGGCGAACAGCGCCCGCGTTTCCATCAGCCCGGAGCCGAGCGCGTTAACGGCTGACACGGCTCCCCGGCGGATCGCCTCGACCAGCCCTGGCGTGCCGATCTGCGAATCCGGCCGCAGCTCCAGCGGATCGGCGAAGGCGGCGTCGAGCCGCCGCCACAGCACGCTGACCGGCGCCAGCCCGGAAACCGTGCGCACCATCAATCTACCGCCGGACACGGTCAGATCCTCGCCTTCGAGCAGCATGATGCCGAGATAGCGGGCGATATAGGCATGCTCGTAATAGGTTTCGTTGAGTGGCCCCGGCGTCAGGATGGCGACACGGCCGCCTGATGCCTTGGCCATGCCGTTCAGCGCGTCGCGAAAGCGACGGAAGAAGCCGGCAAGGCGGTGCACGTGCATCTCGCCATAAATGTCGGACAACGCACGCGTGGTGGCGACGCGATTTTCCAGCGCAAAGCCGGCGCCCGACGGCGCCTGCGTGCGGTCACCCAGCACCCACCAGCGGCCATCCGGTCCACGGCCGAGCTCGAACGCGCAGAAATGCAGGAAATGGCCGCTGGCCGGCCTGGTGCCGACGACGGGGCGCAAATATTCCGGGCTGGCCGCGATCAGCCCTGCCGGCAGGATGCCTTTCTCGACCAGGTGGTTCGCCCCGTAGATATCGGCAATCGTCTCCTCGAACAGTTCGGCCCGCTGAACCAGGCCGGCACTGATCGCGGCCCATTCCTGCTCCTCTATCAGGACAGGCACATGCGCCAGCGGCCATTCGCGCTCATTGGCGCCGGCCTGATCGTAGAGACGGTAGTAGACGCCGGCGTCGCGCAGATACTGGTCGGCGCGAGCAAAACGCTGGGCGAGCTTTTCAGGCCCCAGATCTTCCAGCGCCTCGATGAAGTCCTTCCAGACCGGACGGGGATTGCCTGATGCATCGACCATCTCGTCGACGACGCCGTCGATCGGCTGGTAGTGCTCCAGCAAATTATGCGGCCTGCCGATTATTTCCTGGTTATTCCCCTTTGCCATGGCTGATCAGAGTCTTGCAGGCCGCCGCAGGTCAAGGGTCATCGGGAAATCTTCAGCGGCTTGTTCGTCGCGCAGCGCGTAGGCGGACGGCGTATGGCCGCGCGGCTCGAAGCGGGCGAGCCGTCGCGCCTCCGCTTCGTTGCCGTTGACCGGAAAAGTGTCGTAGCTGCGCCCGCCGGGATGCGCGACATGGTAGACGCAGCCGCCGATGGCCCGGCCCGACCAGCGATCGTAGATGTCGAAGACCAGCGGCGTGTTGACCAACAGTGCTGGATGCAGGCCAGATGACGGCTGCCAGGCCTTGAAGCGGACGCCGGCCACCGCGATCTCCCTGGTGTCGGTCACCTTCATCGGCACGATACGGCCGTTACAGACGACGGCGTGACGCTCCGGATTGAGCCCTTCGGTCTTCACCTGCAGCCGCTCGACCGAGGAATCGACGAAGCGCACCGTGCCGCCGATGGCGCCCTGCTCGCCCATGACATGCCATGGCTCCAGCGCTTGCCGCAGCTCCAACTTGATGCCGGCTTGGCTAAACTCACCGCAGAACGGGAAGCGGAATTCGAGCTGCGCGTCGAACCATTCGGGACGGAATTCAAAGCCGTTCAACTTGAGGTCGTCCAGCACGTCGAGAAAGTCAGCCCAGACATAGTGCGGCAGCATAAAACGGTCATGCAGAGACGTGCCCCAGCGCACGAAACGGCCATCGAGCGGGTTCTTCCAGGCGCGGGCGATGATGGCGCGCACCAGCAATTGCTGCGCCAGGCTCATGCGCGCATTGGGCGGCATCTCGAAGCCGCGGAACTCGACCAGCCCCAGCCGGCCGGTCGGGCCGTCCGGCGAAAAGAGCTTGTCGATGCAGATTTCCGAACGGTGGGTGTTCCCAGTCACGTCGGTCAGGAGGTTGCGGAACAGCCGGTCGACCAGCCACGGCAGCGGTGCATTGCCGCTGTCCGGATGCGGCACCTGCGCCATGGCGATCTCGAGCTCGTACAGCGAATCGTGGCGCGCCTCGTCGAAGCGCGGCGCCTGGCTGGTCGGGCCGATGAACAGGCCCGAGAACAGATAGGACAGCGACGGGTGGCGCTGCCATTGCAGGACAAGGCTTTTCAGCAAATCGGGGCGGCGCAGGAACGGACTGTCGTTGGGTGTCGCGCCGCCGACGACGACATGGTTACCGCCGCCGGTGCCGGTGTGGCGGCCGTCGATCATGAACTTGTCGGCGCCAAGCCGCGTCTGCCGCGCCTCCTCATAGATCGCCGTGGTCGTCGCCACGCAGTCCTGCCAGTTCGCAGCCGGATGGATGTTCACTTCGATGACGCCGGGATCCGGAGCCACGCGGATGACGTTGAGGCGCGGATCGTGTGGCGGCCCGTAGCCCTCGATATGCACCGGCAGCCCGATAGTTTTTGCCGCATTCTCGGCCGCCGCGACAAGTTCGAGATAATCTTCCAGCGCCTCGACCGGCGGCATGAACACACAAAGCCGTCCGTCGCGCGGCTCGACCGACAGCGCGGTGCGCACCGCTCCACCGATCTCGGTAATCTCCTGTTCGACACGGTCCTGCTGGCCGCTCGCGGCGGCGAAGGACGCCGCCTGCTGCCGACGCGCCATTTCGTCGGCGCCTTCAAGTTCGGCCAAAATGGGCTCGGGCAAATGGGCCGCCCCCTGTACAGGGGCAGCTCCCGGCAAAATAGCCTCGCGCGCCGGCAATGCTCCGCGCGGCAGCGACGGGTCGACCGGCACGATATAGGGGAACTGCGCCGGCGGCACATGGGGAAGCGTGCCGAGCGGCAGGCGATAGCCGACCGGTGAATCGCCCGGCACCAGAAACAGCCTGCCGCGCCGCGTCTTCCATTTCTCCGAACGCCAGCGCGGTCCCGATGCCTGGCTGTTCCAGCGCTGGACCGGCAGTACATAGCCCGACGGCTTGGTCAGGCCGCGCTCGAACACCCGCGCCATGCGGCTGCGCTCCTCGGGGTCGTCCAGCTTCGAATTGGACGGATCGACATTCTCCGGCAGCTTGCCTTCCTTGAGCAGCCACTCGGCCGGGTCCTCATAGGCTTCGCTGACCATGGTGTTGTCGATGCCGAGTTGATCGGCAATCGCCGTTAGCAGGCTTTCAGCCTGCTTCGGGCCGACATCTGCTTCGCCTGCTTCATCTGCGTCGCTATTCTCCCGCGCGATCAGCGACGCATCGCTCCACACCGGCTCGCCGTCGGCGCGCCAGTACAGCGAGAAGGTCCAGCGCGGCAGGCTTTCGCCCGGATACCACTTGCCCTGCCCGTAGTGCAGGAAGCCGCCCGGTGCGAAACGCTCGCGCAGCCGGCGGATCAGCGCATCGGCCTTTTCGCGCTTTGTCGGGCCGACGGCGGCGGTATTCCACTCCTCCGCCTCGAAATCGTCGATCGACACGAAGGTCGGCTCGCCACCCATGGTCAGCCGCACGTCGCCGGCCTCGAGCGCGGCGTCGACCTCAATGCCCAATGCGTCAAGCGCCTGCCAGCTTTCGTCGGAGAATGGCTTGGTGATACGTGGGTGCTCGGCGATGCGGTCGACCCGCATGTCGAAGCCGAACTCGACATTGGCGAAGCTCGCCATGCCGGAAATCGGCGCGGCGTTGCGGAAATGCGGCGTCGCGGCGAGCGGCACATGGCTTTCGCCGGTGAGCAGGCCGGAGGTCGGGTCGAAGCCGATCCAACCGGCGCCCGGCAGATAGACTTCGCACCAGGCATGCAGATCGGTGAAGTCGACGGCAGTGCCGGGCGGTCCGTCAAGCGCGACGAGATCCGGCTTCAGCTGGATCAGGTAGCCGGAAACGAAGCGCGCGGCGATGCCGAGGTTCCTCAGGATCTGCACCAGCAGCCAGCTAGTATCGCGGCACGAGCCTTTCTTGGCGGCCAGCGTTTCCTCCGGCGAAAAAACGCCGGTTTCCATGCGCACGATATAGGCGATCTCGCGCTGCAGGCGCGCATTGAGGTCAACGACGAAATTGACGGTGTTGGTGGGGTGGCGGTCGATGGTTTGCAGGAACGCCGACAGCAGCGGTCCAGCCGGTTCCGGCGTCCGGTAGATGGTAAGATCATCGCTGATCTCTTCCGGGTAGTCGAACGGAAAGATCTCGGCCGCCGGCTCGACGAAGAAATCGAATGGATTATAGACCGTCATGTCGGCGACGAGGTCGACCTCGATCTTCAGTTCCGTCACCGGTTCCGGAAACACGAAGCGCGCCAGGAAATTGCCGTAGGGATCCTGCTGCAGGTTGACGAAGTGGTTCGCCGGCCCGACCTTCAGCGAATGGCTGAGCACCTTGGTGCGGGAATGCGGCGCCGGCTGCAGCCTGATGACCTGTGGGCCGAGAACGACCGGCCGGTCATATTTGTAGTGGGTCAGGTGGTAGACGGCTGCCAGAATTGCCATGGGGCCTCGAAAGTCGGCGTTTCAAACGAACTCGCCGAACCCTGACACAAATGCTGGCCATTCTCCAAGCAGAGATGTTGCGGTGCATCTAATTTAAGCAGCGTTGCCGGCCTCGGGGCCGGCTTAGAAAAACGCCTGCAATCCGGTCTGCGCCCGTCCAAGGATCAGTGCATGCACGTCATGCGTGCCCTCATAGGTGTTGACCGTTTCCAGGTTCTGCGCGTGGCGCATGACGTGATAGCCGATCTGGATGCCGTTGCCGCCATGCATGTCGCGGGCCTGGCGGGCGATGTCGAGCGCCTTGCCGCAATTGTTGCGCTTGACGATCGAGATCATCTCCGGCGCCATCTTGCCCTCATCCATCAGCCGCCCGACCCGCAAGCTGCCCTGCAACCCAAGCGCGATCTCGGTCTGCATGTCGGCGAGCTTCTTCTGGAACAGCTGCGTGCCGGCCAGCGGCTTGCCGAACTGCTTGCGGTCGAGGCCGTATTGGCGGGCGCGGTGCCAGCAATCTTCCGCCGCGCCCATCGCCCCCCACGAAATGCCGTAGCGCGCCCGGTTGAGGCAGCCGAACGGCCCTTTCAGGCCCGACACGTCAGGCAGCAGCGCATCCTCGCCGACCTCGACGCCTTCCATCACCACTTCGCCGGTGATCGACGCGCGGAGACTGAGTTTTCCGTCGATCTTTGGCGCCGACAGCCCCTTCATGCCTTTTTCCAGCACGAAGCCGCGAATCTCATTGTCATGCGCCGCCGATTTCGCCCAGACGACGAAAACGTCGGCGATCGGCGCGTTGGAAATCCACATTTTCGTGCCCGAGATCCTGTAGCCGTTCGCCGTCTTCTCGGCGCGCGTCTTCATGCCGCCCGGATCGGAACCGGCATCCGGCTCGGTCAGGCCGAAGCAGCCGATCCATTCGCCTGACGCCAGCTTCGGCAGGTATTTTTTGCGTTGCGCCTCCGAGCCATAGGCATGGATCGGAAACATCACCAGCGACGACTGCACGCTCATCATCGAGCGATAGCCCGAGTCGATGCGCTCGACTTCGCGCGCCACCAGGCCATAGGTGACGTAGTTGGCGCCGAGCCCGCCATATTCTTCCGGAATGGTGATGCCGAGCAGCCCGACCTCGCCCATCTCGCGAAAGATCCCGGCATCGGTCTTTTCCTCGAGATAGGCTTCCTCGATCCTGGGGGCGAGCTTGTCGGCGGCGAATGCCGCTGCGCCATCGCGCACCATCCGTTCGTCTTCCGAAAGCTGGTCCTCGATCAGGAAAGGATCATCCCAGACGAATGCGTTCTTGTCGGCGGCCATGGCCTTTGTCTCCAGATGACGGAATTGGGCGGCTTATCGGCTTCCAGTTCGAAAAAATCAAACGAAATTGCTTCGCAACCCATGAGCATTGGCGCTGCCCCTCATTGCCCTGCCGGTGTCCAGCCGATAGATAGGTAACAGTTTGAACCGGATACATAGGTTACAGTTTTCCCCCCTTCTCCTGCGCAGTGGTGTCCGCCGCAGCGCCGGCTGGTCGGGGTTGCAAGGCGCTGCGGCGGACCAGGCGCATTCGCTTGAGATCGATGTGGCCGAGCGGGTGGGCGTAGAAGCGTAAGGCCCATTCGCCGGTTTCGGTTTCTTCGACGGCGACCGGCTCGCCGGCAAGCGAGGCCGAGACATAGATCTCGCCGCCCTGCCACTTGATCGCGCCATTGTTGCGCACGCGCCTGACTGCGGCCTCGGCCGGATAGTCGGGCTCGGGCACGTTGGCCGGCATTTGCCGCTCGCTACCGCGGTAGTATTCGGCCGGCGTGTCCATGCCGAGCGCCTCATGCGGACGCTCCTCATTGTACTCGCGACGGAAGGCGTCGAAAGCCTGGCTCTGCGCCTGTCTGTCGATCTCAGGCGCCTTGGCCAGCGGCAACATGGTCAGGTGAAAGCGCTCGTGGCAGCCGTTCTGCTGAGGCTTGCCGGGCGCGATCCGCTCCAGCGCGATGCCGAGCTTGATGAAGCGCACCGCAAGCGGCGTCAGCCCGGTGACGCCGGCCGACGCGAAGGGTGAACCATTGTCGCTTCTGAACCGATCCGGCAGACCATGCTCCTCAAACAGCCGTTCGAACACCGGCCAGGCCTCCTCATCTGCCGTCGAACCCGTCGCTTCGAGCGCCAACAGGTAGCGGCTCCACGCATCCAGCACTGTCAACGGTTCGCAGCGCCACCCGTCACGGGTCCGGAACCAGCCCTTGTGGTCGCCCGTCCACACCGCATTCGGCCTTTGCGCATCTGGCCAGGGGCCGTTGCCCACAGCTCTCCAGCGCCCCCGCCGCCGGCCGACAAGGCCGTGGCGCTTCAGAATCTCGCCGGCCGTCGAGATCGCCGGCCACGGGTGCGACGGCGCCTCACGCTTGAGCCGCCCGATGATCTTCTTGGGCCCCCATGCCGGATGCGCCTCCTTCAGCGCAACGATCCGCTCAACCAGATCGGCAGCGGTCGCGCGGCCGTGATTGAGCGGCGCTCGCGGCAGATCATGCAAACCTTCCGGGCCGAACTCCCGGTAACGACCAAGCCACTTGTAGCCGATCTTGCGCGATATCCCGTACCGCTCGCAAACAGCCGTCATCGTCTCCTCTCCCGAAAGGCAATCCACTATAAACCTCAACCGCTCGTCCATGATGTCAGTCTCTCGCCAAACCATCGCCGGTACCTCCCGGCGGACAAGAAAACTGTCACCTATGCAATCGGTCTACTCTGTTACCTATCTATCCGGTTCGGACACCGGGCATTTCTCCCCGTATAGTGACGGGGAGAAAGACGCCTTCGCAAAGGATTTCGCCAATCTGCAGCGCTGCAGAAAGGGCGCAGACGTTGCGGCCAGCCCCCTTCTCCCCGTTCACGGGGAGAAGATGCCGGCAGGCAGATGAGGGGCTGCGCCGACGTCGACAGCGATCGCCTGCTACTTACGCTTCATCGCCTCCGCCAATGCGGCGCCGAATGCACCCTGCCCTGCCGCCCGTTCCGGCTGACGCTGCGGCGCCGGCGCGCGCGGCACCGGTCTGCTGCGATTGTCGCGCCGCTTCGGTGTACCGCCGTCGCCATCCCTGCGCATCGAAAGGCCGATGCGCTTGCGCTTGATGTCGATGTCGACGACGCGCACCTTGACCACGTCGCCGGCTTTCACCACCTCATGCGCGTCCTTGACGAAACGGTCGGCCAGTTGCGAGACATGCACCAGGCCGTCCTGATGCACGCCGATATCGACGAAGGCGCCGAAAGCGGCGACATTGGTGACAGTGCCCTCCAGCAGCATGCCTGGCTTCAAATCCTTGATGTCGTCGACGCCGTCGGCAAAGGTCGCGGTCTTGAAGCCGGGGCGCGGATCGCGGCCGGGCTTTTCCAGTTCCGCGAGGATATCGCGCACCGTCGGCAGGCCGAACCGCTCATCGACGAAGACACGCGGATCGAGCGCCTTGAGAGCGGCACTGTCGCCCATCAGCGAGCGGAGGTCGCGCCCGCAGGCCGCAACAATCTTTTTCGCCACGCCATACGCTTCGGGATGCACGGCCGAGGCATCGAGCGGTTCGGTGCCGTTGGCAATGCGCAGGAAGCCGGCGCATTGCTCGAAGGCGCGGGGTCCAAGGCGAGAGACCTTCAACAGGTCGCGGCGGCTGGCAAAAGGGCCGTTCGCGTCACGGTGCGCGGTAATCGCCTCAGCCAGCGAGGCGCCAAGGCCCGAAACCCGGGCCAGCAGCGGCGCCGAGGCGGTGTTGAGGTCGACGCCGACGGCATTGACCGCGTCCTCGACCACCGCTTCCAGCGAGCGGCCGAGCCGGTACTGGTCGACATCGTGCTGATACTGGCCAACGCCGATCGACTTCGGCTCGATCTTGACCAGTTCGGCGAGCGGATCCTGCAGACGTCGCGCGATCGACACCGCGCCGCGCAGCGACACGTCAAGGCCGGGAAATTCCGCCGCTGCCGTCGCCGAGGCGGAATAGACCGAGGCGCCCGCCTCGCTGACGATGACCTTGAGCGGCTTCGGCCCGGACTCGGCAGGCATGTCGGACAGCATGTCGGTCACCAGCCTTTCCGTCTCGCGGCTGCCGGTGCCGTTGCCGATGGAAATCAACTCGACCTTGTGCAGGCGGATGAGCTTTGCCAGCTCGGCTTGCGTGCCGCGCACATCGTTCTTCGGCGGAAACGGATAGACCGTCGTCGTCGCCAAGAGCTTGCCGGTGCCGTCCACCACCGCCACCTTGACGCCGGTGCGGATGCCGGGATCGAGACCCATCGTGGCGCGCGATCCGGCCGGGGCGGCGAGCAGCAAATCCTTCAGGTTGCGGGCGAAGACTTGGATCGCCTCCTCCTCGGCCCGCTCGCGCAGATC
Organism: Mesorhizobium sp. L-2-11; assembly: GCF_016756595.1. Classification (NCBI taxonomy): domain Bacteria; kingdom Pseudomonadati; phylum Pseudomonadota; class Alphaproteobacteria; order Hyphomicrobiales; family Phyllobacteriaceae; genus Mesorhizobium; species Mesorhizobium sp. L-2-11. Next base: position 1,814,107 of record NZ_AP023257.1, on the reverse strand, counting down.
GCGCATCAAATCGAGCGTCAAATGCAGCGACAGCTTTATGCGCCAGGTCCAGCCCGCCACCTCCATCAGCCAGCGGTCGCCGGGCAACTGGCGGCCGATGGCATAGGCATCGGCGATCATCCGCTCGACCGGCTTCACCGGTGACACGTCGTCGGCATCGACTTCGATGTCGAGCGACAGCACCTCTTCGTTGCGGCCGCGCAGCATCGCCAGGGCGCGATGGCTCGGCACATTGGCCCAGCGCTCGACATGGTCGAAATAGTCGGAGAATTTCGCGCCGGCTTCCTGCTTGCCGTCGACGACGCGCGACCGCATGAAGGCGCGTTCCTTCATGTAGCTCCGCAGCCTGCCGACCAGGTCGGCATTCTCGGCGAACTGCTCGGATAGGATGTCGCGCGCGCCCTCAAGCGCCGCCTTGGCGTCGGCTACCTCTTCACTGATGTAGGCCAGCGCCAGTTCGCTAGGCACCGCCGCGCGGTCGGCAAGGATGGCCTCGGCCAGCGGTCCCAGCCCGCGCTCGCGCGCGATCTCGGCCTTGGTCCGGCGCTTCGGCTTATAGGGCAGATAAATGTCTTCGAGTTCCGCCTTGGTGGCGGCCGCTGCGATCTTGGTCTCAAGCTCTTCGGTCAGCTTGCCCTGCTCGCGGATCGAACCGAGAATGGTGTCGCGGCGCGCGTCGAGCTCACGCAGATAGGCGAGCCGCTCGGCCAGCAGGCGCAACTGCGTGTCGTCGAGACCGCCGGTGACCTCCTTGCGGTAGCGCGCCACGAACGGCACCGTCGCGCCTTCGTCCAGCAGCCCGATCGCCGCCGCGGCCTGTTCGGGCCGGGCCGCGATTTCGGCTGCGATGATTGCTGCGATGCGCTCGGATGCCATGTCGTTCCTGCTGTCCTGTCGAAAACAGCGGCGACCATAGGCGCAGAGCGTCGCCCCGCCAACCGCCGCGTTTTCGACCGCCCAATAGGTCCACAGGAAAGCTCGTTTGAAATTCGCATGGCAGAATGCGCCACGCCTGGATTTTGCCCATGCACTTCAGACGTTCGCGCTGCCCCTCATTGCCCTGCCGGGCATTTCTCCCCGTGTAGTGACGGGGAGAAAGACGCCTTCGCAAATGGTTTCGCCAACGACCAGCGTTGCAAAAATAGCGCCGCGGTGCGGCCAGCCCCTTCTCCCGTCACTATACGGGGAGAAGGTGCCGGCAGCGGGGCAGCGCCGACATCGCCGGTCGGATGCTGCCCAGCTAAACCATCCGGCTCAGCGCTTCGAAGAAAGCAATCACGTCGACATCGAGCGGCTCGTCGACCGGCACCGGCTGCGACGACATCTTGGCGATAACCACCTCCGCCTTGGGATCGACGTAGAGCCACTGGCCGTGGATGCCGATGCCGCAGAAGGCGCCGCTTGCCGCTCCCGTCTGGTAATATTTGTTGCGGTAGCGGCCTTGCGGGAAGAGGAACGCCATCGCGCCACGCTGCCAGGCCTCAGCATCTCCGCCTGTGCTGACAGTGTCGCGCACCCAGGCTTCCGGCACGATGCGGCGGCCATTGGCCATGCCGCCTTGCCGCATCATCTCGCCGACCCTCGCCAAGTCGCGCGGCGTCACTGAAATGCCGCCGGCCGCGCGCGCAGTGCCTTCCCTGTCGACCGTCACCGAGGCTTCGCTCGTTGCACCAAGCGGCAGCCACAATCTCTCGCGCATCAGCTCGGCGAAGCGCTGGCCGGACGCGCGCTCGAGCAGGACGCCGAGCAGGTCGGAATTGGGCGAGCGGTAGCGGTAGGTCCGGCCATGCGGCTCGCCAAGACGCTGCAGCGTCAGGATGAAGTCGGTCAGGCTTTCGGTGCCGCCGCCCGGATTCCACAGCGTCGCGCGGCGATAGCGGGCAAAGGCGCTTTCCGGATCGAGATAGGCTTCTTCGAAGTCGAGGCTGACGCTCATGTCGAGCACATGCCGCACGCTGGCATCGCCATAGGCCGAACCGGCAGCTTCCGGCAGATAGCGGGTCACCGGCGCCTGCGGATCGAAAACCCCCTCGCCTTCCAATATGCCGGCCAGAATGGCGGTCAGCGACTTGCTGATCGAGAAGATGATATGGCGGGCGCCGAACTCCATATGCGGTGCAAACCAGTCGCCAACGATCTTGCCGGCTTTCATGATTGTCAGCGCGTCGGTGTCGGAGCGCCTGAGAAAGGCCGCAACCGTCTCCGGTCCGCCAGCCAGCGCGATCTTTTCGTCAAGCAGCCCAGCGAAATCCTGAGCCGGTAACTCGCCATTGCCCGGCATGGCTGCGACGCGTGCGCTCGGCACCAGCTCGCCGACATTCTGGAACGACCACCGGTTGAACGGGCTTTCGCGCCAGTTGCCGAGCAGCACCTCGTTGCGGGCAAAGCCATATCTGGTCTCGAACGCGGTGTTGCCGGTCACGGCGTTTCCTCTCGAATTCTTTTAGGAACTTAAGCCAGCGCGGCGGCGATCGCGTGGACGGCTTTCAGCGTCGCCACCGAATAGGCGATGCTGGTGAAATCCGGGTAGCTCGAAAGCTTCACCACGACCATTCTCGTGTTCCAGTCGATATGGATGAGCTGGCCGAACACCCCCCGGCACATCAGCGCGCGTGAGCGCGGATCCTCGATCCAGAACTGGTTGCGGTAGCTGCCTTGCGGCAGGCTGGGATTGAAATCCGGTCCATGCCTGCCGTTGCGCGTCGCCTCGATCCAGTCGGCCGGCACCACGCCACCGCCATTGTCGAGGATCAGCTGGCCGAAACGGCCATAATCGCGCAGCGTGGCGTTGAAGCCGCCATCGGCGATGGCGTAGGCGGCGCTGTCGACGGTGAAGCAGGCGCTTTCATCGGCGCCGAGCTTTTGCCAGAGTTCGTCCGAGACCAGCTGCGCCAGCCGCTTGCCGGTCACCCGTTCCATGATGAAGGCGAGCACGTCGGTCTCTATCGAACGGTATTCGAAGGCAGCGCCATGCGGCCGGCTTGTCTCCTTGAGCCGCAGGATCAATTCGAACATATGCGACGGCCACTCGAAGGCCGGGTCGCTGCCTGGCGGCACCGGTTTCCAGCCGCTGGCGACATCGACCTGGCCGATGTCGGAATAGCGGTCGGTGTATTCCTCGGAAAAACGCACGCCGGTCGTCATGTCGAGCACATGCTGCACGCTGGCACCGGCCCAACCGGTAGTTTCCAGCTCCGGCAGATAGGTCGTCACCGGCATGGCCGGATCGATCAGGCCGCGCCCGGCCAGTATGCCGAACACCGAACCCGTGACCGACTTCGCCATCGACTGCGACAAATGCAGCGTGCGCTCGGTCATGCCGTTGCAATAGCGCTCATAGGCGATCTTGCCGTCCTTGAGCACGAGGAACCCATCCGTATAGGTTTCGTCGAGCAGCCCGGCCAGCGTCGTCGGCTGCCCCGTGCTGTCGCTCACCGGCAGCGCGTCGAGATCGACTTCGGCGCGCTCGAACCGGCGGCGATGGCCATTGCCGCGCCACACTTCGACGGTCGGCAGAATTTCGCGGATGTGCTGGAACGCCCAGCGGTTCCATGGCGGCCGGTCCCAGTCGAGCTTCGGCGGCACCATTTTGGGCGGCGAGCCCTGCATGATCGGCGGCACCGGTTCGCTGTTGCGGTAGGAGGTCATTGCATGCTCCGCGTCGTGTCGTCCCGCGGTATCCCGACGGTTTTGCGTCATCATAGTTTCGGCCGGCGCGCCTTTTCTCCGTACCAGCCACCGACTGCTTTTTCATAGGCCATGCCGGCGCGGAACACATCTTCGTCACTGTAGGTACGGCCGACGATCTGGATGCCGGTTGGCACGCCGTTCTTTGCTTGGCCGGATGGAACCGACAGCACCGGGCAGCGGCTCATCGTGTTGAACGGCGTCGTCATCACCCAGCCCAGCGAGGGATTGACCAGCTTGCCGTTGATCCTGATCTCGTCTTTCGATTGGTCGTAGTCGGCCGGCACTGACGGCAGAGCCGTGGTCGGGCAGATCAGCACATTGTACTTTTCGAGCAGCGGCCCAAGCGTCATGTACATGCGGCCAGCCACCTCCAGGCTGCCGACGAAATCGGTCGCCTTGGATACTGCTCCCTCCTCGGCGAACTTGCGGGCGTAGGTCGTCATCTCGTCGGCATGGTCGGGCAGCAGTTTCGACAGGAACGCGCCGAACAAGTGGTTCAGATAGGCGAGCCCGGCCTCTAGGGCCTCCGGTCCCCAGCCGAGATCGACCTCCTCGACCTCGGCGCCCAGCGAGCGGAACACGTCGAGCGCTTTCTTCGTGTTCTTCACCACTTCCGGGTCGACCTCGAAGCCGCCGAGATCCATCGAAAAGGCGATCTTCCAGCGCTTGATCGGCTTGAAGCTGGTCGGCAGCGTCAGCTTTGGCCGGAGCGAGGCTATGTCCAGAGGGCTGGGACCGGTCATGACGTTCTGCAGCAGGATCGCATCCTCCACCGTGCGTGCCAGCGGCCCGGTGTGACAGTAGAAGTCGAGATTGAAGGGCGGGTCGTCCGGGTTGCGGCCATAGGGCGGCTTGTAGCCGACGACGCCGCAGGCCGATGCCGGGATGCGGATCGAGCCGCCGATGTCGGAGCCTGTGGCGATCGACGACGTGCCGGAGGCGAGCGAGGCACCCGAGCCGCCCGACGAGCCGCCGGGTGTGAACTTGGGATTCCACGGATTGCGGGTGACACCCCATAACCTGGACCATGTATAGGTCGCGCAGGAGAACTCTGGCGTCGCCGTGCGTGCATGGACGATGCCGCCCGCCTCGATGATGCGCTCGTTTATGGCCGAACTGGCGTCAGCAACGAAATCCCTGGTAATCAGCGAGCCACCGGTGGTCGGCTTGCCCTTGATGTAACTCTCGTCCTTGATGCCGATGGGCAGCCCCTCGAGCGGGCCTGTCTTCTTGCCCTTGGCGTATTTCGCCTCGGCTTTTTTGGCCAGCGCCATTGCCTCGTCGAAATGCGTGTTGGTGAAGGCGTTGACCGTGTCCTTCGTCGCCTCAGCCTGGCTGATGACCGCTTCCATCAGCTCGACCGGTGAGAGCTTCTTTGCCTTGAAGCGCTTCAGCGCTTCGCTTGCCGGCAAATAGCAAAGATCGAGATCGGACATGGCAGGCGCACTCCAGGCACGTCGGACGACAGCCCGACGTTGATTCTTGTCGAAGGCATTCCCTTGATGGGTTCAAACAGGGCCCGGCAGGCATTGCTGCCGGGCCAATGGTACTGCGATCACTTCTGCAGTTCGGTCCAGATCCTGGTGTAGAGCGCCTGCACGTCGGGCGCGCAGGTCAGCATGAACTCGCCCTTGTCGGCGAACTCGGCGGGGATGTTGACCTCCGGCGCCGTTTTCATGTCCTCAGGCATGAAGGCTTCCGATCCCTTGATGCCGTTGGCGTAGCGCGCGAAAGACGAGATCATCGCGGCGTTCTCGGGAGCCATGACGAAGTTCTGGAACAGCTTGGCGTTTTCGACGTTCTTGGCGTCCTTCAGTACCGCGAGATTGTCCATGAAGATTGGATAGCCCTCCTTCGGATAGCCAAAGACGATATCCTTGTTCTGCAGACGGGAGCGGAACGAGGCGCCGTTCCAGTCGACGCTGGCGGCGAAGTCGCCCTTGGCGAACTTCTCGACCGTGCCGTAGTCCATGGAAATCCATTTCGGCTTGGCCGCCACCAGTGTATCGCGCACCTTCTTCAGCACCTCCTTGTCGCCGGTGCACGGCTCGCCACCGACATATCTGATGGCGAGATGCATGACGTCGGCCATTTCGGGAACGACGTTGACCTTGCCGACCAGTTCCGGCGGCGGATCCAAGAAGATGGCCGAGGTGTTGGGATCGCCCTTGTAGACTGCGGTGTTGACCGTGACGCCGGTCGTGCCCCACTGCCACGGCACGGTGTATTTGCGGCCCGGATCGAAGGGAACATCGACCCATTTCGGATCCATGTTCTTGAAGTTCTCCATCTTGTTCGGCTCTGTCTCCAGGAGCAGCCCTTCCTGGATCCAGATCGGCACGAAGCTCGCCAAAGGCACCACGACGTCGAAGCCGCTGCCGCCCTGCCTGATCTTGGCCAGCGCGGTGTCGTTGGAATCGTAGTCGGTGACGGTCACCTTGACCTTGTATGTCTCCTCGAATTTCTTGATGAGCTCGGGGCTGGTGTAGTTGCCCCAATTGTAGATGTTGAGTTCGCCGTCGGCACGGGCGAGACCCGCCGAGGCGAACAGCGCGGTGCTGAGCGCCGTCGCAGTCAGTTTCCACTTCATCGTTTCTCTCCTGTCATTCCTGATCCTTTTTCCTGCTGACGAAAAAGAAGACGGTGACGATCAAGATCGAGATCAGCAGGAACACCGTCGAAATTGCGTTGATTTCCGGCGTGATAAAGCGCCGGAACTGGCCGAGCATGTAGGTTGGCAACGTGTCCTGGCCGCCGGACTTGACGAACTCGGTGATGACGACGTCGTCCAGCGAGATGACGAACGCGAGCATCAGCCCGGCAAGGATGCCTGGCCACAGCAGCGGAAAGGTGACGCGCCGGAAAGCCTTCCAGGGGGTCGCGTAGAGGTCGGCCGCCGCGGTTTCCAACGACAGGTCCATGCTCTCGAGCCGCGCCCGGATCGGCAGATAGGCAAAGGGAATGCAAAAGGCGGTATGCGCGACCATCAGGTAGCCCAGCCCCGAATAGCCGGTCCAGATCTTGATGCGCGAGAAGAAGATCAGCAGCGCCACCGCAGTGACGATCTCCGGCACCATCAGCGGCTGGTTGATGAAGGCGTATTTGAAGCCGAGGCCGGGATAGGGTTTGGTTCGGGTCGTGGCGAGTGCAGCCATGGTGGCGACGATGGTGGCAACAGTCGCGGCGACCAAAGCGATCTGCAGCGACCGGATGGCGGCATCGACGACCTGGTTGTTGTTCCAGGCCTGGTAGAACCAGCGCAGCGACACGCCTTCCCAAATCGCGATCGAATCGCCGGCGTTGAAGGCATAGACGACAAGCGTGACGATCGGCAGGTACAGCGCAAAGAAGCAGATCATTGCGATGGTGGTGAAGCCGGTCTGCCGGCGGATGTCGAAGCGGCTAGCCATGCGCGCCACCCCGGCGCCCGACGGTGCGGACATACAACAGCATCGCGACCATCACGATCGCCATCAGCGACAGTGACAGCGCCGAGCCGAGCGGCCAGTTACGGCCCTGCCCGAACTGCAGCTCGATCAGATTGCCGAGCATCATATTCTTCGACCCGCCGAGCACGCGCGGCGTGACATAGGCGCCCAGCGCCGGGATGAAGACCAGGATCGAGCCGGCGATGATGCCGGGCTTGACCAGCGGGATGATGACCCGCCTCAGCACCTGGAAGCGGTTGGCATAGAGGTCGTAACCCGCCTCGACCAGCCGGAAGTCGATCTTTTCCATGCTGGCATAGAGCGGCAGCACCATCAGCGGCAGATAGACATAGGTCATGCCGACCATCAGCGCGAAATCGGTGAACATCATCTGGATCGGCTGGCTGATGATGCCGAGCTTGATCAGCACCGTGTTGACGAGGCCCTCATTGCGGATCACCTCCTGGATGGCAAAGGTGCGGATCAAGAGATTGGTCCAGAACGGGATGGTGATCAGGAACAGCCAGATGTCGCGCTGGCGCGCCGGCCGTGTGGCGATGAAATAGGCGGTCGGGAAGCCAAACAGCAGCGTCAGGATCGTTGTCAAGAACGACAGCTTGGCCGAGCGCCAGAAGATCGACAGATGCGCGTCGGCGAAGGCCAGCGTATCGTCGAAGATGTCACGCTGCATCAGCACCGACAGCCAGCCGTCGGTCGAGAATTTCCACACCACGTCGCCATACGGCCCAGGCGTCAGGAAGGAGTAGATCACGACGATCAGCAGCGGGCCGGTCGCGGCGAGAAAGATGATGATCAGTGCCGGCGCCGACAGTAGCCAGCGATCGCGGATCTCTCGGCGTTCGGCTTCCTCGGCGACTTGTTCCGCGCTCGCCATCAATCCCTCAGCACTTGTGCGGCGTCGTTGCCGATCGAAATGCCGACCTTGTCGCCCCGCTCGAAGCCGCAGCCGGCGCTGCGCGTGTTCTGCTGGCGCACGGTGAAGCTCTCGCTGCTGTCAAGGCGAACATGGATGTGCGTGTCGGTGCCGAAATAGCCGATGTTTTCGACCGTGCCCGACAGGTCGCCCTTGCCGCTGATCAGCTTGGCATGTTCCGGCCTGACCACCACGGTGGCATTGTCCTTCGGCTGGAAGCCGTCCGCCACGGTCGCGTCGATCGTCGCGCCGGATTTGAGCGTTGCGCGTGCCTTGCCGTTGCCCATGCCAGATATGGCCGCGGTCAGGAAATTGGTTTCGCCGATGAAGTCGGCGACGAAGCGCTCCGCCGGCTTGTCATAAATATCCCATGGCGTGCCGACCTGCAGGATCTTGCCCGACGACATCACCGCAATGCGGTCCGACATGGTCAGCGCTTCTTCCTGGTCGTGGGTGACGAAGATGAAGGTGATGCCGGTCTGGTGCTGCAGCCGCTTCAGCTCGATCTGCATCTCCTTGCGCAGCTTGAAGTCGAGCGCCGACAGCGGCTCGTCGAGCAGCAGCACTTTCGGCTGCGGCGCCAGGGCCCGCGCCAGCGCCACGCGCTGCTGCTGGCCGCCGGAAATCTGGCTGGTGCGGCGGTTGCTGAGCGCCTCCATCTTGACCAGCTTCAGCATCTCGGCGACCCGCGCCTTCACTTCGGCCTTGGGCTTGCCGAGCATTTCGAGGCCAAAGCCGATGTTCTCGGCCACCGTCATATGCGGGAACAGCGCATAGTTCTGGAACACGGTATTGACCGGCCGCTTGAACGGCGGCAGTGGCGCGATGTCCTGGCCATGCAGCAGGATCTCGCCGGCGCTGGGGAAATCGAAGCCGGCGATCAGCCGTAAAAGCGTCGTCTTCCCGCAGCCGGACGGGCCAAGCAGCGTGAAGAACTCATTTTCGCGGATCGACACCGAAACCGTGTCGAGGGCGGCGACCTGTGACTCCCCGCTACCGAAGACCTTGCGGACGCCACGAACTTCAATTGCACTTCTACCCGGTTGTTCCGGCACGATTACCCCATTCTTGTGTCCGCTCTTCTGGCGGATCCAGTTCCCACTCGATTGTCAGCACACGGCGCATGGCTTGGCAAGCACACATCTGAATGTCGATTCAGTAGGCAATTCCCGTGCCACCATCAGGCCTGGTAGGTGACCTTGCCGCCGCAGATCGTCGTCGCCGGCCGCACCGTATGCAGCGCTTCCGGCGCGGTCGCCTCGATGTCGCCTGAGAGCACCACCAGATCGGCCATAAAGCCTGGCTTGAGACGGCCCTTGCGATGCTCCATGAACTCGGCATAGGCGCCTTCCACCGTGTAGCCGCCGAGTGATTCATGCAACGAGAAGCTCTGGTCGGGATCGCTTTCTGCCCATGGTTTGCGCAGCACAGCCGCCTGAATGCCCAGGATCGGATCGATCGGCGACACCGGCCAGTCGGAGGCGAAGACGACGCGCGCCCCGGCATTCTTCAGTGTCCGCCAGGCATAGCTCAGCGGCCAGCGGGCAGGCCCGATGCGCGACACAGTTGGTTCCAGCGGCAAGCCCATGCTGCCCGGCGGATGCGGCGGCTGCATCGAGGCAATGACGCCAAGCTTGGCGAAGCGCGGTATGTCGGCGGCGGTGACCACCTCGATATGCTCGACCCGGTGCCGGCTGTCACGCTTGCCGTTTTGTTTCTGCGCCGCCTCGTAGCCGTCGAGCACGGCGCGCACGGCGCCGTCGCCAATCGAGTGCACCGCCATCTGCAGCCCGCGCCTGTCGACGGCCACGGCAATGTCGATGAATTGCTGCGGCGTGAACAGCGGCTCGCCCAGCCAATCCGGACGGTCCGCATAGGGCTCGACCATCACCGCAGTCCAAGAATCGAGCACCCCGTCGTAAAACACCTTGACCATGCCCGACGACAGCCATTCGCCATTGTAGCGCTCAGCCATATCAGAGGCTTTGTCGAGCATGTCGAGCGTCATGAAATTCTTGTAGTGAAACGGCACCTGCACCCGGCACAGCAAGTCGCCCTCGGCTTCGATCTCGGACAGGAGTTCGAGCTGGTGCAGATTGCCGTCCATGTTCTGGATCGAGGTGATGCCGTGCCTGGCGCACCATTCCAGACCGCGGCGCATGATCGCCCGGTCGGAGGCCTGCTCCGCCGGCGTCGGCTTCGGGTCCGGCTCGCCGCCGGTGGCCAGGCCGAGCCGCACACGCTCCTCGCCGGCCAGAGCGATCAGCGGCCCAAAAGCCTCGCCCTCGCGCAATTCGCCACCGGCCAACCCGTCGTCGCCCATGACGATCTCATTGCCGGGACCAAGCCGCTTGCCTCTCAGCAGGCCGGCCAGTTCCAGCGCCTTGGTGTTCGCCCACATGGTGTGGTGGTCGGGAGCCGCCATGACGAAGGGCCGGTCCGGCAGGATGCGGTCGAGGTGATGGCGGCTGACCCGCTCCGTCGCCGACAGATGGTATAGTCGGCGCCTTGCGCCTGCAGGACGGACAGGTCCGGCCGCTTTGCGGCATAGTTGCGCACAGCATCGCAAAGCGCATCGAAACCGTGGACGCCCATCAGTTGGAGGTGATCGAGCTCGGCCGCGCCGGCGAAAAGATGCATATGCGCTTCGTTGAAACCAGGCACGACCGAGCCGCGCTCGGCGTCGATGACGCGCGTGCCGGGTCCCTTGTGCTCCAGCACGGTCGCGCGATCTGCGATGGCAATGATTTCGCCGTCCTTGATGGCTATGGCTTCGGCGCGGGGAGTATCGGGATCCATCGTCAATATGCTGGCGTTCTCGACGATCAGATCGGCCGATGGCGGCATAATTTTCTCCCGTTTGAGCTTAGGCTAGCAGAGTATTGGCGTCTGGCAAGCCGCCGCTGCCACTCGCAACAACGATCCGGGAAAGCCACTTGGCGGCGCTGAAACTCTCTGCCACAAAGCAATCCGTCAATGACGGATACGCAACCCGCAGAGCGAGCCGGCCGCCAAAATGAAGACTGTCTTCTCCCCTCTTCACGCCGGTCATGCCGGCAATTTCGAGCTGATTTCGGGGGCTATCGTGCCGGCCTTCGAGAAGCCCTCGCGCGCCGAGTTCATCAAGGCGAGGGTGGAGAGCGAAAAACTCGGCCCGGTGCTGCCGCCCGACACGCACGACCTCGCTGCCGCCAGGCAGGTGCATACCAGCGACTTCATCGATTTCCTGCCGACTGCATGGCCGCTCTGGGAAGCGTCGGGCCGGACGGGCTCGGCCCTCCCCTTCACCTGGCCGACGCGCGGCCTGCGCGGCGATGTGCGGCCCCAAACCATCGATGCGCTGCTTGGCTTTTACTCCTTCGACGGCGGCGCCACCTTCGTCAAAGGCACCTGGGAGGCGATCAAGTCGTCCTATGACGTGGCGCTGACCGCAGCCGCCCTGGTCAAGGACGGCGAGATATCAGCCTTCGCGCTCTGCCGCCCGCCCGGCCATCATGCCGGAGCTGCGTTCATGGGCGGCTATTGCTACATCAACAACGCCGCGGTTGCCGCGCAATGGTTACGCGACCAGGGCGCCAGGCGTGTCTCTATCCTGGATGTCGATTACCATCACGGCAACGGCACGCAGGAGATCTTTTACAGCCGCAGCGACGTGCAGGTGCTGAACTTGCATGGCGACCCGATGACCGAATATCCGTTCTTCCTCGGCCATGCCGACGAGCGCGGCGCCGGACCCGGCGAAGGCTTCAATGTCAACTACCCCATGCCGTTCGGCACCGCATGGGATGCCTGGAATGCTTCGCTGGAGGATGCCTGCGGAAAACTTGTGGCTTACGCTCCCGAAGTCGTTGTCGTCTCGCTCGGCGTCGACACGTTCGAGAAGGACCCGATCAGCAAGTTCAAGCTGAAAACCGCCGACTATCCCAGGATTGGCCGCCGCATTGCCAAGCTCGGCCTGCCGACGCTTTTCGTCATGGAAGGCGGCTATGCCGTCGAGGAAATCGGCATCAACGCCGTCGGCGTGCTGACCGGATTTGAAGATCGGTAATGCATGTCGCCCAAAGGCTGGCCCGGGCGTTCGAGCCGAAGAGCGCAGCGGTGATGGCAGCTACGCCCCTTGGCCGATCGTCTGGAGCGCGCTTCCCGGGCCCTCTCATTTCGACAAGCCTGGTTGACGCGAAAGAGTGGATCGATCGTCATTGTCTGCTCTCCGGCGCGTAATGGAGGATGACAACACCTGACTTGAGCGTCTTCGTCTCGAGATGCTTCAGGGGTATCCGGTTCGGGCCGCCCTTGAAGAGCGGCGTGCCTCTCCCGAGAATGACCGGGTTGATCCCGAGGTGATACTCGTCGATCAGGCCGTGCTCCATCAGGGTCGCCGTGAGGTCGGCGCTACCGAATACGAAGATGTCTCCGCCGTCCCTGGTCTTCAGTTTGGAGACTTCTTCTGCGACATTGCCGTTGAAGAGCTTCGTGTTGTTCCAGTCGGCGCTTTTCAGCGTGCGCGAGAAGACCACCTTCTCGATGTTGTTCATGAAATCCGCGATCCAGCCTTGCTCGGACGGCCAATAGGCCGCCATGAGCTCGTAGGTCACGCGGCCGAAGATCAGCGTGTCGGCGTTTTCCTGGGTCTCACGAATGTAGTTCTCGAGCTCTTCTTCGAAGACGAACCAGCTGATGTCCCTGTCAGGACCTTCGAAGAAGCCGTCGACGGTCACCATGTCCCATATGATCAGTTTTCTCATAGAACCCTCCTCTTCGTGTATCCCTTTATGAATTCTCGGCCTATCCAGCGAAGCGGAAGCGCATGTTCTGCCCCGCTTCGGAGACCTCGGTCTTCTCCAACCTGACCGGCTCATCCCTCTGGCTGAAGCGGCCGATGCCGTCGCCGATGAGGATGGGCGCGACATGACGAGGACCTCGTCCACAGGCCCCGATTCGGGCCGACGGGAAGTCGCAGCATTTCAGCGGGACGCGACGAAGCGTTCCAGTTTGCCGAGAGTTTGCAGTCCCAGTTCCACGGCACCGAAGCCCTTCGCCTCCTGGAACTCGGCAGCCGTGCTGAATACCATGCCCAGCGTTACCTTCGTTGCCCCGTCCTGATCCTCGAACGAGGCCCAGGCGTCGGCATGTTTCGGCCCGTTTTCGCCCCAATGCAGCGTATAGCCGATCCTCTCCTCGGGCCGGACCTCGTTATATCGATGGTGGTTCGGGTAGACCGTGCCGTCGGGCCCGACCATGTCGAATACCCACTCGCCGCCCGCTCGCAAGTCGATCCTCTTGGTTCGACAGGAAAAACCTTCCGGCCCCCACCATTGCGGCAGCGTCTCGGGGTTCATCCAGCTGTGCCAGACGGCGGTTCGCGGCGCCTGTATGACCCGCTGCAGCACCATGGTTCGTTCGGCAACTCCGGCGAGATTGTTCAGTCCTGCATCGAAGCCCGCCCGATAGCCGGCCGCCATATCCTGCGCCAGCGAGGAAAGTTGCACCGTTACGACCAACCGGCTGCGCTTGTCGGTGCCTGACAACTCAGCCGTCACCAGCGCCGCTGATTGCGTCATACCACCGGAGGAGACCACCTCGTAGTTCACGCTGCGGACACCCGGCTGCAACGCCAGCCAGCCGCACTCGCAGCGGATGTCCGGATGGCCCTCTAGCTTGCAAAGGGAAACCTCGCGCCCACCCACTTTGGTGTCGACCTCCAGGAACTCCACGGTGACCGAGGTCGATGGCGCAGCCCAGATCGCCCGCGCGGCCGGGGCCGTCCATGCCTGCCACAGCACGGCCAATGGCGCGGCCACGTCCCGTTCGAAGGTGAGCGTCGCAAAGCGGTCCTTCCTGTCATCAGGCGTCGTACGGGCCGTGCTGCTTGAATCCAGGTTCAGTGTCATTCTGCGCGTTCCTTCATCACATTCATCACAAATGCATCCAACCGGTCGAGGCGGGCTTCCCAGATGGCCCGCTGCTCATCGAGCCACGTCCGCACCGGATCCAGGGCCTCGGGCACGATGGCGCAGGTGCGTATCCGCCCGTCCTTGGACGTGGTGATCAACCCTGCCTCCTCCAGCACGGAAAGGTGCCGCATCACCGTGGGCAGCCGCAGCCCAGTCGGCCCAGCCAGATCCGTTACCCGCGCAGGTGTTTCGGCAAGCCGGGTCAGGATCGACCGGCGGGTCGGATCAGCGAGCGCGTGGAAGAGCAGCGAGAGAGCAGGATCATGCTTAGCCATATCGCTAACTATCCCCCAATTTCCCGGTGGCGCAAGCGAAAACTTCGTCAAGTTGCTAAGTATTTTTTTGCCCAACCGCCGAGTTCCTGGAGCCAGCGGCTTCTGTCGCGCTTGCAGGAATGGCCGCTGACCTGTTCCAGCTACCGCTATCTCTTTGTTGGACCATGATCTTCTTTGAAAAGGCGTTCGCCCTTTGCGAAGTCATGCTCTACTTCTAAGAGACCGCATGAGGGCACCGATTCTGGAAAACCGTAGCATTTGAAGTCGGGGAAGCATCCATGATCGACGACGAGCCGGACAGCGAACGCGTCTCGGCGCTGGCGCCGTTTCGGCACGGCATTTTCCGCGCCGTATGGTCCGCGAGCCTGGTTTCGAATTTCGGTGGCTTGATCCAGGGCGTCGGCGCCGCCTGGATGATGACCACGATCGCCACTTCGTCCTATCAGGTTGCGCTGGTCCAGGCGTCGACCACTTTGCCGATCATGCTGTTTGCGCTCGTTGCCGGCGCGATCGCCGACAGCTTCAACCGGCGCAAGGTCATGCTGATTGCCCAGATCTTCATGCTGGTCGTCTCGGTTCTGCTGACCGTGTTCACCTATCTTGGCTTGATGACACCGTGGACGCTGCTCGCCTTCGCCTTCCTGATCAACAGCGGCACGGCGCTTTACAACCCGTCATGGCAGGCTTCTGTCGGCGACATGGTGCCGCGCGCCAAACTGCCGGCTGCCGTCGCACTCAACTCGTTGGGCTTCAACCTGACGCGCAGCATCGGTCCGGCGATCGGCGGCATCATCGTTGCCGCCGCAGGTGCTGCAGCGGCCTTTGCCGCCAACGCATTGAGCTATGCCGGGCTGATCATCGTGCTGGCCCGCTGGAAGCCGGAATTGCCGGCCTCGACACTGCCGCGCGAGACGCTTGGCGCGGCGATGGGGGCTGGCCTGCGCTATGTCGCCATGTCGCCCAATATCGGCAAGGTGCTGGTAAGGGGTGCGGCTTTCGGCTTCAGCGCCGGTGCGGTCCTGGCGCTGCTGCCACTGGTGGCGCGCGATGTCGTCAAGGGCGATGCCTTGACCTACGGCATCATGCTCGGCGCTTTTGGCATCGGTGCCGTCGGCGGCGCGCTGATCAGCGTCCGGCTGAGGCAGATCCTGTCAAGCGAGGCGATGGTGCGCATGGCATTCGCCGGTTTCGCGCTCTGCGCCTTCAATGCCGCCGTCAGCGATCAGGCCTGGCAAACGTCGCTCGGACTGCTCATCGGCGGCGCCTGCTGGGTGGTCGCGCTCTCGCATTTCAACGTCACGGTGCAGATGTCGACGCCGCGCTGGGTGGTCGGCCGGGTGCTCTCGGTCTATCAGACGGCGACTTTCGGCGGCATCGCGCTCGGCAGCTGGGTCTGGGGTGTCGTCGCTGATGCGCAAGGCGCCGAGTTCGCGCTGACTGCGGCCGCCGTCACGATGCTGGCGGGCGGCGCGATCGGCCTGTTGCTGCCCTTGCCGCAGCAGGCGGTGGTCAACCTCGATCCGCTGAACCGTTTCAAGGAGCCGCATCTTGCGCTCGACCTGAAACTGCGCAGCGGCCCGATCGCCATCATGATCGAGTACATCATCCGCGAGGAGGACGTGCCGGAATTCCTCGCCACCATGGCCGAACGCGGCCGCATCCGCCGCCGTGACGGCGCCCGCAACTGGACGCTGGCGCGCGATCTCGAAAATCCCGCAATATGGATCGAGCACTATCACACGCCGACATGGCTCGAATACATCCGCCACAACAAGCGGGCCACCCATGCCGACGCCGTTGTCGGCGAGCGCCTGCGGGCACTGCACAGCGGTGACGAGCCGCCGCGCGTCCGCCGCATGATCGAGCGTCCGACAACCGCCGGCACCGCGATCGTCATGCCAAAAGGACCAATCGAGCATTAATGCATGTCGCGCGTAATCAACCTAAAGTTGCACAGAGAAGCGGACGCGGTCGCCTGAAGCATTGCAGAGCTATTTCACCTTGATGACAACCTTGCCCTTGGCGCGGCCCTGCTCGATGTAGGCCAAGGCCTCATTGGTCTGCTCAAACGGAAAGACACGATCTACCACCGGGCGGATGACGCCCGTTTCGATGAGCGACGTGATTTTTGTCAACTGCTCGCCATTGGCCGCCATGAACAGGAACGAATATCGGACATCTGCGCGTTTTGCCCGTCTCCTGATGCCTGCGCTCAAAATGCGCATGATCAGGTTCAACACCCAGCTCAGCCCCTTCTCGCTGGCAAACCCAGGATCGGGCGGACCGGAGATCGAAACGGCGACGCCACCTGGCTTCAACACACACAGGGACTTTTCGAGGGTTTTGTTGCCCTGGCTGTTCAGGACGACGTCGTAGCCCGAAAGGACTTTCTCGAAGTCATCCTTCTTGTAGTCGACAATGACATCGGCGCCCAGCTTCCTGACCATATCCATGTTCGACGCGCTTGTTGTCGTGGCGACCGTCGCGCCGAGGTGCTTTGCCAATTGAATGGCGAATGTCCCCACTCCGCCGGAGCCGGCCTGAATAAAGACCTTCTGTCCTTTCTTCAGCTTCGCCCTTTCAACCAGCGCCTGCCAGGCGGTCAGCCCCACCAGGGGAATCGACGCAGCCTCTTCCATGCTGAGGTTTTTCGGCTTCAGGGCCAAATCCGCATCATTAATGGCGATGTACTCGGCGAACGCTCCGATCCGACCGTCGCGCGCTCGCGCATAGACCTCGTCGCCCGGTTTGAACTGTCGGACTTTCGCGCCGACGCGAATGACCGTTCCGGCCACGTCATGGCCTGCAACGAAGGGCCGGCGATAGGGCAGGATGAGTTTGAACTCTCCATCCCTGATCTTGGAGTCCAGCAGATTGACGCTGGCGGCCTGGATCTGCACCAGCACGTCATTTTGCCCGACTTCCGGCTCCGGAGCCTCTCCAAGCCGAAGAGGAGCTTTCTTTGCATATCGATCGACGATGAAGGCCTTCATTGTAGCTTTCCCAAATTGAGGAGACCTGGAGCGCCCGATCGATATCTCCGATGCCTCGCCCTATTGCATTATGATCGTTTAGTGATAGTATGATCATAATGCAATAGCTGATTGAAGGAGAAAAACATGCGCTACGAGAAAGGCAGGAGGGAAGCATCCCGGCAGCGGATCATCGATGTGGCGACCGAACGGTTTCGCTCCGACGGCATCGCCGCATCAGGACTCGCCGGCATCATGGGCGAGGCGGGACTGACCAATGGAGCTTTCTATCCCCATTTTCCGTCCAAGGCGGCGCTTGTGCGCGAGAGTTTGGCGGCCGCCCTGGACGTTCAGGCGACCCAGATCCAGGAACTGTTGGCCGCCGGCGGCCCGTCACTGGCCATCGATGCGTATTTGTCGGCGGAACACCGAGACAATCCAGGCAATGGTTGCGCTTCAGCCGCGCTGTTGCCCGAAATTGCGCGTGAGCCGGTCGAGACGCGCCAAGTTTACGCCGAACACCTGCTCAAGCTCGTACGCCAGGTGGCGGCCGGGCTTACGCCCGACGTCCGCGACCCCGAGACAGTCGCGTTCGGTGTCTTCGCGACCCTGATAGGCACGCTTGAGCTGTCCCGGGCGGTGAACGGAACCGAACTGTCCGATCGCATTCTTGAGGCTGGCGCGGTGGCGGCGAAGGCGCTGCTCCAGCCCAGCCACAACGACAAGCCAGAAGAAAGAAAACCATCATGAACGTGCATCATCTGTCGCGAACTGCCGCGATCGTCAAACACAGGGACGTGCCGACGAAAACCGTCGACGTCGGCGGTACGGAATTCGCCTATCGGGAACTCGGACCCGCAACCGGGGTACCGGTGATCTTTCTTACCCATCTAAGTGCGGTTCTCGACAATTGGGATCCCCGGGTCGTCGATGGTATCGCCGCAAAACGGCGTGTTATCACCTTCGACAACCGTGGTGTTGGTGCATCAGGCGGCTCCACTCCCAACACGGTGGAGGCGATGGCCCGCGACGCGATCGCCTTCATCCGGGCTCTCGGCTTCGAGCAGGTCGACCTGCTCGGCCTATCTCTTGGCGGCTTCATCGCCCAGGCGATTGTTCAGCTGGAGCCTGATCTGGTTCGCAAGATCATCCTTGCGGGAACCGGCCCAGCCGGGGGTACCGGCATCGACAGGGTGACGTTCGTCACCATCTTCGACATGATCCGCGCCGCGTTGACCATCAAGGACCCAAAGAACTACCTCTTCTTCACCCAAAGCCCCAACGGCAAAAAGGCGGCGCGCGAGTTTCTGCAGCGCTTGAAGGAACGGACCAATGACCGCGACAAGCCCATCGCGCTCGGCGCTTTCAGCCAGCAGCTCAAGGCAGTCCGGGCCTTTGGCCTTGAGCGCCCTGCCGACCTATCGCGTATCCGGCACCCGGTCCTCGTGGTGAATGGCGATCACGACAGAATGGTGCCCACCAGCAACTCCGTCGACCTGGCACGGCGCTTTCCCAATGCCGAACTGGTCCTGTACGAAGACGGCGGGCATACGGCAATTTTCCAGTATCACGGCGCCTTTGTGGAAAAGGCCCTGGACTTCCTCAATGCCTGATCAGGCGGTGCCAGTGTGTCGAGTTGGCGAGCAAATGACACTTCGATCCATGCGCTAACCTGACGGGCAACACCGTACACTAGATCGGGGAAGCCCTGAGGAAGGAAGCGCACGCAAGCCAGTTCGCCGAGTCTGCGTTACCTCGACAACGGACCTTCAGTCTGTTCCCGTAGCAAACAAGACTGCGAAGTGTAGACACCCGCGCGTCAGGATGCGGCGCGCAGGCTCGTACGCACGCGCCGCCTGCTTGTGGCACGGGACTTCTCCGCCACGACACCGGTGATCTCGACCACGCCGTTCTCATGTGGCTTGGCGTTTGTCACCTTGTGGAGGCGCTCATAGGGCAAAAGTTCCTTGACCCGGGCATCGAGCAACGCGACTTCGGCTCGCAGATCCTCGCATTCCTGCCTCTGGACATCGAGCTGTATCTGTTCGGACGCCTGCTGCAGAGAAAGCTGCGAAAAATTCGCGCTCACGGTCGAGAGGTGGATCTTGTCGTTCTCGTTCTCCTTTCTGAGAACGGACAACCTTTCCTCCGCAATTTGCTTTTCGGCGACCGCGTCGCTCCATTGAGCCTTGAGATTGGCGATCTCGCTCGCGGCTTGATTGTTCTCGTTCGAGGCGGCTTCCAATCGTGATTGGAGGTTGCGAATTTCAGAACGCAGGCCGCCGATCTCCGTGAAACTACGCGCACGCTCGGCTTCCCTGTCACCTTCCAAGATACGGGCCGCTTCCGTCATTTCCGACAGCTTCGCTTGCGCGATATCGAGCGATTTCTGCAGCCGCATCTCCTCTTGTTCGCTCTTGCCGAGCGCAGCCAGCAGTTCCGAAACTCGCGCCGCGTCGCTGGCATGAATCGTCGAGAGCTCGTCCAGCCTGTGCCGCGCCTCAGCTTCGCGTTTCAGCGCCTTGTCGAAGTCGATCGACAGGCTGACATGCTTTTCCCGCAGTATCTCGTTCTCGCGCGCGCATCGGTTGGCCTCGGCCGTTCTGGCCGAAAGCGTTTTGACGAGGTCGCCGAACTCCGCTTCGCGTTCTGCGCTCGCATTGCCTGCCACGACGAGTTCCAGCCTTGCCGCAGCCAGCGCACTGCGAAGTGCCTCCTTGTCCTCGGTCAGGCTTATCTCGCGCTGCTGCAGGGCCTCGACGGCGCTTTCACGCTCGCGCTGCTTTCTGGTCGCATCGTGGAACTGCTCCGACAGCACTCTTTGCTGCGTGGTCAGGCTGACATTTGCCAGTTCCAGTTCGTTGGCGCGAAGAATGTCCCCGTGAAGCAGCTTTAGGAATTCGCCTGTCAGGTGATGCGAGGTCGCGATCTCCGACAGTTTCGTGTTGATCTCATCCAGATACTCGCGCGCATCGTCAAACAGCCCCTCAACGGCATCCAGCGCAGCCAGGCGGGTTTGTGTGTGGGAGGTCAGCCGCCGTGCGATCTCGGGAGAGTCGGCATCGTCCTCGGGCTGAGAGTTGTCATTCCTTGCCGCGAGATTCTCGTCCGCAACGTCATCCAACGGCGATTGCTCGTCCAAGTTGAGGCACTCTTCGAACGCTTCCGCCAAATCGGCTTCAAGTTCCTTGAATGCCCTGTCCACCGTCTCGGCACGCTTGATCAGACTTCTGATTTTCATGACTGAACATCCCCTACTGTAACGCCATCTGGGGTCTCGATCCTCGCCTCCCGGATACGGGTTATCCCCTTCCCCCTGATCGCGCGGTGGCGCATGAGGCGAGCCCACGCTAGGGACAGGCCTGGCCACTGTCCTCGTCTGTTTGAATGATGCAGACCTTGTAACTGCCCTGATTGCCGCCGGCTTTCGGGCAAACAACCACCGTCGGAACGTCTGCCGGAGACCTTGCACCGACAGCTACTGACCGCACGTCAGCGATGATCGTCGTGCCGCTATCGGGAGAGGACGCGAATGCGGCTCTGAAACTCACCCCGATCGACATAGCATCCCCGCAGATGTCTCAGCCCCGTGTTTGGGTTGAACGATTGGCGGCCGTGAAGCACCCGACGATTGTCGAAGACCGCCATTTCGCCGGCCTTGAGGCGGTAGGCTATGTGAAAACGCGAGCTGCGGATCATCATCATCAGCTTGCGATAAGCAGCATAGAAGGGGGTGCATATCTCGGAGGGAAGGTCAATGACATCGACAAGATGGGCGTTGAACCGCAACTCTGTCACGTCTCCATTGCGTCGAGTTGCGATCACAGGAAACCGACCGCGCAGATCGTAGTTTTCGTCGTGAAAACGATAGGGGATTTTGACCTCGCACAAGAGACGGTAGGCTTCCGGATCTTGCGCCTGTAATGCGGCCACGACCGCAAATCCGTCGGCAAATACCGATCCACCGCCTTCAGCTTCATTCGCGATACAATGCAGGAATTGATAGCCGGGCGGCACCTCCTGGTTCGCGAGATCGGTGTGTAACGGCAGGGCGACAGGCGTGTAGGCCAAGTTGTTCGGCTTCGGCATCGACACGACTTCGAACATAGTGCCGAAATTTGTCTGGCGCAGGAATCCTACCCGCTCGGCCGCACGCCGCCCGGCGTCGGGATCATCGCCAAGCCCCTCGACGATGGAGAGCCCATATGCAGCCGTCGCCCTCAGCCAGGCAAGCAGATCGGCATCGCTCTGAAAGAGGCCCCCGGCAGAGTGACGCGGTATGGTTTCAAGATCGATCGAGCCGTCCCAGAGTTTCGGAGCGATCTCAGCCGGATCGTCCCGCTTTCTGCCTGGGCGGTAGGATTCAAAAAAATGGCCCGGGATTTCCTCCTCAGCCTGGTCGTTCGGCCAGACAATGCTCACAGCGCCGCGTCTGTTCTGGACGTTGAGGGGCCTGAGCGAGGCGTCGACGCTGGTCAGGTCGAATATTCGCTCTTCGGTCTGGGGGTGAAACGCCGACGGTGCATTGTCCTTTAGCCAAAGCCAGGGATAGCAGACTGTTTCGCCTGACGAGAACGTCACGGCAAGCGCTGTCTCCCGGGCTTCCACGGAAAGCATGGTATTCATCATTATGTCTCTCTGAACACGAAAATTAATTTCAGATTGGATCGGGCCCGCAGGCCATCAACCCAGAGGTGGTGGCCACCACAAGCTCGGCTTCCCGTAACGATGGGATCCGGGATTTCTGTTCGGTTCTTCGAGCACTCGATCTCCAGGTGAAACCTGATTCAAGCCACATGGCGATGGTAGCGGTCATTTGCCGGCAGTGTCTAGCTGATCCGGCAGTGTTTACTGATTTAGAATGCAATGGGGTCTCGGTCCTGCCCAACGCGACCCTGACCATCCGCGACGACCTATTCTGGCCGGGCGTGGCGGTGTTGGCAGTCGGGAGCCAATCGAACCGCCTAGCCCCGACCATCGCACATCGACAGCGCAGCTTCACTGCGGCGATAAAACCCATCATCATATCGGGGAACCGCGTTGACGTAAACGTCAACCCGAAGCTATATGCGCCGGCGACCTTGATCGCGAAATGGGCAAGACGGCGACTTCGGTCTGATCAAAGTGCCCCAGACCGAAGTGCCCCCCGACCGAAGTGCCAATGGGGTGCGACAAACGCAACGAAACGAGGAGAACGGCCATGGGCGTTCAGGAAATTGCCGACAAGATCAGCGCGCGCGTGGCGAGTGCCGGGTTCGATCGTTCCGTGAAATTCGATACCGGTGACGACGGCGTCATCGTTATCAACGGCGCTGCCGTCTCGACCACCGATGCGCCGGCCGACTGTACGATAAAGCTTTCGCTCGACGATCTGGAATCGCTGATATCAGGCGATCTCAATCCGACCATGGCGTTCATGTCCGGCAAGATAAAGGTCGAAGGCGACATGAGCGTCGCCATGGCGCTGAGCCAGTTGATCGGCTGATCCACTCCAATCCTGAATGGAAACAAGCCGCCACCCAATGGCAGCGGCTTGTTTCCGATCGTCAGGCAGCGAGCGGCAGCCGCTGTGCCTTCAGCTTGCGCCCCGCCGCCTTCAGCGTACCCTGCGCGCCGGCGAGCACGCCTTCCACCAGCTCCAGCGCCAGCAGGCGGTGCCGCTCATACGGCCCCGGCATGGCCAGCGAGCCGGTTTTTTCGGCCGAGAACCCGAAGCGCTGGTAATAGGGCGCATCGCCGACCAGCAGGATCGCCGCATGGCCGAGGCGCGCGGCTTCAGCGATTGCATGGCGCATCAGCGCCGAGCCGATGCCGGCATTCTTGATTGTCGGATCGACGGCGAGCGGGCCAAGCAGAAGGGCTGACCGACCGCCCTCGCCCAGCACGACATCCCAGAGCCGCACGGTGCCGGTGACAGCGCCCGACGCGTCGCGTGCGACCAAGGCCAGGCCTTCCGAAGGCCGGCGGCCGCGCCGCAGCTTTTCCGACGATTTTCTCCGGCGCTTCGGCCCCATGGCGCGATCGAGCAGAGCCTCGCGCGCCGGGACGTCGGCAGCGGTTTCGGCGGTGATGACGAAAGCGCGGGCACTCTCCCCCCTTGAGGGGGAGATGGCCGCGAAGCGGCCAGAGGGGGTCGGCTCGGCTGCCGCGACCTCTCTTGGGCTGTGTGAGGCCGGCGCTTGACGCGCGGCGACCCCCTCTGTCGCCTTCGGCGACATCTCCCCGTCAAGGGGGGAGATTCCCGCAGCGCCCTCAACAATGAAATCCACAATTTCCATTTCCGCGATCCTTCACGAGCGGATTGTTCCACAGGCGAGCCCGGGCGGGCGACTGGCGCCCACCAAGGATGATCTGACCGGCTCTTGCGAGCCGTCAGATCACGTAGGATCGGAGAGGCTCGAAGCCGTTGAAGGCGACCGAGGCGTAGGTCGTCGTGTAGGCGCCGGTGCCCTCGATCAGCACCTCGTCGCCGATGGTCAGCGACAGGGGCAGCGGATACGGCGTCTTCTCGTACATCACGTCGGCCGAATCGCAGGTGGGGCCGGCGAGCACGCACGGCGCGGTCTCGGTGCCGTCATGCGCGGTGACAATCGGGTAACGGATTGCTTCGTCCATCGTCTCGGCGAGACCGCCGAACTTGCCGATGTCGAGGAACACCCAGCGCACATTGTCGTTGTCGGCCTTCTTCGAGATCAGCACGACTTCCGACTTGATGACGCCGGCATTGCCGACCATGCCGCGGCCCGGCTCGATGATGGTTTCGGGAATCGCGTTGCCGAAATGCTTGCGCAGCGCCGAGAAGATCGCCTGGCCATAGGCCTGCGCCACCGGCACATCCCTGAGGTAACGGGTCGGAAAACCGCCGCCCATATTGACCATCTTGAGCACAATGCCCTCTTCAGCGAGCGTAGCGAACACCTTTTTGGCATCGCCGAGCGCGCGGTCCCAGGCAGTCAGGTCGGTCTGCTGCGAGCCGACATGGAACGACACGCCATAGGCGTCGAGCCCGAGCGCCCTGGCATGGCGCAGCACGTCGACCGCCATCGCCGGCACGCAGCCGAACTTGCGCGACAGCGGCCATTCGGCGCCTTCGCCGTCGGTCAGCACGCGGCAGAACACACGGGCGCCGGGTGCAACGCGGGCGATCTTCTCGACCTCCTCGACGCAGTCCACCGCGAACAGCCGGATGCCGAGCTGATAGGCGCGCTGGATGTCGCGCTCCTTCTTGATGGTGTTGCCGAAGGAGATGCGGTCCGCCGGCGCACCGGCGTCCATCGCCATCTCGACTTCGGCAACGGAAGCGGTGTCGAAGGACGAGCCCATCGCAGCAAGCAGGCGCAGGATTTCCGGCGCCGGATTTGCTTTCACCGCATAGTAGATTTTCGAATCGGGAAGCGCCTTCTCGAAGGCGCGGAAATTGTCGCGCACGACGTCGAGATCGACGACGAGGCAAGGGCCGTTCGGACGTCGGGTGGCGAGGAAGTCAAGGATGCGCTGGGTGGCCATCGGGGTCTCTCCATAGCGCCTTTCGGGCGCGCACAAAGGCTGCGGGACGCGGGTCATCGACCTCGCGAACACGCGGTGGACAAAGGCGGGACGTCAATCCATGGAACCAGCCGGTGGAGACCCCGGAACCATGAAGCGCCGTCTCGCGGCGGTGAACCTTGGCCTTGCCCGGCCTCGGTTCGCTTTGTCTGCCTTGGCTTGGATTGGGAGAACCCGTTCCGCACTGCCGGCAATGAAGGTGTGCCTCTTCAGTAACCCCGGTCTTTGGACGACCGGCAGAACACCAGAAAGGCCCGCACCGTCGTTGCTTCAAGGTGTCCTCGGTCTGGCGGTTGGCCGCTAAACCGACTGGAGGGGTTAGCTCCAGTTACCTTACCGATATCCCTCACCATTTTGAGGATCGGCGGACACCCACAGGCACGTGCGACTTTGGGCAAGCGCGATATAAGGTCGATGGATTTCACAATCAATAAAAATCGTACGCCAGTTGTAAAATTCCTGGCGTCGAACAATGTTGCAACAACTGTATCCGGATATCGAACGCATGACAGGCACTCGCGGCCCTCTGAACGCTTTTCTCGACCTCGACGGTATACCTGTATCCAATGCGCAATCCGGTCCGCTTGCCGGCCTGCGGCTGGCCGTCAAGGATATTTACGACGTCGCCGGCTACCGCACCGGCTGCGGCAATCCGCAGAAATATCACGAGGCTTCGCCCGCCTCGGCGACAGCGCCGGCCGTCCAGGCGCTGCTTGATTCGGGTGCGCGCTTCGTCGGCAAGACGCAGACCGACGATTTGGCCTTCTCGCTGATGGGGCTGAACGCGCATTTCCCGTCGCCCGTCAATCCGGCAGCACCTGATCGCGTCACCGGCGGCTCGTCCTCCGGTTCCGCCGCCGCGGTCGCGGGCGGGCTGGCCGACATCGCCATCGGATCCGATACCGGCGGCTCGATCCGCGCCCCGGCAAGCTTTTGTGGGCTGATCGGCCTGAGGACCACGCATGGCCGCATCTCGCTCGAAGGCGCCATGCCGCTGGCCCCTTCACTGGATACGTTCGGCTGGTTCGCCAGCGACATGGTCACCTACGAAAAGGTCGGCGCGGTGCTGCTCGGCGACGATCTGCACCACCACGAGTTGCAGCGCCCCCTCGCCATGGATGCGCTGGACGGGCTCGTGCTCGGCCCGCAGGAAGCCAACGAGTATCGCGCCATGGTCCGCGCTATCGCATCGGTGCTGGGCGCGCCGCGCACCGTCGCCCCGCTGTCGCATTCCACCGACGATCTCTACTGGTGCTTCCGCAAGCTGCAGGGGTACGAGGCCTGGCAAAATCACGGTGCCTGGATCGCCGGCAGCGATCGGATGCTCGGCCCCGGTGTCAAGCAGCGCTTCGAGCATGGCGCAACCATCGATACGGCAACCGCACAATTTGAAACGGAACGTCGCGTTTCATTTCGTATTGAGCTTGCCGAGCTGCTTGGCGAGGACGGTGTCCTTGTGCTTCCCACCGCTCCAGGTGCCGCCCCGCTCAAGGCCGCCTCATTCGACGATTTGCAGACCTATCGCGAACGCGCGCTGAGACTGTTGTGTCTTTCCGGCCTGTCCGGTTTTCCGCAGATCACCCTGCCGCTGGGCCTGGTTGACGGCGCCCCCTTCGGCCTCTCGCTGCTCGGACCGAAAAGCAGCGACCGGCAGCTGATGGCGCTCGCCGCGCGCATCCTTTC
This sequence comes from Mesorhizobium sp. L-2-11, assembly GCF_016756595.1. Taxonomy (NCBI): domain Bacteria; kingdom Pseudomonadati; phylum Pseudomonadota; class Alphaproteobacteria; order Hyphomicrobiales; family Phyllobacteriaceae; genus Mesorhizobium; species Mesorhizobium sp. L-2-11. The sequence continues at coordinate 1,787,626 of NZ_AP023257.1, read as the reverse complement.
AGCCCACCAAAAGGAGCGCATGACATGGATACGCTGACGCGTATGCGCGCCTTCATCGACGTCGTCGAGGCCGAAGGTTTTTCGGCAGCGGCGCGCAAGATCGGCCGCTCCAAGGCGCTGCTGTCGAAATATGTGCGCGAGTTGGAGGACGAGCTCGGCGCGCTGCTGCTCAACCGCACCACCCGGCAGTTCTCGCTGACCGAGGCCGGCCACACCTATTACCGCCGTGCCTCGGAAATCGTCCGCGAGGTCGACAGCCTGGCCGATGCGGTGCGCGAATCCTCCGGCGACGTGCGCGGCAGGATCAAGCTGTCGGCGCCGCGCACCTTTGCCGATGCGCCGATCGGCCAATCGTTGATCGACTTCGCCAAGCAGCATCCCGACATCGTGCTCGACATTCATCTCGATGACCGCTTCGTCGATCTGGTCGAGGAGGGTTTCGATCTCGCCGTGCGCATTTCGCGGCTGGAAAGCTCCTCGCTGATCGCCAGGCGTCTGGCGCCATTCTCGGTGCGGCTGTGCGCATCTCCCGAGCTGATCGCCAGGCACGGCATGCCGGCGCGGCCACAGGACCTTGGCCGCATGCCCTGCATCATCGACACCAATGGCCGCTGGCTGACCAACTGGCCGTTCAAGGGCGACAGCGGCGACACGATGAGCGTTTCGGTCTCCGGTCCGATCGAGGTCAACAGTCCGATGGCGGCAAGGGCCGCCGCCGTGGCGGGATTGGGATTTTCCGTCCTGCCGGATTTCATCGCCGCGCCCGATATCGAAAGTGGCCGGCTGGTGACCGCGCTGGATGACCGCATCCTGCCGGGTGGCGGCATTTTCGCCGTCTATCCGCACCGGCGCTATTTGCCTGCGAAAGTTCGCGTCTTTGTCGATTTCCTGGTGCAGTGGTTCAAGACGATTGACAATGCCTGAGCTTTTAGCCGCCCCGGGGTCCCATTTTCGCCCGCTTTCTGGTAACTCTCGACAGTCACCCTAGTCGATGGAATCACCACCCAGAATGCACCTGAAACGGCAAGCAATCATGACGGCTTCGGCCATGGCGGCGACATTTGCCACGGTCGGGCCAGCCGACGTGCATCCCCACGTCTTCGCCGAGGCTCGTCTCGAAGTGATCCTCAGCCCGGATCACCAAAGTGTGAAGGCCTTGCGCCATGTCTGGCGCTTCGACGATTTGTTTTCGAGCACGGTGATGATGGAGTTCGACAAGAATTCCGACCTGAAGCTCGACGACAAGGAGCTGAAGGAAGTCGCCGACACCGTTCATGCTTCGCTGGCGGAGTTCAATTATTTCCAGCTCGTCACCGTCGACGGCAAGGATGAGGCGATGAGCCCGCCGCCGCAGCTGATGGCGAATTTCGACAACGACCAGCTCATCATCCTGTTCGAATCCGAACCCAAGGCGCCGACCAGGCTGGCCGGCAAGATCGATATCGGCGTCTATGACCCGACCTTCTACACGGCGATCGATTTCACCGAGGATGCCAATCTGCAGGTCGCCGGCTTGCCGTCGACATGCACGAGCAAGGTCGTTCGTCCGAACCCCGACGAGGCGATCGCCGAGAACCAGAAGACCCTGACGGACGCCTTCTTCAATGATCCGACAGGCACCGATATGAGCAAGATCTTTGCGACCAAGCTTGAACTGAACTGTCGGCCAGAAGGATGATCCGGTGACGAAACCGTCCCTGCGTTTGGCTTTCGGTCTTTTGGCCGCCGCCCTTGTGATGACGCACCTCCTCGGCGCCGCCCACGCCCAGAGCTCGCTCGGCATCGGCACCAATGACGGGATGGCGCCCAGCACCGGCCCGTTCGCCCAAATCCTGATGTGGATCAATCTGCGTCAGCAGGAATTCTACCGCGCGCTTGCCGGTGCGATGAAGGCGATGCGCGAGGACGGCAGCAAGCTGTGGCTGCTTATCGGCCTGTCCTTCGCCTACGGTATTTTCCATGCCGCCGGCCCCGGTCACGGCAAGGCGGTGATCTCGTCCTACATGGTCGCGAACGAAGTCGCGCTCAGGCGCGGCATCATGCTGTCCTTCGTCTCGGCCCTGCTGCAGGCGCTGACTGCGATCCTTGTGATGATGCTCGCCTACTTCGTCCTGCGCGGCACCACCTTATCGATGACCGACGCGGCATGGGTCCTCGAAGTCACGAGTTTTGTCTTCGTCACCCTGTTCGGCGCCTGGCTTTTGTGGCGCAAGGCCGGCCCTGCCATCCTTCGCCTGTTCGGCGCCAACCCTGCCTACAGCCTTTCGGCGGCCCATGCCGGCCATTCGCAAACGGGCCATCCTGCACATGCGCATTCAGTGCATGCGCTTCACGCACATGGCCATGACGGCCACAATAATCATGATCATGGCGCACACGACCATCACCATGACCATGGGGGGCACGATGACCATGGCGGGCACCATCACCATGTGGCGGGCGAAGTCTGCGAGACGTGCGGACATTCACACGCGCCCGACCCGGCGCTGCTTGGCGACCGCTTCGACTGGCGCACCGCCTGGTCGGCGGTGGCCGCGGTCGGCATCCGGCCGTGCTCGGGCGCGCTGATCGTGCTGAGCTTTGCCGCGCTCAACGGGCTGTGGTTCGGCGGCATCCTGTCGGTGCTGGCGATGGCGCTCGGCACCGCGATCACCGTCTCGATCCTGGCGACGCTGGCGGTGACGGCCAAGAACTGGGCGGTGTATTTCGCTGGCGACGGCCGCATGGGCAACCGCATCCACTCGATGGTCGAGATCGGCGGCGCAGCCTTCGTGTTTTTGTTCGGGTTGCTGTTGTTGTCGGCGAGCCTGACGGCTGGCGGATGACGCCTCGATCGGATCTACTGATGACCAATTGTCGATCTTGGCGCCGCCCCTCATCGCCCTGCCGGGCACTTCTCCCCGTATAGGGACGGGGAGAAGAACGCCCTCATCGACGGTTTCGCCAATTTTCAGTGTTGCACAAAGAGGCGCCAGCGTTGCGGCCAGCTTCTTTCTCCCCGTTAACGGGGAGAAATGCCCGGCAGGGCAATGAGGGGCAGCGCCGACGCCGACAAGTCAGATCTTCCCGCCCAGCTCATCCTCGATATGGGCGCGGATGATGTCGTCGAAGCTGGTTTCGGCGGCAAAGCCCAGTTCCCTCGACCGCCGCGCCTCGAACCGTGTCGGCCAGCCCTTGACGATCGCCCAGATCGTGTCGTCGGGCTCCTCGCGTATCAGGTTCACCGCCGTGGCGCCGGCAATGCGTTCCAGGGCCTCGATCTGCTCGCCGACCGTGACCGCGACGCCGGGCATCGTCAGATTGCGGCGCGGCCCGACGGCGCTGCCGTCGATCCCTGCTGCGTGGATCAAAAAATTCACCGCCGAGCGCGGGCTGGCGTGGGTGTGCACGACGGAGCGCGGCACCGGCAATATTGCTTCCTGGCCGTTCAATGGCTCGCGGATGATGCCGGAGAAAAAGCCCGAAGCCGCCTTGTTGGGCTTGCCCGGCCTGACGCAGATGGTCGGCAGCCTGATGCCGATGCCGTCGAAGAAGCCGCGCCGCGTATAATCGGCGAGCAATGCTTCTCCCATCAGCTTCTGCGTGCCGTAGGAGGTCAGCGGCGTCGGGTGGAATTCGTCTGATATAACGTCCGGAAATGGCGCGCCGAACACGGCGATCGACGAGGTGAAGACGACGCGCGGCGCAAATCCCGCCAGTCTTACGGCATCGAACAGCGCCCTTGTGCCATCGAGATTGACGCGATAGCCGAGATCGAAATTGGCCTCCGCCTCGCCCGACACGACGCCGGCGAGATGGAAGATCACGTCTGGGCGCGACGCGACGAGCCGTTCCATCGCGCTCGCCGCGGCGAGATCGCCGGTATGGATGGTGACGTCGACGCCTTCCATGACAGGCGGCTGCGGCGACAGAATATCGTGAAGATCGAGCGCAGCGATCTTGCGGCCGCTGAGCGCTCCATCCTTCGCCAGCCGGGCGATGAGCTTGCGGCCGACCATGCCTGCCGCGCCGGTAATCAAAACACGCATATCAATGATCCTTATTTTTGCGTTGACTGCGGCCACGCAGCCAAAACACGACGAAAATGGCCACCATGAAGACAGCGGCAATAAGTGCGGCAAGAATGGTCGAGACGCGGCCAACCGCCAGCATCACGGTTGGCAGATAGTAGGCAGCGATGCCGAACAGCAGCAGCACCCATAGGGCGCCTATCGCCGCATTGCGCGTGTCGCGATCCATCACGCGGCCTTGACGCGGCGGGAATTCATCAACTTCGTTACCAATGCCATGGAACTCCTGGGGTCAGTGATAGTGGCGATTCTGCGGAGCCGCATCATGCGCATGGTCGTGCTCGCCATCGTGCTTATCATCGGCGCAATGGCCGAATTCCGGCTCTACGGTTGCGTGGGCAATGCCATGCGCGGCAAGCCGCTTCTTGATGGCGCTGACCGCCTTGTGGGCATCGACGCCATCGTTGAGGCAAGCATGCAAGGTCGCCATGTTGCTCGACCCGTCAAGCGACCAGACATGCATGTGATGCACCTCGCGCACGCCGTTCACCGTTCCTTCTATGTCCCTGGCGATCAGGTCGCGATCGAGGCTCGCCGGCACGCCTTCGAGCAGGACATGGGCTGCTTCGCGCATCAGCGACCAGGCGGTGGACAGGATCAGCAGCGAGACAAGGACGGACAGGATCGGATCGATAGGCGTCCAGCCTGTCGCCAGGATGATCAGCGCAGCCGTGATCGCCGCAGCCGAGCCGAGCAGATCGCCGAGCACGTGCAGAATGGCGCCGCGCATGTTGAGGCTGTCGCGGTCGCCGCCATGCAGCACGAAGAAGCAGCCGATATTGACCAGCAGGCCGGCAATCGCAACGATCAGCATCGGCCCGCCGAGCACGGGCGCAGGCATCAGCAGGCGTTCCCAGGCCTCATAGATGATCCACAGCGCAATGGCGAAGATGGCGATGCCGTTGGTATAGGCGACCAGCGTTTTGACCCGGCCGAAACCGTAGGTGAGGCGAACCGTGGCCGGCCGGCCGGCCAGATGAAAAGCATACCAGGCAAGGCCGAGGGCGATACAGTCGGCGAGCATGTGGCCGGCATCCGCCAGCAGCGCCAGCGATCCCGTCAAGAGACCGCCAAGCGCTTCCACGACCATGAAGCCGGCGGTCAGGCAGGCGGCGATCAGCACGCGCTTCTCGTCCGTCGAGCCGTGCACATGACCGGCGCCATGGCTGTGACCATGCCCTTGCGAACCATGCGCCATCTGCGAACTCCTGTCAGAGCTGATCCATCCCGGCAAAATCCGGTGGGAGGCTCTGTCTTCCTTTTGACCACGATCTTGCCCGAAAACTCGACCTTCACTTTTCCGGATCGTGGTCCTGGATCACGGTCAGGCGCCGAACTCGGCGCGGAAGTCTTCGAGCCGTCGCTTCTGCTGGTCATCGCCGTCGAAATTGCCCGGATCGAGCCATGCCTCATAGGCGCTACGCAGGGCCGGCCACTCCTTGTCGATGATCGAGTACCACGCGGTATCGCGGTTTTCGCCCTTGACCACAAGATGCTGGCGGAAAATGCCCTCGAACTTGAAGCCGAAACGCTCCGCAGCGCGCTTCGACGGCTCGTTGCGGTTATTGCATTTCCATTCGTAGCGGCGATAGCCGAGCTCGTCGAAGATGTATTTCATGAACAGGAATTGCGCTTCCGTCGCCGCCGGCTTGCGCGAGATCAGCGGCCCCCAATAGATGTTGCCGATCTCGATAACGCCATAGGTCGGATCGATGCGCATCAGCGTCTGGCGTCCGGCGACCTTGCCGCTGGCCTTGTCGATGACGGTGAAGAACAGCGGGTCCTCGCTGGCTTCGGCCTTGTCCAGCCACGGCTGCAAGGCGGCGCGGGTCTGCGGCGGATAATCGGGCAGCCAAGCGAAGCGGCCGTCGACATCAGCCACCGACGACGCCTCGAACAGGCCATCGCCATGCTTTTCGGCGCTCAGCGGCTCAAGCCTGACAGTGCGCCCCTCCAGCACCTTGCGCTCCGGCCGCGGGCGCGGTTGCCAATTCCTCAGATTTTCCGACACCCAATGCTCCAATCCGTTTGACTTTTGTGAGCGGACGCTCACAAAAACGCTCGCTCGGTGAAAGAACCACAGGGACGGGAAAAATGCTCCACACGATTTCGGCCTTCGATCGTCTCGGCGAGGAAAATGCCTTCGCGGTGCTGGCTCGTGCCACCGCGCTCGCCCATCAGGGCCGCGATATCGTCAATCTCGGCATCGGCCAGCCCGACTTCAAGACGCCGCAGCACATCGTCGAGGCGGCAATCAAGGCGCTGCGCGACGGCCACCACGGCTATACGCCGGCCAACGGCCTGCTGGCGACACGCGAAGCGGTGGTGCGCCGCACGCTGACCACCACCGGCGTCGAGGTTTCGCCCGAGGCGGTGATGATCCTGCCCGGCGGCAAGCCGACCATGTTCGCAGCGATCCTGATGTTCGGCGAACCGGGCGCGGAGATCCTTTATCCCGATCCCGGCTTCCCGATCTATCGCTCGATGATCGAGTTCACCGGCGCTGCTCCGGTGCCGGTGCCGATGCGCGAAGAGAACGGCTTTGCCTTCTCGGCGCAGGAGACGCTGTCGCTGATCACGCCGAAGACCAGGCTGCTCATCCTCAACTCGCCGGCCAACCCGACCGGCGGGGTCACCCCCCGCGGCGAAATCGAGAAGCTGGTCAAGGGGCTGGAAGCGCATCCGGACGTCGCCATCCTCTCCGACGAGATCTACGACGTGATGACCTATGACGGCGAGACGCATTGCTCGCTGCTCAACTTTCCCGAAATCCGCGACCGGCTGATCGTGCTCAACGGCTGGTCGAAGACCTGGGCAATGACCGGCTGGCGCATGGGCTGGTCGATCTGGCCAAACGGCGACAAGGGTGCCCACCTCTACGACAAGGTGCGCAAGCTGGCGGTCAACTGCTGGTCCTGCGTCAATGCGCCGAGCCAGCATGCCGGCATCGCCGCCATCGACGGCCCGCAGGACGACGTCGACAAGATGATGCGCGCCTTCGACCGCCGCCGGAAGGTCGTGGTCGAAGGCTTGAACGCCTTGCCGGGCGTTTCCTGCATCACGCCGAAGGGCGCGTTCTATGCCTTCCCCAATGTCTCAAAAACCGTCTGGAAGGCCAAGAAGCTGGCGTCTGCCCTGCTTGAAGATGCCGGCGTGGCGCTGATCGGCGGACCTGATTTCGGCATTCTCGGCGAAGGCTATATCAGGCTGTCCTACGCCAATTCCGAAGAGAACATCCTGCGCGCGCTGGAGCGGATCGAGGCGTTTCTGGCGAAGTGAGGCTCAGCGCGCGCTGTCGAGATAGGCTCTTGCGATCGACCGCAACTCGTTCTGGCCGATCGGCTCACCATGTCCACAGTATGCCCGGTTGAGCTCGATCTGCAAAAGCCGCTGCATTGTTTTTCGATAGGCCTGCACGTCCGAGCCCGGTAGATCGTCGATCAGCTGCCCACGATAGATCGCATCGCCGGCGAAGAAGTCGCCGTTCCTTTCATCGAGAAGCCCGATCGAACCCCGCGAATGACCCGGCAGATGCAGGACGCGAAACGACCTGTCGCCGGTCTCGATCATATCGCCTTCGTCCAGAATCCGGGCCAGTGCCGCCGGCCTGATCCGGAAACGCTGCGGCGACCATGCCCCGTTCGGTGACCTGCCGACTGCCTCCGGCTGCGCACGAAAGAGATGAGCCAATGTATGTTCATCCGCCATGTCTTCGAAAAAAGCAGCCTCTTCGCGGTGGCCGACTCTCGTCTCGAACTCGCTCAAGGCGCCGACATGGTCGACATGGATGTGCGTTGCAACGGCCACGACCGGCTTGGCGCGTGGCAGGTTCAGCACCGGCCTGAGAGGCACGAGTCCCATGCCGGCGTCGATGACGAGATCGACGTCCCGCCCGCGAACGTTAAAGATATTGCTTCTGAAATAGGGATGGACGTGCGGCTCCCATATCCGCGTGATGTCCTGCCCCACGATCTCGTGTGAAAACCAGTCGGAAGCCTGGGCGGGCGCAGTTGCCGACATCAGCTATGGCCCCGCGCAAGCATGCGCTCGATCTTCATCTGGAAGACGGTAAGAACCGAAACCATCGACATGTAGTAGACCAGTGCTGCGCCATACCATTCCAGGAAACGAAAACTAGTGGCGATCGCGAACTGTGTGACGGTCATAAGCTCCTTCAAGGAGATGACAGTCGCCAGCGAGGTTGCCTTCAGCAACGAAATGAACTCGTTGACCAGGGACGGCAGCGCGACGCGAAGCGCCTGGGGCAAGACGACCAAGAAGAATATCTGGCCCCGATGCAGGCCAAGGGCCGCGGCACCCTCGGATTGTCCCTTGCCGATGGATGCGTAGGAACTGCGAAGGATCTCGGTCAGGTAGGCAATCTGGATCAGCGTCAGGGCGAGAAACGCCGCGACGAACGGCGTGAACCAGCTCGACCGGAAGACCGCCGAGATCTGCGGTAGGCCATTCCAGATGAACAGCAGCACGAGCAGCGCCGGCGCACCGCGAAACAGCCAGACAAAGGCGGCGATCAGAAGGCGGATCCATCGCCGCTTCGACGTGGCCAGTGCCGCCGTTGCCAAGGATATCGCCAGGGCGACGGCCATTACGAGAACCGAAAGGATCAGGGTCAGCAAAGCTCCCTTGGCTAAGGGCCAGGCGAACAGTGCCGTCAGGAAGAGCTTGTTGTCGAACACGGCCGCCCATCCCCTCAATCGGTCGTGTGCTTGACGTCCGTAGCAGTCTCAGGAAGATTCCACTTCTGCAGCAGCGCCTTCATCTCGCCGTTGGTCTGCAACGTCTCGATGGCCTTCACCAATGCCTCGCGGTTGTCATTGCCCTTTCGCAGGTAGATTCCGTAGGTTTCGCCGTCGCCATAGTTGTAAGGTACCTGCAATCGGCCTGGCATCTGCTTGATGCGGAATGCTGCCGTTGTGTCCTGGGTAATCGTCGCCGCAGCTCGGCCGACCAGAATCTGCTCGATGACGGCGGAGGCGGAAGGATAGGTCTGTATCTGCGCTGGCGCCTTGCCGGCTTTTGCCAGCTCGACATTCAGGTCCGCGGCTGTCTTTTCATAGGTGGTACCCGCCTCGATCGCCAGCACTTTGCCGCTCAGGTCGAGCGGCGACATGGTCTCGGAATCCGAGGCCGCCGTCACCATGACGACGTTCGAGACAAAATAAGGAACGGCGTCGTAAGCTTTGAGACGTTCCTTGGTCACCATGATGCCGCTTGCAACGAGATCACAGCGCTCGGCACCCAGGGATGGCAACAGTCCCTTGAAATCGCCGACCACGTAGTTGGTGGCGCCACTCCATTGCTTGGCGATAGCATCGACGACATCGACTTCGAAACCGACAAGCTTCTCGTCTCCGGGATTGGCGTAATACTGCATCGGTGGGAAGTCGCCGCCGGTGCAGACATTGAGCACGCCGTTGCGCACGAGACCTGAATCGGCGGCCTGCGCCATCGGCGTGGCGACGGAAAGCATCGTGCGATCATGCCACCAAGCGCGAGTCTGGCTGCGGCGGAAACCGGCGTGTGAAGCATATCTAGTCCCCTTTGTTTTTCATGGCTGACCTGGATGGCAGCGCCGGAGACGTTAGGTTGCAGGTTTTTCGCAAACAAGCTAAATCTTCAAATGAGATTGAAAGCAGAATTTCTAAACTGTTGGCACCTGATGGCTCTCCCGTCGCTTCATTCGCTTCGCGCCTTCGAAAGCGTTTCACGGCTGGGTAACATTGCTGCAGCGGCAGCGGAACTGCATGTGACGTCGGGCGCCATCAGCCAGCAACTGCGCGCCTTACAACTGTCGCTCGGCCTCGAACTGTTCGAGAAACGTGGCCGCCGCCTTGTGCTGACGGACCGCGGGGCCGCGCTGCAGAAGAGCGTTGGCATGGCCATGCAGCAGATATCGGAATCGATCCGCGAAATATCGGCGGATGCTTACAGTACGGCCGCCAAGGCGACCCTGACGGTGTCGGTGCCTTCGGTTTTTGGAACGACGTGGCTTGCGGCACGGATTTTTCTGTTTCTCGATGCAAACCCAGATATTCGCATGTGGATGCGCACGGCGGTGGACTTCGAGGAGGTGGACTGGCGAGAGGTCGATGTCGCCATCGTCTACGGAAAGCCGCCCTGGACCGGATTCTGGTGGCGGATACTGCACAGTATCTATGCGTCTCCGGTGTGCAGCCCGCAATTGCTGCGAGGGCAAAAAGGCATTCGCGAGCCGCGCGACGTGCTGCATCACCGCCTGCTCCACGAAGACGATGGCGACCAGTGGAGGCGCTGGTTAACGGAGGCGCGTTTGCCCCATTCGGTAAAGTCCGACATCTATTTCGACAACTTTGCCATGGTGCTTCAGGCAGCGCGCGATGGTCATGGCGTTGCGCTCACGAACGACATCATTTCGTTCAGGGACCTCGATGAAGGGCGTCTTGTTCAACCCCTGACGCTTGGTGTTGCGACTACCCGAAGCTATTACTGCATATGCCATGAGGAGGGCCTAGCAAATCCGGTCATCGCCCGGTTTGTCGACTGGTTGGTCGACCAAGCGTCGCGACCGTCAGGCTGACACTGATATGCTATGCAGATCATCGGTTCTTGTTCATCGCCGGAGAAAGGGTGACGTCAGATGTTCTACGCAATTCTCGCCTACCACGTGGAAGGAGCCATCACGGCGCTGACGCCGGAAGAGGATGCGGCGCTGATGACCGACCTGCTCCAGATCCACGAACGGCTTTACCGGGACGGCAGCCTCGGCCCGGCAGCGCGGCTCGGAGCGACACAAGACGCGTGTACCTTGCGCGGGCCGGGGGACGGAATGGTCATCGACGGCCCTTTCGCCGAGACCAAGGAGCAATTGCTGGGGCTCTACGTCGTCGACTGCGCCACGCGCGACGCCGCAATCGCGATTGCGCGCGACTTTCGCCGCGTCAATCCGACCGCCGTCTACGAAATCCGCCCTATTTCGCTGTATCTTCCCGGCGTGCCGCTTTCAGTCACCCAGTCCTAGCGAAAATCGAGCACCGCCCGGCCGGGTCCCCGCTGCTGCGCAGTGTCCCGGCGTTCGTTGGCCTTTCATCGTGCCCACTGGCACGATGAATTCCGCTTACGCGAACCGGCCGCTCACCCTCGCCCGACATACGGCATCTTCGTCGCCATCACGGTCATGAACAGCACATTGGCGTCGAGCGGCAGGCTGGCCATATGGACGACGGCGTCGGCGACATGCTGGACATCCATCACCGCTTCGGCGGCGATGGAGCCATTGGCTTGCGGCACGCCGACCGTCATCGCCTGCGCCATGTCGGTCAAGGCGTTGCCGATGTCGATCTGGCCGCAGGCGATGTCATAAGGCCGGCCGTCCAGCGCCAGCGTCTTGGTCAGCCCGGTAATGGCGTGCTTGGTCGCGGTGTAGGGCACTGAGCCCGGGCGCGGCGCGTAGGCAGACACCGAGCCATTGTTGATGATGCGGCCGCCCATCGGCCTCTGCCTGCGCATGGCGCCGAAGGCGGCGCGGGCGCACAGGAACGAGCCGGTGAGATTGACCCCGACAATGTCGTTCCACACCTCGACGGGGATCTCGTCGATCAAAGTCGACTTGTAGCCCGTGCCGGCATTGTTGAAGAGCAGGTCGACACGGCCGAAAGCCGCCGCCACCGTCTCGAACAGATCGTCGACCTGGTCGGCCCTGCTGATGTCGCAGGCGACCGCCAGCGCCTTGGCTTGTGTCGATCCGGCCTCAGCGATCGCCTGGTCCAGCACCGGCTTGCGGCGTCCGCAGAACACCGTGTTCCAGCCAGACCTGAGCAGCGCCGTGGCGACGCTCTTGCCAATACCCGTGCCGGCACCGGTGACGATGGCTGTTTTGTAGTCTGTCATAACTGTCCTCCTGCAGCGCCGCATGCCCGCAAGGACGCTATAGCACCATGGTTTTGAGCAATTTTGAATTTGCGCATGATCGCTCCCAAAAATCGATTCCGATTTCGGGTGACGCGCTAACCGGCTTCGTCAAAAAGGGCGGCCATTGGCGGCCGCCCTGATCTGAACCGGCTTGGGAGGAGGAAAGCCGATCCGACTGCTTAAAATCATGCGCTTCCTGGGTAAACGAGGTATTAACGCGCAAGTACGTCAGATTGCCGCTCTGCGCGGCCCTAAAGCCTACCAGCGCGAACTGGCGGTTGCCTTGCCCGATGACTCCGGCACCGCTGATTCCGGCACATTTGGCGCCGGCACTTTTGCCGCCGACACCGTCGCCTCGACATGGTCGAGCAGGGCATCGGGCAAGCTGAGGCGGCCGGCGAGCAGATCGAGATAGCCGCGTTCGGCACGTGTATTCGGATCGATGGCGAGGCGCGAGGCGGTGTAGAGCTCGAGCTTCTGGGCGTCGGTTTTGGCGCCTGCAACCAGCGTATCCAGATCGAGCGGCCTTTCCAGTTCCGACAACAGGAATTTCTCCGCGTCGGAGTCGATGCCCGCGAGGCTGAGCTTGCCGGCGATCTTTTGCCGTTCCTCGTCGTCGATATGGCCGTCGGCCTTTGCCGCCGAAATCATCGCGCGCACCAGCGTCAGCGTGAATTCGTCCTCGCCTTGCGGCGCTTGCGAGGGATGAAAGCTGGTGTCGGCGGGCGGCGGCAGCAATTCCGGTTCACCGGCAACTTGCGTTTCAGCCGGCGCCTTGCCGTTCTTGTAGTTCTGGTAGGCCTTGTAGGCGAGGCCGCCGACCACGGCCAGGCCGCCGAGCTTCACCGCCGTGCCGGTGACCTGACGGCCAGCGCCGGTTCCCAGCAGCACCGCGGCCAGCGCGCCAGCGGCCAGCGGATTGTCCTTGGCCATCTGCACCGCCTGACCCCCTTTGCCGCGCACGGTCGACCCGGTTCCGGGAATCTGCGAGCCGAGCAGATCGTTGAGGAGCTTCTTGGGATCGAACATCAATGCCTCCAGAATTGGCCGGCCGAAAGCGCCGGGCAGGTTTTCGGACGTTGAACAGGTAGGCCCCACATATGGACATTACAATGACGGATGGGCGCTTTGCCGGTGATGGCACAAACGAGATGGCAGGATCTGCCTTGGCCAACGCATTGGGCCGAAAATCGAAACCAACTTTCGGAAAGCACGATGCGTAGATCCAACGTGTCAGCGTCCAGTTTGTGGGTCATAAAAACAATAACTCAAGGCGGGTCGCATGAATCCATTCAGCCGCGACGCGCTTCAACGTCCGATGTGCGGAGCCCTGCCTTGCGCTTCTGCAAGCTCGACCTGGCGCTGGCGCTCGGCGTAGCGGGCGCGATCCTCGTCGGAACGGGCATCGTAGCAGTGCGGGCATGAGATGCCGGCGGCGTATTTCGACGACAGCAGGTCCGGCCCGGTCAGCGGATGCCGGCAGGCGCGGCAAAGTTCGGCCTCACCCTCGACCAGGCCGTGCGACACCGAGACGCGCTCGTCGAAGACGAAGCACTCGCCCTGCCAGAGGCTTTGCTCGGCGGGCACCTCTTCGAGATATTTCAGGATACCGCCCTTGAGATGGAACACATCCTCTAAGCCGAGCGACTTCGCATAGGCCGTTGCCTTCTCGCAGCGTATGCCGCCGGTGCAGAACATGGCCACCTTCCGGCCGACGAGTTCGGCCCGGTGCTGCTCGACCCAGGCCGGGAATTCGCGAAAGCTCGTTGTCGCAGGGTCGACCGCTCCCTTGAAAGTGCCGATCGATACTTCGTAGGCGTTGCGCGTGTCGATGACGATCGTGTCCACATCCGATATCAGCGCGTTCCAGTCGGCCGGTGCGACATAGGTGCCGGCGCTTGCCGCCGGATCGAGGTCGCTAACGCCCATGGTGACGATCTCGCGCTTCAGCCGCACCTTCATGCGGTGAAACGGCATCTGCGCGGCGCTGCTGTACTTGACCTCGAGACCGGCGAGACCCTCGATGGATTCGAGATGATCGATGAGGGCAGCAATGTCAGCTTCGCTGCCGGCGACCGTGCCGTTGATGCCCTCATGCGCCAGCAGCAGCGTGCCCTTGATACCGCGTCCGCAGCAAAAGGCTGCGAGCGGCGCGCGCAACGCCTCAAAGTCGTCGAGCCGGGCAAACCTGTAGAGCGCGGCAACGCGCAGGGGTTGATTGGGCAATGTCATCGCCGAAGCCACTAAACGCTCATGAAAGCCGATTCAAGGCCGACGCGCGGAGCAGCTTCTCCCTGGTGGCTTTGGCGGCCGGTCTGACGGACTTGTGGGCAGCGCGTGACATCACGACACGCTTCGCTTCGTGGACAGAAAAACGGCCTTCTGCTAACCGATTGAACGGATCAATACCGGAGAGACGACAAATGCCCAGCAAGACCGAAAAGCTCCTGTCGCTCCTCAACGGCCAACCGGTTATCCCGGTGCTGAAGATCGCCAACCTCACTGACGCCGTGCCACTGGCGCGCGCGCTGGCGCGCGGCGGCCTGCCGGCGATCGAGATCACGCTGCGCACCGCTGATGCGCTCAAGGCGATCCGGCTCGTGGCAAACGAGGTGGAAGACGCCATCGTCGGCGCCGGCACCATTCTGGACATCAGCCAGTTCGGCGAGGCGGCGGCCGCCGGATCGAAGTTCATCGTCAGCCCCGGCATCACCCGCGAGCTTCTGGCGGCGGCGAAGGACAGCGACGTCCCTCTGCTGCCCGGCGCCATCACACCCGGTGAGATCATGGCCGCCCGCGAGGCAGGCCTGCGCTTCCTGAAGTTCTTCCCGGCAGAACAGTCGGGCGGCATCGCCTCGCTCAAGGCATTCGCCTCGCCGCTCGCCGATGTCAAATTCTGCCCGACCGGCGGCATCACCGACAAGAACGCCGGCGACTATCTGCGCCTGCCCAACGTCATCTGCGTCGGCGGCTCCTGGGTGGCGCCGGACGATTTGGTCAAGGCCGGCAAATGGGACGAAATCGAAGCCCTGGCGCGGGCCGCGAGCAAGCTCGGGCGATAGTTCCTCTGCACAAAGGATTTGGTTCTTTGACTGCGCCTGAAGGAGGCTGTGATCGCGCCCTAGGAGTCCAACGCTGGCGGTTACATCCCACCACGCCTTCGTCATCCCAGGGCAAGCAAGGAGCGGAGCGACGCGGCGCAGACCCTAGGATGACGAAGGGAGGGATGTCTCGGCCAATCCTACAGGCTTGCGATTTGTCACTGAAATTGGCTGCGAGGAATTGTCGACGGTCGCTGCCGATCGGCCCGACCGGCCTGACCCGAGTGGCGCGCAGCGGTTTTGCGATAACCACATCATAAAAAAAGCCGCGCGGGTTACCGGCGCGGCTTTTTGTTGGTTGGTCGATCCGCTACTCGGTCCTGAAGCGGGCGACCGACAGGAACTTGACGGCATTGCCGGTGAACCGGTTGGCGTCGGCCAGCTGATCGTCCGCCTGGAAGCCCACGGTATAGACTTCGGTTGGCGGCGTGTGCACGATATTATAGGCGTAGCGCGGTGCCGTCGTTGCGCTGGAGACGGTGGCGACATTCTCGCCGCTGTTCAATGCCCAGCGCGCCGCCTTCGGTTCGGCGGCGACCACCACGGACTTGGGACCAGGCTTCAGGTCGCGGGCGGTTGCCCTCGCTGCCTTGCGGGTGGTCTTCACACCGGTGCCGATCGCCGCGGCCGGATCGGAGCCAGCCGGGCGGGCAAAGACAGCATCGCGCGGCGATGCGGCGTTGCCCTTGGCCGGCTCACCGAAGACCGAGCTTGGCTGGGAGAGCGAAGCGACCTGGTATTCGTCGGTTGCGCTGACCCGTTCGAGCACTGCTTTGACCGCGTCAGACTGGACCGCGGCAGGCTGGACCCGGTCAGGCTGGACCAGCTCGGGCTGGGCCAAGTCAGCCCGCGCCAAGTCATGCTGGGCCAAGTCATGCTGGGCCAGATCGGGCCGAGCCGACGGTAGCACCGAGAACACATCAGTAGCGGTCTTGCCGTCCCCGGCCGTATCCGCCAGCGCCAGAAGCACAGCCTTGTCCTGCGGCGCAAGGTCGGCCGCTGCAAGGTCGGCCGGCAGCGAGTGATTGGGACGCCAGGTTGGCAACGGAATGTTGTTGGCCGCAACCTGCACCGCATTGGCGACGACGGACGGTTTGGCCGTGCCTAAGGGAGCGTTTGCCGGCGCTTGCGCGGTCGTCACCGCCTGTTCTGTGGTGGCGGTGGCATCCGCCACGCCGAACGGAACGTTTTCAGGCGGCTGAGCGACATCGGCCTTCGGACGCGGGGCGAAATCAGGCAGCGGCACGCTGCGCGCCGGCAGCGCCGCGATGATCGTTTCCGGCGTGCCCTCCTCCGGTTCCGCAGCAGGCGCATCGGCGATTTGCGGAATCTCGGCGCGCTTCGCATTCTCAGGCGACACGATGGCAATGCCCGGAAGCTTGCTGTTCCTGGCGGCCGGCGCCGGCTTTGCGGTCGCCAGCTTCACGTTCGCCGGCTTCACGGTTGACTTCGGCGTTGGCGCGACTGCCACATCGGCGCTGTCATCGGCCTCGTCTTCACCGCCGCCGAAGAAAGCCGCCAGCAGACCGCCGGATCTTTTGGCGCCGCCGCCTGCGCTGGCCATTTCGATGGCGGGAGCGCCGGCGCCCTTGCGCGCCTTGTAGGAGGCGAGCGCCTGTGAATAGCCGGGCAGCGGCTTGCCGTCGCTCGGCACATGCAGCGTCTTGCCGTTGGGGAACACGCGCGCCAGTTCCTGGCGGCTGATGCCAGGCCAGTGCCGCACATTGCCGACATCCATGTGGACGAAGGGCGAGCCGGACCTCGGATAATACCCGACGCCGCCGCCCTGCATCCGCAGACCGATGTCGCGCAGTTTCTTCAGCGGCACGCCAGGAATGTAGAAGTCCATGGCCCTGCCGAGCGTATGCTGGCTTTTCTTGGCGACGCCCCTGCTGCGACTGCGCAGCATCGAGTTCGTCGATGACGAGCGATAACCACACACGACCTGGATGTAGTCGGTGGCGCCGCTCTGCCGGTAAGCCTCCCAGACCAGGTCGAGCAGGCGCGGATCCATCTTGGTCGGCTCGTTGCGGCGCCAGTCGCGCAGGATGACGTTGATCTTTTTCAGACCCGCCTGGTCGTAGCGGCCGCCGCGCTTGAAGACGATCTCCGCCTTCTCCTTGGTGTGCAGGTTGTAGAGTTTCAGCGAACGTGTCTGGGCGCTGGCGCCAGTCGCAGCCGCTGTAAGGAAGCCCAAGGCGAAAATCACCGCTGCCAGCCATCTCGGCCAGGCGCTCATGTGATCGTGCCGCCCGTTTGTGTGTCGTTCGACTTTGTTCAAATCAAAAGGCCTTGCAGGCTGCCGTTTGTCCCCGGATTTGACCAACGGATGCGGTGGTGTTCGAATCCGAATATCGATCCTAATGGTTAATCATCGCTTATTGAAGCCGAAATGCGGTAATACCGTGGCGATATCCCGTCAAAAATATTGCACGGGGTTTCTTGGTAAACTGCTGGTTTAGATCATGTTTCGGGCTTTGCGTGGAACACGATCCGTTACCAACCGCCTCAATGCGTGAACACTGCCGACAAGCGCGTCACTGGTGACGCGCGTCACGCCCAATCGACGACTGGCAACCGTTCTGATGCCAGGCTGGCAAGCTGGTCCGGGCTTGCCTTGTCAGGAAGGACTGGCCTTGTCAGGAAGAACTGGCCTTGTCAGGAAGCAAGCCGGTCGATACGGCCTGTTTCCGGATCGATGCCGTATTCCTTGAGCTTCCTGTACAGCGTCGAGCGGCCGATGCCGAGGCGGCGGGCAACTTCGCTCATCTGGCCATTATAATGGTCGATGGCGAGCTTGATCATTTCAAGTTCGACATCGGCCAGCGCCCGCACATTGCCGCGTTCGTCCAGCGCCCGCAGCGTGCCGAAGCGAGACTCCGGCCTGGCTGGCGGATCGAGCTCGGCTGCAGCGATGCCGTTATTGGCGTGCGCGTCCTCGCCAAGCGGCTCTGCGACCAAAGGCGACGCGGGCAACACGCCATGCGCATCGAGGTTGACGGTGCCCTCGACCTGCGCCCGGATCTGCGGAAACTCCTCTTCGGTAAGCACATCGCCTTCGCAAAGCACCGAGGCCCGGAAGACGGCGTTTTCAAGCTGGCGGATATTTCCCGGCCAGTCGTAGGCCTGCAGCATGGCGAGCGCCGCAGCCGAAATGCCGTGCAGGCGATGACGTGGATCGGTGGGCGCAACCTTGTCCAGAAAATGCTCGACCAAATACGGAATGTCGTCGCGACGGTCGCGCAGCGGCGGCACGAAGATCGGATAGACGTTCAGGCGGTAGAACAGATCCTCGCGGAACTTGCCGTCCTTGACCTGCTGCAGAAGATTGCGGTGTGTCGCCGAGATCAGCCTGATGTCGACGCTGACGGTCGACCGCCCTCCGACCGGATCGACCTCACCGTCCTGCACGGCGCGCAGCAGCTTGACCTGCACGTCGAGCGGCAGGTCGCCGATTTCGTCGAGGAAGAGCGTGCCCGAATGCGCCTCGACGAACTTGCCGGTGTGTTTTTCGGTGGCGCCGGTGAACGAGCCCTTCTCGTGGCCGAACAGGATCGATTCGACCAGATTGTCGGGGATGGCGCCGCAATTGACGGTAACGAACGGTTTTGAGCGGCGATCGCCGCTGCCCTGGATGGCGCGCGCCACCAGCTCCTTGCCGACACCGGATTCGCCTTCGATAAGAATCGGGATGTTGGAGGCGGCCGCCTTCTGGCCGAGACGGATCACCCGGTCCATCGCCGGGCTGTGCGTAATCATGTCCTTGAAGGTCAGGTGGCCGCCGCGCCGTCGCGACGTGCGCTTCACTTCCCCCTCGACCGCCTCGACTTTCAGCGCATTGCCGATCGATGCCTGCAGCCTGTCGGGAGACGCCGGCTTGACGACGAAATCGAAAGCACCGTGACGCATGGCCGAAACGACGGTCTCGATACCACCCTGCGCGGTTTGCACGATGACCGGAATCTGGATGCCGCGCTCACGCATCGCCTTCAGCACGCCGATGCCGTCGAGGCCCGGCATGACGAGGTCGAGGATGACCACCGACACGCTGCGCGCATTGGGCCCGTCGAGCGCGTCGAGACCGGCCTCGCCGCCATCCGTGATGATTGCGCTGTGGCCGAATTTCGTCACCGCCGCCTCGAGCAGCCTGCGCTGCACGGGATCGTCATCGACTATGAGTATGGAACCTGTCATGACTGGTTCAACGATGCTCGCCCAATATGCCCACCCACTATCCCACCCAATGGGGAATCCACCCTATGGATCATCCTGGCACAGGGTTCTAAATAACCTTTCAAAAAACCCGGTGAACGAATTGCTTAGGATTTGACCGGCTTTCTCATCCCCTTGAATCTTTGGCCCTTTGAATCTTTGGGCTGACCGCTTGCAATCTGGAAAGTATCGGCAATGAGCATGGTTTTTGGTCGGCAGCGTGAGGCGGCGGCGTCCGGTCAGGGCGCGGCGGAGCTTGGTGATCTGCCGGAATGGGATCTCGCCGATCTCTATTCGGGCATGGACGCCCCCGAGCTGAAACGCGACATTTCCAAGGCGATCGCCGATGCCATCAGCTTCGAGAGCCGCTGGAAAGGCACGCTCGCCGCCGAGGCGGAGCGCGCCGGCAGCGGCAGGCTGGGCGAGGCGCTTGCCGCCTATGAGGCGCTGGAGGAACTGATCGGCCGGATCGTCTCCTATGCCGGACTGATCTATGCCGGCAACACCGCGGATCCGCAGCGCGCCAAGCTCTATGGCGACATTCAGGAGAAGATGACCGACGCCAGCGCGCATCTTCTGTTTTTCGCGCTCGAACTGAATCTTGTCGACGATGCCGCGATCGAAACCGCGCTTGCTGCCGATCCCGCCTTCGCTCACTACCGGCCGTGGGTGCTTGATTTGCGCAAGGACAAACCCTACCAGCTCGAAGACCGGGTCGAGCAGCTTCTCCATGAGAAGTCGATTACCGGACGCGGCGCCTGGAACCGCTTGTTCGACGAGACGATGACCGATCTGCGCTTCGACATCGACGGCGAAGAGGTGACTCTGGAGCCGGCGCTGAACCGCCTCCAGCACGCCGATGGCGAGGTGCGCCGCCAGGCTTCTGAAGCGCTGGCCGCAACCTTCCGCAAGAATCTGCGCACGTTCACGCTGATCACCAACACGCTGGCCAAGGACAAGGAGATTTCCGACCGCTGGCGCGGCTTCGAGGACATCGCCGATTCGCGTCATCTCGCCAACCGGGTCGAGCGCAGCGTGGTGGATGCACTGGCCTCAGCCGTTCGTGACGCTTACCCGCGCCTGTCACACCGCTACTACGCGATGAAGGCGCGCTGGCTCGGCATGGAAGTGATGAACCACTGGGACCGCAACGCGCCGTTGCCGGAGACCCCGCAAGCGATCATCGGCTGGGACGAGGCCAAGGACACGGTGCTTTCCGCCTACCAGCGATTTTCACCTGACATGGCGGAGATTGCCCGGGTTTTCTTCGACCGCAACTGGATCGACGCTCCGGTAAGGCCTGGCAAGTCGCCGGGCGCCTTCGCGCATCCAACCGTGCCGTCGGCGCATCCCTATGTTCTGCTCAACTACATGGGCAAGCCGCGCGACGTGATGACGCTGGCGCATGAGCTCGGCCACGGCGTGCATCAGGTGCTCGCCGCAGGCCAGGGCGCGCTGATGGCCTCGACGCCGCTCACGCTGGCCGAGACGGCGTCCGTCTTCGGCGAGATGCTGACCTTCCGCTCGCTGCTGGACCAGACCGCCGACAAGCGCGAGCGCAAGGCCATGCTTGCCCAGAAGGTCGAGGACATGATCAACACGGTCGTGCGCCAGATCGCATTCTACGAGTTCGAGCGCAAGGTGCATGCCGAGCGCAAAAACGGCGAGTTGACATCCGACAGGCTCGGCGAGTTCTGGCTGGAGGTGCAGGCGGAAAGCCTCGGGCCGGCGATCAAGCTGCGCGAGGGTTACGAGGTCTTCTGGAGCTATATTCCACACTTCATCCATTCGCCTTTCTACGTGTACGCCTATGCGTTCGGCGACTGCCTGGTGAATTCGCTCTATGCGGTCTATCAGAATGCCGAGCGTGGCTTTCAGGACAAATATTTTACCATGCTGCGCGCCGGCGGCACCAAGCATCATTCCGAGCTCCTGGCACCCTTCGGTCTCGATGCCACCGATCCTGCCTTCTGGCAGATCGGACTTGGCGTGATCGGCGGGCTGATCGACGAGCTCGAAGCTTTGGACAATTGACGCACAGCGCTGAACATCGAGGTTCGACAGAACAGTTTAGCCGCAATGCATATTGAGGCCATTCTATTCTTTCTGGAAATATCTGTTCTTGAATAACTCTTTGTTGGATTTTCCCGTTAGATTTCCGGAAGCTGTATGATAGCGTCCCGGCTCAAGCTCAGTCGGGCGCGGGGCTTAGGCCAAATCTTCGGTCGGTTCACGCGCTTCCGACGATTGCGACAGCCGGCAGATGGATTGGACTGGAGGAGAGACAATGAGCACTTTTTTCTACATGCTCCTGGCGTTCCTGGCAGGTATGTTGGTTGGCTGGTTCGCCTGGGGACGCCCGCGTGGCGAGCGCGATAGCCTGCGCGGTGACATGGACCGCACCCGCAGCGAGCGAAACAGGCTGCGCGCCGACACCGACCGTCTGACCCGTGAGCTGGAAGCATGTCGCGGCGCCCGCGCCGACCTGGAGCGCCAGTTGGGCGAGGCACAAGGCAGCAAGACCGGTGCGACAAAGGCGGCAATCCCGGCACCGTCAGCATTGATGGCGACATCCGCGCCGGCCAACACGACGCCCGCCAAGACCGGGCCAGCAAAGTCAGGGCCAGCAAAGACGACGCCCGCCAAGACTGGGCCAGCAAAGACCACGTCCAAGAAACCGGCGGCCGCGAAGGCGGCAGCCGCGCCGAAGGCCAGTGCGTCGAAAGCGAGTGCGTCGAAAGCAAGTGCGTCGAAAACGGGCGCGTCGCCGGCAAGTGCGCCAACACCTCCCGCATCGAAGGCTGCACCAAAGAGTGCTGCGCCAGCGGCAAAGAAAGCCGCGACAACAAAGGCGGCGGTGGGCGAAGCCAGCAATCTGCGCCGCCTGATCGGCATCGGTCCGGCCAACGAGCGACTGCTCCACGGGCTCGGAGTGACGACCTATGCGCAAATCGCCGCCTGGACGGCCGACGACGTCAAGCGGATCGAGGAGACGTTGAACTTCGACGGCCGCATCGAGCGTGAGCGCTGGATCGAGCAGGCGAAACTGCTTGCCGCCGGCGATGAGGAGGAATTCGCGCGCCGCTTTCCGACCGCGGGGACCGGCAGCAACACCTGAATTGCCTGCCGGCATCGAGCACATATACGAGACCGGCGACGTCAGCGAGGTGCCGCCGGTTTGCTTTTTCACAAGCTGCGTTTACGTCTTGAGACGCCGGTCTCTCGATTGCGCGCGATCGAGCCGCCATATAGAGCGATAGCTGGCGTCATCGATCGCAGCATCCGAGTCCCATGCCCCTGCCCTCTGCAATTTTTCGAAATGACGAGCGCGCCCATCAGCTCGTCTTCGACCGGCCGGCCGACATCATCGTGGCGCATGAGGCGGCGGATTTCCTGCCGGCGCTGGACACTGCGCAGGCCGCGCATGACGCCGGCAAATGGCTGGCCGGCTATTTCTCCTACGAGGCCGGCTACCTGCTCGAGCCTAAGCTCGTTCCGCTGCTGCCGGGCGGACGCCGCGCCCCGCTCGTCTGCCTGGGGATCTTCGACGCGCCGCCTGTCGAACAGCCGGTCCTGCCCGGCAACGCGCCGGCGACCAACGGCCCGATCTTCAACGCCAGGGCCGCCTGGTCCTCAGAAGATTACGCAAAACGCTTTGCGCGGCTCCACAATCACATTCGCAAGGGTGATTGCTATCAGGGCAATCTGACCTTTCCGGTTCATGCGCAGTGGTCGGGCGATCCGCTGGCCGCCTTCGATGCGCTGACGGAGCGCCAGCCGGTGAAATACGGCGCGCTGATCGCGCTCGGCGATCCGGTGGTCTTGTCGCGCTCGCCGGAACTGTTCTTCGAGATCGACGCCGCAGGCATGATCGAGACGCATCCGATGAAGGGCACCGCCCCGCGCGGCGCGACCAAGGCGGAGGACAAGCGGCTGAAGGCGTTCTTGCTCAATGACGAGAAGAACCAGGCTGAGAACCGGATGATCGTCGATCTGCTGCGCAACGACATTTCGCTGATCAGCGAAGTCGGCACGCTGGAGGTGCCGGAGCTTTTCCGCATCGAGAGCTACCCGACCGTGCACCAGATGGTGAGCCGCGTGCGGGCCAAGCTGTTGCCCGACCTCACCATCCGCCGGATATTCGCTGCGCTGTTTCCATGCGGATCGATCACCGGCGCCCCGAAAATCCGCGCCATGGAAATCCTGCACGATCTGGAAGGCACGCCGCGCGACGTCTATTGCGGCGCCATCGGCTGGATCGCGCCCGGCGGCACGATGCGCTTTTCGGTGGCGATCCGCACCATATCGCTCTTTTCCAACGGCGAGGCGGTCTACAATGTCGGCGGCGGCGTCGTCTTCGATTCGACGGCCGAGGAGGAGTATCAAGAGTGCCTGCTGAAAGCGCGCTACGCGACGGGAACACCGCCGATTTCGAGCTGATCGAAACCATGCGCTGGCAGCCGGGCCAGGGCTTTCTGCGTTTCGACCGCCATTTGGCACGCCTTTATGGCTCGGCGGCCGAACTGGGTTTTGCCTGCGATCCGCAGAAGGTCGGCGAGATGCTCAGGAACGCCGTCGACCGGCCTGACATCGCCTTGCGCACACGCCTGGTCCTGTCGCGCAGCGGCAAGGTGACGGTCTCGGCGCTGCCCTATGAGCCGCACGCAGCCGACAAGGCCTGGAGGCTGCAACTGGCGCGGGTGCGGCTTCAATCAAGCGACACGCTGCTGCGCCACAAGACGAGCCGCCGAGACATCTATCAGCGGGCGCGCGCCGAATATCTGATCAGCCGGGCCGACGAGGTTCTCCTGGCCAACGAGCGTGGCGAGATCTGTGAGGGCACGATCACCAATCTGTTTGCCGATTTCGGCGATGGCGTGCTGGCAACGCCGCGGCTCGATTGCGGCCTGCTGCCTGGCGTCTTGCGCGGCGAATTGCTGGATGAAGGCCGCGCCCGCGAAGCGATCTTCAGCCTGGACGATCTGAAGTCGGCCAAAGCGCTGTTCGTCGGCAATTCACTGCGCGGACTGATCCCGGCGCGGCTGGGTTGAAACGCAATCGGAGCCACCGGACGACACTATCTTTGGTTGCGCTACCTTAAGTTGTAAAAGATGCGTCCGGCCCGAGAAGAATGGGCCGGACGCGTGGCAGCCGCTTGGGAGGAGCGACTATTCGCCTTCGTGGGTCTGACCGGAGCCGCCGACGGAAACGACGTTGAAGGGCTTGCCTTCGACGGCAATGTCGCCGGTTTTCTCGAACGACGTCGCGTCAACGAGATGCAGCACGCCTTGCAGGGGATCAGTGACCACGATCCTGTCGCCGGCGACCGCGACACGCGGCCTCGGATCGCTCCAGTGACCGTCCATCGAATAGGGGTCGGTCAGCTTGAGCGAGTTTGCGATCTCCCCCTTCACCACGTCGAGCTGGTGAAGCTGCCCGTCCTCGGTGAAGACGTAGGCGAACTTGGCACGAACAGGGTCGACCGCGAAATGCACGCGGCGCGTTGGCAGGCTGATCAGCCGGAATGCATCGCTCTCGATCGTCGGATCGATCAGCACAACCTTGTCGACGCCGTAGTTGCCGAGGAAATATTGCAGGCCTCTGCCGCCGATCAGCGTCGTCGTTTTGCCTTCCGGCAGGCTGTCGGCGTAGGGCAGGTGACGGACCGCCGGGCTGCCGTCGCCATGGCTGACGACAAGCAGGCCGGTCGCGCAAGCGAAAGCCAGGATGTCGCCGGAAGACGCCTCGCCGTGGAGGTCTGGGCAGGCGTGGATGCCGCCGATCGGCGCGCCGGTTTTGTCAGCGACCCTGATGCCGACCGGGAGCTCGTCCGGCTTCTCCCGGTTCGGCTCCGACAGCAGGACATGCGAGCCATAGGCGACTGCGACGCCGTGCTGCGGCGCGTCCGTCTTCACTTCCCTGAAATCCGGCTTGCCTTCCAGGACCGACTTCTCGTCGATGATGCGGGCGACACCTTCGCCGTCGAAAAAAGCGGCGAAGTCTCCGTTATGCTCGACGAAATGCGACGGCTTCTTGCCTGTGATCTCGATGCCGGCAAGTTTTGGCGCTTCGACGTCGATGTCGCCATGCTCGCCGTGGTCCTCGAAGGAAATGCCGCTCGCGATCCCGGTAACGACCCCGGCCGTGCCCTGCACGGCAAACACGGTCCTGCCGCTTTCGCTGCGATGGAGAGACGCTGGCCCTTTGATCTCGAAGGTGTCGAGCTTTTCGCCATCGATCGCATCGATCACGGTCACCTTCGGGTCCGCGTGATCCGAGATGAAGAGGCGCCATGCGGTCACCTCCTCGGCACGGGCAGCACTTGTTGAAAGGGACACAAGCAGCGCGATGGCCGTGGCCGAATTTGTCCTCACGGTATCCTCCTTGAATGTTATTACATAACTCTTGGTGGTCGACGAAGAGGCGGATTGCTCCGCCTTTCCATCACAGGGCTGGCGGTCAGCTTCCGAGGATCGCGCCTTTGATCGTCGTGATGTTGTGCCGCATCATCTCGAGATAGGTCGCAGCCGAACCGTCCTTGTCCGACAGGGCGTCGGAGTAGAGCTCACCGCCGACTTTCAGGCCCGTCTCGCTGGCGATCTGCTCGATCAGGCGCGGATTGGTGACGTTCTCCACGAAGATTGCCGAAGCTTTGTCTTGCCTGATCTGTTTGATCAGGGCCGCGACGTCGGAGGCTGACGCCTCGGATTCGGTGGAGACGCCCTCCGGTGCCAGGAATTTTATGCCGTATTCGTGTTCGAAATAGCCAAAGGCATCGTGGGAGGTGATGATCGTGCGCTTGTCCTCGGGGATCTCAGCTACGGCAGCTTTGATCTCCGCTTCCAGTGCGTCGAGCTGCTGGCCGTATGATTCGGCATTGGCCCGATAAGTGTCACAGCCGGCTGCATCGGCGGCACAGAAGGCGTCGGCGATGTTCTTCACATAGAGTTCGGCATTGTGCACGGACTGCCATGCATGGGGATCGTACTCGCCGTGATGATGGTGCCCTTCCTCATGGCCCTCTTCCGCCGCGGCGTGCCCTCCCCCGCCCTCGGCGGCTTTTTCCTGGTCGTGGTGACCTTCTTCCTCGCTGTTGCGCAACACCTCGCCACCTTTGGATAATTCCACGATCGGCGCCTTCGTGGCGCTCGCCTCGACGAGACGCTGGAGGAAACCCTCGAACTGGAGGCCGTTGACCAGCACCACGTCGGCCGAACCGACGGTTGCCGCGTCGGCCGGTTTCGGTTCGTAAACATGGGCGTCGCCATTCGGGCCGACCAGCGTGACGATGTCGACACGATCGCCGCCGACATTCTTGGCGAAATCGGCGATGATCGAGAAACTGGCGACCACCTTGAGGTTCTCGGCAGCAGCCACCGACGGAGCCATTGGCAACGATGTTATGGCGCCTATCACGGCGGCGAGCTTCAGCGTCCTGGACATTCGATCGACTCCTTTGTTCAAGCGGTTCTGTGGCAGATGCGCCGGACGCGTGGCGAGCAGCCGCGCGTCCGGCAGAAATAGAAGGCAAAGTGGTTCGTGCCCGCCGACAATGATCGCCGGGCCGTTCCCCATCGAGGCGCGCTGTTGTGGCCCAGCGTCAGGTCTTGAAGCGTCAGGTCTTGAAAGATCACACGGGCAGCCATTCGATCCATCTCCGCGGGAGCCATCAAAGTCAGCCCCGCTCTTGACGATCCGTTATGTTATGTTATCACGCTCGTCAATTCAAAATGTTATACTATTACTGACGCTGGCGATTGTGCTCAAACTGCCTGGAACAAACTGCCTGGAATACGGGGGAACAGCGGATGCCCGGACGCAACCAGCAACTGGTACTCGACGCCCTGGCGCGCTCCGAGAGGCCGATGGGGGCCTATGAACTGCTTGGACTTCTTCGCCAGCAAGGGCTCCGCTCACCGCTACAGATCTATCGCGCTTTGGGTCGGCTCGTCGAGCAGGGCCTGGTTCACCGGATCGAGAGCCTGAGCGCGTTTGCGCTCTGCGTCCACAGCGAATGCGGCACCCATGGGCGCGCCGCCTTTGCAATCTGCGCGAATTGCGGGCGGGCAAGTGAAGTTCATGACCCGGCATTGGAGCGGGTGCTGCGCCGGATTGCCCGACGGCAGGGCTTCCAAACCAACTCGGCCACGGTGGAGCTTTCGGGTCTATGCGAGGCTTGCGCGCATTGAACAGACGCCGGCCTTCCGTTTACGGGCGATCCAGTTGGCTGGCGCCTGACCCAGCTGAAATCCGCAAACCAACATTCGGAGACGACCATGCCGCTTGAAGCCTCCCAGAAAACGCCCGTCACAGTTCTTACCGGTTACCTTGGCGCCGGCAAGACGACGCTGCTCAACCGCATCCTGTCCGAACAGCACGGCAAGCGATACGCCGTGATCGTCAACGAGTTTGGCGAGATTGGCATCGACAACGACCTCATCGTCGATACCGACGAAGAAGTCTTCGAGATGAACAACGGCTGCATCTGCTGCACGGTGCGCGGCGACCTGATCCGTATCATTGAGAGCTTGATGCAGCGCAGAGACCGTTTCGACGCCATTCTGATCGAGACGACCGGCCTTGCTGATCCCGCCCCCGTCGCCCAGACCTTCTTCGTCGACGACGATGTGAGGCAGAAGACGAAACTCGACGCGATCATCACCGTCACCGATGCCAAGCATCTCATCGGCGAACTGGATCATGCGCACGAGGCGCAGGAGCAACTCGCCTTCGCCGATATCGTCATACTGAACAAGACCGACCTGGTGGCGCCGACCGAACTCAAGGCAGTGGAGGCGCGCATTCGCAGGATCAACCCGACGGCTGCGATCAAGCATTCCATACGTTGCGTCGTTCCACTCGACGAGGTTCTGGATCGCGACGCGTTCGATCTGAACCGTGTCCTCGAAGTCGAGCCGGACTTTCTCGACGCGGCCCACGCCCATGTGCATGACGATCACGTCACCAGCTTCTCTCTCGTCACGGAAGCTTCGATCGATCCGCGCAAGTTCTTGCCGTGGATCCAGATGATCACACAGAAATTCGGCATCGACATGCTGCGCATGAAAGGCATCCTGGCGTTCAAGGGCGATGAACACCGCTTTGTCGTTCAGGCCGTCCACATGCTGCTCGAAGGCGACCACCAGCGCCCCTGGAAAGAGGGGGAGAAGCGCGTCAGCCGCCTGGTATTTATCGGCCGCAACCTGCCTAAGGACCTGATTGAAGACGGCTTCCTCAAATGCCGTGTCGAAATGGACTCCCTAGCGGCGCTGAATGCATAGGTTCGGCAAGGCCGACGGCAGCGCGCGTCCTTTATCCCATTAGTCTGCCCGAGCGCCTTCGTCTTCGGAACGGGAGTGTATATGAACCGTCTCGCGAACCCACTCGCCCCGCGCGGCCTTGTCCTTCCGGAGAAGACCAGACTGATCAAGGTCTGGGTTCGCAGGACTTGCGGGCTCGATGACGATATCGTCGTGTCCGTCACGGAGCTGGCATGCCGCAAAGATGGCTGTCCCGACATCGAAACGGTGATCGGCATAATGCGTCCCGGCGAGAAAATCGAGACGATCCGGGTCAACAAGGCAATCGCCGATGTGACCTCGCACGATTTGCGGCGAGGGTGAATGGATTGGATATCCGCAGGGTGTTCGGCCTCTCGACCGAAGCTGTTGCGCTTACCGAGTGTCACCGGAATGTGACCGAGATCGGGAACCATCGACGAGAGCTGGTGCTCGCTGCATCTTTCGCCGCGCCATTGCTGCGCTCGACTTCGCCCAACTCGACTACAAGGGCCAAACTCGATCACGGGGAATGATGGCCGACCGTCAGCGGCTGGTCGTCCCCTCCTTAACCACATGACGAATGCGGCGTAGCTCGCGGCTTTTCGCTGGTTTATGACAATGATCTGTGGTTGTAGCGCGTGGCGGTCGGGCAAAAAAATGCTCCGCTTTGCGTCTGTCTGCCCTGCTTTTCAGCCTGTTTGAGGGAGTAATCGATAAAATGGCGAATGAAAACTGGCCCGTTTACGGTGAGATCACCGGCCCTGTCGTGATGATCGGCTTCGGCTCGATCGGACGGGGAACGCTGCCGCTGATCGAGCGCCATTTCAAATTCGACAAGTCGCGCATGACGGTCATCGACCCACTCGATACCGATCGCAAGCTGCTCGACGAGCGCGACATCACCTTCATGCAGGATGCGGTGACCAGCAAGAACTATAAGAAGCTTTTGACGCCGCTGCTGACCAAAGGTGGTGGCCAGGGCTTTTGCGTCAACCTGTCGGTCGACACCGGCTCGGTGGATCTGATGCGGCTCTGTCGCAAGCTAGGTGTGCTTTATATCGACACCGTCGTCGAGCCATGGCTCGGCTTCTATTTCGACACCAAGGCCGACCCTGGCAGCCGCACCAATTATGCGCTGCGCGAATCCATGCTCGAAGAAAAGCGCGCGCACCCCGGCGGGGCGACCGCAATCTCCACCTGCGGCGCCAACCCAGGCATGGTCTCGTGGTTCGTCAAGCAGGCGCTGGTCAACCTCGCCACCGATCTTGGCCTCGAGTTCTCGGAGCCCGCGCAGCACGATCGCGACGGCTGGGCCAGGCTGATGAAGAAGGCCGGCGTCAAGGGTATCCACATCGCCGAGCGCGACACGCAGCGCACCAAGAAGCCGAAGCCGATGAACGTGTTCTGGAATACCTGGTCCGTCGAAGGCTTCATCTCAGAAGGGCTGCAACCAGCCGAGCTCGGCTGGGGCACGCATGAGAAATGGATGCCGAAGAACGGCAAGAAGCACAAGCATGGCTCGAAGGCCGCAATCTATCTGGAGCAGCCGGGCGCCAACACGCGCGTGCGCAGCTGGTGCCCGACGCCGGGCCCGCAATATGGCTTCCTGGTGACGCACAACGAGTCGATCTCGATCGCCGACTTCTTCACCCTGCGCGGCAAGAAGGGCAAGGTCCAATATCGCCCGACCTGTCACTATGCCTACCATCCCTGCAACGACGCCGTGCTGTCGCTGCACGAGATGTTCGGCGCCGCCGGCAAGGCCCAGCCGGTGCATCACGTGCTCGATGAAAACGAACTCGTCGACGGTGTCGACGAGCTCGGCGTGCTGCTCTACGGCCACGACAAGAACGCCTATTGGTACGGCTCGCAGCTGTCGCTGGCGGAGGCGCGCAAGCTGGCGCCTTATCAGAACGCCACCGGCATGCAGGTCACGTCGGCAGTGCTGGCGGGCATGGTCTGGGCGCTGGGAAACCCCGACGCCGGCATCGTCGAGGCGGACGAGATGGATTACAGGCGCTGCCTGGAAGTGCAGTCGCCCTATCTCGGGCCGATCAAGGGCTACTACACCGACTGGACGCCGCTCGACAACCGTCCTGGGCTGTTCCCGGAAGACCTCGACGAAAACGACCCATGGCAATTCCGCAACATCCTCGTTCGATAGTGCAGCATCCTCGTTCGATAGCAATATCTCACTGCCTTGCAATCGTCTGGAAATCGGGCGATTGAAGGAAGGCGGCCTGGAGCGAACGTGCATCCGTCTGGACGCACAAAGTATGCTCTGGCGCCTTGAGTGTACGCATCGTGCTTTCCGAAAAATCGCATCGATTTTCGGGCCAATGCGAGAGGAGAGGATCTTGATGATGACGATTGCGCGCAAATTGCTTTCGGCCGGCATTGTCGCGGCCGCTGCAGCCTTGGCGGCGTGTACCACAGCCGGCCCGGGCGGGCCGCCATTGGCCACGCGGAGTCCGGTCGAAGGCTCATGGATCGACGCCCAGGGCACGGGCCTGTCGACCTTCGCCGGCGGCAGCTTCAAGACCGTCGCCACCGACACCGGCCAGAAGCTTGCCGACGGCAGCTACGCCATGACCGGCGGCACCTCGGTCCAAATCCAGGGCACTTCGCTGATCCGCCAGACGCCGATCAGCTTCAACTGCTTGCTGATCTCCACCTCGCAGCTTAATTGCACCAGCGTGAGCGGGCAGAACTTTGTGCTGACGCGACGCACCTGAGCCAGTAGTGAACCGGCTTTTGCAAAGGACGGAGGCTTGAGGCCGCCGTCCTTTTTGCGCCGGCAAAGCTGGTCCCGATTCCGCTTGCATCGGCTAAAACGCGATGTGAACATGGGCGAAAAGCCGGCAGTCGAGCATGGCGTTAAACAGGTCATCCGGGAGACGAAGATGAAGAAGATCGCCGCCATCGCCGCCCTGTCGGCGTCTACGCTCGGCCTGTCGACCGGCGTGTCCCTTGCCGACTACACGCTGAACATCCTGCACATCAACGACTGGCACAGCCGCATCGAAAGCAACAACAAATATGAATCGACCTGCTCGGCCGAAGAGGAGACCAAGGGCGAGTGCACCGGCGGCGCGGCGCGGCTGATCACGGCGATCTCCCAGGAGCGCAAGAAGCTGGAAGGCCAGAACGTGCTGCTGCTCAGCGCCGGCGACAATTTCCAGGGTTCGCTGTTCTACACGACCTACAAGGGCAAGACCGAAGGCGAATTCCTCAACCAGATGAAATTCGACGCCATGGCGGTCGGCAATCACGAGTTCGACGACGGCGAGGCGGCCTTGGCGCCGTTCCTGGATATGATCAAGTTTCCGGTGCTCGGCGCCAATGTGAAGGCCAACGCGCAATCCAAGCTCGGTGACCGCGTGAAGCCGTCTGTTGTGATCGAGGTCGGCGGCCAGAAGATCGGCGTCGTCGGCGCGGTCACCAACGACACGCCGGAACTCGCTTCGCCAGGACCTAACGTCACGATCGAGGACGACGTCAAGTCGATCACATCAGAGGTCGAGAGGCTGAAGGGAGAAGGCGTCAACAAGATCATCGCAGTCACCCATATTGGTTACAAGCGCGAGCGTGACGTCATCGCCAAGATTCCGGGTGTCGACGTAGTGGTTGGCGGCCACAGCCATTCGCTGCTGTCCAACACCGACCCCAAGGCCGAGGGCCCCTACCCGACCATGGTCGACAATCCGGGCGGCTACAAGGTGCCGGTCGTCCAGGCGGCGTCCTATTCGAAATATCTCGGCGAGTTCAAGGTCGTGTTCGACGATAACGGCGTCGTCAAGCAAGCCAGCGGCGACCCGATCTACCTCGACAAATCGATCACGCCGGACCCCGCCGTGCTTGCCCGCATCAAGGAACTCGGGGCGCCGATCGAGGCGTTGAAGAACCAGGAGGTCGCCGAAACCACCAAGGCGATCGACGGCAGCCGTGAGAACTGCCGCACCCGCGAGTGCGAGATGGGCAATCTTGTCTCCGATGCCGTCCTCGACCGCGTCAAGGACCAGGGTGTCGAGATCGTCATCACGAATGGCGGCGGTCTGCGCGCTTCGATCGACCAGGGCACCGTCACCATGGGCGAAGTGCTGAACGTGCTGCCGTTCCAGAACACAGTGGCGACCTTCCAGATTTCCGGCAAGGATCTGATCGCCGGGCTCGAGAACGGTCTCAGCCAGATCGAGCACGGCGCCGGACGCTTCCCGCAGGTTGCCGGCCTAAAGTATTCATTCGACAAATCGGCCGCCGCAAATGCCGGGCGCGTCAAGTCGGTCCAGGTCATGCAAGGCGGCGCGTGGACGCCGATCGATCCGGACAAGGACTACCTGGTCGCCACCAACAACTATGTCCGCCAGGGCGGCGACGGCTACAAGGTGTTCGCCGACAAGGCCAAGAATGCCTACGATTACGGTCCGGGCCTCGAACAGGTGGTTGCCGATTATCTCGGCGCGAATCGGCCCTATACGCCGAAGCTCGATGGCCGCATCACCGAAATCACGGCCGCCGCCGCGGCGGAATCGGCCCAGCAAACGGCCCAGGAATCGGCCCAGGAGCCGGCCCAGGAGCCGGCGAAGCCGGCCGAGGCTCCCGCTCCGGCCGAGCCGGCAAAACCAGCTGAAACGGCTCCAGCCGCGACTGCGGAGCCGGCGATGCCCGAACCGCCGGCCGGTTCGGACGATATTGCCACGACACCGCCAGCCGTGCCGGCGGAACCCGCCCCGGCAACGCCGGCACCTGCCGAGCCGGCGAAGCCAGCCGAGGCGGCACCGGCGCCTGCGGCGGAACCGGCCAAACCAGCCGAGGCAACACCGGCCGAAAGCAGCCATGTGATCGTTGCCGGCGACACCTATTGGGATTTGGCGGAAAAGGCCTATGGCGATGGCGCCAGGTGGAAAATGATCTCCGACGCCAACAAGGACTACGAGCCGCGCCGCCTTCCCGTCGGCGCAACCTTGACCATCCCGGCCGCAAACTGAATTCTTCTGTCATTGTTGGAAAACCCGTCCGGCTAACCGGGCGGGTTTTTCTGCTTTCGCTGATAAGGTGCGGCCAGACGCTGCATTGAAAACCGGCGCGGCATCGCTAGTTTCGCGCGGTGTGCGGAGATCCCTTATGACGCCTTCCAACCCTGCCGATCCCAAGGCCGCGAAGGTCCTCGGCCCGCTGCCGGCAGGACAGCCGCCGGTCGGGGCGGGCAGGATCGGAGTCATGCTGGTCAATCTCGGCACGCCCGACGGCACGGAATTCAAGCCGATGTGGCGCTATCTCAGGGAATTCCTGTCCGATCCGCGCGTCATCGAGCTCAACAAGGCGATCTGGTACCCGATCCTCTACGGGCTGGTTCTCACCACACGGCCGAAGAAGTCGGGCGCCAACTATGCCAGGATCTGGAACCGGCAGCGTGACGAGTCGCCGCTACGCACCTACACCCGCGCTCAGAGCGAAAAGCTGACCGAGGCGCTGCGCGACCTGCCAGGCATCACCGTCGACTGGGCCATGCGTTACGGCAATCCGTCGACTGAGAGCGTCGCCAAACGGTTGGTCGCGCAAGGCTGCGACCGCATTCTGACTTTTCCGCTTTATCCGCAATATTCCGCGACCACCACCGCGACCGCCAACGACCAGCTGTTTCGCGCGCTGATGAAGATGCGCCGCGCCCCGGCGATCCGCAGCGTGCCGCCCTACTATGCCGAACCGGTCTATATCGAGGCGCTTGCCCGTTCGATCGAGCGCCATCTGGCGAGCCTCGATTTCGAGCCGGAAATGATCATCGCCTCCTATCACGGCATTCCAAAACCCTATTCCGACAAGGGCGACCCCTATCAGGCGCATTGCCTGGAGACGACCCGGCTGCTGCGTGAAAAGCTCGGCTGGGACGAGAAGAAGCTGATCACCACGTTCCAGTCGCGCTTCGGTGCGCAGGAATGGCTGCAGCCTTACACCGACAAGACGGTCGAGAAACTGCCCGCAGAAGGCGTGAGATCGATCGCCATCGTCAACCCGGGTTTTTCTGTCGACTGCATCGAGACGCTGGACGAGATCGGCAGGGAGGCGGCCGAGACTTTTCATCATGCCGGCGGCGAGAAGTTCGCGCACATCCCCTGCCTCAACGACAGTGCCGAGGGCATGGCGGTGATCGAGGCGATGGTGCGGCGCGAACTGTCTGGCTGGATCTGAAGCGGAAGTACAATCGAACGCCGCGAGCCGGCTTTCAATGCACCGTTAGTCCACTATCACCTGATTGTAACGTTCCTGAAACACAATTAAGTGTTTGGTGAAGTCGGTCGCGTTGAAACATTTGCGTGGCCGGCATCTGAGGGAGAGCCAAATGGATTTCAGTGGTTTCGATATCGCGCTTCTTGTTCTTGTCGCCCTTGTCGTGCTCGTGCTTTTCAAAGGCATCCGGACAATACCGCAAGGCTACAATTATACCGTCGAACGCTTTGGCCGTTATACCAAGACATTGAGCCCCGGCCTCAACCTCATCGTGCCGTTCATCGACCGCATCGGCTCCAGATTGAACATGATGGAGCAGGTGCTCGACGTCCCGACCCAGGAGATCATCACCCGCGACAACGCCACCGTCGCCGTCGACGGCGTCGCCTTCTACCAGGTGCTCAACGCCGCCCAGGCCGCCTACCAGGTCGCCGGGCTGGAGAACGCCATCCTCAACCTGACGATGACCAACATCCGCACCGTGATGGGCTCGATGGATCTCGACGAGCTTTTGTCGAACCGCGACGCCATCAACGAACGCCTGCTGCGCGTCGTCGACGAGGCGGCGCATCCCTGGGGCATCAAGATCACCCGCGTCGAGATCAAGGACATCAATCCACCGGCCAATCTCGTCGAATCGATGGGGCGCCAGATGATGGCCGAACGCAACAAGCGCGCGCAGATCCTCGACGCCGAAGGCCTCAAGCAGTCGCAGATCCTGGAAGCCGAGGGTCGCAAGGAAGCCGCCTTCCGCGACGCCGAGGCGCGCGAACGCTCAGCCGAGGCCGAGGCCCGCGCCACGCAGGTGGTGTCGGAAGCGATCGCCAAGGGCGACGTGCAGGCGCTCAACTACTTCGTTGCGCTGAAATACACCGAAGCACTGACCAGGATCGGCTCCGCCACAAACAGCAAGGTCGTGCTGATGCCTATGGAAGCTTCATCATTGATCGGCACCCTCGGCGGCATCGGCGCGATCGCCAAGGAAGTCTTCGGCGCAGAGGGCACTGCCGGCACCACGCGGCAAGCTGCACGCCCGCCCGTGGTTCGTCCCAGCGAGACCTGAGCCCATGTTCGAACGCATCATTTCCGAACTCGGCCCCTGGGTTTGGATGGTTCTCGGCTTCGTCCTCCTGGTGATGGAGGTCATCGCACCGGGCATATTCATGCTGTGGATCGGCATCGCCGCGCTGCTGATCGGCGTGGTTTCCCTGCTCATCTGGGACGCGGACTTCTGGACCTGGCAAATCCAGGTTCTCGCCTTCCTGGCGATGTCGTTGGTTTCAACCTATGTCGGCAAGAGACTGGCGGGCGGACGCCATGACCCGACAGACCAGCCGCTGCTGAACCGCCGCGGCGAACAAATGATCGGCAG
Organism: Mesorhizobium sp. L-2-11; assembly: GCF_016756595.1. Classification (NCBI taxonomy): domain Bacteria; kingdom Pseudomonadati; phylum Pseudomonadota; class Alphaproteobacteria; order Hyphomicrobiales; family Phyllobacteriaceae; genus Mesorhizobium; species Mesorhizobium sp. L-2-11. The sequence goes on along the minus strand of NZ_AP023257.1, from coordinate 1,751,454 downwards.
GATGGCCACGCTGGCCGAGCCGATCAAGGACGGCCGCGGTCGCATAAAGCTGGGCGACACGCTATGGCGCGTCTCCGGCCCCGATCTCCCGGCCGGCACGCAGGTGCGCGTGACGGGCGCGGCCGACACTGATCTGGAACTGACGGTCGAGGCGGTCCTGGACTGATCCCACCATCTCGGCGGTGCGACTTCAAACGGACCTGAGCTCTGTCAGAGACTGTTTGGAAATTCTCTCTGACGAGCTCAGGCCGCGCCGATGCGCAGCAGGTCGTGCAGATGGACAAGTCCGACCGGCCGTCTGCCTTCGACAACCATCAGGCTGGAGATGGTCGAACTGTTGATCGTCTGCAGCGCAGTCGCCACCAGCGTATCCGGTCCGGCCGTCTTCGGCTCCTTGGTCATGACCTGGTCGACGCTCATCGCCAGAAGATTGCTGCCGATGTGGCGCCTGATGTCGCCGTCGGTGATGATGCCGATCAGCGTACCATCCGCAGCGGTTATCGCCACGCAGCCAAACCCCTTGCGCGACAATTCGAGGATCGCTTCGTGCATTCCAGTGCCGGAAGGCACCAGCGGCAGCCTGTCGCCGACATGCATGATGTCGCGGATCTGCGTCAGATTGGCGCCAAGTTGCCCACCGGGATGGAAGGTGCGGAAATGATCCGGCGTAAAACCGCGCGCTTCGAGCAGCGCGATGGCCAGTGCATCGCCGATCACCAGTTGCAGCAGCGTCGATGTCGTCGGCGCCAGGCCGTGCGGGCAGGCTTCCGGCGCACGCGGCAGCAAAAGCACCACATCGGCCGCCCGCGCCAGCGCCGAACGCTCTCCGGCGGTGACTGCGATCAGCGGAATCGAGAAGCGCCTGGAATAGGCGATGATGCCCTTGAGCTCGCGGCTCTCGCCCGACCACGATATGGCGATGATGGCGTCGTCCCTGGCGATCATGCCGAGGTCGCCATGATTGGCTTCGGCAGAATGGACGAAGAAAGCCGGCGTGCCGGTCGAGGCGAGCGTCGCCGCGATCTTTGAGCCGATATGGCCGCTCTTGCCGACGCCGGTGACGATGACGCGGCCGGCGATATGCGACACCAGATCGACGGCGCGCGCGAACGGTTCGGTCAATCCGTTTTCGAGCGCGGCCGCCAGCGCCGCGACTCCGGCCTGCTCGGTCGCTACCGTTCTAAGCGCCGAGGCGATCGAAGCCTGCCCATCTAGCCGCTTCTTGTCTGGGGATCCCGCATGCATGGCTGATGCGATTAGCGCTTTGCCGCGCGCCTGTCCAACGGAATTGCCATCCGGTAGCTAATCCAATGGGCTTTGATCGACCGCCGCCTCAACCCTGCGTTAACCATCCCCGTTTACGGTTCGGTAAGTATGGCGCGCGTGCGCCGCGCAAGCAGTGGTAGCAATGTCCGGGACCAAGCCTGAAAAGAAAGAAAGACGAAACGGCAAGGCGGTCTGCGCCTTGCTGCTGGCGACCAGCGTCTTCGCCTTGCTGCGGCCTGCGCAACCCTATGCCCAGGTTACCGAGCTGCGCGGCGAGGTTTCGGAATCAGCGATTCTGGATGACCAGCAGCGCAAAACCAGGCAATTGAGCATCGCCCAGGATCAGACGGCGCAGGCAGGGGCAACCACCCAGAGCACTGCGCCGACGCCTCCCTATCAGCCGGCCAGCCCGGGCGCCGTGCAGGACGACGACACGGCACCGGCGACCGGCAGCATTTTTGATCCGCCGGAAGCAACCGACGATCCGTTTGCGGACACCCCCGCTCCCGTCCCGCCGCGCCGGCCATCGAGCACAACGCAGGGCGCCGCCGATCAGGAGGAGGCCGCCCAGACACAGGCCGCCGCGACGACGGCCACGACCGATGACGAGGACACCGCCGAGACCGACCAGGACCCAATCAATTCCCGTGCCGTGACCATCGATTCCGCCGACAGGCAGCAGCTCGATCCGGGCGCCGAGCGCGTCGAAGCCATCGAAGGCCGGGACAGGAGGGCCGAGGACGACCCGTTCGCCGCCACCGGCATCAAACTCGGCTCCTTCGTGATCAGGCCGACGCTCGAGCAAGGCCTGAGGGCCTCATCGAATGCCGATTCAAGCAGCGAAGGCAAGCCGGCCCTGCTGTCGGAAACGACGCTGCGCTTCAATGCCATCTCCGACTGGCGGGAGAATTCGGCTACCGTCGACGGCTACGGCACGTTTCTCAAGACCATATCGGGCGACGAGGTTGAGGAGGCGCGCGGCCGTGTCGAAGGCATGCTCAATGTCGACTTCGACAACGATCTGCGCGCTATCGCCAGGCTCGGCTACGAGGCGGCGCCGGAATCGGCTTCCTCGCCGGTCGTCATCGAAGGCACAGTCGAGCAGCCGGTGCGCCAGACCATTGACGGCAGCCTGGCAGTCGAGAAGGATGCCGGCAAGATGCGCTTCGCCCTGACCGGCGCAGTCGAACACGACATCTACGGCGACGCCAAGCTTTCGACGGGCGGAACGCTGTCGCAGAAAGACCGAGATTCGACGCTCTATACCGCCACCTTGCGCACCGGCTATGAGATTTCGCCCGCCATCACCCCCTTCACCGAGGTCGAAATCGGCCGCCGGGTCTATGATTTGCGCGTCGACAGCAATGGTTTCGAACGATCCTCGACGCGGCTTGGAGTTCGGGCCGGCGCCGAGCTGGACCTCGGCGAGAAGCTTGCCGGCGAGTTCTCGGCCGGCTGGCTGCGCGAGGCGATCGACGACGACCGCCTGCGTGCAATTTCGGGCGCCACGGTGAATGCCGACCTCAGATGGTCGCCGGAACGCGGCACCACGATCGGCCTCACCGGACAGACGATCGTCGAGGGCACGACAACCGCCAACGAAAGTGGCACCATCCTTTACTCCGGCCGCCTCACCGCCGAGCGGGAAATCCGTGCCAACCTGACCAGCAACGCAGCTCTCGGCGTTGCCTGGCGCGACTACATCGGATCGGACGGCCATGATCTGACGCTGAGCGCCGAGGCCGGACTGACATGGTGGCTGAACCGATATGCCGGACTGACCACCCGCGCCAGAACTGAAAAACAGACCAGCAACCTCGAGGGCCGCGACTACACCGCCCACAGCATCTTTGTCGGGGTGACGCTGCAGCCGTAAACCGGGCCGTTGCAGGTTTGGGGCATGTCGAGATTCAAGTCGGGCCGTGGCGGGAACGGTGGTCTCGAGAAGCTTTGCATCGCAAAACCGCTGCGCACCCTCGGTTCAGGCCCGAGGGCATGCTTTTGCGCGCATGCATTGGCCCAGGGGTTAAAACGCCGCGCCGCGCTGCTCTGACGGTTTCATCTCGTCGAGAAGCTTGCTGATAACGCCCGCCATGCGTCCGTTTATGTCGCTGCGCCACAGCGCGAAGGCGACATTGGCCTCGACAAAGCCTTCCGGCGATCCGCAATCGAAGGTGCGCCCCCGGTAGTGGCAGCCATAGAAGGGCTGCTGCTTCTCCAGCTTCAGCATCGCATCGGTGAGTTGTATCTCATTGCCGGCGCCTTTCTCCTGGCCTTCAAGTATCCCAAATATCTCCGGCTGCAGGATGTAGCGCCCGTTGATGTATAGATTGGAGGGTGCCGTGCCGGCTTTCGGCTTCTCCACCATGCCGGTAATGCGGAAACCATGATGCGTATCCTCGCCGCGGCCGACGATGCCGTATTTATGCGCCTCGGCGGGGTCGCATTCCTGAACCGCGACGATGTTGTTGCCGGTCTCGGCATAAAGCTCGACCATCTCCTTCATGCAGCTTTTTTCGGACTGCATGATCATATCGGGCAAGAGCAGCGCGAAGGGCTCGTCGCCGACCAGTTCGCGGGCACACCAGACGGCATGGCCAAGACCAAGCGGCACCTGCTGGCGGGTGAAGCTGGTCTGTCCTGGCGAAGGCTGCAGCCGCTGCAGGCGGGCGAGCTCGTCGTCCTTGCCGCGCTGGGCGAGCGTGTCATAGAGTTCGAACTGAACGTCGAAATGGTCCTCGATGACCGCCTTGTTGCGTCCGGTCACGAAGATGAAATGCTCGATGCCGGCTTCTCGTGCCTCGTCGACCACATACTGGATGACAGGCCTGTCGACGACGGTCAGCATTTCCTTGGGTATGGCCTTGGTGGCCGGGAGAAAACGCGTGCCGAGGCCAGCGACCGGGAAAACTGCCTTGCGAACTCTCTTCATGCTGTCAAATATCCGCTTCTAAGGTTGTTCGGCAATCCCGCTTCAAGACATTTTCGCGCCGGAATCTGGGATTATGGAACGGCTGGTCAGAAAAAAATCTGCAGTCCCTAAAGCACCAACCCGCCTTTTCGTTCCCAACGGCACCTATGGTAAACTAAATGCTAACCGGGTTCGGCGATGAATGATCTTCCTGTGATGAAGAAGGAGGAAAAGATGTCCGTTCGCGACGCCGCAAAGCGCTTCACAAGCATCGTTGCGGCCGCCAGTATGTCGCTTGCCTTGCTGATGCCAACCGGATCGGCTTTTGCCGACGCCGGTTTCCGGCAATGGGTGGCGAGCTTCCGCGCCACCGCGGTGCGGAGCGGCGTTTCCGGCGCCGTTTACGACCGCGCATTCGAGGGCATCAGCGATGCCGACCCGGTCGTGCTGGAAAAAGCGCGTTATCAACCCGAATTCACCGCGCCCGCCTGGGACTATTTCGACAACCGCGTCCATGACCAGTCGGTCGCTGTTGGCAAGCAGATGGCCAGGAAGTGGAAGCCGTGGCTGGACAGGATCGAGGCAAGATACGGCGTCGACCGTCATATCCTGCTGGCGATCTGGTCGATGGAATCGAACTACGGCGAAATCCTCAAGCGCGACGATGTCATGCGCAATGTCGTGCGTTCGCTGGCAACGCTTGGCTATGCCGATTCGAGACGATCGAAGTTTGCCCGCACGCAGCTGATCGCGGCGCTAAAAATCCTGCAAAGGGGCGATATCGATAAGAGCCACCTCAGTGGCTCATGGGCCGGCGCCATGGGCCATACCCAGTTCATTCCCACCAGCTATCAGGCCTATGCGGTCGACATGGACGGCGACGGCAAGCGCGACATCTGGAATTCGATTCCCGATGCACTGGCAACGGCCGCCAATCTGCTCAGGAAGAACGGCTGGCAGGCCGGCAGGACCTGGGGCTATGAAGTCAGCCTTCCCGACGGAAGGAAGTTCCCGGCCGGATCGAAGTCACTCTCGCAATGGCAAGCGCTGGGTGTCACGCGTGTCAACGGCAAGCCGTTCAGGAATAGTGCGGAGAAGGCGACGCTGAAGGTGCCAGGCGGCCGTGGCGGCCCGGCTTTCCTGATGGTCAAGAATTTTTCGGTCATCAAGCGCTACAACAATGCCGACAAATACGCAGTTGCCGTTGGCCTTCTTGCCGACGAAATCGCCGGCCATGGTGGGCTTGTGCAGGACTGGAAGCGGCCTTTCACGAAGCTCTCCTTCGAGGAGAGACAGGAGCTTCAGCAACGGCTTTCCCAGTACGGCTACTACGACGGCAAGTTCGACGGCAAGATCGGTGAGGGATCTAGAGCCGCCATCATGGCCTTCCAGGCAAAGGCTGGCTTGACCCAGGACGGACATCCGAGCATGGAAGTGCTCAAATGGCTCAGGCAGAACTAGCCTCGCATAGGGGCTGACCCGGAGCATCGGACCAAAACCGGTTTGGCTCCGATGCTCCAAAAAAAGATAGAGCGGCGGCACGGTTGTCCGGCGCTCCTAAGGGATGGAGACGGCAATTGGTTTCGGCTGCGCGTATCCGTGTGATTCTTCGTCGCGTGCCGATCCTGATTCTGGCTATTGCCGTTCTGGCCGTCAGCACTGCCGCCGTCTTTCACACGCCGGCCGTGGCGCAGGAAGAACAAAGGCGTGGCTGGTCGCTGCGCGACTTGTTGTTTCTGCGCCGAAGCGAGCGGCTGGAGCCGCCGCGACTGATTCAGCCGCGACAGATTCAGAGGATCGGGCCACGCAAGCCAAAAGCCAGAAAGGCCCGTGCCGCGCCGCGCCGGCCGGCTGAGCCGGCAGCCCCGATTGTCGCTAAGGCGCCGGATGCCCGCACCGTTCTGGTGGTCGGCGATTTCATGGCGACCGGCCTCGCCGAGGGTCTCGACACCGCCTTTGCCGAAAACAACAAGGTCAGAATCGTCGTCCGCAGCAACGGTTCGTCCGGTTTCGTGCGTGACGATTTCTACAACTGGCCCGAACAGATCAAGCAGCTGATCGAGACCGAAAAGCCGGCGGCCGTTATCGTCATGCTGGGCTCCAACGATCGGCAGCAGATGCGCGTGAACGGTGAACGCGAACAGCCGCGGTCCGAAGCCTGGACCAAGGAATACGAACGCAGGACCGAAGCGTTCGGCAAGGCCATTGCGTCGGCCAAGGTGCCATATCTGTGGGTCGGCATGCCGGCCTTCAAGGCGCCGAAGATGACCTCCGACATGCTGGCTTTCAACGACATCTACCGCTCGACGGCCGAAAGTCACGGCGGTGAATTCGTCGACATCTGGGACGGGTTCGTCGACGAGGAAGGCGCCTTTGTCACCAGCGGGCCTGACATCAACGGACAGCCGGTGCGCCTGCGCACCGACGACGGCATCTATGTCTCGAAAGCCGGCAAACGCAAGCTCGCCTTCTATGCCGAAAAACCCTTGCTGAAGATCCTTGGAATGACCGCGCCTCCGGGTACACCGGCAGCTTATGCGCCGGCGGGCGCTCCCGTCGGGGCGCCGGCGCCGACGCCCATGCCCGTCGATCGCACCGTGCCGATGCTGCTCAACGATCCGGCACTCGACGGCGGTTCGGAACTTCTCGGCGCCGCAGCGCCGGCACAGCCGGACGGGCCCGGCGAAAAACTCGTCGTCGAGGGCAAGTCATCAGCTGCTTCGCCCGGCCGCGCCGACGATTTTTCCTGGCCGCCAAGGAAGCAGCCTGTGGCGGCGGCCGTGCCCGAAACGACCACGGCGATCACTCCGTAGCGCCGGAAGCGCAGAAAACGCCCTCAGATGGCCGCGGGAGTAGAGTTTCCAGGCGGTCTCAGCGCGGCAGCACGCTCGATCCCATCAGCGCCTCGTCGATCGAACGCGCTGCCTGACGGCCCTCGCGGATCGCCCAGACGACCAGCGATTGACCGCGGCGCACATCGCCCGCCGCATAGAGCTTTTCGACGCTGGTCTTGTAGTCGCGATCATTGGCCTCGACGTTGTTCGAGCGGCGACTGTCGATGGCGATCTTCATCTGGCCAGCCAACTCCGACACCGGTCCGACGGTAGCCGGCCCGGCAAAGCCGATAGCGATGAAGGCGAGATCCGCGCGGATGACGAATTCCGTGCCGGCGATCGGCTTGCGTTTCTCATCGACCTCGCAGCATTTGACGCCGGTCAACGCGCCGTCCTCGCCAATGAATTCGAGCGTCGCCACCTGGAACTCGCGCTCGGCGCCTTCCGCCTGCGAGGACGAGGTGCGCATCTTCGTCGCCCAGTAGGGCCAGACCGAAAGCTTGTCTTCCCTTTCCGGCGGCTGCGGCCGGATGTCGAGCTGGGTGACGCGAACGGCGCCCTGGCGGAAGGCGGTGCCGACGCAGTCGGATGCGGTGTCGCCGCCGCCGACGACGACGACATGCTGGCCGCCGGCGACGATAGGCGGCGACGGCCACGCCACCGACTGGATCGGCTCGCCGCCGATGCGCTTGTTCTGCTGCACCAGGTAAGGCATCGCGTCATGCACGCCGTCGAGATCGTCGCCGGGAATGTTGGCCGGGCGCGGCGTTTCCGAACCGCCGCAATAGAGCACCGCATCATAGTCGGCGAGCAGCTCCGCCACCGGCTTGTCGACGCCGACATTGATCCCGCAATGAAAACTCACGCCCTCGCCTTGCATCTGCTCGATGCGTCGGTCGATATAGTGCTTCTCGATCTTGAAGTCGGGGATGCCGTAGCGCATCAACCCGCCCGGCCGGCTCTCGCGCTCATAGACGTGAACGTCGTGGCCGGCGCGGCCAAGCTGCTGCGCGGCCGCCATGCCGGCCGGCCCCGAGCCAATGATTGCGACGCGCTTGCCGGTTTTCTTTTCCGGCGGATAGGGCCGGATATGACCGGTTTCATAGGCCTTGTCGGCGATCGCCTGCTCGATCGTCTTGATGGCGACCGGAATGTCCTCGAGGTTCAGCGTGCAGGCTTCCTCGCAAGGTGCCGGACAGATGCGGCCGGTGAATTCCGGGAAATTATTGGTCGAATGCAGGTTGCGGATCGCATTGTCCCAGTCGCCGTTGTAGACGAGGTCGTTCCAGTCCGGGATCTGGTTGTGGACCGGGCAGCCGGTCGGCCCGTGACAGTACGGAATGCCGCAATCCATGCAGCGCGCGGCCTGTTTCTCGACCTCCTTGTCCGACATCGGCAGCGTGAACTCGCGAAAATGCCGGATGCGGTCGGAAGCCGGCTGGTACTTGTGCACCTGCCGGTCGATCTCGAGAAACCCTGTTACCTTGCCCATAGTCCAGTCCCTGCTGTCCAGATGGCGCGCTCGACGACGCACCCGTTAACCTCATAAGGCAGCCATGGCAACCTTCAGTCCGAGGCCAGGATTGTTGATGAAGGCGTCGACCGGGAAGCTTGGCTTCCCGGCAGATCCCAAAGCCTATTCCGCCGCAATGCCCATGCGCATGCGTTCCATTTCGATCAGCGCGCGGCGGTATTCGACCGGCATGATTTTCCGGAATTTCGGCCGGAAAGCCGCCCAGTTGTCGAGGATTTCGCGGCCGCGCACCGAACCCGTGTAATGGACGTGGTTCGAGATCAGCTGATAGAGCCGCTCCTCATCATGGCTGGTCATGTCGCCGGACACGTCGACACGGCCTTTGTGGTCGAGGTCGCCGCCATGATGGAGCAGTTTCTCCATCAGGTCGTCTTCTTCGGGAACGGGTTCCAGTTCGACCATCGCCATGTTGCAGCGCTCGGCGAAATCGCCCTCCTCGTCGAGCACATAGGCGACGCCGCCCGACATGCCGGCGGCAAAGTTGCGGCCGGTTTGGCCGATGACGACGACAATGCCGCCGGTCATGTACTCGCAGCCATGGTCGCCAACGCCTTCGACGACGGCGGCGACGCCCGAATTGCGAACCGCAAAACGCTCGCCGGCGACGCCGCAGAAATAGGCCTCGCCCTCGGTCGCGCCGTAGAGCACAGTGTTGCCGACGATGATCGACTCCGCTGCGACAATTTTCGTGTTCTCAGGCGGGCGGATGACGATGCGGCCGCCCGACAGGCCCTTGCCGACATAGTCGTTACCAGCGCCAATCAGATCGAACGAAACCCCCCGCGCCAGGAAGGCGCCAAAAGACTGGCCGGCGGTGCCGGTGAGCTTCACCGAGATCGTGTCCTCACGCAGGCCCTTGTGCTTGAAGCGCTTTGCCACTTCGCCCGACAGCATGGCGCCGGTCGAACGGTCGACATTGCGAATCGGCAGCTCGATGCTGACCGGCTGCCTGGCTTCCAGCGCCGGCTTGGCCAACTCGATCAGCTTGCGGTCGAGGACGTCGTCGATCGGATGCTTCTGCCGTTCGGTCCAGTGCACCGCCTCATGCGGGGCATGCGGCTTGAAGAACATCTTGCTGAAGTCGAGCCCGCGCGCCTTCCAGTGCTGGATCAGCGCCCGCTTCTCCAACAGGTCGGTGTCGCCGATGATCTGGTCGAGGTGGGTGTAGCCCATCTCGGCGAGCAGCGCCCGCACCTCTTCCGCCACATAGAAGAAGAAGTTGATGACATGTTCCGGCGTGCCCTTGAAGCGCTTGCGCAACACCGGATCCTGCGTCGCGACGCCGACCGGGCAGGTGTTGAGATGGCACTTGCGCATCATGATGCAGCCGGCAGCGATCAGCGGCGCGGTCGAGAAGCCGAATTCGTCGGCGCCAAGCAGCGCGCCGATAACGACGTCGCGGCCGGTGCGCAGGCCGCCATCGACCTGCAGCGCGACGCGCGACCTGAGGCCGTTGAGCACCAGCGTCTGGTGCGTCTCGGCAAGGCCCATTTCCCACGGGCTGCCGGCGTGCTTGAGCGAGGTCAGCGGCGATGCGCCGGTGCCGCCGTCATAGCCGGAAATGGTGATGTGATCGGCGCGCGCCTTGGCGACGCCGGCCGCAACCGTGCCGACACCGACTTCCGAGACCAGCTTGACCGAGACGTCAGCCGCCGGATTGACGTTCTTGAGGTCGTAGATGAGTTGCGCCAGATCCTCGATCGAATAGATGTCGTGATGCGGCGGCGGCGAAATCAGGCCGACGCCGGGCGTCGAATGCCTGACCTTGGCAATGGTGGCATCGACCTTGTGGCCGGGCAGCTGGCCGCCCTCGCCGGGCTTCGCGCCTTGCGCGACCTTGATCTGCATCACATCGGAATTCACCAGATATTCCGCCGTCACGCCGAACCGCCCGGAAGCGACCTGCTTGATCGCCGAACGCTCGGGGTTCTTGCCACCGCCCGGCAGCGGCAGGTAACGGTCGGCCTCTTCGCCACCCTCGCCGGTGTTAGACTTGCCGCCGATCGTGTTCATGGCGCGCGCCAGCGTGGTGTGCGCTTCCCTGGAAATCGAGCCGAAGGACATCGCACCGGTCGAGAACCGCTTGACGATATCGGCCGCCGACATGACCTCATCGAGCGCGACCTTCTTGCGCCCGGTTTCTTCGGCCAGCCTGATCTTGAACAGGCCGCGAATGCTCTGCGCCCGCGCCGTCTCGCTGTCGATCTGAGCGGAATAGTCCTTGAACGTCTGCCACGATCCCTGGCGCACGGCGTGCTGCAGGGTGGCCACCGCATCGGGCGACCAGATATGCGCTTCGCCGCGCATGCGGAACATGTATTCGCCGCCGACCTCGAGGCTGTTGCGCAGCACCGGGTCGTTGCCGAAGCCGTCGGCGTGGCGGCTGACCGTTTCGGCTGCGATCTCTTCCAGCCCGACGCCTTCGATCAGCGTCGCGGTGCCGGTGAAATATTTTTGCACGAAATCGGTCTTCAGCCCGATGGCGTCGAAGATCTGCGCGCCGCAATAGGACTGGTAGGTCGAGATGCCCATCTTCGACATCACCTTGAGAATGCCCTTGCCGATCGACTTGATGTAGCGGGAGACGACCTCATTGGCGTCGACTTCGGCCGGCAGCTCGCCGCGCTTGTGCATGTCGAGCAGCGTGTCGAAGGCGAGATAGGGATTGATCGCCTCGGCGCCATAGCCCGCAAGGCAGCAGAAATGATGCACCTCGCGCGGTTCGCCGGACTCGACGACCAGCCCCACCGACGTGCGCAATCCCTTGCGGATCAGATGATGGTGGACCGCCGCCGTCGCCAGCAATGCCGGGATGGCGATGCGGTCCGGCCCGAGCTGACGGTCGGACAGGATGATGATGTTGTAGCCGCCGGCGACCGCCGCCTCGGCGCGCTCGCACAGCCGGTCGATGGCGCCCTGCATGCCGGCCGCGCCTTCGTTCGAAGCATAGGTGATGTCGATCGTCTTGGTGTCGAAACGGTCCTCGGTATGACCGATGGAGCGGATCTTCTCCAGATCGCCATTGGTCAGGATCGGCTGGCGCACTTCGAGCCGCTTGCGACGCGAATTGCCGACGAGGTCAAAGATGTTCGGCCTCGGCCCGATGAAGGACACCAGGCTCATCACCAGTTCCTCGCGGATCGGGTCGATCGGCGGGTTGGTGACCTGGGCGAAGTTCTGCTTGAAATAGGTGTAGAGCAGCTTCGATCTGTCCGACATCGCCGAAATCGGCGTGTCGGTGCCCATTGAGCCGACCGCTTCCTGGCCGGTGGTCGCCATCGGCGACATCAACAGCTTGGTGTCTTCCTGGGTAAAGCCGAACGCCTGCTGGCGATCGAGCAGGCTGACGTCCCTGCGCAGCGCCCGCGGCTCGACCGGCTTCAGGTCTTCGAGGATGAGCTGGGTGTTGGCGAGCCAGCTCTTGTAGGGATGCCGGGTCGCGATCTCCGACTTGATCTCCTCGTCGGAAACGATGCGACCCTTCTCCAGGTCGATCAAAAGCATGCGGCCGGGCTGCAGCCGCCATTTCTTGACGATCCTTTCCTCCGGCACCGGCAGCACGCCGGCTTCCGAGGCCATGATGACGCGATCGTCGTCGGTGACGATGTAGCGCGCCGGACGCAGCCCGTTGCGGTCGAGCGTGGCGCCGATCTGGCGGCCGTCGGTGAAGGCCACCGCCGCCGGCCCGTCCCACGGCTCCATCAGGGCGGCGTGGTATTCATAAAAGGCCTTGCGATCTTGATCCATCAGCTTGTTGCCGGCCCAGGCCTCAGGGATCAGCATCATCATCGCGTGAGCGAGCGAGTAGCCGCCCTGCGTCAGGAATTCGAGCGCATTGTCGAAACAGGCGGTGTCCGACTGCCCCTCATAGGAGATCGGCCACAGCTTGGAGATGTCGTTGCCGAACAGTTCGGAATCGACCGAAGCCTGCCGAGCCGCCATCCAGTTGACGTTGCCGCGCAGCGTGTTGATCTCGCCATTGTGGGCGACCATGCGATAGGGATGCGCCAGCTTCCACGACGGGAAGGTGTTGGTCGAGAAACGCTGGTGGACGAGGATCAGCGCCGTCTCGAAACGGGGATCGGTCAGATCCTTGTAGTAGGCGCCGACCTGGTAGGCCAGGAACATGCCCTTGTAGACGATGGTCCGCGATGACATCGACACGACGTAGAAGCCATTGTCGACGCCCTTGGTCTCTTCGTGGATACGGCCGGAAATGACCTTGCGCAGGATGTAGAGCCGCCGCTCGTAGTCGTCGTCGCTCTCGATTTCGGCGCCACGACCCAGAAACACCTGCCGCTGGACCGGTTCGGAAGCAGCGATATCAGGCGCCTTTGACAGCGATGAATTGTCGACCGGCACGTCGCGAAAGCCGAGCAGCGGCTGGCCTTCGAGCTGCGCGACCTCGGCGATGATTCCTTCGATATGCGCCTGAAGCTGAGGATCGCGCGGCATGAACATATGGCCGACGGCGTAATGGCCGGGCTTGGGCAGTTCGACCCCCTGGCTGGCCATCTCCTCGCGGAAGAAGCGGTCGGGCAGCTGCACCAGCACACCGGCGCCGTCGCCCATCAGCGGGTCGGCGCCGACGGCGCCGCGATGCGTCAGGTTTTCGAGCACCGCCAGGCCGTCGGCGACGATCTGATGCGACTTGACGCCCTTCATGTTGACGATGAAGCCGACGCCGCAGGCATCGTGCTCGTTGCGCGGATCGTAAAGGCCGTGGGCGGCGAACCCGGTAGGGGTCCGCCCGATCCTGGTCGGGCCAGTGGCGATCGACGGATTTTTGACGGCTGGCGCTTTCGTCTGCGCGGCCGGGCCGTTCGTCGCAGATGGCGTCACTTCCGTCATCGTCCTGTCCTCCATGCCAGCCCTTCGGGCGCTGGTTTCCGTTGGGAAGCGCATGAGCTTCCCTCTCATCCTTGCGGCACGTCTTGCGAAATCCCGTCTTGCGAAATCCTTGCCGAACCAGGCGGCCTGGTTCGCATCCGGCAATCGTACAGGCCAGAGCCGGGCTGTCTATCTGTCGCTCGCGGCAACGGCCGGAGAGGCCCAATGATACGCCAATCCAGCCCGTTTTGTGCGACAAAATAAGACAGCACTACTGTCCTAAATTTTTATGACAGAAATTACGGATGGGCACAAGACCGATTCACAACAATCTTGGGCTGTCCGCGACAGAAAATTACGCGCGGCCACACCAAAACGCAACCTTCGACCGTATGTCCTGTTCTCCGCTCTCGCTGGCTTTACCGCTTTTCCGCCGCTTGGCACTTGCGAGCGGCATGCGAAAGCGGCCAAGGTTGCATCGACTTTCCCAGCACAGGCAAACGCATGAATTTCGCTTCCGACAATTGGGCAGGCGCCCATCCCGACATCTCAGCCAATTTATCCCGGCATGCCACAGGTGCTGCCACTGCTTACGGCGACAGCGACCTGGACCGCGCCATCTATCGGCGCTTCAGCGAAATTTTCGAACGCGAGGTTGCAGTGTTCTTCGTCGCAACCGGTACGGCGGCCAACGCCCTCTCCATGAGCGCGTGCAACCGCATTGGCGGCGTCGCCTTCTGCCATTCCGAAGCGCATATGACCGTCGATGAATTCGGCGCGTCGGGCTTTTTCACCGGAGGAGCGCGTATGTCGCCGGTGCCGGGGGCATTGGGGCGCATCAATCCGCAGGCGCTCGATAGGGCCATCATGCGCTATTCCCAAGACTTGGCTCCCGCCGGGCAACCGATGGCGGTCACGATCACGCAGGCGACTGAAGTCGGCACCGTCTACACCGCCGCCGAGATCACAGCCATCTCCGAAGTGAGCCATCGTCATGGGTTGCCTTTGCATATGGACGGCGCCCGCTTCGCCAACGCGATTGCCGCGATAGACGCCACTGTGGCGGAAATGACCTGGAAGAGCGGCATCGACATCGTCTCCTTTGGCGGCACCAAGAACGGTTGCTGGATGGCCGACGCGGTGGTGGTGCTTAATCCAAACCTGGGACGGGATCTGCGCCTGCTGCGCCAGCGCGCCGCACAGAATTTCTCCAAATCGCGCTTTATCGCGGCGCAGTTCGAAGCATATTTCGCCGACGATCTGTGGCTGAAAACCGCGCGACATGCCAACGTCATGGCCGCGCGCCTGGCGGCAGCAATTGAGGATTCTGCTTCGGCCCGGCTTGCTTGGCCTCCCCAGGCCAATGAAGTCTTCGCAATCCTCAGCCACGACAATGCCGCACGACTGCAGGCGGCCGGCGCCAAATTCTACGAATGGGGAGTACCGCACGGTTTCGACGGTCATCTCAGCGAGAATGAGGCTATCCATCGCTTCGTCACCAGCTTCGCGACCACGGATGAGGACATAGCGCGATTCGAGGCCTTGATCGGCGCGTAGTCCGTTTAGGGCTAAGCCAGGAAGGGCCGCACCAGAAGCTCGAAGCCGAGCAGGATCAGAAAAATCAGAAACCAGCGCCGGAAGGTTTTTGGGTTGATCCGTTGCCTGAGGACCTGCCCGAGCCACATGCCAAGCAAGGCTGGAGCAACGGCCAGCGAAGACATCGCGATATGCTCAAGCTGGAACGCCCCATGCGAGGCTAGGCCGACCGCTAGCGCAATGGTCGACACGGTAAAGGAAAGACCGAGCGCCTGGATCAGGTCATCCTTGCCCAGTCCCAATGCCTGGATATAGGGGACGGCGGGAACCACGAATACCCCCGTGCCGCCCGTGACAATGCCGGTGATGAAACCGACTGCGGGTGACGACCAGCCCTCGGCTGGCACCGGGACGGTCAATTGGCGGGCCAGCAAGGTGTAGGCGCCATACGCGATCAAAGCGGCACCAAGACCGGCGGTCGTCCACTTGACGTTGTCGCTGGCCAGCAGCCATGAGCCCGCCACGGTGCCGATCAGGATGCCAATCATCATCAGCCACAGCCGGCGCAGGATCGACGCAAAACTCGGGCCGGCGAACAACTGCCAGACATTGGTCGCGAAGGACGGAACAATAAGCAGCGAGGCAGCGGCGACCGGTGGCATGATCGTACCCAGCAGCCCCATCGCCAGCGTCGGCAACCCCATGCCAGTGACGCCCTTGACGATACCGGCCAGCAGGAAGGTGATGGCGATTGTGCCTGTCAGCGTCAAAGAAAAATCAGACATCGCGTCCTTGATGGTCTCGGCGATCGAGATGACTCAGGCCGCAGGATGACGCAGCGCCGCTCGCCACGAAAGGGCCAGGACCTGTGGTCCTGGATGGCACAGGCATACAAAAAGCGGCGCCTTTCGGCGCCGCTCTCGTCTAGGAGACGGGCTTTTAATTGCTGAGGTCAAGCAGCGGTCTTGGCCTCGATCTGCTTGGCCTTCGCCGAAGACGCGGTGATCGCGATCTTGCGCGGCTTCAACTCCTCGGGAATGTTGCGCTTGAGGTCGACGAAGAGCAGGCCGTTCTTCAGCGAGGCGCCGACGACGTCAACATGGTCGGCAAGCTGGAAGCGGCGCTCAAAGGCCCGGCTGGCGATACCGCGATAGAGCAGTTCGGAGCCTTCGCCATTGCCCTCCTTGCGCTCACCCTTGACAGTCAGAACGTTGCGGTGAGCCTCGATCGAGAGCTCATCGTCCGAGAATCCGGCGACCGCCATCGAGATGCGGTAGGAATCCTCACCGGTGCGCTCGATGTTGTAGGGCGGATAGGTCTGCCCACCTTCCGGCTGCGCAAGCGAATCAAGCATGGTGAACAGCCGGTCGAAACCGACGGTCGAACGATAGAGCGGGGAAAAATCAACATGACGCATAGTGTGTTCTCCTGTTGAGCAACAAGGTTTGCGTATGGCCGGTGCGAAACCCGTGACGGCGTTCCGGATAGGCCAGCAGCCCCGACATTGGCGGCCGCAGCAGACATTTGGGGAGCACGAGAAGGCATTTCAAGATTCTGCCGCCTCGATGAACGGCAGATGAACCGCGGCTTCGGCGGACGTTCAGCTAAGTCGCGCTAGGCTGCTTCCAGGATCAAGGAACAGGCGGCGGTTACGGCGTCGCGCGTCCTCTCGGACACGCAGGCTGTAACACTTTGATTGCGCATGATTCACAGCGAAATCGGCTGCGGTTTTCGGGGTTATGCGCGAGATTGCCGCAACGGGGCCGACCGGGTGTAACGTCCCTTCCTCCCGGATCGACGGGGGGCCGGAAGCATGCCGCAAGCTGCTTTCGGCCTCACTCGCCGGCTGCCTCGTGCAGCCTTTCCTGCGCGTCCGGAATTCCTTTGCTTTTGCTGCATGGGCGTCTATGCCTACAAAAGCTTGCGCCATGCAGGCAGCGACACTTAAAACGCAGCGCCGAATGACGGACCTCCCCGACGAAATCCCTTTGATCGACAAAATTCCCCTTTTCCTCGAAACTCCGGGCAATCCGCTGCCGGAGAATGCCGCCGGTGGTTTCTTCACCACGCGCGACGGCAAGAAGATCCGCTATGGCCTCTTTCCCGCCGTTGCCCGCCCGCTGACGGGCACCGTGGTCGTTTTGACCGGCCGCAACGAGTGCATCGAAAAATATTTCGAGACCATTCGCAACCTTGCCGACCGCGGCTTTGGCGTCGCCACCTTCGACTGGCGCGGCCAGGGCGGTTCCGACCGGCTGATCGGCGACCGCGAGCGCGGCTATGTCCGCAGCTTCTTCGACTACACCGGCGACCTGGAACAGTTCTTCGAGGAGATCGTGCTGCCCGACTGCCGGGGGCCATATTACATATTGGCCCATTCGGCTGGGGCGGTGATCACGCTGCTTGCCGGGCCGTCGATGGTGAACCGCGTACGCCGCATGGTACTGATCGCGCCCTTCCTGGCCGTGCCCGACCTGCCGGTCTCGACCACCACCGTTCGCCGCCTCTGCTCGCTGTTCTGTCTGCTGGGCCTTGGCAAGCTTTATGCCGCCTGGGGTCCGCGGCCCAGAAGAACCATTCCGTTTGCCACCAACATGGTGACATCGGATCCGGAGCGGTATCTGCGCAACACGCTGATCTACGAAACCTACCCGAAACTGGCGCTCGGCGGCCCGACGATCCGCTGGCTGAAAGCGGCGGCTGAGGCGTCCGAGGCCGTCAGCGATCCCGACTTCATGGCCAGGATCCAGGTTCCCCTGCTGGTGGTCGCCGCGGGCGCCGACCAGGTCGTCTCGACGAAGGCGGTGGAAACCTACACCAGACGCCTGCGTCTAGGTTCGCTGCTGGTGATCGATGGCGCACGCCATGAAATATTGCAGGAAGCCGACTTTTTTCGCGAGCAGTTCTTTGCCGCCTTCGATGCCTTCATCCCGGGAAGCGACGACACCGCCTGATTGAGTGCCGTGCTCCCCCCGCGCGGAAGACCGCTCCAAATCATTGAAAACATGACCTGGCTCGAAAAAAGTCTTGGCTTGAAAACATGACTTGGCTCGAAAAATGTCTGCCAACTCGATCTCCCCCTACGCTTGCCGGGCGAAATCCATGACCCAGTTGATCTCCCAGGTATTGCCGCCATCCGATGAAAAAGCCTGCTCCCAGCGCGCCGATCTTTCAGTGATCCGCGACCACAGGAAGCGAACCAGGATATCGCGTCCGTCGAAGACGTCTTCACACAGGAACGTGCCGACGCCTGCTTCGAAGGCGCCGCGCATCGGAACATCGATGGTCGCCGGATTGCGGCCGTCGAGCCACCAGATCGACCATTGTCTCGTCGCCGGATCGAAGGTCCGCAGCGTGGCGGCGCGATAGGCGCCGCCGGGTAATCCAATGACATTGTCGTCGACATTGCCGAGCCCGCCAAGGATCGGGCGCACCTCGCATGTCCCGCCAAACACGTCCCAGTTCGTGTCGCCTTGCAGCCGCTTCTGCAATCTTCGATGGTTGACTTTCCAGCGTCCGAAGAAGAAATCGAAGTCGGCCCTGCCATCTCCCAGGGCATTTTCTGCTGGAGCATTTTCGGAACGGCTGGCTGTTGACTGCGTCCGCATGTGATTCCCTTCCGTGACATAGTCTCCATAGCCGAGAGCTGCTGACACCCTCCCGTCAGGAGCGTGGGCTATGCAACGGCCAACTGCCAGCCGACTCAGCCACGCAGCGCCGCCATCGCGGCGGCATGAAGCTCCGGCGTTGCCGCAGCCAGGATGTCGCCGCCCCTTTCCGCCGGTCCGCCTTCGAAGGTGGTGACGACGCCGCCGGCCTTCTCGATGATCGGGATCAGCGCGACGATATCGTAGGGTTTCAAACCGGGGTCGGCGACGATGTCGACGCTTCCCGCCGCGACCATGGCGAAGGCGTAGCAGTCGGTGCCGTAGCGGGCGAGTTGGACCTGCCGCTCGAACAGGTCGTAACGCAGGCGCGCGTCTCCCTTGAACAGTGCCGGCGTGGTGGTGAACAGCGTCGCCTCGGCGAGGCTTATCGTCTTGCGTGTCGTCAGCCTTCGCGGCCCGCCCGGGCCTTCATAATGGGCGCCGGACGCGTTGGCGTAGAAAAGCTCGCCGGTGAAGGGCTGCGACATCATCCCGGCAACGGCATCGCCGTCGACGGTCAGCCCGACCAACGTTCCCCACACCGGCAGGCCGGAAATGAAGGCACGGGTGCCGTCGATCGGATCGATCACCCAGACATGCCTGCTGGTAATGTTCTCGCTGCCATGCTCCTCGCCGAGGATGCCGTGATCGGGATATTCCGCTGATATAAGCGCGCGAATGACCCGCTCAGTCTCGCGGTCGGCCTCGGTGACCGGGTCGAAGCTGCCTTGCTCCTTGTTGGCGACCGCGCCCTGGCTGCGGAAGCGCGGCAAGGTTTCGGCAGCGGCGGCACGCGCAATGCGCCGCATGAAATCGATGCTGATATCCAACTGAGTCTCCCCGCGGTTAGCGTGCTGGAACCATCGTCTGCCTGTGGATTTCCGCCAAAACAAGGGCGTGCGGGACTTTTGCGCATCGACAACTGTTGCTCGAATGCAACGCTGGCGCCCTCGAAACTCAGTTTCCACATCATAGTGAATTAAAAACGGCTTGACATTTGTGCATCGCACAATAGATTTGTTCTCGGACAGGTTTTCCTGTCCATGCCCTCCTTGGGCGTTTCCTCCCTAGACTTCGACCGTGTCGTGCAAACGATGCGGTCTTTTTTTCGGCGCGGCAGCCAGCCGATTGCGCGTCCCCGACCGGCACGCCGACGCCCTTATCCGGCGCAAGATCTCGATTCGATTTTCGGCATCATTCGGCGGCAAGCGGCAGGTCGATGAAATTGTGGTCGGGCATTGCCATCAGGTCGGCCGAGAATTGCGCCAGATCGTCGGCGAGTGCATCGAAGCCGGCGGATTTCTGGAACGTCCGCTCGTTCATGTAGATCCCGCGATTGACCTCGATCTGCAGCGCATGGAGATGGCGCACAGGGCGGCCATAGTGCTCGGTGATGAAGCCTCCGGCGTAGGGCTTGTTATGGGCGACGGTATAGCCCATGCCGATGAGCAGGCCGATCGCCGTCTCGGTCAGCGCTGCCGAGGCCGACATGCCGAAACGGTCGCCGACGATGAAGTCGGGCCTGACACCGCTGTCGCCGACCCTGATGCTCGCCGGCATCGAGTGGCAATCGATCAGCACGGCAAAGCCGAACCGCGCATTGGTCGTGGTCAAAAGCCGTTTCAGCGTCTCGTGATAAGGCTTGTAGACGGCCTCGATACGCGCGACGGCTTCCGCCAGCGGCAAGCGGCCGGCATAGATGTCGAGCCCTTCTCCCACCAGCTTGGGCACGGTGCCAAGCCCGCCGGCGACGCGCGCCGAACGGATATTGCAGAACGACGGCACCGGTTCGGCGAACATGCGCGGATCGAGTTCCCAGGGCTCCCGGTTGACGTCGAGATAGGCGCGCGGGAAGTTTGCCGCCAGCATCGGCGCGCCGAGCGCGACGGCGCCGCCGAACAATTCGTCGACATAGCAATCTTCGGAGCGGCGGATGGCGTTTCGGTCCAGCCTTGCCATCGCCAGGAACCGGTCCGGATAGTGACGGCCGCTATGCGGCGAGTTGAAAAGGAAGGGAACGCGCTGTTCGGCGCCCGACCGGATTTCGAAAGGGGGAACGACCGAAAAATCCTCGGCTGCCGTTTTCAACTTGAACGAACCCGGAAACACCAATGCATCATGATTGGAAAGGTGCCACCTCGCCGGCCGCATGTCCAGCGTTTCGGCGTGCGGACTGCTTTGTCAAAGGCCGATCGGGCCTTTATCGTTCACTTGATGTTTACCCTCGCCTCCTCATATACAGGATGGTTAACGGGCTGCCCCACGGCAGTCCCGGGCGGGTGATTCGGACGGGATAAGATGGCACGCATTCTACTGGCGGAAGACGACGACGACATGCGCCGGTTCCTCGTCAAGGCGCTGGAGCGTGCCGGCTACCAGGTCAGCGATTTCGACAATGGCGCCAGCGCCTATGAACGGCTGCGCGAAGAGCCGTTCTCACTGCTCTTGACCGATATCGTCATGCCGGAGATGGACGGCATTGAACTCGCCCGCCGCGCCACCGAGATCGATCCCGACCTCAAGGTCATGTTCATCACCGGCTTCGCCGCCGTCGCGCTCAATCCGGATTCCCAGGCGCCGAAAGACGCCAAGGTGCTGTCGAAGCCGTTCCATTTGCGCGACCTCGTCAACGAGGTCGAAAAGATGCTGCAGGCAGCCTGACACGCTTTCCGCCGCCGGCTTCCGGCGCGCCTTCGACGGCGTGGCAAGGCGAACCGTTCTTTCCCTTTTCCTGCTATTGACGCGCCGGAGCAAAAATGGTGTATGCGCGGCTTCGGATGGGCGTGTAGCTCAGCGGGAGAGCACTGCATTGACATTGCAGGGGTCACAGGTTCAATCCCTGTCACGCCCACCATCCAGACAATCCGCCGTCTCTCGTACCCGTGGATTTCCTCTCTTACGGGCGCGCTTCTGGTTGGACCGGGTGGATGCCGTATTTCGGCAAGATCGAGGCGACACCCATTACTCTTGACCACGGTCATGAGAGTTCCTCTGCACAGTGATTTTGACAGATCGGCGATCTGCAGTGAACGCGGAGTGAGTGGCGAATCGCAAACCGTTGAGACTAGCGAATGCGTCCATCGCTTCGTCATCCTAGGGCAAGCAAGGAGCGAAGCGACGCGGCGCAGACCCTGGGATCCATGACGTTACCTCAGCCGAAGAATGCAGCGGCCCAGAACCGAACGCTACCACCCCGTCCCGCGAAAAAGCTCGAACCACTCCGGATTGCTCTTCTCGACCAGCTCGATCTTCCATTGCCGCAGCCAGCGCTTCAGCGACTTTTCGCGCTGGATAGCGTCGCGAATGTCGAAATATTCCTCGTACCAGACCAGACCCTGCACGCCGTAGCGGCTGGTGAAGCGCGAGCCTTCGCCGGATTTGTGCTCCGGCATGCGGCGGCCGAGATCATTGGTGACGCCGACGTAGATCGTGCCGCGCCGCGGTCATGGTGGCATAGCCCGATCATCGCGGAAGCGTAAGGAGCGCCATTGCGGATGGCCATTGCGGATGCAAGCGCCGTTCTGGGCCGCTGCAGTCTTCGGCTTATGTCACGGCATAGATCCCAGGGTCTCCGCGACGTCGCTTCGCTCCTGCTCCGTCCTAGGATGACGAAGGTGTGGTGGCCTGTGTACGTTGGATCGGCGGCTGCAGGCCGGCCGGCAGTGACCGACAGTCAAAGAACCAAATCCCCTGTGCAGAGGAAATCGTTTTGCGACTTTGCATTGGCCATGGCCAAGAGACGACCGCCCAGGCCGTCATGCAGCAATCAGCGTCGACGATCAAGCCGCACCGAGGCGGAGATCGCCCGTCTCGATGTGCCGGAGAAACCAGGCATAGGTCTGCTCCAGTCCGCTCTGAAGCGAGTATCGCGGCCGCCAGCCGGTGGCAAACAGGCGCGATACGTCCATCAGCTTGCGCGGCGTGCCGTCCGGCTTCGTCGCATCGAATGTGAGCACCGCCTCGGCGCCGACGACGGCGAGCATGGTGCGGGCCAGCTCGGCAATGGTGATGTCTTCGCCCGAGCCGACATTGACGTGGCTGTCGCCGGCATAGTTTTTCAGCAGCCAGACCAGGGCGTCGGCGGCGTCATCGACATGCAGGAACTCGCGCATCGGCGTGCCCGATCCCCAGACTTCCAGGGTTTTGTCGCCGGCGCGCTTGGCCTTGTGCGCCTTGCGCATCAGGGCTGGTACGACATGGCTGGTGGAGAGGTCGAAATTGTCGCCGGGGCCATAGAGATTGGTCGGCATCGCCGAGATGTACTCGACACCGTATTGGCGCCGATAGGCCTGGCACAGTTTCAGCCCAGCGATCTTGGCGATCGCGTACCATTCGTTGGTCGGCTCGAGCGGACCGGTGAGCAAAGCGTCCTCGGAGATCGGCTGCGCCGCAAACTTCGGATAGATGCAGGACGAACCGAGAAACAGCAATTTCTGCACCTCGTTGCGGAAGGCGCTCTCGATGACATTGGTCTGCATGATGAGATTGTCCTGCAGAAAATCGACCGGCAATTTGTTGTTGGCCAGGATACCCCCGACCTTGGCCGCCGCCATCACCACCGCGTCCGGCCTGTGGCCAGCCATCCAGCGCCGCACGCCGGCCTGGTCTAGGAGATCGAGTTCATCGCGGGATGCGGTCAGGACCTCGCAGTCCTCGTCCGCCAGCCTGCGCGATATGGCCGAGCCGACCATGCCGCGATGCCCGGCCACGAAAACGCGCTTGCCCCTTAGATCGAAGTTCATTGGCGTATCCCTATGCAGAACGGCCGCTATGACCATCTGGCGTCGGCGCGCCGGATGGTCCTGCGTCGGACGCATAGCGCATAGAGATTTGCCGGGACAAGGCAAATCGGAGATTCGGGCGAGCTCTTCTTGCGCTTGGCGCTCAGACGCCCGCCACGGCGCACAGGCTCTTCATTCTTGCGCTGGCAAGCTCCGGGTCGGCCAGCAATCCGGCCTGGTCGGCAAGGCGGAACACATCGGCGTAGTGGCAGATGCCGCGTGCCGATTGCATGCCGCCGATCATCGAAAAATGGTCCTGGTGGCCGTTCAGCCACGCCATAAAGACGATACCGGCCTTGTAGTACTCGGTCGGCGCCTCGAAGATCTTTCGTGACAAAGGCACTGTCGGCGCCATCAGCGCGTCATAGCCGGCGCGATCGCCGTCGGTCAGCCTCGCCAGCGCGGCATTGGCGACCGGCGCGATGGCGTCGAAAATTCCGAGCAGCGCGTGCGAATGTCTTTGGCCATCGCCGGCGATCAACTCGGGGTAGTTGAAATCGTCACCGGTGAACATGACGACCCCTCCCGGTAGCCGGTTGCGCAGGGCAACCTCTCTGCCGGCATCGAGCAGCGATATTTTGATCCCCTCGACCTTGCCGGCATGGCGTTCGATGATGGCGACGACCGTATCGAGCGCAGTGTCGAAATCATGGCTGCCCCAGTAATTCTTCAGCGCCGGATCGAACATGTCGCCCAGCCAGTGCAGGATGACCTTGCCGGATGCCTGGGACAGGATGCGGTCATACACGCTGAAATAATCGTCGGGACCCTTGGCGATAGTCGCAAGCGCCCGGCTGGCCATCATGATCGCCTTGCCGCCCAGGCCCTCGATGAAACCGAACTGCTCCTCATAGGCCGCGACGACATTGTGGAGCGTACTGGCGGCGCTCGGCACCAGGTGGTCTGTTCCGGCGCCTGAGGCGAGATCGGCGCCCTCGACGGTTCGCGCCTCGGCGATCGAGCGGCGGATCAATTCCCTGGCGTTTGTCCAGTCGAAACCCATGCCGCGCTGCGAAGTGTCCATCGCCTCGGCGACGTGAAAGCCGAGCCGCCACAGATGATGGCGGAACGCCATCGTGCGCTCCCAGTCGACCGCAGGATGAGACCACGGATCGGCCATCGCCAAGGGATCGGCAACGACATGGGCGGCGGCATAGGCGATGCGCGAAAACCGCGCGCCGATCACCGGCTGTGCCGGCTGGCCGACCAAGTGGTAGCGAGTGCTGCGACCGCCCTCCCCGGGCAAGGCAATGTCCATCGGTTTCTCCCTTTGGCACGCCTATTAAATGGAACGTTCCAACAAATCAAGGACCTTTTGGATTCTTGGATCCACGCCCCAGAATGCTGCATCGTAGCGAGGGAAAGCCGTGAATGCCGGATTTTCGAATTTTGGTAAAAATCTTGATTGACTCAAATTCAGCTCAGAATTAGAACGTTCCAATAAATTCGACCAAAAAACACCGAGGACGATCTGGATGGCCAGCAGGCCCAAGGCGACGATACTCGACATTGCCCGTGAGGCGGGGGTGTCCAAGTCGACGGTGTCGCTGGTGCTGCAGGGCAGCGATCTGATCCGGCCTGAGACCGCGCTGAAGGTTCGCAAGGCGATCGAGGATGTCGGCTATGTCTACAACCGCGGCGCCGCCAATCTGCGCAAGGCCCATTCCAACGTCATCGGCATGGTCATCAACGACCTTACTAACCCATTTTTCGCCGAAATGGCGGTCGGCATGGAGCGTGTCTTCCAGTCGGCGGGCATCGTGCCGTTCATCGCCAACACGGCGGAGAACCCGGTGCGCCAGGAAGAGGTGCTGAAATCGCTGATGGAGCAAGGTGTCGCCGGGCTGATCGTGTCGCCGGCGCGCGGCACGGCGCCGGGTGCTTTCCGCCGCATCGAGATGGCGGGCCTTCCGATCGTCTTCACCATGCGCCGCCTCCCCGAGAGCCGCATCCCGGTGATCGCGCCCGACAATCATCGCGGCGCCTGGCTCGCCACCGCCCATCTGATCGGCAAAGGGCATCGCCGGCTGGCCTTCTTCGGCGGCTCATCGGATCTGGTGGTCTATCACGAGCGGCTGGGCGGATTTCGCGAGGCCTGCGCGGCGCTCGGCATCGCCAAACGCGACACGCTCGTCGTCGAAGGCGAAACCAGCCGCAAAGGCGGCATTGCCTGCCTGGAGAGGGCCCTCGCCACGGCCGAGCCGCCGACCGCGGCGCTGTGCTTTAACGATGCGGTCGCCTTCGGCGTCATGCTGGCGCTGCGCAAGCTCGGCCTCGAGCCCGGCGCGGATTTCGCCGTCGTCGGCTTCGACGACGTCATCGAAGCCCAGCATTACATGCCGGCGCTGACCAGCGTCGCGGTGGATTCGGCAGGCCTCGGCGAGCGCGCCGCCCATGTCATGCTCAAGATGATCCAGTCGCGCACCACGCGCGCCGAGGATCATATCGGCGCCGTCAACCTCGTCGTCAGGGACAGTTGCGGGCCTGATCGCCGTGCGGGAATGGGAGACGCGGCATGACCGTCAAATGGGGACTGATCGGCGCAAGCACGATTGCCAGGCAATTCGTGATCAACGCCATCCGCGCTCAGGCCGACGGAGAAATCGCGGCAGTGATGAGTTCCAGCCCGGAGCGAGCAACGGCCTATGCCAGGGAGAACGGCATTGCGCTTGCCGTCTCGACGCTCGATGAGTTGCTCGGCTCCGACGTCGACGCCGTCTACATCTCGACCACCAACGAGTTGCATCTCGAGCAGGCATTAGCCGCCATCAAGGCGGGAAAGCATGTGCTGTGCGAAAAGCCGCTGGCGCTGACCAGCGCCGATGCGCGCACAATGGTCGCCGCCGCCAGGGCAGCCGGTCTCGTGCTCGGCACCAACCATCATTTGCGCAATGCCGGCTCGCACCGGGCGATGCGCGATAGCATTGCCGGCGGCCGCATCGGCAAGCCGATTGCCGCGCGTGTCTTCCACTCGGTCTATCTGCCTGAGAATCTGCAGGGCTGGCGCATCACCAGGCCGGAAGCCGGCGGTGGCGTCGTGCTCGACATCACCGTGCATGATGCCGACACGTTGCGTTTCGTGCTCGCCGACGATCCGCTCGAGGTTTCGGCGTTCACGCAATCGGCCGGCATGGCCGCCAGCGGGTTGGAAGATGGCGCCATGTGCATCTGGCGATTCAGGTCGGGCGTCATTGCCCAGTCGCATGAGGGCTTCACCACCAAATTCGCCGGCACCGGCTTCGAGGTGCATGGCAGCGAAGGCTCGCTGATCGCGAAAGATGTGATGACGCAGAAGCCGATCGGTTCCGTGCTGCTGCGCACGGCAAAGGGCGAAGAGGAATTGAGCTTTGACCGCGAGGATCTCTATGTCAGGTCTTTGCGCCAGTTCCATGCGGCGATCGGTGGCCAAGGCCAGCCGTCGGCCACCGGCGAGGACGGCGTCTGGTCGCTGACCGCGGCCGAGGCGGCGTTGCAGTCAGCCAGGTCCGGCGTGGCCGTTGCGGTCGACCCGAAACTCGGGGGCGCAGGGTGAGCAAGCTTGTCTCCGCAGCGCAAGCCGCCAGCCTGATCGGGGACGGCATGGTCGTTTCCGTGTCGTCGTCGAGCGGCCTCGGCTGCCCCGATGCGGTGCTCGCCGCGATCGGCGAGCGCTTCGAGGCAGAGGGCCGTCCCAAGGACATCACGACGCTGCATCCAATCGCCGCCGGCGACATGTACGGCATCAGGGGTATCGACCATCTGGCCAAGCCCAGCCTGTTGAAGCGCACGCTGTGCGGTTCTTATCCCTCCGGCCCGTCCTCTTCGGAACCGCCGCAGATCTGGAAGATGATCGGCGACAATTCGGTCGCCGCCTACAACGTGCCGTCAGGCATACTGTTCGATATGCACCGCGAAGCCGCTGCCAAGCGCCCTGGCGTGCTGACCAAGGTCGGCCTCGATACCTTCGCCGACCCGCGTCATCAGGGCTGCGCCATGAATGCGGCGGCCAGCGAGCCGATCGTTTCGGTGCAGCAGTTCGACGGCGAGGAATGGCTCTATTTCCGCTCGATCGTGCCTGACATATCGATCATCCGGGCGACGACCGCCGATGAGCGCGGCAACCTGACCTATGAGCACGAGGGCGCTTATCTTGGTGGGCTGGAACAGGCGCTCGCCGCCCGCAACAATGGCGGCATCGTCATCGCGCAGGTCAAGCGCGTCGTCGAGAACGGCACGCTGAAGCCGCATGACGTGCGCGTGCCCGGCGTGCTGGTCGACCATATCGTGGTGGCGCCCGACCAGTTGCAGACGACGCTGACGCCTTACGATCCGGCCATCTCGGGCGAGATCTTCCGGCCGCTGTCGACCTTCCGCAATGCCGAGATGAGTGTCCAGAAGGTGATCGCGCGGCGCGTCGCCATGGAGCTTGCCGACGGCATGGCCGTCAATATCGGCTTCGGCATCTCGGCCAATGTGCCGCGCATCCTTATCGAGGAAGGCCAGCACGGCAAGGTCACCTGGGTGATAGAACAGGGCGCGGTCGGCGGCGTGCCGCTGCTCGATTTCAAGTTCGGCTGCTCGTCGAACGCCGACGCCTTCATGCCTTCGCCACACCAGTTCATCTACTTTCAGGGCGGCGGCTTCGACGCGTCGCTGCTGTCCTTCCTGCAGATCGACCGCCATGGCTCGGTCAACGTCTCGAAGCTTTCGGCCAGGCCGCATGTCACCGCCGGCGCCGGCGGTTTTGTCGACATCACCGCGCGAGCGAAGAAGATCGTGTTTTCCGGCTTCTTCAATGCCGGCGCCAAGCTGTCGCTGGCCGATGGCGGCATCCGCATCGACGGAGAGGGCAAGGTCAAGAAAGTGGTCGGCGAGGTCGAGCACATCTCCTTCTCGGGCAAGCGCGCGGTCGCGCAAGGACAGGACATCACCTATGTCACCGAGCGCTGTGTGATGAAGCTGACGCCCGCAGGGCTGATGGTGACGGAGTTGGCACCGGGCATCGACCTCGAGCGCGATGTGCTGGCGCAGGCCGAGATTCCGCTCGGTGTTGCCAACGACCTGAAAGTGACACCGGACGCGCTCTACCGTGACCGGCCGATCGGACTGTCGCTCAATGGCGGCGCCTCGCTTGGAGGCGCACATGGCTGAGCGTTTCGTCACCTTTGAAACCGACGGCGACCTCGGCATCGTCACGCTGCGCCGGCCGGAGAAATTCAACGCGCTCGACATCCCGATGCTGCGCGCGCTGGAAGCCGCGCTCGATACGGCCGAGGCCGCCGACGGCATCCGCGTCGTGCTGCTGTTTGGCGAAGGCAAGGGCTTTTGCGCCGGCGGCGACGTCGAAGCCTGGTCGCAAATGAGCGCCGCCGATTTTCAGGTGCAATGGGTGCGCTATGGCCACCGCGTCTTCGACCGGCTGGCGCGGTTGCGGCAGCCGACCATCGCCGTGCTGTGCGGCCATGCGCTGGGTGGCGGGCTGGAACTGGCGGCCGCCTGCGACTTCCGTGTCGCCGAGGCGCAGGTCAAATTAGGTTTTCCGGAAACCTCGATCGGCGTGGTGCCCGGCTGGTCCGGCACGCAGCGCGCGGTGCGCCGCTTCGGCGCGCAGACGGTGCGGCGCATGGCAATCGGCGGCGAGACGTTCGTGGCGGCCGAAGCACTCGCTCTGGGCATCGTCGACCGGGTGGTCGACACGGGCAAGGCATTCATCGAGGCCAAGGCCTGGGCCGGCAGGATCGCCGAGCGCGGCCCGTTGGCAACCGAGGCCGCCAAGCTGATGATCGCTGTCGCCGAAGGCGAGGAAAGTGCCGCCGCAACCGAGGCGCTGGCCAGTGGCTTCATCGCGCTGACCGGCGATCTCAATGCCGGTGTCGACGCTTTCAAGACCAAACAGAAACCAGCGTTTTCAAGATCCTAGAATGCGAGCGGAACCTGGAAATCACATGAACTTGCCCCTCACCATCGCCATGCCCGCCGAGGCATCCGCAGCGCCGAAGAGCTACCGGCTGCTGATCGACGGCAAGTTCGTCGATGCGCGCGACGGTCGCACGCTTGAGCGCAACAGCCCCGGCCACGGCTTCACCGTTTCGCGCTATGCGCAAGCCGGCGAAGCGGAAGTCGAGGCAGCGGTACAGGCTGCGCACAAGGCTTTCGAGATCGGCCCCTGGCCGCGCATGAAGGCCGGCGAGCGCGCCGCGATCCTGCTCAAGACGGCAGACCTGATCGAGGCGCGGCTCGAGGAGATCGCCCGGCTCGACGCGCTGGAATCCGGCAAGCCGATCGCCCAGGCACGCGGCGAGATCGGCGGCGCAGTCGACATCTGGCGCTATGCCGCAGCACTTGCCCGCACGCTGCATGGCGAGACCTACGCCAATCTCGGCGACGCCATGCTGGGCGTCGTGCTGCGCGAACCGATCGGCGTCGTCTCGATCATCACGCCATGGAATTTTCCGTTCCTCA
This sequence comes from Mesorhizobium sp. L-2-11, assembly GCF_016756595.1. Lineage (NCBI taxonomy): Bacteria > Pseudomonadati > Pseudomonadota > Alphaproteobacteria > Hyphomicrobiales > Phyllobacteriaceae > Mesorhizobium > Mesorhizobium sp. L-2-11. Next base: position 1,721,674 of record NZ_AP023257.1, on the reverse strand, counting down.
TCGTCAGCCAGAAACTGCCGTTCGCGCTCGCCGCCGGCTGCACCGCGGTGGTCAAGCCGAGCGAGATGACCTCGGCCTCGACCTTCGTGCTCGGCGACATCCTGATGCAGGCCGGCTTGCCGGACGGCGTCATCAACATCCTCGCCGGCCTGGGCGGCGATGTCGGCGCGCCGATCGTCAGCCATCCGCTGGTCGAGATGGTGTCGTTCACCGGCTCTACTCGCGTCGGCAAGATGACCATGGCGTCGGCTGCAAACACGCTGAAGAAAGTCTCGATGGAGCTCGGCGGAAAGAACGGCCAGATCGTCTTTCCAGATGCCGACCTTGAAGCGGCGGCCGACGCGGCGGTGTTCGGCGGCTTTTTCAACGCCGGCGAATGCTGCAACGCCGGCAGCCGGCTGATCGTCCACGAGGCGATCGCCGACGACTTCCTCGACGCGGTGAAGGCGCTCACCGCAAGGGTCATCGTCGGCGATCCGCTCGACGACAGCACCAAGGTCGGCGCGATGATCTCTTCCGAGCACCTCTCCAAGGTCACCGGCTACGTGGCGGCGGCGGCAAACGACGGCAGCAGCGTCTATTGCGGCGGCAAGCAGATCGCCTCCAGTGCCGGTCAGTATCTCGATCCGACCATCCTTCGCGGCGTCACCGAAGACATGGCCATTGCGCGTGAGGAAGTGTTCGGCCCGGTGCTTTCGGTGCTGACCTTTGCATCGATTGAAGAGGCGTTGCGCATCGCCAACAACACGCCCTATGGTCTGTCGGCGGGCGTGTGGAGCGCCAGCATCGACACCTGCATGTCGGTGGCGCGGAATGTGCGTTCGGGAACCGTTTGGGTGAACACGTTCATGGAAGGTTATCCGGAGCTGCCTTTCGGCGGCTACAAGCAGTCCGGTTTCGGACGCGAACTCGGCAAGCGCGCCGTCGAGGATTATACCGAGGAAAAGACGATCCAGTTTCATCGCGGCCAGCGCACCGGATGGTGGGTCGGCTGAGTTGGGAAGAACCCGGCGGACATCAGCCGGTCGTGTAGCTGCAACAAGGGAGGAAGTACATGTTGCGCAAACTGCTTATCGGAACGGCTCTCGGCTCGGGTCTTGCGTTCGCGGCCCACGCCCAGGACGTCAAGGAAGTCGAGATGCTACATTGGTGGACGTCTGGCGGCGAAGCGGCTGCCTTGAACGTGCTCAAGGAGGATCTGGCCAAGCAAGGCTTTGCCTGGAAGGACGTACCCGTGGCCGGCGGCGGCGGCGACGCCGCCATGACCGCGCTGAAGGCGATGGTCGCGGCCGGCAACTACCCAACCGCCTCGCAGATGCTCGGCTATACCGTGCTCGACTATGCCGCGGCCGGCGTGATGGGCGACCTGACCGAGACGGCGGTAAAGGAAGGCTGGGACAAGTCCGTTCCGGCCGCCCTGCAGAGGTTCTCGGTCTATGACGGCAAGTGGGTCGCGGCTCCGGTCAACGTCCACTCGGTCAACTGGCTGTGGATCAACAAGGCGGTGATGGACAAGATCGGCGGCACCGAGCCCAAGACCTTCGACGAATTCATCGCGCTGCTCGACAAGGCCAAGGCGGCTGGCGTCATCCCGCTCGCGCTCGGCGGCCAGAACTGGCAGGAAGCCACCATGTTCGATTCGGTCGTGCTGTCGACCGGCGGACCTGAGTTCTACAAGAAGGCCTTCAACGACCTCGACGAGGAGCAGCTGAAGTCCGACACGATGAAGAAGTCGTTCGACAACCTCGCCAAGCTCGTCACCTATGTCGACCCGAACTTCTCCGGCCGCGACTGGAACCTAGCCACCGCCATGGTCATCAAGGGCGATGCGCTGGTGCAGGTCATGGGCGACTGGGCCAAGGGCGAATTCAACGCCGCCAAGAAGACCCCGGGCACCGACTTCCTGTGCTATCGCTTCCCGGGAACCGACGGCAGCGTGGTCTACAACTCCGACATGTTCGGCATGTTCGACGTTCCGGAGGACCGCAAGGCCGCCCAGGTCGCCTTGGCCACCGCCACCTTGTCGAAGAGCTTCCAGTCGGCTTTCAACGTCGTCAAGGGCTCGGTCCCGGCCCGCACCGACGTGCCCGACACCGACTTCGACGCTTGCGGCAAGAAGGGCATGGCCGACCTGAAGGCCGCCAACGAAGGCGGCACGCTGTTCGGTTCGCTGGCGCAAGGCTATGGCGCGCCGCCGGCCGTCGCCAATGCTTACAAGGACGTTGTCTCGAAATTCGTCCACGGCCAGATCAAGACCTCGGACGAGGCCGTGACCCAATTGGTCAACGCGATCGAAGACGCAAAGTAAGAACCGGCATGAAAGGACCTTCCCCGCTGCGGTGGGGAAGGTTCCACCAAGCCAGGATGGTCGGCCTCTGGTCGGAATGGCGCCGGCGATCGACCAACACGCCCCGTCTCGCGGGGCTATCCTTCCCCGCCTGGCGGTGAAGGGACCCGAAAGGGAGGAGCCCATGACTACGGTCACGACCCAGATTAAGCTGACGCCGGAGCATAGTGCCCGCCCGGGTGTCTCGATGCGTTCGCGCCTGCAGGACGCGCTGCCGAAGATCGTGCTGGCGCCAAGCTTTGCGATCACCATTGTCTTCGTCTACGGCTTCATCCTGTGGACGGTCTATCTGTCGTTCACCAATTCCAAGACCTTCCCGTCCTATGCGCTGACCGGGCCGCGGGCCTATCAGCGGCTGTGGCGCTGGACCTTCGAGAGCGACCCGCCGTCGAGCTGGTACACCTCGATTATCAATATGGGCATTTTCGGCTTTCTCTACATCTTCATCTGCCTGGCGCTCGGCCTGTTCCTGGCGATTCTGCTCGACCAGAAGATCCGCGGCGAAGGCATGTTGCGGCCGATCTACCTCTACCCGATGGCGCTATCCTTCATCGTCACCGGCGTCGCCTGGAAATGGTTCCTCGATCCCGGCCTCGGCCTCGAGCAGACGCTGCACCAGTGGGGCTGGACGAGCTTCCATTTCGACTGGATCAAGAACAAGGATTTCGTCATCTACACCGTGGTGATCGCCGGCGTCTGGCAGGCCTCGGGTTTCATCATGGCGATGTTCCTCGCCGGCCTGCGCGGCATCGACGGCGAGATCATGAAGGCGGCGCAGATCGACGGCGCAACCACCTTCCAGCTCTATCGCCGCATCGTCATCCCGCTGCTGCGGCCCATCTTCCTGTCGGCCTTCATCGTGCTCGCCCACCTCGCCATCAAGTCCTACGATCTGGTCGTCGCACTGACCAGCGGCGGGCCAGGCGGCTCGGCCTGGCTGCCGTCGAACTTCATGTATGAGTATACCTTCAAGCGCAACGAAATGGCCGTCGGCTCGGCCAGCGCCGTGATCATGCTGATGACCATCACCGCGATCATCGTGCCCTATCTTTATTCCGAGCTCAGGGAGAAGCCGCGATGAGCGTCATTGCCACGCCCGCTCGCCAGAGCACTGGCGGCATCAGCGCCAGGACCGTCAACCGCATCGTCATCTATGGCCTGCTGGCGCTGTTCGCGCTGTTCTACCTGATGCCGCTGTTCGTCATGCTGGTGACGTCGTTCAAGACGATGGACGAGATCCAGAACGGCAACATGCTGGCGCTGCCGCAGGCGCCGACCTTCGAGCCGTGGCTGAAGGCGTGGGGCGAGACCTGCGTCGGCCTGACCTGCGCCGGCATCAAGGGCTATTTCTGGAATTCCATCAAGATGGTGGTTCCGGCGGTGCTGATCTCGACGCTGCTCGGCGCGCTCAACGGCTATGTCCTGACCAAATGGCGCTTCCGCGGCCACACGCTGGTCTTCGGCCTGATGCTGTTTGCCTGCTTCATTCCGTTCCAGTCGGTGTTGTTGCCGATGGCGACGATCCTCGGCAGCCTCGGCCGTTTCGGCGTGACGCTGCGCAACGCAACGGGATTTTCATTCGGCTTGGGCAATCCGACGGTCAACCTGGTCTTTGTCCACGTCGTCTACGGGCTCGGCTTCACCACCTTGTTCTTCCGCAATTACTACGAGGCGTTCCCGACCGAACTGGTCAAGGCGGCACAGGTCGACGGCGCCTCCTTCTTCCAGATCTTCCGGCGCATCATGCTGCCGAATTCGATGCCGATCTTCGTCGTCACCGTCATCTACCAGTTCACCAACATCTGGAACGACTTCCTGTTCGCTTCGGCCTATGCCGGCACCGGCGACGCGATGCCGATGACGGTGGCGCTGAACAACGTCGTCAACACCTCGACCGGCGTCGTCGAATACAACGTCAACATGGCGGCGGCGATGATCGCCGCACTGCCGACCCTTCTCGTCTATGTGGTCGCTGGCCGCTATTTCGTGCGCGGCCTGATGGCCGGCGCCGTCAAAGGATAATCGAATGGCTTTTCTCGAAATTGATGGGCTGAGGAAGCGGTTCGGATCGGTCGAGATCCTGAAGGGCATCGACCTCGATCTCGAAAAGGGCGGCTTCCTCGTGCTGGTCGGCCCGTCTGGCTGCGGCAAGTCGACCTTGCTCAACACCATCGCCGGCCTGGAAACCATCACCGAAGGCGAAATCCGTGTCGACGGCCGGACGATCAATGATCTCCACCCCTCGAAACGCGACATCGCCATGGTGTTCCAGAGCTACGCGCTCTATCCAAATATGACCGTCGCCGGAAACATTGCCTTCGGCATGGAGATGCGCGGCGTGCCGGCTCAGGAGCGCCAGAAGGCGATCGACAAGGTGGCGAAGGTGCTGCAGATCGGCCACCTCCTGCAGCGCAAGCCGAGCCAGCTCTCCGGCGGCCAGCGCCAGCGCGTCGCCATGGGCCGGGCGCTGGTGCGCGACCCCAAGCTCTTTCTCTTCGACGAGCCGCTCTCCAATCTCGACGCCAAGCTGCGCGTCGATATGCGCATCGAGATCAAGCGCCTGCACGCGACCACCGGCACCACGATCGTCTATGTCACGCACGACCAGATCGAGGCGATGACGTTGGCCACCAAGATCGCGGTGATGCGCGACGGCGAGGTGCAGCAGTTCGGCACGCCTGCCGAAATCTACAACAACCCGACCAACCTGTTCGTTGCCGACTTCATGGGCTCGCCGGCGATGAACCTGATTCCGGCGACGATCGGCGGCAATGGCAATGCGCTTTCCGTGGTGCTGCAGCGCGAGGCGCGCGAGCCGATCTCGCTGCCGCTGGCCGATGCGCCGACGGGTCTGTCGGCATTCCACGACAGGCCGATCATTTTTGGCGTCCGCCCCGAGGCCCTGACCGATCCTGAAGGGGCAGAACGCAACGCATCGAACATCGCCACCGCCGACTGTCACATCGAGGTTGTGGAGCCGGCCGGTTCCGACACCTTCGCCGTCACCAACCTGGGCGGCAAGGCGGTGGTGGCGCGGCTGCGCGCCGACGCCAACATCCAGCCGGGCACCAGCACGCCGCTCGCCTTCAACCTGACCAAGGCAGTGTTCTTCGATCCGGCGACCGAGAACCGCATCCTCTGATGACAAACCCGGACATCGTCATCATCGGTTCCGGCATCGGCGGCGCCACGATCGCTTCCGGCCTTGCCGGCAGTGGCGCCTCGATCCTGATGCTGGAGCGTGGCGAACAGCTGCCGGCGACGCCGCATACCCGCGACACGCGCGCCATCTTCGTCGACGGCCACTACCGGCCGAAGGAAATGTGGCGCGAGGCCGGGGGTGCCGCGTTCAATCCCGGTAACTATTACTACGTCGGCGGCAATTCGAAATTCTATGGCGCGGTGCTGATCCGCTACCGCAGGGAAGACTTTTCGGAGATGGAGCACTATGGCGGCGTCTCGCCGGCCTGGCCGTTCTCCTATGAGGAGTTCGAGCCCTGGTACTCCAGGGCCGAGCAGCTTTTTCGGGTGCGCGGCGCGCTCGGCGAAGACCCGACCGAGCCGTTCCACTCAATCCCCTATGCCTTCGGGCCGGTGCCGGACGAGCCGCCGATCGCCCGCGCCCGCGCCGAACTCAAGGGCCTCGGCCTGCATCCGGCATCGCTGCCGCTCGGCGTCGACATCGACGCCTGGCTAAGAGACGGCAAGACAGGTTGGGATGCGTTTCCCAACACCGGGACCGGCAAGGTCGACGCCCAATCGGGGCCGCTGACAGCGGCACTTGCCGATCGGAACATCAGGCTCGAGACCGGTGCTCATGTCGAATACCTCGAAGCCTCATCGGATGCCACGACGATCGCAGCCGTTCACTATCGTCAGGACGGCACGCTGAAGAAAGTGACGCCGAAACTGGTCGTCCTCTCGGCCGGCGCGGTCAATTCAGCGGCCATCCTGCTGCGTTCGCCTTCCCCCAGCGGAAAGGGCCTTGCCAACCGCTCCGACCAGGTCGGCCGCAACTTCATGAACCACAATTCGAGCGCCATGCTGGCGATCGATCCGCGCCGCAGGAACACCTCCGTCTACCAGAAGACGCTGATGCTCAACGACTACTATTTGTCCGATGGCAAGGGCGGCAAGCCGCTCGGCAACGTCCAGCTTCTCGGCAAGATCGACGGTCATATCCTGAGGGCCAACGTCAAGCTTGCACCCAAATTCGCGCTGGACTTCATGGCCGGCCACGCCGTCGACTGGTACCTGATGTGCGAGGATCTGCCCGATCCCGAAAGCCGCATCATGGTCGATGGCAAGGACATCGTCATGCAGTGGCGGCGCTCCAACATGCAGTCGCTCGACGGGCTGACCAAGGTGATGCGTGAAAACTTCCGCGCCTGCGGCTATCCGATCGTCCTGTCGCGGCCTTTCGACAAGCGCACGCCCTCGCACCAGTGCGGCACGGCCAAGATGGGCGACGATCCAGCAACCTCGCCGCTCGACCCGTTCTGCCGCTCGTTCGACCACCACAACTTGTTTGTCGTCGACGCCAGCTTCCTGCCGAACTCGGCCGCGGTCAATCCGGCGCTGTCGATCGCAGCACAAGCGCTGCGCGTTGCCGACCACATCCGCAAGACGGATCTTGTCGCATGAGCCGCCCGGCAGCTATCGTCACCGGCGGCGCGCGTGGCATCGGCCTTGCTTGCGCCGAAGCCCTGGCCGGTGCGGGCTTCGATATCCTTGTCGTGGACCTTGCCGAAAAAGCCGGCGACAGGCTTGCCGCTGACATCACCGCCCGCGGCGCGAAATTCGCCTACCACCGCAGTGACATCGCCGACCTCGACGGCCACGCCGCATTGGTCGATGCCGCGACGAGCGCCTTCGGCCGCATGGACTGCCTGGTCAACAATGCTGGCATCGGCGCCGTGGTACGCGGCGACCTGCTGGAATTGAAACCGGAAAACTTCGACCGCATCCTCGCCATCAATCTGCGCGGCACCGTCTTCCTCAGCCAGGCCGTTGCCAGGGCGATGCTTGCGGCGCCGGGTGATTTTCCAAAAACGGTCATCACCATCACCTCGGTCAGCGCCGAAATGGCCTCGCCCGAACGTGCCGACTATTGCATCTCCAAGGCCGGGCTTTCGATGTGGGTGAAGGCCTTGGCGCTGCGGCTCGCTCCCGAAAATATCGGTGTGTTCGAGGTGCGGCCGGGCATCATCCGCACCGACATGACATCAGGCGTCACCGCCAAATACGACGCGCTGATCGACGGCGGGCTGGTGCCGGCGAAGCGCTGGGGCGAAGCCGCCGATATCGGCGCCGCCGTAGCGGCACTCGCCGGCGGCAAGCTCGGTTTTTCGACCGGCTCGATCATCAATGTCGACGGTGCGCTGTCGGTGCCGAGACTGTGAACAGGTGACGCCATGACCGACTACATCATCGTCGGCGCCGGCCCGGCCGGCTGCGTCCTGGCCAACCGGCTGAGCGAAGAGCCATCGAATTCAGTGCTGCTGCTCGAGGCCGGCGGCAAGGACTGGCACCCGCTGATCCACATGCCGGCAGGTTTCGCCAAGATGACCAAGGGCATCGCCGCCTGGGGCTGGTCGACCGTGCCGCAAAAACACATGAAGGACCGCGTCTTCCGGTACACGCAGGCCAAGGTGATCGGCGGCGGCTCCTCCATCAACGCCCAGATCTATACACGCGGCAATGCCCGCGACTACGACGCCTGGGAGAAGCAAGAGGGCCTTGCCGGCTGGGGCTATCGCGACGTGCTGCCCTATTTCAAGCGGGCCGAGAACAACCAGCGCTACGCCAACGATTTTCACGGCGACCAGGGTCCGCTCGGCGTCTCGAACCCGATTGCGCCGCTGCCGATCTGCGAGGCCTATTTCCGCGCCGGACAAGAGATGGGCATACCCTTCAATCCGGACTTCAACGGGATAGCCCAAGAAGGCGTCGGTTATTACCAATTGACGCAGAAGGACGCGAAACGCTCCTCCGCCTCGGTCGCATATCTCAGGCCGATCCGCGCGCGAAAAAACCTGACCGTCAGGACCGATGTGCTGGTCACGCGCATCGTCATCGACAAGGGCCGCGCCGTCGGTGTCGAGATCGTCGACAGGCCGGGCGGCGAGAAGAAAGTCCTGCGCGCCGAGCGGGAAGTGATCGTCTCGTCCGGCGCCATCGGCTCACCGAAGCTGCTGATGCAGTCGGGCATCGGCCCGGCCGACCATCTGAAGTCGGTCGGTGTGACGCCGGTGCACGATCTGCCCGGCGTCGGCTGCAACCTGCAGGATCATCTCGACCTGTTCGTCATTGCCGAATGCACCGGCGACCACACCTACGACAACTACGCCAAGCTGCACCGGACGGTGTGGGCCGGCCTGCAGTACCTGCTGTTGAAAAAAGGCCCCGTTGCCTCCAGCCTGTTCGAGACCGGCGGCTTCTGGTACGCCGACCCTACCGCCGCCTCGCCCGACATCCAGCTGCATCTCGGCCTCGGCTCCGGCATCGAGGCCGGTGTCGAGAAACTGAAAAATCCAGGCGTGACACTGAATTCGGCGTTCCTGCGCCCGCGCTCGCGCGGCACGGTCCGGCTGAACAGCGCCGACCCCGCCGACCATCCACTGATCGATCCGAACTACTGGTCCGACCCCTACGACCGCGACATGTCGATCAAGGGGCTCAAGCTGGCGCGCGAGATCATGCGGCAGAAGGCGCTGGCCCCTTACGTGCTGCGCGAGGTGCTGCCGGGGCCGACACTTACCAGCGACGACGAACTGTTCGACTATGCCTGCCGCAGTTCCAAGACCGACCATCACCCCGTCGGCACCTGCCGCATGGGCCATGATGCGATGAGCGTGGTGACACCGGATCTCAGGCTGCATGGTATCGAGGGCTTGCGCGTCTGCGACGCTTCGGTGATGCCGCGCATCCCCTCCTCCAACACCAATGCGCCGACCATCATGGTCGGCGAAAAGGGCGCCGATCTGATCCTTGACCGCGACCCGCTGCCGCCGGCCGTGTTTTCGGGCAACTACAGCGCCACGCGTCCCACGGACCTGCAACGGACGCTATAGCACTTTGACTTGCGCATGATCCGCAACGCTTATCCGAGCCTCAGCGCGACGACGCCGGCAACAATGCTGAGCACGGCGGCACCCCGCCAGGCGGTCATCCTCTCGCCGAGCGCAAACACCGAGATCATCAGGGCGAACAGGATCGAGGTTTCGCGCAGCGCCGCGACCGAGGCGATCGGCGCCTTGGTCATCGCCCACATCACGATCCAGTAGGCGGCGCCGCTGAGCACGCCGGTGTACACGCCCGCCTTCCAGTCGCGCGCCAGCGCCGGCAGCGCTTTTGGTCCGCGAAAGATCAGGCACAGCACCAATGCCCATGCCGCATCGCAGACGAACAGCCATGCGGCATAGCTTGACGCCGTCGCGGCCAGCCGCGCGCCGCTGCCGTCGGACAGCGTATAGCCGGCGATGAAAATCGAGGTGCCCAGCGCAAAGCCGACGGCGCGCAGGTTCAGCCTCTCCAGATGCGCGCCGCCGCGAAACGACAGCACCAGCGTCCCGGCCGACAAAAGAACAATGCCGAGGATGGCCAGCGGCGCCGGAACTTCGGCGACGATCACGATGCCGCCAAGCGCAGCCAGCAGCGGTGCGGTGCCGCGCGCCAGCGGATAGGTCTGGGCGAAATCGCCGGCCTTGTAGGCGCCGATCAGGAACGTCCTGTAGCCCATATGGAAGACCACCGAGGCGATGATGTACGGCCACACTTCCGCTTTCGGCACCTCGACGAATGGCAGCGCCAGAAGCGCCACGGCGCCCATGCCGAGCGTCATTAGCGTGATCGACAAAAAGCGGTCGAGATGGACCTTGACCAGCGCGTTCCAGATCGCGTGCATGGCGGCGGCGGCAAGCACCGCGAGGAAGACGGACAGGGTCATCGGCGGCTCATCCGCCTTCGGCCCCCGTCGCGAACGGCGTTTCCAGGTCGATGTCGACGCGCAGCGGAAAATGGTCCGAGGCGATTTCGCCGATATCGGCGCTGACCGAGCGCACCCGTCCCGCCAACATTCCGCCGACGAAGCAGTGGTCGAGCCGTCGCTTTGCCAGCCTGCCGTCGATGGTCTTCACATGGGTGTGGAAATCCGCCGTCGGTTCGCTGGCGACGGCGGCGGCATCGACAAAACCGCCGAGATAAGCGGCACCGCGATGATAGGGCGTGCTGCCAACGATGCGCCGGTACTCGGCGCTGCCCGGCTCCATGTTGAAATCGCCCATCCAGATCGCCGCCAGCGGGTTTTCCGGCTCCGGCTCGCCATTGCTCCAGTTGCGCGCGGGCTCATCGTCGGCGCCGCTCCACGGGCCGCCGTCGAACGGCGCCCGGCGATGCTCGGCGAGCAGATAATCGATCTGCTCCAGCCGCTCTTCGGCGGCAATATGCGCCAGATGCAGCGACAGCACCCGCACCGGGCCGGCCGGGGTGTGGATCATGCATTCCAGCGCCGCGTTGCGGGTGTTGAGCGGACGCACGGTGCGGCGCAGCGGCAGCGTGTGCAGGCGCGACCAGACGATCGGCAGCTTGGACAGGAGCATGGTGCCGAATTGCCGCCGCCGGTTGACAATGCGGCCGTCACGCCGCTCGCTGGCGTCCATGTCGAACGCCGGCCCGTAGACCCAGTGATAATCAGGCAGCAGTCGCGAAAGGATTTCCGGCTGGTCGTCCTCGTTGGTCCGCAGCCAGTGCCGTTCCACCTCCTGCAGCGCGATGATGTCTGCGCCAGCGACTATATTGGTGCAGCGCGCCAGATCGTAGCGACCATCGCCGCCGAACCCGTACTGGATGTTGTAGCTGACCAGCTTCATTGCTTATCCGGCTCAATTTCCTGAAGGCAGTAGCGATTCGGCGGACCGGCTGCAATGTGCAGCCGGGTGGAGAGAGCTTGGGCCAGACAGCGCGCGGCTAAGTCGTCAGCGGCTGGAAACGTCCTGGCGGAGAAGCGGCCAATTCCGACCAGTCGATTTCCTCCTCCAGGCGATGATACGCTTCGTCGCCGATCGTTCCGTCGACACGCAGCTGTTCCAGCGCGTCACGCTGGCTCTTGATGGCATAGAGGCGCAACCTGTCGTACTCGGTCGCTGCCTGGGCATCCTTCGGGTTTTCAGCGATCGTGCGCTGTGCGGCAAATTGCTCGCGGACCACGGCCGCGGCATTCGATGTCTTGCCGCTCAACACGTCCAACGCTGCCTGCATGATGGCGACGCGCGCCTGCGCGACCTCGCGGTCGACAGTCTCGTCCGGATCGAGACGAAGCAAGCCCAGCAGCGGCCTCAGGCTGATGCCTTGCAGCACCAGGGTGCCGAGCACGACCGAGAACGCGGCGAGTACGATCGGGTCGCGACCGGGAAAGTCAGCCGGCAAGGCAAACGCTGCCGCAAGGGTGACGAGGCCGCGCATGCCGCACCAGCCGATCAGCACGCCGCCGCGAAACGACGGGGCTTCGGCCTGCCGTTCTGCGTCACCGAAGCTGGCAAGCCACCTCATGATCGCGCCGCATCCCAGCACCCAGACGAGACGCGAGACGATGACGACAGCCAGCACGGCTGCGGCAAAGACAAACGCCTCGGCTTGCCCCTGTTCGGCCAGCCGGCCGACGATCGACCGTGCCTGCAGTCCCATCAGAACGAAGGCCAACACGTTGAGCACGAACACCGCCGTCTCCCAGACCGAATAGGAGCTGACGCGATTTCTGGCCGGCATGCGGCGCGGCGCGGTGCGCGCGATGGTCATGGCATAGACGACGATTGTTATAATGGCGGAGAGCCCGATGCTGTCGGCCAGGATCCAGACGCCGAACGTTCCGGCAAATTGCACCACAGTGCCGCTCGCCGGGTCCTCGATCCGGCTGAGCGTGGCGAGAGACAATCGGCCGAGCACGTAACCAGCGGCAAGGCTGCCGACCGTCGACAGCAAGATCATCGGAACAGCGCTGCTCAGCAGGATGGAGCCGGCAGCGGCGGAAACCGCCATACGGTAGATCAGGAGTGCCGTGGCGTCGTTGAGCAGGCTTTCGCCTTGCAGGATCGCGGTGACGCGGTGCGGCACCTTGAACTGTCCAAGCACGGCCGACGCCGCGACGGCATCGGGCGGCGCCACGATCGCGCCAAGGGCAATAGCCGCAGCGATCGGCAGGCCTGCCATTGTCCATCCGACGAGCGCGACGGTCGCAGTGGTGAAAATGACGGCGCCAAGCGCCAGCAAGACGAGCGGCAGCCTATAGCGATTGAGGTCGCGCAGCGAGGTGTCGTAAGCCGCGTCAAGAAGCACGGGCGCGACGAACAAGGCGAGCGCCAGTTCGGGATCGATCTCGATGGTCGGCGCAAACGGTAGGAAGGCGATGCCTGCGCCGGCCAACGCCAGCAAGGAGGGATAAGGAACCTGGAGACGCCGCGACAACGCCGCCAGCGCGACGGCAATCAGCAGGAGAACAAGGGTCAGCTCGAAAAGTGCCATGCGTCATCGTAGCGGCGAAGCCGGGCGATTGGCACTGCAAAAAAAGGCGACGGCATTGGCTGCGGTGAATGGTGAATGGTGAATGGTGAATGGTGAATGGTGAATGGTGAATGGTGAATGGTGAATGGTGAATGGTGAATGGTTGCCGCAGAGAAATTTCGGCGCGTCAAGTGCCTTCTACTATTCACTATTCACCATTCACCATTCACTCTTCCCCTAATGCAGCACCAGCATGTCGCCCGACGAGAACGAAATCTCGGCCCTTTCGCCGACGGCGGGCGGCGGGGTGGCCGGGCTGTTGAACGTGTCGAGCGACACCGTGCTGCCGCCGATGCCAACGCGAACCCGGATGACCGAGCCGAGGAAATGCACTTCGGTGATCTCGCCCGAAAGGCTCGCGTCGCGGCCGGGATGGCGGCCGAGCGAAATCGCCTCGGGCCGCAGCGCCAGCGACAGCGTGTCGCCGGACCTGGAGCCGTTGAGCTTTCCATGCAGCGAGATCTCTTGCGAATTGACGCGCACCTTGCCCGACGTTGCATCGGTGACGGTGCCCTCGAGCACGTTCAGTGTGCCGACGAAATTGGCGACGAACTTGGTCGCCGGCCGGTTGTAGATCTCGAACGGGGTGCCGACCTGCTCGGCCTTGCCGCCATACATGACGGCGATGCGGTCGGAGATCGACAACGCCTCTTCCTGGTCGTGGGTGACGAAGACGGTGGTGATGCCGAGCTTCTTCTGGATCGAGCGGATTTCCTCGCGCAGCGACACGCGCACCTTGGCGTCGAGCGCCGACAGCGGCTCGTCGAGCAGCAGGAGCTTCGGCTTCGGCGCAATCGCCCGCGCCAGCGCGATACGCTGCTGTTGACCGCCGGAGAGTTGGTAGGGATAGCGGTCGCCCATCTGCGGCAGCTTGATGAGGTCGAGCATCTCGGCGACGCGCCTGTCGGCATCGGCCTTAGGCATGCCGGCGACCTTCAGCCCGAAGCCGATGTTTTGCGCCACGGTCAGGTTTGGAAACAGCGCATAGGCCTGGAACACCATGCCGACATTGCGCTGGTTTGGTTTGAGCCGGGTGATGTCCTTGCCGGCCACGACGATCTTGCCGGCGCTCGGCTCCTCGAAGCCGGCGACCATACGCAGCACTGTCGTCTTGCCGCAGCCCGATGGCCCGAGGAAGGAGACGAATTCGCCCGGCTCGACTTCGAGGTTAAAATCCTCGACGACGGTGGTGGCGCCGAAGGATTTTCGAACCTGCTGGATGGAGAGGAATGGCTCAGCCATGGCTTTTCTTTCGGTCGGTACTTTGTCGATCAGTTTGGCCGGTTCGCCGATCGCGGCGCAAAACGCGACAGGATTTGGATCAGCGACATGCAGCCCCAGGTGATGGCGAACGAAATGAGCGCCAGTGCCGACGGCTCATAGGCAGTGTTGGCGCCAATGTTCTGCAGATAGGGGCCGAAGGCCGGGCGATTCAGCAGCGAGGCCATGGTGAACTCGCCGATGACGATGGCAAAACTCAGGAACGCGCCGGATAGGACGGCGATCAACACATTCGGCAGGATGATGCGGACGATGATGGTGGTCCAGCCGGCGCCGAGGATTTGTGCGGCTTCGGTGAGCGTTCTGACGTCGATGGTCCTGAGACCGGTATCGACCGCCCGGTACATATAAGGCAGCGCCAGCACTGCATAGCCGATGACCAGCAGAGCATCGGCGCCGCGCGCCGTCGCCAGAAAAGGCAACGTTGAATTCGAACCGAACATTCTGATGTAGCCGAAGACGATGACGATGGCGGGGATAACCAGCGGCAGCAGGGTGATGAACTCTACGATCGGCCGCAGATGCGGTAGCCGCAGCCGTATCCAGTAGGCCGTCGGGACAACGAGGAGCACGCCCAAAAGGATGGTGAAGATCGCCACAACGACGGAATAGGTAAAGGTCGCTTGGAAATTCGGATCTTCGAAGACCGAGCGGTAGGCGTCAAACGAGTATTCCCCTCGCCGCTTACGCAAGGAGAATTCAAAGGTCGCCAAAAGCGGCAGGATAAAATAGGTGGTTCCCACGCCAAAAACCAGCCAGGCCCAAAAACGGTTGCCTTGCTTCATTTCAGCCACCGTTCGGCTCGCCGCTGGAACAGGATGTAGAAGAGATTGGCCAGGCCGGTGATGACGATCATGCCGAATGCAAGCGCATAGCCTAGATTCGGATTGTAAAGCACGTCGCCGCGAATCTGCGCGAACAGCTGGATGGGCACGATGTTGAGTGACGGCCCGGTCAGTGCATAGGCCGTTGCGACCGCGCCGAACGCGTTGGCAAAGAGCAGGACCGTCGTCCCGAGAAAACTCGGCCACAAGACGGGGATCACCACCATGCGCCAATATTGCCAATTGGTTGCACCGAGCGTGGCGGCAGCTTCGCCCCATTCCTTCTTCAGCCCATCGACCGCCGGCGTGATGATGACGATCATCAATGGAATCTGGAAATAGAGGTAGGTGAGGATCAGGCCCCAGAACGAAAAGATGCTGAAGCCGAGCGAATAGATGTTAATGCCGAAAATGTCTCGCAACAGGATCGTCGCCACGCCGAGCCGGCCTAGCGTCGCGATGAACGAGAATGCCAGCGGCACGCCGGCGAAATTCGAGGCGACGCCCGAGAAGGTCAGGGTCGCCGAGCGCAACCACGGCGGCAAGCCGCCGCGAATCACTGCTACGGCCATTGCCAGGCCGATCAGGGCGCCAAGGACCGCAGAGACAAAGCTGATCTGAATGGACACCCAATAGGCCGCTGCGAGCTTGGGCTGCGACAACGCGATGATGTTGTCGAGCGTATAGTCGCCAGCCGCATTTTTGAACGCGCCCGCGATCAGCCCTATCGTGGGCAGGATCAGAAAGAGCAGTGCGAAAATGAAGAACGGAGCTACGCCCAACCAATGCAGTGGCAGCCGAAGGCGGCTGATCTCCGGCGCGCCAGGCCTGACGCTGGCTGTCTGGGACATTGTGGAGTCTGCCATGGACTTCCCGAACTTGGCATAGGGCGCCGGGGCGGCGAACCGACCGGCGCCCTATGAATTACTTCACGACGGCGCCAACGATGGCATCCCAGTTCGTGCTGATTTCCTTCTTGGCGGCGTTCTGCTCCTCCAAGGTTGGGAAGATCGCTTTTTCGTAGTTCTCGGCGGCCGGCAACTTGTCCAGCATCTCCTTCGGGATCACGCCCTTCTTGGCGAGGTCGTTGAAGCGGATCGGGTGGCAGTAGCCCTTCAGCCAGCCGAGTTGGCCTTCGTCCGAGTAGAGATACTCCATCCACAGCTTGGCGGCGTTCGGATGCGGCGCATAGGCGCTGATCGCCTGCACGTAGACGCCTGCGACCACCGCGCTCTTTGGCACGACGATTTCGATTTCCGGATTGCCGGCCATCTTGTCGCGCATGGCCAGCAGGTTGTAGTCCCAGTTCATCACGATCGGTGTCGTACCTTGGGCGACAGCTGCCGCTTCACCGTCGACCGGCACAAAGTTGCCGGCATCGTTGAGCTGCTTGAAAAACTGCAGACCCTTGGCGGCGGCATCCTGGCCGCCGGTACCGCCAGCCGCGAGGCCAGCGGCGTACACCGACATGACCGCGTTGTTCGACGAGCGCGGGTCACCGGCGAGCGCCACCGAATTGGCATATTCCGGCTTCTGCAGGTCAGCCCAGTCCTGTGGGGCGTTCTGCACGACGGCCTTGTTCACGCCGAAGGCGAGCACGCCGTAGTAGTCGCCATACCAATAGCCATCGGCATCCTTGGCGCTGTCAGGGATCGTGTCCCAGGTCGACACCTTGTAAGGTTGGATCAGGCCGTCTGCCTTGGCGGACGGGCCGAAAGACAGGCCGACGTCGATAACGTCAGGCGCTTGCGGCCCCTTATTGTCCTTGTTGGCCTTGATCGCCTCAATCTCGTCGCCGGAGCCGGCGTCGGGATTGAGTTCGTTGACGGTGATTTCCGGATATTTCGCCTTGAATCCGGCGATGACGTCGCCATAGCCGCACCAGCTGTGCGGCAGCGCGATGGTGGTGAGCTGGCCTTCCGCCTTGGCGGCGGCGACCAGTTCATCCATGGACTGCGCCGACGAGATGGCAGAGGTCGCCATCAGGGCGACGGCCGTAAGGGAAAGCACTTTTCCCGTGAATTTGAACATGTGTTCTCTCCGTTGAACTGACGCCGTTGGACGCCTGCGATGCGGTATCGTTTTCGTGTGACAGCGCGATGAAAGCTTTGTGAAAGCGCTACCCTGCAGTACGAAAAGTAAACTCTTTTTAACCGGCTGTAGCAATCGCCTCGCGATTATTTCTCCGGCTAACGAGTTTCCGTCTTACCTTTCATCTCTCCCCCTTTGTTGCCTTCCAAATCAGTTTCATTTTCCAGATCGGATTCCGACGCGAATATTGTCTCAGACGGTGCCGGCAATGGCGTTGTCGAGCAGCGTCAGCGCCGCCTTCCTGGTCAGCTTGACCGGGTTGCCGCCGGCGGTCGGATCGACCACCGCCATGTCGGCGATCAGCCCCTTGCGCTTCTTGTCCATGTCGAGCCCGTTGATCAGGCCCGGCAGCGCATGCGGCACCTTCAATTCCTTGCGCAACTTGATGACGGCCTTGGCGAAACCGTCGAAGCCGCCCTTGATGCCGCAATAAGCCGCGAGCCGGGCGATCTGCGCCTCGATGGCGTCGCGGTTGAAGGCCAGCACATAGGGCATGAACACGGCGTTGGTCATGCCATGATGGGTGTCGTAAAGTGCGCCGACCGGATGCGACAGCGAGTGGATGGCGCCCAGCCCTTTCTGGAAGGCGGCAGCGCCCATCGCGGCCGCGCTCATCATGTGGGCGCGGGCGACGAGATCCCTGCCGTTGGCATAGGCTTTCGGCAGGTTTTCGAAGACGAGCCGCACGCCCTCGACGGCGATGCCGTCGGCCATCGGATGATAGCCCGGCGCGCAATAGGCTTCGAGGCAATGGGCGAGTGCGTCCATGCCGGTGCCGGCGGTGATGAAGCCGGGCATGCCGACCGACAGTTCCGGATCAGCGATGACGATGGCCGGCAAAAGTTTCGGATGGAAGATCACCTTCTTGGTGTGGGTCGCTTCATTGGTGATGACGCCGGCGCGGCCGACCTCCGAGCCGGTGCCGGCCGTGGTCGGCACGGCGATGATCGGCGCGATCGCGTCGGAGTTGGCGCGCGTCCACCAGTCGCCGATATCCTCGAAATCCCAGACCGGCCGCGTCTGGCCGGCCTGGAAGGCGATCAGCTTGCCGAGGTCGAGCGCCGAGCCGCCGCCGAAGGCGATGACGCCGTCATGCTTGCCCTTCTTGAACACGGCAATTCCGGCGGTCAGGTTGGAGTCGACCGGGTTCGGCTTGACCTCGGAAAACACGCCATAGGGCACCTTGGCACCGTCGAGGATCTTCAACGTCGAGGCGACGACCGGAAGTTTGGCCAGCCCTGGATCGGTGACGAACAGCGGCCGTTTGATGCCGGTGGCATCAAGCACATCAGGCAATTCCTTGATACGCCCCGCGCCGAAGCGCACGGTTGTCGGGTAGTTCCATTTGGAAATCAATTTTGTCATTTTTGTCTTTCGAAAAAATCAGATGGCTTCGCGCAGATGATATGATTTCGGCCTCGTCAGATTGTCGTAACCGATGGCCGACAGGGCGGCGCCCTTGCCGGTGTCCTTGACGCCGGTCCAGACCAGCGCCGGATCGAGATAGTCGCAGCGGTTCATGAACACGGTGCCGGTCTCGACGCGATCACCGATCGCCGCCGCATGCTCGGTGTCGCGCGTCCAGATCGAGGCCGTCAGCCCGTAGGGGCTGTCGTTCATCAGCGCGATCGCCTCCTCGTCGTTGCGCACCTTCATGATGCCGACGATCGGCCCAAAGCTTTCCTCGCGCATGACGCTCATCTGGTGGTCGACGCCGGTCAGCACTTCCGGCGCCAGATAGGGCGAGCCTGGCTCGTCATTGGCCACCTTCATGTTGATGTGCACCCTGGCACCCTTGCGCAGCGCCTCGGCCTTCTGCTCGCGGATCAGGTCGGCAAAGCGCGCCTGTGCCATCGGCCCCATCGTCGTCGCCTGATCGAGCGGGTTGCCGACGACGTAGTTCCTGGTTTCGGCGATGAAGCCTTCGACGAACTCGTCATAGACCTTCTCATGGACATAGACGCGCTCGATGCCGCAGCAGCACTGGCCGGAATTGTAGAAGGCGCCGTCGACCAGATTGGCGACGGCATGGTCGATCTTGGCGTCGGCGAGGACGTAGGCCGGGTCCTTGCCGCCGAGTTCGAGGCCGAGCGTCATGAACGTGCCAGCCGCGGCCTTTTCGATGGCGCGGCCGCCGGCAACCGAGCCGGTGAAATTGACATGGTCGATCTTGCCCGAGCCGAGCAGTTTTTCGGTCTGCGCATGGCTCATGACGAGGTTCTGGAACAGGCCCTTGGGCAGGCCTGCTTTGTCGAAAGCCTGTTGAAAGCGTTCGCCGACCAGCAGCGTCTGCGCCGCGTGCTTGAGGATGACGGCGCTGCCGGCCATCAGCGCCGGCACGATGGTGTTGACGGCGGTGAGATAAGGATAGTTCCACGGCGCGATCACCATGACCAGGCCGAGCGGCACCTTCTTCACATAGCGGCGAAACCCGTCCCTCGGATTGGAGGCCATCACCGGCTTGAGTGCCGCTTCGGCGATCTCGACCATGTAATTGGTGCGTTCCCTGACGCCGCCGAACTCGCCGCCATAGCGCACCGGACGACCCAGCTGCCAGGCAATCTCCGGCACGATCTCGTCGGTCATGGCTACCAGCGCCTCCAGCATGGCAAGCATGTACTTGCCGCGCTCGACGATCGGCGTCTCAGCCCATTTCTCCTGCGCCGCCTTGGCCCGCTCGACAGCAGCGTTGATCGCCTGGTCCGTGGCCACAGGCCGTTCGGCATAGATCGAACCATCGATGGGGGATTTGAGTTTGATAGTTTCCAAGGAGGTCTCCAAATCAACAAGGGACTGTTTTGACGAAGCCAGCCGCGCCATAGGCAAGGATCGCCCGATCGCGGGTGATAATTGCCAGGTTCTTCGAACGCGCCGTAGCTATGATAATCCGGTCTGTCGGATCGTTGTGAACGACACCAGGCAGGAACGAAGACTCGACCAAAAGCTCGCTGTCGATACCCTCAACGCTCGTTGCCCCGGCTTGCACAAACCGTTCAAACCATGCGAGCGGCGACTTGATGAACGGAAGCCGGCCTTTGGCGACAAGCATTCCGATCTCCCAGGCCGACATGACGGAAACCGCGATCACGCCACCATTTTTTCGCGCGCTGGTCACCTTCTCGACCGCCGTCCTCGTGACCGGCTGCTCCGTTGAGAGCCACAGCATGAAGCAGGTGTCGAGCAGCACTCCATCAGTCGTCATACACCTTGCCCCAATCCGGATCTGCAGGTGCGGTGTAATCGACATCCGGAAGAAGGGTGAGCGTCCCGGCCATGCATCCAAACAACGGATCAGCACCCCTCGGCGGCACGATGTGATCTTTGTCGTCGTCATTCATTGCCGTTGCACCTTTGAAATCCACCTGCTCCTCCATGAAGCCCCGACGACGCCAGGCCTGAGTATTTTCGGTGCTTCCGTCGTTCGGTGAGCCGAGATGAAGCAGGACCCCGCTTGCCGAAGTACCGAAAATTTCCGCGATCTTATGGATTTCATCGACCTGCATGCGCCGTTCACCATTCAGTGTCCGAGACAGCGCGCCTGGGTCCATACCTATACGGCCTGCTGTGCCGCGCAGCGACAAGCCACGCTCTTTCATTTGGTCCTGAAACCACGCCTTGTCGATTTTACCTCTACCCTGGGGCAACATCATCTCCGTGTGTTGTGATGTATTTATCGCAACACTAACATAAATCACAACACCGTCAATACCGTTCGAACCCCCTGTGCAGTTCCCAGTCGGTAATGCGGCGGTCGTATTCGAACTGCTCCCAGTGCGCCGTATGGACATAATGCTCGAGCACGCCGTCGCCGAGCGCCTGCTTCAGCATCTCCGATTTCGCCAGCGTCTCGGTGGCATCGCGCAGGGTCTTCGGAATTTCCGGCAGCTGCGAGGCTTGATAGGCATCGCCGACGAAGGGTTTTTGCAGTTCAAGCTTTTCGTCGATGCCGGCAAGGCCGGCCGCAATCAGCGCAGCGAAGGCGAGATAGGGGTTGAGGTCAGCGCCGCCGATGCGGCATTCCATGCGGATGCCCTTGGTGCCCTCGCCGCACAGGCGGAAGCCGGCGGTGCGGTTATCCTCGCTCCACATGATCTTGGTCGGCGCGAAGGTGCCGGCCTGGAAGCGCTTGTAGGAGTTGACGTAGGGCGCCAGGAACCAGGTGAATTCCCTGGCATATCTAAGCTGGCCCGCCGCCCATTGCTGGCCGAGCGTCGACAGCGTCCACTCAGCCTTTTTGTCGTAGAAAAGCGGCGTCTCGCCGTCGGCGCTCCACAGCGAATTGTGGATATGGCTGGAATTGCCGGCCAGCCCGTAATTGTACTTGGCCATGAACGAGATCGCCTTGCCTTCCGACTCTGCGATCTCCTTGGCGCCGTTCTTCAGGATGACGTGGCGGTCGGCCATCTCGAGCGCCTCGGCATAGCGGACGTTGATTTCTTCCTGGCCAGGCCCCCACTCGCCCTTGGAGTTCTCGATCGGAATGCCGGCCGCTTGCATCTCGTTGCGCAGCCGGCGCATGACGCCTTCTTCCTTGGTGGTGATGCCGATCTGGTAGTCGCCGATATAGGGCGAGGCCGTGTCGAGGCCCTGCCAGTGCTTCTTGCGGGCGGAATCGTAGGTTTCGCTGAACAGATAGAATTCGAGTTCGGAGGCGAAATAGCCGATATAGCCGCGTTCGCTCAGCCGCTTGACCTGCTTCTTCAGGATGGCGCGCGGCGAATGCGGCAGGTCGTCATGGGTGTGGTGGTCGAGCACGTCGCAGATCACCAGCGCCGTCTTCTCCAGCCATGGAATGCGCCGCAGCGTCGACAGGTCCGGCTTCATGACGAAGTCGCCGTAACCCTTCGACCAGCTCGCCGCCTTGTAGCCGGGCACCGGTTCCATATCGATGTCGTTGGCCAGGAGATAGTTGCAGCCATGCGTCTCGTCATGGGCGGACTCGACGAAATACTGTGCCAGGAACCGCTTTCCCGCCAGCCGGCCCTGCATGTCGACGATGCAGGCCAGCACGGTGTCGACCTCACCGCTGGAGACCGCCTTCTTCAATTGATCGAACGAGAAATTTCCGGCCATTTAAAACTCCAGGCATCCACGACAGCGTATAGCTTAGCTATGTTCGCAAAGCCGCCCGCCATGGCGGGCGGCCTTGTCTGCGCAATCAGCCGTAGCGATAGGGCGCTCCGGCCTTCCTCATCGACTCATTGTACTTCTTGATGATCTCGACGACCTTCGCGCTACGCTCGCTCTGCGCGGCGATTTCGTCCCAGAACTTTACTGCCTCTTCCTCGACCTTCGCCCATTCCGCATCCGGGATGGTGGTGAGCTCAAGCTTGCCGGTGTTGCGGTAGTTGGCCTCGCCAGCCCAGTACCAATGCTGCCGGTAGTAGTGCGAGGCGTCGATTGCCAGACGGAAGAGCTGCTGCAGATGCTCGGGCACAGCCTTCCACTTCCCGGTATTGACGAAGTAGGAGCCGGCCCAGGCGCCCGACAGCGGGTTCGTCAGGTAGTATTTCAGCGCGTCGGCCCAGCCCACGGTATGCATCTCCGTGATGCCGCACCAGCACACGCCATCGAGTTCTCCGGTCTGCATGGCGGGTTGCACGTCCTCGTAGGGAAGCGAGACCGGCACCACGCCGAAGCGCGACAGGAACTGGCCGCCGGTAGGGAAGGTGTAGACGCGCAGGCCCTGCAGGTCGGCGAGGGATTTGATCGGCTTGGTCGTGCCGAAGTTGCAGGGGTCCCAGGCCCCGGTGGAGAGCCATGTCACGTCGGGAATCTCGGCATAGGCCTCTTCCCAGATCTCCTTCAGGCCGTGCCAGTGCCACAGCGCCGGCACATCGAGGGAATAGCGCGCCGCGAGCGGGAAATAAGCGCCGAAGACCTTGACGTCGACCGGAGCGGCGGCCGAGTCGTCGTCGCTCTGGGCCGCATCGATCGTGCCCGACTGGACAGCACGGAACAGCTCGCCTTGCGGGACGAGTTGGTCTGCGGTGTAGAGCTCGATCACCATCTCGCCATTGGCCGCTTTGTTGAACCAGTCGATCGAGTTCTTGATGACGTGCTCGGCCAGGGCCGGGCCGGCATAGGTCTGCAGGCGCCATGTGATCGGGCTCTGTGCCTTGACGTAGGGCATAGCCAGCGTGGACGCGCCGACCGCGCCTGCGGTCGTCAATCCCGCCTTTCGCAGGAAATCGCGCTTGCTTATGTTTCTTCTCTGCTCAGTCATCGTTCCGTTCTCCTCTTCGACACGCCTGCATGCGTGCAGGTCCACGATCTTCCGGGAAGCTCATTCTTCCTCTTTTTGGTTCCTTCCTCGACGCATCGCCCATGCTATCGTCCCGAAAAGAGGCTCGGCAGCCACAGCGCGATCTGCGGGAAAATCATGATGATGATCAGCGACAGCACCATCAGGAAGAAGAAAGGCACGATGGAGCGGTAGATGTCGACCAAAGTGATCTCGGGCGGCGCCATTGCGCGCATCAGGAACAGATTATAGCCGAAGGGCGGCGTGATGTACGCGATCTGGCAGGTGATCGTATAAAGGATGCCGAACCAGATCGGATTGAAGCCAAGGCTGATAACCAGCGGGATGTAGAGCGGCGCGACGATGACGAGCATCGCGGTGTCGTCGAGAAACATTCCCATGACGATGAAGGAGAGGAGCATCAGCACCAGGATGGTCCACGGGCTGAACTCCCAGGTGTCGATCAAAAGCGTCTTGACTGCCTTTACCGCGCCCAGCCCATCATAGACCGAGCTGAAGCACAGCGCGCCGAGAATGATCCAAAGGAACATGCAACTGATGCCCAGCGTGTTGCGCGTCGCCGTCTCGAAGGATTTCCGGTTCAGGTTTCCCGCCCACCAGGCGCCGGCCATC
The DNA here is from genome assembly GCF_016756595.1 of Mesorhizobium sp. L-2-11. Classification (NCBI taxonomy): domain Bacteria; kingdom Pseudomonadati; phylum Pseudomonadota; class Alphaproteobacteria; order Hyphomicrobiales; family Phyllobacteriaceae; genus Mesorhizobium; species Mesorhizobium sp. L-2-11. Next base: position 1,697,697 of record NZ_AP023257.1, on the reverse strand, counting down.
GCCAGAACCGCCCCCACCACCGAGCTTTCCACCAGGCTCGTCACGCCGGTCATGAACATGCCCATCATGACGGCGAAGATGGCAAGCGGCAGCAGACCTTCCCCGAGCAGGGCGAATTTCTCGGCGCGGGTGATCTGCGCGCGTTCTTCGGCCGGCAGAGCGGGGCCGGCTTCGGGCTGGATCAGACAGCGCAGATAGACATAGACACCGAAGATCAGCGCCATCAGCAGGCCGGGGCCAACCCCGGCCAGCCACAGATCCAGTACCGGCTGCCGGGCAATCATGGCGTAAAGCACCAGCACGACGCTCGGCGGTATCAGGATGCCGAGCGAGGAACCCGCCTGGATGACGCCGGTGACCATCGACTTGTCGTAGCCGTGGCGCAGCAACTGCGGCAGGGCGATCGTCGCGCCGATCGCCATGCCGGCGACCGACAGGCCATTGAGCGCGGCAATCAGCACCATCAGGCCGATCGTGCCCAGCGCGAGACCGCCGCGCACCGGCCCGAACCAGACATGGAACATCCGGTAGAGGTCGCCGGCCATGCCGGATTCCGACAACATGAAGCCCATGAAGATGAAGAACGGCACGGTGATCAGCGGGTACCAGTTCAATACCTGGAAGGAGGCGTTGAAGGGCATCTCGAACGATCCCTGCCCCCACAGCCACAGTGCCGCCGCCGAACCGACGAAGCCGATGACGCCGAAGACGCGCTGCCCGGTAAAGAGCAGCACCATCATGGTTCCGAACATGAATAGAGTGATCGCCTCGGAACTCATGCGATCGGCCTCCCGCGGGCAATGGCCACGTCTTTGATGAAGGTGGAGATGCACTGCAGCAACATCAGGAAGACTCCGGTCGTCATCACCACCTTGATCGGCCAGAGCACGGGCGACCAGGCCGAGTAGTTCTTCTGATTGTATTGGATGGCGTAGTTTGTGCTCGATAGGCCACCACCGAGGAGCACGACCAGGAAAAAGATGACGAAGAGGATGGTGATGGCGTCGGTGATAGCACGCTTCCTTGCATCGAGGCGGCTGTAGAACAGGTCCATCCGCACATGCTGATCGAGTTGCAGGGCATAGGCGCCGCCCACCAGATAGTAGGCGGAGAGCAGGAACTGCGACATTTCCAGCACCCAGTTGATCGGCACGCCGAAAATGATACGCGACAGCGTCGAGTAGAGCAGCATCGCGCCCATGACGAACAGCAGGTACATCGCGACGCGTCCGACGCGATGGTTTATCGCGTCAACGTAGCGGACAAAAAGCTGTGCGGCTTGGGGCAACGGTCTCTTCCTGTCGAATTATCGGATCGGATGGGCCGGAATCTGCCTGCCGCGCCGCGGCAGGGACTCAGGACTCGTTGATGCTTCCGGCGTGTGAATGCCAACGAAGATGCCCGTCAGCAGATCCGCCCATTTTCGCTGCCCGGCTTCGTCGGATATTTCGTCGTTGCGGATTTCGATCATCGCGCAGGGTAGCCCCAGCGGGCGCGCATGCCTTTCCAGCGTAAAATAAACGCGGTCGGCCGGCGAATAGGGTTGGTTGACGCCGACCGTGACGCCGGCGAGCCGCTGCAGCGCCGCGACAAGCGGCGCTGCCAGCCGACGATCCTCGTCATGGATGACGCCGATATGCCAGGGCCGGCTCTTGCTCCTGTAGACCGGGTTGAAGGAATGGATTGAAACCAGCCGCGTCTCCAGCCCGCCCGCCAGCCTTGTGTCGATGATGCTCGCAACCGCATCGTGGAAGGGTTGCCAGGAAAGGGCGATGCGCGCGGCAACCTGCATTTCCGACAGGCCGGCATTGCCCGGAATGGCCGTGGTCTCGCTGACCGGCGGCACCAGATCGGGTGCATCGAGCGGCCGGTTGCAGTCGATGACCAGCCGCGAAACGCGGGTCTCGACCAGTGTCGCGTCAAGCGCCGCGGCCATGCGGCGGGCGACCGGCAGCGCGCCGGGATCCCAGGCGATGTGGCGGGAAAGCTCTTCGGCAGCAAGGCCGAGCGTTCCGAATTCCGGCGGCAGGAAGTTGGAGGCGTGGTCGCAGGTCAGCACGAAAGGGCTCGATCCGCCGAGGTTCGTCACCCCTACGGTTTCAGGCGATGCAGGGCTGGCGGGCCGTGCTGTCTCCATTGTTTGCAGTCCCCGGGGAGCGCTGTATCGTATGTTACGTATTTTGCATCATTGCGTCCTTGTGGATGATTTCATACAGTTTGTCCGGCTTTGTCAAACGCGATTTTGGCTCAAATGCGATTTCAGCAAAGCGGCCAAGGGTGGGAAAAGATGATTTCGAGCATTGCCGAACTGATCTCGGACCGCATCGGCACGATGCCGGCGGGCGAGCGCCGCGCAGCGCAGACGCTGATCGCCAGCTACCCGCTGATCGGCCTGAAGACCGTCGCCGAGTTTTCGGCTGCTGCCGGCGTCTCCTCGCCGACCATCCTGCGTTTCGTCGCCCGGCTCGGCTTCCAGAACTACCCGGAATTCCAGTCGGCGCTGCAGGACGAATTGGCGGCGCAACTGCAGTCGCCGGCCTCACGGACGCTCAACCCGCCATCGCCGAACGGCGGCGCGGTCTCGCCGATGCTGGAGGCAACGCTCGACAATATGCGCGAGACGTTCAGGCACCTGTCTGAAAAGCAGCTTGCCGACATCGTCGCAAAACTTGCCGACCGGCGTGGCAAAACCTTCCTGATCGGCGGCCGCTTCACCGATCCGCTGGCGCGCTACATGGCCGCCCACCTCGCCATCATCCAGCCCAACGTCTTTCACCTCGCCGGACAGGAAAGCGTCTGGCGCGACCGGCTGATTGACATGGGCAAGCGCGACGTGCTGGTGATCTTCGACATCAGGCGCTACCAGGACAGCCTGGTTCGCTTCGCCGAGACGGCACATCAGCGTGGCGTGCAGATCGTGCTGTTCACCGACCAGTGGCTGTCGCCGATCGCCCGCTTCGCCCGCCATGTCATCGCCGGGCGCACCGCCGTGCCCTCGGCCTGGGACTCCTCGGCGGCGCTTTTCGTCGTTGCCGAAACGCTGATCGGCGCCGTCACCCGGCAGCTCGAGGCCGACGGCGCCAAACGCATCCGCGAGCTGGAAAGCCTGCGGTAGGGGCGCGGCCTGAACCCGACCGCATAATCGCTTCCGTGCCGGATACCGCGGCTTGAGTCAGCTTGCGGCGTGGGACTCTGGCACTTCTTCCGTTGCGAACGTGCTTATCTAAATTAGTTCAGCGCGGGCGCGCCCAACATGCACGGCCGTCACCGTGGCTTCGCGCTGAGCTGAACCGGCACGGTCTCGATCAATTTGCGCGACAGGATCATCGACTGCGTCGTCGCGACATATTTCTTGAAATGCGGCGATGCGATATGCGCCCGATACCCTTCCTCGCTGGCGTATATCTCGAAGAACCGAAGACTATTCGGCTTGTCCTTCTCTGCCACCGAGTAGATGGCCAGCACGCCCGGTTCGAAATCGATGGCGTCTTGCATCTCTTCTTTGACGGCGGCCTTGTAGGCGTCGAGCTGGGCCGGATCGATTACCAATTCGGCAACGCGGACCACTGTCTCATCGCGCTCCTGCGCTTGAACGGCACTTTTCTCGCCACCCATGATCAACGCTCCGACAACCAATACAGCTTCGGCATAATACCTATTCTTGAACATCCTGATTACCTTAGGGACGCGCCGGATCTGCATGGCGGCGCGGCCAAACGGCTGGAACCATTCGGCCCGGCTGTTGGTTCCATAGCGAAGAACGGAAAACCGCCGAGCAAGCGGAAGCCGCCATCGTACAGCCTCCTTGCAGAACTTCAACTCGACTGCGCCAGCCTCCAAACGCAAAACGGCCCGCGTGATGCGGGCCGTTTTTGTTTGGTTGCGGGGACAGGATTTGAACCTGTGACCTTCAGGTTATGAGCCTGACGAGCTACCGGGCTGCTCCACCCCGCGTCAACTTCAGAAGTAAGCCTTGGCTCACTGGAATCAAGCTTGCGCCAACTGAAAGGGCCGCTTGCGCGGCCCGAGTTCCCGATTGGCGGGCCTTTTGGTAGAGAGAAGATTTTCCACACATCGACCCATTTTCGATTTTTGGAAAGTACGATGTGAAGGTGAAGATCCAACGTGCGTTTTGCAGACCTGGCAGCGACCTACTCTCCCGCGTCTTGAGACGAAGTACCATCAGCGCTGGAGCGTTTCACGGCCGAGTTCGGAATGGGATCGGGTGCAGCCGCTCCGCCATAACCACCAGGTCGGCAAAGCGCACGTTGTTCGAGAAGCTTTTTGAGCGAATAGCGATGAGGAAGTAGCCAATAGGGAAGCCTATTTTCTGCTCTCTGAGCTGTTCGCTGGTCTTATATGTGCCTTACCGTTCTTTGGTCCTGGCGCCTTTCGAAGCGAAGCTTCGCAAGGTCGACCGACCGTCGGCGCCGATGCGCCGCACCCACGTAGCGCCGCCCGCAGGGCGGAACGAGCGTGAGTGAGAACAGCCCATCTGACTTCGTCAGATGGGCATAGGGAATGAGAACGATCAAGCCGATCGAACTATTAGTACCGGTAAGCTTCAAGCGTTGCCGCTCTTCCACACCCGGCCTATCAACGTGGTCGTCTTCCACGGTTCTCAGGGAATACTCGTTTTAAGGTGGGTTTCCCGCTTAGATGCCTTCAGCGGTTATCCCGTCCGGATATAGCTACCCTGCTATGCGGCTGGCGCCACAACAGGTCCACCAGAGATCCGTCCATCCCGGTCCTCTCGTACTAGGGACAGATCCTTTCAATATTCCTACACCCACGGCAGATAGGGACCGAACTGTCTCACGACGTTCTGAACCCAACTCACGTACCGCTTTAAATGGCGAACAGCCATACCCTTGGGACCTGCTCCAGCCCCAGGATGCGATGAGTCGACATCGAGGTGCCAAACAACCCCGTCGATATGGACTCTTGGGGGTCATCAGCCTGTTATCCCCGGCGTACCTTTTATCCGTTGAGCGATGGCCCTTCCACGCGGGACCACCGGATCACTATGACCGACTTTCGTCTCTGCTCGACTTGTCAGTCTCGCAGTCAGGCAGGCTTATGCCATTGCACTCAGCGAACGATTTCCGACCGTTCTGAGCCCACCATCGCGCGCCTCCGTTACTCTTTAGGAGGCGACCGCCCCAGTCAAACTACCCACCATACATTGTCCCGGACCCGGATGACGGGCCGCGGTTAGACATCCATAGTGATAAGGGTGGTATTTCAAGGATGGCTCCACCTGAGCTGGCGCCCAGGTTTCAAAGCCTACCACCTATCCTACACATGCCACTACGAATGCCAATGTAAAGCTATAGTAAAGGTGCACGGGGTCTTTCCGTCTAACCGCAGGAACCCCGCATCTTCACGGGGAATTCAATTTCACTGAGTCTATGCTGGAGACAGCGGGGAAGTCGTTACGCCATTCGTGCAGGTCGGAACTTACCCGACAAGGAATTTCGCTACCTTAGGACCGTTATAGTTACGGCCGCCGTTTACTGGGGCTTCGATTCAGAGCTTGCACCCCTCCTCTTAACCTTCCAGCACCGGGCAGGCGTCAGACCCTATACGTCGTCTTGCGACTTCGCAGAGCCCTGTGTTTTTGATAAACAGTCGCTACCCCCTGGTCTGTGCCACCCTCCTCCACTTGCGTGGAAAAGGGTCACGCTTCTTCCGAAGTTACGCGTGCAATTTGCCGAGTTCCTTCAGCATAGTTCTCTCAAGCGCCTTGGTATACTCTACCAGTCCACCAGTGTCGGTTTCGGGTACGGTCTATAAGGAGGAGCTATTTCCTGGAACCACGCAGCAGCCCGTTCAATCCGATAAGATTGGACTACCTCAATGATCCGTCACTTCCTCCAGGCCCACGAATATTAACGTGGTTCCCATCGTCTACGCATTTCTGCCTCGACTTAGGGGCCGGCTAACCCTGCTCAGATTAGCTTTAAGCAGGAACCCTTGGACTTTCGGCGGGGGAGTCTCTCACTCCCCTTACGTTACTCATGTCAGCATTCGCACTTCTGATACCTCCACCACCCCTCACGGGTATGGCTTCATCAGCTTACAGAACGCTCCGCTACCGCAGCGCAATCCCGAAGGATTGTCGCCACCCTAAGCTTCGGTGTATGGCTTGAGCCCCGTTACATTTTCGGCGCAAAGACCCTTATTTAGACCAGTGAGCTGTTACGCTTTCTTTAAATGATGGCTGCTTCTAAGCCAACATCCTGGTTGTTTTGGGATCCTCACATCCTTTCCCACTTAGCCATAACTTGGGGACCTTAGCTGTAGGTCAGGGTTGTTTCCCTTTTCACGACGGACGTTAGCACCCGCCGTGTGTCTGCCGACTAGTACTCCCAGGTATTCGGAGTTTGGTTAGGTTTGGTAATCCGGTGAGGACCCCTAGCCCATCCAGTGCTCTACCCCCTGGGGTATTCGGTCGACGCTCTACCTAAATAGATTTCGCGGAGAACCAGCTATTTCCGAGTTTGATTGGCCTTTCACCCCTAGCCACAAGTCATCCCGAACTATTGCAACAGTTATGGGTTCGGTCCTCCAGTAAGTGTTACCTTACCTTCAACCTGCTCATGGCTAGATCACTCGGTTTCGGGTCTAATGCGACGAACTGAACGCCCTGTTCAGACTCGCTTTCGCTGCGCCTACACCTAGCGGTTTAAGCTTGCTCGTCACACTAAGTCGCTGACCCATTATACAAAAGGTACGTGGTCACCCTTGCGGGCTCCCACTGTTTGTAGGCAATCGGTTTCAGGTACTCTTTCACTCCCCTTGTCGGGGTGCTTTTCACCTTTCCCTCACGGTACTAGTTCGCTATCGGTCATGCACGAGTACTTAGGCTTGGAGGGTGGTCCCCCCAATTTCAGACAGGATTTCACGTGTCCCGCCTTACTCGAGGACGATGATTTGCATTACGCGTACGGGGCTGTCACCCACTATGGCCCTACTTTCCAGAAGGTTCCGCTTGTCTCATCATCGCCACTGGCCTGGTCCGGGTTCGCTCGCCACTACTGCCGGAGTCTCGGTTGATGTCCTTTCCTACGGGTACTTAGATGTTTCAGTTCCCCGCGTTCGCCACTTTATCCCTATGGATTCAGGATAAGTTACCTATAACAGATCCTTGGAAACCACAGCAGCAAGTCGGCCTTTCGACCACTGGCTGCTCTGATTTTCCAAGCACCTTAGGTGGGTTTCCCCATTCGGAAATCTACGGATCAAAGGGTATTCGCACCTCCCCGTAGCTTATCGCAGCGTATCACGTCCTTCATCGCCTGTGCATGCCAAGGCATCCACCAATTGCCCTTAAGACACTTGATCGTTCTCATTGCCAATACCCACCAGCGCGATCCCAAAGGGATCGTCGCTTCAGCCAAATCCCGAAGGATTTTTGCTTCAGCGTGATCCGAAGGATCATCGCTCAGCGCGACCTCCAAGAGATCGTCGCCTCGGCTCAATCCTGTGCAGGATTGTCGCCTGATGTCATTGGCACAAAAAGACCAGCTTCTCGAGATCGGTTCGAGGGTGCGGTTAGGCAAACCCATCATATGCGGGAGATTGAGCGTCTCCCGCGACAAATCATGATCCTTTCGGGCCATGAAGTTCGAACAAATCTTCTCTTTACGATGTCAAACAGAACAGGCGGAGAGCCAAGAAGCTCACCGCAAATC